>NZ_JBIVPX010000009.1:0-403906 GCF_044754905.1 Lentzea sp. NPDC092896
CCGCAGGTCGACGAGTGGATCTTCCCGTCGGGCCGCACGATCATCGTGCTGTCCGAGGGCCGCCTGATGAACCTGGGCAACGCCACCGGCCACCCCTCGTTCGTCATGTCGAACTCCTTCTCCAACCAGGTGATCGCCCAGATCGAGCTGTTCACCAAGTTCAAGGAGTACGACAACGAGGTCTACCGCCTCCCGAAGGTGCTGGACGAGAAGGTCGCCCGCATCCACCTCGAGGCCCTGGGTGGCGAGCTGACCAAGCTCACCAAGGACCAGGCCGAGTACATCGACGTGGACGTCGAGGGCCCGTTCAAGGCGGACCACTACCGCTACTGATTTCTGCTCCGACGAGCCCTCGCCTTCACAGGCGGGGGCTCGTCGTCGTTGGAGGGAACGAAGTTGTTCGAACGCTTCACCGGCGCCTACCCGCTCGACGCGGGCGAGGCGTCGCCACCAGAGAACATCGCGCCTTTGCGTCAGGTCCCCGGTCTGGCCGAACTGGTCACGCTGGCCGCGGGACTCTCGTTCGGCAACGGCGTCCTCCGCGTGTTCACCGACGATGAGGCCCGCCGCGCACAGGGACTGGCGAACCTGATGTGGCCGGAGCGGGCACCGCAGATCCGCCCGTTCGCCCAGGACTGGACGGGCCGCCTGTACGCGCTCGACCTGCACCGCGGCGCGATGGTGCTCCTGATGGACCCCGCAACAGGCAACGTGTACTCCCTCGACGGCACGATCCCCGACCTGTTCGACGAGTACGTGCTCGAAGACCCGAACACCTTCCTCGCCCAGCACCTCTTCACCGGCTGGCGCGCCCTGCACCCGGAACGCGAAGCGCCCGGCACATTCGTGGGGTTCAAGCATCCGCTGTTCCTGGGCGGCGCGGAGACCGTGGAGAATCTGGAGGTGATCGACGAGGAGGTCTACTGGTCGATCCACGGACAGCTCTGGGCTCAGGTCAAGGACCTCCCGGAAGGCACGTCGATCAGCGGCGTCGAGATCAGCTAAGGATTGACCAGTGGGATTCTTCGGCACCTTTGCCTACGAGCACGGCTCCTGGAAGACGCTGTCCGAGGGCGAGCTTCCGCCGCTCGCGGAGCCGTTCCTGTGGATCGACATCCACGACAGCGACATCACCTCGGTCGTCTACGCCCCCGCCGGACCCGGCGCCGGCGTCGCCTACCTGGGCCTGACGCCGCGCACCTACTTCGAGAACCCCAACGCGTCCGACCCGACCGACGTCCTGCGCGAGGCCGCCGGACTGGCCGCGTGGTGGGCGCTGTCGAACTCCGGGGACGCTCCGGCCAAGCAGGCCGAACTCCTGGCGTTCCTCGCCGAGGACGAGGATCCGAACGGGTTCGAGTGGGACGAGTCGGAGGACGTCGACGAGATCGACGACGGAGAGGTGTTCGTCGAGGTCAAGACTCGGCGGTTCCTCGCGGCGCTCGACCTGCCCCTGCCCGATGGGCTCAGCGGATGAACGCCTGCCAGGCCTCGACGCTGAACTTCAGCTCGGGGCCCGCGGTGTTCTTGGAGTCACGCACGCGCACAGCCTGGGCGAACGCCACCTCGACGCAGTCACTCTCGACGGAGTCGCCGCCGCTGTAGCTGCTCTTACGCCAGATGCAGTTTCCGGCCACTGAGGTCCTCCCGCGATCGACTGGCGAGATCCGCCACCATCGACCGCGATTGTTCCTCATTCAGCGCGAGGGCATCCAGCCGCGCGAAGATCGACTTGCAGCGCTTGATGCCCAGGTCGTCCTGCACGAACACCATCGCGAGGTCGGACTCCGTGAAGGCCACGTCGCTGCGCTTCTCGTACTGCCAGTGCACGTAGTGAGCCAGCAGCACGCCCGCCGGACCGCTTGCCGCAGGCACGATCCGAATGGTGTGCGTGTGGAAAAGCAGCCTCATGAGCTGGTCTTCCATGACCTCATCACTGCCGACCTTCAGCCGCAGGGCGCTTTCGTGGATGTAGAAGGTGCAGTCCGGGCGGTTGTGCCGCCGCACGATCGCTTGCCGCTCCATCCGAAAGCGGATGGCGGCCTCGATCAGATCGGGAGTGAGAACGCCGCGAGCCTCATACAGCGCCCGTGCGTACTCCTCGGACTGGAGCAGACCTGGAATGTTCGCCAGGTCGTATGTGGTGATCTTGTCCGCCACCGACTCGGACATGGTCATCGTGCGCAGGTTGTCGGGCACCTGCACGAAGTAGAGGTCGAACGCTGAGCGGTACCGCCTCAGGAAGTCCTCGATGAAGTTCTGGGGCCGCCCGCACCTGCCCAGGTACTGGATGATGTCGATCTCGGTGGCGCGCACCTTGCCGTGCTCGATGTTCGAGACCTTGCCGGGGTCCCAACCGAGCATTCGGGCGATTCGCCGCCCGCGGAAGGTCGTGAAGCGCTCGCGCACCTGCCGCAGTTCATCGCCCAGGTCACGGCTGTATGGAGTGGACGGATCGCCGTTCATGAGAATCGACGTTAGGCGATGGAGGAAAAACAACAGCGTGCCCAAACGGGTGGAATTACGCTGCGACCGTGAACGAGTTCGGCTTCGCCTTCGAAGAGCACGACGCCGTTGTGCCGATGATCGACGGCACCCTGCTCACCGAGTGGGTCGACATCTTCGAGACGATCGAAGACATGGAACCCGCCGGTGAGATGTACGGCGGTCTCTCCAGGGACGACCGGGGCGCCAAGCCGTTCCAACCCGGCAAGAAGCCGCAACTGGTGCTCGGCTGCTCGTGTGGGCACGCGGACTGTTGGCCGCTCTACGCGCGCATCACCGAGGACAAGCACACGGTCGTCTGGGACGAGTTCAGCCAGCCTCGGCGCAAGGGTCGCGACTACAGCGCGTTCGGGCCGTTCCGGTTCGACCGGGCGCAGTACGGGAAAGTGCTGCTGGAACTCGGTTGACGTGCGGGTTTTACTGACGTGGTGCGGACGACCATCATCAAGAAGACCCTGCGCGTGCCGGCCTCGGACGGTGCGCCGGGTGACGGTGCCGCGGTCGCGAGGCAGTTGGACGCCGCGCTGATCAGTTCGGGTTTCAAGGCTTCGCGGGAGCTGCTGGAGCACGTCGGCGGGCTGGCCGGGGCCGAGGACTTCGCTGCGGAGATCGTGCGCGCGGTCAAGGAGCTCATCGGTGCGCGGGGGCAGCACAACCCGTACTTCAAGGAGTTTCCGCACAACGTGCCGGACACGCTCGCGTTCTGGTGGGAGTGTCTGCGGGACGCGTTGGAGCAGGGCGTCGCGCCGACGTCCAACCTTCTCGACCTGCCGAAGTACGGCCGGGTGCAGCACTCGTACGAGGAGATGCTGCGGGCGCACGACGAGCTGATCCCGTCGTTGAAGGACCGCATCACGATCGTGCACCTCGGTGGCACGCTCGACGACGAGGTGCGGCGTCTGTTCGAGGAACTCGCCTCGAGCCCGATTCCGTTGGCGGAGAACGACAGGGCGTTGCTCGGTGAGTTGGCCGTGCTTTGCGTCGACGCCGAAGTGGATGTTCCTGTTCGGGAGAACCGCGCGATCCTCAACGCCGCGCGGCTCGTCGCGCAGCGGCCGCTCCGGGACGTCGACACCGTCACCGACGTGCTGCGCCTTGCGGCCGAAGCGTCCGGGGGAGACGTCACGCTCAAGGAAGCGACGCGCTTTCGGTCGTTTCGCCGGCCTGAGCGCAGGGCGTTGCTCGGCGCGTTGAACGAGGTGGCGGAGAGCAAGCTCGGTGACGTCAACTCCAACCGTGAGGCGTGGAAGCGTCTTGGCGAGCGGTTGCACCCGCACGAGTACCCGTTCGAGCGCGCGCAGGACGTGTTCGCGGTGGCGCGTGGGGAGAAGGTCGCGCGGTCGTTCGCCGGGCAGGTCGAGATGGCGTTCGCCGAGAACGACACCGAGCGTGCCGTCGGCGTCCTGGCCAAGGCGCCGGGCATGTTGTTGCGGCAGCTCGACAGGCTGCTCCGACGTGGCGCGGAGAACCTCGCTGAGCACGTTGAAGTCGCCGTGCCCGAGGTGTCGAGCAGGGTCCTCATCTCGGTGCTGGAACACCTGTCGAACCGCACGACGCCGGACACCGCGCGGGTCTTCGCCAGCCGCGCCCGCAGGGTGTGGATCGCCGACGACGACCGCGAGGCGCTCGATCCCCACGCCGTCGAGGCGATCGTCGAGGTGGTCGAGAACGAGTTGATCCGCAGGCTGCCGGAGTACTCCGCGCTGGTCGTGGACGATGAGGTGCTCGACGTCGTGGTGCCGGTTTCCGGTACCGAGGAAGGCTTCGGCGTGCTTCCGCGCGGGTCGAAGCTCTGGTTCGGCGGCGACGTGCTGCGGTTCTTCGTGCACTGGCGGCAGCACGCCAAGCGGACCGACTACGACCTGTCCGCGGTGCTGCTCAACGAGAACTTCGAGTACAAGGGGCAGGTCTCGTGGACGAACCTCAAGCAGGCCGGTGCCTACTACTCGGGTGACCTCACGGACGCCTCGGACGGCGCGACGGAGTTCATCGACCTGCACCGCGACGCGATGAAGGCGAAGTACGTGGTGCCGCAGGTGAACATCTACTCGGGCGAGGGCTTCGACGAGGTCGCCGAGTCGATGTTCGGGTTCATGAGCCGCGACCTCGACCAGATGGGCAAGCCGTTCGAGCCGAGCACGGTTCGCACGCGTTCTTCCATGCGTGGCAAGGGAAAGGTCGCGCTGCCGGTGATGTTCGAACGGGAGGGCGACTCCTGGTTCGGCACGTGGCTGCACCTCTACCTGCGCGGTGCGTCGTGGGGCAACCGGGTCGAGGAGAACCGCGACGTCGTGAAGCTGATCGCGTCGGCGGCCTTGCGGCGCAAGTACTTCACCGTGGCGCGCCTGCGGGATCTGTTCGCGCGCAAAGGGTCTACAAAGGACGCTCGTGCGATCCGCATCGGGTTGACGCAGGACGAGACCGGAAGCGTCACGACCGTGGCAGAACTCGGGAAACTGCTGTCGGACTGACCCGTATCGCTGCTAACGTGGCAAACGCGAGGCCATGAGGGAGCTTCCTTCTAAATCCGGAACCGGTCTGGTCCTCGGACCGCCGGTCTTTAGCCCCCTCGCTTTCCTCGCGCTCACTCAGGGGACGTGTGTCCGCGGAACGCGCGGACCGCGTCGCTCGCAGTGTCCTCCGGGGACACCCCGGACCCCGGGCTCAGCTCCACTCGACGGCGATGCCCGCGATTCCCGGCCCGACGTCGCCGAAGTACGCGCTGACGACGCCGCCGAGCCCGCACACGAGCTCGTCGACGTCGACCGGCGTGGCGTCGGCGGAGGCCAGGAACTGCTTCATGCAGCGCGCGGGCATCGCTCGTCGGTGGAACGAGAGCTGCACGAGGTACGAGCCGCACGTGTCGCGGAACGTCCGGTGGTGGCCCGGCGTCGCGCTGCCGGTGTCGTCGGCGATCGTGAAGCTGAAGACGTGCTCCTCGCCCGCCGCGAGCCGCCGGTCGAACAGCATCTCCACGGCCAGGTTGCGGGAAGCGCTTTCCCGGCGCAGCCGCCCCTGCCGGCACCCTTCGCCGGATCTCACCAGCGCGTTCTCGATCAACGAGCCTTCGTCGCCGTGGTGCATCGCCAGGTACCGGTCCGGTCCCTGCCGCACCGCGCGCACGACCAGCCGTGTGGTGATCGAGCGCTGCTCGCGGTGCATGCCTATCTGGACGGTGTCGTGCACGGAGAGCACTTCGAGGTCGGCATTGCCTCGTGCCGCTTCCGGTACGGAGTCGAACGTCGCGAGCAACGGCGCGGGCTCCGGCCAGGTCGCGACAGGACGCGGCGCGTAGGTGTTCGCGTTGCGCGGGCCGATGAGGTCCAACAAGGACGATGGCGGCAGGCGCAGCACGGTCTCCAGTGCGCGCACCGTGCTGATGGCGCGGGGCACCTCGGGATGACGCAGGCCGCGTTGCCAGTACGAGAGTGTCGACTGGCCCACTTGGACACCCAGTTGCTCAAGATGAGCGCGCAGCCGTGCGAGCGAGAGGCCACGGTGGGCGATCGCCTCGCGCAAAGCGCGGTGGAACGGCCCGTAGCGCAGCGTCTCGGCGAGAGGGGTCGGTAAACCCCCGGTCGGGAGCCCGATCGGTTCGTCGACCGACCCGGCGTGCCCGGAATCCGCGGCCACCGCGGCACCTACCCTTCACACGCGCCGTGTGACTGTTCACCGTAGTCACTCGTTCTGGTGATCGAAAGCACGGATTTCGCCCGTGTGGGGGACGTGCTGCGGCCGTGTGAGTGGCTGGGACCGCTCCCGTTAGGGTTTTGCCGTGGGAAAGCTCGTAGTGATCGAAGGTCTGGACGGCGCCGGCAAGCGCACCCTCGCCAACGGATTGACCGAGGCGTTGGTCGCTCAGGGCAGGACCGTGGCCGGCCACGCGTTCCCGCGCTACGGCCAGAGCGTGCACGCGGACCTCGTCCGCGACGGCCTCTACGGCCGGCTCGGCGACCTCAGCGACTCGGTCTACGGGATGGCCGTCCTCTACGCACTGGACCGGCGCGGTGCGGCCGACCAGATCCGCAAGGACCTCGAAGAGCACGACGTCGTGCTGCTCGACCGGTACGTGGCGTCGAGTGCCGCGTACAGCGCCGCGCGCCTGCACCAGGACGAGCACGGCGAGTTCGTGCGGTGGGTGCGCGAGTTGGAGATCGACCGCTTCGGGCTCCCCGTTCCCGACCTCCACCTGCTGCTGCGCGTGCCCGTCGAGGTCGCGGCCGAGCGGGCGGCCAAGCGCGAACAGGACGACGACTCGCGGGCCCGCGACATTTACGAATCCGATGGCTCCCTGCAGGCCCGGTGCGGTGTCGTTTACGACGGATTGGCGAACATCGGCTGGCTCGCCCCGTGGCAAGTGGTCGACGGGCGGTCAAACGTGAACTTTCATTCGCTTCTGGAACCACTCTTCACTCCTTGAGTGGTCGCTCACGTGCGTACCGATTGACACGATCGAGTGCCCGGTACGTCACTCTGAGTGCATAGGAGATTGCAATTTGAAGCGTGTCCTGCAGCGCCCACCTGTCGGTGTCGCCCGGACGGCGGTCCTGATCGCCGCCGCCCGCGCCAACGAGCGACGTCAGCTCCGCCCGCTCTTCGACGACCCACTGGCCGCAGGACTCGTGGAGGCCGCCGGCTCCGCGAGCGACCTGAACGGCGTGCGCACCCTCGCGGGCGATCACTTCGTCCTGCGCACCCGGTACTTCGACGACGAGCTCCTCGCCTCGGCCGCCCCCCAGGTGGTGATCATGGCGGCGGGCCTCGACACAAGAGCGTTCCGGCTGCGGTGGCCACCGGGCACAACACTCTTCGAACTCGACCTGCCCGAGCTGATCGAGTTCAAGGAGGACGCGCTGCGCGACCAGCTCGCCCAGCCCGCCTGCGAACGCGTCGTCGTCCCGTGCGACCTGCGGGACGACTGGGCGACGGCACTCATACGTGCCGGGTTCGACCCGAAGAGGCCCACGGCGTGGTTGCTGGAGGGCCTCTTCATGTTTCTGCCGCCGGACGCCGGTGAGCAGATCCTGTACTGGGTGAGCGCGATGTCCGCCCGCGGCAGCACGCTCGCGCTCGAACACGTCAACCGCGCGTTCCGCGAGTTGCCGCAGATGAAGGCCGTGCATCAGCGGTTCGACGCGCTGGACGCCCGCTGGCATTCCGACGTGGAGGACCCCGTCGAGTGGCTCGGTGGCTACGGCTGGCACGCCACCGTGACGCACCAGGTCGACCTGGCCGCGCGCCACGACCGCGCGGTGCCGGCGATCACCGACCCGCGAAAAGTCGGTGACGCGCGCATCTGGTTGGCTTCGGCCGTTCGCACAACCTGAGAACACCTGGTAACAAAAGGTGATCCTCGCGCGGATACTCCCGCGACGAACAGGTCAAACGGGGCGAGGTGGGGTACGTGGAACGACAGTTCCGGCCGGTTACCGAACGAGCGCACATCGCCACCAGCAGCAACGGAACGTGGGCGGTGCGCGAACGTGCGACCGGGAGTGCGACGATGTTGAGCATGAAGGCACGCGTGCTCGTCGTCGATGACGACCCCGCCCTGGCGGAGATGCTGACGATCGTGTTGCGCGGGGAGGGCTTCGACACCGCGGTGGTCGCCGACGGTGCCCGTGCCCTGCCCGCGCTGCGCGAGCTCAAGCCCGACCTCGTGCTGCTCGACCTGATGTTGCCGGGAATGAACGGCATCGACGTCTGCAAGGCGATCAGGTCCGAGTCGGGCGTGCCGATCGTGATGCTCACGGCGAAGAGCGACACGGTCGACGTGGTGCTGGGTCTCGAGTCCGGCGCGGACGACTACGTCGTCAAGCCGTTCAAGCCCAAGGAGCTGGTGGCCCGCATCCGGGCTCGCCTGCGGCGCACCGAGGCCGAGCCGTCCGAGGTGCTGCAGATCGGCGACCTCACGATCGACGTCCCCGGCCACGAGGTGTTGCGCGAGGGCAGGCCGATCCAGCTCACGCCGCTGGAGTTCGACCTCCTCGTCGCGCTGGCCCGCAAGCCGCGCCAGGTGTTCACCCGCGAGGTGCTGCTCGAGCAGGTGTGGGGCTACCGCCACGCCGCCGACACGCGCCTGGTGAACGTCCACGTGCAGCGGCTGCGTTCCAAGGTCGAACGGGACCCGGAACACCCCGAGGTGGTGTTGACTGTCCGCGGTGTCGGGTACAAGGCCGGCCCTCCGTGACAGGTGGCGTATGAAGTTCGTTCGGCCGGCCATCGCGAAGGCGCAGTTCCTCGTCGAGGAAGCGCGTAAGCGATGGTCCGCGTTTGGTGACCTCTGGCGTCGTTCGCTGCAGCTGCGCGTCGTCGTGTCGACGCTCGCGCTCTCGTCGGCCGTGGTGTTCGTGCTGGGAATGGTGCTGCAGATGCAGATCACCAACCAGCTGCTGAACACCAAGGACGAGGCCGCGGTGCGCCAGGCCATGGCCTCGCGCAACCTGATCCAGTCCGATCTGGTCGGTCTGAATCCGGGGCCGGACAGCGTGCAGACGCGGTTCACCAGCGCGATCAACAAGCTCGCTGTCGGTGGCGCCGGTACGGACGCCACCACGGCGGGTGCCGGCGCGTTCGAACCGGTCCTGGCCGACGGGCTGGGTTCCGCCGGCGCCGGGCGAGTGCCTTCCGTCGGCAAGCTCGACGACGTGCCGCGCGGCCTGCGCGAGATGGTCGAGGACGGCGGTTCCGGCACCCAGATCCACACCGTGCAGCGCGACGGCGCGCAGACCACGTTGTTCGTCGTGGGCCTGCCGATCAGCACGTCCGCGCGGTCGATGCAGCTGTACCTGATCTTCCCGCTGACCGCCGAGCAGCGCACGGCCGAGGTCGTGCAGTCGACGCTCGCGGTCGGCGGCATCGTCCTGCTGGTCCTGCTCGCGCTCATCGCGAACCTGGTGACGCGCCAGGTGGTGCGGCCGGTGCGGCAGGCCGCCGAGGTCGCGGAACGGTTCGCGGACGGCACTTTGCACGAACGCATGCACGTCGTCGGTGAGGACGACGTGGCGCGCCTGGCCGAGTCGTTCAACGAGATGGCCGAGTCGATCCAGGCGCAGTTCAAGCAGCTGGAGGAGTTCGGCCAGCTGCAGCGCCGGTTCACCTCGGACGTCTCGCACGAGCTGCGCACGCCGTTGACGACGGTGCGCATGGCCGCGGACGTCCTGCACGCCTCGCGTGAACAGTTCCCCGCGGGGCTCGCCCGTTCCACCGAACTCCTGGTCGACGAGCTCGACCGGTTCGAGTCGCTGCTGGGCGACCTGCTGGAGATCTCCCGTCTGGACGCCGGCGTCGAGGAACTCACCGCCGACCAGGTCGACATCCGCGTGCTGGCGCGCCGGGCGCACGACTCGGTGCGCGCGATCTCGACGAGCGCCGGTTCGCCGGTGGTGCTGGACCTGCCGGACGACGAACTCGTCGCCGAGCTCGATTCCCGCCGCGTGGAACGGATTCTGCGCAACCTGCTCGCGAACGCCATCGACCACGGCGAGGGCCAGCCGGTCGAACTCACCATGCGCGGCAACGCCGACGCCGTCGCGATCACCGTGCGGGACCACGGCGTCGGCCTGCGCCAGGGTGAGGCCGACCTGGTGTTCAGCCGCTTCTGGCGCGCCGACCCGTCGCGCAACCGCCGCACCGGCGGCACCGGTCTCGGCCTGTCGATCTCGCTGGAGGACGCCCGGCTGCACGGCGGCTGGCTGGAGGCGTGGGGCGAGCCCGGCCACGGTGCCGTGTTCCGGTTGACGTTGCCCCGCAGACACGGCGAGGAACTGCGCGAGAGCCCGTTGCCGCTGGCGCCCGCGATCGCGCTGGAGCCCGTCCTGGTGGTGGAGGAGCCGATCGCCGACGACGAACCCGGTGAGATCGAGCTGCGGCCCGAGGAGATCACCTGGCAGCCCGCGGAGCCCGTCGACGGGACTCCCGCGGACAAGGCGTCGGACGAGGTTTCGGAGGAAGTGCGGTGAAGCGGCTGTCGTTGCTGGTGCTCGTCCTCGTGACCCTGACCGGGTGCGCCGCGATCCCGACGAACACCCAGCCGAAACCGATCGGGTCGAAGGACAGCAAGGCGTCCAACACCCCCGCCGCGCCCGAACCGCGCCAGAACATCGACCCGTTCATGCTCGTGCGCGACTTCTTGAACGCGACGGCGAACCCGGACAGCGACTACGCGGCGGCCCGCGCGTTCATGACGCCCGAGGCCAACAAGAACTGGGACACCAAGAACCCCACGATCATCGAGACCGGCTTCTCCACCGTGCCGACCTCGCAGGCGCCGCAGGACAAGACGCAGACCGTTCTCCTGCAGGGCAACTACGTCGGCCGGCTGGGCAGCGACAACGCGTTCGTGCCGCAGCTCGGCGAGTTCCGCATCCCGGTGAAGGTCGAGCGCACCAGCGACAACCAGTGGCGGATCTCCGAGCCGCCGCTCGGCGTGTACATGCCGCAGAACCTGTTCAACACCACCTACCGCCGGGTGACGCTGTACTTCTACAACCCCGAGTTCACCGTGCTGGTGCCGGATCCGCGCTACGTCGTGATCCCGCCGGCGACGAGCATCCCGACCCGCGTCACCGAGCTGCTGATCGCGGGCCCCGGTGACGCGGTGCGCGACACGCTGGTGAGCGCGCTCGGCACGGAGACCGAGAAGTTCTCGGACACCAAGGAGTCCGACGACGGCGCGTTGGAGGTGAACCTCACCAACGTGGGCAAGGACCTGACGCCGGAGAAGCGCAAGCAGATCGTGGCGCAGGTCGTGAAGTCGTACTCGGGTGTCACCTCGTCGCGGGTGCGCGTGCTCGTCGACGGCCAGCAGATCCTGCCGGACCAGCGCGACTACCGGCCGTCCGACGTGTCGGCGACCGCGGGTGAGGCGTTGCTGGCGCTGAACGCGAACCTCCAGGGCATGCTCGTGACGGACGGGTCGATCCGCTCCCTCACCGACGGCAACCCGATCAAGGGCCCCGCCGGCGCGGGTGCTTATGGCGCCGTGTCGGCCGCACAGTCCCTCGACGGCTCACGGCTGGCCGTCGTGTCGCGTGCGGGCGGCGGAATGCGTTTGCGCGTGGGTGAGCTGGAACAGGACCTGTCCGAAGTGGACCAGCGCGCGACCACGCTCTCCAGACCGACCTGGCAGCTCTCGACCGGCCAGGGCACCGAGGTCTGGACGGCCGTCGACGGCACCTCGGTGGCCCGCGTGACCCGCGCCGACAACGGCAGCTGGACCGCCAAGGGCGTCAACATCACCGACATCGTGCCGTTCGGCTCGATCAGCGAACTGCGCCTCTCCCGCGACGGCACGAGGGCCGCGCTGGTGATCGCCGGCAAGCTCTACATCGCGTCGGTGGTGCGCAACAACCAGGACGTGGCCCTGCGCTCACCCCGGCAACTGCAGCCGTCGATCCTGGACGGGTCCGTGCAGTCGATCGACTGGCTCTCCCAGGACGTGCTGGTGGTCTCCTCCTCTCTGCCCGCGTGGCCGGTCACGAAGGTCTACAGCGACGGCTACAAGATGGACCGCTACAGCCAGTCGAACCTCACCGTGCCGGTGGGTTCGGTGGCGGCGGCCGCGGCGCGTCAGGTGCAGGTGATCGATCCTTCCGGGCTGTGGTCGGCATCGGACATCACCGATGTGTGGAAGTCGAGCGCGATCCGGGTGCCGTCGGGCGCGCTGGTGTTCTACCCGGGCTGACCGGGCGGGTTTCGGGTTCGCGCGGTAGGGCTGACGTTGGCTGAGTTCGGGTGGCTGGGCTGATGCGGTCGTGTTTGCTGGATTGGGGGACTCGGTCCGGCCAGCGGCAGCGAACGCGACGAGTTGGTGCGCGTTCTCAAGGCGTGCGGAAGCGCGTCCCTCTACTGCCCTGGCCGCGGCGGCCGGGCCGAGGTCAGCACGAGAACCGCGTTCGTGCGCACGCCCGCCTGCCGTAAGGCGCGCACGCAAGCCGATGCCGTGGCGCCGGTGGTGATCACGTCGTCCAGCAGCACCGTGGTGCCCGGCGGCGACGGACCGCAGACCTCCACCCGGCCCGCGAGGTTGCGTCTGCGCGCGATCGCGGTCAGGCCCACGGAATCGGCCACGCCCGGCGCGAGGCGGAGGACCGGTGCGACGGTGGCGATGTCCGTCTCCCTGGCGATGCGGAGCATGTGGTCGCCGCCGCGGTCCCGTGCGGCGCTGCGGCGGGAGGGTGCGGGGATGAGCGTCCACGGTGGAGGGCCGATCGCGGTCAGGGTGACGGCCACGAGGGCGCCGAACCACGCTGCAAGGGCCCGTGCGCCGCGTTCCTTGAAGGCGAGCACCAGTTCCCTCGCGGAGCCGTGATAGGCCGCCAGCGTCCACACAGGCGGCCCCACACCGGGCACCTGGAGTCGTGCGGGCGGGCCGAAGCCGTCGAGACACGGGGAACAGCAAGGGGTGCCGGGGCGGCCGCAGCCGGAGCAGGCCATCGGCAGGAGCAGATCGAGAGCTGTCATGGGATCAGGATGGCGGCGGGGTCTGACAGAAAATCGTGGCCGGGACCGGGGAACCGCGAAATGAGATCCGGAACGGGGTCGGCGGGGACTTTCGGCACCGCCCACAAGGGTGAAGTTGCGGCGGCGATGTCGATCTCCGGCGCGGTCGTGGCGGACGAAAACCCCCAGCTCGGCGCGCGTTCTGTGACGACGTCCCAAGATCTTGTAACTCGTTTCGCCCCGTTTGTCCCAACCTCTGTTGAGCGGACGTTTCAGAACTGAGGAGTCCGCACCTCGCGGCGTTGATCAAGGCCTCGAGCGCGGCGGCGGTCACCTCCCCGGGTGACCCCGAGACGGGCCCGCCACACCCGCCGTTAGTTAACGATTATTCACGTATGGAGCTGACCAGCGGTTATTCATTGGAATGCCGGTACGTCCCGTCGCGATGGTGATCGACTGCCTTGTCCGGCATTGGGCGAAATCCGCCGTTCAGCCGGGCGTGACTGGCCCGTGATCGGGTATCGGGGCCCCTCAGTTCGCTTGGAAGAAGTGCGGCAGGCGTCCACGGAGTGGTTCGGAATCGATCTCTTCCAGGTTTCGGGAACATGACGCGGGGGTCGCCCGTTGGCTGGGTATGAGGCCGCGACTGGACCCGTTCGACGCAGCGAGACTGCCGTCGAGTGCCGGTCCGGCTGTGCGCCGTTCGGGTGAGCGAGGTGCGGTCGGGTTTGGTTCGGAGCACGCTCGGGAAACGCTTGGCAACGCACTGTCGTCGCGCTGCGTAGTCACCGAAAAATCTCGTTGTTCCCCCGGCAAGGGGGCTTACGCGACGGTGAATCCCAAGCTAACGTGCACCGCTATCAGCGTTCCCGGCCCGCGGGGAGGAGGCGAACAGCCCATGATCCTGGCGCCGTGAGAGCTGAGGGAGACGACCCTCTGCGACACATCTGCGATCCAAGATCGCCACGGCGCTTTAAAGCAGTCCAGCCATAGCTCGCAGCAAAGCGAGGGAGGTCGTGTATGGACATCGTCGTTAAGGGCCGCAACGTCGAGGTGCCCGAGCACTACAGGGTTCACGTCGCCGAAAAGCTGGCCCGGCTTGAGCGCTACGACCGCAAGGTCATCCGCTTCGACGTGGAGCTTTTCCACGAACCGAACCGCCGCCAGTCGAAGAACTGCCAGCGGGTCGAAATCACCGGCAAGGGACGTGGACCAGTGGTCCGTTCCGAAGCCTGCGCGGGTGACTTCTACGCCGCGCTCGATTCTGCGGTCGCGAAGCTCGAGAACCGTCTGCGTCGGTCACACGACCGCAGGCGCGTCCACCACGGGGCCCGCGCCCCGATCTCGGTGGCCGAAGCGACAAGCGGACTGGCTGACCAGTCCGCCGGCGAAAGCATGACGTCGCGCCGCGCCAAGACCGCGGTGCTCGACGCACCCGAGGCCGACTACGAGGGCATGGCGGAAGTGCCCACGCAGCGTTGGGACGACGGCCTCGATGACAAGTTGCCCGGACGCGTCGTACGCGAGAAGGAGCACGCCGCCAAACCGATGACCGTCGACCAGGCCCTCTACGAGATGGAACTGGTCGGACACGACTTCTACCTGTTCGCCGACACCGAGTGCGGACGCCCGAGTGTCGTCTACCGCCGGAAGGGATTCGACTACGGCGTGATCAGGCTGGCCTGACCGCCCACCCCGTTCCTTCGAACCGCCGCCGCCCCGCACCCCTCGCGTGCGGGGCGGCGGCGTGCGTCTACCGCCGGTCGGACTCATCTCGTGCCGTGACGTTCACCGTCAAGGTGAAATACGCCGGACCAGGAACCTTTACGCCGCCCTCATGCGTTCTCCACATCAGTAGCCGAGGTGGGGGCACCGGCGACAGGTGGCTTGGGAAGATCGCCGAAACGGCACCTGACCTGCGCAGACCAGGTCAGGCCAGTCAATCCGCCTGTGTCCGTGCACACATCTTGGCGACTTGCCTACGATGGGCAGGGGAAAGGCGTCCGACGTGGGCGCGCCGCGATACAGGTGATGAGGTCTATCCAGATGGTGCTGTCCCGACTGCTCCGCTCCGGCGAGGGCAAGATGCTCAAGCGCCTCCGCAACATCGCACAGCACATCAACCACCTGGAAGACGAGGTGGTGGACCTCTCCGACGCCGAGTTGCGGGGCAAGACCGAGGAGTTCCGGAAGCGCTACGCCGAGGGCGAGTCGCTGGACGAGCTGCTGCCGGAGACGTTCGCCGTGGCCCGCGAGGCCGCGAAGCGCACCCTCGGCCAGCGCCCCTACGACGTTCAGCTCATGGGTGGCGCGGCGCTGCACCTCGGTCAGATCTCCGAGATGCGCACGGGTGAGGGCAAGACGCTGACCTCGGTCATGCCCGTCTACCTCAACGCCATCGCCGGCAAGGGCGTCCACGTCATCACCACGAACGACTACCTGGCCAAGCGCGACGCGGACTGGATGGGCCGCGTTCACCGCTTCCTGGGCATGTCCGTCGGCGCGATCCTCTCCGAGATGACTCCGGAGCAGCGGCGCGCGTCGTACAACTCGGACATCACCTACGGCACGAACAACGAGTTCGGCTTCGACTACCTGCGCGACAACATGGCGTGGAGCCTGGACGAGTGCGTGCAGCGCGGCCACTACTTCGCGATCGTCGACGAGGTCGACTCGATCCTCATCGACGAGGCCCGCACGCCGCTGATCATCTCCGGCCCTGCCGAGCAGTCGGCCCGCTGGTACACGGAGTTCGCGCGGCTGGCCCCGCGGATGCGCGGCATCGACGTCACCCAGCTCTCCCAGAAGGACCGCATCGAGGTCATCGAGGAGAAGTCGAAGTCGTTCCACTACCAGTACGACGAGAAGAAGCGCACGGTCGCCGTCACCGAGCTCGGTGTGGAGTTCATCGAGGACCAGCTCGGCATCGAGAACCTGTACGAGGCGGCGAACACGCCGTTGGTGGGCTACCTGAACAACGCCCTCAAGGCCAAGGAGCTCTACAACCGCGACAAGGACTACATCCTCCGCAACGGTGAAGTCATGATCGTCGACGAGTTCACGGGTCGTGTGCTCTCCGGTCGCCGTTACAACGAGGGCATGCACCAGGCCATCGAGGCCAAGGAGAACGTCGAGATCAAGGCGGAGAACCAGACTCTCGCCACGATCACGCTGCAGAACTACTTCCGCCTGTACGAGAAGCTCGGCGGCATGACCGGTACCGCCGAGACCGAGGCGGCCGAGTTCCACCAGACCTACAAGCTGGGCGTCGTCCCGATCCCGACGAACCGCCCGCCGCAGCGCAAGGACCAGCCCGACCTCGTCTACAAGAGCGAGGAGGCGAAGTTCGAGGCCGTTGCCGACGACATCGCCGAGAAGCACGAGAACGGCCAGCCGGTCCTGATCGGCACGACGAGCGTCGAGCGCTCCGAGTACCTGTCGAAGCTGCTGGTGCGCAAGGGCATCCCGCACGAGGTGCTGAACGCGAAGCACCACGACCGCGAAGCGCTGATCATCGCGAAGGCGGGCCGCAAGGGCGCCGTCACCGTCGCGACGAACATGGCCGGTCGCGGTACGGACATCGTGCTGGGCGGCAACCCGGACATCATCGCCGACCACGAGCTGCGCGACCGCGGCCTCGACCCGGTGGAGACGCCGGAGGAGTACGAGGCCGAGTGGGCCAAGGTCGTCGAGGAACTGACGACCCAGGGCAAGGCCGAGGCCGACGAGGTCCGCGAGGCCGGCGGTCTCTACGTGCTCGGCACCGAGCGCCACGAGTCGCGCCGCATCGACAACCAGCTCCGCGGCCGCACCGGCCGTCAGGGCGACCCCGGTGAGTCGCGCTTCTACCTGTCCCTGCAGGACGAACTGATGCGCCGCTTCAACGCGTCCATGGTCGAGATGGTCATGACGCGCCTGAACGTGCCGGACGACGTGCCGATCGAGCACAAGATGGTCACCCGCGCGATCCGCAGCGCGCAGACCCAGGTCGAGCAGCAGAACTTCGAGATCCGCAAGAACGTCCTCAAGTACGACGAGGTCATGAACCGCCAGCGCACGGTGATCTACGCCGAGCGTCACCGCGTTCTCGCCGGTGAGGACCTGCGCGACCAGGTCGAGCACATGATCGTGAGCGTCGTCGAGGAGTACGTCAACGGCGCCACCGCCGACGGGTACGCCGAGGACTGGGACTTCGAGAAGCTCTGGACCGCCCTCAAGACCCTCTACCCGGTCTCGCTGGACGCGAAGGAGATCCTCGAGTCCGATGAGGACGTGACGCGCGAGTACCTGCGCGACCTCCTCGTCGAGGACGCGATGAACGCCTACCGCGCCCGCGAGGCCGACATCGACAGCCGGGTCGGCGAAGGCGCCATCCGCGAACTGGAGCGTCGCGTCCTGCTGTCCGTCCTGGACCGCAAGTGGCGTGAGCACCTGTACGAGATGGACTACTTGAAGGAGGGCATCGGCCTGCGCGCGATGGCGCAGCGCGACCCCCTCATCGAGTACCAGCGCGAGGGCTTCGAGATGTTCAACGCGATGCTCGACGCGTTGCGCGAGGAGACCGTCGGCTTCCTGTTCAACCTCCAGGTCGAGGCGGCCGAGCCGGAACCCGTCGCCGAGCCCCAGGTCCCCGTGGCCCTGGGCGCGGCCCCGCAGGCTCTCCCGCAGGTCTCCGGCAACGGCGGTGGCGGCGGTGCCCGCGCTCGTGCCCGCGCCGCGGCGGCCGCACAGGCGCAGGCGCAGCGGGAGCCCGAGGCTCCCGCCGGCCCGGCCATGGCCCAGCTGGCCAGCGGCAACGCGATCCCGCCCGCCCTGCGCGGCAAGGGTCTCGGTGGCCCCGGCCAGCAGAACCTGAACTACAGCGGCCCGGCCGAGGACGGCGGCGTCGAAGAGCACGCCGAGGCGAACGGCGCGGCCGGCCAGCAGGGCGGCACCCGCAAGGAGCGCCGCGAGGCGGCCCGTCAGGCGGCGAAGAACCAGCGCAAGCGCTGACCGCACCACCACCGCGTGGGCCGTGTTCCTCAGGGGACGCGGCCCACGCGGCTTTTCCGGACCCTCACTCCAGCACCGTGAACGAGGTGAACCGCCACCTCCCGTCCCGGTGCTCGGCCCGGCCGGCCACGGCCAGCACCCGCCCCTCCCTGCGCACGGTCACCGAGACCTCGGCCGCGAACCGGGACGGATGGCAGACCCTGGGCGCGCGAACCATCCGCGTGGTCCGAGGACGAATCAGCCCGCCCAGCCGTGCGGCCAGCACGGGCACCGCCACCTCCCGCAGCAGCCGGGTGGCACGCCGCCCGTCCAGCACCTCCAGCACGACCGCGACGAGCCGGGAGGCGTCGAAGGCGGGCGAGGGCGGTTCCGGCACCGGCACCCAGACGGGCTTGGGCCGCGGCCGGGGAATCACGAAGCCACCGGAGACTCCGACCGGGGGCTCGTAGGCGGGCAGGCGACGAACAACTGGGGGCATGCCGAACCTGGCGCGCCGACAACGACTTCAGGACACCGGGCACCCGAAAGTGGGTACCGTCCTCAAGGTGCTGAAAGCCCTGGTGCTCGACTACGGCGGCGTCCTGACCGACCCCGGCGAGGACAACCCCGCCGAACCTCCGCTGCTCACCGCGCTGCGCAGAGCGAAGGCGCACGGCCTCAAGACCGCGCTGCTGTCCAACGCGGACGGCTGGTGGCATCCGCCGACCGTCTACACCGGCCTGTTCGACGCCGCGATCGTCTCCGGCGAGGTCGGGCTCGCGAAGCCGGACACCGAGATCTACCTGCTCACGGCCCGGAAGCTGGGTCTCCAGCCGGAGGAGTGCGTCTTCGTGGACGACCTCGCGGTCAACATCCGCGGCGCCGCGGAGGCGGGCATGGTCGGCGTCCACCATCGGTCGACACGGTCCACCCTCGAGGAGCTGGAAATCCTGCTAGCGATCGCGCTCCGCGATTGAGGGTTCACCCCGCAGCGCATTGCCCCATATTCGGCAACGCACTACCGTCGATTTGGTCAGCAGTCGGAATGCTTAGGGGAGAAAATGCGAAGAATTGTCGCTTGTGTTGCAGTCGCCATTGCAGCCACGGCAATTGCATCACCCGCGCAGGCGCAGGAACGCGGTTGCTACGAGGATTACCTGCGAGACGGGCGCACCGTCGAGGTCTTCTGCGACGAGGGCAGGCCGGGCCGCTTCCGGGCCGTCGCGCACTGCACGAACGGCTTGGGCGTCTGGGACCAGTACGGGACGATCGGCCGGGTCAGGGGCGAGCCGTCGGTCGCGGCCTGCACGTCACTGCTGGGCTACCCGCGGGTCAACGGGTACCACGTCGACTGGCTCTGAGCGGGTCACTGGGCCCGGCGCACGAGTTCGAAGCAGAGCACGGCCGCCGCTGACGCGACATTCAGCGATTCCACGCCCGCCGCCATCGGAATCGAGAGCCACGACGTGATGTGCGGACGCACGTCGTCGGTGATTCCGGACGTTTCGCTGCCGAGCACGAATGCGGAGCGCGACGAAAAAGAGGCGGAATAAATCGTGTCGGACGCGTGGGAATCCAGCGCGTAAAGCGGAAAGCCGGACGCGCGCAACAAAGCCGAGGCCTCCGCCGAGGTGCCGCAGCGCAGCACGGGCGCTCGGAAAGCCACTCCGGCGGAGGCCTTCACCACGAGCGGGTCGATCGAGGCGACGCCCCGGCGCGGCACCACGATGCCGTCGATGCCCGCGGCGGTCGCGGTGCGCAGGATCATGCCGACGTTCGCGGGCGTGGTGATGCCGTCCAGCACCAGCACGGACTTCAGCCCGCCCTCTTCGAGTGCCAGCGCCAACGGCTTCATGCGCGGCGCCACGACGTCGGCGAGCACGCCCTGGTCCTGCTTGCCGTTGCCGGCCAGCACCTTCACGCGCTGCGCGGTCGCCCGCTGCACCTGGACCCCACGCATGCGGGCCGCGTCGATGATCTCGTGCGCGGCCGCGCCTCGGGCCGTGTCGGCGAGCACCACCTTGTCCACCGTGAGCGCCGGGTCGTCCAGCGCTTCCAGCACTGGCTTGCGGCCGTAGACGGTGACGAAGCGGTCCTTGGGCGAGATCTCCACTGGAAGAGAGTGCCAGAGCCCGGCACACGGGGCTCAAACGGGTGAAGAGCTCCACTAGAGCCGTTCGGCCCTTGTGTTTCGGATCATATCGATGATGATCGTCACATGACGGCAGGTATGCGCAGCGTCGCGCAACGTCAACATCTCGCGAGCGGTCAGGACTCGGATGTGTTCATCCGGTCGGACGGGCTGCTCGTCAAACGCACGCGCACCGGCCGTGACCTGCGGCGCGAGGCCGAGATGATGTCGTACCTGAGCGGCTTCGGCATCCCCGTGCCGCGCGTGCACGACGCCACCGCCGACGAACTCGTGATGCAGTACGTGCCCGGCCCGCGGATGTCCGAGGAGATCGGCCGCAAGCCGTGGCTCGCGGGCAGCCTCGGCGCGGAGCTCGCGGACCTGCACCACCGCCTCGACGTCATCCCGGCACCGGACTTCCTGAGCGGCGAGGGCAACCTCCTGCACCTCGACCTGCACCCCGGCAACGTCGTGCTCGGCCCGGAAGGGCCCGTAGTCCTGGACTGGGCGAGTGCGACCAAGGGTGACCGCAGGCTCGACGTCGCGCTGAGCTGGGTCTCGCTCGCCGTCGCCCACCTCGCACCGGTCATGAAGGTCACGCGCTGGCGGTTCCTGCGGTCGTTCATGGCCAACGTGGACCCGGAGGCGAAGAACGCGATCCCGGAGGCCGCGCGCATCCGGCTGGAGCGGCACGACCGTGATCCGCGCGAACGTGCCGCGCTTCAGAAGTTGATGGACCGCGAACGCCACTAGGCTGGGTGGTATGCCGGACCGACTGTCAGCGCTGGACGCCTCGTTCCTGTACCTGGAGGACTCCACGACGCCGATGCACGTCGGCGGCGTGGCGGTGTTCCGCCGGCCCAAGGCCGGTTTCGACTACGACAAGCTCGTCGACCTCATCGAGCAACGCCTCAGCCTCGTGCCGCGCTACCGGCAGAAGGTCGTGCAGGTCCCTGGACGCATCGCACGGCCTGTCTGGGTGGACGACCCGGACTTCGACGTCACCTACCACGTGCGCCGAAGTGCCCTGCCCAAGCCGGGCAACGAGACGCAGCTGGACGACCTGGTCGCGCGCCTGATGTCGCGCCCGCTCGACCACTCCCGCCCGCTGTGGGAGATCTACCTGGTCGAGGGCCTGGAGAAGAACCAGACCGCGGTCATCACCAAGACCCACCAGGCGATGATCGACGGCATCGCGTCGCTGGAGATCGGCCAGGTCATGCTGGACGTGTCGCCGACGCCGCGCACGAACGTCGAGAACCTCTGGATGCCGCAGCCGGAGCCCAGCTCGCTGCAGCTCGTGGCCGACGCCGTCACCGACATCGTGCAGCGCCCCGGCGAGCTCGTGGAGAACGTCCGCAGCGCGGCTCTCGACACCGTCAACACGGTCGAGAAGGTCTTCAACGCGTTCGGCGTGCTCGCGAGTGCCGTCCGCACCGTCGCGACGCCCGCGTCCGGCAGTCCGCTGAACGTCCGGATCACCTCGCCGCAGCGCCGGTTCGCCGTCGCCCGCGCCCAGCTCGACGACCTGCGCGCCATCCGCAAGCAGCACGGCGGCACCGTCAACGACGTGGTGCTCGCGGCGCTGAGCGGGGCCCTGCGCAACTGGCTGCTCAGCCGTGGCGAGAACGTCACCGGCAGCACCACGATCCGTGCGATGGCGCCGCTGTCCGTCCGCGAGGCCGACCCGGACTCGGGCAACAACGTGAGCGCCTACCTGGTCGATCTGCCGGTCGGCGAACCGAACCCGGTCGTGCGCCTGCACCACGTGAGCCACGCGATGCGCGCGCACCAGGAGTCCGGCCAGTCCGTCGCCGCCGACGCGCTGGTGAAGGTCTCCGGCTTCGCACCGCCTACGCTGCACGCACTCGGCGCACGCGCCGCCAGTTCGTTCAGCCGCCGGCTGTTCAACGTGATCGTCACCAACGTTCCCGGCCCGCAGGTTCCCCTGTACGCGGCAGGCGCGAGAATGACCGAGATCTTCCCGGTCGTCCCGCTCGCCAAGAACCAGGCGCTGGCCATCGGGGTGACGTCGTACGACGGCGGTGTTTACTTCGGGTTGAACGGCGACCGCGACGCCATGTCCGATGTGGACGTTCTCGCGACCATGGTCGAGGAGTCGGTGGAGGAACTGATGGGGACGGCGAGCGCATGAGGGTCTACATCCCGGCCACGGTGCCGATGCTGCGCGCGTTCGTCGACAGCGGCGAACTGGCTCCGGTCACCGGCACGGCCTTCGCGCTGACGCCGGCGCTGCGCGAGTCCTACGCGGCGGGCGACACCGAGGAGCTGGAGTACGCGGCCATGCTCGACGCCGCACGGGCTTCCCTGCGGCTGCTGGCCGCCGACGAGAAGGCGGAGCCGCGTCGTGCGGTGCTCGCGGTGGACATGGACGACGTGACGCTGCGTCCGGACCTCGACTTCTCGGTCGTGAAGGTCGGGGGTTCGTTCACGACGAAGGACGTCGCCGCCGTCCACCTCGACACCGCGGAGGCCGAGCAGGACGTGCGCGCGGCCGCGGACGTCATCGACGCCGCCGACCTCGGCGACCCGGACGCGGAGTTCGCTCTGGGCAGCGCCGAGGACCACGAACTGGCCTGGTACGCGGCGCAGGAACTCCCGTTCGTGCTGGAGCTGCTCTAGTCCCGGCGCTGGTCGTGCACCTCGGGCAGTGCTTCGAAACCGGCTGCCCGATAGGTGGCGACGGCGCCGACGTTCGAACTCGGCGTGCAGACGAGCGCGCTCGACGAGCCGAGTTCGCGCAACGCCGCCGCTCCGGCGATGGTGATCGCCGTGCCGAAACCTTTGCCGCGGTGATCGCGGTGCACGCCCATCGGTTCGATCAGCCCCGGCCTGCCAGGACCCGCCGACCAGACGGTGATCGCCGCCACCGCGACGCCCCGGTCGAACGCGACCAGGCTCCGGGCGTCGGCGTACGGCGAGCCGACCGCCATCGCGTGCCAGCGCTCCTCGGTGAACGTCGACTTCTCGAACGACGCCCGGATCACGGCCGCGTGCACATCGGCGTGGTCATGTCCGATGACCTCGATCGGCACATCGGGATCCAGCAGCTGGGCACCGAGACGAAGGCGCAGCGGCGTCCACGGCACGTCGGACTGCCAGCCGCGCTCGAACATCAGCTCCTGGAACCGCGTGCCCCGCGGGGACTCGACGTACACCGTCCCGGCGGGCAGGACACCGCGTTCGGGAGCGCAGACGTCGTCGGCCAGGCGCCGCGCCAGTTCCTCGTCCTGCCGGGCGTCCGGCGCGATCGTGAACCGCAGCAGGTCGGCGCCGTCCAGCAGCCCGACGGCGACGATCTGCCCGTCAGCACGCCAGATCCGGACCGCCGCGGCCGCCTCCTGGTTGCCGAAACGCCGATACCAGCCCAGATCTCCCGGATGGAGCTGGAACGGCAGGTCGTCGCGCTGCCACTCGCGCAGCGCCCGCACGGCCTCGTCGAACACGATCACATTCCTTCCGCGGGCTCCCACAGCTCGATCCGGTTGCCCTCGGGGTCGACGCACCACCCGAACCGGCCGAACTCCGAGTCCTCGGTGTCGGGCAGGACCTCGACGCCGCGCGCCTTCAGCTTCGCCATCAACGACACCAGGTCGTCCACGCGCAGGTTCAGCATCGTGCGCTGGTGGGGTTCGCCGATGTAGGGCGTGTCCTGGGCGAACAACGCCATCGTCGTGGTGCCCGGGAACTCGTTCGTCGCCGTGTCGAGCCAGTGGAAGGTGACGGTGCCCTTCTCGCTCATCGGCACGCCCAGGTTGTCGCGGTACCAGGCCGCTAAACGCACAGGGTCTCTTGAACGCAGGAAAACCCCGCCGATGCCAGTCACCCGCGCCACCCGACGGACCCTACTACCGCGTGCCACGATGGGGGAATGGACGCCGTCACGTCTGCACCCGAACCGGTCAACGAGCCCGTGCGCTCCTATGCACCCGGCAGCGCCGAACGGGCGAGTCTGCAGGCGCGCATCGCCGAGCTTGAAGGCACGTCGCACGAGCTGACGATGACCATCGGCGGTCAGCAGCGCATGGGCGGTGGCGACCACATCAACGTCGTTCAGCCGCACGACCACAAGCACGTTCTCGGTGTGACGGCGCAGGCCACGAACTCCGACGTCGCGGACGCCATGCGCGCCGCCCAGCACGCCGCGCCGGGGTGGCAGGAGCTGCCGTTCGACGAACGCGCTGCCGTGATGCTGCGGGCGGCCGACCTGCTCGCCGGTCCGTGGCGCGACACGCTCAACGCCGCCACGATCCTCGGCCAGTCGAAGTCCGTGCAGCAGGCCGAGATCGACGCGGCGTGCGAGCTGATCGACTTCCTGCGGTTCAACGTCCACTTCGGCCGACGGATCCTGCAGGAGCAGCCGATCTCGTCGCCGGGCGGGTGGAACCGGATGGACCACCGGCCGCTCGACGGGTTCGTCGTGGCGATCACGCCGTTCAACTTCACCGCCATCGCGGGAAACCTGCCGCTCGCGCCCGCCCTGATGGGCAACGCCGTGGTGTGGAAGCCGTCGCCGACGCAGCAGCTGGCCGCGCACTTCACCATGCGGCTGCTGGAGGAGGCCGGTCTGCCGCCGGGCGTGATCAACCTCGTCACCGGTGACGGCCAGGCGGTGAGCCAGGTGGCGTTGCGGGACAGGTTCTTCGCCGGCCTGCACTTCACCGGGTCCACGCGCACGTTCAAGGCGTTGTGGCAGACCATGGCGGGCAACCTCGACAACTACCGCGCCTACCCGCGCGTCGTCGGCGAGACCGGCGGCAAGGACTTCGTGCTGGCACACGCTTCCGCCGATCCTCGTGCGCTCGTCACGGGGCTGGTGCGCGGCGCTTTCGAGTACCAGGGCCAGAAGTGCTCCGCGGCCTCACGTGCGTACATCGCGCGTTCGTTGTGGGAGGGCGGCGTCCGCGAACAGCTGCTCGACATCACGAAGTCGTTGTCCTACGGCGATGTCACGGACCTGTCGGCTTTCGGTGGCGCCGTGATTGACCACCGCGCGTTCGCCAAGCACAAGGAAGCGTTGCTGATGGCGTCCGCGTCCACTTCGGTCGAGGTGCTGGCCGGCGGCTCGTGCGACGACTCGGTGGGCTACTTCGTCGACCCCGCGGTGCTGCTCGGCACCGACCCGCACCACGACATCTTCACCACGGAGTACTTCGGCCCGATCCTCGCCGTGCACGTCTACGAGGACGGGGACTTCCCGAAGATGATGGAGACCATCGACACCTCCACGCCGTACGCGCTGACCGGCGCCATCTTCGCGCGCGACCGAGTGGCCATCGACCAGGCACATCGCGCCCTGCGGTTCGCCGCGGGCAACTTCTACGTCAACGACAAGCCGACCGGGGCCGTCGTCGGGCAGCAGCCGTTCGGCGGGTCGCGCGGGTCCGGCACCAACGACAAGGCGGGCTCGATCTACAACCTGCAGCGGTGGACGAGCCCGCGCGCCATCAAGGAAACCCTGGTGCCGCCGACCGATCACCGGTATCCGCACATGGGGTAGCGGTCACTTCGGCAGCCGTCCGAAGGCCTTCGCCGCCAGTCCCTGCGTGACCTGCCCGACCACGTTGAGGTCGTGGCTGCGCTGCAGGACCTTCAGCCCGATGAGCTGCCCGTCCCGCACCTCGACGACGGCGTCGCACGTCACCTCGCCAGAGGAGTCGACGCACTTGCTGGTCACCGGGCGGTCGTCGCTCTCGCCGACCTGGCCGCCGTCGATCACGCCCCCGTAGCCGCCGTCGGACAACAGCTTCTGCGACTCGTCCGCGTACTTCGCGCTCAGCAGCGTCAGCCGCACGGTCAGCGAGTCGAACGGGAAGTCGCACGACCGGTCGGTCCTGGTGGGGGAGCCGCTGAGCTGCCCGGCGTCACCGGACGCGAGCAGCGCGCAGGGGTCGGCGTCCTCGAACTTCGGGCCGGACGGCTGCCCGGTCGAGCACGCGGTCAGGGCGAGGAGCAGTACCGGAACCAGTCGGATCATGAGAACAACCTTTGCACCACCGCGACGGACCGGGTGCGGGCGACCATCCCGATGTCGTAGTTCGGCGGGGTTCGCTCCGCGGTCAGCACCAGCACGCGGTCGGCGGCCAGTTCGGTCACGACGACACCCAGGCTCGTCTGCGGCACGCTGGAACGGTCGTGCGTCACGCCCCACCACGCCTTGTGGCCCTCGACCGTGAGCTCGGAGCCGTCGCGCACGCGGACCTTCGCCTGGTCCAGCGACTCGTTCTCGACGCTCATCCAGACGGACTGGCTCTCGATCGTCCACCGGCAGGTCGCCGGCTCGTTGAGCGGTTCCGGTGCCTTGGTGAACGGCTTCGCGAAGTCCGACTCGACGAGCAGCGTGCAGGCGTCGACCGTGGCCAGGTCACGCAGTTTCGGTGCGGGTGCGGGAGCGGGTGGTGGCGTGGGCGTCGAGCACGCGGTCAGCGCAACGAGCAGTGCCACAGCCCCCAGGCGTGTGTTCATGCGGGAAGTGTGACTCATGACGATTTCGGGAGACGGTCGAGCACGTACTGCACCAACGTGGTGCGGTGGCTCAGCAACCAGGCCTCGTTCGCACCGGGGGACTGCGTCCTGATGGTCAGCGTGCGCGCGTAGCCGACCGCTGCCCACACGCCGCAGTCCAGCGTCGAAGCGTCCGTGTCGCACGCGAACCACACGGTGTGCCCGTCGATCTCGCCCTGGTGGCCGCTCGGGTTGTTCCGCTTCGCCTCGTCGTACTCGAACTCCTCCAGTCCGACCTGGACGGTCAGCGGGCCCTTCGGATAACCGAAGGAGTACCTGCAGAACCTCGGGTTCTTCTCGTCGGGCGCGGGTGGAGCGGTGGCCGCGTTCAGGTACCAGTTGGCGCCGTCCGTCGGCAGCGCCTTGCACGCGTCGAACGCGGACACGTCGCGGGGCTTGTCGATGCGCGGTGACGTGGTCGGCACCGGCTTCGGCGGTGGTCCGGGGATCTCGGCCGTGCACGCGGTGAGGGCAGCGCACAGCACGGCGACCCCCAGAAGTCTCCTCATGGGGAGAGTGTGAACGACCGGCGCAACCTCAATCCGTGTAGTCGTCCATGCCGGCCCGGGACGCGAGCAGCCGCCGCAACGACGTGAGGCGGCCCGGCGCGTCCGGTACGAGTTCGTCCAGCATGCAGCCGGGATCCTCGGGCGAGCCCAGGTGACCGCAGCCGGGCGGGCACTCCTCGGCGGCCTCGGCGAAGTCCGGGAAGGCCTTCACGATGTCGTCCGGCGTGATGTGCGCGAGGCCGAACGAGCGGATGCCCGGCGTGTCCACGACCCAGCCGCCCTCCGGCAGGCGCAGTGCCACGGCCTGGGTGGAGGTGTGACGGCCCTTGCCGACGCCGGACACCACGCCCACCGCGCGGTTCGCGTCCGGCACGAGCTTGTTGACCAGAGTGGACTTGCCGACGCCGGAGTGGCCGATCAGGCACGACACCGTGTTCGCGAGCCTCGCGCGCAACGCGGCCGGTTCCTCGTCGGAGCGCGTCACGATCACCGGCACGTCGAGCTCGGTGTAGAGCGCCAGCAGCGAGTCCGGCGAGGCGAGGTCGGACTTCGTCAGGCACAGCACCGGTTCCAGGCCGCCCGCGTACGAGGCGACCAGGCACCGGTCGATGAAACCCGTGCGCGGCGGGGGATCCGCCAGCGCGACGACCATGATGAGCTGGGAGGCGTTCGCGACGACGACGCGTTCGAACGGGTCCGTGTCGTCCGCGGTCCGGCGCAGCACCGAGGTCCGTTCCCCGATGCGCACGATGCGGGCCAGCGTGTCCGGCAGGCCGGACGTGTCCCCGACGATGCCGACCTGGTCGCCGACCACCACGGGCTTGCGGCCCAGTTCGCGCGCACGCATCGCCGTGACGACGGCGCCGGACTCCATCGCGCACGTCCAGCGGCCGCGGTCCACGCCGATCACCATCGCGGTCTCGGCGTCGGCGTGTTCCGGCCTGATCTTGCTGCGCGGCCGCGTTCCCCTGCCGGGGCGCACGCGCACGTCGGACTCGTCGAGCTTGCGCCAGTCCTGCTTGGCCACTTCTACGCGCCCCCGGTGAGCATGGCGTTCCACATCCCTGGGAAGTCGGGAATCGTCTTGGTCGTGCTGCCGATGTCGTCGACCGACATGCCCGGTACGACCAGACCGATGATCGCGCCCGCGGTGGCCATCCGGTGGTCGGCGTAGGCCTTCCACACGCCACCGTGCAACGGCCGCGGGTCGATGATCAGGCCGTCCTCGGTCTCGGTCGCGTCGCCGCCCACCGCGTTGATCTCGTTGACGAGTGCGGCGATCCGATCGGTCTCGTGGCCGCGGATGTGCGCCACGCCCCGGATGGTCGTGCGGCCCTCGGCCACCGCGGCCAGTGCGGCGACGGTCGGCGTCAGTTCGCTCTCGTCGCGCAGGTCGATGTCCACACCGGACAGCTTCGCCGGTCCGCGCACGGTCAGGCCCTCGTCCGACACCTCGACCGCACAGCCCATGCGCTCCAGGATGCCGCGCACCGCGTCACCGGGCTGGGTCGTGGTGGAAGGCCAGTGCGGGATCGTCACCTCGCCGCCGGTCACCGCGGCCGCCGCCAGGAACACCGTCGCGTTCGACAGGTCCGGCTCCACGTGCCACGTGCGCGCGCCGATCACGCCGGGCTCGACGTGCCACACGTTCGGAACGCTGGTGTCGACCTGAACGCCGACCGAACGCAGCGTCTGGACCGTCATCTCGATGTGCGGCAACGAGGGCACGGGCTTGCCGTCGTGCCGGATCGTCACGCCCTTGTCGAAGCGGGCGGCGGACAGCAGCAGCCCGGACACGAACTGCGACGAACCCGACGCGTCGATCGTCACCTCGCCGCCTGGTACCGACCCCGTGCCGTGCAACGTGAACGGCAGTGCGTCGCCCTCGATCTCCACGCCCAGCGACCGCAACGCACCCAGCACGGTGCTCATCGGTCGCGTGCGGGCGTGCGGGTCGCCGTCGAACCGGATGCCGCCCTCGGCCAGCGCGGCGGCGGGCGGCAGGAAGCGCATGACCGTGCCCGCCAGACCGCAGTCGACGTCGGCCGGCCCGCGCAGCAGACCGGGCATGACGTCCCAGCCGCCGTCCTCGCGATCGGTGATCCCGACGCCGAGCGACGACAGCGCGGCGGTCATCAGCACCGTGTCGCGGCTGCGCAACGGCGCGTGGACCGTGGACGGCCCGTCGGCCAGTGCCGCGAGCACCAGAACGCGGTTCGTGATCGACTTCGAGCCGGGCACCGGCACCGTCGAGTGGACTGGGCCGGACGCGCTGGGGGCTGACCAGTGCTGAGTCATGCACAGATGATCCCGCATCCGTCCTGGGACAGTTCGCACTGGTGTGCGGGACGTGGGATTATCGCAACTTCGGAGGTGATCGGTTTTGTGCGGTAGGTACGCCTCCACCAAGGACCCGGCGTTGCTGGCGGCCGAGTTCGACGCGGTGGACGGGACCGGCGACGAGGCACCGGGGGCGGACTACAACGTCGCTCCCACCAAGCACGTCATGGCCGTGGTCGAGCGCAAGCCCGAGGACGAGGAGCTGGAACGCAGCATCCGCGTCATGCGCTGGGGTCTCGTCCCGCACTGGGCCAAGGACCTCTCCGGCGCGGCCAAGATGATCAACGCCCGCGCCGAGACCGTGCTGACCAAGCCCGCGTACAAGCAGTCGGCGATCAAGCGGCGCTGCATCATCCCCGCCGCCGGTTGGTACGAGTGGCAGCCGGCCGAGGGGCGCAAGCAGCCGTACTTCATGACGCTCGGGGACGACACGTCCCTGGCGATGGCGGGCCTGTGGTCCGTGTGGTGGAAGGACGACGTTCCGACCGTCACGTGCGCGGTGCTCACCACTGAGTCCATGGGTGCGTTGACCGAGGTGCACAACCGCATGCCGTTGCTGCTGCCTCAGGACCGCTGGTCGGCGTGGCTCGACCCGACGTCGCTGGACCCGTCCGAACTGCTGACCCCGGACCTGTCGATCGTCGAGGCACTGGAGTTGCGCCCGGTGTCGACCGATGTGAACAGCGTGAAGAACAACAACGCCTCCCTGATCGAACGCGCAGAGCTGCCGTGACCACGCTGTTGGTGGACACGCCGCACGGCCCCGCGAGGGCCTCACTGCACTGTGCCCACGAACCGCGTGCCGCTCTGCTTCTGGGTCACGGCGCCGGTGGCGGCGTCGAGGCCCCGGATCTGGTCGCCGCGTGCCGCGCCGCGAACTCCGTCGGCGTGCACGTGGCCTTGATCGAACAGCCCTACCGCGTCGCGGGCCGTCGTGCCCCGGCGCCGGCCGGTCAGCTCGACACCGCCTGGTTGTCCGTGGTCGAGGACCTGGGCGAACGCTGGTTCGACGGCCTGCCCCTGGTGTTCGGGGGCCGGTCGTCGGGCGCGCGCGTGGCCTGCCGCACCTCGGTCGAGGGCCAGGCGGTGGCGGTGCTGTGCCTGGCGTTCCCGGTGCACCCGCCGGGCAGGCCGGAGAAGTCCCGGATGGCCGAGCTGGACGGCGTCGAGGTCGCCACGCTGGTCGTGCAGGGCGAGAACGACCCGTTCGGCCAGCCGGAGGTGGCCAACCACCGCGAGGTCGTGCTGCTCAAGGGCGACCACTCGCTGAAGGCGTCCGTCGCGGACGTCGGCCGCTACGTCGGCGAGTGGATGGACCGGGTGCTGCGACCGCTCGACTAGCGGGCCATCCGGGTCCAGGTGTGCCTGCGACCCCGGACCGCGACCGAGTAGGCGTAGAGCAGCTCGGGGTCGCCCATGCCCGGCAGGAAGCAGTCGCCGATGTGGTGGGCGTCGACCCCGATCTCCTTGGCGGTGAGGGCCAGCTGCGGCACGACGTTGGTGTGCGAGCCCTCCTGCGACGTGCCGATCGCGCCCATGACGACCGCTCCGGCCTCGTGCACGGCCTGGACGGCGACGGCCGCGGCCTCCCTGGTGATGCCGGGCAGCGTGCCGGGGATGGGGAGGATCACCCCGTCGGCGCCCGCCTCGACGAGGGCGACGAGCTTCTGTGCGGTGATCGGTTCGGGATGGCCGGCGTGGTGCATCTTGCCGACCCAGAGCGCGGCCTGCGTGCGGATCTTCCCGGTGGCGGCGGCCATGCCGTCGAGCGAGCCGTCGGTGCTGGGGTTCGCGGTCAGCACGATGAGCGCGGCGCCGGCGTCGGCGAGCCTCTGAGCGTTGTCGTGAGTGGCTTTGCGCAGCTCGGGAACGGTTCCTGGCTCCAGGTTGACGCCGATCGGCCGTCCGATCCGCTCGGCCAGCGCGGTCAGGCTGGGCAGCTCGCCGAGGCCGGGGAAGCGGAACGTGGTGCCGTCCCAGACCCGGTCGATCATGTTGAGCACGATGACGTCGGCGCCGAACGCGGCCATCAGTTCGGCGTTGTGCACGCCGGTCTGCCCGTCGAACGACAACGCGGCGCGGTCGGCGAACACCTCGGCGACCATGGTCCTGCCCTCGGACGCCGCCACGGCGCGGGAGAGTTCCTGCCCGCGGAGCGCGGCGAGCCCGGTGCGGTCGAGGTCGAGGATGCGCACGTCTGCCTCCTGCTGTGGTCTAGACCATGTGGTGGCACTGTACGTCTTCGACTGAGATCACGCCCATGACCGACTTCGACGAGCAGGGCCGCCCCGAACCGCCGCTGGACGGCGACGAGCTCGCGACCCTGAACGGCTTCCTCGAGTTCCAGCGCGCCACCCTCGCGTGGAAGACCGCCAGCCTCACCGCCGAGCAGCTGGACCAGACCGCCGCCAAGTCCACGATGACCCTCGGCGGCCTGATCAAGCACATCGCGTACGTCGAGCAGCAGTGGTTCCACACCGTCCTGCACGACCGCGACCCGCTGGAGCCGTGGGCGAGCGTCGACTGGAAGGCCGACAACGACTGGGACTGGCACTCGGCGGCCCAGGACACCCCGGAGCAGCTCAACGCCCTCTGGCAGGACGAGGTCGCCCGCGCCCGCAAGGCCGTCGACGAGGCACTGAAGACCGGTGACCTCGGTCAGCTCTCCCAGCGCGCGCCGTGGCCGGACGGCCGCAAGGTGAGCCTGCGGTGGATCCTGACCCACATGGTCGAGGAATATTCACGGCACAACGGCCACGCCGATCTCATCAGGGAAGCAGTCGACGGTCAGACCGGCGAGTAGGGCGAGCTCTTCCGAATGGAGGAATTGGTCGGCCGAAAGTACGAAATCCGATGTTCGTGACAACCGACCGTATCTCCGAGTCGTCGATCAGTGTGTAAGGCGAACGCCTATCGAGACGAATTCGGGAGAACACGTGAGCCGTTTCCGCACGATCGCGACCGCAGCCGCATTGTCCGGCACTGCCGCATTGGCCGTCGTGGCGTCCTCTGCCGCTCAGGCCTCCGACCCGGCGGCGGCTCCGTGGTGCACCGGCGACGATCTGGCGATCCGCGTCGACGACATGCGCTCTCCGTCGGTCAAGGACAAGGCGCACGTGATCCGTTTCGTCGCCGCGGAGGGTGTCTCCTGCAGGATCGGTGGCACCGTGAGCAACCTGCGCTTCCTCGACTGGAAAGGCAACGACATCCACGCCGCCCTGAACGGAGGCCAACCTCCGTACAGCGAGACGCTGGTCGGCGGGGACAGCTATGCCGCCAAGTACGTGGCGTCGAACAGCGAGGGCCCCCAGCAGTTCCCCGCCTTCGTCCGCTTCAACCTGCCCGGCCAGGGCGAGCTGGGCGCTTTGGTCACCGTCGCGTGGCCGGCGTCCGGTATCGGTGCTGAATACGTCCGGAGCGGCGGCATCGTGGCGCCGGTCGGTTAAGCACTGATTCCGGCGACCACCGCATTGGTGAGTCGCACCAGGTCGGCAGGCGTGATCTCGACTTCGAGACCACGCCTGCCCGCGCTGCAGAAAACCGTCTCGAATTGCATCGCCGACTCGTCGAGCACGACCGGAAGGCGCTTTTTCTGGCCAAGAGGTGAAATACCCCCGGCGACATAACCCGTCGCGCGTTCGGCATCGGCGACGACCGCCATCTTCGCCTTCTTGCCCTTCAGCGCGGCGGCGAGGCCTTTCAGGTCGAGCTGCCCGGTCACCGGCACGACGCCGACCGCGAGCTTGCCGTCCACCTCGGCCACGAGCGTCTTGAAGACACGGCCCGGCACCAGCCCGAGCGCCTCGGCCGCCTCCAGCCCGTAGGACTCGTGCCTGGGGTCGTGCTCGTACGAGTGCAAGGTGTGCGCCACCCGCTGCTTGTCCAGCAGCGCTGTGGCGGGGGTCCCACGTCCGGCCATGCGGAATTACTACCAGCCCCTCCGTTGTTACCCAGAACGTGGCAACGAACATGCTTGAGCGGTCACGCGTAAAGTCAGTCCCGACCCAGAACCTGTGGGAAGGGAGCGCGGTGCCCGCCACCGGCACGACAGAGACGACGGCGGAGCGCGCTGCACGTTTCGAGCGCGACGCGATGCCCATGCTCGACCAGCTGTACTCGGCTGCCCTGCGCATGACGCGCAATCCGGCGGACGCCGAGGACCTGGTGCAGGAGACGTTCCTCAAGGCCTACTCGGCGTTCGCGTCCTTCTCGGAGGGCACGAACCTCAAGGCCTGGCTCTACCGAATCCTGACGAACACCTACATCAACGGCTACCGCAAGAAGCAGCGCCAGCCGATTCAGCAGCCGACCGAAGAGATCACGGACTGGCAGCTGGCGCAGGCGGAGAGCCACACCTCGTCCGGGCTGCGCAGCGCCGAGGTCGAGGCACTCGACAACCTGCCCGACAGCGACGTCAAGGAAGCATTGCAGCGGTTGCCGGAGGAGTTCCGGATCGCGGTCTACCTCGCCGATGTCGAAGGCTTCGCGTACAAGGAGATCGCAGACATCATGGGCACCCCGATCGGCACGGTGATGTCCCGGTTGCACCGGGGCCGTCGCCAGCTCCGCGACATGCTGGCGGACGTCGCCCGCGACCGTGGCTTCCTCCGAGGCGGCAACGGCAGCAACGGAGACGCGTCATGAACTGCGGCGAACCCCACGACACCGACTGCTCAGAGGTGCTGTCCGAGGTCTGGCTGTTCCTGGACCAGGAATGCGACCAGGGCCGGCGCGCGGCACTGCAGACGCACCTCGACGAGTGCCATCCGTGCCTCGAGCAGTTCGGGCTGGAGGAGCACCTCAAGGCGCTGCTCGCCCGCAAGTGTGGTGGGGACTACGCCCCCGCGGATCTGAAGGCGCGCATCCGCGCCACGATCGTGACGATCCGCACCGAGGACTGAAAGTCCTCCAGCAAGACAAAAGGCCCTGGTCACCGTGATGGTGTCCAGGGCCTTTCGCACGACTCAGGCGTTGGGGCGCTTGCCTCGGTTGGCGCCGCCCTTTTTGCGGTCGCGGCGCTTGCGAGCACGCTTCGACATGGGTGTCTCCTAGGATCAGAACTGCTTCACCCACCAGTTTCTCATGGAGGAGTTCTGAGCACGCTCACGGACCTCTTGGCCGAGCACACGAAGCTCTCCGGCGCCGCCGTCGACCACCTCCAGCTGGTCGTCGCGGAGTGGCAACTCCTCTCCGACCTGTCGTTCGCGGACTTCGTCATGTGGGTTCCGCTCGACGACGCCAAGTTCCTCTGCGTGGCCCAGGCCCGTCCCACGACGGCGCCGACGGCCCACCCAGAGGACGTCGTCGGCAGCGAGGTCGACACGGACGAGCACCCGCAGCTGCGCAGGGCCATCGACGAGTCGCGGATCTGCCGCGAGGAGGACCCGCGCTGGCACCTGGGCGTGCCGGTGCGGCGCGAGACCATCCCGGTGCGGCTGGGCACGCAGGTCATCGCGGTGCTGAGCCGCAGCACCAACCTGGCGGTGCCGCGCGTGCCGTCGCCGTTGGAGATCTCGTACCTCGGCAGTGCCGCCGACCTGTGCCAGATGATCGCGGACGGCACGTTCCCCGCGCCCGAACCCTCGCCGGACGTGCACACCAGTCCGCGCGTCGGCGACGGCCTGATCAGGCTCGACCCGTCCGGCGCGGTGGTGTTCGCGTCGCCGAACGCGCTGTCGGCGTACCACCGCATGGGGCACGCCTCGGACCTCGTCGGCGTGCACCTCGCACCGCTGACGCGCAGCCTGATCGGCGACCCGTTCGACGCCACCGAGGTCGCCCAGCGGATCAGGCAGGCGCTGGACGGCCAGCCGTCGATGCGCATGGAGGCCGAGTCACGGCGCGGTGCAGCGGTGCTGTTCCGTTCTTTGCCTCTAAGGCCACGCGGGCAGGCCGCGGGCGCCATCGTGCTGTGCCGCGACGTGACCGAGGTGCGCCGCCGTGACCGTGCGTTGATGTCGAAGGACGCCACGATTCGCGAGATCCACCACCGGGTGAAGAACAACCTGCAGACCGTCGCGGCCCTGCTGAGACTGCAAAGCCGCAGGCTGAGCAACCCGGAGGCGAAGGAGGCGCTCGCCGAGTCCGTTCGCCGTGTGACTTCCATCGCACTGGTTCACGAGACGTTGTCGATGTCCGTTGACGAGAGGGTCGACCTCGACGACGTGGTCGACAAGGTCATCCCGATGATGAGCGACGTGGCCGTCACGGAGACCCAGGTCAGCGTGCGTCGCGAGGGCGGGTTCGGCATCGTGCCGGCCGAAATCGCCACCCCGTTGGTGATGGTGCTGACCGAGCTCGTGCAGAACGCGTTCGAGCACGCCTACGCCCCTGGCCAGCGCGGAGAGGTCGTCGTGCACTCCGAGCGGTCCGCGAAGTGGCTCGACGTGACGATCACCGACGACGGCAAGGGCCTTCCGCAGGGTTTCTCCCTGGAACGCACCGATCGGCTGGGTCTGCAGATCGTTCGGACCCTCGTCGATTCCGAATTGAGAGGCTCATTGAGCTTGCGGCGACGGCCCCGAGGCGGTACTGAGGCGGTCCTGCGCGTGCCGCTCAGAGGGCGGCGCTAAACTAACGCCGTGCACACGTGACGGCCAGCCTCAGCGGTCTCACGTGGTCATGCGGGAGGGTGTGCAAACAAAGAAGCCCGACACCTGGCACGGTGTCGGGCTTCTCCTACAAAGATCAAACGCAGTATCAGCTTCTGCGGCGAACAGCCTGCTCAGGCGTTGCTGCGGGCGCGCGTGCGAGCGTTGCGGCGCTTGAGGGCGCGGCGCTCGTCTTCGCTCATCCCGCCCCAGACGCCGGCGTCCTGGCCGCTCTCGAGTGCCCAGGCGAGGCAGTCGGAGACGACGGGACAACGACGGCAGACGGTCTTCGCCTCGGCGATCTGAAGCAGCGCGGGACCACTGTTCCCAACGGGGAAGAACAGCTCGGGGTCCTCGTCGCGGCAGATCGCGCGGTGGCGCCAGTCCATTGGAACTACTCCTCAGCGATAGGCGCGCACAAGGGCACGCCGGTTGTCAGCGGTCGTTTTTGGGGTGCTTGTGAATGCTTTCACGAACGGCTGGGATGTCAAGGGGTAAGCACTGACCCGGTGAGTGAACTCACCCAAAAGATCGACAGCGTTCACCTGGGGTTTCACGCTCTGCTGTCACTCGACTGCAGTACATCCCGGGAAGGTACCGAGACGGTCACGAACCGATCACGGACTGTCAAGTTCCTTACAGGGCAACAGTCAACGCATCGGGAACCGCCCGGAACTCCACCGCGGTGGTCATCCCGAGGAAGTCTCCGTCAACCTGGAGGTTCGCGGGCTCCTCGCACTTCACTCTGACATAACCCACGTCGTCACGCCGAACGAGATTCCCGCCCTTCGGATTCCCCGTCGCGAGGATCTGGGCGATGTAGCGCCCGACCGTGGGTACCCGCATCGTCCGCAACGCACTCAAACCGAGGCCGCCGTCGAACGACGTGCTGGGGTTGAGCTGGATCGCCTTGTCGCCGAAGTACGTCCACGGGTCGGTGTTCGACACGAACACCATGCCGACGTGGTCGAACGGCGCCTCGTCCGGCACCTCGACGACGAAGTGCTGCGGCTTGCGCACGATCTGCGCGTACGCCTTGAGGGCGACCGACAGATATAGAGCGGGGCTGGCGTTGCGGCCCTTGGCGCGCTTGCGTTCCACACCCGCGACGACGTCCGCGTCGAGGCCCATGCCCGCGTTGAAGGTGAACCAGCGACCGCCTTCGATGACGTCCGCGAAGACCTGGCCGAGCCCGATGCGGCGCCGGGTGCCGTGCTCGATCGCCTGCAGAAGGACGTGCGTCGCCTCGACGGGGTCGCGCGGAATGCCGAGCGCGCCCGCGAAGACGTTGGCCGAACCGCCGGGCACGACGCCCAGCATCGGCTTCTCGGGACGGGGGCCGCCGCGCAGGATGCCGTTGACGACCTCGTTGACCGTGCCGTCGCCGCCGTGGGCGATGACCAGGTCGAATCCGTCCGCCGCCGCCTGGTGGGCGGCGTCCGCCGCGTGGCCGCGGTAGGAGGTCTCGACGACCTCCAGCTTCACGTCACTGGCCAGTGCGTGCGCCAACACGTCACGGCCCGCCGGCGTCGTTGTAGTCGCCTGCGGGTTCACCACGAGAAGAGCGCGCACTACTTGAGAGTAAGACAGTGCGTGACCGTCCGCGGCTCGCATGTCCTCCCTCAGGGTGGCTGCAGCCTCACGAAAGTGGCGTAAATCTCCTTTCCGTCAGCACCGCGTTCACCTCGCAGCCGAGTGCACCCCGGACGACCGCCGGCTCGCTGAAGGCCCCTTGATCTTCCCGCGCGGGACGTGCCGGGAGAGCCCTCCAACCGGGTGGCCTACGATCCGTGACCAGTACAGAACGTGAGGAAAGGTCTCCCGTGACCACTCAGACCCCGGCGCCGCCGCGCCCGGTGCGCATCGCGTCCGCGCTCACCTTCGTGCAGGGTCTGGGCGGTATCGCGCTGGCCGTAGCGCTCGTCATCCGGGTGATCGGGGGCTCGACGCCCGCGGGCCCGATCCTCGGCGCCGCCGGCGTGCTCGTGCTCTGGTTCGGCGGGGCGCTCTTCGCCACGGTCATGTTGTTCCGCGGTCACCACGGCGCCCGCACGCCCGTGATCGTCACGCAGCTGCTGTTGCTCGGCTGCGCCTGGTACGCCTACGGGCCTTCGGAGCAGCCCTTGCTCGGCTCGTTGGGCGGCATCTACTGCGTCGTGGTGCTGGTGTTCCTGTTCACCAACGACGGCCGCAAGTGGGCGATGGGCCTCGACGACGTATCGGAAGGCGACAAAGCCGACTAACGGAGGGTGGTCACGGTCACACGGCCGGGTGAAGCTGTGCGTGGTTGTTTAACCACTCCCTGCACTCACCGAGGTGACCAACCATGCGTGTTCTGACCGCGATCGCGGGCGCCTTCCTGGCGGCGCTCACCCTCGCCCCCGTGACGGCTTCGGCGGCGCCCGAAGACCCGAACATGTCGCCGATGATCATCGGCGGCGGCTACGCGTCCAACTTCCCGTACGCGGCCCGTCTGTTCGTCAACGGCCGTGAGAACTGCTCCGCGACCAAGATCGCCCCCACGTGGATCCTGACCGCCGAGCACTGCGTGGCCTCCTCCGGCACGTACACGTTCCGCGCGGGCAGCCTGGACCAGACCTCCGGCGGCCAGCTCGTCACCGGAAACCAGATCATCAAGCACCCGTCGGCCGACCTGGCGCTCGTGCGCGTCAGCACGTCGATGTCCGCGCCGTTCTCCCCGCTCGGCCAGACCGTCACGGTCGGCCAGACCGTGCAGCTCTACGGCTGGGGCGCCACCTGCACCAACCAGCCGGAGATCAACTGCCAGTCCCGCTACCTGAAGGTCGCGGACACGCAGGTGACGACCACCAACGGTCGTGACTACCGCGGTGGCCAGGCCATCAGCGTGCGTCGCATCAACGGCATCGCCGCTGGTGGGGACTCCGGTGGCCCGATGTTCGCGAACGGCCGCCAGGTCGGCGTCGCGTCCACCTCGGACCGCTCGAGCGTCTCGAACTACACCAGCATCAACAACACGAGCTACCGCAGCTGGATCCGCCAGTACGCGGGCGTGTGACACACCCTGATTGACCAGCGGTAACCCTGCGATGGCCCTCGGCTCCGGCCGGGGGCCATCACCCTGCGTGTTCACTAATGGTGGATGGACACGAACGGAGTAGCCAGTTACCGTGCCTCCAGCGTTCGCGCCGCTCGGGAGCATGGTGAGGTGCGCAGTGCAGGACGGCCCGCAGCGGGTGACGACAAACGGCGATTCCGAACGCCCGAACATGGCCCGCCTGTTCGACTACTACCTCGGTGGAGCGCACAACTTCGCGGTCGACCGCATGCTGGCCGAGGAGAGCATCAAGCAGTTCCCCGTCGCCGAGATCGCGCGCACGATCAGGTCCTTCTCCCGCCGCGTGGTGCGCCTGTGCGTCGAGGAGTGCGGCATCCGCCAGTTCCTCGACCTGGGCAGCGGCATCCCGACCGCCGGCAACGTCCACGAGGTCGCCCAGTCCCTCGACCCGTCGTGCAACGTCGTCTACGTCGACCACGACCCCGTGACCGTGGCCCACGCCCGCACCATGCTGCGCGACAACCTCAGCGCCGCCATCGTGCAGTCCGACATCTCCGACGTGGGCGCCGTGCTGCGTCACCCGGAGACACGCCGTCTCATCGACTTCACCCAGCCGACCGCCGTGCTGATGGTCGGCATCCTCCCGTACGTCCTCGACGAGCCCGCCGGTGTCGTCGCGCGCTACCGGGCCGCGCTGGCCGAGGGCAGCATCCTCGCTCTGACGCACCTCACGAAGGACGTGGAGCCGGAGTTGGTCGGCCGGCTGGTCGACCTCGCGGACCACATGGACTCCACGCTGGTGCCGCGGTCCAAACAGGACGTGGAGGAGTTCCTCTGCGGTCTGAAGCTGCTGGAACCCGGCCTGGTGCTCGCCGCCCACTGGCGGGCGGACGGCGAGCTTCCCGGTACCTCGGCCGCCGCCGACGCGTCGACGTACGGCGCCGTGGGGATGGTCTAGCCGGTCTTCGCTCGCAGCGCCTGACCGCTCGTGGTCGTGCTGTTGGTGACCGATGTTCCGCTGCTCTTGCGCCACTGCAGGTCGTTCGCGCCGGTGCTGCGCTCCACCTGCACGCCGTTCAGCGAGATGTTCTGCACGCTGTCGGTCGTGATGGCCGGGCGCCCGTCGTTCTTCTCGAACTCGACGGTGCTGTTCAGGAACTTCACGTCGGTCGCGTTGCGGAGCCAGAACCCGAACGCCGGCCGCACGCCGAAGATCCGCGGCGGGTACTCGCCGGACACCTCGGGCGGGCTCTTCGAGGCGTCGGACTCCTTGTGGTTGCCCGGAACCGTCAGCTTCACGTTCTCGAACGTCAGACCGGTGATCTTCGAGTCGGCCCGGCCGGAGACGGTCGAGGCGTACTCGGGGTCGCCGGGGATGTCGCGCGGCGCGGTCAGGTTCGTGCCGGTGATGTTGCGATACGTGATGTTGCGGATCTTGCCGGTGGGCGGGCTGTTCGGGCAGCGGCCGCGCTTGCCGACGTGCAGGTAGATCGGTGAGGCGGTCTTGGAGAGCTGGATGTTCTCGTAGAGGACGTCCTCGATGACCGCGCCGTCCATCGACACGATGCCGAGGCCGGCCTTCGAGGCACCGGTGACCTCGAGGTTGCGGAACTGGATGTTCCTGAAGCTGCCGCAGGTCTCCGAGCCGAACTGGATCGCGTTGTTCTCCGTCGACTGGATGGTGGAGTCGCGGACGACGTTGTTCTCGCTCAGGAACGTCTTCCCGGTGGCGTAGTCGCTCTTGAACGCCACGGCGTCGTCGCTGGAGATGACGGTGGAGTTCGACAGCTCGACGTTGGAGCTGTTGATGAAGTTGATGCCGTCGCGGTCGTCCGGGGTGTCGACGGTGATGCGGTCGAGCTTCATCCCGTTGCAGCCGTTGGTGATGATCGCGAAGTGACCGGCCTCCCTGAAGGTCACGTCGGTGATGTTCACGTTCCTGCAGAACTTGAGCGACAGCATCTTGTCGCCCTTGCCCGCGGGGATGTTCTCGCCGGTCTCCAGCTTGTTCGCGCCGTCGATGACGCCCTTGCCGGTGAAGCTGACGTTCTCGACGTTCTCGCCCCACAGCAGGGCGTTGCGGAAGTGGCTGTGCCCGAAGTCCTGGTACTTGGAGTTGGGGTTGGACTCCGGCGCGTCGATGCCGCTGCCGGACGCCACGATCCGTGCGCCCTGCTGGATGTTGATCGTGACGTTGCTCTTGAGGTGGATCGAGCGCGAGAGGTACGTGCCCGGCGGAATTTCGACGGTGCCGTTGCCGGCCGCGCTGGCCGCCGTGATGGCCTTGTCGATGGCGACCGAGTCGATCGCCTTGCCGTCGCCCTTCGCGCCGTAGTCCTTGACGTTGAAGCTCGCCGCTTTCGCCACGCCCACCGGTGCCACGACCACCGCTAGTGCGACGAACGCGCCGGTCAGTCGACGCTTCATCGTTGAGAGGTCCTTCCTCTTGTGTCGAGGGCGGCGGCTGCTCGGCGTGTGAAACGTTCTGAAAACGTTTTCACAAGGAATCGTAGTGAAGGCCGGACGTGAAGTACAGGGGTGGATTTCCGCGTGAGCAGCGCTTGTGCACGCCGGTAGCTTGGGTTTCATGGAGCACGCGGAGCCCGGAAGGTTGTTCCACTTTCCGGGTCTGCCTCAGGTCTTCGCCGAGTTCGGCCGCCCCGTTCTCGTGCTGGCGCGTCCTGAGGTGGGCTCGGTCTGCATGTTCGGCACCGGCGGCGTCGACGGAAAGCCGTGGACGCTGGACGCCGATTATCTGGATCAGGCCGGGTCCGGAACGGGGCGAGTGGCGCTCGTGCGCACCCATCGTCCGGTGGAGTCGCGGATGGTCGATCGTGACCCGGTCAGCTTGTTGCGCAGCGCCTTTTCGTACTTTCTCGCGAACGCGGCCGACGTGCGTTCCGCCGAGGACCACCGGCGAGTGGCGGACGAGGTCCGCGCCCTGGTGCGCGCCGCGGTGGCGCGACCGGCCGTGCTGCGGGTCGACGGCGTGTCCGTCGACTGCGTGGCGCTGGAGATCGGCGACCGTCAGGCGCTCGTGGTCGAGCACGGGGACGTCGTCGTGACGGTGGTGCTGGCAGCCGGAGCGGACGACGTCGAGCTCGTCACGGTGCCCGGTACCGCCGGATGAGCTGAAGGCCGGCCCGCGAAGTCCAGGGTGACTTCGCGAACCGGCCTTCGTGGTCTTGCTCAGCCCTTGTAGGCGCCCTGCGGGGTCGCCAGCGCGGCCGGGCCGCGGTACTGCGCGCCACCGAACGCGAGGATCGCGTAGCCGATGATGCTGAACAGCCACAGGCCGACGACACCGAAGACGGTGTCCTTGCCGAAGGACTTCGCGACGTCGATCGAGACGATCGCCAGGATGACGATGTTGACGATCGGGATCAGCAGCAGGATCAGCCACCAGCCCGGACGGCCCGCGACCTTCAGCAGGACGTAGATGTTGTAGATCGGGATGATCGCGGCCCAGCCCGGCTGACCAGCCTTGGTGAAGGTCTTCCAGAAGACGACGACGCCGAAGACGGCGAACGCCAGGTAGATGATCGTTCCGAAGACACCGATGCCGGTCGAGACGGCGGGGTCGATCGTAGTCGGGTCAGTACCCACGGTCTTTCCTTCTTTCCACGCTTACTTTGTGCCGGGGGATCGGCGAGCGGGGACGCTGCCAGCACAGCGCACCCGTCCTCAGTGGAATCCCCGTTTCGTGAGCGTTTCGAGACCTTCCGTCAACCTTCAGAGTGAAGAGCCGAGTTTGACCAGGGCCTCGTCCGCGACGCGCATGGTCGTCCACTCGTCCATCGGGATGGCGCCCAACGACTTGTAGAAGCCGATGCTCGGCTCGTTCCAGTTGAGCACCCACCACTGCAGACGGGTGTACCCCTTGGCGACGCACTCCCTGGCAAGCGCTTCCAGGAGTTGCTTGCCCAGGCCGTTGCCGCGCTGGTCCGGCGTGACGTAGAGGTCTTCGAGGTAGATGCCGTGGACGCCGTCCCACGTCGAGAAGTTGAGGAACCACAACGCGATCCCGACGACTCGACCGTCCACTTCGGCCACGTGACCGAACAGCGCGGGGTTCTCGCCGAACAGCGCGGTGTGCAGCTGTTCCGAGGTGAGGTGGCACTGCTCCGGCGCCTTCTCGTACAGCGCCAGCTCGTGCACCAGCCCCACGGCCGCGTCGACGTCACGCGGTTCCACCCGCCGGATCATCACACCTCCCAGGCAGGCACGTTGAGCCTGCGCACCTGCGGGTCGCCCCGCTCGTCGCCCAGCTGGCAGATGCCGGCCGGGTCCAGTCCGAAGTGGACGCCCTGGTCGGGCGCGAGGCCCAGCCACGCCGCGATCAGCACCCGGCTGAAGTGCCCGTGGCCGACCAGCACCACGTCACCGCCGGGAAGGATCTTGCGCACCTCGCCGAGCACCTTGCGGGCTCGCTCCTGCACCTCCGCGTGCGTTTCGCCGCCCGGCATGGGGTGCGACCAGACCGTCCAGCCGGGCACGCGCTCGCGGATCTGCGGCGTGGTGATGCCCTCGTAGTCGCCGTAGTTCCACTCGGCGAGGTCCTCGGTCGTCGCGTTGACCTCCAGCCCGGCCAGCGCGGCCGTTCTGGTGGCGCGCTGCCGCGGACTGGTCAGCACCAGCGCTGGTGCCTGGTCCGTGCCCCTCAGCCGGGCGAGCGTGGCGCCCGCGCGGCGTGCCTGCTGCTCGCCCTCAGGCGTCAGCTCGATGTCAGTGCGTCCCGTGTGCCTGCCGCTCTCGGACCACTCGGTCTGGCCGTGACGCAGCAGGTAGAGGTGGGTGCTCACCTGGTTGATCCTAAGGAGTGACGGGGAGCACGTTTGGAGTAGTACACCGTCGAGGTACCCCGACCGCCATGAGCGGCGAGCATCACGACCACGGCGCCCCCGACGAGGTCGACGCCCGGAAGATTCGCGAGGCCTTCGGGGTTCGCGTCGCACGCATCCGGGCGGAACTGACCTCGACGTGGAACAAGCTGAGTCAGAACGAGCGCGACAACGACGCCAGAGACCGATGACGTTTCGGCTGTCCTCGAAATGCGAACGCATTGCCGGATGAGGTAAAACACCCGGCTTTGGACTGAATGGCGTAATACTCCCGTCTGGTTGTCGTTTTGATTGGCGGATTCCGGGCGGAATCACGAGCCGTGTGCTGCGCGGCGTGGCTAGAACGGAGTGGATCGTCCTTTGAGGGGGACCCACTCATGCGTTCTGCAATCGCGCTTTTTCTACCTGTTCTGCTGGCCGCGGTTCTACCGGCGCTGCCCGCGTCGGCCGCGCCGGAACCACCTTCCACACCTGGCCTGACCGTCTCCGGTGACGAGATCCGGTGGACCACCGCCACGTCGATGCCGTTGCTCGACGCGGGTGTCGAGTTCTGGGAGGGAGACCGGTTCCTCGGTCGTGCCCAGGAGTCGGCCAACCTGCGGACCTACACGTTGAAGGCCGCTCTGAAGGACCCCTCCGCGTTCCAGGTGCGGTCGGCCGGGAAGCGGCTGGACGTGCCGGAGCCTCCGGCGGCCGGTCTGTCCGTGCCCGAACTGCCGGCGTTGCAGCCCGAGGCCGCCGTTGATCCGGGCACGCCGGGGCCGTACGCCACCAGCACCGGTGAGTACGCGCTCGACTCGATCAAGCTGCCCGAGTACGCGGCGCCGATCGAGATGGAGGGCGTCGTCGTCGCGCCCAAGGGAGCGCCCGGCAAGCGGCCGCTCGTGCTCTTCCTGCACGGCAGGCACTACACCTGCTACAGCAAGTCGGATCCGAACCGGATCGCGATGAACTGGCCGTGCCCCAGCGGGTTGACGGCCGTGCCGAGCCACAAGGGCTACCTGAAGGCGCAGCAGTTGCTGGCGTCGCAGGGATATCTGACGGTGTCGATCTCCGCCAACGGCATCAACGCCCAGGACGCGATGACCGCCGACGCGGGTGCGCAGGGTCGTTCGTCGCTGGTGCGCCACCACCTGGCGCAGTGGGCGGACTGGGCCTCCTCCGGTCGCGGTTCCGCGCCTGCCGCCGTGAAGTCCGCGCCGGCAGCCGACACGTCGAAGGTGCTGCTGGTGGGTCACTCCCGCGGTGGTGAGGGCGTCAACCGCGCCGCCACCGACAGCCTCACCCCGCCACCCGGCGACACGGGTTTCTCCGGTCCGGTGCGCTGGAACATCCGCGGTGACGTGCTGATCGGCCCCACGATCTTCGGCCACAACCCGGCGCCGGACGTGCCCTCGGTGACGTTCCTGCCCGGCTGCGACGGCGACGTGTCCGACCTGCAGGGCCAGATGTTCGTGGACCAGACGCGCGGCCTGAGCCGTGGCGACGCCGTGCACAGCGCCCTGTACATGATCGGCGCGAACCACAACTACTTCAACAGCGAGTGGACCCCCGGCCAGGCCGAGGCACCTGCGTCCGACGACTTCTGGCCCGGCCAGCAGCCGGACCCGCTGTGCACGCCCGGTACCGCCACCCGCCTGACCGCCGACCAGCAGCAGACCATGGGCGCCACCTACGTCGCGGCGTCCACGCGGCTGTTCCTCGGCCGTGACCAGTCCGTGCTGCCGCTGCTCGACGGCTCCGGCGTCCGCGCCCCGTCCGCCGATCCGGCCCGCGTTCTCTCGCACGCGATCGGCGCGGACCGCAAGTCGCTCGTCGTGCCGGACGGTGCCACCGGCGTGTCCGGTAGTGCCCGCGTCTGCCAGCAGACGTCCCGTGACGCCGCGGTCGGGTGCAGCACTTCGCGTTCGCCGCACTTCGTCGGCTTCCGCGGCGCGGTGGCGCAGCCCGAACGCCTTTCGGTCGCGTTCAAGTGGTCGGCCGCAGGTCAGGCCGGCGTCGTCACGCCTTCCGCGCCGGTGTCGCTGCACGGTTCGAGCGACCTGGCGTTGCGCCTGGCCGTTCCGCCGAACGCCGCGGCCTCCCGGTTCGGCGTCTCGGTGACCGACCACAATGGACTCAGGCACGCCCTTGGCAGTGTGTCTGTGACCGGGCTGCCCGGCTCGGACCGCACGAGCTCGTTGTGGGCTCAGGAAGTCCGCGTGCCGCTGCCCAAGGGCGTCGGCCGCATCGCTTCGCTGGAACTGGTTCCCGAGTCCGCGTCCGGCGAGGCGTGGCTGATCGACGCCTACGGCTGGGAGAAGGGCCTTGTCCCCGTGGTTCCCACGCGGCTGGCCCGGGTCGACGCCGCGGTCACGGCGGTCGACGAGGGCGACTCCGGCACGCAGACGCACAACATCGTCGTCACGGCGACCGGCAACGGCACCCGCGTGATCCGGCTCTTCTACACCGACCCGGCGACCAAACAGCCCACGACCAGGCTCGTGACGCTGAAGCCGGGCGAGAGCCGCGCCGAGGTGCCGGTGACCTACACCGGAAACACCAGGTGGAGCGGCGACGTCCGTTACCCGGTGTCTGTCCTGGCGATCTCCAACGCGGTGGTCGGCTCCGCGACCGGCGGACTGCTGGTGCGCAACGACGACCCCGCGCCCGAGGTGACGGTCACCCCCGTGGCCGGCAGCGTGGCGGAGGGCGGCACCCTGAAGTGGAGGCTGACCCTGTCCGAGGCCGTCGACTCACCGGTCGCGCTCTTCGGCACACCGGTCGCACCGGCCTCCGGCACCGAACTGTCCACAACGGACGTCAACGCCGAGTGGCTGCTCCGGAACTCGGGTGAGGAAGCGCTGCCCTCGCGACCGCTGTCGTCGACGCAGCTAGGGGTCTACGCCTTGATCCAGACGGGCGCGACCACGTTCGAGTTCGAGGTGCCGACCATCGCCGACACCGAGACCGAGGGTGAGGAGCAGGTCCGGCTGAAGTTCGAGGGGATCTCGCCCACCGGCACCGACTTCGAGGTGACGGGCAAGGTCACGGAGGCGGCGTGACGGACTGCGGGTGGTCGCTGCGGCGGCCACCCGCGTTCTCCGCCGTCCAGCTGTTCAGCAGGCGGAGCTTCTCCTCCGACGGCGAGCCGGTGTCGGCGCTGTAGATGACGACGGTCTGGCCCCCGGCGTCCGGCAGGCGCAGCGTCTGCCAGTTGAGCCGCAGGTCGCCGACGGCCTCGTGGAAGAAGCGCTTGACGCCGTGCTGGTGTTCGGAGAGCCGGTAGTCCGCCCACATGCCCGCGAACTCCTCCGAGCGCGTGCTCAGGTCGCCGACGATCCGCGACAGGGCCTCGTTGTCGCGGCCGGGGATGACCGAGGCGCGCAGCAGGGCGACGACGTCGGCGGCGATCTCGGACCAGTCGCGGTACACCACGCGGGCGCGGGGACTCAGGAACATCCACTTGGCCAGGTTGCGGTCCGCGGCCGGCATGGCCTCGAAGTCGTCCAGCAGCGCCTTGCCGGCGTGGTTGATGCCGAGCACCTCCAGATAGGGCCCGAGGATGACGGCGGGCACGTCGATGGCGCGGATCATGGACTGCAGCGCGGGCCTGGCTCTGAGCGTCGTGGCCGGGCGCGCCGCTTCGGGCTGCAGCAGCGAGGAGAAGTAGCGGCTCTCGACGTCGTCGAGCCGCAGCGCCCGCGCGACCGCCTCGGCCACCTGCTCGGACACGTTGCGAGCGCGGCCCTGTTCGAGCTTGACGTAGTAGTCGACGCTGACCCCGGCGAGGATCGCGACCTCCGCGCGGCGCAGCCCCTTGACCCGGCGAGGCGTGGTGGCGGCGGGCAGTCCCACCTCCTCCGGGGACAGTGCCGCGCGGCGCGAGGTGAGGAAGTCGCGCAGTTCGTCACCGATGGTCATGGCTTCGATTATGGCCGTCCTGTGGGAGGTCCGGCAGTTCCTGGGTGGTACTGCCAGAGCCACGACGAGGGGTACCAGTTTTCCCCTTCGAATCGGCGTTCTGCTGGGACGTAATGGAAAGCGTCAACTACGTCCCCGCAAGGAGAACATCGTGTCTGTCTGGTTTGTCACCGGTGCGTCGCGCGGCCTGGGTCTGGAGATCGTGAAGGCCGCGCTGACGCGGGGCGACTCGGTGGTGGCGACCGCCCGCGACCCGAAAGCGATCGAGCAGGCCTTGCCCGGCCACTCCGCGAACCTGCTCGCCCTGCCCCTGGACGTCACGGCCCAGGACCAGGCCGACGCGGCCGTGCAAGCCGCCATCGCGCGGTTCGGCGGCATCGACGTCCTGGTCAACAACGCCGGCCGCGGCCTCGTCGGCGCGGTGGAGGAGACCAGCGACGCCGAGGCCCGCGCGGTCTTCGACATCAACGTCTTCGGTCTGCTGACCGTCATCAGGGCCGTGGTCCCGGCCATGCGCGCCGCACGCCGCGGCCGAATCCTCAACATCAGCTCGACCGGCGGCGTGGTGGCCTGGGCGGGCTGGGGCGTCTACAGCGCGACGAAGTTCGCACTGGAAGGCATCACCGAGGCACTGCGCCTCGAACTGGCCCCTCTCGGCATCCAGGTCACCTCGGTGCAGCCAGGCCCGCTGCGCACCGACTTCCTCGCTTCGTCGTCCCTGGGGCAGGTGGAACGGGTCATCGACGACTACGCCTCCACCGGCGGCGCCTCCAGGGCGTGGGCCGGCGAGAACCACGGCCTGCAGGAGGGAGATCCGGTGAAGGCCGCGGCGGCTCTGCTGACCCTCGTCGACCTGGCCGAGATGCCGGCGCGGCTCCCGCTCGGCACCTCCACGCTGGCCGACATCCGCACCAAGCTCGCGGCCGTCGGCGCGGACCTGGAGGCGTGGCAGGACCTCTCCCGGTCGACCGACGTCGTCCCGGCCTGACGGCCGTGAGCTCTCCGCAGATGCCGCTCAGTGCTGGGCCCCGTGTTCGTGGGCCCAGGCTTCGGCTGACGCACGGTCTTCAGCTGGCGGAGAGTCCAGCAGACACTCACCGCACCGAGCGAAGAACACGCCGTCTTCTTCCCAGGCGTGCACCTGGCCGGGCTTCACCCAATCTGGCGACCAGTCCACCTCGAAGGCGTACAGGACACCGGAAGTGATGCCTTCCATCAGCCGTTCGATCGCGTCGTCGGCCAGGCCGAGCCCCAGCGCGTCGTTCGTCACCCTGAGCTCGGTTCTCACGTTGTCCTCCAACAGACGAGTCACGCGGGCATCACGTGCGCTGTCAGCGTCTTTCGCCATGCGCACATCCTGCCGCGCCCTCGCCCACGACGTCGTGAACGGTGTTTGTCCGATCGACCTCCGCCCTCGGACCTGATCGGCTATGAAATGGCCGTGATGAGTCGGAGCGCACAGTTCGCGGTGGCCGCGTCCGCCGTGGTGATCGCCATTTGTGCCGTCGTGCTGACGGCGAAGGTCCTGTCGTCCTCGGGGCTGCCGGTCGTGGCGCGGCAGGAGATGACGTTCAACAGCGCTGAGCTCGCCAATCGGGTGCAGCGGGTGCTGGGCGAACGGGGTGAGCTACCGGGGTCGAGCAGCCAGATGAGCTGCCCTGAGCACGTGGTGATCAGGTCGGGCAACGCGTTCGGGTGCTCGGTCGTGCACAACGAGAAGCTCAAGAACGTACGGGTCGTGGTGACCGGCGCGGAGGCGGGGACGCTCCAGATCGGGAAGCTGGAGGGCTAGCCCGAGCGCGTACGGCCGAATCGGCCGTCGGTCCACAGAGGACGAACGTGGGCCGCCTGGGGGCCGTTGAGCGACCCAGGAGACGACGAACGACGCTGACCTGCGAAAGCGATCTCGCGGGTCAGCGTCGTTCTGCAAGGCCGTGGGCTCAGCCCTGCTTGGTCTCCCAGAAGATCTTGTCGATCTGCGCGATCAGGTCGAGAAGCGCCTGACCCGAGGCCGGGTCCATGGACGCCTTCGTGCCGCCCGCGCCCGCGGCCTTGGTGGCGCGGTTGAACAGGTCGTGCAGCTCGGGGTACTTCTCGAAGTGAGGCGGCTTGAAGTAGTCCGTCCACAGCACCCACAGGTGGTGCTTGACGAGCTCGCTGCGCTGCTCCTTGATCAGGATGGCGCGCTCCCGGAACTCCGGGTCCTCGTTCGCCTGGTACTTCTCCTGGACCGCCTTGACCGACTCGGCCTCGATCCGGGCCTGGGCCGGGTCGTACACGCCGCAGGGGAGATCGCAGTGCGCGGTCGCCTCAACGCGTGGGCGGAGAATGCGCGACACGAGTCGCATCGTTCCTCCCAGAATGAAAAACAGTGGATGCTCCGACGGGGAGAACCCTACTCCGGCTGATCGAAGGGTGATCGTTGAGACCGCGTCTTTCCACCGTGCTCGTGCGGGGTCCGTCCATGGTGCCTGCCCTCAGGGACGAGGACGTCGTGCTGGTCAGGTGGGGTGTGAGGCCCAAGCCAGGGCAGGTCGTGCTCGTCACGTGGGCGAGTCGGCCCGGTCAGTTGTCGGTGAAGCGCGCCTCTCACGAAGTGGACGGCGGGTGGCACGTGGTGGGCGACAACCCGTACGCGAGCACGGACTCCGAGCACCTCGGACCTGCGGAGGTGCTCGGAGTCGTCAAAGCTCGACTATGGCCGAGGCCTGCTTTCAGGCTTTGAGCGACGCGTACAGGGCCAGGCAGTCGTCGTAGCGCGGCAGGACACCGGCCTCGTAGGCCTCGGCGAGGGTGGGGGCCGAGGTGTCCTTCTCCGACAGCAGGAACTCGAGCTCGCGCGGCCACGGGAGGTCGAGAGCGGGGTCGAGCGGCGTCAGGCCGTGTTCGCCGGACGGGTTGTAGACGGTGGAGCAGAGGTAGTTCATCGTCGTGTCGTCTTCCAGCGCGATCATGGCGTGGCCGAGGCCCTCCGCCAGGTAGACCGCGTTGCACTTCTCGGCGTTCACCAGCACGGCGTCCCACTGGCCGAACGTGGGGGAGCCGACGCGGATGTCCACGATCACGTCGATGAACGAGCCGCGCGGGCAGAAGACGTACTTCGCCTGGGACGGCGGGACGTCCGCGTAGTGGATGCCGCGGATCGTCCCCGCGCGGGAGACGCTGTGGTTGGTCTGGGCGACCCGGAGGGGGTGGCCGACCGCCTCGGTGAAGGCGGCCTCCTGGTACGGCGAGACGAACACGCCGCGGTCGTCGGGAAATGTCCGAGGGGTGAACTCGAACGCGCCGTCAATTTTCAGCGAACTCGCCTGCATGCCGTCACTCTAAGGCGTCAATCTTTCTTGACCGATCGGGTGCTTCCTGCCTGCAGAAACTGACCGGTCGGTGCAGAAAACCGGACGGACGTCTTGCTACATGCCCTCTGACCTGCGGAAAAAGTGTGATCCCCGCCGCAGACAGCGACGCGGGACCCTGCCACACTTCCCGTCACCCGCAACACTCGGGCACTTCTCCGACGCAACTCGTCGGAGGTCGTTGACCGAGTTTCCAGGCCCCGTGTACCCGGCGTGACAACGCTGGGCCGGTGCGCCGTTTGGTGATGAGCCCAGTTGGGGCCAATACGCCGCCCGCACCGCAGGAGGGACGCCGTGACAGCAGTGAACGAAGCCCGTACCGAGAACTCCGATCCGACGCAGTTGACGGACGAGGAGATCTTCACCGCGCACCTGGGCGGGAAGCTCGAGGTCGGCGCGACCGCCTCGCTCGCTGACCCGAAGGCGCTGTCGATCGCGTACACCCCTGGTGTCGCACGAGTGAGCAAGGCCATCGCGGAGGACGCGAGCCTCGCCGCGAAGTACACGTGGGCGCACCGCCTGGTCGTCGTCGTCAGCGACGGCACCGCGGTGCTCGGTCTCGGTGACATCGGCCCGAGCGCGTCGCTGCCCGTCATGGAGGGCAAGTCCGCGCTGTTCAAGACGTTCGGCGGCCTCGACTCCATCCCGCTCGTGCTCAACACGACGGACGTGGACGAGATCGTCGAGACGCTCGTCCGGCTCCGCCCGTCGTTCGGCGCGGTCAACCTGGAGGACGTCTCCGCGCCGCGCTGCTTCGAGCTGGAGCAGAAGCTGATCGAGGCGCTCGACTGCCCGGTCATGCACGACGACCAGCACGGCACGGCGGTCGTGTCGCTCGCCGCGCTCAACGGCGCGAACACGGTCCTCAGCAAGAACATCGGCGACCAGCGGGTGGTCATCTCCGGTGCGGGTGCCGCGGGCATCGCGATCGCCAAGATCCTCATCGCCGCCGGCGCCGGCGACATCACGCTGCTGGACTCGCGCGGCATCGTGCGCACGGGCCGGGCCGGTCTCAACCCCGTCAAGGAGGAGATCGCGGCGGTCACGAACTCCAGCAACCTCGACGGCGGCATCGACGTGGCCCTGCGCGGCGCCGACGTCTTCATCGGCGTGTCGTCCTCCAAGGTCTCCGAGGACCTCATCGCGAGCATGGCGAGCGACTCGATCGTCTTCGCGCTGTCGAACCCGGACCCCGAGGTGCACCCGGAGGTCGCCGCCCGCCACGCCGCGATCGTGGCGACCGGCCGCAGCGACTTCCCGAACCAGATCAACAACGTGCTCGCGTTCCCCGGCATTTTCCGCGGGGCTCTCGACTCGGGTGCGCGACGGATCACGGAAGGCATGAAACTCGCGGCCGCGGATGCCATTCTCGCCGTCGCGAAGGATGATTTGGGCCCAGACCGAATTGTTCCCTCGGCATTGGACCCGCGGGTCGGACCCGAGGTCGCGGCGGCTGTGGCCGTGGCGGCGAAGGCCGACGGAGTCGCCTGATCCGGCTCTTGTATTCGCCACTCATTTGCATCTTCACGGGTACCGGAACCACGACCGTGGCTTTTCGTTAACCCGTGCAGGGGTGGGCGATGACGCTCTGAAGCGCTACCGTCCCTCTCCTCGGGTGTTCACTCGAGGAGAGGGTTCGTGTTTGCCGCCGTTCGGGTGCCGTTGTCGTGCCCACCCGAATTGCCGCGGGCGGTGGATGCGGGAGAGGGTGGGCCGGTGCCCAAGTGGGTGGGACGCGCGACGGTGGTGAACGGCCGTGCACGGACGGCTGTCCCGACGTCCGGGAAACCTCCGATGACGCTGGACGGGCTGACCCTGCCCGACGCGCCGTCGTTGCTCGTGGACGCCAAGGGTGTCGTCATGCAGGCGAACCCCGCCGCCGTGGAGCTCGCGGCCGCGCAGGGAGCCGACGACCTCGTCGGGCACCCGCTCGGTGAGCTGCTCCTCGGCAACACCTCCGACCTGCGGCTGCTGCGCGTGGACGGCACCGAACTGCCGGTGCGCGTCGCCCGCCACGCCGTTCCGGGAACGGGCCTGCAGGCCGTCCTGCTGATCGACGTCTCCGACCTCGCCGCCGCCGCGGACGAACTGCGCGACGAACAACGCCGGCTGCGCAAGGTGCAGCGGGTCGCGGAGCTCGGCTCCTGGGAGTTCGACCCCGGGACCGGCCTGACCGTCTGGTCGGACACGCACTACGAACTGCTCGGCCTCGAACGCGGCGCCGTCGTGCCCGGTGCGCAGGCCGTTCTGGACGTCGTCCACCCGGACGACTACCACATGGTCGAGACGTACTGGCACGGTCGCGAGATCACCGGCGACCCGATCGACATCGAGTACCGGATCGTCCGCCCGGACGGCCAGCTGCGGTGGATCCGCGGGGTCGCCGAGGCGAGACTGGACGACGCCGGCAGCCTGGACAAGATCACCGGCTACATCCGCGACATCACCGAGGCCAAGCGCGCGGCCACCGACCTCGCCCAGGAACGGGCGCGGCTGCTGGAGGCGCAGCGCATCGCCCGCATCGGCAGCTGGGCGTACGAGACCGGCACACGCGCCGTGCACCGCAGCGAAGTGCTGATGGAGATGTTCGCCGAGCTCGGCATGACGCCGGACGAGGACCTGCTCAGCGGCGTGCACCCGGACGACCGCGAGGCCGTCAAGGCGTTGCGGCACCAGCTGCTGCACACCCAGGACAACGCGCCGGTCGAGGTGGAGGTCCGCAGCGAGGTCGGCGAGCGCGTCTACATGTGCCGGGCCCGCGCGGAGATCGCGCCGTCCGGCCGCATCGAGCGCTACCACGGCACCATCCAGGACGTCACCGAAGCGCGTGCCCTGGAACGTCAGATGCGCGAGGACCGCAGACGGCTGGCGGACGCGCAGCAGGCCGCGCGCCTCGGCATGTGGGAGTGGAACCCGAGCACCGGCGAGGTCGTCTGGTCGGACATGCTGCGCGAGCTCTTCGGCCTGCCCGCGGAACTCCCCGGCAGCTACCAGGCGTACCTGGACCTCGTGCACCCCGAGGACCGCGGCTGGGTCGACGACCTGTGCCGCCAGCTGGTGGTGGACGAGGTCGCGTCGCAGTTCGAGCACCGCGTGGTGCGCCCGGACGGCTCGCCGCGCATCTTCCGCTGCCACGGCATGATCGTCCACGACGCGCGCGGCAAGCAGCTGGCCGTCGGCACCGCCCAGGACGTCACCGAGCAACGGGCCGCCGAGGCGCGCATGAAGCGTTCCTCGCAGCGCTTCACCGACCTCGTGTCCGTGACGCCGGTCGGCATCGGCCTGTTCGACGAGGGCGAGCGGCTGGTCGACGCCAACGACGCGTTGTGCGACCTGCTCGGCATGGAGCTGGAGCAGCTGCGCGGCATGACCGCCGAACAGCTCACCCACCCCGAGGACACCTCACCAGGCCTGCAGTGGGCCGCCGAACGCACGCAGAAGATCCCGCAGCGCATCCTCGTCCGCCCGGACGGCGAGAAGGTCTACTGCGAGCTGCACATCGCCCTGTCCGTGCAGGACGACGGCCGCCGCTTCTGGCTGATCGTGTTCCTGGACATCACCGAGCGCCGCCGCGCCGCCGAGGCGTTGCGCCACCAGGCGACCCACGACGAGCTGACCGGCCTCCCGAACCGCGCGCTGGTGAAGGAGATCCTCGGCAAGCTGCTGGAGGGCCCCGGCCGTTCGAAGGTCGCCGTGTTCTTCTGCGACATCGACAACTTCAAGCGCGTCAACGACTCCCTCGGCCACGACGCCGGCGACGAGCTGCTGGTCGCTCTGGCACGACGGCTCGAAGGCGGCCTTCCTGACGGCTGCACCGCCGCCCGCCTGTCCGGCGACGAGTACGTGATCATCTGCGAGGACATCGACTCGGTCGGCGGCGTCGACGCCCTGGCCACCCGCGTCGCCTCGTTGCTGCGCACGGCCGTTCCGGTGCACGGCCAGCTCGTCCGCGTCTCGGCCTCGATCGGCGCCGCCGTCCCGAACGGCTCGCGCGCCAACGGTGCCGACCTGCTGCGGTTCGCCGACGCCGCGATGTTCGAGGCGAAGCGCGCCGGCGCCGGACGTGTCTCGCTGGCCTCGGCCGCGCTGATCGCGTCCGCCGACCGCCAGGTGCACCTCGAGGGCCAGCTGCGCGACGCGTTGCAGCACGACGGCCTCGTGCTGCACTACCAGCCCGTCGTCGGCGTCGACGGCGCCGTCCTGACCGCCGAGGCCCTGGTGCGCTGGCCGCACCCCGACCGCGGCATGCTCCCGCCGGACGTGTTCCTGCCGGTCGCCGAACAGGGCGACCTGATGCGCGAACTCGACCGCTGGGTGCTGCGGACGGCGTTGAAGGAGGCCGCGACCTGGCCCGCACCCGACGGCCGCCCGGTGTCGGTGGCCGTGAACCTCGCCGGCCTGGTGCCGGGCGATCCCGAGTTCGTCGACATCGTGTCGACCGCGATCATGGAGTCCGGCGTCCCGTGGGAACGCGTGGTGCTCGAACTGGTCGAGACGGCGTTCGTCGACCTGCCCTCCCGAGTCCGCCAGTCGATGGACGAACTCGTGAAGCGCGGCGTCCAGTTCGCCGTGGACGACTTCGGCACCGGCTACTCGTCACTGGCCCGCCTGAAGGACCTGCCTGCGCAGATCATCAAGGTGGACCGGCGCTTCGTTTCCGGCGTGGGCAACGACTCCTCGGACTTCGCCGTCGCCCGTGCCGTGGTGGACATGGCCCGGGCGATGGGGCGCAAGTGCGTCGCAGAGGGCGTGGAGACCGCTACCCAGTTCCACGTGCTGCGGGGCGTCGGGGTGGACGCGTACCAGGGCTGGTTGTTCTCGCGTCCGGTGCCGCCCAAGGAGTTCCGCGCGGTGCTAGCCCTCGGACCGCTCCACATACCCCGCGCTGGCTGAGATCTCCGGCAGCAGCGCCGCGATGCGGTGCTTCGGCAGGTCGATCAACCGCAGTTCGAGGTCGTCCTGGTCCGCTGGGGCGTTGTCGATGATCTCCGCGGCCTGCCGCTTGGTCAGCACGCCCTGCGACGCGGTGATCAGCGCTTCCCGCCAGACGTTGCGCAGCTTGCCGTGAGCCTTCATCAGGACCTCGCGCACCGTGCGCTCGCCCAGCGACAACGTTCCGGTGAGCACCTGATCGGCAACGACGATCGTCGTCTTGGCATCTGGGTTGTTGCGCAGGAACTTCAACTTGAACCGGGTCTGCACCAGCTCCTGCAGTTCCTTCTGCCCGGCCTCCGACGACACCGCCGGGTGGTTGTTCGGCACCAGGCAGGCCAGCCGGGCCGGCGACGAGGCCAGCAACGTGCGCAGCAGCCACGGCCCCGGGTCCGCCGACAGGTCGACGGCCAGCGACGCCGCGCCCTTCCCGACGGGCTCGGCCCACCCCGCGGAACGGGGCTTCGGCGGCGGCGAGGACTCCGGCCGCGGGGCCAGTTCCGACAGGGCGGCCAACGCCTCGGACGAAGGCCCTGACGACTCCACGGACTGCGCGCCGTGCGTGTAGATCCGCGTGCCGCCGGACACCGCGCGGCGGCCGGTGGGGCGGCACACGTACAGGTCCGCGGCGGACCCGATGGCCTGCGCGCCGTCGAAGCGGTGGAACGCGGGCAGGATGGCCTCGAAGACCAGGCCGAGCTTCTGCAGTTCCTGCTGGACCTTCAAACCCAGAGCAGGTGTCCGGTCGGAGAAGCCGTACGCCAGCAGCAGGCGGCCGGACGCGATGTCCTGCAACGCCTCGATGCCGCGGCCGGCGAACAGGCCCATGCCCTCCGGCGTGTAGGGCGGGTCGCTGAAGACCAGGTCGAAGGACTCGAGCGCGGCCGCGGGCAGGCCGAAACGCATGTCGCAGTGCAACGTCCGGATGTCGTGCCCGCGGGCCAGGGCCCGTGAGTCGATGAACTCCAGCAGGCGCTCGTCGAGGTCCACGACCGTGATCGACACGTTCGGATTGACAGCGGCGACGGCGAGTGAGGTCAGGTCGTGGTCACCCAGGCACAGCAGGCGTTTGCCCGTCAGGTCGTAGGTGGAGTTCAGCCACACCGCACGGTTCAGCGCCGTCTCTGCCGTCGCCTGCACATGGTCCAACGAGGACAAAGGCGACGGCACGTCCGCTATGTCCACGAGGATCTGGCGCAGCACGTCGGTGTGGTCGCGGACACCGGAAACACCGAACTCCGAGCGGTACGAGGCCACCAGACCGGGTGCGATGCGGTAACGATCGTCTGAAGATTCCGCGTCGTCGCCCAGGGCCTTGAGCAGGTCCTGAACGGTGCGGCGGGGAACCGCGGGCAGGCGCACGAGTTCAGCCAGCGGGTGCCAGTCCTCGCTGAGCAGGGACAACACTTCACGGAGCTTGCGGGCGTGCACGCCGCGCTCCGCCACCAACTGCCGAACCTGGTCGATCGTCACAAGCGCTAAACCATACGGCCTGTCACATCGTGGAACGCTGTGCCGGGGTACGCCGAACGAGTTAAGGTCTTTGGGATCTACATCCAGGGCGGCCCAATCGGGGTGGTCGTCACGACCGGAGGGATCCGAAGGGTGATCGAGTTCCGGGCCGTAACCAAGCGGTTCGAGGACGGGACCATCGCTGTCGACGAGCTCGACCTCACGGTCGAGGCGGGCACCATCACGGTGTTCGTCGGTCCTTCCGGCTGTGGCAAGACGACGTCGCTGCGCATGGTCAACCGCATGATCGATCCGACGTCGGGCACGATCCTGGTGGACGGCAAGGACGTCCTCACCGTGGATCCGCCCACGCTGCGGCGTGGCATCGGCTACGTCATCCAGCAGGCGGGGTTGTTCCCGCACCGGACCGTGCTCGACAACATCGCGACCGTCCCTCTTCTGTCCGGTTGGGACAAACGCAAGGCGCGCACGCGTGCGGCCGAGCTGCTCGAGATCGTCGGTCTCGACGCGAACTTCGGCAAGCGCTACCCGGCCCAGCTCTCCGGTGGCCAGCAGCAACGCGTGGGTGTCGCCCGCGCGCTCGCCGCGGATCCGCCGGTGTTGCTGATGGACGAGCCGTTCAGCGCTGTCGACCCAGTTGTGCGCGAGGACCTGCAGAACGAACTCCTTCGTCTGCAAGCGGAACTCGACAAGACGATCGTGTTCGTCACGCACGACATCGACGAGGCGTTGAAGCTCGGCGAGCGCGTCGCGGTGTTCCAGACGGGCGGGCACCTCGCGCAGTACGCGCGGCCTACCGAGCTGCTGGCCGCGCCCGCCAACGACTTCGTGGCCTCGTTCGTCGGACGTGACCGCGGCTACCGCACGCTCACGTTCCTGCACGCGGACGTGCCCGTGCACGCCGTCACCACGGCCAAGCTCGGCGAGCGGATCACGGTCAGCGACTGGACGCTCGTCGTGGACGAGGGGAACCGGCCCAAGGGCTGGCTGTCCGGTGTGGACGGTGAGGTCGAGGTCGCCGAGAAGGACCTGATCTCCGGTGGTTCGCTGTACGACGGCTCGACGTTGCGCGGCGCGCTCGACGCGGCGCTCAGCTCGCCGTCGGCGCTCGGTGTGGTCGTCGACGACGCCGGCGCGGTCACCGGTGTGGTCAAGGCCGACGACGTCATCAAGGCCCTCGCGAAGGCCCGCGCGGCGGGTGAGGTTCCGAAGTGACCTGGATTTTCGAGAACTGGGAAAGGTTCTGGGAAGTCACCGAGGTGCACCTGCGGCTCTCCGTCGTGCCGGTGCTGATCGGTTTCGTGCTCGCCATCCCGCTGGGGTGGTGGGCGAGCCGGTCGCAGACGGCGCGCGCGATCCTCTTCCCGTTCGCCAACATCCTGTTCACGATCCCGTCCATCGCGCTGATCGTGATCACGCCGGTGCTGCTCGGCGTGAAGATCCTGGACGAGATCAACGTCATCGTGCCGCTGGCGGTCTACACGCTCGCGCTGATGATCAGGTCGGTCGCGGACGCGCTGTCCGCGGTGCCGGGCAACGTCGTCGCCGCGGCGAACGCGATGGGGTTCCGGCCGCTGCGCCGTTTCCTCACCGTCGACTTCCCGCTGGCGTTGCCGGTCACGATCGCGGGTCTGCGGGTCGCGACCATGTCGAACATCAGCATGGTGAGCGTCGGCGCCCTCGTCGGATTGGGCGGCTACGGTCAGCTCTTCACCGAGGGCTATCAGACCGACCACACCGAGAAGGTCCTCGCGGGTCTCATCGGGACGGTCGTGCTGGCGGTGCTCGCGGACGCCCTGCTGTTGCTGATCGGACGGCTGCTCACGCCGTGGGCACGGGCGGGGAGGTGAGCTGAATGGGTGGCTGGCTCTTCGATCCCGCGCACTGGTCCGGCACGACCGGGATTCCGGTGCGGTTGGCCGAACACCTCGGCTACACGCTGCTGACGTTGCTCATCGCCGCGGTCATCGCGATCCCGCTGGGCGCGTTCGTCGGTCACACCGGCAAGGGCGGGTTCGTGATCGTCGGACTCTCCAACGCTCTGCGGGCGTTGCCGACCACGGCGGTGCTGATCCTCGTCGTGCTGTGGGCGGGTCTGGGTGACTTCCCGGTGTACGTCGCGCTGGTGCTGCTCGCGATCCCGCCGATCATGGCGGGCACGTACGCGGGCGTCCGCGCGGTCGACCCGGTGACCGTCGACGCCGCACGGGGTGTCGGCATGCGCGAGTCGGGTGTGCTGCTCCAGGTGGAGATCCCGAACGCGCTTCCGTTGATCTACGGCGGTTTCCGCGGCGCCGCGCTGCAAGTGGTCGCGACCGCCACCATCGCCGCCTACACGGGCGCCGGTGGACTGGGCAGGCTCGTCTTCGACGGCCTCGCCCTGCAGGAGTTCGGACAGATGCTCGCCGGCGCGGTGCTCGTGGCACTGCTCGCCGTTCTCGTCGACCTGGGGTTCGCCGGCCTGCAACGGCTGACGGTCTCGCCAGGGCTGCGTCCAGTGGGAACCGGAGGAAAGAGATGAAGCGCATCGCGACAGCCGTCGCTGCGGTCATGCTTCTGTCTGCGTGCGGTGGCGATCCGCTGACCGGAGACGGCAAGACCGACCCGGCCCCGACGGACACCATCGTCGTGGGCTCCGCGAACTTCCCGGAGTCGCGACTGCTCTCGGAGATCTACGCGGAAGCGTTGTCCGCCAAGGGCGTCAAGGTCTCGAAGAAGCCGAACATCGGCAACCGGGAGCTGTACTTCAAGGGCGTGCAGGACGGCTCGATCGACCTGATCCCCGAGTACACCGGCGTGCTTCTCAAGCACGTCAACAAGGAAGCGCCCGAGGTCGGCTCGGACGAGGTCTACGCGGCGCTGAAGAAGGCGCTGCCGGCGGGCCTCATCGTGCTCGACAAGTCCTCCGCCGAGGACAAGGACGCCGTCGTAGTCACCAAGCAGATCGCTGCCCAGTACAGCCTGAAGTCGATCGACGACCTCGTGCCGTACTGCAAGGACCTGGTCTTCGGCGGCCCGCCGGAGTTCCAGAACCGCCCGGACGGCCTGCCGGGCCTCAAGGCCAAGTACGCATGTGAGTTCAAGGAGTTCAAGGCCCTCGACGTCGGCGGCCCGCTGACCGTCGCCGGCCTGAAGGACAACACGGTGCAGGCGGCCGACCTGTTCACGACGGACGCGGCCATCAAGGCCAACGAGTTCGTGGTGCTGGAAGACCCGAAGAACGTCTTCGCCGCGCAGAACGTGCTGCCGCTCATCAACGAGAAGAAGGCGTCGCAGCAGGTTCGCGACACCCTCAACGCCATCGCGAAGAAGCTCGACACGAAGACGCTGCTGGAGCTGAACCAGAAGCTGTCGTCGCCGGACAAGCCGGAGCCGGAGAAGGTCGCCAAGGAGTGGCTCGCCTCGGCGGGCATCTGACCTGGACGAACTGAGCGGGGCGGGCACCTTCGGGTGTCCGCCCCGCTGTCGTTGCTAGAGGTTCAGGTCGGCGACGCGGGCGCTCAGGTCGACGGTGGTGCTCTGATCGGTGAAGCCGAGCGAGTGGTTGACGCGCAGCATGTGTTCGTTGGTGCTGCTGGTGGTGGTCGTGATGCGTTCGACGCCGGGCAGGTCGCGGAGCATGATCGCCTTGATCAACCTGCCCAGCCCTTTCCCTCGGTGTGCGGGCAGCACGACCGTGTGCCGCTGGTCGCCGAGGGCCGGCCTGCTGGGTTGCCGGTGCAGCACGGTCACTCCGGCGGGTTCGTCTCCGTGCAGCACCAGCACGACCCACATGTCGGTCCCGCCGGCCGCGAACGCCGCTTCCTCCTGGCGGAGGCTCTCCGGTGTGTAGTGCGGCTGCACCAGGGTGCTGTCGCCGAACGGCGCGTCCTTGAACGCGTTGAGCGCGTCGGCGTAGGCGCCGACGAACTCCTCCGGCGTCCTGCCCTCCCAGCGGACCACCCGGTAGCCGGCGGGGATCTCGCCCGGATCAGGCAGCGGATCGGTGAGCACCAGTTGCTGTCTGGTCATCGCGTTGACAGCGCGGAAGCCGCGGGCGAGCGCCCACCGTTCCCCTTCCGAGTGCTGCGGGATCCACCCGGCCTCCAGAACGTCCGCGGCCGCTTCCCGCGCGCCTGCCTGGAACAACGCCGTGCCGATGCCCTGGTTGCGCCACCGGGGATCCACCACGACCAGCCCGGCGGCGTGGCCCGCGTTGTGGACCTCCGGTACGAATCCCTCCAGGACCCCGACGGTCTGCCCGTCCTGCCGTGCGACCAGATAGCGTGCCTGGCCCCAGTGCACGTCCGGGATGCGCTTCTTCTTCAGCCAGGTGGCGAAGTCCAGCGGTTCGTCCTCCGGCGTCGTGACTCGCCTCCAGGCAGCCAGGATGTCGTAGGCGGCGCGCAGGTCGTCGTCCGGCGCCTGTGTCAGGTCGAGTGTTTCGACAGTTACCCCCATGCGACCGATCTAAGCAAGATCGTGCTGCTTCGCCCAGGCCGCGATCGCCGCTGCGATCTCCTTCGGCCGGTCCTCCTGCGCGTGATGCCCGGCTTCCCCGCACGCGACGACCTCCAGCGCGGCGATGTTCTCCTGACACCAGGCCGTCAGCGCCGGCCCGATGGCCAGCGTCGGAGAATTCTCGAAGGTCAGCAACAGCTTCGGCACCGGTGACGCACCCAGCCACTCGCCGTAGGCCTCCATGCGGGGGATCAGGGCGGCAGGCTCGCCGTCGACCGGAAGCTGCCGCACCCACGCCAGCAGCGGGCGGCGGCTCTCCCGGTCGGGGTAGGGCGCCAGGTACGCCGCCATGTCCTCGTCCGGGACCGGGTTCAGCACCCCGCCGGTGAACGCTTGGCGCACGAGGGTGTCCTGGTCCAGCACCAGTTCCTCGCCCAGACCAGGGGTGCGCAGCCTGCGCGTGCGTTCGCGGGCGGCAGGTTGCAGTTCGTCGCTGCGCAACGGCTTCAGCATCGGCTCGAAGAAGGCGATGCCCGCGACGCGCGAAGGGTGCCGGGCCGCCCAGTCGAACGCGAGCGTGCCGCCCCAGTCGTGGCCGACCAGGACCACGCGGTCCAGGCCGAGCTCGTCGAACCACGCGTCCAGGTAGCGCGCGTGGTCGGCGAACGAGTAGTCGATGGGCGGCTTGCCGGATCTGCCCATGCCGATCAGGTCCGGCGCGAGTCCTCCCAGTTCGGGCAGGACGTTCCGCCAGATGTGCGACGAGGCGGGATTGCCGTGCAGGAACACGAACGGCGCGGAACCGGACTCCAGGTGGTGGATGGTCGAGTCGAGGACGGGGACGACGGGCATCGGAAGGCTCCTAGTCGAGTGGGACGTCGAGCAGTGCCGTCAGTTCGCGGGAGAGCGCCTCGGTGCGGTCGCCGGAGCGTCCGCCCAGGGGCTCCAGGAGCCGGTCCAGCAGTGACCGGACGACCTCGATGGCGGGCTCGACCGTCGAGTGGCCGTGTGGGGTCAGGGCGAGCCGGACGGTCCGGGTGTCGACGGTGTCGCGGGTGCGGGCGATGAAGCCCGAGGTCTCCAGGGCGCGCGCCAGCTTCGAGACGTACAGCGGTTCGAGACCGGTGTGGTCGGCCAGTTCGCGTTGCGACGGCCGGTCGAGCGCGACCAACGACGACAGCACCACGTACTGGGCGTGCGTCAGCCCGAGGGGGTGCAACGCGCGGTCAACGGCCGTCCGCCACTTCATCGCCAAACGCCACACGAGGTGCCCAGGCGTCGGTCCCGCACTGCTCATGACAGATACGGTACATGGCTACTATGTACATGGCTACTAACCCGAAGCCACGTGCCCGCCGATCCGGACCGTCAGTTCCTCGGCCGCCTTGCGGACCTCTTTGGCCAGGTCGGGCCAGGTGGAGCCGCACGGCGTGTCGCACAGGTGCCGGAACGTCAGCGTGATGGCCGCGATCGGCCGCTCGCCGTGGTCGAACACCGGCGCGGCCACCGAGGCGAACCCGGCGGTCACGAACCCGTCCTCGACCGACCAGCCCTGACGGCGTTCGAGCGTCAGCAACCGGCGCAGCGCCGGCAGGTTGTGCGGGCCCCTGCCGGTCCGGTCGACGAACGCGGCTACGGACGGCAGCAGCGCCCTGACCTGCGCGGGAGGCAGGTGGGCCAGCATTGCGCGGCCGGAGGCGGTCAGGTGGGCGGGCAGCCGGACGCCGACGTCGGACACGATCGACTGCGGCTGCCTGGGCTGCTCGCGCACGAGGTAGAGGGCCTCGGCGCCGTGCAGGACGCCCAGATGCGCGACCTTCTCCATCCGGTCGGCGAGCTTGCGCAGCAACGGGCGGGCCAGGCGTTCCAGCGGGTCGTGCCGCAGGTACGCGGAGCCGAGTTCGAACGCCGCGACGCCCAGGCCGTAGCGCTTCTCCTCGGGGAAGTGCGTCGCGAAACCGGCCTCGGTCAGCTCCGACAGCAGGTGATAGGTCGTTGACCTGGGCAGATTCAGCTCGCGCGCCACCGACGCCGCGGAGACGGGCCCCGGTCTGCCCGCCAGCAGCCGGAGGACCGCCAACCCTCGCCGCAGCGCGGGAACGTCACTGCTGCTGCCCACAAAAGTGATTTTCCCACGTGATGCAGCCCACGCCGTTACTACATCAGGGCACACTCAACAGAACACGCCCGGGGAGCGTTGGAGGGGCGTGACGGTTTTGAAGGGGGTCGGGATTGACACCGAGTTTCGATGACTTCGTGGCAGAACAGGTGACCCCGTTGCTGCGCTATGCCACCGTGCTCACGTGCGACCCGCACCTGGCCCAGGACGTGGTCCAGGAAGTCCTGCTGCGTGCGCAGCAGAAATGGGATCGCATCGGTTCAGTCGACCTCCCCAACGCCTACGTCAAGCGCATGGTGACCAACGAGTACCTCTCGTGGCGCAGGCGCAGGGCCGCCAAGGACGTCGCTCTCTGCATGACGACGCTGGAGTCCGTCACCCCGCCCGTCGCGGACAAGACGCACCACTACGACGAGCGGGAAGCAATGTTGCAGCGGATCGCGAAGCTGCCCCGCAAACAGCGGGCCGCCGTCGTGCTCCGCTACTACGAGAACTACGAGGACTCGGAGATCGCACAGATGCTCGGTTGTGCCGAGGGAACCGTGCGCAGCCACATCTCGCGTGCGCTGGCCACACTCCGCCTGGACCACACGCCGGAGCCCGCTGGTGTCGGGTTGCGGCTCGGGGAGGGCCTGTCGTGAACGACACCGAACAGCTGATCAAGGATGCGCTCGGCCAGCTCGCCGAACGCACCCCGCATCCGGGGCCGACGCTGAACGCCCTGCGGCGCAAGCGGAAGAGGCAGCGGAACAACGTCTTCCTGATCGCCACGGCCGGCATGGCCGCGGTCGTCGTCCTGATCTTCGCGGGTGTCATCGCCAGCGACAGGTACACGCCGCCGAACCCGAACGACGCCGCCGCCGCGCTCGTGCAGGACAACGGCAAGGGCGTCGTGTTCAAGTACGCACCGCACTGGTTGCCGTCCGGGTTCGTCGAGAGCCTTCGCGCCACGAACGCGGCGCCCACCAGGGTGTGGGGTCCCGCGGGCGCTACGCCCTACAGCAATCCGAGCCTCGTGATCAGAGCGCTCAGCGGGATGCCGGACACCCACGGGTGGGAGTCGGCCAAAGTCCGCGGCCTGGAGGCGTGGGTGCAGGTCAGGGGCGACGCCGCAACCGTCGCCTGGAAGGCGCAGGACGTCCTGGAGGTGACCATGAGCGGGGTGAGCGACGCACGTGAGGTCGCTCTGCGCGTGGCCGAGTCGGTGCGAGCCGACGCCAAGATCACCCACGAGCCGCCGTTCAAGCTCGAAGGCAGGTACGCCGAGGTCGTGCGCGGCACCGCGCCGGACAAGTGGCACTCGTCGCTGGGCAGGAACTCGATCTCCGTGCAGGTGGCGACGGACAGGCCGGAGCTGCCCGCGCCGAACGAGGCGGTGACCGTGCGCGGCAAGCAGGGCGTGCGCAACGGCAACACCGTGGCGGTCCAGGACGGCGGCCTGTGGATCTCGGCGACCTCCAGCGCCTGGTCCGACGAGCTGATCGAGCTGGTGAACAAGGTCGAGATCGTCGGCCGGCCGGACACGGGCTGGATCGGCAAGGGCCTCTAGGGGCCTGTCTGGAGTCCCAGACACCATCGGGCGCTCCGGGGTCGCTGACTCGGCTCCGGAGCGCTGTGATGTCTCCATGCGACAACCGGTGGAGCTGGGTCCGAAGCCTCTGACCCTCGAGGACGTTCATGCCGTCGCCCGCGACGGCGCCCCGGTGGAGATCACCGCGGCGGCCCGTGAGGCGGTCACCGCCGCCCGTGGCCACATCGAACAGCTCGCCACGGCCGAACGCCCCACCTACGGCGTCTCGACCGGGTTCGGCGCGCTCGCCGTCCGGCACATCCCGCCGGACCGCCGTGCCCAGCTGCAGCGGTCGCTGATCCGCTCGCACGCCGCCGGTTCCGGTCCCGAGGTCGAGCGGGAGGTCGTGCGGGCGTTAATGCTGCTGCGCCTGCGCACGCTCTCGACCGGCCACACCGGCGTCCGGCTGTCCACTGTGGACGCCATGGCTGGGATGCTGAACGCCGGCATCACCCCGATCGTGCAGGAGTACGGCTCGCTGGGCTGTTCCGGCGACCTCGCGCCTCTCTCCGCCAACGCGCTCGCCCTGATGGGCGAGGGCATGGTCCGCAACTCCCGCGACGAGCTCGTGCCCGCCGCCGAGGCACTCGCCGAAGCGGGCATCGAACCGGTGCAGCTGGCCGAGAAGGAAGGCCTCGCGCTGATCAACGGCACCGACGGCATGCTCGGCATGCTGTCGCTGGCGATCGCCGACTTCACCAGGCTGCTGGACATCGCGGACCTCACCGCCGCGATGAGCGTCGAGGCCCTGCTGGGCACCGACCGCGTCTTCGAGCCCGAACTGCACGCGCTGCGCCCGCACCCCGGCCAGAACGTCAGCGCCGCGCGGATGCTCGCGTTCCTGAAGAACTCCGAGATCGTCGCCTCGCACCGCGGCCCGGACTGCACCCGCGTGCAGGACGCGTACTCGCTGCGCTGCTCGCCGCAGGTGCACGGTGCCGCCCGCGACACGGTCGCCTACGCGGCCACGGTGGCGGACCGCGAGCTGTCGTCGGTGATCGACAACCCCGTCGTGCTGGCGGACGGCCGCGTCGAGTCCAACGGCAACTTCCACGGCGCCCCGGTCGCCTACGTGCTGGACTTCCTGGCCATCCCGCTCGCGGACGTCGCCTCGATCGCCGAGCGCCGCACCGACCGGATGCTCGACGTCTCGCGGTCGCACGGCCTGCCGCCGTTCCTCGCCGACGACCCCGGCGTCGACTCCGGTCACATGATCGCCCAGTACACGCAGGCGGCGATCGTGTCCGAGCTCAAGCGCCTGGCCGTGCCGGCGTCGGTCGACTCGATCCCGTCCTCCGCGATGCAGGAGGACCACGTGTCGATGGGCTGGTCCGCCGCTCGCAAGCTGCGCAAGGCCGTCGACGGTCTCACGACCGTGCTGGCCATCGAACTGCTCACCGCCGCACGGGCTCTCGACCTGCGCGCGCCCCTCAAGCCCGCCCCCGCGACGGCCGCCGCCGTGGCGAAGTTGCGCGAGACCGTCCTGGGTCCTGGTCCCGACCGCCACCTCGCCCCCGAGATCGCCGCCGCCGAGGCCCTGATTCGAAGTGGAGCCCTGTAATGGTTGTTCGCGCTGACCGCGGCACCGAGCTGACCGCGAAGAACTGGTCCACCGAGGCCGCGCTGCGGATGTTCCACAACAACCTCGACCCGGACGTCGCCGAACGTCCCGAGGACCTCGTCGTCTACGGCGGCACCGGCAAGGCCGCGCGCGACTGGCCGTCGTTCGACGCCATCACCCGCGAGCTCAAGAACCTGGAAGCCGACGAGACCCTGCTCGTGCAGTCGGGCCGTCCGGTCGGTGTCATGCGCACGAACGAGTGGGCGCCGCGCGTGCTCATCGCGAACTCGAACCTCGTGCCGGACTGGGCGAACTGGCCGGAGTTCCGCCGCCTGGAGGCCGAGGGCCTCACGATGTACGGGCAGATGACCGCCGGTTCGTGGATCTACATCGGCACCCAGGGCATCCTGCAGGGCACGTTCGAGACGTTCGCCGCCGTCGCCACCAAGCGCTTCAACGGCACGCTGCGTGGAACGCTCACGGTCACAGCGGGCCTCGGCGGCATGGGCGGCGCGCAGCCGCTCGCCGTGACGATGAACGAGGGCGTCGCGCTCTGCATCGAGGTCGACCCGCACCGCGCCCAGCGCCGCCTGGAGACCCGCTACCTCGACGAGGTGGCCGCGGACCTGGACTCGGCGATCGAGCGCGTGCTGGCCGCGAAGGCCGCCGGTGAGGCCGTTTCCGTTGGTGTCGTGGGCAATGCGGCGGAGATCCTGCCCGAGCTGCTGCGCCGCGAGGTCGCGATCGACATCGTCACGGACCAGACGTCGGCGCACGACCCGTTGGCGTACCTGCCTGTCGGTGTCTCGCTGGAGGAGTGGCAGGACTACGCCGCCGCGAAGCCGGAGGAGTTCACCGAGCGCGCCCGCAAGTCCATGGCCGCGCACGTCGAGGCCATGGTCGGGTTCATGGACCGCGGCGCCGAGGTGTTCGACTACGGCAACTCGATCCGCGGTGAGGCCCAGCTCGGCGGCTACGAGCGCGCGTTCGCGTTCCCCGGCTTCGTGCCCGCCTACATCCGCCCGTTGTTCTGCGAGGGCAAGGGCCCGTTCCGCTGGGCGGCGCTGTCCGGCGACCCGGCCGACATCGCCAAGACCGACGCCGCGATCCTGGAGCTGTTCCCGGAGAACGAGCAGCTGCACCGGTGGATCAAGATGGCGGGGGAGCGCGTCGAGTTCCAGGGCCTGCCCGCCCGCATCTGCTGGCTCGGCTACGGCGAACGGCACCTCGCGGGCCTCAAGTTCAACGAGATGGTGGCGTCCGGCGAGCTGTCCGCGCCGATCGTCATCGGCCGCGACCACCTCGACTGCGGCTCGGTGGCCTCCCCGTACCGCGAGACCGAGGCGATGGCTGACGGTTCCGACGCGATCGCGGACTGGCCGCTGCTCAACGCCCTGGTCAACACGGCCTCCGGCGCCACCTGGGTGTCGATCCACCACGGCGGCGGCGTCGGCATCGGCCGCTCGATCCACGCCGGTCAGGTGACGGTCGCGGACGGCACCGAGCTCGCGGCGCGGAAGATCGAGCGCGTGCTGACCAACGACCCCGGCATGGGCGTCATCCGGCACGTGGACGCCGGGTACGACGAGGCGAAGACGGTGGCAGCGGACAAAGGCGTCCGCATTCCGATGGAGGGCTGATGCTCGACCAGATCGCGGACGTCGGCAAGGACCTGAAGCGCGGTGGCTACTCGCGCCACGGTTACAACAAGCCTGAACTCGAGCTGCGGCACTGGTTCGTCGAGCAGGCGGTCCGGCGCGGTCTCAACGTGGAGACCGACCAGAACGGCAACCTCTGGGCGTGGTGGGGCGAGCGCGGCGACAACGCGCTCATCACCGGCAGCCATCTGGACTCGGTGCCCGGTGGCGGGGCGTTCGACGGCCCGCTGGGGGTGACGTCGGCTCTGGAGGCCGTGGATCTCCTGCAGGCCAAGGGGTTCACGCCCGCGCGGCCGTTCGCGATCACGGTCTTCGCCGAGGAGGAGGGCGGCCGGTTCGGCGTCGCGTGCCTCGGTTCGCGGTTGCTGACCGGTGCCATCTCGCCGGAGAAGGCGTTGGCGCTCAAGGATCCCGACGGCATCACGCTGGCCGAGGCCATGAAGGCCGCGGGGTACGACCCCGAACTGGCCGGCCGCGATGAACGGGCGCTCAAGCGCATCGGCCAGTTCGTCGAGCTGCACGTCGAACAGGGCCGTGGCCTCACGGTTCCGGTCGGCGTGGCGAGCAGCATCCTCGCGCACGGCCGGTGGCGCTTCACGTTCTCCGGCGAGGGCAACCACGCCGGCGCGACGTTGATCGAAGATCGCCGCGACCCGATGCTTCCGGCGTCCCAACTCGTCCTCGCCGCCAGGAAGGCGGCCAGGGGTGGCGGGCGTGCCACCGTGGGAAGGCTCGTCCCCAACCCCGGTGGCACCAACGTCATCGCGTCCACCGTGGACGTCTGGCTGGACGCGCGGGACAGCGACGACGCGCGCACTCGTGCGATGGTCGCGGAGATCTCCGAGGCGGCGCACCAGGCCGCCAAGGAGGAAGGCTGCGAGTTGAGGATCACCGAGGAGTCGTACGGCGACACGGTGTACTTCGACTCCGCGTTGCGGGACGACATCGCGGGCGCGCTCGGTGGCGTTCCGGCGCTGCCGACCGGTGCCGGCCACGACGCGGGCATCCTCGCCGGGCACGTGCCGACCGCGATGTTGTTCGTGCGCAACCCGACCGGCGTGAGCCACGCGCCGGAGGAGTTCGCCGAGCAGGCCGACGTCGACGAGGGCGTCAAGGCGCTGGCCGCGACCATCGAACACCTCGGCTCATGAACTTCTGGTGCGAGCGAGCCTGGTTGCCCACCGGGCTCGCCGACCGCGTGCTGGTCAGGGTCGAGAACGGCGTGATCGCGAGCGTGTCCGCAGTGGACACCATTCCGCTGGGCGTTCGCCGCCTGCACGGTGTCGTCGTGCCGGGCTTCGCGAACGCCCATTCGCACGCGTTCCACCGGGCTCTCCGCGGCCGCACGCACGACGGCGGCGGCACGTTCTGGACGTGGCGCGAGGGCATGTACGCGCTGGCCTCCAAGCTGACCCCGCAGTCGTACTACCGCCTGGCTCGCGCGGTCTACGGCGAGATGGTGCTCGCGGGTGTGTCGGCGGTGGGCGAGTTCCACTACGTCCACGACAGGTCGAACGAGTTCGGGTACGCGTTGCGGGAAGCGGCTTCCGACGCCGGGATCCGGCTGACGTTGCTCGACACCTGTTACCTCGCGGGTGGCATCGACCAGCCCGTCAACGAGGTGCAGCAACGCTTCTCCGACGGCACCGCCGAGGCGTGGGCGTCCAGGGTCGGCGAGCTGAAGCCCGACGGCGTGATGCGCGTCGGAGCGGCGATCCACTCGGTCCGTGCGGTCCCGCGAGCCGAGCTTTCCGTGGTGGCGCAGGCCTTTCCGGACGCGCCGCTGCACGTTCACCTCTCCGAGCAGCCCGCCGAGAACGAGGCCTGCCTCGCGGCTTACGGCCTCACGCCGACCGGACTCCTGCACGAGGCCGGCGCGTTGTCGCCACGAACGACTGCCGTGCACGCCACGCACCTGACGGCCGAGGACATCGCGCTGCTGGGCAACTCCGGCACCGGCGCGTGCTTCTGCCCGACGACCGAGGCGGACCTGGCCGACGGCATCGGCCCTGCCCGCGAACTGGCCGACGCGGGCAGCCCGTTGTCGCTGGGCAGCGACCAGCACGCGGTGATCGACCCGCTGCTGGAAACCAGGGCCCTGGAGCACAACGAACGCCTCCGCACCGGTCAGCGAGGCCGCTTCTCGCCGGCCGAACTGCTCGACACCGCCACCCGCCACTCCGCGCTCGGCTGGGACGGTGGACGCATCGAGGTCGGCGCGCCCTGCGACCTCGTGGCGATCAGCTGCTCGACGCCGCGCACCGCGGGTTCGTTGCCGCAGCAGGTTCTCCTGTCCGCGACGGCGTCCGATGTGGACACCGTGGTGGTCGGCGGCCGCGTGGTCGCCGCGGGCGGAGTGCACGAGACTCTGGGAGACGTCGGCAGGCTGCTGACGGACGCGATCGAGGAGCTGTGGGCATGAGCGTGCTGATCACCGGCATCGGTGAGCTGACCACGAACACCGAGGTCAGCGGCGACGCGCTGGTCGTCGACGGCGCGGAGATCGCCTGGGTCGGAAACGCGGGCGACGCCCCGGCGGCCGACGAAAGGGTCGACGTCGAGGGTCGCGCGGTGCTGCCGGGCTGGGTCGACAGCCACACCCACCTGGTCTTCGCGGGCGACCGCACCGCCGAGTTCGGCGCGCGCATGGCCGGCAAGCCGTACACCGCGGGCGGCATCGCCGTGACCGTCAACGCGACCCGTGCCGCGACCGACGAGGAACTGGCCGCGGTGGTGCGCAAGCACATCGCCGAAGCCTTGCGTCAGGGCACGACGTTCGTCGAGACCAAGACCGGCTACGGCCTCAACGTGGCCGACGAGGTGCGGTCGGCGCGCATCGCGGCTGAGCACGCCGACGAGGTCACGTTCCTCGGCGCCCACCTGGTGCCGCCCGGCGAGGACGCGGACGAGTACGTCGAGCTGGTCCGCGGCGAGATGCTCGACGCCGTCGCACCCCTCGTGCGCTGGGCGGACGTGTTCTGCGAGAAGGGCGCCTTCGACTACGACCAGTCGAAGGCGGTGCTCGTCGCGGCCCAGGAGAAGGGCCTGGGCCTGCGGGTTCACGGCAACCAGCTCGGTGAGGGCCCCGGCGTGCGGCTGGCCGTGGAACTCGGCGCCGCCTCGGTAGACCACTGCACGTATTTGTCGGCTGCCGACGTCGACGCGCTGGCGTCGTCGGACACCGTCGCCACGCTGCTCCCGGCGTGCGACCTGTCGACCCGCCAGTCGCTGCCGCCCGCCCGCGCCCTGCTGGACGCCGGTGCCACGGTCGCGCTCGCCAGCAACTGCAACCCCGGCTCGTCGTACACGTCGTCGATGGCGTTCTGCGTGACGACAGCGGTCCTGCAGATGCGGATGAGCGTCGAGGAAGCGGTCTGGGCGGCGACGGCGGGAGGCGCGCAGGCGTTGCGCCGGGACGACGTCGGGGTCATCAGGCCTGGTGCGCGGGCTGATCTCCACGTGCTGGACGCGCCCTCGATCACGCATCTGGCGTACCGCCCGGGCGTCCCGTTGACGCACTCCGTGTGGCGTCGGGGCGTACGAGCCATTTGAGACCGGCGTCTCATTACCCTCCGTGTGGGCCTATTGGCGGAAGGTGCGGGGCCGTACGGTGTCCCCGTGGTGGATTTCGCGGAGGCCCTGACGAAAGCCGTCGACAACAGCGGCCTCAGTCTCGAACGCATCCAGCACCACCTCGCCGCGCGCGGCATGCAGGTGAGCATCTCGACCCTGAGCTACTGGCGCCGCGGCCGCAGCCGGCCGGAACGTCCCGAGTCGCTGAAGGTCGTCGCCGCGCTGGAGGAACTCCTCGACCTCGGCGAGGGCTTCCTGACCGACCGGCTGGGCGACAAGCGGCCGCGCGGGCGCTGGGTGGACCAGTCACTGTCCCTTGAGGACATGTGGGACTCGCGGGCCACCGACCTCGGTGAGGTCATGTCGCGGATCGACCGGCTGCAGCCGACGGCGACGACCTACCTGAGCGTGCAGGACCGTCAGGTGATCGGGCCGGACCGCCGTGAGGTCTCGAACCACTGCACCGGCGTGGTCCAGGCGCTGGAGGACGGCGTCGACAGGTTCCTCGCGATCCAGCTGGCCGATGCCACGGACCTCGGTGTCCCGTCGATCGAGGCGGGGCCGCCGTGCCGGCTCGGGAGGGTGCGCAGCGAGGACTCCACCGGGTTCCTCGTCGCGGAGATCCTCTTCGACCGGATGCTCAGGGCGGGCGAGACGGCTCTCGTCGACTACACGGTCCGGATGAGACCCGGTGCGGACAGCGAGGTCTGCGACCGGCGGTTCCTGCGTCCGGTGAACGAGTACACGCTGCAGATCGACTTCCACCCGGACGCGGTGCCGGCGCGCTGCTTCCAGTTCGCCAGGCCTTCGCTGCACGAGCCGGAGACCGCTCTGAACGACCTGTGGATCGGGACGACGGCATCGACGCACATCCACGTGCGGAACTCGAAGCCCGGAATCTATGGAGTGCGGTGGGAGTGGGAGTAGCCGCTACTCCCACTCCCACCGCAAGCGCCCCCCAGTTGAGATGATGCTTCGGCCGAGCCGCATTCGGCCGTGGGCATCGAGGGCGCCCAGGATGGCCGTCGCCGCCGCAGGGAGGCGACGACGGCAGGTACCTAGACCTTCAGCAACAGGTTCGGGGAACCCGTCTTGATGTCGGTCAGCTTGTTCGGCGTTGCCGCTCCGACCAGGGCGGTGCGCACCTGGGCGGGCGTCGCGGACGGGTTCGCGCTCAGGTAGAGCGCAGCCGCTCCGGCGACGTGCGGGGAGGCCATCGACGTGCCGCCCATCGAACGCGTGCCGGTGTCGTTGTTGTGGGATGCACTCACGATGTCGCTGCCCGGTGCCCAGATGTCGAGGCACTTGCCGTAGTTCGACGAGCCGGCGCTCCAGATCGAACGCTTGTCCGCGCGGTCCGACGCTCCGACCGTGATCGCCTCCGGCGTGCGGGCCGGGGTGAAGCTGCACGCGTCCTGGCCGCTGTTGCCGCCCGCCAGCACGTAGGTGAAGCCCGCGCTGATCGAGCGCTTGACGGCGTTCTCCAGCGAGGCGTTCGTGCCGCTGCCACCGAGGCTCATGTTGACGACGGCGGGCTTCTTGCCGTTGGCCGTCACCCAGTCGATGCCGCGGATGATGCCGTCCCACGCACCGCTGCCGTTGCAGTCGAGCACGCGGACGCCGACGAGCTTGGCCTTCTTCGCGACGCCGTAGGTCTTGCCCGCGACCGTTCCGGCGACGTGCGTGCCGTGGCCCTGGCAGTCCTGTGCGACGGCGTCGTTGTCGATGAAGTCGTAACCGTCGGAAGCGCGGCCCTCGAATTCGGAATGCGTTTTCCTGATTCCGGTGTCAAGAACGTACGCCGTCACGTTCGACGCGGTGTTCGGGTACGTGTAGGACTGGTTGAGCGGCAGATTCGCCTGGTCGATCCTGTCCAGACCCCAGACCGGGTTCGACTGCGTGGCCTGGATCGTGGCGAACGTGTTGCGCTCGACGAATTGCACGTCCGGGTCGGCCGCGAGCCTGCGTGCCTGTCGTTCGGACATTCCGGTGACCGAGAACCCGTTCAGCGCGGCGCTGTAGGTGTGCTTGACATTGCCCTGGTAGCGGGACGCCAACGCGCTGGCAGGGGTGCGCGCGCCGTCCTTCAGCACCACGATGTAGCTGCCCTCGACCGCCTGTGCGCCCGCACCGGGGAGCACTGCTTCTTCGGCGATCGCGGTAGGCGTCCACATCGCCGTGGAAGCGATGCCCAATGCCGCCGCGAAGGCGATGTGACGCCGAAGTGCCATGGGGTTCCTCCTGGCAGGGAATGAACTGGGGAACACCAAGAAACTAACGCGAGTTGTGCTTCGGATAACAGGTTCGAAACTTCAGTTCTCAATACTGTCAAAACTGTGGCGATACCGTTTTCAAGCACTCGCCGTGCTTGGGCGGGCCGGATTTGATCACTGGCCGTAGTATTCGGTGGTGGCGGAATTCGGTGACGCTCTGACGCGGGCCGTGGAGGCGAGCGGCCTCAGTCTGGAGCGGATCCAGCGCCACCTGGAGTCACGCGGCGTCCAGGTGAGCCTGTCGACGCTCTCGTACTGGCGCCGAGGCCGCAGCCGTCCAGAACGCCCGGAGTCGTTGCACGCCGTCGCCGTGCTCGAAGAGGTCCTGCGGCTGGAGCCCGGCACGCTGACCGGGCAACTCGGCGACCGGCGCCCGCGCGGCAGGTGGACCGAGCGCGTCGCCGCACTGGAGGGGATCTGGCAGGAGGCCGCCCTCGACCTGGGCCGCGCCATCACCCGCGTCGACCACCTCACCGCCGCGCCGGCGAAGTACCTCGTCGTGCGGGACCTGACGGTGATCGGTGCGGACCGCCGTGAGGTCGAGATGCGGTCCAGCGCGGTGATCGAGGCGTTCGAGGACGGCGTCGACCGGATCCTCGTCTCGAAGACCGCCGACGACACCGACCACTCACCGGGCGAGATCATCGCTTCGAAGTCGTGCCGCATCGGCCGCGTGCGCCGCGACGAGGTGAACAAGCTGGTCGTCGCCGAGGTCATCCTCGACCGCGTGCTGCGGTCGGGCGACACCGCCCTGGTGGACCTGCGGATGACCGCGGACCCCGGTGCGGACAGCGTCTCGGCGGATCGCACGTTCGTCCGCGCACTGCGCGAGTACGTGCTGGAGGTCGAGTTCCACCCGGACGCGGTTCCCGTGCGGTGCAACAGCTTCTACCGAACTGAGCCGGGCGCGCCGGACGTGGACACCGGCGAACTCTGGATCGGCACCACCGCCTCCGCCCACATCGTGGTGCACGAGGCCCAGGCCGGTTACGTCTACGGCATCAAGTGGGAATGGGAGTAGCTGGAGCAACTCCACGTGGCACACGGGCTGTTCGCGAGGCAGGGTAAGAGCCATGGAGTACACGAACCTCGGTCGCAGCGGCCTGTCCGTCTCCCGCCTGTGCCTCGGCACGATGAACTTCGGTCCCGAGACCTCCGAGGCCGACAGCCACGCGATCATGGATCGCGCCCACGAGCACGGCCTGAACTTCTTCGACACGGCCAACGTCTACGGCTGGAAGAAGGGCGAGGGCGTCACCGAGAACATCATCGGCAACTGGTTCGCGAAGGGCGGCACCCGCCGCGAGCGGACCGTCATCGCCACCAAGCTCTACGGCAGCATGGGCGACTGGCCGAACGAGACCAAGCTGTCGGCGCTGAACATCCGCCGCGCCGCGGACGCGTCCCTGAAGCGCCTGCAGACCGACTACATCGACCTCTACCAAATGCACCACGTCGACCGCGAAACGCCGTGGGACGAGATCTGGGAAGCCTTCTCCGTGCTGCGCCAGCAGGGCAAGGTCATCTACTTCGGCTCGTCGAACTTCGCCGGCTGGCACATCGCCCAGGCGCAGGAGGCCGCGCGCACCCGCGGGTTCCTCGGCCTGGTGTCCGAGCAGTCGATCTACAACCTGATGACGCGCTGGGTCGAGCTGGAGGTCCTGCCGGCCGCTCGGCACTACGGCCTCGGCGTGATCCCGTGGTCGCCGCTGCACGGCGGACTTCTGGGCGGTGTGTTGCGCAAGCAGCGCGAGGGTGGGGCTTCCCGGTCCTCGTCCGGGCGTTCCGCGGACGCGCTGGAGAAGTACCGCGACACGATCGACGCCTACGAGAAGCTCTGCGCGGAGATCGGGGAGGACCCGGCCAACGTCGGTCTTGCCTGGCTGCTGCACCAGGACGGCGTGACCGCGCCGATCATCGGGCCGCGCACCGCCGAGCAGCTCGACAACTCGTTGCGTGCCGCGGAGTTGAAGCTGGACGCGGAGGTGTTGGGGAAGCTCGACGAGCTGTTCCCGGCGCCGGCGCCGAACGGGTCGAAGCCGGCCCCGGAGGCCTACGCCTGGTAGGTCGCTCGGATCAGCCGAGGCCGTCGGGCAGCCGCTCAGTCCTCGAAGTCGTCGTCATCGCGCGCCAGGAACGTGGCGAAGCGCTCGATGGGCGTCTCGAAGTCCGGGTTGGCGTCGACGAACTCGCGGAGCTTGTCGGCGAGCCAGGCGAAGGTGACCTCCTCCTCGCCGCGCCGCTTCTCCAGCTCTTCGATGCCGCGATCGGTGTGGTACATGGCAGAACTCCTGTGAGGGCTTAGAAAACGAGCCGCCGGACCCCAAGGGAATCCGGCGGCTCGTTCGTTCAGGACTGGCTTACTCGAACGCGCGGGTGATGATCTCGCGCTGCTCGACCTCGTGCACCTTGCTCGAGCCGGCCGACGGGGCGGCCATCGGGCGGCGCGACACCCGGCGGATGACGCCGAGGTGCTCCGGCAGCAGTTCCGGCAGGGCCAGGCCGTAGAACGGCCAGGCGCCCTGGTTCGCCGGCTCCTCCTGGACCCAGCGGACGTCCTTCGCGTTCGGGTAGCGCTCCAGGGTCTCGGTCAGCTTGCGGGCCGGGACCGGGTAGAGCTGCTCGACGCGCACGATCGCCACGTCGCCGCCGCCGCGCTTCTCGCGCTCGGCGTGCAGCTCGTAGGAGATCTTGCCGCTGCACAGCAGGACCTTCGTGACCGCGTTCGGGTCCTTGATCGTCGGGTCGTCCATCACCGAGTGGAAGCGGTCGTTGATGAACTCGTCCGTGCCGGACACCGCGGCCTTGAGGCGCAGCATCGACTTCGGCGTGAACACGATCAGCGGCCGGTCGACGCCGTCGAGGGCGTGGCGACGCAGCAGGTGGAAGTAGTTCGCCGGGGTCGACGGCACCGCGACGGTCATGGAGCCCTCGGCGCACAGCTGCAGCCAGCGCTCGATGCGGCCCGACGTGTGGTCGGGGCCCTGGCCCTCGTGGCCGTGCGGCAGCAGGATCACGACGTCGGAACGCTGACCCCACTTCGCCTCACCGGACGAGATGAACTCGTCGATGATCGGCTGGGCGCCGTTGACGAAGTCGCCGAACTGCGCCTCCCACAGCACCAGCGCCTGCGGGTTCGCCACCGAGTAGCCGTACTCGAAGCCGACCGCCGCGAACTCCGACAGCACCGAGTCGTAGACCATGAACTTGCCCTGGTCGTCCGACAGGTGCTGCAGCGGCGTGTACTCGTCGCCGCTCTTGCGGTCGATCAGGGTCGCGTGGCGCTGCACGAACGTGCCGCGGCGCGAGTCCTGGCCGGCCAGGCGGATGTTGCGGCCCTCGATCGCGAGCGAGCCGAACGCGAGCAGCTCCGCGAACGCCCAGTCGATGCCGCCTTCGCGCGCCATCTTCGCGCGGCGCTCGAGCACCGGCTTGACGCGGGCGTGCGGCGTGAAGCCCTCCGGCAGGTTCACGTGCGAGTCGGCGATGTGCTCCAGCGTCTCGCGGGAGATGCCCGTGGGCAGCTTCGCCGGGATCTGCTGCTCGGCCTCCACGGACGGGCTGACCGTCACGGGGTGCTTCTCGAGCTCGCGGACCTCGTTGAAGACGTGCTCCAGCTGGCTGGAGAAGTCCTGCAGCGCCTTCTCGGCCTCTTCGACGGTGATGTCGCCGCGGCCGATCAGGGACTCGGTGTAGGTCTTGCGCACCGAGCGCTTCTGGTCGATCACGTCGTACATCGCCGGCTGCGTCATCGAGGGGTCGTCGCCCTCGTTGTGGCCGCGGCGGCGGTAGCAGACCATGTCGATCACGACGTCCTTGGCGAACGCCTGGCGGTACTCGACGGCCAGCTTCGCGACCCAGTAGCAGGCCTCGGGGTCGTCGCCGTTCACGTGGAAGACCGGCGAGCCGATCATCTTCGCGACGTCGGTCGAGTACTTCGAGGACCGCGAGTTCTCCGGCGCGGTGGTGAAGCCGACCTGGTTGTTCACGACGATGTGGACCGTGCCACCGGTGCGGTAACCGCGGACCAGCGCCAGGTTCAGCGTCTCGGCCACGACACCCTGACCGGCGAACGCCGCGTCACCGTGCATGGCGACCGGCAGCACCGGGAAGAAGTCGCCGCCCTTGTCGAGCAGGTCCTGCTTGGCGCGCACGATGCCCTCGAGCACCGGGTCGACCGCTTCGAGGTGCGACGGGTTCGCCGTCAGCGACACCTTGGTCTCGCCGTCGCCGAACATGCGGAAGTACTTGCCCTCGGCACCGAGGTGGTACTTCACGTCGCCGGAGCCGTGCGCCTGACCGGGGTCGAGGTTGCCCTCGAACTCGCGGAAGATCTGCGAGATCGGCTTGCCGACGATGTTCGCGAGCACGTTCAGGCGGCCGCGGTGCGGCATGCCGATGACGACCTCGTCGAGCTCGTGCTCGGCGGCCTTGTCGAGCACCGCGTCGAGCAGCGGGATGACGGTCTCGCCGCCCTCCAGCGAGAAGCGCTTCTGGCCGACGTACTTCGTCTGCAGGAACGTCTCGAACGCCTCGGCGGCGTTCAGCTTGCTGAGGATGTACTTCTGCACGGTGGCCGGCGGCTTCTCGTGCGGAACCTCGACGCGCTCCTGGATCCAGCGGCGCTCTTCGGGCTCCAGGATGTGCATGTACTCGACGCCGACGGTGCGGCAGTACGAGTTGCGCAGCACACCGAGGATGTCGCGGAGCTTCATCCGCTCCTTGCCGGCGAAGCCGCCGACCGGGAACTCGCGGTCGAGGTCCCACAGCGTCAGGCCGTGGCTGAGCACGTCCAGGTCCGCGTGGGAGCGCTGGCGGTAGTTCAGCGGGTCCGTGTCGGCCATCAGGTGGCCGCGCGTGCGGAACGCGTCGATCAGCTCGATGACGCGCGCGGTCTTGTCGACGGCGCCCTCGGGGATGTCGGCGACCCAGCGGATCGGCTCGTACGGCAGCCGCAGCGACGCGAAGATGTCGTCGTAGAAGCCGTCCTCGCCCAGCAGCAGCTGGTGCACGCGCTTGAGGAACTCGCCCGACTCCGCGCCCTGGATGATGCGGTGGTCGTACGTGGAGGTCAGCGTGATGATCTTGCTGACGCCCATGTCGGTGAGGGCCTGCTCGCTGGTGCCCTGGAAGTGCGCGGGGTACTCCATGGCGCCGACGCCGATGATCGCGCCCTGACCGGCCTGCAGCCGCGGCACCGAGTGGTTCGTGCCGATCGTGCCGGGGTTGGTCAGCGAGATCGTGGTGCCGGAGAAGTCGTCCGCGGTCAGCGAGCCGCCGCGGGCCTTGCGGATCAGGTCCTCGTAGGCCTGCCAGAACTGCGTGAACGTCATGTTCTCGCAGCCCTTGACCGACGCGACGACCAGCGTGCGGCTGCCGTCCTTGGCCGGCAGGTCGATCGCCAGGCCGAAGTTGACGTGCTCCGGCGTGACGACGAACGGCTTGCCGTCGACCTCGGCGTAGTGCCGGTTCATGTTCGGGAACGCCTGCAGCGCCCGGACCACCGCGTAGCCGATGACGTGCGTGAAGGAGACCTTCCCGCCGCGCGTCCGCTTCAGGTGGTTGTTGATGACGATGCGGTTGTCGGCCAGCAGCTTCGCGGGCACGGCACGCACGCTGGTCGCGGTCGGAACGGTGAGCGACAGCTCCATGTTCTTCGCGATCGCGGCGGAGGCACCGCGCAACTGCTTCTGCTCGGGCTGCGTGCTCGGCTTGACCGGCGCGGCCTTCGCGGCCTGCTGCGGCGCGGGCTTGCCGGTCGACGGCAACGTGGCCGCCGGCTTCGGCTGCGACTGCGCGGCAGGCTTGGGTGCGGCGGCGGGCGCGGGCTTGCCGTTGTCGGCCGCCGGCGGCGTCACGGTCGCGGTCGTGGTGGCCGTGGAGCCACCCGCGCTGGCCGTGGCGGCGCTGCCGTTACCGCCTGCGCGCTTGTAGTCGGCAAAGAAGTCGTGCCACGCCGGGTCTACCGATGACGGGTCCGCGAGGAACTGCTCGTACATCTCCTCGACGAGCCATTCGTTCGGCCCGAACTGTGACGCAGGACTGCTGCTGGACACGGCTGTCGCTCGCCTCTATCCATCTCGCTCTTGGTGTTGACTCATGCGGTAGTCAGGTTAGTCCCCCTGGCACGGGCCTTCACACGCTGGAGGCACATGGCAAGGAGTGCTCTGTCACAGGATCGATCAGGACGGCCCTGGCGTCACCCGCAGTTGAGCAGTTCTTGATGTGCGTCTCACTACGTCTCCTCTCTTTCGAGCAATGCTCACTGAGCTGTTGGACGGGCATACGCACCGAGTGCGGTGATCAGTTCACGATAGGTACAAGGTGCCCGCTCTGCGGATTGATCTTGCCCGCGGTCTGTTCAGGTCAGTGAACGCCTGATCGAGGCCGTGAACGCCGCGGTGAAGGCGGCTCTGGTCTCGTCTGATGTCCGGTCCAGGGACAGGTACGGGTTCAGGTCTTCCAGCTCGACCAGGAGCAGGTCACCGTCCTGGGTCCGGCAGGCGTCGACGCGCTGGACGCCGTGGCCGAGGTCGTTCCAGTCGATGAATCGCTGCGCGAATTCCAGGTCTTCCGGCGCAGGCGCGTACCGGGTGAGTTCCCAGCGCTGGGCCGGGTCCGGCGCGTGCAGTGCGTACTGGAAGTCGTGGTCCACGAAGTAGAACGAAACCTCGTACCGAAAATCGATCTTGGGCTGGATGAGCAGGCCGCCGGTTTTGCCGGGGACCTCGTCGCGGCCGACGAATTCCAGACCGTGCGAGTCGGCGCCGGCTTTGGGCTTCACGACATAAGTGGCGGCCTCGGGGAGACGGTCCAGCGCGTCCGGGTGGTCGATCGTGGGGATGACCGGGTAGCCCTGCTCGGTCAGGTCGACCAGGTACTGCTTGCCCGCCATGTCGGCCTTGCCGGTCAGCGGGTTGTAGACGCGCTTGCCGGTGGCTTGCGCCTGTTCCCGGAAGTGCTCGTAGGCGGTGAGGTAGTCGATCACCGGGCCGCTGTTGCGGACGACGACCGCGTCGAAGTTCGCCATCACGGCCGCGGCGTCCTCCGGGTGGCAGACGGCCACGTCGAAGTGCTGTCTGAGGTGCGAGGTCAGGTAGATGTCCTCGTCGCAGTAGCGGCGGCCTCTGGCCGGGTAGGCGAGGTTGGAGACGTAGAGGATCGAGGGGCGGGTGGGCATGGTTTGGGCTCCTTTGACCTCGCCGGCCTGGGGGTTGGGTTCTACGTCATGGGCCGGGGTGGGGACGAGGGTTCCTGGTGGGGGCTGGGGCGAGAGCGGGGGTTCGCGCTGGTGGAGCTGCCGAAGTTCGTGTGGGTGGACGCCATGAGCGGTCCCACCCGTGGGTGTTCCAGGCGCCCGCGTCCCACGTGCCTGCGGTCCCGGCGCCTGGGGTGTAGCGGCTCGCGGTGACCGTGGCCGGTGGTGACTGTTGCCTTGGCGGACAGGGTTGCCCGCCCTCGGCTTCGTCGTTCCCCGCCTCGGTGACCGCGCCCGCTCGCCCGGCGGGCGAGCCCGTGTTCAGGCGGCTTCCGGGGTTTCGCCGTGGCGCCAGAGGCGGGCATAGGTGCCGTTGGCCGATAAGAGGTCGGCGTGGGTGCCCTGTTCGATGATCTTGCCGTTCGCCAGGACGACGATTCGGTCGGCCTTGGCCGCCGTCGCCAAGCGGTGGGCCACCACGAAGGTGGTTCTGGCTCCTGCCAGGTGGTCGCTGGCCGCGAGCACCGCCGACTCCGTGGCGGGGTCGAGGGCGGCGGTCGCCTCGTCGAGGAGCAGCAGGTCCGGGTTGACGAGTTCGGCTCTGGCCAGTGCGACGAGCTGGCGTTGGCCCGCGGAGAGGTGGTTGCCGCGTTCGCCTACCGGTTGGTGGAAGCCGTTCTGGAGCGTGGCGACCATCGGGAGGGCGCCGACAGCTTCGGTGGCCTGCTGGATCTCCTGTTCGGTGGCAGTGGGGCGGCCGTAGGCGACGTTCTCGGCCAGGTCGCCGCCGAACAGGTGGGCTTCCTGCGGGACCACGCCCAGGCGTTGGCGGTACGCGGAGAGGTCGTAGGTGCGGACGTCCACGCCGTCCACCAGGACCGCGCCCGTCGTGGCGTCGTAGAAGCGGGCGATGAGTTTGACGAGGGTGGACTTGCCCGCGCCCGTCTCGCCCACCAGGGCCACGGTTTCGCCCGGCGTCACGTGGAGGGACACGTTGTCCAGCGCCGGGGTGTCGGCGCCCGCGTAGGTGAAGGAGACGTCGCGCAGCTCCACCTCGCCCCGCAGGCGCGGTGGGACCGGGATCGGGGCCGACGGCGGTTCGACCGTGCTCGGCGTGCGCAGGAGGTCGCCGATCCTGCGCAGGCCCACCCTGGCCTGCTGGTAGCCGTCGAAGACACCGGAGAGCTGCTGGATCGGGCTGAAGAACAGACCGAGGTAGAGCAGGAACGCCAGCAGGACGCCCGGAGTCAGCGTGCCCGTCGCCACGCGATGGGCTCCCACGGCCAGAACCACTGCCTGGGCCACGCCGGAAAGCATTGCCACGAAAGGGAAGTACGTGGCGATGTAGCGCTGGGCCCGCAGGCGGGTGCGGCGGTAGGCGTCGCTGCGTTCGGCAAAGGCCTCCGCCGAACGGCGTTCCCGCGTGTAGGCCTGGGAGACGCGCAGGCCCGAGACGTTCTCCTGGAGGTCGGCGTTGACCGCGCTGACTCGTTCGCGGGCTTCCGCGTACGCCGTGGACGAGAGGCGTTGGAAGAGCACCGTGGCGACGGCCAGGATCGGCAGCACCGACAGGGCGATCAGGGCCAGCGACGCGTCGGTCAACACCAGCGCCGCAGTGATGCCGACGACGGTGATCAGGCTGATCACGGCGGTGACCAGGCCGGTCTGCAGGAACGTCGAGAGGGCGTCGACGTCCGTCGTCATCCTCGTCATGATGCGGCCGGCCATCTCGCGCTCGTAGTAGTCGAGGCCGAGGCGTTGCAGGTGGGCGTAGCTGCGGACGCGCAGCAGGTAGAGCAGGCGTTCGCCCAGGCGGGCGGCGAAGATCGTGCTGCTCGCCGTGGTCAGCCAGCCGACCAGGACCAGGCCGACGCCCAGGACGACGGCCTGCCACAACGACGACTCGGCGCCGCCCACGACACCGCCGTCGATGCCCAGGCGCACCAGCGACGGCATGCCCATGCCGACCAGCGCGTCCAGCACCACCAGGGCGCCCACGCCGCCCAGGGCCCAGCGGACCGGGCGCAGCAGGCGGGCGAGGCGGAAGGCGGGATCGGGGGCCCGCGGGTCTTCTCCGTGCAGCACCGGGATCTCGGTGGCGGGTGGGAGCTTCCGGACCTGGGCCAGCAGTTCCGGGGTGGGCGGGCCGCCGGCCAGCGCGGACATCCCGCCGCCGGCACCGCCCCCGCCGCCGCCACGGCGGCTGGAGGAGGCGGGAGACGAGGTCCTGGCCTCGGCGATCAGGCGTTCGTCGAGGTCTTCCTGCGACAGCGCCGGCCACAGCTCACCGGCCCGGACCGGCGCGGCGGACTCGATCGCATCACCGGGGCCCGCCAGCAGGTCGCGGTAGAGGGCACAGCGCGCGAGCAGTTCGGCGTGCGTGCCGATGTCGATCACGCGGCCCGCGTCGAGGACCGCGATCCGGTCGGCCAGCGACAGGGTGGAACGCCGGTGCGCCACCAGCAACGTCGTGCGGTGCGCCGTCACCGAGGCCAGCGTCGCGTGGATCGCCGCCTCGGTCGCGTTGTCCACGGCGGACGTCGCGTCGTCCAGCACGAGGATGCGCGGGTCGGAGAGCAGCGCACGGGCCAGAGCCACGCGTTGGCGCTGGCCGCCGGACAACGTGAGGCCGCGCTCGCCGACGACCGTGTCGTAGCCGAGCGGCAGGGCCTGGATGAAGTCGTGGGCCTCCGCGGCCTTCGCGGCGCGTTCGACCTCGGCACGAGAAGCGTCCGGGCGGCCGTACGCGATGTTCGAGAACACCGTGTCGGAGAAGAGGAAAGCCTCCTCGAACACCACGCCGACGGTGCCGCGCAACGACTCCAGCTTCAACGTCCGCACGTCCGCGCCGCCGACCCGCACGGCACCCGCGTGCACGTCGTAGAAACGGGGCAGCAGCAAGGAGACCGTCGACTTGCCGGAACCCGACGTGCCGACCAGCGCCAGCGTCTCGCCCGGCTCCACGGAGATCGAGAAGTCCTGCAACACCGGCTCGCTGCGGGCGTACCCGAACGTCACGCCGGAGAACGAGATCCCGAGCGGCCCGTCCGGAACCTCGCCGGGGCCGTCCGTCACGTCCGGCTGCGAGTCGATCAGCTCGTAGACCCGCTCCACCCCGGCGCGGGCGAGCTGCGCGGACACCATCAGGCTCGACAGCAGCCGCGTCGGCCCGACGAGATTCGCCACGTACGTCGTGAAGGCCAGGAACGTGCCCAGCGTGACCTGGCCGTGCAACGCGAGCCAGCCGCCCAGACCCAGCACCGCGACCTGGCCGAGCAACGGCAGCGCGGTCACGGTCGCGAGCGGCTTCGACGACAGCCGGGCGGCCCGCATCCGTTCCGCGAACAGGGATTTGGCGTGCTTCTCCAGCCGGGCGACCTCGCGCGCCTCCTGGCCGAAGCCCTTCACCACGCGGACACCGGTGACGGTCTCCTCGACGTGCTGCGCCAGATCCGCGGCCCGCTGCTGCGCCGACCAGGTGGCGGGGAACAGCGTCAGCCGGGTGCGTCCCGCGAGCCACGCCACCAGCGGCAGCACGATCACCGCGATGATCGTCAAAGGCACGGACAGGTAGATCATCGCCGCCAGCGCGGCCACCGCGAACACCACCGTGCCCACGGCCAGCGGCGCCATCATCAGCAGCGACTGCACCAGCTGCAGGTCGGTGATCGAGCGCGACACGATCTGCCCGGTCCGCAGCTCGTCCTGCTTCGCGCCGTCGAGCCGCTGCACCGCCGAGAACACGCCGAGCCTCAGGTCGTGCTGCACGCCCAGCGCCAGCCGCCCGCCCAGATAGCGCCGCAGGAACGCCGACCCGAACGTGAGCACCTCGAGGACGATCAGCGCCACCATGAGCGGCCACAGCCGATCGGTGCGGCCCACCGTCGAGTCGTCGATCGCGGTCTTGAGCAGCAACGGCCCCGCCGCCTGCAGACCCACGCCGACGACCGCGGCGACCACCGACAGCACCACCAGGCGGGGGTGCTGCCAGCACGCTGCGGTCAGTCGGCGGATCCAGCCCTTTGTCACGGGACCCACAGTACGTTCGGGGTCCGACATAAAAGTGTGACGTCAGAAACCGCAGGTCAGGTGATGTCCTTGGACTGCGTGACCGCCCAGCCGCCCGCGAAGACGATCCCGGACCAGGCGAGGAACACGAGGCCCGACCACCACCAGTCGAGCGCCCCGCCGGCACCGGCGATCGCGCGCAGCACGTCCTCGATCTCCGGTGGCACCACGCCCGCCGACGACAGGAACAGGTCGACCGAGACCGACCCGGTGAGCCCGTTGATCGACCCGTTCGGCAGGAAGCCGATGACGGCCGGCACCTCCAGGTACGCGAGCACGAAGTGCAGCACGTTCTCGATCACCAGGAAGTACAGCAGCAGCAACACGATCGTCCCCGCGACGTTCGGGATGAGCGCGCCCACGCCGACGCCGAACATCGTCATCAGGATCGACGACAGCACGCAGACCAGCGTCAGCATCGCCCAGCCACCGGCGTCCGGCAGCTGCCCCGACTCGCTGGTGAGCACCACGCCGATGCCGAGGAACAGCATGATCGCGAGGCCGTAGATCGCGCCCCACAACACGTACACCAGCATCTTCGCCAGCATCGAGTGCATCCGCGACGGCGCGGTGAGGAACGTCGTCGTGATCGTCCGGCGGTTGATCTCACCCGAGATCGCCATCGCACCGAAGATCATCGGGAAGATCGTGGAGATGTTGATCGCCCGCGCCATGCCGAACAGCGAGATCTTCCACTGGTCCGGCGTGACCCCGAGGAAGTCGGACACCTCGTCCACGTCGCTCGACGACGCGAAGTCCACGAAGAACTGTCCCAGCAGACCGGTCGCGAGCCCCCAGCCGAGCGCCAGCACCGCGGTGGGGATCAGCAGACCCCACCACAGGCCGGTCGTCGTCGTCTTGCGGAGCTCCGCCTGTACGAGGTTGCCCATCAGGCCCAACCACCCTGCTGTTGCTGCTGATACGGCGCCGGCGCGTGCCCGGCGTACTGGCCACTGGTGAGCTGGAAGAACAACCGCTCCAGGTCGACCTGCTCCTCCTGGATGCCGTAGATCGACACGCCGGCCTTCAACGCGCAGTCCGCCACGTACTTGGAGTCCACACCGGACACCGCGAGCCTGCCGTCCGGCAGCTGCTCGATCACCTGCACGCCTTCGGCGCGAAGAGCGTTCGCGAGCGCGTTGATGTCCGACGGCTGCACGAGAACGCGCCGTTGCTGCGACTGCCGCAACTGGTCCAGCGGCCCGTAGAACATCGTCTGCCCGCGCGAGATGATCACGACCTGGTCGACGGTCTGCTCGACCTCCGCCAGCAGGTGGCTGGAGATCAGCACCGTGCGACCCATGCGCGCGTACGACTGCAGGAACGTCCGCAGCCACGCGATGCCCTCGGGGTCGAGCCCGTTCGCCGGTTCGTCCAGCACGAGCACCTGCGGATCGCCGAGCAACGCCGTGGCCAGCGCCAGTCTCTGCTTCATGCCGAGCGAGAACCCGCCCACCTTGCGGTCGGAGGCGGTGCCCAGGCCGACCAGGCCGAGGACCTGGTCGGCCTGCGCGTCCGGCACGCCGATGGCCGACGCGTACACGCGCAGGTGGTTGCGGGCGGAGCGGGCGGGGTGGAACCCCTGCGCCTCCAGCACCGCGCCCACCACGCGGCCGGGCCGGCCGAGTTGGTGGAACGGTCGTCCGTTGATCGTCGCCGTGCCGCTCGTCGGCTTGACGAGACCCAGCAACATTCGCAGGGTCGTCGTCTTGCCGGCGCCGTTCGGGCCGAGGAAGCCCGTCACGCTGCCGGGGGACACGGTGAAGCTCAGGTTCTGCACCGCGGTCACTGAACCGAACTGCTTGGAGAGGTTCTGGACCGCGATGAGGCCGCTGCCGTCATGCATGCGGCCCATCCTGCCTGAAACGTCAGTCCGGCAAGGCGTGCTTGGGCCGAGACACGACGGGCGCGCGGTGCACGACCGACGGATCGTCGCGGAAGATCGGCAGTTCGGTGGTCATCTCGGCCGGAGTCTCCTCCGGCAGTTCAATGACACCTGATCGAGTGAAAGGGTTGCGCAACGGCCGGCGCCGCTCGCGGTGAGGCAGGCCCTCGCCGATCAGGTGCTGGTGCGCCATGTTCCAGATCTGGCACGGCCACCGGCGCCGGCGCAGCCAGCCGGGACAGGCCTTGCACCGGCCGTCCTCGTCGGGCTGGTGCACGGTCAGCAACAGCCGCCAGCCGTCCGCCAGGCGGTGGATCTCCGCACGGGCCAACGGAACCAGCGCCTCCGCTTCTCCGTGCTCTGCGACTTTGTCCAGCAGTGCCAGGCGTTGCAGCACCGCGTCGCGGAGGGTCTCGTCCATCACATCTTCGCCGTGGCCTGGTCGAGCAAAGAGCCCAGCCGACGCGTCTGAGTGGCGGACATCACAGCGGTCTCGCCAGGAGGCGTGACCAGCAGAACCCGGTCGTTCTCCACCAGAACGGTCATCGATCTGTCCCGACCGAACGGGTCGTGGCAGTGGATCCATCCCTGTGGTTCAGCCATGGAATCTCCCTTCGAGGGACACCCGACTCCGTCTTCATCGGCCGAACCCCCTGCTCGCCGCACCGGGAAACACCGAATTCACTCGTTTGCTGGACGGGCAGGACGCGGCCAGTGGTCCACTCGGGGAAACTTTTGGGTCGCGTTTCGGTGGGGGTGCTGGGCGCGCCTGCCCGAAGCCCGCTATATTTGGTCACGGCGGCCCCGCTCCCAGTGACCCCCAGGCTGGTTGAGCGCGGCCGCCCTTTACGTGGCGGGCTCCGGTGCTCATTGGTCTTCGACCAATTTCGCCGGAGCCCGCAGTGCTTGTCGGGGGACACCCCCGCGCCCCCGGGTCTTTCTCCCTCTTCCTTTTCCTTCGGATGTACTTCGCGCACGCTCTGCGCGAAATCCGTTGCGCCCCGCCCTCTCGTACGCTGTAAGTTCCTCGTACACCGTAAGGGGGAGGAACGATGACTTCGACGACCGAGAAGGTGGGGGTGCACCCGCACCCCCAACGCTGGGCCGTGCTCGGCGTGCTCTGTCTGTCCGTGATGGTCGTGGTGCTGGACAACACCGTGCTCAACGTGGCGATCCCGTCCATCTCGACGGGTTTGGACGCGAGCACCGCGGACATCCAGTGGATGATCAACGCCTACTCGCTGGCCTTGGCGGGCCTGCTGCTCACGACCGGATCGCTGAGCGACCGGTTCGGCCGCAAGCGCGCGCTTCTGGTGGGCCTGGCGCTGTTCGGCACCGGTAGCGCGGTCGCCGCCTACGCGGGCTCGTCCGAGGCGTTGATCGCGGCCCGCGGCTTCATGGGGATCGGCGCCGCGGTGCTGATGCCCGGCACGCTCGCCGTGCTGATGCAGTTGTTCGACGACAAGGAACGCCCCAAGGCCATCGGCATCTGGGCCGCCGTCACGAGTCTCGGCTTCGCGGCGGGGCCGGTGATCGGTGGCGCGCTGATCAAGCACTTCTGGTGGGGCTCGGTGTTCCTCATCAACGTGCCGGTGGCGATCCTCGCGATCGCGGCCGTCGCGCTGCTCGTGCCGGAGTCCAAGGACCCGACCGTGCGCAAACCGGACGTGCTCGGCTCGATCCTGTCGATCATCGGCATGGTGTCGATCGTCTACGCGGTGATCGAGGTGCCGGAGCACGGGTTCGGCTCGGCCGAGTTCGGCGTCCCCGTGGCGATCGGGCTCATCACCATGACCGGATTCGCGTTGTGGGAACGGCACACCGCCGATCCGATGCTCGATCTCGGGTTCTTCCGGAACCGCCGCTTCACCGGCGCGGTGGCGTCGGGCGTGCTCGCGGCGTTCGGCATGGCGGGCTCGCTCTTCCTGCTGACGCAACACCTTCAGGGCGTGCTCGGCTACAGCCCGTTGGAGGCGGGTGTGCGGGTGGCGCCGATGGCGATCGCGTTGCTCGTCACCAGCAACACGTTGGGACAGCTCGTGATGAAGCTCGGCACGGGCAGGGCGATGCTGCTGGGCATGACGATCGTCGCGGGCGGCGTGGCGCTGCTGTCGATCGGCACGACCTACCCGCCGACGCTGGCCGGGCTGATCCTCATCGGCGTGGGTGTCGGTGTGTCCCAACCGGTTGCGGTCAACGCGCTGATGGGCTCGATCCCGCCGGAACGCGCCGGAATCGCGTCCGGGCTGTCCGGCACGCTGACGGAGCTGGGTTCCTCGTTCGGCATCGCCGTACTGGGCGCGCTGCTGTCGGCACGGTTCGTGGCGTCGTTGCCGGACGGTGTACCAGGGCGGTCGCTCAGTGAGGCCTTGCACAGCGGTGCGGACATCACGGTCGTGCGCGAGGCGTTCTCCAACGGCATGAGCGTGAGTCTCGTGATCGGGGCGATCGCCGTGTTCCTGGGAGGTGTTGTGGCCAGCGTGCTGCTGCGGCGTGCTTAGGATCGGCCTGTGGAGAGCGTGTGGTTCGGCAAGCCCAGGCCCAGCAGCGGTCAGCCCCTCGGCCTGAGCCGGGAGGCGATCGTCCGCAAGGCGCTGGAGATGCTGGACCGGGACGGCATGCAGAAGCTGTCCATGCGCAAGCTCGCGGCGGAACTGGGCGCGGCGCCCATGTCGCTGTACTGGCACGTGCCGACCAAGGACGCGCTGATCGAGCTCTGCCTGGACGAGATCTACGGCGAGTTCCCGCTGCCGGGCCCCGAGGACGACTGGGAGACGGCTGTGCGCGCGATGATGCACGCGATGCGTCATCTCGCGCACAAGCACCCGTGGTGGGTCAGGGGCATCGGCGAGTTCAACAGCATCGGCCCGAAGGCCGTGGCGATGAGCGACGCGATGTTCGAACCGATGACGCGGGCAGGTCTGTCCCTGCCCGCGGCGGCGCGGTCGATCTCGACGATCTCCAGTTTCGCCATCGGGTACGCGATCGCCGAGGTCAACTTCGTGGCGCGCGGTGGGATGGACTCGCCGCCGCCGGACCTGCCGAAGATCGCGGACCTGTACCGGGAGAAGCACCCGAACTACGTGAGGATGCTGGACGAACCGGAGCTGTGGTCGTTGGAGGGACAGTTCGAGTTCGGACTGGACTGCGTGATCGACGGCATCAAGGCGCGCGTCGAGGCGCTCAGATAGGCGAAACCCCCGCAGCGATTGACGCGTGCGGGGGCCTCATTCATTCAGTTGGTCTTAGACGACGGTCTCCAGCGGCGTGTGCGCGAGGCCGGTCGCCTCGGCCACCGGGCCGTTGGTCAGCAGGCCGGCGTGGACGTTCAGGCCCAAGGCGAGCGAACGGTCGTCCTTGAGCGCCTTCTCCCAGCCCTTGTCGGCCAGCGCGACCGCGTACGGCAGCGTCACGTTGGTCAGCGCGTAGGTCGAGGTGCGCGGGACGGCGCCCGGCATGTTCGCCACGCAGTAGAACACCGAGTTGTGGACCTCGTAGGTCGGCTCGGCGTGCGTGGTGGCGCGGGAGTCCTCGAAGCAACCGCCCTGGTCGATGGCGATGTCGACGAGCACCGAACCCGGCTTCATGTCCGCGACCAGCGCGTTCGACACGAGCTTCGGGGCGGCGGCACCGGGGACGAGCACGGCGCCGATGACCAGGTCGGCCTCGCGGACGGCCTGCTCGATGGCGAACGAGTTCGAGGCGAGCGTGCGCAGGCGGCCCTGGAACTGGGCGTCGATCTGACGCAGGCGGTCGACGTTGGTGTCGAGGATCTGCACGTCCGCGCCCATGCCGACGGCGATGGTGGCGGCGTTGACGCCGGCCACGCCACCGCCGATGACGACCACGCGGGCCGGGGCGACACCGGGGACGCCGCCGGGCAGCACGCCGCGGCCACCGGAGGGCTTCATCAGCGAGAACGCGCCGACCTGCGGAGCCAGCCGGCCCGCGACCTCGGACATCGGGGCGAGCAGCGGCAGCGAGCGGTTCGGCAGCTGCACGGTCTCGTAGGCGATGGCCGTGGTGCCGGACGCCAGCAGCGCCTCGGTCAGCGGCCGGTCGGCGGCGAGGTGCAGGTACGTGAAGAGGGTCTGACCGGCGCGCAGACGCGGGTACTCCTCGGCGATCGGCTCCTTGACCTTGAGAACCAGGTCACCTTCCGCCCACACGTCGTCGGCGGTCGGGAGGATCTTGGCGCCCGCGGCGAGGTACTCCTCGTCGGTGATGGCGGAACCGAGACCGGCGCCCTGCTCGACGTACACGTCGTGGCCGCGGCTGGTCAGTTCGTGCGCACCGGCAGGCGTGAGAGCGACGCGGTACTCGTGGTTCTTGATCTCGCGAGGAACTGCGATCCGCACGATGACTCCTCCGTTCGGTGGGCCGACATCTCATAATGTGGGCCAGTCGGAAGGTCATGTCACTGTGCGGATCGCACTATCCGGTAACCCTCTGGTTGTTCATCTAGGACAGAGCGACCTGAGCCTCGTTCGCGTTCCACTCGACCGTCCCGCGTTGACACTCGGCGGGGGACGCACATAGCGTTCGCGCCGAGAACTGAACACCGGCCGCGGCGCGCAAGCGTCAGAACCCGAGTGGGAGAGACCTCGACGAACCGGTCGGGGCGCCGAAGGGGCAAGCTCCCGCACACTCTCAGGCAGCAAGACCGCTCGGGGTAGGCAACTCTGCACGGCGGAGGGGGCGCAAGTTTCCTGACCCGTCACAGCCAGAGGAGTCGCTGCCGTGGAGTTCCCCGAGAACCTGCTCTACACCGCCGAGCACGAGTGGGTCGACTGGACGCCGGGCACCCAGGACCCGCTGACCTGCGGAATCACCGAGTACGCCGCGGACGCGCTCGGCGACATCGTCTTCGTCCAGCTGCCCGACGTCGGTGCCAAGGTCGTCACCAACGCGGTCTGTGGCGAGTTGGAGTCCACCAAGTCCGTCAGCGACCTGTTCTCGCCCGTCACCGGTGAGGTGATCGAGGTCAACAGCGCCGTCGTGGACGACCCGGCGGTCGTGAACAGCGACCCGTACGGCGCCGGCTGGCTGTTCAAGGTCCGCGTCGAGTCGGCCGAGAACCTCCTCACGGCGGCCAAGTACGCCGAACTCACCAAGTCTGACTGACCGCTCCACCACCACGAGGGACTGATCAGTGGCGATCAGCGTTTTCGACCTGTTCTCCGTCGGCATCGGACCGTCCAGTTCACACACGGTCGGCCCGATGCGCGCGGCCGCGATGTTCGTCGAGAAGCTCGGCGCACGGGTGTCCGAAGTGGACCGCGTGCACGTCGAGCTGTTCGGCTCGCTCGGTGCGACCGGCCACGGCCACGGCAGCCCCAAGGCCGTGTTCCTGGGGCTGGAAGGTAACCATCCGGAAGAAGTCGATCCCACGGCCGCGGCCCACCGCGTCGAGGAGATCGTCTCCGGCAAACGGCTCAAGCTCGGCGGCGCGCACGAGATCGACTTCGTGCACGACCGCGACCTCGTCATGCACCGCCGCAAGTCACTCCCGTTGCACCCCAACGGGATGAGCTTCGAGGCGTTCGCGGGCGGCAAGTCGGTCGAGCACGCCGTCTACTACTCGATCGGCGGCGGGTTCGTCGTCGACGAGAACGCGTCGGGCACCGACCGCATCAAGCCGGACTCGACGCCGTTGGCCCATCCGTTCCTGACCGGCGACGAACTGCTCGCGCGCTGCCGCGAGACCGGCCTGTCGATCAGCGAGATCATGATGGCCAACGAGCTGTCGTGGCGCACCGAAGCCGAGGTCCGCCAAGGACTTCTGCACATCTGGCACGTCATGCAGGAGTGCGTCGAACGCGGCTGCAACGAGCACGGTGTCCTGCCCGGCGGCCTGAAGGTCCGCCGCCGCGCCGCCGAGATGCGCAAGACGCTGGAGAAGGAGCACTTCGTCACCGACCCGCTGCGGGTCATGGACTGGGTGACGCTCTTCGCGCTGGCCGTCAACGAGGAGAACGCGGCAGGCGGCCGTGTCGTCACCGCGCCGACCAACGGCGCGGCCGGCATCGTCCCGGCGGTCCTGCACTACTACACGAAGTTCGTGCCGGGAGCCTCCGACGACGGCGTGGTCCGGTTCCTGCTGACGGCCGGTGCGATCGGCGTGCTGTTCAAGGAGAACGCGTCGATCTCCGGCGCCGAGGTCGGCTGCCAGGGCGAGGTCGGCTCGGCCTGCTCGATGGCCGCCGGTGGCCTCGCCGAGGTGCTCGGCGGCACCCCCGAGCAGGTCGAGAACGCCGCCGAGATCGCCATGGAGCACAACCTCGGCCTCACGTGCGACCCGATCGGCGGTCTGGTGCAGATCCCGTGCATCGAACGCAACGCCGTCGCGTCGATCAAGGCCATCACGGCTGTGCGCATGGCTTTGCGCGGCGACGGCTCTCATTTCGTGTCGCTCGACAAGGTCATCAAGACCATGCGGGACACCGGCAAGGACATGTCGGTGAAGTACAAGGAGACAGCTCGCGGCGGACTCGCCGTGAACGTCATCGAGTGCTGAACTCCTCCGCGAACCAGTCGATCTGCAGGTACACGTCCTGCGCGGCCTCGCTGTCCATTTCGGACAGTCGGTCGCGCAGGGCGGGGCGGAACAGCCACTCCCGCATCTCCTCGCCGGGCGTGGGGTCCTCCCAGTCGAGCGTGTAGCCGTAGTCACCCTCGGTGGTGCACTGGACGGCGGACGCCCAGCTCCCGGCGAGGTACGTGACCACCTCGTCGGGGAACGTGTCGACCAAACGCAGCCACGGGGTCAGGCTCTCGTCCAGACGCGCGGCGGCCTGGAACAACGCCTCCAGCGCCGGCCAGCGCTCCTCGTCCCCGGCCGCACGCCGCAGGGCGTCGGTCAGCTGCGCACGGAGCGCTGCTCGCTCGTCCTCCGGCCAGGTGAGGGGCCTCGCCAGCATCATTCCCTCGGCGAGCGCGATGTTCGGGTCGTCCTCGAGCACTTGGACCACCCGGTACGCGAGTCGCCGCCAGGCATTCCTGTACTCGTCCTCGTCGAAGCAGCCTGACTGATGCCAGGCGAAGTTCTGCAGGAGGTCGTCCGAAACCAGTTCGGGATCCCCGTCGAGCAGCATCAGATCTGCCTCGGTCAAGACGCGTCCACAACACTTCACGCACTCAGCCTAAGCAGCTGCGGCAAGCGAAATAGGCGTCATCCGAGCGCGTCGATCTGCATCACCGCGTACTGCGCGACCTCGACGTCCATTCCGGACAGACGGTCGCGCAGTGCGGGGGTGAGCAGCCAGTCCCGGAGTGGCTCAGCCGGGTCGTCCCAGCGCAACCAGCCCCCGTCGCACGGGGTGCCGCCGCTCAGGAAGTCGTACGACCACTTGTGAGCGAGCTCCGCGACGGCGGCGTCAGGAAGTCCGTCGACGACGGGCAGCCACGGGGTCAGGTCCTCGTCCATCTGCGCGGCGGCTTGGACCAGCTCGTCCAGGTCAGCGCTGTCCGCCGAGCGGACGATGATCCCGGTGAGCGCCGCCCGCAGCGCGATGCGCTCGTCCTCCGGCCAGGCGGGCAGATTGGCCCACGTCAGACCCTGGGTTAGCCGGCTGTCCGGGTCCCGTTCCAGCAGATCGAGCACCCTGGGCGCGAGCCGTCGCCAGGCGAGCCAGTACTCGTCCGGCTCGAAGTGGTCCTCGACCTCCCAGGCGAACTGCCACACGACGGGGTCGGGCACCAGCGCGGGATCGCCGTCGAGCAGTTCCAGCTCGGCCGAGGTCCAGCAGAGTCCGCAGCCCTTCACGTGCTCAGCGGGCGTCGTAGGCGGCCTGCGCGGCCAGCACCTCGGGCATGCGGCCCTCCAGCAGGTGGATCAACGACAGCAGCCGCTCGGCCGTGTCGCGGCCCAGCGGCGTGAGGCTGTAGTCGACGCGCGGCGGGTTCGTGTTCTGGGCTTCCCGGTGCACGAGGCCGTCGCGCTCCAGTGCCTGCAACGTCTGCGACAGCATCTTCTCGCTGACCCCGTCGACGCGGCGGCGCAGCTCGTTGAACCGCAGTTGCCCGTCGGCGAGCGCGGTCAGCGTCAGGCTGCCCCACCTGCCGGTGATGTGCTCCAGCGTGGGACGCGACGGGCACGCTTTCGCGAACACGTTGTAGTCCATGGCAGCATCATAACTGGTCAAAACGCTAACTGAAAGTAAGTGTGAGAGCTCTCCGCGTCAGGAGAGCTCTCACGCCTCAGAACGGCCAGGTGGCGTTCTGACCTGCTTCGAGCAACGGCACCATCCGAAAAGTCGCGTCCGTCAGGCCGCCGAACTCGTGGCGGTTGGCCTTGCCGGTGGCGTACGCGGCGTTCCGGTACCCGCCGAGGTTGAACCCGTAGATCGGCACGTGCCGCGGCACGACGTCCGAGACGCCCTGCCCGTAGTACCCGGACATCGTCTGCATGTCCGAGATGACGAACACGCGGTCGTGGCCCCGGTAGGTGCGCTTCAACGACCCGACGATGTCGGTGCCGTGCCCGACCTCGCCGATCCGCTTGAGGAACCGGTCGACCTCGCGGATCACCGAAGCGCCCCGCGCGATGTCGTGCCGGAACGTGCCGTCCGCGAACCCGACGACGTCGACCTGCTCGCCCTTCGCGCCCAGCGCGACGCCGAAGACCGCCGCGGCCTTGGCCGGGGTGACCTTCGACCGAGCCGAGATCGTGCCGCCCGTCATCGACGCCGAGGTGTCGATCAGGATCAGCGACCGGCCCGCCAGGGCGGGCAGGTTCGACAGCGACGCCTGCAGCGCCTGGTCCAGGGCGTGGCCCCAGCGCAGGCTCGGCGCCGCCTCGTACGCGGACAGGAAGCGGAACGGGAACTGCCGCGAACGCGCGACCTGGCCGGGGTCGGCCAGACGTGCCGCGACGGCTGCCGCTGCCTCGTCGGACATGCCGGCCTCGTCGAAGTTGCGCAGGTTCCGAAGCAGAGCCATGTAGCCCATCGACGGCGCCAGCGCCTCCCACACCTCACGGGTCAGCGGTCCCTGCAGCCACCCGGCCACGGACTCCCACGTCATCCCCGCCTGGCGCAGCACGTCGACCGCGTCAGGGCGCTGGAACAGCGAACGGCGCTGCTCGACCGGCCACGCCATCAGCTCACGCCGTGCCGCGATCACGCGCAGCTCGGCGGGAACGTCCGCCTCCGCGGAACGGCGGCGGTCCAGCACGTACTGGAAGAGCGCGCCCTGCCACGGAGCGCTGGCCGAGGGGTGGGCGAGGTTCAGCACGTCGGCCATCCGGAACCCACGGGCGTCGCTGTCCCACTTGAGGACCGCGCGCTCGTTGTAGAGGCGCCCGACGGCATCGGCGATGCCGCGCTTGATCGGCTTCGGCACGCGCCGGCCGTTCGTGCCGGTCCAGTAGGCCAGGAGTTCGCCCGGCTCGTCGGCGCGCTGCAGCACGGAGTCCACGACGGCGCGGTTGGTGACGCCCGCGCTGGACTCGGACACGAGCCGTGCCAGCACGAACTCGGCCGCGCCCACGAGCGACGCCGTGCGCATGTTCGCCTCGCTGCGCAGCCACGTGAGCAGGCGCGCGGTCCACTCGGGATCCGACAGCGCCGCCTCGTGGACGAGCTGGGCGAAGCGGTTGTCGCGCCGGCCACCGGACTCGTAGAAGGTGTCCTCGCCGCCCATGTTCGACACGGCGAGCAGGAACAGCTCGGACTTCGTGTCGCGGGCGTAGCCGTCGCCACCCTCGTAGGTGTGGCCGGTCGGTTCCGGCGCCGTGGCGACCGGGCTGGTGCCCGCCGGACGTGCGCGGAAGATGTTGAACTTCGCCATCGGCTCTTTCCCCCTCGGAAAAAACAAAGGGGAGCCCACAAACCCCACACGTGTCCGAGATCAAAGTCGCGGAAGGTACGTTGCTGCTCTGCCAGTTGAGCTACAGCCGGTTTCCCGTCTGGCGGGACTCGAACCCGCAACCCGCCCATTAAAAGTGGAAGTAACCCTCTGCTTCGCACCGGACACGTGTGAAGTTGTGCGCTCCCGAGATCAAACGCGCCCACGGTCGGGTTTCATGTCAAGTGAAGTAACCGTGGACTTTCGCACCGGGTGCGATTTCTATAAAACCACACCGTGCCAGTGATTTAATTCCGGCAGATGTGGAGTTGTTGGACGCCCGAGATCAAGTCGCGGAGGGTGACGTGCCCACCGAGGTGGGCGAAGACCGGCCGAGACCGGCTTCAGGGGTCGAACCTGAGAATCACCAGAAGTAACCCTCCGCTGCGCACCGGGCGCACACTCATACAACCACGCCGCGCAAAGGGTTTTCCTAAGGCGCCGCCTTCACGAGCCGGCGCAGCAGGTAGAAGAGGCCGACCGTCAGCAGGAACCCGACGGCGCTGATCATCACGATCTGCTCGACCGTGTCAGCCTTCGACCCCGCGAACACGTAGGCGGCGCAAATGGGGATGGTGCCGATGAGGGTGAACGACATGAACTGGCGGAACGACACCCTGGACACCCCCGCGGACACCGACACGGTCTCCGCCATCATCGGAATGCCGCGTGCCACTCCGAAGAACCAGGGACCGAACTGACGGCCCCATCGCCGCATCTCGGTCAGCTCCTCGATGGTGACCACCCGGCGCACCAGCCACGGGCCCGCGAACCGCCCCAGGGCGTACCCTGCGGCAGAGGAACCCAGGGATCCGATGATCGCGAGTGCCAGTCCGAAGGGCAGGCCGAGTGCCGTTCCCGCCAGCACGATGAGCGGAGTGGACGGCACGGGCAGCAGCACGTCCACGACGAGCAGGGCGAAGATCGCCGCCGCCGCCCACACCGGGTCGATGCCGCGCACCCACGACACGACCCCTTCGAAGTCGATGAGGTCCAGTGCCTCGAACACGATCCAGCTCAGCAGGACGAAGCCGAGCACGACGGCCGGTATCCACTTCCACCGAACGCCCGTCTCATAACTCATCGGGTGATGGTCGCCCACGTCGATCCGCCGGACAATCCGCCAGTGGCGCAGGTTCCGCGAAGGGACACACATGAGTGACGATCTCGTGCCTTTTCTGGGGCACTGGGTGCTCGACCCGGCACGCTCCGCGTACACCGGCGGCAATCCTCCCCGGAGCGGCCACCACGACCTGAGGCTGGAGGGCGACCGGCTGATCGTGAGCATCGAGGGCGTGCTGGGGTCCGGTGACCCCATCCGCACCGGGTACACATTGGACCTGTGGCACGACACGCCGATGAGCGTCGGCAAGGTCGACCGAGTGCGCACGGTCGTGGAGCCCAGAAGGTTCTGCACGATCGCCTACGCGGGCGCGCAAGCGGTTGCGCGCTCGTGGCGGATCCTCGGCCACCTCAACGAGATGACGATCGTCCAGTCCGCACCCGACCAGTTCGGCGTGTGGCGCGACGACGTTTCGGTCTACCGCAGGCAGTTCTAGGAACCCAGAGGATCAACGGGGTCTGAACACCGTGACGACCACGCGCAAACCCAGCAGCACGCTGATGATCAGCAGGTTGTAGCCGAACACCTGGTACAGCCCGATGCCCGCGGAGACCTCGGGCCCGCCGGCCGAGCCGAGCAGCAACACCGCCATCACACCGGCGGTCGCGCCCAGCACGGTCAGCATGACCTGGTGCAACAGGCTGGTGATGAACGATCGGTCGCGTTCGTCCGCGAACAGCCTCATCGACATGCTCAGCCGGCCCTGCTCCATCGCCCCGGTGATCCGGTCGATCCGCCGCGGCAACCGGCGCAGCATCGGCAGCACGGCCTGCAGTTCCTCGGTCATGGTCCGCTTCACCGACTCCGGCGTGAGCCGTTCGGAGATCTGCTCGGCGGCGAACGACCGCGACTCCACGACGATGTTGAAGCCCGGCGCGAGCACCGCCAGCGTGCCCTCCAGCGTCGCCAGGGCCCGGAACACCGCCGCGATCTCCGGCGGGATGCTCAACCCGAACCGCGACACGATCAGGAACAGGTCGCCGAACATCTCCACTTCCGGTCGCATGCCCGCGCCCAGGTGCCGGGCCATGAACTGGCCGAGCGCGCGCTCCAGCCGTTGCTCGTCGATGTCCTCCGGCCGTGAGGTCAGCTCCAGCAACGCGTCCGTGAGGCTCGCCGGGTCGCTGCGGTCGATGGCGAGCAGCAGCCGTTGCAACGCCGAGCGCAGCGCGGAGTCGATCCGTCCGACCGAGCCGAAGTCGAGCAGGCCGAGGCGTCCGTCGGCCAGCAGCAGCACGTTGCCGGGGTGCGGGTCGGCGTGGAAGACGCCGTCCAGCATCACCTGACGCAGCACGAACCGCAGCAGCGTCCGCGCGAGCCCCACGTCCTCCGAGGCGCCGCGCAACGGCACGCCGTCGAGCCGGTCCATGACGAGCACCCTGGACGTCGACAGGTGGACGTGAGGCAGTCCTACGGACGAGTCCGACGCCGCCGCCACGGCCGTGATGTTGCGTGCCTCGATCTTGAAGTCGAGCTCCTCGCGCAACGCCGCCGCGAACCCCGCCGCCAGGTCGCGGACGCCCAGCGCGGCACCCCACCGCGTGCGCTGCAGCGTCTCGGCGAGGCGGGCGACGATGTCCAGATCGCCTTCTGCCGTTGCCCGGACGTCCGGCCGTTGCACCTTCACGACCACCTCGGCGCCGGACTTCAGCACGGCTCGGTGCACCTGCGCGATCGAGGCCGCTGCCAGGGGTTCCGGATCGACCTCCTGGAACGCGTCGAGCCCGACCTCGGCGTCGAGCACGGCCCTGACCTGCTCCCACTTCGCCGCCGGCACCTTGTCCTGCAGCAGGCTCAGCTCGTCGACGAAGTCCTGCGGCAACAGGTCCGCGCGCGTCGACAGCACCTGCCCGAGCTTCACGAACGTCACGCCGGCGTCCTGCAACGCGAGCCGCAGCGACCGCGCGAGTCCCGTGGATGTCCGCTCGCGGCCGCGCAGGTAGGGCCCCAGGCCGTGCCGGAACGCGATCTTGGTGATCCGCGAGTACCGCCGGGTCCGCGCGATCCGGCGCCGCGCCATGCCCCACCACTCGGTGGGCGGCGGGATCGAGCCGGTCGGCACGATGATCTCCGCGAACGCCAGCACGCCGATCACCGCGAGGATCGACAGTCCCAGTTGGAGCGTCACCAGCCCCGCGGACGGCTCCGCGCTGGTCTCACCGAAGGCGCTCGACGCGATCGAGATCGAGAGCAGGCACGCCAGCGCCGTGCGGATCAGGCCGATGCGCAGGCCGAGGATGCGCCGCGCGGCCAGGGACATGCCCAGGACCAGCAGCAGGAACGTGATCGGGAAGCCGATCGTGTAGACGAGGAAGTCCCCCATGATCGAAGCCTAGGGCCTCTTGACTGAGACCGTAGGAGTCACGAAAGATCCGATGAATCGCCGCCCGCGTTGATCTGACCGCACAGCGAAGTGAGGTGCTCTGCAGTGGTCGAACTCAACCGGCGCACGGTGCTCGGAGGCGCTCTAGCAGGGGTGGCGGGTAGCGCGCTGCTCTCGACGGGCGCATCGGCGGGTGATGCGTTCAGCTGGAAGGACTTCATCGGGTCATCCGATCTCATCTGGAAGAAGATGCCCGCGACCTGGTTCGAGGGCCCGTTCCTCGGCAACGGCTACCTCGGCTCCGGCATCTACGCCGAGCCCGGCGCCAACGCCATCAGGTTCAACGTCCAGCACTCCCAGGTGCAGGACCACCGGCCGGAGTTCGGGGCGCTGTTCGGCCTCGCCCGGCTGCCCATCGGTTACTTCACGCTCGAACCCGCCGGCGCGATCACCGGCGTCGACCTGCGGCTGGACCTGTGGAACGCCGAACTGACCGGCACGATCACCACGGCCGCCGGAAGTCTTCGGGTGCGCGCGTTCATCCACACCCGGCGCGACCTCTACGCGATCGACGTCCAGGCCAGCGAGGGCGAGCGCGCGTTCCGGTGGGTCTTCCACCCGCTCAAGGCGATCAGCCCGCGCACCGACCCGAAGTGGGGCCGCCCGGCACCGGCCGGGTTCACCGACAACCCGCCCGTGCAGCTCACCAGAGCAGGTGACGTGCAGCTGGCCGTGCAGCCGTTGAACGCGGGCGGCGAGCACGTGACGGCGTGGCGCGAGGTCACTCGCGGCACGCGGCGAACGCTCTTCACGAGCGTCGCCTGGTCGCATCCGGCGAAAACGGCGGTGCGCACGGCGATCGCGAACGTCCGGTGCGGCTCGATCGACGGGCTCGCGGTCGAGCACCGGTTGTGGTGGCACGACTTCTACCGCAAGAGCTTCCTGTCCATTCCGGACAAGCGGCTGGAGGCGTTCTACTGGATCCAGCTCTACAAGTTCGCGTCGGCGGCGCGGAAGGAGGCGCCCGCGATCGCGACCTGCGGGCCGTGGCTCGAGAACACGCCGTGGCCCAACACCTGGTGGAACCTCAACGTGCAGCTGGAGTACTGGCTGATCCACGGTTCCAACCACGTCGAGTTCGACGCCGTCACCTACTCCGTCGACAGATACCGCGACGCGCTCGTGGAACAGGTGCCTGCCGAGTACCGGCACGACTCCGCCGGCATCCCGCGCACGACCGACACCGTGCTGAACAACGGCGCGGGCATCGGCAACTCCGGTTACGGCGTGGGCATTCCCGGCAAGGACGTGCCGACGCCCGAGGTCGGCAACCTGACCTGGACGCTGCACAACGTCTGGCTCACCTACCGGCACACGATGGACGACCGCGTGCTGCGGGGCGTGCTGTTCCCGTTGCTGCGCAGGGCGATCAACTACTACTTCCACTTCCTGGCCAAGGGCTCGGACGGGAAGTGGCACCTGCCGATCACGTTCTCGCCCGAGTACGGGGTGAACGCACCGGACTGCACCTACGACCTCGCGTTGATCCGGTGGGGCTGCCGGACGTTGCTCGAGTCCGCGAAGTCGTTGCGCGTCAACGATCCGCTGATCCCGCGGTGGCAGGACACGCTGACGAACCTCACGCCGTACCCGGTGGACGCCAACGGATACATGATCGGCGCGGGGGTGCCGTTCGCGAAGTCGCACCGGCACTACTCGCACCTGCTGCAGATCTATCCGCTGTACGAGGTGACCTGGGAGGGTCCTGGGGCACGGCAGCTCATCGAGACGTCGTTGAACCACTGGATCAGCTTCGAAGGCGCGTTGCAGGGCTACACGTTCACGGGAGCGGCGTCGATCAGCGCGCAGATGTCGCGCGGGGACAAGGCCGACTTCTACCTCGGTGAGCTGATGCGGCGGTACATCAAGCCGAACACGATGTACCAGGAGTCCGGTCCGGTCATCGAAACGCCGTTGAGCGCCGTGCAGTCGATGTACGACATGCTCTGCCAGAGCTGGGGAGGCGTGATCCGCGTGTTTCCCGCGGTGCCGTGGCCGGACATCTCGCTCGACAACTTCCGGACGCAGGGCGCGTTCCTGCTCTCGGCGTCACGGCAGAACGGGGTGACGCGGTGGATCAAGCTGCGCAGTGAGGCCGGCGCGCCTTGCGTTGTGCGCACGGACGTCAAGGATCCGGTCGTGCGTGATTCTCGTGGTCGGCCGAAGCGGTTTTCGGTGCTGGACAACGGAGATCTGCGCGTCGATCTGCGGCGCGGTGAGGAAGCGGTCATCCACCGTGCCGGGGACGAGCCTGACCTGAAGGTTGGACCGGTGGGCGGATCACCGGTGCCTTCATGGGGTTTACCTGGTTAGGGCGCAGCCGGTGCCCCGTCGCGACGGCGGTGCGGCGGGACACCGGCGAACGCGGTCTTTTAGAAGTCGAACACCTTGGCGGTGTTCACGCGCATGACGCACGGGTTCGAGAAGGTCTCCTCGAAGTCGACCTTCTTGCCGCGCCACGTGCCGTGCAGCTTCGCCTTCGTCGGGTTCAGCTCCATCGTGCACAGGGCCTCGGCCTGCGGCAGCTTCGTGAAGTCGCCGCTGACGGGGGCGAGGTCGTCGCACGCGGTCTTGGCGTTCTTGTGCGGCCCGCTGGCGGGGTCGCAGTTCAGCAGGGTGTTGTCGAACGAGCCCATCTCCTGCTGCACGGAGAGGATCAGGGTCGATTCCGGCAGCAGAGGCGCCGCGGTCGCCGTCGCGGGGATGGCCGGAGCGGCGAGCGCGAGACAGGCAAACAAAATTCGGTTCCTGGCCATGCCACCACTCTGGCGCGGCCAGGAACCGAAATTCCATTCAACCGAGCGGTAACACCAGATCGTGTAAACCGCCGAAAGAGCGTGCAACTAGACGCCGGTGAGTTCCGTCCCGGCGAGAGCGGCGGCCACCTGCTTACCCACCGCAGCCATGCCCTTGGCGTTCGGGTGAACGGGGAACGCGAGGCTCGTCGGGATGATGCCCTCGACCCACTTGTCCCACGGCGCCGCACACGTATCGCGACCGGTGCTGATGTCGTAGGGGTTCACGAAAGTGGCACCGGCGGCTTTCGCCTGTGCGCCCAGCATTCCGTTGAGCTGCTGCTGGACGTTGTCGAGGTACGGCACGTCGCCGCGGGAGATCGGCACGACCGGCCAGCAGCCACCCGACGGCGGCAGGATCCGCAGGTAGCCGACGACCACGATCTTCGCCTTCGGGCTGCGCTGCTTGATGCCCGCGAGCACGGCGGCCACCTTGGCGGAGGTGGCGTCGACGCGCTGGCCGAGCGAGTCGCCGTAGGTCGCCTTGCAGGGCGAGCCGTGCGGGTCGGCCAGGCTCTTGCCGGCGCAGGTCAGGATGATGTCGGAGAAGCCGATGTCGTTGCCGCCGATGGACACCGTGACGAGGTCCGTGTCGGCCTTGAGGGCGGAGAACTGCGGCACGGACTGGCCGGGGATGCCGCTTTGGACGCCCGCCATGTCCTTGGTCTGCGCGCCACCGCAGGAGATGTCGGTGAAGTTCGCGACGCCGAGCTTCTTCGCGAGGACGGACGGGTAGTTCTGAGTGGACTTGAAGCAGCTCAGCGGGTCGAGCCGCTGCAGCGGGATGAACGGTCCGGAGACGAACGAATCTCCGAGCGAGACGTAGTTCCGGTACTTCGGGGCGGCGCTGGCGTGCGGGGCCAGCAATGCCGCTATCAGGGCCGTGAGCAGGGAAACAACAGTCACTCGGCGCGTCATTGCTACCTCGTTACTGAAGAGTAGGAACGTAGGACGAAGGGTGACCGGACCATTGCGCAGTGTCAATCCCTCGACCAGGCTGGAACGATGACGGGGGTACGCAAAGTAGCTGTGGCATCAGCGGTTGGTAACACGATCGAGCTGTACGACTTCCTGCTCTACGGCACGGCGTCGGCGCTGGTGTTCGACAAGATCTTCTTCCCGCAGTTCGACTCGCGCGTCGGTGTGCTGCTCGCGTTCGCCACGTTCGGCGCGGGCTTCTTCGCCCGGCCGCTGGGCGGCGCGGTGATCGGGCACCTCGGCGACCGGATCGGCCGCCGTTCGATGCTCGTGATCACCCTTTCGGTCACGGGGGTGTCGACGGCGTTGATCGGCCTGCTGCCGACCTACGCCCAGGTGGGCATCTTCGCGCCGTTGCTGCTGGTGCTGTTGCGGCTCGTCCAGGGGTTCTTCATGGGCGGCGAACAGGGTGGCGCGTCCCTGATGGCCGTCGAGCACGCGCCGCCGGGGCGATGGGGCTGGTACGGGAGCTGGGTGTTCATCGGGTCGCCGGTCGGGCTCGTGCTGGCGAACCTCGCGATGTACCTGTCCTCGAAGGCTTCCGGGCCGGACTTCCTGTCGTGGGGCTGGAGGTTGCCGTTCCTGTTCTCGATCGTGCTGGTCGGGATCGGCCTCTACATCCGGCTGCGCGTCTCGGAGTCGCCGCAGTTCGCGCGGGTGGAGAAGTCGCGGTTGCCGATCGCGGAGGTGCTGCGGGACCGGTGGCGCGTGGTGCTGCTGGGCGCCGGGGTGAACCTCGGGTTCACGATCTTCATCTACGTGCTGAGCGTGTTCATGATCGGGTACGGGCGCACGGCGTTGAAGATCTCCGCGGACGATCTGCTGATCGCCACCGTGGTGGGGTCGGTGGCGCAGGTCGTCGCTGTGCCTGCGTTCGCGCTGTTGTCCGATCGGGTCGGACGGTTGCCGGTGATGTTCGGCGGGGCGATCTTCCAGGCCGCGTTCGCGTTTCCGTTGTTCTGGCTGACGGACTCCGGCTGGTTCACGTTCGCGATGGTGCTCGGGTTCGTCGGGTCGGCGGCGTTGTTCGGGCCGTCCGCTGCCTATTTCGCCGAGCTGTTCCGGACTCGGGTGCGGTACAGCGGGGTGGCGTTGAGCTTCCAGCTCGGTGCTGTGCTGGGTGGTGGGCTGGCGCCGTTGGTGGCGCAGTCGTTGCTGCGCACCGGGACCTGGGCCATCGCGCTGTACCTGGTTGCCGGTGCGGTGTTGTCCGGGGTCTGTCTGCTGGTGATCGGGTCAGCGCACGAGGCGGAGCCGGCGGGTGGCGAGTCCGATGCTCAGCCGTTGGCCCCAGCCCAGTCGTAGCGCGTCGCTCTCGATGCCGTCGCCGAACGCCACCAGGCCGTCCGATTCGACGTCGATGTCCAGTGGTGCGTCGGTGATTTCGCCTTCGGTGTGGGTGATGCCGGTGCTGGGGGACGGCCACGCTTCCCTGACGAACCAGACGAGCTTGCGCTCGGTCGGCGTGGGGAGGGCCAGCGGGCTCTTTCGTTCGCGGTGGGCCGAGCTGCACCAGCCCGTTGCTCCGGTGCCGCTGCCCACGAGGATGCCGGACGAGGCCTGGCGTTCGTCGTGGATGCGGTAGCGGCTGGTCTGGTGGCTCGGGTGGCCGACGTAGATCTCGTTGAGCGCGTAGAGGGTCTGGCCGTCGTCCGACCTGGCTTCGACCATCGTGCGGTCTTCGGTGTCGGTGGTGTTGTGCAGGAGTTCGGCGGCTTCGTGCGGGGCGTGCTGGGCCAGCACGCCCCGTTCCGGGTTGATGCCGATCACGGGCTGGCCGTCGAGGTACTTGGCGACGTTCGCGACCAGGCCGTCCTGGCCGACGATGACGACTACGTCCTCGGGCGCGAACAGGAACCGCGACAGGTCTTCCCGCTCGACGACGCCGCGGCGCCAGTCGAGCGGGATGGCGGCGCTGACGTCTCCCAACGCCCTGCGGGCCTGCTGGTCACGGTCCACCACCTCGTCGAGAGTTCTGTTGCGGGACTTGAGGAAGAACTCGACCTGTCCTCTCGTCCCGTGTCGTGCCAGCAACTCTGTCAGCTCGGTGCGCCTGTGCACCAGCACAATTCGCGGGGCGAGGCTCATCGGGCCAGTCTCTGCAGGATGGGCTGGAGCATGTCCGGGGTCAGGGTGATGCTGCCGATCTCCGGGAGGTTGCCGGCCAGTTCCTTCGCCGCCAGGGCGTAGAGGGTTTCTCGCGGGATCTCCTTGTACGCGTCCAGCCTGGCCTTCTCGCCTGCGGCTTCGGCTTCGGCCAGTTTGCGGATGCCGTCCGCCTTGGCGTCGTCCGCCACTCGGCTCGCCCTAGCGTGGTCTTCTGCCTTCTTCAGTGCGTTCGCGCCTCGCTGGACGACCAGGAGTTCTTCTCGCTTCGCCAGCTCGATCTGGTTCTGGAGTTCGTTCTCGCTGATCGAGCGCTCGCGTTCGACCGCCATGGCACGGCGTTCGTAGGTGGCCTTGTCGGCCTCCTGCTGGACCTTCTCCCTGACCGTGGTCTGGAGGGCCTTCTCCATGTCCGCGTCCGGGCGGATGGCGACCACGCGGATGTCGATGATCTCCAGGCCGATGTGGTCCGCGGTCAGGTTCTCCTGGATCTCCTGTTTGACGCGTGCCACGCCGGTCTTGATGGCGGTGTCCAGTGGCAGGGTGCCCAGGATTTTCAGAGCGTGTTGCTGGGTGCTCTCGGTGAGGGTGTTGGCGATCTGGCTCAGCGGGTCCTGGCGCCAGACTCCCGTGTCCGGGTCGATCGAGAAGTCGATCCTGTTCGTTGCCGTTTCCGGGTTCGTGCAGCGGTAGGTGACGGTCAGCTGGACCGTCACGTCCTGGTAGTCGTTCGTTCTGGCGTGGAAGAGCATGGGGAGTTCCCGGTCGTCCACCGGGACTTCGCTGAGGACTGCCGATCTCGGGCGGAACCAGAAGCTCAGGCCGGTGCCCTCGTGGATCAGCTTGCCCTTGCTCACGTGTCGGATGTGGACGGTGGGGGCGCCCCTGAGGTGGCGGAGTCCGGGGTAGGTGCTGATGTCGGCCACGGTTGGGGCTCCTCATTCGTCGGCTTGTCGTCGATCTGACGATAAGCCTATACTTCGTGGGGTGTACACGCCAAGTGATTTCCCTCCCTTTGCTGTCACGGTCGACCTGGTGGTGTTGACCGTTCGGGGGGATGCGTTGTGTGCCCTGCTGGTTCGGCGTGGGGAGGCGCCTTATCGGGGGCGGTGGGCGTTGCCTGGCGGGTTCGTGTTGCCGGCCGAGTCCGTGGATGCCGCGGCTGGGCGGGAGTTGGCTGAGGAGACTGGGGTGTCCGGGCTGCATCTTGAGCAGTTGGGGACCTATGGGGAGCCTCTTCGGGATCCTCGGATGCGCGTGGTCTCGGTGGCCTACCTGGCGTTGGCGCCTGACCTGCCGGTGCCTGTGGCCGGGACTGATGCTGCTGCTGCGTCTTGGGTTCCGGTGTCCGAGGTTTCGTCGTTGGCTTTTGATCATGAGCGGATCTTGGGGGATGGGGTGGAGAGGGCCCGGGCCAAGTTGGAGTACACGGCGTTGGGGACTGCGTTTTGTGGGGAGGAGTTCACCGTTGCCGAGTTGAGGAGGGTCTACGAGATCGTTTGGGGGGTTTCGTTGGATCCTCGGAACTTTCATCGGAAGGTCACGGGGGTGGATGGGTTGCTTACGCCTACCGGGGAGAGCACCTCGCGGGACGGGGGGCGGCCGGCTGCCTTGTTTCGGCGTGGGGTGGTTGAGGTGTTGTATCCGCCGTTGGTTCGTTCGCCTGTTGCGTAGGTGGTTGCGTTGCTTTCGGCGTGTGGCGGCTGATTCCTGGGGCTCCGCCCCAGACCCCGCCAATCTGATCAAAAGCCGGGGTCTACGCCACACGCGGGTAGATGGCACGCCTGTTGCTTTGGGCGGAGTTGCGTTGCGTTGTGGGGCGCGTTGGTGGGGTGGCTTCGTCACGAGCCGAGCCAAGAGCGGGCCACAGCCAGGAAGGGATGTCAACTCGACGAAAAGCGTGTCGAGTTGACATCCCTTCCTGGCTGCAGCAAGAGCTGTGGCACGACTCGTGACGAAGCCACCCCACCCGGACCGCACGGTAAGGACGGCTCGCCTTCGGCATCGCGAGCGGGCGGGTGTTAGAGGCGGACTGCGTCCCCCGTGACGGCGGAGTGCTTGGCTGCCTCGATTACCTCTAGGCCCGCCACTGCGTCTTGTGGTGACACTGGGGCTATGCCTGCGGCTACTGAGGCGTAGAAGTTCTGGTAGGCGCCTGGCTCTGTGCGGTAGGGCTCGTTGGCCAGCGTTCCCCAGGCTTCCTCCGGCTCTTCGCCCCAACCTGGGCCCGCTGGGGTGTCGCCTGCCTTCAGGCGGTCTTCCTGGGGGTCCATGCCGTACTTGACGTAGGCGGCGTCGTGGCCCAGTACGCGGAAGCGGGGGCCCAGGTCTGCTGCCAGGGCGCTCATCCAGAGGTGGGAGCGGACGCCTCCCTCGTGGGTCAGGGAGAGGAAGACGTCGTCGTCTGCCTTGGCGCCTGGGCGCACGGTCTTGATTTCCGCGTAGACCGTCGTTGGGCGGCCGAAGAGGGCCACCGACTGGTCTACGAGGTGCGTGCCCAGGTCGAAGAGGATGCTGCCCAGGTCTGCTGGGTCGCCTGATTCCTTCCACGAGGACTTGATCTCTGGGCGGTAGCGCTCGAAGCGGGACTCGAACTTGTGGACCGCGCCCAGAGCCCGTTCCGAGAGGAGCTTCTGGACTGTCAGGAAGTCGCCGTCCCAGCGGCGGTTGTGGAACGGGGAGAGCATCAGGCCCTTGGAGTAGGCGATTGAGGCCAGGGCTCTTGCTTCTGCTGCCGAGCCTGCGAAGGGCTTGTCGACCACCACGTTCAGGCCGTGTTCCAGGACCTGGCGGGCGTGGGTCGCGTGGAAGCGGTTCGGGGTGGTGATGACCACCAGGTCGAAGTTGCCTGACCAGACTTCGTCCAGAGAGGACAGCAGGCTGGCCGACGGGTAGCGGGCCGCTACCTCTGCTTGGCGGCTCGGGTTGGAGGTGACGACGGCGGAGAGTTCCAGGCCTTCCGTTGCCTCGATGAACGGGGCGTGGAAGGCCGCCCCACCTAGTCCGTAGCCGACCAGAGCTGTGCGCATGACGATCAGCCTAAGCGTTCCCACCAGATGGACGGGGTGTCGCAAGCCTGGACGGACCCCTACCTTCGGTCACCATGACCGTGCTGCTCGTGAGCCGACGCCACGTTGACTACGTGCGTGTCACCAGCATGGCCTGTCGCAGCTCCCGTTGATCTGAGCCCACTCTTCAACGAACGTTCTGGAGCACAGCCATGTCCTGGTCCTTTGAGACGACGCAGATCCACGCGGGCGCCGCGCCCGATCCGGCCACTGGCGCTCGTGCCACGCCGATCTACCAGACCACCTCCTACGTGTTCAGGGACACGCAGCACGGTGCGGACTTGTTCGCTCTTGCTGAGCCCGGGAACATCTACACGCGCATCAACAACCCCACGCAGGACGTGCTGGAGCAGCGTGTTGCCGCTCTTGAGGGTGGTGTCGCCGCTGTTGCCTTCGCCTCTGGTCAGGCGGCTGAGACCGCTGCGATCCTGAACCTCGCCCGGGCCGGGGACCACCTGGTTTCCAGTGCGTCGTTGTACGGCGGGACGTACAACCTGTTCCACTACACGTTGCCGAAGCTCGGCATCGAAGTGTCGTTTGTGGACGACCCGGACGACCTCGACGCCTGGCAGGCGGCCGTGCGGCCGAACACCAAGTTGTTCTTCGCCGAGTCGCTGGCCAACCCGCGCAGTCACGTGCTCGACATCGAGGGTGTCGCCGGGGTCGCGCACGCCAACGACGTGCCGTTGTTCGTCGACAACACGGTGCCCACGCCGTATCTGCTCCGGCCGTTGGACCACGGGGCTGACATCGTGATCCACTCCGCGACCAAGTACCTCGGGGGTCATGGCACGGCCATCGCCGGTGTCGTCGTCGATGGCGGGAAGTTCGAGTACGGCGCGGAGAAGTTCCCCGACTTCCACGAGCCCGACCCCAGCTACAACGGGCTGCAGTACTGGCCGGTGCTCGGGCACGGGGCGTTCGCGGCGAAGTTGCGGGTGCAGGGGCTGCGGGACACGGGAGCGGCCATCGCGCCGTTGACGAGCTTCCTGGTGATTCAGGGGATTGAGACGTTGTCGCTGCGCATCGAGCGGCACGTGGAGAACGCGCAAGCGCTTGCCGAGTGGTTGGAAGGGCGGGACGAGGTCGAGAAGGTCCACTACGCGGGCCTGGCGTCGTCGCCGTTCCACGCTGCCGCGCAGAAGTACCTGCCGAAGGGCGCGGGTGCGGTCGTGAGCTTCGAGCTGAGGGGCGGGGTGCAGGCCGGGCGGGCGTTCGTCGACGGGACGAGCCTGTTCAGCCAGCTGGTGAACATCGGGGACGTGCGGTCGTTGATCGTGCACCCGGCGTCCACCACGCACAGTCAGTTGACGCCCGAGGAGCAGCTCGTCACGGGTGTCACGCCTGGGCTGGTGCGGTTGTCGGTCGGGCTGGAAGGGCTGGAGGACCTCAAGGCGGACCTCGAGGCGGGCTTCACCGCGGCGAAGTCCGAGTTGTAGTGAGCGGCTGGCGCTTCGGTGACCCCAACGGCCGGCGGAAGTGGTTCAGCCACGCCGCGCCGTTCGCGGGACTGCCGGGTTTCCAGCTCGCGTACGAGACGTGGGGGACCTTGAACGCCGAGGCCTCCAACGCGGTGCTCGTGCTCCACGCCCTCACCGGTGACAGCCACGTCGCCGGGGGCGTGGAGCCGGGTCACCCCACGCCGGGCTGGTGGGACTCCCTGGTGGGTAAGGGAAAGCCGCTCGACGCGTTCTTCGTCGTCGCGCCGAACGTGCTGGGAGGCTGCCAGGGCAGTACCGGGCCCTGGCAGTACCCCGGATTCCCCGACATCACCATTCGCGACCAGGTCGCGGCCGAGGTGCACCTCGCGGACTACCTCGGCATCGGACAGTGGGCCGCGGTGCTCGGCGGGTCGATGGGTGGCATGCGGGCTGTTGAGTGGGCGGTCAGTGCCCCTGATCGGGTGAAGTCCTTGCTGTTGCTGGCCACGACGGCGCAGGCTTCGGCCGAGCAGATCGCACTGGCGTCCGCTCAACTGCACGCGATCAAAGCCGATCCCTTGGAGGGACTGGGGGTCGCGCGGCGGATCGCGCACATCAGCTATCGCAGCGAGCAGGAGCTCCAGGCCCGGTTCGGGCGGGAGAAGCAGGAGGACGGGCGGTTCGAGGTCGAGTCCTATTTGGACCACCACGCGGCGAAGCTCACCAGGAGGTTCGACGCGGACAGCTACGTGACCCTGACCGACGCGATGAACTCGCACGACGTCGGGCGTGGGCGAGGTGGCGTTCGAGCTGCGCTGGCCAAGATCACGGCACGCACGATCGTCGCCGGGGTGGACTCGGATCGGCTGTATCCGTTGGCGCAGCAGAGAGAGCTGGCGGCGGGCATCCCGGGGGCCGACGGACTGCGGGTGATCAGCTCGCCGTACGGGCACGACGCGTTCCTGATCGAGAGCGAGCAGGTCGGCGCGCTCGTCACGGAACTGGTGCCCGTGCGTTCAGCAATCTAGTCGCGGGAACCCCGGCCCTTCAGTGGCGGGAGGAATGCGATCTGTGGTTCCGCGCCGCGAGCACATGTTTGGGCGTTGCTGGTTCTCGATGTACTGCTTGATCTCCGGTGGGGCTCCGCCGCAGGAGGTAGCGAAGTCGACACTCATGCTGCGCATGATCTGTTCGCGCCGGGCAAGGGTCTTGTAGGTGAACGGACCGCGCTGCTACTTGGGGGTGAAGACCGAGTGTGCGTGCAGGCTGTGGGCGATCCTGCGGCACTTGCGAATGTCCGGTTTCGGCCCCATTGAGGTGGCCCAGACCGATGTACGGTCTCGTTCGTGAAGGTCGTGGTGCAGGTGAAGTTGCTGCTGGACGCCGAGCAGGCGTCCAGGTTGGCGGCAACCCTGCACGGCTGCAACGAGTCTGCGGACTGGGTGTCGCGGATCGCGTTCGAGCACGGGGTGTTCCGTGAGTACGCGTTGCGTGCGCATGCCTATGCGGAGTTGAAGGCCCGTGGTCTGGGTGCGCAGGCCGCCCAGCACGTGATCAAGAAGGTCGCAGACGCCTACACCGCGCTGCACGCGACCATCCGGGCCGGGAACCTGGGCATGTCTGGCTCGAAGCGCCGGGTGAAGGCCGGGTCGAAGCCGGTCGCGTTCCGGCCGGGTGCGGCGCAGCCGTTCGACGATCGGTGTCTGTCGTGGAATCACGACGCGGGCACCGTGTCGATCTGGACCACGGCGGGCAGGATGAAGGACGTGCGGTTCGCGGGTTCTCCAGACCAACTCAAGACCTTGCGTGAGTATCGCAAGGGTGAGAGTGATCTGGTGCACCGCGATGGCATGTGGTTGCTGATCGCGACCTGTGAGGTGCCCGAGGAACCACTGTTCGAGCCGGTCGACTGGCTCGGCGTGGATCGGGGCATCGTGAACCTCGCGACCACCAGCGACGCGGACAACTTCCAGGGCCGCGGATTGAGTCGTTACCGACGCTGGCATGCGCGCGTGCGTGCCGAGTTGCAGGCCAGGCGAACGAAGTCAGCGGCCCGGCGGCTCAAGAAACGAGCGCGTCGCGAGCAGCAGCACGCGACGCACGTCAACCACAAGATCGCCAAGCAACTGGTGGCTGTTGCCGAACGCACCGGTCGCGGGATCGCGCTCGAAGACTTGAGCGGTATCCGCGACCGGGTCACGGTTTCCCGGCACCAGCGAGCCACCCACAGCTCCTGGCCGTTCCATCAGCTTGAAGCGCACGTCCGGTACAAAGCTCGCCGCGCCGGCGTGCCAGTGCTAGTCGTGGACGCGCGCTACACCTCGCAGATGTGCCCGCGCTGCAGGTACACGTCTCGTTCCAACCGTCCCAGCAGGGACGCCTTCTGCTGTCGTCGGTGCGGTCTCGCTGGACCCGCCGACGTCGTCGCCGCCGTGAACGTCCGAAACCGGGCACGGTCGGCGTGGGTACACGTCAACGCACCCGAACCCGCTACCGCACAATTGACGGGTTGATGCGGCCCGCACGCCACACCCAGTGGCGCACGGAGAACGCGACTCGGCTTGAAGGTTCGAGCATCACGCTCGACCCCTCAGGGCCGAGAAGTTGACGTACTCGTTGAGCCGTGCGGAAGCGGCGAGCATCGCCAGGCCCTGCTTGGTGAGGCGGCGGCGCCAGTCGGTCAGGGCGGCACCCAGCGTGTCGGTGCCGCCTGCCGTGCGGATCTGGTCGACCACCAAAGCGATGCGCGCCAACGGGTAGCCACCGCGCCGCAGCAGGTGGGCCAGCTCGGCGTCGCGGACGTCCTCGGCCCGGAACACGCGATAGCCGGTGGATTCACGTGACGGGACGAGGATTCCGGCCTCCTCCCACGCCCGCAGCGTCGCCGGGGTCACGTCGAGGCGCCTGGCAAGTTCGCCGATCGTGCGGGGCTCCAGGACCGGTTCGAAGTCGGTCAGGTCCTGCACCGCCCGGCTGACCGAGTCGAGGGTCTGGCGGTCGCGCAGCAGCTGTTCGTGGCCGCGGTCGATCCACAAGAGCACGTCGTCCAGTGAGCCGGTGTGGAGCGCGTTCATGATCTGGCCTGCGCGAGCGTGCCCGAAGGCCGGGATCAGGGCGATGAACGTGCGCAGCGCGGCCGCGTGGACCTCGGTGTAGAGGCGGTAGCCGGACGGGGTGCGCTCGGCGGGCGGGAGGAACCCGGACTCCTCGTAGTTGCGCACCGCCTGGGTCGAGAGGCCGTGTTCGCGGGCGAGGTCAGCTGGACGCACGGTTGAGACTTTAGCGGCGAAGGCCGAGAAGATTTGAGCCAAAGTCTCAACGGAGCTTTCAATGTTACGGTTGAGCCACATGAGCCAGGACATTCGCGAGTTCATCAGCCCCTTCACCGAGCTCCTGGGGTTCGGCGAGCCGACGCACCTCGAACACGCCCACACGTGGATCCGCAACGAGCTGTTCGAGCAGCTCGCGGGCCTGGGCTTCCGCTCGATCGCCCTGGAGACCTGCCGGATCAGGGGCCTGAGCGTGAACGACTACGTGCACGGCGGGCCCGGTGACCTCGACACGATCATGAAGGAAGGCTTCTCCCACACGTTCGGGGAGAACTGGCCGGCCAACCGCGAGCTCGTGCAGTGGATGCGCGAGTACAACGCGGACAAAGCACCCGAGGAACGGCTGTCGTTCCACGGCTTCGACTTCCAGACCGAGACGACCAGCGCGCCCAGCCCGCGTCCCTACCTCGAACACGCCCGCGACTACCTGGGCGAGGACGTCGACCTCACGATCGACGACGAGAAGTGGAGCCGCGACGAGGCGGTGCTGGACCTGACCCAGTCGCCGGGACAGTCCGAAGAGGCGGTCAGGCTGCGTGAGATCGGCACCGGGATGCTCATGCGGCTGCACGAGCAGAGGTCCACTGACGAGGCGTGGGCGCGCGCGGAGACGTATCTGACGGCCGGGCTGAGCCTGCTCCAGTACCACCGGGAGTGTGCGGAGCCGAACCCGTTGGGCGTGCGCCTCAACCGGCTGTGCCAGATGCGGGACGGCGTGATGGCGCGGAACCTGCTGGAGATCCGGCGTGCCGAAGCCGCGAACGGGCCGACGTTCGTGTTCGCGCACAACGCCCACCTGCAGCGCACCAACTCCTCGATGGAGATGGCCGGTGAACGGATCGAGTGGTTCTCGGCGGGTGCGCTCGTGGCGCCGATCCTCGGTGACCAGTACACGGTCATCGGCGGCACGCTCGGCCGCAACGACTCGTTCGGACTGGGCGAACCGGACAAAGCAACCCTCGAAGGCCAGTTGCAGAACCGGTTCACGACCTGGGGGATCACGAAGGACAAGCCGGCGGGTCCGTCCCGCACCGACACGAGGCTGGAGATGGGCTACTTCCCGCTCGACCAGCACCTCATGGACGGTGTGGACGCTCTGCTGCACATCAAGGTTGGTCGTCCAGTGACGCGGTGATCCACGGCGCGACAGGCAGTTCGCGCGTCTCGCACTCGATCGCCAGCTTCAGGGTCCACCGCAGGGCTTGTAAGACCACGGTCGCGAGCTCCTGCGGCTGGCCGTTGGCCAGGGCGATCTCGATCTGCTCCGAGGCCGCGTCCTGGTCGCCGTGCACCTCGGCCAGCAACGCGCGGATCGCGGTGCGGACGGGCGGGTCGGCGTCGTCGATCTGGACCTCGTTGCCCTCCTCGTCGAAGACCTGCATCTTGACCGGAGTGGCGCCGCCGGAACCGAGCGCGCTGACCATGCTGCTGCACTCGGCGAACAGCAGGAGCACCAGCTCACGGATCTCCTCGTTGCCCTCGGGAGACCCGCTGAGGTACCCGGTCACGAGGTCCACCGCCACAGCGTCTTCCCCGGCCCTGGCCGCGGCCAGCGCCTCACCGGCGACGGCCGTCAGCCGTGACCAGCGATCTGGATCCTGTGGTGGTCTCACAGGTACTGCCTACCGCGCGGTGTCACGCATTCGCAATGCCCCATCTTGATCAGAGTGCTACCGGGGTATGTCACTCCGCAGGTCAATGTGGGGATCAACGCATCCACCTAGCATCGGGTGGTGTTCCGCACGCCGTACCGAACCGTCTTAGGTCCCGATCGCACCCGAGTGCTCGCCAAGCTGCTCGGGCGGTGGCGCGTCCCGGTGCACGCCGCACTGATCATCTACGCTGTCGTGTGGGCGATCGTCGCCAGCGCCGGTTACGTGCGCCAGGCGGACTCGGACGGCTGGTGGGTCGTCATCTTCCTGGTGACGGTCGGGCCGTACGTGCTGCTGATCTGGTCGCCGCTCTACGCCTGGCGGCTCGCGGTGCCCGGCTTCTACCTCGTCAGCCTCCTGTGGGCCGGTGAGGGTGCCGGGGCCTTCCAGTACTGGACGGCGGTGCCGCTGTTCGTCGCGGTCGCGGCGTTCTACTCGCGCGGGATCGTCATCGCGGCCACGGTGATCACCGGCGCGCTCATCATCGCCTCCGAGCCGCAGGCCGCGGACATGGCGCTCTTCGTGCCCATCGTCGGTACGGCGGTCTACCTGTTCGGTGCGCGCGGCAGAGCGGAACGCGAACTCGAGGAAGAACGCGATGCCAAGGCGGCTTTGGAGGAACGCGCCCGCATCGCACGCGAGATGCACGACGTCGTGGCGCACCACATGTCGTTGGTGGTGGTCAGGTGCGAGACCGCGCCCTACCGCCTCAAAGGACTGAACGAGGACGCGGTGAAGGAGTTCGCCGAGGTCGGTGAGGCGGCGCGGGAGGCCATCACCGACATGCAACGGCTGCTGGGCGTGCTGCGGTCGAACGGTCAGGAGCTGGAACGCGAGCCGCAACCGGGCATCAGCCGCATCCCCGAACTCGTGCGGCCGGGCGACGAGGCCGAGATCGACGTGGACGACGTGCCGGAGGCGGTCGGCCTGACCGCGTACCGGGTCGTGCAGGAGGCGCTCACGAACGCCACCAGGCACGCGCCCGGCTCGAGGGCGTCCGTCCACGTGCACAAGGAGGACGGCCGGCTCGACGTGCTGGTGACCAACACCGCGGGGGGACCGTCGACGGGCGGCGGCAGCGGGCAGGGGCTGGTGGGCATGCGGGAACGTGTCGCCGTGCACGGTGGCACGCTGACCGTGAAGTCGACCGAGGACGGCGGGTTCATGGTCCGGGCGAGGATTCCGTTGGGGGACAAGTGATCAGGGTGGTCGTGGTCGACGACCAGGAGATGGTCCGCGAGGGCTTCTCCGCGCTGCTCGACGCGCAGGACGACATCGAGGTGATCGGCGCGGCGGGCAACGGCGTGCAGGGTGTCGCGTTGGCGCGGACGGTCAGACCGGACGTCGTGTTGATGGACATCCGCATGCCCGAGATGGACGGACTTACGGCCACGCGGTTGTTGCTGGACGGGTCGCAGGAGCTGAAAGTGCTGGTGCTGACCACGTTCGACCTCGACGACTACGTCTACGAGGCGTTGCAGGCCGGTGCGAGCGGGTTCCTGCTCAAGCACGCGCCGGCCCGTGAGCTGCTCAACGCCGTCCGCGTGGTGGCCGCGGGGGAAGCGCTGCTGGCACCGTCGATCACCAAGCGGTTGATCGAGGACTTCGTGCGGTCACGGCGTTCCGACCGCGTCCGGCCCGCGCAGCTGGGAGTGCTGACCGAACGCGAGACCGAGATCCTCGTGCTGGTCGCGCAGGGCCTGTCGAACACCGAGATCGCCGCGCATCTGGTGCTGGCCGAGCAGACCGTCAAGACGCACGTGAGTCGCGTGCTCACCAAACTGGGACTCCGCGACCGCGCCCAGGCCGTCATCGCGGCTTACGAGAGCGGGCTCGTCATACCGGGGTAGCAACGGAAAAGCGGCACGTCAGCGTGACGATTCGAGGGTCGTGGTCTTCCTAGTTTCGGTCCATGCGCCGAGCCGTCCTGTTCCTCCTGCTGATCGCCCTCCCGTCGGTCGCGCCGTCGATCGCCCAGTGGCGCACCGACGTCGCCCGCCGGGTCGCGATCGTCGGTGACCTGAGCACCGCACGCGACGTCGTGATCGTCGTGCCGGGGTCCGACGTGGACGTCGACAGGTTCGACCGCACGGTCGGACGGATGGCGGCCAACCTGTACGCGCAGGCCCACCGCGGCGACCTCGCGGTGATCGCGTGGCTCGGCTATCGGACGCCGCAGGGGCTCGGGGTGGACGCGGTGACGGGCTCGCTGGCCCGGCAGGGAGCTGTCGCGCTCGTCGACTTCGTGCGGGCGTTGCAGACCAACGCGCGCATCCACGTCTACGGCCACAGCTACGGGTCGGTCGTCGTCGGACTCGCGGCACACGACCTGGACGTGACGGACATCGTGTTCACCGGAAGTCCTGGTGTGCGGGCGAAATCCGTGGCAGAGCTGGGGACGCGCGCGAAGGTGTGGGCGGTGCGGTCGAGTGGCGACTGGATGCGGTTCGTGCCCAACGCCCGGCTGTTCGACCTCGGGCACGGAACGGATCCGGCTTCGGACGGCTTCGGTGCGACCGTGCTGCGGTTCGAGGGCGGTGAACACGACACCTACTACGAACCGGGCAGCGAGACGCTGGGCGCGCTCGTCCGGATCGCTTCGGGGGAGAAGCTGTGAGGAATCCGTTCATCGACGCCGTGCGGGCGCTGGCCGTCGTCGCGGTCGTGCTCGGCCACTGGCTGGTGACTTCGCTGGTGGACACGCCAACCGGCATGTACATCGACAGTCCGTTGAAGCACTTGTCCTCGCTCACCCCGGTTTCCTGGGTGCTGCAAGCGCTCGGCCTGTTCTTCTTCGTGGGCGGCTACGCCGCCGCGCACTCGAAGACGTCGTTTCTCGTCAGGCTGAAGCAGCTCGCCCTGCCGACGTCGCTGATGCTCGGCTGCTGGGCCGCCGTCCTCTTCGGACTGGTCCTGCGCGGCGTCGACCAGGGCACGGCCTGGAACATCGGGTTCCTGGTCACGACGCCGCTCTGGTTCCTCGGCGTCTACCTGGTGCTGCTGGCGTTGAAACCGTTGGTGCGCAGGCTGGACGAGTACTCGTGGGGTGTGCTCGTTCCGGTCGTGCTGGTGCTGGTGGTGCCGTACGCGGTGTGGTGGGCGGCCTGGCAGCTCGGCTATTCGTTGGCGCGCAGGAGGATTCCCGGTCCGCCATTGCTGGTGCTCGGCGTCGTCGGCTATGCGTTGCTGACGACGTTCGGCGGCTATCCGTTGTCGGCGGTGGGAATTCCCGGCGAGGCCGTCTCGAACCTGAACCCGCCGAACTACGCGACGCTCGCGCTGGCGTTCGCGCAGATCGGCCTGGTGCTCACGATCGCGCCGCTGCTGACCAGGCTCGGCACGACGAAACCCGTGGCGTGGCTGAACAAGCGCGCGTTGGGGATCTTCCTCGCGCACCAGAGCGCGCTGATCACCGTGACGCTGACGCTCAGCGCGTGGGGGCCGTTGCCGGGGCTCCAGCAGCCACCAGATCATCCTGGCTGGGTGTGGCAGCGGTTGCTGTGGCTGCCGGTGTGCGCGGCCGTGACCTGGGGATGGCTCCGAGCACTGCGAGGCCGATCGCCACGGCGTGCAGCACCACCACCGGCTGAGCCGGATCCAGTGCCAGCATCGGCGGAACGCACGCCAGCGCGGTGAGCAGCCACGGCAGGCGGGTGTCGCAGCTGCCGGTGCGGGCCGTGTGGATCAGGTACCAGCCGAGCAGCAGGTGGATGAGGTTCTGCAGCGGGTCCACCGGCAGCAGCACCAGCATCCCGTCGCCGAGGAACCCGCTCACCACGAACCCGAGCACGCCGAGCGTCCCGAACGACACGCCCATCGCCGTCGCGAGCCGGGTGCGGTGCGACTCGTGCTGGAGCTGCGGCAGCCGGACCAGGCGCCGTTCGAACCGGTGGAACAGCAGGATGAGCGGCACCAGACCCAGCACCAGCCAGATCGGCGCCTGCGTCAGCCCGAGCAACCCGACCAGCGCGCCGACCCCGGCCAGGTACGCGAGGTAGACCGTCATCGGTGCGCGGCGGGCGAAGTCCACGACGTGCCACGACCGGCCGTCGAGCCACGAGGTGAGCCGGTCGCGCGCGAGCAGCGCCAGGCACACCTGCGCCACGCCGAGCACCATCGTCGAGCGCGGGTAGTCGCTGAAGAACACCAGGGCGGGCACCGTGACGGCGCCCAGCGCGGCCAAAGTCCGGCGCGACAGGTTCGTCAGCGTGCCGTCGGCGTAGAAGAAACCGATCTGCTGCATCAGCAACGCGCCGACGATCAGGTTCGCGTACCCACCCGTCTTCCAGTCCATCGACGTGCGCGCGACCTCCACGGTGAGCGTCACGAGCATGAGCACGAACGGCGCGGTGCGGCGGAAGTGCTGGTGCAGCCACGCGGCGGCCGGCGTCGCGGCCACGGCGAGCAGGTAGACCCCGACGAACCACAACGGATGCGTGATCAGCCGGCTGTACGCGTCGACCTCGACGTCCATCAGGTTCAGCGCGGCGAACAGCACCACCCACAGCAACACGAACGCGAGCACCGGCCGCAGCAGCCACGACGTCCGGCTCGACACCCAGCAACCGAAACCGCCCTGATGCGCCTGCCAGCTGCGCAGGTTCGCGTGCCCGCCCGCGAAGAAGAACAACGGCACCGCCTGCAACGCCCACAGCCACGACGTGCCGGACCCTCTCAGGTGCGCGAGCGTCGCCACGGTCTCGCCGAGCACGAGCAACGCCAGGCTGAAGAGCCGCAGGAACGTCGCGTACCGGTCCTGTTCGGCGTGCTTGAGCACCAGCGGCAACGAGTTGGCGGCCGGATCCTCACGACGGCGCCCGTGCAGCCGCGCGAGCAGCAGGAACACCACGACCGCACTGCCGAACGCCCACGCCACCACGGGTTCGTGGCCCGGCGGCCCCCACCGCTGCCGCCACGAGTTGAACTTCAGCCCCAGCGCGTAGGTCTCGGCCACCACGTGACAGGTCTGTTCGGCGCCGCGCGGGTTCAGCCGGCACTGCGCGTGCAGGTCGATCGTGAGCCTGTCGTCCAGCGCCTTGCGCGCGCCCTGCCCGAGCGGATCGCCCTTGTGCTCGGCATAGCGCAACAGGTCGTAGCCCAGGTCGTGCGCGCGGCACCCGGTGCTGAAGTCCCACTCCGTGTCACCGGCCGGACCCGAGCACCCGCCGCCCGCGTCGACGACCCGCAGCGTCCCGTCCGGCGCTGTCACGGTCTTGGGATCGCGTCCCATCTCGCGCGCGAAGTCGCTCGGCAGGTTGACGTACGGATCGTGGGTGGCCGACGGCGACACGAACGCGTCGACGGCGTTGGCCGCGGCGATCACGTCGGCGCTCGGTGGAACCGCGTTGTCGCCGGTCGCCGGGCGTGAGGCGATCACCCCGCAGACGAACACCGCGAGCGTGATCACCGTGAACCGGAACCAGGCCGGAAGTCGGAGGAGGAGTTTGCGCGCACTCATCGTCGCGCCAGGTTACGGATAGGTCTCGGCTGATCGCCAGTCCGCCAGGTCAGGAACGTACGACGGCGGGCGTGAGCGAGGCGAGCGCCATCCGGGACAGCAGCGAGGCCATCTGGTCGCGGTCGAGGTGGGCGCTGTGCGGGGTGGAGTTGATGAGCCCGAACACGGCGTGCGCGGCGGCGCGGGCGGTCGGTTCGTCGAAATCGGGAACGGTGCGGCGGATCGTCTCGACCCACACCTCGACGTACCGGCGTTGTAAGGCACGCACGCGCCGGCGGTCCGGATCCGTGAGGTTCGCGAGATTGCGCATCTGCACGGTGATGAGCGCCGGGTCGTCCAGCGCGAAGTCGACGTGCCAGCCGATGAGGTCCCGCAGCGCCTCGTCGGCGTTCGATGCGGCGTCCACCCGTGACTGGCCGCCGTCGAGCAGTCGTTCGGAGATCGACGTCAGCATCTCGCCGAGCATCGCGTCCTTGCTGCGGAAGTGCCGGTATAGCGCCGGGCCGGAGATGCCCACGGCCGCACCGATGTCGTCGATGCCCACGCCGTGGAAGCCGTGGCGCGCGAAGAGTTCGGCCGCGGCGTTGAGGATCTGGTCCCGACGTGAGGGTTTCTCGACCACGGAAGGAGGTTAGCAGCCGTTCACATCGTCGTCCGATGGGTGGAATTCGCGCAGGTACAAGCCCTGAATGTTGACTATTGACGAATACTTCACACAGGCCTTACCCGTGAGTAACCATTGACGTGCAATGCATCACACCCCTGCGGCCCCTTCGGGAGTCTTCGATGCGTCCTGCTCACTTCATCGCCTCAGTGGTCACCGCCGCCGCGGCGGTCATCGCGCTCGCCAACCCTGCGAGCGCAGCCCCCGTCAACTACGTCGCGCTGGGCGATTCCTACGCCTCCGGGCTCGGGACCGGCAGTTATGACGGTGCGAGCGGCAGCTGCAAGCGCGGTCCGCTCGCGTATCCGGCGCTCTGGGCGGCCGCGACAGCGCCCGCGACGTTCAAGTCCGTGGCCTGTTCCGGCGCGCGAACAGGCGACGTCATCACCCAGGCCAACAACCTCACGGCGGCCACGAACCTGGTCACCGTGCAGGTCGGCGGCAACGACGCCGGCTTCACCGACGTCATCACCACGTGCACCTTCGGCTCGGACCAGGACTGCACCAACCGGGTGAACCAGGCCAAGACCTACGCCGCGAACACGCTTCCCGGCCTGCTCACCAACGTCTACAACACGATCAAGTCGAAGTCCCCGTCGGCACGCGTGGTCGTGCTCGGCTACCCGCGCATCTACAAGGTGCCTGGCTCCTGCAACGTCGGCCTGAGTGACACCAAGCGGGCCGCGATCAACTCCGGCTCCGACGCGTTGCACGCCACCATCGGCGCACGGGCGGCGGCGGCCGGGTTCAGCTACGTCGACGTGCGCGGGGCGTTCACCGGGCACGAGATCTGCTCGTCGAGCTGGTGGCTCAACAGCCTGAGCTGGCCGGTCGAGGAGTCGTACCACCCGAACCGGGCAGGGCACCAGAGCGGCTACCTGCCCGCTCTGCGGTCGGTCATCGGGTAGCGTTTTCCGGAACGTGAGAGTGCCTGAAAGGCTGCTTGACCTGCGTTCGGGTCACTCTCAAGGCGTTCCTGTGGACCGCTAGGTGAGCGGGCGTTAACATGGCCTTGTTAACGCCCGCTAACCTGAGGTCTGGGGAGCATGGACGCACCTGTCCTGCGCAGCGCAGCCGAGCCGTCGGACCGCTACGCCAAGGAGCACACCGCGCTCGTCGACGAGCTGCGCGGCAAGCTCGCCACCGCCGCGCTCGGCGGTCCGGAGAAGGCACGTCAGCGGCACGTCGACCGCGGCAAGTTGCTGCCGCGCGAGCGCGTGGACACGCTGGTCGACCCCGGTTCGCCGTTCCTGGAGCTGTCGCCGCTGGCCGCCAACGGCATGTACGGCGACGAGGCACCGGCCGCGGGCATCATCACCGGCGTTGGGCGGGTCTCCGGCCGTGAGTGCGTGATCGTCGCGAACGACGCCACGGTCAAGGGCGGCACCTACTACCCGATCACGGTCAAGAAGCACCTGCGCGCGCAGGAAGTGGCGCTGCAGAACAACCTTCCGTGCGTCTACCTCGTCGACTCCGGCGGCGCGTTCCTGCCGAAGCAGGACGACGTGTTCCCGGACCGCGAGCACTTCGGCCGGATCTTCTACAACCAGGCCACGATGTCGGCGCGCGGGATTCCGCAGATCGCCGCCGTGCTCGGGTCGTGCACCGCCGGCGGCGCGTACGTGCCGGCGATGAGCGACGAAGCGATCATCGTCAGGAACCAGGGCACGATCTTCCTCGGCGGCCCGCCGCTGGTGAAGGCCGCGACCGGTGAAGTCGTTTCGGCTGAGGACCTCGGCGGCGGCGACCTGCACTCGCGGACCTCCGGCGTCACCGACCACCTGGCGGAGAACGACGCCCACGCGCTGCGGATGGTCCGTTCGATCATCTCGACCCTGGGCCCGCGCGCGCAGCGTCCGTGGGACGTCGCGCCCGTCGAGGCGCCGGTGGTCACGGACGATCTCTACGGCGTGGTGCCAACGGATTCCCGGACGCCCTACGACGTGCGCGAGGTGATCGCGCGGATCGTCGACGGCTCGAAGTTCCAGGAGTTCAAGAAGGAGTACGGGCAGACGCTCGTCACCGGCTTCGCGCGCATCCACGGCCACCCGGTCGGGATCATCGCCAACAACGGCATCCTGTTCGGCGAGTCGGCCGTGAAGGGCGCGCACTTCATCCAGTTGTGCGACAAGCGGTCCATCCCGCTGGTCTTCCTGCAGAACATCACCGGCTTCATGGTCGGCCGCGAGTACGAGGCGGGCGGCATCGCCAAGCACGGCGCCAAGATGGTGACGGCGGTGGCCTGCGCGCGCGTCCCGAAGTTCACCGTGATCATCGGCGGCAGCTTCGGCGCCGGCAACTACTCGATGTGCGGCCGGGCGTACTCGCCGCGCTTCCTGTGGATGTGGCCCAACGCCCGCATCTCGGTGATGGGCGGGGAGCAGGCGGCCTCGGTTCTCGCGACGGTGCGCCGCGACCAGCTCGGTGACGAGTGGTCCGCGGACGACGAGGAGGCGTTCAAGGCGCCGATCCGCCAGCAGTACGAGGACCAGGGCAACCCGTACTACTCGACCGCGCGGCTCTGGGACGACGGTGTGATCGACCCGCGCGACACCCGCACGGTGCTGGGACTTGCCTTGTCCAGTGCGGCGAACGCCCCCATCGACGATGTTTCCTACGGCGTCTTCCGGATGTGATCATGTTCGACAGCGTTCTGGTGGCGAACCGCGGGGAGATCGCGGTCAGGGTGATCCGCGCGTTGCGGTCGCTCGGGATTCGTTCCGTCGCCGTGTACTCCGACGCGGACGCCGAGGCGTTGCACGTCCGGCTGGCCGACGAGGCCGTGCGGATCGGGCCCGCCGCGGCCCGCGAGAGCTACCTGTCCATCGAGAAGATCGTTCAGGCCGCCGTTTCCACCGGCGCGCAGGCGATTCACCCCGGTTACGGGTTCCTCGCCGAGAACACGGCGTTCGCGGCGGCCTGTGACGCGGCGGGGATCGTGTTCGTCGGACCGCCGGCGTCGGCGATCGACGCGATGGGTGACAAGATCCGCGCGAAGCTGACGGTGTCGGCGGCGGGCGTTCCCGTCGTGCCGGGCCGCACTCGCGCGGGCATGTCCGACGACGAGATCGTCGAAGCGGCCCTGGAGATCGGTTTTCCGGTGCTGCTCAAGCCTTCCGCGGGCGGTGGCGGCAAGGGCATGCGGCTGGTGCACGAGGAATCGGCGCTGCGCGAGGCGATCGAGTCGGCCCGGCGGGAGGCGCGCGGGTCGTTCGGTGACGACACGCTGCTCATCGAGCGGTTCATCACGAACCCGCGCCACATCGAGATCCAGGTCCTCGGCGACGCGCACGGCAACGTGATCCACCTCGGTGAGCGCGAGTGCAGCCTGCAGCGGCGGCACCAGAAGATCATCGAAGAGGCACCTTCGCCGTTCCTCACGGCCGAGATGCGCGAGGCCATGGGTTCCGCCGCGGTCGACGCGGCGAAGTCCGTCGGGTACGTCGGCGCGGGCACCGTCGAGTTCATCGTGGACGGTACTTCGGGCGACTACTTCTTCATGGAGATGAACACCCGGCTGCAGGTCGAGCACCCGGTGACCGAGATGGTCACGGGCGTCGACCTCGTCGAGTGGCAGCTCCGCGTCGCGTCCGGCGAGGTGCTGGACGTCGCCGTCGAACTGAACGGCCACTCGGTCGAGGCGCGCGTCTACGCCGAGGACCCGTCGCGCGGCTTCCTGCCGACCGGCGGCCGCGTGCTGGCGTTGAGCGAGCCGACCGACGTCCGCGTGGATTCCGGTCTGTACGAAGGACTTGTCGTCGGCTCGGACTACGACCCGATGCTCGCCAAGGTCATCGCGCACGGCCGCACCCGCGAGGAAGCGTTGCGACGCCTGGATCACGCGCTCGGCCGGATGGTGCTGCTGGGCGTCACGACGAACATCCCGTTCCTGCGGGCGCTTCTGCGTGATCCCGATGTTCGCGCGGGCGCGCTGGACACGGGCCTGGTCGAACGCAAGCTGGACGAGCTGACCTCCGCCGAGATCCCGGACGAGGTCTACGTGGCGGCCGGCCTGGAACGTTCGCTGCAACCGCACGGCGAGGACCCGTGGGACCAGCTGGGCGGCTGGCGCGTCGGTGAGCACGCCTGGACGACCTGGCGGATCAACGACGTCGACGTGCGCGTGCGTGGCGAAGAAGTCGTTGTGGGAGCGGGAGAACCGGTTCGAGCGAGGGCTCGCCGCGAAGGCGCCGACCTGCTCGTCGGCTCGCGCCGCTACTCGATGGCTCGCGACGGCGACGTGCTGTGGCTGGGCCACGACGGCGCCTCCTGGGCGTTGGTCGAGGCCGAGTTCCTGGTCGGAGCCGCCGACGGTGCCGCGGCCTCCGGTGGCCCGGTGAAGTCGCCGATGCCCGGCACCGTGCTGGTGGTTCGAGCCCGGCAGGGCGAGGAAGTGACCGCCGGTCAAGCGTTGTTCGTGGTCGAGGCCATGAAGATGGAGCACACCGTGACCGCACCGGTCGACGGCGTGCTGGCGGAAGTGAACGTGCAAGCAGGCCAGCAGGTCTCACTGGACCAGGTACTGGCCCTCGTCGTCTCTCACGAGGAGTGACAGCAATGTTGGACTTCAGGCTCCCGAGCGAGTACGAGGACCTGCGCAAGACCGTCGAGGAGTTCGCGCGCGACGAGGTGGCCCCGGTCATCGGCGACTACTACGAGCGTTGCGAGTTCCCGTACCCGATCGTCGCGAAGATGGGGCAGATGGGCCTGCTGGGCCTGCCGTTCCCCGAGGAGCACGGCGGCATGGGCGGCGACTACTTCGCCCTGTGCATCACGCTGGAGGAGCTCGCGCGCGTCGACTCGTCGGTCGCGATCACGGTGGAGGCGGCGACCTCGCTGGGCGCCATGCCCATCTACCGCTTCGGCACCGACGAGCAGAAGGCCGAGTGGCTGCCTTCGCTGACGTCCGGCGAGAAGCTCGGCGCGTTCGGCCTCACCGAACCGGGCTCCGGCTCCGACGCGGGTGCTTTGGCCACCACCGCACGCCTCGACGGCGACGAGTGGGTCATCAACGGCACCAAGGCTTTCATCACGAACTCCGGCACGGACATCACCGGCCTGGTCACGGTCGCCGCGGTCACGGGCACCCAGCCCGACGGCCGCAAGGAGATCTCCTCGATCATCGTCCCGTCCGGCACCCCGGGCTTCACGGTGTCGAAGAAGTACTCGAAGGTCGGCTGGAGCGCCTCGGACACCCGCGAACTGTCCTTCCAGGACTGCCGCGTGCCCGCCGCGAACCTGCTCGGCACCCGAGGCCGCGGTTTCGCCCAGTTCCTGCGCACGCTGGACGAGGGCCGCGTCGCGATCGCCGCGCTGTCGGTCGGCCTGGCGCAGGGCTGCGTGGACGAGTCGGTCCGCTACGCCCACGAGCGCGAGGCGTTCGGCGCGAAGATCGGCACGTACCAGGCGATCCAGTTCAAGATCGCCGAGATGGAGGCCCGCGTGCACACCGCACGGCTGGCCTACTACGAGGCCGCGTCCCGGATGCTGCGCGGCGAGCCGTTCAAGAAGCAGGCGGCCATCGCGAAGCTGGTCTCGTCCGAGGCGGCGATGGACAACGCCCGCGACGCCACGCAGATCTTCGGCGGCTACGGCTTCATGAACGAGTACCCGGTCGGGCGGTTCTACCGGGACGCGAAGATCCTGGAGATCGGCGAGGGCACCTCCGAGGTGCAGAAGATGCTGATCGCCCGCGAACTGGGCCTCTAGCGAGGTGACCCGGCCCGTTGGCGGGCGTGTTCACGCTCAGCAGGGCGCCTCGCTGGTCCATTCCGGCTGAATAACTTCAAAGCACCAGTTCCAAACGGTCTGTCCGGCTACCGTCGCTTGCCTTCCGCACGAGTGTGAGGGTGCAGATGACAGGTAGCCGGACAGAGCCCGTTTTCCCGGGTTTGCGAGATCTGCTCGGAGTCATTCACGGTCTTTGCGACCGGCCGGGGTTCTTCTACCGGAGCAAGACCGAGGAAGTGGTCGGTGACCAGCCACTTCCGTTGCTCTACCTGGAGAGCGAAGCCAGTCCGACGCCATTCCTGCACGCCCTCGAACACAAGCTCGACGAGGGACGTCCGGCAATTCCGCACGCCTATGTCGACGTGTCCGCGGTACGCGCTGAAGTGGACAAGAGATGGCCACCGGAAGCGCGGGAGACCCAGCCGCTGCTGCCGTTGCTGGACGTGCTGAGTCATCGGCTGTCGGAGGTCCACGTCGGCAGTGAGCGGCTGACGCGGTTCGACCACTACCGGCTCGTCGACTGGCTCACGAGCAAGCGGCTGCCGCGCAAGCCGGGGCGCGACGACCGGGCGAGCGTCATCGAGCTGCTGCGGCAGTGGACCGGCAAGAGCGGCGAGGACGGCGAGGCGCTCAACCGGGCCGTCGACGCGTTCATCCCGAACCTCGTCACGAGGCTGGGGCTCGGGCTGGTCGCCTGGGTCGGCAGCAAGGCGGGGTTCCGCTGGCTCGGCAAGCGGGTGCCTGGCCTCGCGCGCGAGTCGAAGTGGTTCATGCGCGGGCAGAACTTCGCGCTGCCCAACCACTCCATCGAGTTCCTCGGGTTCGCCGAACGGCTCACGCTGGGCAGGCGCGAGTCGGAGAACACCGAGCAGATCAAGCTGCTGCTCGTGCACGCGTTCCTGGAGGACCTGCGGATCTCCTACCGGCGCCGCCGCCGGTTCGTGCCGCGCAGGGCCGGGTTCCGCCGCACCGCCTACATCCCCGTGCTGCTCGACGGCGTAACGAAGGAGAACGGCGGCTGGGAGCTGCTGGAGCTGATCAACGACGTCCGCAACGAGACCGGCGAGCTGGACCCGTTGCTGGTGATCGCGGCCAGTTCGGTGCAGCCGGCGCTGTCGCAGCGGCTCGGGACCACGCCGGTCGCGCCGGACGAGACCGCGGACGCGCTGGCGACGTGGCGGGAGGAGCTGCCGCGCAAACGGCAGATGCTCGCGCCGGACGCCCGCTACCTCATGATCAGGCTGCCGTTCCCGAGCGAGGACAAGAAGAAGTGGAAGGGCGCGCCCGCGTTCACCGCGGCGCCGGCGCGCTGGCTCGCGAAGTCGCGGCGGCTGGAGGCGATCATCGCGGCGGTGGTCCTGGTGCTGCTGGTGCCGGGGTTCGTGGCGGTGCAGAACAACGTCAAGGCCAACTGCTCGATCGTCGGTTCCGCGATCTCACCCGGTGTGTCGACGCGGCTGATGGAGGTGGCGGGCAACGTCGAGTGCCTCGGGTACAGCGACAACAGCAGCCAGGTGTTCGGCTCGAACGAACGGCTGCGGTGGACCCAGCAGGCGGTCTTCGCGCAGAACGGCGAGGCGGAACGGCTGCACGACTCGGAGCCCGCGCGGCCGCTCGTCTCCCTGCTCTACTTCTCCAGCCTCACCCACAAGGACAGCAACCCCGACGCCGACCACTCCAGGGCGGAGGAGCTGGAGGGCATGCTGCTCAAGCAACGGCAGCAGAACGACAGGTCGAGCTCGGGACCGCTGCTGCGCGTCGTGGTCGCGAACGGCGGCGGGAAGATGGGGCGCGCGGACGACGTGCTGTCGGGGATGCTGATCCCGTTGCTGGAGAAGGACCCGAGCATCATCGGCGTGGTCGGGCTCGACCGCAGCGTCGAGCAGACCCAGAAGGTCATCAGCGCGCTCGGGTCGCTCGGCGTGCCGACCATCGGCACCACGCTGACCGAGGCGTCGCTGCCGAAGCTCTCGACGACGTACTTCCAGCTCATCCCCGGCAACGTCCGCCAGGCCGACCTCGTCAGGAGGTACGCGCAGCACGTCGGCGCGACCAAGGTGACGATCCGCCACCCGAGACTCGGCGGGACGGACGTCTACCTCGACAACCTGGTCAACGAGCTGGGGAAGGAGCTGGCCGGGCAGAAGGTGCCGTACGAGGCGCACGAGTGGGTGAACAGCCCGCAGGAGGTGCCGTCGCAGTGCGTCGAGGACCACTCCAGCGAACTGGTGTTCTTCGCGGGCCGTGAGGAGCACTTCGGCGAGTTCCTGCAGGCGGTCGGCAAGGACTGCTACGACAAGAACCGCCTGCCGCGCATCCTGGCGGACGACGCGATCATCCGGTTCATCGCGCAGAAGGCCAGCCGCACGCGTGACTCGCTGGCCGGCATGCGCGTGTCGTACGTGAGCATGGCCGGGCTCGTCGTGCTCGCCGGCAAGTCCTGCGTGGAGGGCAGACCCGACCAGAAGGTGCGCGGCGGCCTGCCGTTGGACGCCTTCTGCGCCGGCTACAGCAGGCTGGCCCAGGAGATCCAGGATTCGGGGCTGCCACCGGAGGACAGACCCGCCAAGCCGTGGCCCGGCGAGCACATGGCGGTCGCCTACGACGCGGCAGGACTCTTCCTCGACGCGGTGGGCAACGCCCAGGCCCGGCTGTACGGCCGCGCCCCGCACCGCGGCGCGATCGGCGGGGAGCTGCGCGAACTGGAGTACTTCGGCGCGACGGGACGCACGAACTTCAAGGCGTCCAGGGTCGGTGAGACGCGGAACTTCACGATCCTGGAGATCGCGAACATCCACGACTTCGAGCAGCAGCCCACGTGCGTGTTCCTGACGGGCGACCTCTACGGGCCGGACTCGCCGCGCCAGGACAACGGTTGCCCTGCCTAGACCTTGGGCACGACCCGGTCGATGATCGAGGCGAAGTCGGTGGACCTGGGGAGCGTGCCGAACGCGACTCCCCAGTCCCCGCCCAGCCGTGAGCCGAGGAACGCGTCCGCGACGGCCGGGTGCCCGTGCTTGACCAGCAGGGCGCCCTGCAGGATCAGCGCCATCTTCTCCACGACCCGGCGCGCCTGCGACTCGTCCACATCGGACAGCGCGACGCCGAGCTCGTTCAACGCCCTGTCGACGCGCTGGTCGACCCCGCTGACGGCGGCGAGGAACTCCTGCACCGACTCGGGTTCCTTCTTCATCGCCCGCAGGACGTCCAGCGCGGCGACGTTGCCGGAGCCCTCCCAGATCGACATCAGCGGCGACTCGCGGAACAGCCGCGGCATGCCGCTGTCCTCGATGTACCCGTTGCCGCCCAGGCACTCCAGCGCCTCGGCGGCGTGCACCGGGCCGCGTTTGCACACCCAGTACTTGGTGACCGCGAGCGCGAGCCGCGGCCGCTCCTGGGCCAGCCACATCGCGGTGGTGGTCGCCGCCTCGGACTCGATCGCGAGGTCCGCCAGCACGTTGCGCATGGCGGGCTGGTCGATCAGGTAGTTCCCGAACGCCTTGCGGTGCGCGGCGTGGTGCGCGGCCTGCCGGATCCCGAGCCGCATGCCCGCCGCGGTGCCGAGAACGCAGTCCAGCCGGGTCGTGTTGACCATCTCGATGATCGTCCGCACACCGCGGCCCTCGTCGCCGATCCGGTGCGCGAACGCCTCGTCGTACTCGATCTCGGCGGACGCGTTGGACTTGTTGCCCAGCTTGTCCTTCAGGCGCTGCAGGAAGAACCGGTTGCGCGTGCCGTCCGGGAGCACCCGCGGCACCAGGAAGCAGGTCAGCCCGCCGGGCGCCTGCGCGAGCGTCAGGAACACGTCCGACATGGGCGCCGACGTGAACCACTTGTGCCCGGTCAGCAGGTAGCCGTCGGTCACCGGCTTGGCGACGGTGGTGTTCGCGCGGACGTCCGAGCCGCCCTGCTTCTCGGTCATGGACATGCCGGCGATCAGGCCCTGCTTGCCCAGCGGTGCCCTGAGTCCGAAGTCGTAGTTCCGGGCGGTGAGAAGGGGTTCGTAGATTTCGGCCAGTTCCGGCGCGACGCGCAAAGCGGGCACCGCCGCGTAAGTCATCGAAATCGGGCATCCGTGGCCGGCCTCGACCTGGGACCACGCGTAGAACTTGGCTGCCCTGTTGAGATGCTCACCGTCGACATAGGCGTGCAATCCGTGCGAAACGGCCACGTTCATCAGTTCGTGCCAGGCCGGGTGGAACTCGACCTCGTCGATCCGGTTCCCGTACCGGTCGTGGGTGTGCAGGACCGGGGGATGGGCGTTCGCCAGCCTGCCGTGCTCCTGCCACTCCTGGCTGCCCGCGAGCCTGCCCAGTTCGTGCAGTTCGGGGCTGTCGACCCAGCTCAGCAGGGCCGGGTCGGCCGCGACGTCGTGACCGCTCAGCGGCGGCACCTGGTTGGTCACCTCGTGCGTAGCCATGCCTCGCACGCTACTACTCGCGAGTAACTTTGGGCAGGGTGTGTCGAAAGATCGCTGGCCCATTCGGGCTTTTGGGCGCGACAACGACGCTGACGAGGAATAACGTCGTTCTGGTGAGGGACCATGGGCACAGCTCGGCCGTGGCTGCGCTGAGCGCGCAGTACGCCGCGATGCGCGAAGGTGCGCCAGTGCGGCTCGCGAAGAAGACGTCGAACCTCTTCCGCTTCCGGGCCGATCAGGCCGGCGGGCTCGACGTCGGCAGGTTCGATCAGGTCCTGTCAGTGGACCCGGTCGGACGCACCGCACAGGTGCAGGGCATGACCACCTACGAGAACCTCGTCGCCGCGACACTTCCCCACGGCCTGATGCCGTTAGTGGTGCCGCAGCTCAAAACCATCACCATCGGCGGTGCCGTGGCGGGTCTCGGCATCGAGTCCACGTCCTTCCGCAACGGGCTGCCGCACGAGTCCGTGCGGGAGCTGGAGATCCTCACCGGCGACGGCGAGGTGGTCGTCGTCAAACCGGACGACGACCTGTTCCGCGCGTTCCCCAACTCCTACGGGACGCTCGGCTACGCGCTGCGGCTGGAGATCGAGCTGGAGCCCGTGCGGCAGTACGTGCGGCTGCGGCACATGCCGTTCGGGTCGTTCGAGGAGTGCGCCGCCGTCATAGAGGAGGTCTGCGCGGACGGCTCTGCGGACTTCGTCGACGGCACGGTCTTCTCACGGGGTGAGATGTACCTGACGTTGGGGCACTACGCCGACATCGCGCCGTACACGTCCGACTACACCGGCAACCAGATCTACTACCGGTCCATCCAGAAACGCCGCACGGACCACCTCACGATCCACGACTACCTGTGGCGCTGGGACACCGACTGGTTCTGGTGCTCGCGGGCGTTCGGCGCGCAGAACCCGGTCGTCCGTCGCATGTGGCCGAAGCGCTACCTGCGTTCGGACGTGTACCGGCGGCTGGTCGCCAAGCACCGGCAGTTGCGGCCGCGGGTGGACGTCGAGCCGGTGATCCAGGACGTGGAGATCCCCGTCGCGGGGCTCGCCGAGTTCCTCGACTTCTTCGACCGCGAGATCGGCATCACGCCGGTGTGGCTGTGCCCGGTTCGCCTGCGCGACACCACGGCCTGGCCGCTCTACCCGATGGACAAGGACACGCTGTACGTCAACGTCGGGTTCTGGTCGGAGGTCCCGGTCCGCCCGGGAGAGAAGATGGGTGACCGCAACCGGCTGATCGAGCGCGAGGTGGCTCGGCTGGGCGGCCACAAGTCGCTGTACTCGGACTCGTACTACACCGAGGACGAGTTCTGGCGGCACTACAACGGTTCGCACTACCGGTCCGTGAAGAGCCGGTACGACCAGACGAACCGCTTGCCTGATCTGTACGCCAAGTGTGTCAGGGGACGATGAATGCGGTTGGCCTCCATTTTCCAGCGCATCACAGGTGGCAGCGACGTTCGCTTCCAGGCCTACGACGGCAGTACCGCCGGGCCTGCCGCGGCCTCGGTGTCCATCGACATCAAAACACCGGAAGCCTTGTCCTACCTGGCTTCCGCGCCGGGTGAACTGGGCCTGGCCCGCGCCTACGTGACGGGTCACCTGGAGATCCTCGGCGACGTGCACGCCGGTCTCGCGCAGCTCTCCGAGTTCTCCCTGCGGGAGCTCCCGGTGCTGCAACGGCTGGAGCTGCTGCGGTTCCTGGGTCGGATCCGGTTCTCGCACAAGGTCTCGCCGCCGCCACAGGAGACCCGGCTGCACGGCCTGCGTCACTCGAAGGCCCGCGACTCGCAGGCCATCGCGCACCACTACGACGTCTCGAACCAGTTCTACGAGTGGATCCTCGGCCCGTCGATGGCCTACACCTGCGCGGTGTACCCGTCGCTGGAGTCCACTTTGGAACAGGCCCAGTTCGCCAAGCACGACCTGGTGGCGCGCAAGCTGGGACTCAAGCCCGGCATGAAACTGCTCGACGTCGGCTGCGGCTGGGGCGGCATGGTCATGCACGCGGCCCGCGAGTACGGGGTGCGCGCGATCGGCGTGACGCTCTCCCGCAACCAGGCGGAGTGGGCGCAGAAGGCGATCGTCGAGGCCGGGTTGTCGGACCTGGCCGAGGTGCGGCACCTCGACTACCGGGACGTGCGCGAGACCGGTTTCGACGCGGTGTCGTCCATCGGCCTCACCGAGCACATCGGCAAGGCCAAGCTGCCGGCGTACTTCTCTTCGCTGTACCGGAAGCTGAAGCCCGGCGGCCGTCTGCTCAACCACTGCATCACCAGGCCGAACAACAAGGAGCGGGCGCTGTCCGGTCCGTTCATCGACAGGTACGTGTTCCCGGACGGCGAGCTCGTCGGCCCCGGACACCTCGTGTCGCTGATGCACGACACCGGGTTCGAGGTGCGGCACGAGGAGAACATCCGCGAGCACTACGCACTGACCCTGGCCGCGTGGAGCCGCAACCTCGACGCGCACTGGGACGAGGCCGTCGAGGACGTCGGCGAGGCCAGGGCCCGCGTGTGGCGGCTGTACCTGGCGGCGTCCCGGCTCGGGTTCGAACGCAACAACATCCAGCTGCACCAGGTGCTCGGGGTGAGACTGGACGGGACGACGTCGCACATGCCGTTGCGCCCGGACTGGCTGTCCTAGGACGGACTGAGGGCCGCGGCTTCGTGCCGCGGCCCTGGTTCTGGGGGAGTTCTAGCTGAGCTGGCCCACGATCTGCTTGGCCGTGTTGGACGGGATCGCGAACCCGATGCCCACGCTCCCGGCCTCACCGCTGCTCGACGCCGGCGAGTAGATCGCCGAGTTGATCCCGATCAGCTCACCGGCCGCGTTCACCAGCGCACCACCGGAGTTGCCGGGGTTGATCGACGCGTCGGTCTGGATCGCCTGGTACGACACGGGCTGCGAGCGGCGGGTCTCGCCGGGCACGCTCACCTTGCGGTCCAGGGCCGAGACGATTCCGGTCGTCACGGTGCCCTGCAGGCCGGACGGCGAGCCGATGGCCATCACCGCGTCACCGACCTTCACCGAGCCGGAGTCCGCCCACTTGATCGGCGTCAGCCCCGAGGCCCCGGAGACCTGCAGCACGGCGAGGTCCGAGGTGGCGTCGGCGTTCACGACGGTGGCGGGAAGTTCCTTGCCGTCGTTGAACTTCACGGTGATCTGGCCGCCCGCGGCCGCCACGACGTGGTTGTTGGTGAGGATCTTGCCGTCCGCCGAGAGGATCACGCCGGAGCCGAGGCCGTTGCCGACGTTGACCTGCACCACGGAGGGCAGCACGTCCGAGGCGACGGCGCTCCAGTCCAGTGTGGACGTGTTGGAGATCGTCTGCGCGGAGACGGAAGTGGAGGTGGGGGTGGAGTCCGGCGAGGCGATCACCGCTCCGGTGACGCCGCCGAACAGGCCCGCGACGAGTGCCGCGGCCGTCAGCATCGGGGCCGTTCGGCGCCAGAACTTCGGGGCGACGACGACGGGCTGCGGTTCCACCAGTGACCCGCTCATCGCGGGGAAGCTCTGCTCGGTCATGACTCCACGATGGACCCCCATCATGTGAGCCAGCTGTGCCGAAACCCTGGAAAACCCTGATAAGAACTAGCTGAGAAGAAGCGCGGAGACCTCGGCGGCCGACAGCGGCGGGCCGAAGTGCGCGCCCTGCCCGCCCGTCACGCCCAGCTCGGCCAACCGCGAGGCCTCGGTCTCGGTGCGGACGTCCTCCGCGTACAGCGGCAGCCGCAGGATCGACGCCCACGTCAGCAACGTCACCGACGCGCTCTCCTCCACGCGGTTCGCACCCTCGTCCAGGCCGTGCACCACGGAGCCGGTGAACTTCACGCCGGTCAACGGCAGCCGGCGCAACCGGTCGACGCCGACGTTGCCGCCGTTCACCTGGTCGAGCACCAGGCCGACGCCGCGTTCGGCGAGGATCGTGAGCTCCTCGAGCTGGTCGTCGTTCAGCAACGCCGGCAGGTGCTCGTGCAGTTCGAAGCGCAGCAACGACGCGGGCAGGCCGGTGCGATCCAGCACGCGGGCGACCTCGGCGACGAGTTCGGGTTCCTGGCACAGCCGCGGCGGCAGGTCGATCGACAGGGCGGGCATCCGCGCGCCCAGCGCCCGGTGCCAGTCGCTCGCGTGCCGGCACGCGTCGTCCAGCGCCCAGTGCACGAGGCGGACGATCATGCCGTTGTTCGACGACTGGTCGAGGAACGAGTCCGGGCACAGCACGCCGCGTTCGGGGTGGTCCCACGCGATCTTGGCTTCCAGCGCGAGCACCGAGCCGTCGGCCAGGGAGTGGACCGGCACGTAGTCGACGCGGAACTGGCCCTCCTCCAGTGCACCGGGGATGGAGGCCGCGAGCGCGTACCGCTCCTTGTCGTGCACGTCCCGTTCGCGGTCGTACAACGCCCACTGCGCCTTGCCGTCGCGCTTGGCCCAGCCGACCGTGACGTCCGCCGCGCGCAGCAGGTCCGCCGCGTCACCGCCGCGCGCCGCCCGCGCCACGACGCCGACGCTGGTCGTCACGCCGACGCCGTGCGCGCCGAACCAGATCGGCTCCTCCAGGCGTGCCGTGAAGTCCTCGACCAGGGCGACGACGCTCCGCACGTCCTGCGGGTCCTTGATCAGGACGCCGAACTCGTCCTCGCCGATGCGCGCGATCTTGGCGATCTCCTCGGAGAACACCGCCCGCAGGTGCGTCGCGACGTGCATCAGCACCCGGTTGCCCGCCTCGTGCCCGAACGCGTCGTTCACGCCGCGGAACCCGTCGATGTCGACCTGCACGAGCGCGAGCGTGTCCGGGCCCTTCGACCCGGTGGCGCCCTCGAGCCAGCCGAGGAACTGAGCGCGGTTCGGCAGGCCCGTCTGCATGTCGTTGAGGCTCTGCCGCACGAGCTGCGTCTGCAGCGCGCGCATCTCGTTCATGTTCTCGATCATCGTGACGAGGTACGGCGGCGCGTCGTCGCCCTCGCGCACCATCGAGATCGCCATGTGCGTCTGGATGGTCTCGCCGTCGCTGCGGACCATCCGCTTCTCGACCCGGATGTTGTCGAAGTCCGACGCGATCAGCTGCTTCGTCATCTCCCGCAGCCCGGCCCTGTCGTCCGGGTGCACGAGGTCGCGGCCGCTCATCCTGCGCACCTCGTCGTGCCGGTAGTCGAGCATCGCCAGCAACGCCTCGTTGACGTCGATGATCTCGCCCTTGAGGCCGCTCACGACGATTCCGAACGCCGAGCTCTCGAAGATCGCCCGGAACTTCGCCTCGCTCGCCCTGACCGCGCCCTCGGCCCGGCGCATCGTGGTGATCGCGGCCGTGCGGCTGAGCTCCTGCTGGTCGAGCGTGCGGTCGCGCAGGCCCTCCGCGTACCCGGCGGCGAGCGCGGCCAGCTGGGGTTGCGTGACGGGGATGTGGTCACCGAGGCACGTGAGCGTCTGCTCCAGCGTCGCCGAGGAGATGAAGTCGTGCTCGACCATGGACCGGCCGACCCGCCGTGCCTCGCCCACCCCGCCACTGAGCAACTGCTCGACGTAGGCGCCGAGCAGTTCCTCGAGCTTCTCGCGCGTGAAGTTCGCGACGAGGGTGTTGGAGATCGCCGCCGCCCAGGCAACGGCGGGCTCTCGGCTGTCGACCATGTTCATTCAGCTCAGGTGGCCATTCGGAATCGGTCGAACGGGTGACAACCCACGCGGTCGAACCACCGGGTGTGGGTCCAACCGACAAGCTTACTGATCACTCAGAACCTGTCCAACGGAACCCTGAATCCCGGTCGAGATACAGCAGTTAGGCCACGAATTCACTCGTTTGAACTAATGAATCACCTTGCTGAAGGCCAGCGGGCCAATTGTCAGAGGGTCTGTATCAACGTCGAACAACGGTGTGTAACCGGTCGCCAGGTACAACCCTTTCGCCTCCGGCTGGCGAGGCCCCGTGGTCAGGTAGATCCTGGTGTACCCAAACGTTCGTGCCTCGTTCTCCAGTTCCACGAGCACGCGGCGCGCCAATCCACGCCTGCGGTGCTGTGAATGCGTCCAGATCCGTTTCAGCTCGGCGGTTTCGGCGTCGAACCTCTTGAACGCGCCACCCGCGACGGCCACTCCGGCTTCCATCAGCAGCAGGAACTGTCCGTTCGGCGGCTCGAACACATCCGCCGGTCGTTGCATCTCCTCTGCGCCCATCGGACCGTAGCGAGAGGTGTATTCGTACGTGAGTTCTTCCACTAATGGCGCCGCGTCCGGATCCGATTGCCGGACGCGGCGGACTTCGAGCGTCGTCATGCGGCGTTGGCCCGGTCCCGCTTCGCGACCTCCTCGCGCACGATGGGAATCACGTACCGGCCGAAGTCGATCGCGTCGTCGAGCAGGTCGTAACCACGCGCGGACAGGATGTCGACACCGAGGTCGTAGTAGTCCAGCAACGCCTGCGCGACGGTCTCCGGAGTGCCGACCAACGCGTTGGAGTTGCCCGCGCCACCGGTCGCCTTCGCCGTCGGCGTCCACAAAGCACGATCGAATCGCTCACCGCGTTCCGCGACGGCCAGAAGTCGTTGCGAGCCGGTGTTCTCCGGGTTGGTCAGCGAATGCCGGCGGCTCAGCGGCCCGTTCGCCTTCCGCGCCTCGATCCGGTCGACCGTCCGGTGTGCCTTCTCCCAGGCCAGTTCCTCGGTCGGTGCGATGATCGGCCGGAACGCGACCTGGATCCTCGGCACGTCCGTGCGGCCCGCGTCCCTGGCCGCCTGCTTGACCGACTCGATCTGCTGCGCGGTCTCGGCCAGCGGCTCGCCCCACAGGCAGAAGATGTCGGCCTCCGCGCCCCCTGCCGCGTACGCCGCGGGGGAGGAGCCGCCGAACGACACGTTCGGGCGCGGCTGCTGCACCGGGAACACGTCGCTCACGAAGTCCGCGAAGTGGTAGTGCTCGCCGTCGTGGTCGAACGCGGACCTGCTGGTCCAGGCCTTCTTGACGATCTGGATGTACTCGCGGGTGCGGCTGTAGCGCTGGTCCTTGGTGAGGTAGTCGCCCTCGCGCTGCTGCTCGTGGTCGGTGCCGCCGGTGATGAAGTGCACGGTCAGCCGGCCGTCGCTGATCTGGTCGAGCGTCGCGAACGTCTTGGCGGCGAACGTCGGGTAGGACACGTTCGGCCGGTGCGCCAGCAGGATCTGCAGCCTGTCGAGCTTGCTGGCGAGGTAGGCGGCCGCCGCGGAGGGTTCCGGCGCGCCCGATCCGTACGCGAACAGCACGCGGTCCCACCCGTGCTCCTCGTGCGCCCTGGCGAGCCTGAGCGTGTAGTCCTTGTCGAACGCGCCGCTTCCCGACCGCGGCGTCGTCTCCGAGCCGTCGTTCGTGGCGGCGATCCCGAGAAACTCAACTGGCATGACCGATTCCCCAGAGCTGTTGGTGGGATTGGGGCGCGTTGAGGGAGGCGCCCTTCGAGTGCACACCCGGATCTCGTTCGCCGCAACGACGTCCACAGAGCGGGATTTGCTTGCACGCGCGGGGTACTGTGGTGGTGTTCGCGTTGAGGGGCGCGGCTCGTTCTTCGTTGCCCTCCAACGGAAAGACGCGCATGCGCTCACTCGTCGTCATCGGTGGCGGCCCCCGTGCCGCCGGTCTGCTGGAACGCATCGCCGCCCAGTCGCCCACGCTGCCCCTGGCCGTGCACGTCGTCGACCCGCACCCGCCCGGAGCGGGCCGGGTGTGGCGGCACGCCCAATCCCCGTTGCTGCGCATGAACTCCATGGCCGAGGACGTCACCGTCTTCACGGACGACTCCTTTGACGGCCTGGGGCCGATTCGTCCCGGTCCGTCGCTGGCGGAGTGGACCGACATCGACCCGACGTCGTTCCCGTCCCGTCAGGTGCAGAGCACCTACCTGGCGTGGTTCTTCGACCACGTGAGGAAATCTCTGCCTCCGAACATCTCTGTGACCGTGCATCAGGCGACGGCGCTGAAGGTCGTCGGCAACTGGGTGTGGCTCGACAACGGCGAGTCCCTGAACGCCGACGTGCTGGTGCTCGCGCTGGGGCATCTCGACGCCGAACCCGAACCCGAGCACCGCAAGCTCGCCGAGCACGCGGCGGAGAACGACCTGATCTACGTGCCGCCGCTGTACTCGGCCGACGCGGACCTGTCGGCGGTGCGGGGCGATGTCGTGCTGCGCGGGTTCGGGCTCGCGTTCATCGACCTCATGGTGTTGCTGACCGAGGGTCGCGGCGGCCGTTACGTGCGCGGTCCAGAAGGGCTTTCGTACGTGCCTTCCGGCGCCGAGCCGACGCTGTACGTCGGTTCGCGGCGGGGCGTGCCCTACCACTCGAAGACCGGCTACCGGTTGCAGGGACGGCGTCCCACGTTGCCGAACTTCTTCGTCGCGGACGCCTTGAAGGGGCGGGAACTCGACTTCCGGGACGACGTGTGGCCGTTGATGGCCAAGGAGATCGCCTGGGGCCACTACCACGAGCTCTTCACCGGACATCCCGGTCTGGTGCGGATGCCGTTCGTCGAGTTCGCCACGTCGTTCGCCGCTTTGCCCTGGTACAGCGAGGAAATGCGCGAGCTGGAAGTGCTCGCCGTGCCCGATCCGGCCGACCGCGTCGACTTCGAACGGCTCGACCGCCCGCTGGCCGGCGTCACGTTCGCGTCGGCCGAGGAGTTCCAGGAGCACCTGCGCGCGTACGTCGAGGCGGACGTGGCCCGGCGCTCGGATCCGCGGCACAGCGCCGATCTGGGGGCGTTCCTGGCCCTGCTGTCGGTCTACGGCCAGCTGGCGGGCCTCATGCCGTTCGACGGCTGGTGGCACGGCTACTTCAGCTACCTGGCCTCCGGGCCGCCGCCGGACCGGCTGGAGGAGCTGCTGGCGTTGTCGCGCGCGGGAATCGTGCGGTTCCTCGGTGCCGACATGTGGGTGGACGCCGTGGAGGACGCCTTCGTGGCCGGCAGTGCGACGACGCCGGACGTGGTGCGCGCCAACGGTTTGATCGAGGCCCGTCTGCCCACGCATTCGTTGTCGCGCACGGCGGATCCGGTGCTGCGGTCGTTGCGCGCGGTCGGGGACGTCTCCGAGGACGCCGCCGGGCTGGTCCGGGTGTCGCCGGTGGGCCGCCTGATCAACGAACGCGGCGAGGAGGATCCCGTCCGGTTCGCCGTCGGCCCGTACACGACCGGGAAGGCGTTCGCGGCCTTCGCGCGACCGAAGACGAACGCCCCGGCGTTCCGTCAGAACGACGTGATCGCCAGGGCGTTGCTGGAGCAGCTAGGCGACTGAGGTGTAGCGCCCCTGGTGCCGCACCAGGGGCGCGGCGATGTCGGTGTGCGTGATGTCGAGGGGCTCGCCGACGAGCGCGATGTGGTCGCCCACCGCGATCCGCCGCGACGTCCGGCAGCGCAGCCGCACGGGAGCGTCCAGCAGCAACGGCACGCCGTCGTCGTCGGGCTGCCAGCGCGTGCCCGGACCGAACCGGTCGACGCCCTTCGTCGCGAACAGGTCCGCCAGCCCGGTCTGCGCGGCGTGCAGCAGGTGCACGGCGAACAGGGGCGCGGTCCGCAGCACCGGCCACACCGAGGCGCCCTCGCCGATCCAGACGACGACCAGCGGCGGTTCGAACGAGACCGAGGTGAACGAGGAGACCGTGGTGCCGACCGGGCCCCCCTGGCCGGTGGCCGTGACGATCGTGACGGCCTGGGCGTGGTGCTTCAACGCGTTGCGCAGCTGTTCCTTCATCGCAGCACCTTCAGGGCGTCCAGGTCGAAGTCGGTGGCGTCGGCGGGAAGCGAGGCCTCGTTGAGGAACAAGGCTTGTGGCACCAACGCACCCAGCTCGGCCAGCACCGGCCGCAGGTGCACCTCGACGGCCAGCGCGTGCTTGTCCGACGCGGCGATCTGGAGCGGTACGACGACCTTGCCCTTCAACCACCCCGGCGGCGCCTGGTCCAGCACGGCCTTGAGCAGGCCGGTGTACGCGGCCTTGTACGTCGGCGTCGCCACCACCAGCACGTCGGCCTGGCCGAGCGTCGCCAGTGCGGCCTTGATCGTGTCCGGTTCGGTGAAGACGGCGGGTGCCAGCTCCGCCGCCTCGATGACAGGCCCGTCGACGGGCACGCCCAGCGTCGAGGCGAGGGCCTCGCGCAGGGCCAGGGCCGCCTGCAGCGTGCGCGAGGCGGGCCGCGGGTTGCCGACCAGAACACCGATCTGCGTCATGCCTTCAGCACAGCCGCAAGCCGGGGGACCGTCAACCCGCGTCCACCACGCGAGAACTACTTGACGGCCTCCGCCGCCGAACGCCCGGCGACCCGTCCCGAGAACAGGCATCCGCCGAGGAACGTGCCCTCCAGCGCGCGGTACCCGTGCACGCCACCGCCACCGAACCCGGCGGCCTCACCGGCGGCGTACAGGCCCGGCAGCACCTCGCCGGACGTGTCGAGCACCCGCGACGACAGGTCGGTGTGCAGGCCGCCCAGCGTCTTGCGGGTCAGCACCGACAGCCGCACGGCGATCAGCGGACCGGCCTTGGGGTCGAGCAGCCGGTGCGGCTCGACGACCCGGATCAGCTTGTCGGTCAGGAAGTTGCGGGTCTGGCGGATCGCGTTGATCTGCATGTCCTTGCTCAGACCCGCGGTGACCTGGCGGTCGCGTTCGACGATCGTCTTCTCCAGCGCGGCCGCGTCGATCCTGCTGTCCCCGGTCAGCGCGTTCATGCCACGAGCGAGGTCGGCGACCGTGCCGGCCTGGATGAACTCCTTGGACTTCTGCGCGAACGCCTCGACGGGCGCGACGGCACCTGGCAGCGCGCGCTTGAGGACGGCCTTCGTGTCCTTACCGGTCAGGTCCGGGTTCTGCTCGGAGCCCGACAGCGCGAACTCCTTGCCGATGATCCTCTTGTTCAGCACGAACCACGAGTGCTCGTGCCCGTTCGAGGTGATGTGCTGCAACGACCCCAGCGCGTCGAAACCGGGGAACAGCGGGATCGGCAACCGCTTGCCGTCGGCGTCGAGCCACAGCGGCGACGGGCCGGGCAGGATGCGGATGCCGTGCCGCGACCACACCGGCGCGTAGTTCGCGATGCCCTCGGGGTAGTGCCACATGCGGTCTTCGTTGATGATCGCGCCGCCGGCCTTCGCCGTGATCTCCATCATCGAGCCGTCCACGAAGTCCGGCACACCGGCCAGCATGAACTTCGGCGGCTTGCCCATCCGCTCCGGCCAGTTCTTGCGCACCAGGTCGTGGTTCCCGCCGATGCCACCGGACGTGACGATCACGGCCTGCGCCTTGAGCGAGAAGTCGCCGACGACGTTGCGCGAGCTGGGTTCGGCCCGCTGGACGGACGACGGCTCCAGCACGTCGCCGGAAACGCCGTCGCACACGCCGTTGGTGACGTTGACGCTCGTGACCTTGTGGCGGAACTTCAGCGTCACGAGTCCTTTCGCGACACCCTCGCGCACCCGGCGCTCGAACGGTTCGACGATGCCCGGACCGGTGCCCCACGTGACGTGGAAGCGCGGCACCGAGTTGCCGTGCCCGTCCGCCAGGTAGCCGCCGCGCTCCGCCCACTGCACGAACGGGAACCAGCGCACCCCCATGTTGTGCAGCCAGGAGCGCTTCTCGCCGGAAGCGAAGTCCACATAGGCCTGTGCCCACAGTCGTGGCCAGTGGTCGCTCTCCCGGTCGAACGCCGCCGAACCCATCCAGTCCTGCAGCGCCAGGTCGTGCGAGTCCTTGACCCGGAGCCTGCGCTGCTCGGGGGTGTCCACCAGGAACAGCCCGCCGAACGACCACCAGGCCTGGCCGCCGAGCGACGCTTCCGGCTCCTGGTCGAGGAGAATGACCTTGCGACCCGCGTCCGCGAGCTCTGCGGTCGCGACGAGACCTGCGAGGCCCGCGCCGACGACGATGACATCCGCGTCATGTGCCATCGGGCGAGTCTAGATCTACCCCAGGTCACGCACGAGACCTGAGTCAATTTCACTTTTTGGGGGATGTTGAGGATGAGCTTCCGACCGGCCTCTGAGGTGGGCTTCACCACTCCGACCACGCGTTTTGTCGCGCCGGGCTCCGTCACGAACGGCGAGTTCGGCCTGTTCGAGTGGCGCATGGAGGCCCACCAGCCCGGCGCGCGGCCGCATTTCCACAAGACGTTCTCCGAGTCGTTCTACGTGCTCGAAGGCGAGATCACGCTGCTCGACGGCGACGAGTGGATCAAGGGCGGCGAGGGTGACTTCCTCTACGTGCCGGCTGATCGACCGCACGCGTTCCGCAACGACAGCGACGCTCCCGTGCGGATGCTGATCCTGTTCTCGCCGGGGATCGCCCGCGAGAACTTCTTCCTGGAGGTCCGCGACGCGAAGGGACTCTCGCCCGAGGAGCTCGTCGCGTTCTACGAGAGCCACGACCAGTACAACCTCTGAATTCGGCTGAGGGTGCCGTCGACCGCCACTACCGGTGAGGGGGGTTTACCGGAGTGCCGGTCGACGGCGGGTTGACCGCGGCGCGAGCACGCATCGCCTGCGGAAGGGCTTTTCCGACCTGGGGGTGTCGGATCGCCCTGGCGCGCAGCTCGAGCGCCGACGGCCAACCACATTGTTGAACGTACAACCGGACCGCTGTGTTCCGGTCGGCTTTCACTGTGACCAGGCTCAATTCCTTCAGCTCGTCTTCAGGTTCTGAACGGGTCAGACGCAGCTGGTGATCACCTGCTCACGAAAGGTCGTTGAGCTTGCGTTCTGCCGCCTTGCGAGCCTTCTCGGAGGCCGACGTGACCCGCTTGGCGTCCTCCAGCCGTTCCGCCGCCCGGTCGAACGCCCGCTGGGCCGCCAGCTGGTCGGCCTGAGCCTCGCCCAGAGCCTGCTCGGCCTCGTCCAGCACCTGCTGCGCCTCGGCCCGCTTGCGCTCCTGCCGTTCACGCCGCTTGCGGGCCAGCGCGTCCTCGCCGTCCTGCGCCGGCTCGGGCGTGGGCAGCGCGAACCCGAACCCCGAGTACTCCAGCCCCTTGGTCAGGTGGCCGTTGCGCACCTGCTCGGCGGATTCGGGATCGGCCATCGCGGCGGTCAGGGTGTTGCGCACCTGCGTGACGGCGTCGTCCGCGAGCGGTCCCGTCAGCTCCAGCGTGCGGTAGACGAGAGCCTCCATGAGCTCCTTGCGCTTGCGGCCGAGCTCCCGCATGGTCAGCTGCGCCGTGGAGAGCCCCAGGGCCTCCTCCAGGCCCTCAGGAGCGTCCCTGACGAGCTTGTTGACGGCCCAGGCGCCCACGGTCGGCCTGCGCAGCTCGGCGATGGCCTTCGCGAGGTCCTTGTCGTCGGCCTGCTTGGCCGCGGCGTTGCGGGCCGCGGTGAAGTCCTTCGGAGGCAGGCCGTAGAGCTCGTCGGCGACCGGCTTCAGGTCCATGCGCGCAAAATAGCGCCTGACCGCCGGTCAGGCGTCCCGAATGATCTGGAGCGAGTTCTGAGCCGCGGTGACGATCAGGTGATCCGGCCCGAACAGCTCGATGCCGATGGTCCGCACGACCAGGAGCAGGCTTCTCGCCAGTTCGACTTCGCCGCACGCGTGGAGCGCCACCCCGAGCTTGCCGGCGGCGAGCAAGGTGTTCGGATGATCAGGGCCTGCCGTGCGCCGATACGTGTCCCACACGTGTTCGCACACCCTTCGCTGCTCGGCGGAGCGGCCGAGTGCCCCGAACGCGTCGCTGAGCAGCGACTGCGTGTAGAGCGCTTCCGGCCTCACGGCGAGGGACCGTTCGAGCACGATCACCGCCTGCTCCGCACGTCCGGCGCTCGTGTAGGCGTAACCGAGGTCGTCCAGGGCGCCGAACTGCTCGGTGCCGCCGAGCGGCTCGTCCCGCCACGGTTCGAGCACGGAGACGGCCTCTTCGGCCCGGCCGATCCTCAGGCAGTACTGGCCGAGGACCCTGGCCGAGAGGAGCGTGCCGGGATGGCCGGCGCCGTGCACCTCACGGCTGGTCTCGAGGTCGATCCGCAACTCGGCCAGCAGGTCGTCGAGCCCGCTCGGCGTGCAGGTCGCGGCGACCCTGCGGGCGGTCAGGAGCAGCTCCCGGTCATCGCCGAACCGTGCGACGCACTCCGCGTACACCTCCTCCGCGATCGCACCGGCCTGGGCGAATCCCCCGGTGCTTCCCAGGAAGCTCGCTTCCCACATCCGCAGGCGCAGCACGGGCTTCGACACGGGCCGGCCACTGGCGCCGGCCCACAGCGCCTCGATCTGCCGCACGAGTTCGTCGCCACCGAACTCGACGTGACCGAGGAGCAGTTTCGCGGCGAGCTCGGTCCCGTCGTCCAGATCGCGGACCACCCGCTGCACCAGTCGATGCACGAGCACGGACGAGTCACCGGCGAACTCCACCAGCGACGCCTCGTGCAGTGCCACCAACTCGTCGTCGAAGGAGTCGCCGAGCAGCTGCCTGGACACGCCGTCCGGCGACAGCACCGACAGGATCCGGACGAGTTCGCTGCCCTGGAACGGTTCCAGGGCCATCAGGATCGCGGTGGCGGCGCCGAGCGGGTACGGGTCGCCGTCGCGCCGGCTGAGGTACTTCTCCGCCGGGAACTTCCGGAAGTTCTGCAGGTACTTCGCGAAATCCCACCGGGCAGCTCTGATCCGTGCCGCCGCCTGTGCGAGCGCCAACGGCAGATGCCCGAGTTCTGCGGCGAGTTCGGCGGCGTCACCGTCCAGTCCGGTGGCTTCGCGCAGGAACCGTGACGCGTCCTGCGGCGCGAAGACGTCCACCGGCACCTCACGCCCGAGCTGCGACCCGCGCACGGTGCTGGTGATCAGCACCTGGCAGGCGCCGACGGACGGCAGGTGCGGCCGGACCGCGTCCAGTGACACCACGTTGTCGAACACGAGCAGCGCGTTCCCGGACCGCGTCTGCAGGTGGTTGCGCACTCTCGCCGCCGCGATGTCGGCGCTGTCCTCCGGCCGGTACAGCCCGAGCCGGTCGGCCAGTTCGACCATCCCAGCGGTGATCTGGCCTGGCGTTTCCGCCCCGATCCACGCCACCAGCCAGCCGGCCGAAACCCGTTGCCGCGCATGAGCAGCTGCCAGCTGCGTCTTCCCGACCCCGCGCTGTCCCGTGACAACGCACACGGGCGCACTCAACAAATTCCGCGCGGCAGGCGTCTGGAAGTTAGGTGGTTCGTGCGGGATCAGGCCCGTGACCACCTGGTCGGCAGGCACGGCGGGCAGACCGCGGTATTCCGCCCGCACCGGCATCCGACCGTCCTGGTTTCGCACCGAACAATGCTAGGCCCCGCAATCGGGTAAACAGGATGGAGACATGCACACCAGGTGGAGATGGTTCCTGTTCGGCCTCGGCGCAGCCGTGGCCGCGATCGGTCCGCTCGCAGCCAAGGACGGCCCCTGGTACGCGTACGTCTTCGGCGGCCTGTGGTTCCTCATGGGCGCGACTGTCGCGTGGCGCACCTTCAGCATGGGCACGAAGCTCACGGCCGAAGGCATCACGTCGAACGGGCTCGACCGCCAGAGCACCGTCGAGTGGTGCGACGTCCAGGGGTTCGAGCCGAAGCGCAGCCGGAACCTGATCTTCTTTCACACCATCACGCCCGCGGCACAACTCCGCCGCGGCACGCACGTGCTGACCGAGCTGAGCCTGCTCTCGATCAAAAAGGACTCGGTGCCCGAACGGACCGCCAAGCAAGTGACGGAACTGCGGCAGGCTCTGGCCAAGCATCGCGCAAACTGCCCGGAGTGCGGAGCACAGCCGAAAGCGCTCGTGACCGGGCAGGGGATGGTGGCTCGCCTGCGGTCCCGATTGCGCTCGCTAATGGGCGGAAATAGCGATCAGTCCATCGCCTGATCGCGGGATCCTGTTACACGCCAACGTCGTTCACCGTTGACACAGCCTTGACATTCCCCTCCATCAGCTCTTGACTGGAGAGTGGTTGCTCGTTCCACGGCAGAAAAGAAACGCGCAGCACTAAAAGGCCGCCCGTTCAAGCCGCTGAACAGTCCAATGTGGATCTAACAATTACTCCGGTCCGACGATTGCCCCTCGTGAGGCGAAGAGATGTGCTTCGGAGCACTCTTTACCCCACGAAGGGCACATGCGCCGTGAAGAACTGGAGACGCCGCACCGGAACGGTCTTGCTGACCGCGGTGCTGGGCACTACCGGGTTCGGCTTCGCCGCCACCCCCGCCATCGCGCAGAACGCGTCACAGCAGCCTGCCGCTGACAAGCAGCTGGACAAGACCGACCGCGCGCTCGTCGAGGAGGCCGCCCGCGAGGGCAAGCCGACCGTCGACCTGCTGGTCGCCGCGGAGGACGGCAAGACCGACGCCGCGGTCAACGACCTCAAGGCGCTCGGCGCCACGGTCCAGAAGACCGAGAAGGACGTCGACTACGTCAAGGTGACCATTCCGCGCGAGAACGCGGAGAAGGCCGCCAAGCTGGCCTCGGTCAGCACCGTGGACGTCGACGGCCTCGTCGCCCTCGACAACCCGCGTCCCGAGGGCATGGAGAGCCCGGCCCCGCAGAAGGCGCCGGACTCGAAGACCCCGCGCACCAACCCGTACATGCCGACGCAGGACACGCAGGCGGCGCAGTTCGCCACCGCGCACCCGAAGTGGGACGGCCGCGGCACCACGATCGCGATCATCGACTCCGGCATCGACCTGGACACGCCTGCCCTGCAGACGACCAGCACCGGTGAGCGCAAGATTGTCGACTGGTACAACGCGAACGCCACGAACTCCGGCGACGGCACCTGGGTCACCATGACCAAGACCGGTCGCGTCGGCAAGTTCACCGACAGCGGCCGCGAGTGGACCGCGCCGGCGACCGGTGGCCCGTACTCGTTCGGCCTCTTCCGCGAGACCGCGGGCGACCTGAACCTCGCCAACAGCGAGACCGGCGGCGACATCAACCGCGACGGTGACCGCACGGACGCGTTCGGCGTCCTCCAGGACATCACGACGAAGGAAGTCTTCGTCGACACCGATGGTGACGGCAACTTCACCAACAACAAGCGCATGATCGACTACAAGGTCAAGCAGGACAGCGGTTTCTTCGGAACCGACAACCCCGCGACCCCCGTCGCCGAGCGCGTCGCGTTCGTCGTGCAGACCGACCGGTCGATCTACGACAACGCGGGCACGCCGTACGTCAACCTCGGCATCGCGGGCGCCGCGCACGGCACGCACGTCGCCGGCATCACCTCGGCCCACAAGCTGTTCGACGGCAAGATGGCCGGTGCCGCCCCCGGTGCGAAGCTGATGGCCATCAAGGCCTGCCTCTCCACGCCGTCCTGCACCAGCTCCGGTCTCATCGACGGTGTCCTCTACGCCGCGCGCAACGGCGCCGACGTCGTGAACATCTCCATCGGTGGCCTCCCGGCGCTCAACGACGGCAACAACGCCCGTGCGGAGCTCTACAACCGCACGATCAACGAGTACAACGTCCAGCTGTTCATCTCGGCCGGCAACTCCGGCGCGGGCTCGAACACCGTCGGTGACCCGTCGGTCGCCACGGACGCGGTGAGCGTCGGCTCGTACATCACCAAGGAGACCTGGCTCTCCAACTACGGCTCGAAGACCGCGCAGAAGCAGAACCTGCACGGCTTCTCGTCGCGCGGCCCGGCCGAGGACGGCGGCTTCAAGCCGAACATCATCGCGCCCGGTTCGGCGATCTCCACCACGCCGCGCTGGCAGCCCGGTGGCCCGGTGGCGGGCACCTACGCCCTCCCGCCCGGCTACTCGCAGTTCAACGGCACCTCGATGGCCGCCCCGCAGGCGACCGGTGCCGCCGCGCTGCTCGTGAGCGCGTTCAAGGCCACGCACAACGGCACGAAGCCGACCAGCGCCGAGCTGCGCTACGCGATCCAGCGCAGCGCGAACTACGTCGCCGACCTCGGTGCCTACGAGCAGGGCGCGGGCCTCTTCAACACCAACGCCGCGTGGACGTTGCTGGACAAGCACTCCGTGCCGGACAAGGTCACCACGTCCGTCGCGGTCAACACCGTCCTCAGTGGCCTGCTGGCCACCCCGAACGTCGGTGTCGGCATCCACGACCGTGAAGGCGTGACCGCGGGCCAGGAGTACACCCGCACCTACACGCTGACGCGCACCACGGGCCACGACGACGAGACGTACAACGTTTCGTGGAAGGGCAACGACGGCACGTTCACGGCGCCCAAGAAGGTCGAACTGCCGCTGAACAAGCCCGTCCAGTTCGCCGTCAAGGTCAAGGCCAAGACCGCCGGCGCCCACAGCGCCGTCCTGCAGCTCGACAACCCGGAGACCCCCGGTGTTGACGCGCAGACCCTGAACGCGGTGTTCGCGGCGGAGAACTTCAACGCCGCCAACAAGTTCTCGGTCACGAAGTCCGGCAAGATCGCGCGCAACCAGTCGACCAGCCTCTTCGTGAACGTGCCCAAGGGCACGAGCGCGCTGAAGGTCGACCTGGCCGGCGGCGGTGCCGAGGCCGGCAAGGGCCAGGTCCGCTTCCTGCGCTACACCCCGCAGGGCATCGGCTTCGACTCCAACACCTCGACCAACTGCTACAACCCGGACGCGGGCGCCGGTTGTGCCGGTGGCACCCCCACCAGCCGCACGGTCGCGAACCCGATGGCCGGTGTGTGGGAGATCGTGATCGAGGCGCGCCGCACCTCCGACGCCGACGAGGCGCCGTACTCGGTGACCGCGTCCGTGCTCGGCACGTCGGTCAGCCCGAACCCGGACACCATCGCGTCCGCGACGCTGGGCACGCCGATCGAGCGCACCTACACCGTGACGAACACGCAGGCCAGCTTCAACGGCCGGCTCGCGGCGCAGCCCGCCTTGGGCAGCGCGAAGCAGGCTCGTCCGACGATCGCGAACCTGGAGTCCCAGCAGTACCAGATCGCGGTCGGCGCGGGCGCCACGCGGCTCACCGCCACGATCGGCAACCCCGCCGACCAGGGCGCTGACCTCGACCTGTCCGTCTACAACTGCACGACGGGCTCGTGCGTGCTCGCCGGTCAGTCGGCGGACGCGGACTCCGAGGAGTCGGTGACGATCGCCAACCCGGCGGCCGGCAACTGGCTCGTCGTGGTGGACGGCTACGCGGTGCCCGCGGGCACCACGGCGTTCGACTACTTCGACGTCTACACCTCGGCCGGTCTCGGCACGCTGACCGTGACGGACAGCAACGCCGACCGCGCCGCCGGTGCGACGTGGAACGCGACGGGCGTCATCACGCCGCAGGGCCAGCCCGGTGCCGACCGCGTGCTGCGCGGTGAGCTCGAGGTCCGCACCGACGAGAACGTCGTCGTCGGCGGCGGTGCCGTGATCATCCAGTCCGTCAGCTAGTAGCTCGTAGCAACACAGAAAGCCCCAGGGTCCACGAGATCCTGGGGCTTTCTACGGTTCAGGGAGCTTGTTGTTCAGCGGCTCGTCCACGTCCACTTTGGACACGCCGACGATCAGATACGCGTCTTCCACCTTGTCGACCGGCATCTCGGCGCGCAGGTAGCCGATTCTGGGATCCCGCGACTCGACGGTCGCGCCCAGCCTCTGCAGTGCCTGCTCGACCTCCTCGTCGCGTCCCGGCTGCACGGAGATCATCAGTGGCACTGTGAGGTGGCCGTCGCGTTTCGCCTGCTCGATCCGGATCCTGTCCGGTTTCGCTGAAGACACGGTCGGCACCTCCGCCAAGGGCACGGCTGGAGACCCGTTCGTACCACAGCTTCCGAGAGCCAGCGCGCAGAACGCGACGGCGAGCGGTCTTCTCATGTGGTTAGGACGTAACGCCTCACGAGAGTGGTTGCATGGCTTTCGACAAGAGTTCCGGATGCGTCACGTGAGCCACGTGACCTGCGCCTTCCAGCGTGATCAGGGTGCCGCCGGTGTCCTTGACGATCTCGCGCGCGGCCGGTCCGAAGAGGTGGTCGGTGCGTTCGCCGACGATCACCGTGACCGGAATCGACAACTTCGGCGGCTCGTAGCGGTAGCCGACGACCGCCCTGAGTTCGTGCAGTGTCGTGTCGAGCATGTCCTGCGCCTTGAGCCAGCCTTCCGGGTCGGTGTCGCGGAACGGGGCCTCGCCCGCGATCCGAACGGCCATGATCTCCAGTGCGAGGTCCCGGTCACCCCGGCCCAGTGCGTCCTCGAAGTCCCGCACCGCCTGTGCGTCCAGGCCGATCGCGGGCTCGTACAGCACGAGCGCCTTGAGATCCGCGCGTTCCTGCGCCGCCAGCAGCGCGATGACGCCGCCATAGCTGTGCCCGATCAGGGTCGGCCGCTCGTGCCGGTCGAGCACCGCGTGCAGGTCGTCGATCTCGGTGCGCAGGCCGTAGCCGCTCGGCAACGGCACTCCGTTGCGCCCGCGCCGTTCCGGCACCTCCGTGGGGCCCAGCAGGGCTTTCATCTGGTCCCAGTCCTCTGCCGTGCCCTGTGCTCCGTGCAAGATCACGTTCATGCGGCCGACCGTAGGGCTTGACATCAGTGTCAAGGTCAAGGCGTGTTGATCGGTGAACTGGCCGCCGAGTGCGGCGTCTCCGCCCGCTCGGTCCGCCACTACGAGAAGTGCGGCCTGCTGACCTCGGAACGCTCGCCCAACGGCTACCGCGTGTACTCGCCGGCCGACGTCGAGACCGTGCGGCGCATCAAGGCGCTGCTCAACGTGGGCCTGCCCGTCGCGACCATCGCACTGCTGCTCCCGTGCGTCCTGGACGCCTCACCGCGCCTGGACCCGTGCGCGGACCTGCTGGCGACCCTGCGAGCCGAGGTGGCCCGCCTGGACACCCGGGCCGCCGAGATCGACCGATGCCGCGGCCTGATCGCGGGCATCCTCGAACGATCTACCCCTTAGGTCCCGCAAACGCTTGCTCCCGCAACGCCCCGTCCACGCTCTCCCCGAACACCCGAGCGTCCGTGTGCTGGTCACCCGCGGGCTGAGCCTTCTTGACCCCGGTCACGGCCTTCGTCCTGACCTGCGGCAACGCGCTGCCGTGCTGCCGCTGCACCCAATCCACCAGATGCTCGCGAGTCAGACAGCGCAAGTCCCACAGCTTCCCGGCATCAGCGGCGCTGACCAGCGCCCGCAACCGCACGAACCCCTGCGTGGCCTGCGTGACCTGGAGAACGGACACCCGCCCGTCCCACAGATCGCTGCCCTCCAGCATCGACCGCATCTCCTGCCGCATCGCCTCGACCGGCACCGTCCAGTCCAGATCGAGCTCCACGGTCCCGAGCAACGCCGACTGCGTGCGAGTCCAGTTCTCAAAGGGCGTCTTGAGGAAGTACGAGGTGGGCAGCACCAGCCGCCGGTCGTCCCACAGGTGCAGCACCACGTACGTCAGCGTGACGTCCTCGACCCGCCCCCACTCACCTTCGACGACCACGACGTCATCGAGCCGCACCGCGTCACTGAACGCGATCTGCAACCCCGAGATCAGGTTGCCCAGCAACGACTGCGCGGAAAACGCCGCCACAGCACCGATAACAGCGGCAGAGGCCAGCACGGTCGACCCGACCGCCCGCGCACCGGGAAACGTCATCAGGATCGCCCCGACCGCCAGCACCCCGATGACCACCAGAACCAGCCGCCGCACCAGCGTGATCTGCGTGTGCACCCGCCGCGCGTGCCGGTTGTCCGTGACATCGGTGCGAATCCGCGACAGCGAGACGTCCACCAGCGTGCTGATCAACGCGGCCAGCAACCAGGCCCCGGCCAGGATCAACGCGATTCCCAAGGCGTGCAACGCGAACGGCGCGTTCACGGGGTAGACGCTCAGGCTTATCTGCGCGGCCAGCACCACCCCGAAGGCCTGACCGGGCCGGTACATCTTGCCGCTGTGGGTGAAGCGGCGGACCAGGCGGTGGATCACTTCCACCACCAGTAGTGCGAAGGCGATCGAGCAGCCCATGACAACGAACAGCAAACCGTTCCTCCTCCCGTATCGGGGCCGGGTACCCGGCGGCCGGGGAGGGGAACACCATGAAACGCCTCACGGAACGCCTACCGTGAGTGCCGCTTCTTGTTTCCTGTGAGGATGGTGTCTCCGTCATGACGATCTCTGACTTCGCGTACCTGTGGGAGTCGCCACGCGGCCGGTACTTCCTGGTCGGATCGCCTGATGACGAGTACGGGTACTTGATCTGGGATTCGGTTACCAGGACCGCCCTCCTGATCGAGGACGACGACATGGATGAGGAGGTCACGGCGCTGATGGAGCGGCACGGTGTTCCGGTAGCGGCGCGCATCGTTGATGTGCCGGGATGGGACGAGGGTTCGGAGTCGTAGACAGCGCCTGACCGGCATTGGCTGAGTCACATCGACCGGGCACCATTGCGTTCCGAGTTTGAGTCTGCAAGACTCAAACCATGTTCACGACACCGGAGGCGCTGGAACTGGTGGAGCGCGCCACGACGGCCGAAGCGCTGTTCGGGCCCCGCACGACCGACCCGGACCTGCGCAAACAGGCAAAACGCCGGTACCGCGCGCTGGCTTCGGTCCTGCACCCCGACGTGGTCGGACCGGGCAACACGCGGGCGCACCGGGCGTCGGCGAACCTGACCCGCCTGCACCACGAGTGGACCCACAGCACGAGTGTCGAACTAAAGACGAGGACCGGGGTCTACCGCATCGGCGAGCCGTTCGCGGTCGGCAGCATCGCCAACCTGTACGAGGCGGACGGGCCGTACGTCGTGAAGGTGGTGCGCAACCCGGCGCTCAACCCGTTGCTGCACGGCGAATGGCAGGCCCTGCGCGCACTGGAACGCTTTACTGACCGCAATCAGTGGCTGCGGCCGTTCTACCCGCGGCTGCTCGACACGTCCGGCGAAGTCGCCAAGGGCTCAAGGGCATTCACGGTGCTGGACCCGCTCATTGACGGGTTCGTGACGCTCGCGGACGTGAAGCGCGCGTACCCGCACGGGCTGGACGGGCGCGACTACGCGTGGATGCATCGTAGGCTTCTCAAGGCATTGGCTGGCGCGCATCAGATCGGGCTGGTGCACGGGGCTGTCACTGCCGAGAACGTCATGGTGCACCCGGAACAGCACGGGATCGTGCTGGCCGGCTGGTCGTTCGCCGTCGAGTCCAACCAGAAACTGCTCGCGACCAGCAAGACGATCAGCTACCCGCCGGAAGTCGGAGCGGGAGAACCGGTGACGGCCGCGACGGACGTCCACATGGCACACACACTGATGCTCGATCTGCTGAACCACAACGAACATCGGCAACGAGCCTTCGCGAGAGGCTGCCTGCAGGAACTACCGGCACGCAGGCCCGACGCCGCCGACCTCATCGGCGAGTACGACGACCTGCTCGAAGAACTGTACGGACCAAGGGTTTTCCGCCCGTTCGCACTTCCAAAGGGAGAATGACCATGGGACACGGCAAGTGGGATGACAACGCCTACGCGGCAGCCAAGACCTTCCGTGCTGCCAAGGGGATCGCGGACTTCGGCTACACCGCCTCGATCAAGGGGAATCCCGCGTCGAGCTGGAAGGCGGCGCCGAGCCTCGACCCGCTCAACGTCGAGTACCGCGAGTGCCGCGACTCGCCCGACCACGCCGACTCGACACCGATCGCGGTGCTGTTCGACGTGACCGGGTCGATGGGTGCGGTGCCGCGGATCATGCAGGGCAAGCTCGGCAAGTTGCACGGGCTGTTGCAGCGCAAGGGATATCTCGCCGACCCGCAGCTGATGTTCGGCGGGATCGGGGACGCGGACAGCGATCGCGTTCCGCTGCAGGTCGGTCAGTTCGAGTCGGACAACCGCATGGACGAGCAGTTGCGGGACATCTTCCTCGAAGGCAACGGTGGTGGGCAGAAGAGCGAGTCGTACGAGTTGGCCGCGTACTTCGTCGCACAGCACGTGGTCACCGACGCGTGGCAGAAGCGCGGCAGGAAGGGCTATCTGTTCATCATCGGCGACGAGCTGAACAAGCCGCGGCTGGAAGCCAAGCACATCCGCCGGATCATCGGGGACGACGTCAAGCAGGACATCGATCCCGTGTCGGTGTACCGCGAGCTCGCCCGCAAGTGGCACGTGTACTTCATCCTGCCCAACCAGTCGTCGTACTTCAACGACGACTCGATCGGCGAGCACTGGCGGACGATCCTCGGGCAGAACTTCCTCAAGCTCGACGATCCCGGTGCGGTGTGCGAGCTGATCGCCGCGACGATCGGCATGGAGGAACGCGTGGTGGACCTCGACCAGGCGCTGGTCGATCTGGCCGAGATCGGGTCGGTCGCGGAGAGCAAGGCCGTCGGCAAGGCGCTGGTCGCCGTCGGCGGCGCGGCACGCTCGATCACCGCCGCGCCGCTCGGCATCGACGGTCCTGACGACGTGGCGCTGAGCTGACATGAACGACCACGTGATCGTCGTCGGCCTCGGGTTCGGCGACGAGGGCAAGGGGGCCACCGTCGACGCGCTGTGCGCCGACGGGTCGGTGTCGGCGGTCGTGCGGTTCAACGGGGGAGCGCAGGCCGCGCACAACGTGGTCGTCGACGGGCGGCACCACACGTTCAGCCAGTTCGGGTCCGGCACGCTCGCGGGCGTGCCGACCTGGCTCTCCCGCCACGTGCTCGTCGAACCGATCGCGCTGGCGACCGAGTCACGGGAACTGGAGGCGCTCGGCGTCGCCGACCCGCTCTCGCTGATGTCGATCGACGCGCAGGCGCTGCTCACCACCCCGTTTCACGTGGCCGCGAACCGGGCCCGCGAGAACGCCAGGGGCAAGGATCGCCACGGCTCGTGCGGCAAGGGAATCGGGGAGACCGTCTGGTACGGGCTGCTGGAGGGGGCGACCAGGGGAGTGGTCGTCGAGGGGCAGGAGGTCATCGGCGAACCGGGTTCAGCCCCGGCCGTCGGTGACTGCCTCGACCCCACCACGTTGCGGCGCAAGCTGGACGCGCTCGCCAGGTTCTACGAGCCGTTGATCGGCGACGTCATCAGCGTGGACGAACTGGTCATGCTCTACCGCTCGTTCGCGGACGCCGTCCGGATCACGACCGATGACTTCGGACGACTCGCGGACACCGGAAGGCTCGTTTTCGAGGGCGCACAAGGCGTTCTCCTGGACGAGACCTACGGCTTCCACCCGCACACGACCTGGTCCACCACCACGCCACGCAACGCGAAAGCGCTGCTCGGCGGCCGAAAAGCCCGCGTCATCGGCGTGACCAGGACCTACCAGACACGGCACGGCGCGGGCCCGCTGCCGACCGAGGACCAGGCCGTCCTCGACCGGTTCCCCGAGGCCCACAACGGCACCGGGGAGTTCCAGGGCGCGTGGCGGGCCGGCCACCTGGACGCGAACCTGTTGCGCTACTCCGTCGATTGCTGTGGGGGTATCGACGGCTTGGCCGTGACACATCTGGACGCTCGTGGCCTGAGGGTGGCCACGGGTGAGGGCCTGGACGACCTGCCCGATCCCGTGGCTTACCTGGAGGAGTTGCTCGATGTCGACGTGCTCGTCACCGGCGCGGGGCCGGCCAGGGCGGACTACGTGGTGCGGGACAATCCACGACATGATCGAGTCGACGTTGGTGTCGGTGGACGTGATCGTGCTCCGGTTTGATCCCGAAGCACGTGCGGTGCTCGTGGGGGTGGCGTCGCGCGCGCAGGCGCCGTTCGCAGGCGAGTTGGCACTGCCCGGCGTGCTGCTGGGCAGGGGTGAGCGGCTGCGCGACGCGACCACGAGGGCCGTCACGGGCAAACTGGGCCTCGCCGGGGAGTCCGTGACGGCGACCGGTCAGCTCGCCACGTTCGACGAGCCTTCCCGTGACCCGCGCGGCCCGACGTTGTCGATCGCGCTGTGGGCCACGGTGACCAGGCCGACCGGTGACGTGGCGGTCTGGAGCCGGTTCGACGCCGTGCCCGCGCTGGCCTTCGACCACGACCGGATCGTCGCCGACTGCCGGCCGTTGCTGGCGGACAAGCTCTGGCGGGACGTGCCGTTCACCGCGGGTCTGCTCGGACCCGAGTTCACGACGGCGCAGGCGCTCGACGTGACCGAGTCCCTGACCGGCGACCGGCCCTACCCCGCCAACCTGGGCCGCACGATGGATCGCGTGCCCGGCCTCGAACGCACCAGCCAGCACGCGTCGGCGCTGCCCAAGGGAGGCCGTCCGCCGCTGGTGTGGAGGTTCAGCGCAGGGGGAGCTCAGGCTTGAAGAGCCAGCGGGTGAGCAGGTCCCGGTGCCCGGCGAGCGCGAGGAAGTCCTCGGTCGTCACCGCGCCGTGCCGGTTGCGGGCACACCACTCCCGCAGCAACGCGAAGAACGAGTCGTCGCCCATCTCGCGCCGCAGGACGTGCAACGTCAAAGCCCCGCGCTGGTAGACCCGGTCGTCGAACCAGTCGGCACGCGGTGGCCGTCCGATCACGAGGTTCTGCGGCAACCGTCGCAGCAGATCCCGTGCGCCGGCAGCACAAGCGTCGGCGGAACGGCGACCGGACGCCTCGGACCACAACCATTCCGAGTAGCAGGCGAAGCCCTCGTTCAGCCAGATGTGCTCCCACGCGGCGATCCCGACCGAGTTGCCGAACCACTGGTGCGCCAGTTCGTGCGCCACCAGCCGTTCCGAACCCCGGCGCCCGTCGACGTGGTTGGCGCCGAACGTCGAAAGCCCTTGAGCCTCAACGGGAACGTCCAGCGCGTCATCGGTCACCACGACCGAGTAACGCGCGAACGGGTAAGGCCCGAACAGCGACGAGAACAGCTCGATCATGGCTTTCTGCCGGCCGAAGTCGTGCGCGACGAGCCTGCGCAACCGGGCCGGTGCCCACACGTCCGGCAGCGCCTCGACGTACTGTCCGATCTGGACGGTCGCGAGATAGGTCGCCATCGGCGCGGCCATCGAGTACGTCCACCGCGTGGTGCTGCCGGAGACCTTGCCGTCCACCAGAACTCCGTTGCACACCACCGTGTACGGCGAGGGCGCGACCACTTCCAGGTGGTACGAGGCCTTGGAGGACGGCTCGTCGAGGCACGGGAACCACGACGGCGCACCGATCGGCTGCGACGCCACGATCGAGCCGTCGGTGAGCTGGTCCCAGCCCAGGTCGCCCCACTCCGGCGTCGAGACCGGCACGGGCGTGCCCGAGTACCGGACCTCGACCGTGAAGGCTCCGCGCACGGCCGCGCGGATGTTCAGCACACCGCCCGCATGTCCGTATCGCGCCGGCTTGCCGTTCACCAGCACCTTCGAGATCCGCAGTGGACCGAAGGACAGCGAGAACGACGACAGCGAGGTGCAGGAAGCCTGCAGCACCGCGCGCCCGGACAGGCGCGCGGAGTGCGGCTTGTAGTCAAGCTCTAGTGCGTAATGATGTACGGAGAAGCTCATGTCCACGCGGAGATCGGGTTGCCCAGCCAACGGGTTCCCGACGGTACATCCTCTCCGCGCATGACGAGCGAGGCGGGTCCGATCGTGGTGTGAGCGCCGACGGACGCGCCGGGAAGCACGATGCCGTGCGGACCCAAAGTAGCGCCCGCCGCGAGGGAAACCCTGTCCATGCGCAGGATCCGGTCGTGGAACAGGTGCGTCTGCACGACGCAGCCGCGGTTCACCGACGCGCCGGCACCCAGCGACACCAGGTCCGCCTCGGGCAGCCAGTACGACTCGCACCACACGCCACGGCCGACCGACGCGCCCAGCGAGCGCAGCCACAGGTTCATCAGCGGCGTGCCACCGGAGAACCCGATCAGCCACGGCACCGCGAGCACCTCGACGAACGTGTCCGCGAGCTCGTTGCGCCACACGAAAGCCGACCACAGCGGGTACTCACGCACCTTGAAGCGGCCCACGAGCGTCCACTTGGCGACGACGGCGACCAGGCACGCGGCCACACCGGCGCCCAGCAGCACGACGCCGGACGACCAGAGTCCGAACTCCTTCAACGCGAACAGCACCAGCACGACGAGAGCCACGTTCAGCATCACCGGGACGAACCGGCACAGCTCGACCAGCGCCCGCGCCCACATCAACCGCTTGGGCGGGTTGAACGTGCGCGACTGGTCCGACACCTCGGCGGCGCGCGGCAGCTTCATCGGCGGCATGCCCAGGTACGACGACCCGGCCTTGGCCCGCTTCGGAGCCGCCGACAGCACGCCGACGAGCCCGCCCTTCGGCACGTTGCGGCCAGGCGCGGTCATGCCCGAATTGCCCAGGAACGCCCGCTTGCCCACACGGGCCGTGGCGATCCGCAGCCAGCCACCGCCGAGCTCGTACGTCGCGACCATCGTGTCGTCGGCCAGGAACGCCCCGTCGCCCACGCGGGTCATCTTCGGCAGCGCGACCACGGTGGACGCCTCGACGTTGCGGCCGACCTTCATGCCGAGCAGCCGCAGCCACACCGGCGTGAACAGCGACGCGTACAGCGGGAACAGGGCCGTGCGCGCGTTGTTCATCAACCGCTCGGTCGTCCACGCCGCCCACGCCACACGGCTGTGCACGGCGTAGTAGCCCTCACGCATGCCGATGCCCAGCAGACGCACGGCGACCAGCACGATCAGCGCGTACGAGCCGAACCAGATCGCGGAGGCGACCGGCACGTCCCACAGCGCCGAAGTCAGGGAAACGGGCCTGCGCAGCACGTAGAGCAGGGCCGGAGCGGCCGCCAGCAGCGGCAGCACGGCCAGCAGGCCGGACGAGACGCCGTACATCATGTTCCAGAAGCGCGACCGCGTGGGACGACGCGACGGGAACGAGCGCGACGCCTTGCCCTCACGGGTGGCGGGCACGCCTGACCAGCGCTGACCGGTCGGCACGGACCTGACGACACCCGAACCGGGCGCCACCTCGGCCTTCTTGCCGATCCGCGCGCCGGGGAACAGCGTGCTGCGCGCACCGACGGTCGCGCCGGCGCCGATCCGGATGCGGCCGATCCGCAGCCTGTCGCCGTCCAGCCACCAGCCGGACAGGTCGACCTCGGGTTCGACGGCGGCGCCGCGCCCGACCTTCAGCATGCCGGTGACCGGCGGCAACGAGTGCAGGTCGACGCCGGGGCCGATCTTCGCGCCCAACGCCCGCGCGTAGTGCGTGACCCAGGAGCCGGAAAGCTCGGTGGCGCGCGACATCTGCGCCAGCATCTCGGCGGTCCACAGTCGCAGGTGCACGGAACCGCCGCGCGGGTACTCGCCGGGCTTCACGCCGCGCAGCAGCAACCGCGCGCCGCCGGCGGAGATCGCCAGCCGTCCGGCGGGGCTCAGGAACACCACGAATCCCGCGGCGACCCACCACCACGACACGGAGGTCCAGCCCAGCACGTTCGACAACGCCGTCAGCCCCACGACCCAGCGCGCGCCGGAGATCGTGAGCAGCGGGATCATCAGCAGCGTCTGCACGACGCCGGTCCAGCGCGGCGTCGGCGCGACCTCGCGCACCTCAGCGGTGGAGCCGTACGACTCCAGGCGGCGGGCCAGCTTGTACAGCGTCGGGTTCTGGTAGACGTCCTGCACCGATGTGCTCGGGTACCGCGTGCGGATCATCGAGACGAGCTGCGCGGCGCCCAGCGAGCTACCGCCGGACGAGAAGAAGTTCGCGCCTTCGGAGGCCGGTCCGGAGCCGAGCACGGCGGCCCACTGCTCCGCGAGCCAGCCTTCGAGACCGGAGAACACCACGCCCGCGGTGTCCATCGACGCCAGCGGCCACGGCAGCGCGGCGCGGTCGACCTTGCCGGACGTGCGCGTCGGCAGCGTCTCGACGACGGCGATCAACGGGACGAGCGCGGCAGGCAGTTCGCCGCGCAACTGCTCGACGGCGGCGTCCTGGTCGAACTCGCCGTCGACCACCACGTAGCCGACGAGGATCTGGTTGCCGCCACGGGTCGTGCGCACGGCAGCGGCGGCACCGGCGATACCGGGCAGCGCGGCCAGCGCCGCGTCCACCTCGCCGAGCTCGATCCGGCGGCCGCCGAGCTTGATCTGCTCGTCCGCGCGGCCGAGGAAGACGAGGCCTTCCGGCTCGGCGCGGACCATGTCACCGCTGCGGTACGCGCGGTCCCAGCCCATCGAGGGCAGCGGCGCGTACTTCTCCGCGTCCTTGGCCTCGTCCAGGTAGCGAGCGAGGCCGACGCCGCCGATCACCAGTTCGCCGGACTCGCCCATCGGCACGACCTCACCGGCCGCGTCGACGACGACGAGTTCCCAGCCGTCGAGCGGCAGGCCGATGCGCACGGGGCCGGTGCCGTCCATCCGCGCGGCGCAGGCGACGACGGTCGCTTCCGTCGGCCCGTAGGTGTTCCAGACCTCGCGGCCGTCCACGGCGAGCCGCTCGGCCAGTTCCGGCGGGCAGGCCTCGCCGCCGAAGATCAGCAGCCGCACGTCGTCCAGCGCCTCGACGGGCCACAGCGCGGCCAGCGTCGGAACCGTGGACACGACGGTGATCTCCTGCTCGACCAGCCACGGGCCCAGGTCCATGCCGGTGCGCACCAGCGAGCGCGGCGCGGGCACCAGGCAGGCGCCGTAACGCCACGCGAGCCACATCTCCTCGCAGGAGGCGTCGAACGCGACGGAGAGCCCGGCGAGAACGCGGTCCTCCGGCCCGATCGGCTCGTCCCGCAGGAACAGCCGCGCCTCGGCGTCCACGAACGCGGCGGCGTTGCGGTGCGTCACGGCGACGCCCTTGGGCTTACCGGTCGAACCGGACGTGAAGATGATCCACGCGTCGTTGTCCAGACCGGGTTCGCCGGGCACGCCGAGCGTGGTGCCGTGCGGCACAAGGGATCGGCCCTCGCCGAGCACGGCACTCACTTGTGCCTCACCGAAAACGAGTTCGGCGCGCTCGTCGGGGTCCTCGAAGTCGACGGGCACGTAGGCCGCGCCGGCGGCGAGGGTCGCCAGGATCGAGACGTAGAGGTCGACGGTCCCGGACGGCACGCGAACGCCGACCCGGTCGCCGACCCCGACGCCTTCCGCGTTGAGCTTTTCGGACAGTTCCTGAACTTCGGTGATCAGTGCGCGGTACGTCAGCGCGGTGGTGCCGTCGTCGACGGCCAGCGCGTTCGGGTGCTTCTCGGCACTCGCGCGCAGGATGTCCAGGAGGGTGCGCGGTGTGGGCGCCTCGCCTGCGGTGAACATCGATCGAAGGACAACGGGTTCAGCCGCGATCGTCACGTCAGCGTCACTTCTCACCCTCTCGGCAACTGGTAGCTGAGCAACTTTACAGTGTTGTAACCATTTACCTCTCGCCGGAGTACGCGTCCTCACAGGTGACCTCAGTCACCGCAACACTTTCGAGTGACTTCTTTGCGTTGTGGCGGGCCAGGTTCCACTCCCGCCAGTCCTGCTCGACGGTGCGATTCTTCATCCACCGCAAGGCACACGAGCGTTCGTGCGCGGGCAACCGGACCAACGCCGGCACCGCGTCCTCGGACAACTGCGACAGGTAGTACGTGTCGATCTTCTGCGTCGCCTCGAACCGCGACACGTTGTAGTCGGCGACCACCCGTTCGGGGTTCATCGCCACCACCGCGAGGAAGAAGGCCGTGCCGGTACCGACGATCGCCTTCGGCAACCAGTTGGCGCGCAACGAGATCCCGCTCGCGATCACCATCAGGTACACCACCGCCAGCCACACCTCGCAGGACGCGACGAGCAGCCGCAACACCGTCCACCCGTACGCCTGCTGGTAGAACCACATGCGGCTCAAGGCACTCGCCACGATGACCAGTGTCAGAACAGCCAGTGAACCGAGCAACACCCGCAGCCACAACTGTTCCCGCGCCGTCTTCTTCACGGCGAACCGGGCGACACCGGCGATTACGCCGAGCGTGAGAATGGTGACCCACAGCAGCTGCCAGAAGCCGGTCCGCGCGTACTCGGCGAACGTCACGCCCGCCGTCTTCATCACGTAGGCCTCGCCACCGAACAGAACCGCGAGCTGCGTCCCCACGAACCCGGTGAACAGCAACACGAGCACGCCGACCGGCAGCCCGTAGTCCTTGAGCCGCAACGTCCCGGGCTTGCCCTCGGCGTCCTCGTTGATCTGCGGAGGCGCCGCCACGAGGTAGCAGGCCCCCAGAGCACCAAGCGCCGCAACGACTCCGTAGAACGCCTTCTGCACGTAGGCGCCGATTTCGAGGTCCGGCACCAGGCCTTCGAGGAAGTCGTTGAACCCCTTGTCCGCCCCGGCCAGCAACGACCCGAACACCAGCAACAACACCAACGCCACACCAACGGACACGAACGGCCGGATCCCGACCGGCCCCGCCCTGCGGAACCCCTTGGCCACCCACGGAATGGACCGCAGCCCGCCCAGCCCCACGCCCACAGCGCCGAACACGAGCCCCTTGACCGTCTTGCCGCCGGCCATCGCGATCGACCCGCACAACATCGACGCCATCAGGCTGAGCGGGAACACCCACTCCGCGGCTCGCAGGAAGCCCATCGCGAGGAACGCCAGCGCACCGGCCAGCCATAGCGCGCGCTCTACGGTGGGCTTGCCCGCGTAGAACAGCACCCCGCCGACGCCCGCCAGCCCGGCGAGGAACCAGCCGATGCCGTTGTTCGGCACGGCGAGGAACGCACCGGCCAGGCCCGCGATCAGGCCCGCGACCAGGGCTTTGCTGGGCGCGCCGGTCGTGGGTGGACGCCACCAGGGCAGGAACGGCAGGCCCGGGGTGGCCATGGCGGCCGTTGCGGCGGGGTAGCGGGGCGGGCCCTGCCACGGGGAGGGCGGGGGCAGGGTGGCGGTGACGACCTGCGCGGGCTGGGTGGGCGGAGTGGGCTGGGCAGCCTCGGCAGGCTTCTCGCTCACCGGCCGCGCCGCCTCGCCGGAACTCCTGCCCGCCGGCCGCGCTGCCTCGGCCTCCTGCCCAGCCTCCTCAGGCTCCGGCGAGCCCCCAGCACCCGCCGGCTCCCCACCCCCGGCGACGGGCCGATACCCGACCTTCCGGATGTTCCGATACTTCGGCCGCCGAGCGGCCTTCTCCCCAGGCGTCTCGGACGAGTCAGCCGAAGGCGTCGAGTCAGAGTCAGTCATGTCTCTCTCCCAAGCCCGGAAACGGGCGTGCTTCACCGTCACACCGCCCAGCGGTGCGAACGAGGTCAGGCGAAAAGTCAGCTGGAAAGCGTCAGCGAGGCAAAGTCACCCGGATGCACGACCCGGGATCCACCACGGCGATCGTCCCGCCGTGCAGGTCCACCACCCACCGGGCGATGGCGAGCCCGAGCCCGGTCCCGCCACCGCCCGCCCTCTCCCCTCGGGTGAACCTCTCGAAGATCCGCGACCGCTCGGCCGGCGCGATCCCCGGCCCTTCGTCCCGAACCTCCAGCACCACAGAACTCGAAGAGCAATGACCCGAAACGGACACCAACCCCCCGGTGGGTCCGTGCCGGGCAGCGTTGTCCACCAGGTTCACCAACACCTGGTGCAACCGCTCCCCATCAGCGAAAACAGTAAGATCCCCGGCAACGTCGATCGAGAACGAGGCAGCGGGGGCCGCCACCGCGGCCTCGGCCACCACATCAGCCACCAGGGACGACACCGACAACGTCTCCCGCTTCAGCGACAGCACCCCGGCATCGATCTTCGACAGGTCCAGCAACTCGGTCACGAGCCGGCCCAGCCGTTCGGTCTGCGCCAACGCGGTCCGCATCGTCGCGGCATCGGCCGACGCCACCCCGTCGACCACGTTCTCCAACACCGCCTGCAGGGCGGAGATCGGTGTCCGCAGCTCATGCGACACGTTCGCGATCAACTCCCGCCGCTGCTGGTCGGCGGCGGCGAGGTCGGCGGCCATCACCGTGAACGCCTCGGCGAGCTGCCCGACCTCGTCAGAAGACGTCGCGCGGACCGACCGCGAGTAGTCCCCGGAAGCCATCGACCGAGCGGCGGAAGTCATCTCCCGCAACGGCGAAGTCATGCCGTGCGCGAGCAACTGCGAGGTCAGCAGCCCCAGCACAAGAGCGATCAGCGTCGTCCGAGGCGGCAACCACCCGGTCACGTAACGGAAGTACGCGAACGACACACACCCGGACACCACGATCACGATCCCGAGCTTGAGCTTGATCGACCGCACCGAGTCCAACGGACGCGGCAACAGGTCCAGCAGATCCAGCAACCGCTTCACGAAGACACCTTCCGCTGAGGTATCTCCAGCGCGTACCCCACCCCGTGCACGGTCCGGATCAGGTCGGCGCCGAGCTTGCGCCGCAACGCCTTCACGTGCGAGTCGACCGTCCGCGACGACGCCCCCTCGTGCCACCCGCAAGCCTCCGCCAGCAACCGCTCCCTGGCCTGCACGGCGGACGGCCGCTCAGCGAGGAACACCAGCAGGTCGTACTCGGTGGGCGTCAGATGAGCCTCGACCCCGGAACGGGACACCCGCCGCGAGGACAGGTCGATCAGCAGATCCCCGAGCTCCAGCGACTGCGACGACACCGCCCGCGACACCCGGCGAAGCAGCACGTGCACCCGTGCCGCCAGTTCGCGCATCGAGAACGGCTTCGTCAGGTAGTCGTCGGCCCCCACGGCGAGCCCGACCAGCAGATCGGTCTCGTCCCCCCGCGCGGTCAGCATCAGCACCGGCACCGAACGCGACGCCTGGATCCGCCGGCACACCTCGAGCCCGTCGAACCCCGGCAGCATCACGTCCAGAACCACCAGGTCAGGCACGAAGGACGCGGCCATCGCCACTCCAGAGGGCCCGTCATGAGCCACCGCCACCACGAAGCCCTCCGCACGCAGCCGCACGGCCACGGACTCGGCGATCGTGATGTCGTCCTCCACGACGAGCACCCTGCGCTGACCTGTCATGCCGGCGACTTTATGGGTATGTCGTGGAGGACGCCGGGACAAGTTGTGAAGATCGTGTGCAGACCCGAGATGTAGGTTCGCACCATGAACGTCCTCGAAGCGGTCCTGGAGAGGATCACGTACGCCAACGAGGACAACGGCTACACCGTCGCCAAGGTCGACACCGGCCGAGGTGACCTGGTCACGGTCGTCGGCGCGCTGCTCGGCGCGCAGCCCGGCGAGTCGATCCGCATGCGCGGCACCTGGGGCTCGCACCCGCAGTACGGCAAGCAGTTCCTCGTTGACGACTACACGACGATCCTGCCCGCGACGATCCAGGGCATCCGCCGCTACCTCGGCTCCGGCCTGATCAAGGGCATCGGCCCGGTGCTCGCGGACAAGATCGTCACCCACTTCGGCGTCGACGCCCTGGACGTCATCGAGAACGAGCCGCACAGACTCATCGAGGTCCCGAAGCTCGGCCCGAAGCGCACCAAGCTCATCGCGGACGCGTGGGAGGAGCAGAAGGCCATCAAGGAGGTCATGGTCTTCCTGCAGGGCGTCGGCGTCTCCACGAGCCTCGCCGTCCGCGTCTACAAGCAGTACGCGGACAAGGCCATCGACGTCGTGAAGAACGAGCCGTACCGCCTGGCCAGCGACGTCTGGGGGATCGGCTTCAAGACCGCCGACGTCATCGCGAAGGCCGTCGGCATCCCGCACGACAGCCCGCAACGCGTGAAAGCCGGCCTGCAGTTCACGCTCTCCGAGGCCACCACGAACGGCAACTGCTACCTGCCGGAACAGGCCCTGATCGCCGAGGCCATCAAGATCCTCCAGGTCGACACCGGCCTGGTCATCGACTGCCTCGCCGAACTGGTCGAGGAAGAGGGCGTCGTCAGGGAGGAACTGCCGGACGACGAGATCGCCGTCTACCTGATCCCGTTCCACCGCGCGGAGATCTCGATGGCCGCGCAGCTCAAACGCCTGCTGCACGCCGACAGCGACCGCATGCCGAGCTTCGCCACCGTGAACTGGGACAAGGCCCTCGCCTGGCTGGGCACCGACCTCGAAGAACACCAGTCGGCGGCGGTGAAGCTCGCCCTCACGCAGAAGGTCGCCGTGCTGACCGGCGGCCCCGGCTGCGGCAAGAGCTTCACGGTCCGCTCGATCGTCCGGCTGGCCAAGGCGAAGGGGGCCAAGATCGTCCTGGCCGCCCCCACCGGACGTGCCGCGAAGCGCCTCACCGAGCTGACCGGCCACGAGGCCCGCACCGTCCACCGCCTGCTCGAACTCAAGCCCGGCGGCGACGCGGCGTTCGACCGCGACCGCCCGCTCGACGCCGACCTCGTGGTCGTGGACGAGGCCTCGATGCTGGACCTGTTGCTGGCCAACAAACTCGTGAAGGCCGTCCCGCCCGGCGCCCACCTGCTGCTCGTGGGCGACGTCGACCAGCTGCCGTCCGTCGGCGCGGGCGAGGTGCTCAGGGACGTGCTGGCGCAGGGAAGCCCGATCCCGAACGTCCGCCTGACGCACATCTTCCGCCAGGCCCAGGAGTCCGGCGTCGTCACGAACGCCCACCGCATCAACAGCGGTGACTACCCGGTCGTCCAGGGAATGCCGGACTTCTTCCTGTTCAGCACCGACGAGGCCGAGGAAGCCGCGACGCTGACCGTCGACGTCGTCGCGAACCGCATCCCGCGCAAGTTCCGCCTCGACCCGCGCAGGGACATCCAGGTGCTCGCCCCGATGCACCGCGGCCCGGCCGGCGCGGGCGCGCTCAACACCGTGCTCCAGGAGGCCCTGACGCCGTCGAAGGACGGCCTGCCGGAGAAACGCTTCGGCGGCAGGGTGTTCAAGCTCGGCGACAAGGTCACCCAGATCCGCAACAACTACGACAAGGGCAAGAACGGCGTGTTCAACGGCACCCTCGGCGTCGTCATCGCGCTGGACCCGGTCGAGCAGAAGCTGACCATCCGCACCGACGAGGACGAGGAAGTCGACTACGAGTTCTCCGAGTTGGACGAGCTCAGTCACGCCTACGCCATGACCATCCACCGCTCACAGGGCAGCGAGTACCCGTGCGTGGTCATCCCGATCACGACCAGCGCGTGGATGATGCTGCAACGCAACCTGCTCTACACCGCCGTCACGCGCGCGAAGAAGCTCGTGGTGCTCGTGGGCAGCAAACGAGCCATCGGCCAGGCTGTGCGAACGGTGGGGGCGGGCCGCCGCCACACGGCATTGGCCCACCGCCTCCGCACTACACAGACGTCAGGTAGTCGGTGATCAGCCGCGCCCACGGCATCGCGGACTCCAGCGCGATCGCGTGACCGCAGGCGATGTCGGAGTACTTCGATCCGGGGACGAGGTCCGAGACCTCCTTGCCCAGCTCCCGCGACAGCAGCTGGTCACCGGACGCGCCGATCACCAGCGTCGGCTGCGTGATCTGCGGCAACAGGTCGGTCAGGTCGATCTTCAGGATCAGGTCGACGTGCGCGGGGGAGCCCGTCGGCACGCTGGCGCCGATCAGCTCGGCGAAGCCCTCCGCCTGCGCGGGCGTGAGCCGGGCCAGGTACTCCCTGCTGCACATCACCGAAAGGATGAACCTCGACAGCACCGAGCGGGACCCGTCGAGCAGCGACTTCCACTCGTCGATCTTGGCCTTGGTCGCGGCGTCGATCTTCGTGAACGGAGCGCTCAGGACCAGCCCGCGCACCCGGTCCGGATGCCGCACGGCCGCCGTGGCGGCGACCGCGCAGCCCATCGAGTAGCCGGACACGAAGAACGACTCGTGCCCGGCCTTGACCGCGACGTCCACCAGGTCGTCGGCGAGCTTCTCCAGGTCGAGAGCCCCCGAGGCCTTCGGTGAACCGCCAGAGCCCGGCAGGTCCGGCGCGATGACGGTGAAGTACTGGGTCAGGGTTCCGAGGATCGGTCCGTAGTTGGCCTGGATGCTGCCGCCCGCGCCGTGCACGAGCAGGAGAGCCGGGCCGGTGCCCTTGACGACGGTGGACAGGCCGGTCATGGGGAACCCCCGAGTTTTGTCAGTCCATGCTGCGGACGATGGTCGGCTCCAGCCCCTCGTCGTCGTCCGCGAGAGAACCGCGCCAGGGGAAGTCCAGAAGGGAGATCTCAGCGACACCGTCGTTGTACAGATGATCCATGGCTTGCGCTCCCGTTTCTTCCGGTGGCTGGGTGTCTGCGAACCTCGCTGTTCGTCGAGTCGGTTTCGGCCGTGAAAGCACAATAACCGCTGCGATGCTGGGTGAAATCCTATTGATTTTCGTCACAGCGCGCCAAGTGGGCGCTTTCTCCGTCCCAAGAACCGGACGGTAATCATCCGGTCGGTCGAACGGACTGGCGGTGATCAGCGGAACGGTCGATCATCGTTGATCATGAGGACCGCCGTCGCCCTGTTCGCCTGCCTGGCCCTGTTGCTGAGTCCCGCGCCGGCGCCCGCGGAAGGTCCACAAGCGACATACGTGCTGCGTGTGCCGGCGCCCAAGGGTGATTCTGCCCAACGGTTGTTGCGCCTCGGTTACGACGTGTTGGAACAGCGTGACGGCGACGACCTGTTCGTCGTCGGCGACCCGCGGACCTCGCAGAAGCTCCGCGCGGACGGCTTCCCGTCCACGGTCGAGACGGCGATGCCCCCGTCCCAACGGTCGCCGCGCTCCCTCGCGGACACGACTTATTACGGCGGCTATCGCACCATCACCGCGCAGTTCGCTCACCTGGACGAAGTCGCTCAGGCGCACCCCGATCTCGCCACGGTCGTCGACTACGGCGACTCCTGGCGCAAGACCCAGGGCGGCGGCGGACATGACCTGAAAGCCCTCTGCATAACGCGGAAAAGCGCAGGTGACTGCGCATTGTCGCCTACCGCTCCGAAGCCGCGCCTGTTCGTGATGGGCCAGCTCCACGCACGTGAAATCACCACCGGCGACATGGCGTGGCGTTTCATCGACGACCTGGTCGGCTCGGATCTCACCGCGATGCTCTCCGACCTGGAGGTCTGGGTCGTCCCGATCGCCAACCCGGACGGCGTCGAGATCGTGGAGTCCGGCGGCGACTCGCCCGTCCTGCAGCGCAAGAACGCCAACGGCACCTGCACCTCGGGCTCCCGCGGCGTGGACCTCAACCGCAACGCCGGCTCGCACTGGGGCGAGGTCGGCTCGTCCACGAACAAGTGCAGCGAGACCTACCGCGGCACGCGCGCAGACTCAGAGGTCGAGGTCCAGGCCCTGGAATCGCTGTGGCGCAAGCTCTACCGCGACACCCGCGCACCCGGCGACACCGCGGCCGCCTCCGCCGACACCACCGGCGCCGTGATCTCCATGCACAGCTACGGCGACTACGTGCTCTTCCCGTGGGGCTGGAGCACGCAGAAGACCGGCAACGACGCGGCCCTGCGCAAGATGGCGGACGAGCAGGCCGCGCTGTCCGGCTTCACCGCGGGCCAGCCGGGCGAGGTCCTCTACAACGCGTCCGGCGCGACCGACGACTGGGTGTACGACGACCTGGGCGTGCCGAGTTTCGTCTGGGAGATCGGCGCCAGTTCCGGCAGGTGCGGTGGCTTCCTGCCGCCGTTTTCGTGCCAGAAGGACGTGCATTGGCCGAAAGTGCGTCCCATGTTCGTTTCGGCCATGAAAGCAGCAAAACAACCGTACTGACGCTGAACGGAGCAGGGGACACCCCTAGGGCACCCGTACGACTGAAGGTGGATGCGGGCTGACGCCGCACCTCGACATGGTGTGAGCATGGGGATTCGATTGGTAGCCACAGTCACCGCGACGAGCCTGCTGGCGCTGACCACCGCGGGCATCGCGTCGGCGGACACGGCGTCGGCGGACACGTCGTCGGCGGACACGTCGAGCGTCGACCGCAAGGTCGTCCAGCAGGCCTTGGACCAGATCACGCAGAGCGGAGCGGCTCTGGGCGTGCAGGCCAGGGTCACGGACGGGCGGCAGCGCTTCACCGCCAGTTCCGGCAAGGCCGAACTGGACGGCAACCGGCCGGTGCCGGAGAACGGCAGGTTCCGCGTCGGCAGCATCACCAAGACGTTCGTGTCGACGGTGACGCTGCAACTCGCCGGTGAGGGGAAGGTCGACCTGGACGCGCCGGTCGTCCGCTACCTGCCCGGCCTGATCGACGGCCGCATCACCGTGCGCCAGGTCCTGCAGCACACGAGCGGACTCTTCAACTACACCAACGCGTTGCCGCTCAACCCGGACGAGTTCGAGCAGATCCGCTACAAGAGCTGGACGCCGCAGGAGCTTCTCGCGGTCTCGACGTCCAAGCCGCTCGACTTCGAACCCGGCACGCAGTGGAGCTACTCCAACACCAACTACGTCGTCGCCGGACTGCTGGTCGAGAAGATCACCGGCAAGCCGTACGAGAAGGCCGTCGAGCAGCGGATCCTGAAGCCGTTGCACCTCAACGACACCGAGCTGCCCGGCGACAAGGCCGGCATCAGCGGCCCGCACGCGCGCGCCTACTACACCGTCAAGGGCCAGCCGACCGAGATCACCCGCATGAACCCGTCGGTCGCCTGGGCCGCCGGTGAGATGATCTCCACGACCCGCGACCTGGACACGTTCATCACGGCGTTGTCGAGCGGCAAGCTGCTCAAGCCCGCACAGCAGCAGGAGATCAGCAAGACCACGGCCGTGAGTCCCGAGTACGGCCTCGGCCTCCAGGTCGAGACCCTGCCGTGCGGCACCAAGGTGTGGGGCCACGGCGGCGGCATCCCCGGCTACTCGTCGCAGCTGCTGACGACGCCGGACAGCAAGAAGCGCTTCGAGCTCAACGCCACCAGCGGCCCCACCGAGGGCAACCCCGGTGACGCCTTCAACAAGCTCCTCACCGAGGTCTTCTGCTGATCATGAGACTGGTAGCCGCACTCACCGCTGCCACCCTGCTCGCCACGGCCGGTGTCGCCTCAGCGGCACCGGCCCGGCAGGGGGCCGTGCAGGAGATCATCGACCAGCTCACGAAGTCCGGTGGCGCACTGGGCATCCAGGCGCGGATCAACGGGCGTGACACCGTCCGTTCCGGCGTCGCCGAGTTGGGCTCTCGCAAACCCGTGCCGCACAACGGGACCTTCCGCATCGGCAGCGTCACGAAGCCGTTCGTGTCGACCGTGGTGCTGCAACTCGCGGGGGAGGGGAAGCTCGAACTGGACGCGCCGGTGTCGCGCCACCTGGCCGGCCTGGTCGACGACCGCATCACCGTCCGCCAGCTGTTGCAGCACACCAGCGGCCTCTACAACTACACGGACGCCTTGCCGCTCGACCCCGCGGGCTTCCCGTCGGTCCGCTTCAAGAGCTGGACGCCGCAGGAGCTTCTCGCGGTCTCGACGTCCAAGCCGCTCGACTTCGAACCCGGCACGCAATGGAGCTACTCCAACACCAACTACGTCGTCGCCGGACTGCTCGTCGAGAAGATCACCGGCAGGCCGTTCCAGCAGGCGGTCGAGCAGCGGATCCTGAAGCCGTTGCGGCTCAACGACACCGTGCTGCCGAGGAACTCGGTTGAGGTGCCGGGCCCGCACGCGCACGGCTACTACCCCGATGCGTCGGGCAAGCCCGTGGACGTCACACGGCTCAACCCGTCGTGGGGCTGGGCGGCGGGGGAGATGATCTCGACGACCCGCGACCTGGACACGTTCCTGACAGCACTGCTGGCCGGGAAGATGCTCAAACCCTTGCAGCAGAAGGAACTGACGAAGACTTCGGTGGTGAGCCCCGACTACGGCCTGGGCCTCGCGGTCGCGTCCTTGCCCTGCGGCACGACGATCTACGGCCACGACGGCCAGATCCACGGCTACGGGACGATGATGGTCGGCACGCCGAACGGCAAGCGCCTCGAACTGTCGCTCACCGAGGCGGCCGACGGCGCGAGCCCTGGTGACGGCTACCGCAGACTGCTGGACCAGGTGTTCTGCTGATTTTCGGGCAAAACAAAAGGGGAGCTGAGTTGACCCAGCTCCCCTCCCGGCGTTTAGAAGAACTAGTTGAGACCGCTCTTCATCGCTTTGACGAGCTCACCGTTCGAGGTGTCTCCGGACATCTCCCAGAAGAAGGCGCCACCGAGACCCTGGGTCTTCGCGTAACCCATCTTGCCGGTGATGGTGGACGGGGTGTCGTAGCTCCACCACTGGTCACCACACTTGGCGTAAGCGGTACCCGCGACCGTGCCCGTTGCGGGGCACTGCGTCTTGAGCACGTTGTAGTTCTGGTTGCCCGGCTCGATGCCCGGCGCGGGGCCGGTCGCCGTGCCGCCAGGAGCGTCCTGCGTCACGCCGGACCAGCCGCGGCCGTAGAAGCCGATGCCGAGCAGGAGCTTGCTGGACGGAACGCCCTTGCCCTTCAGCTTCTGGATCGCCGCGTCCGAGTAGAAGCCGGCGGTCGGGATGCCGTTGTAGGACGTCAGCGGGGAGTGCGGAGCCGTGGGGCCCTGCGCCGCCCAGGAACCGAAGTAGTCGTACGTCATGACGTTGTACCAGTTGACGTACTGCGCCGCGCCACTGTAGTTGGCAGCGTCGATCTTGCCGCCGTTGGTGCCGTCAGCCGTGATCGCCGAGGTGACGAGGTAGTTCTGACCGAACTTGTCGCGCAGCGCCTTCATCAACCGCGGGTACGCCTCCGTGCCGCTGGCGTCACAGCTCAAGCCACAGGCGTTGGGGTACTCCCAGTCGATGTCGATGCCGTCGAACAGGCTCGCCCAACGCGGGTCCTCGAGCAGGTTGTAGCAGGAGTTCGCGAAGTCGCGCGCGGTGTTTTCGTCCCGAGCGGCGGCACCGAAGCCACCGGACCAGGTCCAGCCACCGAAGGAGTAGAGGATCTTGATGTGCGGGTACTTCTTCTTCAGCTTGATCAGCTGGTTGAAGGCACCGCGCACCGGCGCGTCCCACACGTCAGCGACGCCGTCGACCGACTCGGCCGCCGTGTACGACTTCTCGATCGCCGGGAACGACTCACCGATGACGCACTGCCCGTTCGTCACGTTGCCGAACGAGTAGTTGATGTGCGTGATGTTGGCTGCCGTGCCGGACGTGTCGATGTTCTTCGGCAGGTAGTTGCGCGCGGGGTAGGTGCCCCACTCGGTGAAGTAGCCGAGGTTGATCTTGCCACCGGGCTGCGGACCACCGGTCGTGGTCGTCGTAGTGGTGGTCGTGGTGGTGGTAGTCGTCGTGGTCGACGTCGTGGTGGTGGTCGTCGGGTTGGTCCCGCCGGCCTCACACGAGCCACCGTTGAGCTTGCAGTTGGTCGGCGCACCGAACGCGCCGGTGTAGGAGCCGTTGAAGCCGAAGCTCGCCGACCCGCCGACACCGATGCTGCCGTTCCAGGTGTTCTTGACCGTGACGGTCTGGCCGCTCGTCGTGTACGAGCCGTCCCACAGCGAGGTGACCTTGTGGTTGGCGGGGAGCGTGAACTCGACGGTCCACGACGTCAGGGCCGCCGCGCTGTTGTTCTTGATCGTGTACTTGCCCTCGAAGCCAGTTCCCCAGTCAGAACCCTTGGAGAACGTGGCGGAAACGCCACCGGCGCCGCTAGCAGCGGGCACGACGACGATTCCGAGGACCATCGCGGCGACAGCCGCGAAGAGAGCAGCTAGATGCCATCGGAACTTGGACATCGGTCTCCTCAGTCGCAGGGGGTACCGGAACGATGTGGTTTAGACCACTCGAAGGTCAAGGTCTAGACCTCTGCCGTCACTCGAATGGAGCAGTCCGAAAACGGTTTAGGTGCCCTGGATGTCCGGTCTCTGTCTAGTTGGTTAACCATTGGCGGGGTTCCGAGACGAACTCGCTTCGCACCTGACTTCGTTCCATGCCAAAGTGTTTCTCCGCTGCCGCATCGATCCAGACGGGCGCGACGACCTGCTCGCCACAGTCGGCGCGAAGTTCGCACCTTCGGGTCAAACCGACTGGTCCGCCGAGCGTCACCCCCGCCCGTTCCCAACGATGAGGACGTGAACCTCACCGTTCCTGAACAGGCAAAACGCACACCCCGCCTCGATGCGGTCCAGGCTGCCGTCGCCGACCTGCGCGCAGGCCGCCCGGTGATCGTCGTCGATGACGAGGACCGCGAGAACGAAGGCGACCTGATCATGGCCGCCGAGCACGCCACCCCGCAGGCGCTGGCGTTCTACGTGCGGCACACGAGTGGCCTGATCTGCGCGCCGGTGGCCCCCGAGGTGGCCGACCGGATGCGCCTGCCGTTGATGGTCCAGGACAACGAGGACCCCGAAGGCACGGCCTACACGGTCTCCGTCGACGCCAAGAGCGGCATCGAGTCCGGCATCTCCGCCGCCGACCGCGCCCGCACCCTGCGCGTCCTCGCCGATCCGGCGAGCACCCCGCAGGACGTCCGCCGGCCCGGCCACGTGTTTCCATTGCGTGCCAGGGCAGGCGGGCTCACCGAACGGCGCGGGCACACCGAGGCCGCCGTCGAACTGATGCGGCTGGCCGGGTTCGCACCGGTCGCGGTGATCAGCGAGGTCTGCGACGAGGACGGCAGTGTCGCGCGGTTGCCGCAGCTCAGGGCGTTCGCGGACCAGAACGGGCTGAAGCTCGTGTCCATCGAGCAGCTCGCGGCGTTCGTACCGGAGGGCGTGGTGACGCGATGACGCTGCTGGCGACCGTCTTCGACCTCGACGAGACCCTCGTCGACAGCGCCGCGACGTGGAACCAGGTGATCGGCGCCGTCGCGGCCCGCCACGACCACCACTGGACCTCCACCGACTGGACGGCGATCCAGGGCACGAGCACGGCGAACTGGAGTGCCTACCTCGCCGAACGGTGCCACGGCCTCACACCGGAGCGTGCGGCGTCGGAGTGTGTGGACGGCATGGTGGACGCGATCGCGCGCGGCACGTTCGGGATGCTGCCCGGCGCGGCCGAGCTTGTCGCCCTGGCCGCCGAGCTCGGGCCGGTCGGGCTGGTGTCGGCGTCGCCGCGGCGATACGTCAGGGCCGCCGCGTCGGCGTCCGGACTGCGCAGGCACGTCGAGGCGATCGTGACGGGCGACGACGTCCAGAACGGCAAGCCCGCGCCCGACCCGTACCTGCTCGCGGCGCGCAAGCTCGGCCTCGACCCCGTGAACGTCCTCGCGATCGAGGACTCGGCGTCGGGCATCCGCTCCGCGCACGCGGCGGGGATGACCGTGCTCGCGATTCCCAACGCCACCGCGGCTCGTGACGCCGACGTGCTGAAGCTGGCAGCCTGCACGGCGTCCGACGCCCGTGTCGCGGCCAAGGAGATCTGCCGGCTGTGGGTGAACGTGTACGCGCTCAGCCGATAGCGCGTTCCGCACCCCAGGCCGCGATGTCCTCGCGGCTCTGCAGCCCGAGCTTGTCGCGCAGGCGCTGCAGCCGCGAGGCCACCGTCCGCAGCGACACGTTCAGCCGGTTCGCGATCTGCTGGTTCGTCAGTCCCGTGGCGAGCAACGCGATCACGCGCCGTTCGTGGTCGTCCAGCGAGTCGAACGCGGCCTCCGTGCGATCGAGCCACACCTCGTCCTGGATGAACGCCTCGGTCTCCGCGGCGGTCAACGGCGTAGAGGCCGCCTCTGCGCGCGCGACGGACAGCATCAGCCGTGCGGTGCGCATGGCCACGGCGACCTTCTCCGCCCAGAACGGGTTCGGCACCACGCCGACAGACCGCCTGAGCGCGCGTCCCGTTGCTTCGATCCGTAGCGCGCGCTCAGCCTGACCACGCGTCACGGCGACCACGGCGAGGCCTTCCAGGGCGTCCGGGGCGGTCAACGGGTTGATGCCGTCCATCCGCAACGCCTCCTGGAAGGCGTGCGTGGCCTCGTCCAGGTCGCCCTGCACCAACGCGACGGCGCCGCGTGTGGTCAGTGCGGAGGCAATGCGCGCAGGCATGCCCGACGCGCGCGAGATCGGCAACGCCTTCATGACGTTCTTCTCGGCGCGTTCGTGCTTGCCCAACGACAACGCCGTGCGCGCGAGGTCCACCAAGCACGCCGCGCGGGCGAGAGGCTCGCCCAGCAGTTCCGCGACCCGCAGGCACTCGGTGCTGTTCGCGTTCGACGCCTCCCACTCGCCGGACGACTGCTGCACCGCCGCCAGCGTGCTGCGACAGCTCATCGCCAAGGCCGTCGCGCTGGCCGGCACCAGCCGCGACGCCTCGCTGGAGAGTTCGACGGCCTCGTCGTGGTCGCCCTGCTCGGCCGCGAACCGCGCGGCGTGGTTGAGGGCCACGCACCGGTAGTCGTCCCTTGTGGACGGTCGCCGCAGTGCGTCCCGCAGCAGCACGCGCGCCTGGCCGAGCCGTCCGCGCCGGGCCGCGCAGTCGGCCAGTGAAGAAGTCAGCAGCAACAACCGTTCGTCACCACGATCCGCCGCCCACTCGACCGTGCCGAGCAGGCTGTCGACGTGGTTGTCGAGCTTGAGCTGCACGTCAGCGGGCACCGACAGCGGCGCGGTGATCAGCACGTCCGACAGGTCGGTGAACCAGCGGGCCAGCGCCTCGTAGGCCATGTCGAGCTCGCCGGCCGCCAGCAGTTTCTCCCTGGCGTGCAACCGAACCGACTCCAGCTGCCGGAACCGGGTCGTGCCGGGCACGGCCGTCAGCAACGACTTCGCCTGCAGCCGGGACAGCACGTCCAGCACGGGTTCCGCGGAGCGTTCCGACGAACAGACCTCGGTGGCCGCGGCCAGGTCGAAGCCGCCGTCGAACACCGAGAGCCGCCGCAACGCGAACTGCTCGTCCGGTTGCAGCAGCTGGTAGCTCCAGTCGATGGCCTCACGCAACGAACTCTGGCGCGACGGCGACTTGCGGCAGCCCAGCGTCAGCAGTTCCAGCGGCTCGTCCATGCGGTCGCAGATGTCCGCGACCGGCAACACCTGCACCCACCGCGCGGCCAGTTCGATCGCGAGCGGCATGCCCTCGAGCCGTGCGCACAACAACGCGACCGCGGCGGTGTTGTCGACGGTCAGCCGGAAGTCGGGCTTGCGTTCGCGGGCCCGGTCCACGAAGAGCTTCACGGCCTCGGAACGCGGCGCCGCCGTCGTGACCAGGTCTCGATCCGTTGAGGGAACAGGTAAGCCCTCGACGTGGAAGCTGACCTCGCCGGTGATCCACAGGGCTTCGCGCGACGTCGCGAGCACCCGCACGCCGGGACAGCGGTTCAGCAGCGTGTCGGTGAGTTCGGCGCACGTGTCGAGGAGGTGTTCGCAGTTGTCGAGGACTACGACCGCCTTCATGTTCTTCAGCGTCTCGACCACGGTGTCGCGCAACGGTTCGTCGGTCTCCGCGGCCACTCCGAGCGCGTCGGCGAGGGCCGGCACGACGTCTCGGGAAGCGGTGATCTCGCCCAGCGCGACGAGCAGGACCCGGTCCGTTCGCCCACGCCGCAGCCGTCCCGCGGCCTCCAGCGCGAGCCTCGTCTTGCCCGCACCCGCACTGCCCACGAGTGTAACGAGACGATGCCTGCGCAACAGCTGGTCGAGTTTCGACAGCTCTTGCTGACGGCCGATGAACGTGTCACGCGCCGCGGGCAGGTTCGAGAGGACGCGCAGGTTCTGCCTGGTGGGAGGCGTTGTCGTGGAAACGGTGGCACGGCGGCGATACGCCCGTTGGCGGCATGCGTTGGAGCAATAGGACCTGCGTTGCTCGGAGGTGGCGGGAGGCATCGTTCCGTCGCACAGTGCGCAACGTCCGTTGCTGCTCATGAGTCCCTCTCCTCAAGCCGTAACGGCCGGCTGTTCCTGTCTCGGTCTGATGTTCGCGCAGGTCGTAAGTGGTGGGCCGTTATGTGCAACCCGTTACGCCTCCGTGCGCGCGAGACGGTTCGCAACCTGCTCGTTATGCCTGCCTTCCTGAGTTCCTCGTTCGGGAACAAACTGGAGACTGGTCCGGTCTGACAGGGAGTGCGCATGACGTTGACGACGAGCACCTCGTGGGCGAGCGCAGGTCTGCAACTGGTGGACAAGCCGCGCACGATCACCGTTGGCATCGCTGACGACGAGGTTCTGATCCGCACGGGAGTCCGCGGTGTGCTGGAGCGTTCCGGCAACGTCGTCGTGGTCGGTGAAGCCGGTGACGGCGGCGGCGCGCTCGAACTCGCGCGGCGCCAACGCCCGCAGGTGCTGCTGATGGACGCGTCCATGCCCGGCATGGAAGGCCTCGCGGCGGTGCGGATGGTGCGCAGGCACGTGCCCGGTACCCAGGTGATCATGCTCTGCACCCGGCAGACCGAGGAGATGCTCTTCCCCGCGTTGCGGGCCGGCGCGGCGGGATTCCTGTTCAAGAGCGGCGAACCCGACGCGTTGGTGAGTGCCGTGCGTGCCGTCGCAGCAGGAGAAGCGATCCTCTCGCCGTCCGCGACGCGTGCGTTGATCGACCACTTCACCGGCGCCGACTCGGAACGCCGTGACGCCGCGCGCAGCCGCATCGGCCTGCTCACTCGACGCGAGCAGGAAGTGCTGGTGTATCTGGCGCAGGGCATGGCGAACGCGCGCATCGCTAGGCTCATGTACCTCTCGGAAGGGGCGATCAAGGCCCACGTCAGCCGACTGCTGACGAAACTTCGGTGCGACAACCGCGTCCAAGCCGCTCTCATCGCACGCGACGCCGCCCTTCCATGCTGAATCTGACAACTGCTGCCACGGCGCGACAGCCAGCCTAGCCACGGAATTTCGCGCCGCGAAGCAGGTCACCCGGTTGGCCCCGTCCAGAATGATGTCGCTTTCCCGCCAGCGTCTCGCTTGGAATGGCGCCATGCTGGTGGACATGCAGCTCGACACGTTCTCGGAACACTTGCACTTTCAAGCACCTCTGTGTCCCGACAACCTGTTCGGCCACCTCATCGCCACCGCCGTGCCCGGCGTGGAGGAGTGGCGCGATGGTGTCTACCGGCGAACCTTGCGACTTCCTTGCGGATTCGGGATCGCCGCATTGCAGCCGTTCCCCGAGCACGTCGCCTGCACGCTGGAACTGTCCGATTCTCGCGATTTGGCTAGTGCTCTAGACCTTTGCCGGTTTCTGCTGGACCTCGACGCCGATCCATTGGTGGTCGATGCTGCGTTGTCCGCGGATCCGCTTTTGGCGCCGCTGGTTTCCGCCGCACCCGGCCGCCGTGTGCCGCGCACGGCGGACGGCGCGGAGTTCGCCATTCGCGCCGTGCTGGGCCAGCAAGTGTCAACGAAGGCCGCGCGCACGCACGCCGCACGCCTGGTCGCCGCTCATGGAACGCCGGTCGGCGACCTGTTCCTGTTCCCGCTGTCGTTCGACGTCGGCGAGCTGGCCATGCCCGAGTCCCGCCGCCGCACGATGGCCGCGTTGCTCGGGGCACTCGAGTCCGGTTTGGACCTGTCACCCGGCGCGGACCGAACCGTTGCGCGCGAATGGCTTTCCTCGCTGCCCGGATTCGGCCCGTGGACCGTCGAGTCGATCCTGATGCGCTCCTTGGGCGATCCCGACGCGTTCCTGCCGACCGACCTCGGCATCCGGTTGGCCGCGGAAGCCCTGGGCCTGCCGTCGACGCCGGCGGCGCTGATCAGGCGTTCGGAGGCGTGGCGACCGTGGCGGGCGTACGCGGTGCAGCACCTGTGGGCGACCGGTGATCACGAGGTGAACCGAATCCCGGCCTGACCTGCACGCTGGAGTACATCGCCGTCGACCCGTCCCGCACGAACCCTGGCAACGCCGGCGGATCCTGCGCGAACCCTTGCAGGTCCTCGAAAACCTCCAGCGCCGTCGCGGGCCGCCCGCCGGGGGCCTTGGCCAGCAACCGCTGCACCACCGGGTCGAGCGCGCCGGGCAGCCGCGGCGGCGGCTCCTTGACGTGCTTGTCGAACACCGCGTACGCCGTCGGCCCGGTGAAGAGTTGCTCGCCCGTCAGCATCTCGTGCAGCACGCACCCCAGCGCGTACAGGTCGCTGCGCGGCTCGGCGATCCCGCGCTGAATCTGCTCCGGCGCCATGTACGAGGGCGTGCCGAGGATCTGGCCGGCCCGGCTGAACGGCGCGACGTCACTCTCCCGCAGCAGCGCGAGCCCGAAGTCCAGCACCTTCACCGCGCCGTCCGGGCACAGCATCAGGTTGGTGGGCTTGAGATCGCGGTGGCAGATGCCGCGTTCGTGCGCGGCGGCGAGGACCGCGGCGGTCTGCGCGGCGATGTTCGCGGCCCACGCCTGGGGCAGCGGGCCGAACTCGCCGACCAGGTCGGCGACCGTGACGCCGTCGACGAACTGCATGACCTGGAACAGGCGCTGCTCGTACGTCCCGAAGTCGTACAGGACGGGCACTCCGGGGTGCTCCAGCTTGGCGACGATCCTCGCTTCGCGCGCGAACCGTTGCGCCACCTCGTCATCGCTGCCGGGCAGGCGCAGCAGCTTGACCGCGACCCGGCGATCCAGGCGCAGGTCCCGCCCCTTGTGCACGGCACCCATGCCACCCCGCCCCAGCGGCAGGTCGTCGATCTCGTAGCGGTCGGCGATCAGCACCCGGGAAGCCTAACTGCCGTCGCCTGTTCGCTGACCCCGCGCTTCCTCGTACGCGAGGCGACCGTAACAGCGTTTCAGGACGTCCCAATCGGGTGAATCTGCCGGAATCACGCCGGACCGACCTGTCCGCTCAGGAGTCCATTGTAGCCCAAACGGACCAGCGCGGCGGCCTCTTCCAGACCTGCTTCCAGTGCCTTGAGCTGCGCGAACGCCTGTCCGTACCGCCGCTGTTCGGCCAGCGGGAGCGACGGGACCTGGGTGCGGCGCACGTCGAGGCGGGTCGAGCCGGTCGGCGTCCTGGCGAACGCGGCACGCAGCACGCCCTCGAGGAAGTCGGGGTCTACCTTGCGCGGATCGATCTCGTACGTCGCGCCGGTCGGGGACGTGACGACGTGCTTGCCGGGGGCCGCGCGGACCAGCTCGCCGATCGTCGTCATCGGAGGAGAGGCCTGTTCTCGCAGTTCGGGCAACGAGGTCAGCGCGAACGTCGGTTGCGCGGCGAGGTAGGCGGACGCGTCGGTGCCGTTGCGGCGCGACGGACTGAGGTCGACGTCGTCGTCCAGCAGGTCGATGACCCGTGTGTTCGGGTCGAGCGGGCCGGGCGCCTCCAGCAGTGCGATGTGTTCTGGCGCGCGGCCGATCGGGTTGCGCAGCAGCCACAGATCGCGTCCCGGCTGCACGGTCATCACGGCGCGCAGGGCGCCGGCGCGCAGCAGGTTGCCGCGAATCCGCTTGCCGGGCCTGCGGGACGCCGCCGCCGACGGCAGCAGCACCGCGACCAGCCCTCCAGGTTTCGTCAGCGACAGGCAGTGCTGCAACCACGCCAGCTCGGGTTCGCCACGTGGTGGCAGCCCGTAGGTCCAGCGGGCGTCGCCCACCAGTTCCTCGTGGCCCCACGCCCGGTCGTGCCACGGCGGATCGCACACCACCGCGTCGGCCTTCTCCTGGACGCCGTTGTGCCGCAACGAGTCGCCGGTGTAGATCTGCGCGTGCGGCATTCGGCGGCGCGCGATCACCGCCGAGACGGGATCGAGCTCCTGCCCGATCTTGTTCCGGGCCTTGGAAGCCTTCAGCAAACTCCCCGTTCCGCACGCCGGATCGATCACCGTGTCACCGTCGGTCGTGGCCAGCACGACCTCGATGACCTCGGACGGAGTGGGATTCAGCAGTCGCGAGTGGGCTTCGAGGTAGCGCTCGTGCAGGAACTCGAACGTCTGCGCGTCGGCCTCGACCGCGGCCAGCGCCTCGCCGAGCTTCAGGTCGTCCGCGGTCCGCAGTTGGGTCCACAGCCGCTCGGCCGGTGAGACACGGAACGGTTTCCCGTTGCGCCGAAGCCATGACTCCACGTCGCGCAGCAGGTACAACGGACTTGAGGCAGTCCCGCCGACCGGCGACGGGAAGTCCTCGAACCGCCGCCGCCAGTTCGACACCGCCGCCCGCCCCACATCAGCGAGGCGCGCGATGTCACCGGCGTTGACCGTCTCATCCATGTTCACAACCGTATTGCTTGTGAACTCACTTCACAACTGGTGTACTGGAGACATGACACACGAGCTGCGCATCGCCGTGGCGACCGATCCTGGGCTCGTTCGCGAGCACAACGAGGACTCGGTCTACGTCCGCGCGGACCTGCAGGCCGTGGCGGACGGCATGGGCGGCCACGAGCACGGCGAAGTGGCCAGCGCGCTCGCGGTGAACGTCCTGGCGAGCTGGCAGGGCGACCTGGGCCCGGCGGTCTCGGAGATCGCGCGCAGACTCGACGCCGAGACCCCCCAGGGCGCCGGCACCACTCTCACCGCCATCCGCTGGGAGGGCCTCGCCTTCCAGCTGGCGCACATCGGCGACTCCCGCGCGTACCTGCTCAGGGAAGGCGAGCTCCGCCAGATCTCCCACGACCACACCATGGTGCAGGCCCTGGTGGACGCGGGCCGCATGACGCCGGAGGAGGCGCTCGTCCATCCGCGCCGCGCCTACGTGTTGCGCGCCTTGCAGTCCGGCAACTCGCACGACCCGGACCTGACGTGGCACCAGGCCAAGGTCGAGGACCGCTACCTGTTGTGCAGCGACGGCCTGACGGACTACACGGACATCGACGACGTCCACGAGATCCTGCTGTCCACTGAGGACGGAACGGACGCGGCCTGGCAGCTGATCGCGCTGGCCAACGGCAACGGTGGCCCGGACAACATCACCTGCGTGATCATCGACGTGATCCGCAAAAAGTGGTGGCAGCGCTAGCGAATCCCGCTACGGTCGCGCTGTGACGAGTGGTGGGGACCTGGGGATCGCGGCCGCACGCCGCCTGGCCGAGTTGAACTGCTGTGACATCGAGCCGGGACTGACCGACGCGGAGTTCGCCCGCATCGAGGCCGAACACGAATTCGAGTTCGCCGACGACCATCGCGCGTTCCTCGCGGCGGGGTTGCCGGTGAACACTCCCTTCATGTCGGAAGCAGGGGTCTTCCACACCTGGGATCAGGCGTGGCCCGAGTGGCGCGGCGAGCCGGACGATCTCCACCGGCGACTCGGCGAGCCGCTCAAGGGCGTGTTGTGGGAGGTCGAGTCCGGCGAGCACTGGAACCCGGCCTGGGGCGAGGAGCCGGACACGACTGAAGAAGCGGTGGCGGTGGCGCGACTCCTGACGGAGGACGTGCCCAGGCTGATCCCGGTCTACCGGCACAGGTTCCTGCCCGCGGGGCGAGGCACGTCCGGGCATCCGGTTCTGTCCGTGCACGGAACGGACATCATCTGCTACGGCAGCGACCTGATCGACTACGTCAGCCGGGAGTTCGGGCCGGGCAGGCCTGTGTTTCCGGACGACTGGGCTCCGCGGCCCACCGTGCCGTTCTGGAGCGACTACCTGAACAACCGTTGGTAGTCCCGCGCGTGGAAACGGCCCCCGGCGCATCGCGCCGAGGGCCGCAGCTCTAAACGGGTGTTACAGGTTGGCCGGCATGCCCGACTCGTCGGCCGCCGCCGTCGAGGAACCGCTCAGCAGGTCCTTGACGATCTTGTTGGCTTCCTTCACGGCCGGCGTGATCATCTTGATCTTCACCTTGCCGTTGGTGAGCTTGCCGCCGACGTCGAACGTCTTGTCCTCGCCCGGCAGCGGAAGCGCCTGGCAGCCCGTGAACTGCTTGCGCGGGGTGGCGCCGGTCTGGAAGTAGAAGACGATCGGGTCGTCGACGCAGTCCGTGTTGTACGGGAACAGGCCGTGCGAGCCCTCGTTGTCGACGCTGATCAGCTTGGCGTTCGGCAGCGCCTTCGCCGTGGCGAGACCACCCTCGTACGCGGTGGCGGCGTCCAGTTCGGACTGCGCGACCAGCAGACGCGGGAAGGTCTTCTTGTCCGGCTTCGGCATCGAGTTCTTCGTCTGCCAGTAGGCGCACAGCGGCGTGCTCATGAACGGCGCGATGAACGGCGCGTTCACGGTCAGGTCGGCCAGCCAGTAGTTCCAGTAGTGCAGGTTCTGGTTCCACTGACCGTCCTGGCAGCGGATCGCCTCGAACGTCGCGTCCCAGGTCTCGACCTCGGCGGCGGCGGTCGTGGCCTTCGCCGCGACGCGCTCCTTCTTGGCGATCGCGTTGAGCGCGTTGCTCTTGCCCTTGGCGATGAACGCCTTGTTCTCGGCCGAAAGGCCAGGCGTCGCCAGCATCTTCGCGACGAGCTGCTCGACCTTCGCCGAGTCGGTGGCGGCCGGAGCCGGGTCACCGATCACCGCGGCCACCGCGGAAGCGGCGGTCGGGTACTGGGTGGTGTCGTACATGGACGGGATCACGAACCACGCGACGAACAGCTGACCCAGGAACTCGCGGGTGCCGCCGGCCTTCTCCCAGTTGCGGCGGATCTCCATCGGGTCGGTGCCCTGGCCGTAGGTGGCGTTGTTGCGCGCCATGTAGGGCAGCAGCGCCTCCTGGAACTGGCGGTCGCGGGTGCGCGGCTGCAGGTCCCAGGTGTTCTCCAGCGTCGACTGCGAGGCGTCGACGGCCGAGTCGAGCAGGAAGCGGTGCGCCTTGCTCGGGAACGTGGCGGCGTACCAGGTGCCGAGCCACGTGCCGTAGGAGTAGCCGATGTAGCTCATCTTCTTCTCGCCGAGCACGACGCGGATGAAGTCCATGTCGTAGGTGGTCTGCTCGGTGGTGATGAACTGGGTCAGCGGGTTCTCGAGGCAGCCGTCGACCTTGGCCTTGTTCAGCACGTTGACGTCAGTGCTGTTCGGGACGGTGTAGCTGCAGGTGAGCGGCGTGGAGAGGCCGACGCCGCGCGGGTCGAAGCCGATGAAGTCGTACTGGCCGGCGAGGACCGGGGTGCGCAGGGCCATCGCCGCGCCCCACGGCAGGCCGGAGCCGCCGGGGCCACCGGGGTTGACCAGCGCGATGCCCTGACGGCTGGTGCCCTTGTACGCGGTCTCGGTCTTGGAGACGCGGATGCCGATCGTGTTGCCGTCGGCCGGGTTGTGCCAGTCGCGCGGGACCTGGATGGTCGCGCAGGCGAGGCCCTTGACGGTCTTGAACTTCTCGACGGTCTCCGGAGCGACGCCGGGGAAGGTGCACTCCTCCCAGGTGACCTTCTGGGTGGCGAGCGCGCCCGCGAGCTTCTGCGTGTCCGGGTCCTGCTTGGCAGCCGCGCCGGCCGCCGGCGTGAGCACCATGCTCGTCGCGATCAGTGCCCCTGTCAGCGCGGCGATGCCGCCTCTGAAGTACTTCCTCACTGGTGGATCCCTTCCTGCCCCCGCACGGCCGGGTGAGGCCGCGCTTGCAACAGAGGAGAAAGGAAAAACGCTCGTTTAACACTCCTGGGTGATGGCAGAAAGTCGCCATGTCTGGAAACCGTCACCAATCGTGTTCACGGAGTGATGAAGATCAGTGTCTCAATTACCTTGAGTGACTAAAGCCAACCCCGCCGTGACGCCTGCACGCCGAGCTGGAACCGGGTCTGCGCACCCAGCAACTGCTGCAGCCGGCTCACCCGGCGGTGCACCGTGCGCTCGCTGATCCCGAGTTCCCGTGCGATCGACTCGTCCGTCAGACCAGCGCTGAGCAGTGCCATCAGCCTCCGGGTCGCGGTGGTCGGTTCCTCCCGGGTGACCTCGTGGCCGCCAGGCGTGATCGACACCGCCATCCGCCAGAACGCCTCGAACAACTCGATGAGCGCGCTCAGTAGCACGGACGGGTGAATGAGCAGTGCCACCACGTTCCCGCCGGTGACCGTCGGCACCGCGATCAACGCACGGTCCGAATCGGCGATCACGAGCTTGAGCGGCACCCCGGGAAACGTCCGCGCCTGCTCGCCCACGGCGATGCTCTCCTGCACCGACGCGAACCCTCGCTCGGTCTGCAACAGCGCCGACTCGTACACGACCCGATAGCCGACGCCGCGGGCCAGCGCCGGAGGCTGTGCGGGACTCGCCTCCGGCTGCGGGCTCAGGTACGAACCGGGGTCTAGCGCCCGGATCTCCGACTTCGCCTGGCTCTGCATCTCCTCGAACGCGCTGATCACCTCGGCCGCGTCCTGGAGCACCTCGACGAAGTCGACCTCTTTCGCGCCACGCGCGGCGTAGGCGGCGGCCAGGAACTCAGCGGTCTCCCTGGCCCTGACGGCCGCGGCCTCGTGCCCGGACGCGATCGCGGCCAGTGCCGAGCGCGGCGGCCGCACGCCGTCGTTCCTGACCAGCCCGAGCCGTTCGAGTTCCGCGCGCGCCGCAGCGGACTGCGCGCTGTCGTCTCCGCGCAGCATCGCCAGGTAGAGCTTCTCGGCCTCCGGCGACAGCCCCTCGTGCACACGACTCCCCTCGGTGGTTCTGAACCGAAGGTACCTGCTCAGACGGGAGGAACCCGGCTTAGGCGAACCGGCGCATCGCACCGAGGAACAGGGCGTCGAACGCCCGGTCGGACAACACCCTGCGCGCGAACAGGATCGGCCGCGCCCCGAACCCCGCCGCGTACCTCGTGCGCGGCCTGCGGGCCTGGGCGGCCTTCACGATGACGTCCGCGATGACCTTCGGCTCGCTGCCGCGATCCATCTGCGAGAAGAACCCGGACAACTGCTTGACCTGGCCCGCGTAGGCACCGCCGCCGGACGTCTTCTGCAGGTTCTCGACCGCGATCCCACCCCACTCGGTCTTGATCCCGCCGGGCTGGATGACCACGACGTCGATCCCGAACGGCTTCAGCTCGAGCCGCAGCGAGTCGCTCAGTCCCTCCACCGCGAACTTCGTCGAGTGGTACCAGGCCCCGAGCGGCTCGTAGATCCGCCCGCCGATCGACGAGACGTTGACGATCCGCCCGCGCCCGGCCTCCCGCATGTGCGGCGACACCAGCTGAACCAGCCGCGCCAGCCCGAACACGTTGACCTCGAACTGGTACCGCGCCTCGTCCAGCGGCACGTCCTCGACCGCGCCGTACGACCCGTAGCCGGCGTTGTTCACGAGCACGTCGATCCGCCCGGCCTCGGCGATGATCTTCTTGATTCCGTCGATCATCGACTCGTCACTGGTGACGTCCATCTCCAGCACCCGGATGCCCTGCGCGGCGAGCCCCTCCATCCGCTGCACCCGACGGGCCGCCGCGTACACCGTGTAACCGGCTTTGTGCAGCTCAACCGCGGTGGACTCGCCGATCCCCGACGAGGCACCCGTGACCAGTGCGACCTTCATGACGTTCTCCTGACTAACCGGTTGGCTGGACTAACTAACTGTTTGGTTGCTAGAACCAGGCAACCACGTCCGAGGCAGACTGTCAACTAACTGGTTAGTTGCTACTACCAACTGGTTAGTTAAGATGGAGGTGTGGTGAGGGACAAGGAAGCGACCAAGGCCAAGTTGCTCGACGCGGCGCTCGAGGAGTTCTCCCAGTACGGGATCGCCGGGGCGCGGGTCGACCGCATCGCGGCGACGGCCGGCTGCAACAAGGCGATGATCTACGCCTACTTCGGCAGCAAGGAGGGCCTGTTCGACGAGCTGCTGAAGATCCAGGTCGACCGCATGATCCAGGAGGTCCCGATCACGCCGGAGGACCTGCCCGGCTACGCGGGCCGGCTGTTCGAGGCGTACCTGGAGCGGCCGCAGTTGCTCAGGCTCGTGGCCTACCACCGCTTGGAGAACGGCTTCAGCGAAGTTCCGAAGGCTGAAGCAGAGGCCTACATGCACAAGATCGAGGCCGTCGCACAGGCTCAGATGGAGGGCAGGATCTCGGCGGCGTTCAACGCCACGAACCTGCTCGACCTGGTCGTGCACATGTCGATCCTCGCGTTCAGCACCCCGAACGCGACCCGTGAACTCGTCGAACGCTCCGTGCGGCGGCTGATCGCCGAGTAGGGTCGAGGTCAGGAACGCGGGAAACCACTACTGGGGGTGGGGAACGTGCGCAAGATTCTGATCGCGGGTTCGGTGATCGTCGCGACGGCCGTGACCGGCGGCGCCGCGCAGGCGCAAGAAGCACCGGACGGCAACGACGTCCTGATCGCACCGCAGGGCAACGACGTTCTCATCGCGCCGGACGGCAACGACGTCCTGATGCGGCCGGACGGCAACGACACGCTCTGATGCTCACGCCAGGAGACCGGGCGCCGCTGTTCGCGATCAAGAACGCCGACGGCGGCTACTGGTTCAGCGAGGAGGCGGGGAAACCGGTCGTCGTGTCCTTTGTGGACGAGCTGGACGAACATCTGCAGCAGAGCGACAACCTCGTCTGGGTCGTGCGGAAGCCGTGCGATCCGCCCGAAGGCGTCACGGTCGTCCTCGACGACGGCCAGATCGCGGCGAAGTACGGCATCGGCAACGCTTCGGTGCTGCTCGACGCCAACCTCAGGGTCGAGGCGATCGTCCGGCGGGGCGAGCCGATCCCGGACGTGCCCGACACCGACCTCGCCGCGCCGGTCCTGAGGGTTCCGCGCGTGCTGGAGCCGGAGTTCTGCGACGAACTGACCCGGCACTACGACCGGACCGGCGGCACCGACAGCGGCTTCATGCGCACGGACCACGGACGCACGGAGATCGTGCACGACCACGGCCACAAGCGCCGCCAGGACCTCACACTCGAAGACCCGTTCCGCGCGGAACTGAAAGCGCGCGTCGAACGAAGGCTGCTCCCGGAGATCCAGCGGGCGTTCCAGTTCACGGCCACCCGCGTCGAACGCTGGATCATCGCCTGCTACGAAGCCGAGACCGGCGGCCACTTCCAGGCCCACCGCGACAACACCACGCAGGCCACCGCCCACCGCAGGTTCGCCGTCACGATCAACCTCGGCGACGACTTCGAGGGCGGCGAACTCAGGTTCCCGGAGTACGGCAGCAGGACCTACCGGGCGAACAAGGGCGAAGCACTGGTGTTCTCGTGCTCACTGCTGCACGAGGTCACCCGAGTCACCCGAGGCCGCCGGTACTGCACGCTGCCGTTCCTGCACTGATCAGGGCCTGCGCAGCAGGTAGGTGTCCATGATCCAGCCCTTGCGCTCGCGGGCCTCCGAGCGAACCCGGCGGATCTCCGCGGCCACGTCCCCGACCCGCCCCGACACCAGGATCTCGTCCGGCATCCCGAGGTAGGCGCCCCAGTAGATCCACGTGTCCGGGTCCACGCCCTCGAAGGAGTACGACGCGTCCAGCATCACGGCCACGTCGTCCACATCGGACGGCCACCCGGCGGCGAGGCGGCGGCCGGTCGTGATCTGCACCGGCTTGCCGACCTGGTTCAGCGACACGCGGTGTCCGGCCGTCAGCGCCGCCACCGACGTCACGCCGGGGATGACCTCCACCGCGAACGACTCGCCGCGGGCCAGCAGGTCGTCGAGGATCGCCAGCGTCGAGTCGTAGAGGGACGGGTCGCCCCACACCAGGAACGCCCCGACCTCGTCCTCGCCCAGGTCTGCGAGCAGCCCCAGGACGACGTCCGCGCGGTCCCGGCGCCAGGCGTCGATCGTCGCCTTGTAGTCGGCGGGGTTGCGGTCGCGTTCCGGATCCCGGCCCTCGACCCAGCGGTACGGCCGCGTCACGTGCGCCTCCAGGATCGACGCGCGCAGGTCGACGAGCTCCTGCTTCACGGACCCCTTGTCCAGCACGAAGTACACGTCGACCGTCTGCAACGCCTTGACGGCCTGCACCGTCAGGTGGTCGGGATTGCCCGCGCCGATACCGATGACCAGGATCTTTCGCACCGCCACACCCTAGACGGGGCGTTCGTCGACGAGCCGGACGGTCTTCCCGCTGCGGGGGTTGACCTCCAGCGCCGCGACCCACTCGACGGCCAGCGGCGCCACGGTTCCGCGGCCGGCCTGCAGTTCGAACCGCGGGCTGATCACGTGCACCTCGTCCCGGACGGCCTCGAAGTCCTGCGGCTCTCCGGCGATCCGCAGCACCAGCTGGTCCCGCGCGTCCACGCGGCGGATCACGACCTGCACGCCGTTGTGCACGACGCCGGCGCGGTCGACGGCGGCCCGCAGGTGGTCGAGGTGCAGCGTCACGGGGCCGACCCGCGCGCCCTCGTCGGCGCGGCCGAGCAGCCGGAAGATGCCGTCCTCCACGTCGACCCACTCGGCCAGGTCGCCGACCGGGTAGCGGATCATCGGCTGCAGCCGCCGGGTGAGGTCGGTCTGCAGCAACCGTCCCGGCCGGCCGGGCTCGGTGATCAGCCTGCCGGTCTCGACGTCGACGATCTCCAGCACGGAGCTGTCCACGAAGGAGCGGAACACCCGCGGGTCGTCCGAGCCGAGCACCGCCGTGCCGATGATCCCGCCGTCCACGCTGCCGTAGACGAACGACCGGAACTCGGCTCCGGGAAAGGCGGAGGACAGCAACGCGCGCTGGTCGTCGTACAGGGCCTCCCCGCTGAACAGGATCAGCCGCACCAAAGGCAGTGAGCCGACAGAGCCCACGACGTGCGACGCCAGCCGGCACAACGTCGTCGGGAAGCCCGCGACGACGGTGGCGTCGAAGTCCTGCATGGTGGTCAGCGTGAACTCGACCGGCGCGCTGCCGGTGATCGGCAGCTGGACCAGGTCGATCGGCGATCGTTGCAGGGAGTTCAGCGCGAAGATGAAACTGGAGTACAGCTCACCGGCCGCGAAGAGGTTCGCGATCCGGTCGCCGTGCCGCAGTCCCGCCGCGGGCAGCGTCTCCGCGTACGCGCGGCACATCGCGTCCCACTCCTCGCTGGTGTAGAAGGAGACGCGAGGCGCCTTGGTGGTGCCGCCGGTCTTGAAGATCAGGCCGTCGGTGTGCGCGCGGGTCAGCACCTGGTTGTGGCGGATGGTGTTCGCGGCCCAGAACGCGGCCTGGTCGATCACCGGCAGCTCGGACAACGGCGTCGAGGAGTCGTAGCCGTCGTACATCTCCTTGTAGAACGGGGAGTGCGTGCGGGCGTAGCAGATGAGGTCGAGCACGGACATCGTTCACACACTCCTGCTGCTGCGCTGGTCGACGACCGCGATCAACTTGCCGCTGCTCTTCGTCCGCAGGAAGTCCGCCAGCGGAACGTTCTCCACCCGCACGGTCAGCAAAGAGTCCTGTTCAACGGCCTCGGCGACTTCGGAATAGCGGGACAGCAACGTGACGTGGGTCGCCGCGGGCTCGGGCGCGCGATCGCGTTCCATCCGCACGACGAGTTCCTCGCCTTGAGCGTCCTCGTTCAGCTCGATCTGCAACGCGCCGGCGTAGCTGTGCTCGTCCTCCAGGATCGTGAGGAACCGCCGGTAGTTCAACGTCTGCGCGGCGGCCCGGAACACGTCACCGGTGCGCCCCAGCAGTTCGAACCGCGGCGTCTGGCGGCCGCACTCGCAGTCGCCGGGGACCCAGCGGCCGAGGTCGCCGATCTCGTAGCGCTCCAGCCGCTGGCCACGCCGCGTGTGCGTGGTGAAGACCAGCCGGCCGGGCTCGCCGAACGAGACGGGCCGGTCCGCCTCGGGATCGAGGATCTCCAGCGTGTGCAGGCCGGTGAACAGGTGGTGCACCTTGCCGGACGAGGCCTGGCACTGGTAGCCGACCGGGCCCGCGTCGACGGTCGCGTAGGCCGCCGAGCGGATCACCTCGACGCCGAACTCGTCGCGCAGCCGGGCGATGGCCTGCGCGCCGAAGTGCTCGCCCGCGTAGAAGATCTTGCGGATGCCGCCGTACTCCTTCAGCATCGAGCCGTGCTCGGCGAAGAGCCGCTGCACGAACGAAGGCGCGGTCAGCAGCGTGTCGACGCGGTTGTCCACAATGGCCTGGGCGATCGCGTCGAGCTGGCCCCACTCGCCGCCCATCGGGAACTGCACGGCGTTCATCCGCTCCAGCGCGGAGAAGAAGCTGACGAAGCTCGCGTACATGTGCCCGTTGAAGAACAGGTTCATGATCCGGTCGCGGCGCGGGTCGAGGCCGGTGGCGAGCAACGCCTCGGCGCCGACCCACATCTGCTCGTCCCAGTCCGCCCAGGTGTACGCGGACAGCTTGGGTGCCCCGGAGCTACCGCCGCTGCGGAAGTACACATCCGCTGGACGGTCCTGCAGCGTCTCGAAGTCCGACTTCGGCGTCACCGGCACCGAAGGCACCGGGAGCTGGCGCGACTCGGCCAGGTCGTCCAGCGAGGCGTCCGCGGCGAACCTGTCGTCGAGCTGCACCGACACCCGGTTGCTGTAGCGCTGCAACGCGTAGACGCCGTCGTGCGGCTCGCCGCTGTAGCCGCCGAGCATCGAGCCCGGTGTGGTGATCCGCTGCACGCCGACCGACACGAACGACCGCGCCAGGGCAGCGGTGTCGGGGCGGTCCGCCGCGAGACCGACGGTCTGCAGGTAGCGGCGCATCGGCCGGAGCACGGAGGTGATCTGCTTGCGAGGCAGGGGCTTCACCCACACCGTGCGGTACAGCGGCGAGGTGCGCAGCGCGGAACGGACGTCCGCCAGCACGCGCCAGTGCTCGCCGGTGTGCACCTTGGTGAGCTTGAGGTGCTCTTCGAGCTGCGTGACGACGACGGTGTTCGTGATCTCCGCCCACTCGGCCTGCGACGGTTCCCGGGTCGGCGGGCCGGTCAGCTCCAGCACGGACGCGAACCGCTCGGCGAACGCGAAGACCTCCGCCGGGTCCTCGGTGTCGAGGTAGATCACCTGCGGGCTGGAGCACGCCTGCTGCTCCAGCTGGCACACGTCCGCCGCCAGCGCGTGCAGGGTGTCCACATCGGACCACGAGTCACTGGTCAGGTAGGCGAACGACAGCTTCGGGCCCCAGTCGATCACCCGCGTGCCGGGCCTGACCAGCTCGGTGACGCCGGTGATCGCCTCCTCGCCACCCCAGACCGCGACGGCGTCGGCGGCGCCGAGCACACGCGACATCCAGTCGGTGCGCGAAGAGGAGAAGTGCAGCACGACGAGCCGCGCGGCGATCTGGCCCGTCTGGTCGTGCGCTGCCAGTGCGGCGAGCACCTCGGCGGTGAAGCCCGAGTCGTCCGACGCGACCTTGATGACGTTGAGGTTGCCGGAGAGCAGGCCCTCGACGGCGCTCAGGACGCCCGCGGCCGGTGCGTTGCCCGCCGTCACGTGGGCGAGCAGGCCGAGCGGCACCCAGGCCTCGTAGACGGGCGTGCGGAAGTCGAAGCGGACCATCCGCGCCGGGTCGAGGTTGCCGAGTTCGCGCTTGAGCTTGCGTTCCAACGAAACACGGCTCAGCGCGTGCCGCAACGCGTCCAGCGTCTCGTCGATCTCCACCTCGTCGAGGCCCCACGAGACCAGCGACGCGCGGTGCTGTCCGAGGTCCAGCTTCTCGGCGGCGGCGAGCACGACGAGCGGGTTCAGGCGCGGCCCGGTGATGATCTGCTGGGTGAGGTCGTCCACCGTGTCGAGCCGCTGCGCGACCGCGTCGTCGTCGATCCACTCACCCTGCCAGAGGTGCCTCATGCCTTGCCCTTCAGGAGTTCTGCTGCGGCGATCGCGCAGGATCGGTTGCGGGAGACGCCGGCGCGGCCGAGGATCTCGAACCACGGGGTCTCGTTGCCGCAACCGCACTCCTCAGGTGCGTGCAGTGCGGCCAGGTCACCCATCAGCACGCTCTGCGCGGGCGCGGAGGTGATGTACGGGGACACGAACTGGATGTAGCCGGACTCGCCGTACGGCAACGGTTCCAGCGTCCGGACGTCCCGGACGATCGCACGTGACCACGTCGGCACGTGCAGGTTGTGGCGCGAACATTCGACGTACGGCACCGAGTGCTCGACGGAGCCGTAGCTGTCGCGGATCCGCGCGTCCGGGATGCCGAGCATGTCCGTGACCTTCGAACGCAGCTCGGACTTGGAGATCTGCTTGTCCGCGTTGCCCTTCCAGCCACCGCCGAACCACACCATCGAGCGCTCGTCGAGCCGCAACGGTTCCACGCCCATCGCGCGCATGCGGTCGATGGTGAAGCTCAGGAACGCCGGGAACCCGAAGATCCGCACGGGCTTGCCGCTGTCCGCGAACCGCCGCAGGGCGCGGATGCTGCCGAACGCGTCGAACTCGTGCCCGGTGCCGGTGTGCGCGAGGCCGTAGTCGACGGACTCCACGGGCGCGAAGTCGGTCATGAACTGGCCGGTGAACGAGCTGCCCAGCTTCACGTTCGGCGTCGGCTGGTTCAGGTTGATCAGGTAGTGCACCGGCTCGGCGTCGATGAACCCGTTGTGGTCGTAGATCCGCGCGACCATCCGCTGGCCCGCCCGGAGAGTCCAGGCGTCCCAGAACATCTGCGACTTCTGCCCGGTCGTGCCGGACGAGGTGGCGTGCACGACGACCTCGTCGCGCGGCACCGACAGCACCTCGTGCATCTTGAAGAAGTTGGCGTGCACGAAAGGTTGTTCGGTGATGTCGCGCAGCGGCTTGCCGTTCCACAGGCTGCGGAAGAACTCGTTGCGCTGGGCGTGCCAGCGGTTCGACTCGTTCATGGCTTCCAGGAACAGGTCCGGGTCGCTGTGGTCGTACGGCGCCGCGATGTCGCACAGCGCCTGGACGGCGCCCAGCGAGGGATCCGGCACCGTTGCCGGTCCGAGGTGCGGGTTCATGCTCGAAAGACTCCGTTGGTGTTGAGGAACTTCTGCGTCCACAGCTCGATGTACTGCTCGGTGAAGGGCCGGAACGCCTCGTCGATCGCGAGGCCGCGGAAGTCCGGCGGTTGCGGCGTGTGCACCATGACCACGTAGTCGTGGTAGACCTCGCCGTCCTTGCGCATCGCCGGGTACAGCGCCACCGGCAGGAAACCGAAGGCCAGCAACGCACTCAGCTCGTCGAACTCGTGCAACGGCACCAGCGTCTCGACGTGCGGGGCGCCCAGACCGGCCAGCGTGTCGATCACGCCACCGAGGTGCGGGAGCAGTGCCTGGGGACTGGGGGTGGCACCGAAGATCGTGCAGTAACCGTCGTGCCGGTTGAGGTGCCCGTAGATCTGGTACTCGCCGCGCTCGTCGGCCAGCAGCACGTTCGGCTTGTGCAACGGGTAGAACCGCCGCGCCGGGTCGTTGATCGTGAGCTCGAAGTGCCGCTGCACGAACTGCGGCGCCTCGATGACCTCCAGCCGCGACACCTCACCGGCGCCGAAAGCGGTGTCCTCGACGAACTCCGGCAGCGACGGCATCGTCGCGCGGGTGGCCATGACGAGCTTCCGCAGGCTTGCCGGCACCTTGTGCACCTCGGCCCGCTGCTCCAGCACGCCGTCGCGATGCCTGGCCAGCAACGTCATCGTCTCGCGTTTGGCGTGCTTGAACAGGTTCGGGACGAGCCCGAGCGGGTGGAACCCGTTGCGCAGACACACTCTCTGCGGTGCGAGGTGGATCGTCCGCGCGGTGCCGTACACCGAGTCGACCTCGCCGCTCGCGAGCATGCGGTCGGTGATCTGCCCGACGGCGTGGTGAGCGATGCCCCCGCCCTGCGCCTCCGGGTCCACGACCAGCCCGGCGATCTTGCCGAGACGGTCCGCGCTCTCGACGTGCCCGGTGATCGAGGCGACGACCTGGCCGTCGCGGCGCCACACCAGCCACGTGGTGTGCGGGGCTTCGATCTCGGCCGCCATGACGTCGGGGTCGGTGCCCATCGCGATGGGGTAGTTCGCGCCGTGAGCCCGCCGGTAGAGCCTGAGCAGATCGTCGACGTCGTCGAGTCGAGCCGGCTCGAACTCGGGTGCCACTCCTGTGCCTCCTCAAATAACCGAAAATCAGGCTACTGGCTGGTACAGCCGCCATTCAGGTGACGGAAGCGCGGGAGCTGCGGAATTGATTCCTGAGGGCGAGCGGGATCACATCGATTATCAAATCGCCCTTAATTGTCGATGGTTCATCCGGGTTAATATGCGCTGGTAGACGCTGTGACGGAGATCGCGTACCGGATTTTCGCCTTTCCGAAACATGTCAACACGAGACGCTCTCGTGGCGCTATTCCGGCGCCAAACGCAAAGTAGTCGCCGTTTCAACGAAACGGCGACTACTCGGAAAATCAGCAACTAGTGGGCGAGCACGTGCAGGATCCTCACCGGCTTCTTCGGCAGGCCGTCCAGCAGACCGTCCGGCTGCGGCACGATCCCGGCCTTCACGATCCGGTCGAGCGTGTCCATGCCATAGGTGACGTGGCCCATGACCGTGTAGTTCGGCGCGATGTTGGCGAACGAGTGCACGATGAAGAACTCGCTGCCGTTCGTGCCCGGCCCCTGGTTCCCGTACGCGATCGTGCCGCGAGGGTAGGTCTCCTTGCCCGTCACCTCGTCGGCGAACCGGTAGCCGGGCCCGCCCTCCTCGGCGCGGTAGATGTCGCCGCACTGCAGCACGCCCAGGCGCGTGGTGTCGGTCAGCCGCCAGCACTGCGACATCGTGTAGAACCAGCTCCGCGCCAGGTGGGCGAAGTTCTCCACGCCGCACGGGGCGTTGGCGCGGTCGAGGTCCGCGACGACCACGCCGTAGTTCGTCACGATGGTGACCTTCACCGTGCCGCGGGCGGGCACGACGGCGCTGGGCGGCTGGACCGGGCGTGCGGCCGGGTTGTCCGGCGTCGGGATGAACTCGCAGCGCGCCGTGGGCGTGGCCGGCGCGGCGGACGCGACCGGGGCGAGGACGACCATCATCAGGACAGCGAGCAGTAGCCTCATGACTGCCGACCGTAGCCGCCCGAGCATCAGACGGGAACGGTTTCACGCTGCTCAACCGGGGCCTGCCGGCGCTTCGGCTTGCGTTCCAGCCACCACTGCGAAAGCAGCAGCGGGATCGTCCACCCGGCCCACGTCGAGATCCCGGCGACCTCGGACGGCAGGTCCGCCTCCGGCAGCCCGTCGCCCAGCCAGAGGAACACCAGCAAGCCCCAGATCCTGTTCGTGATGATCGAGACGGTCAGCGCGAAGCTGCGGATCATCCACTTGCGGTGGTCGCGGAACTGACGCTGCCGCGCCGCACGCCACGCCAGCCACGTGAACGTCAACCACAGCACCGCCAGCAGCACGCTGCTGACCATCGCCACCGGGCCGTACGGCGTCATGTAGCCGATGACCAGGCCGGACAGACCGGCGGGCAACACTCCGGCAAACACGTACACACGGCCGATGCGGCGGTGCCACGTGGGAAAGCGGCCACGGAACCACGGCCAGATCTGCACCACGCACGTGAGGATGGCGATCGACGCGCAGACGACGTGCACGACGAGCAAGGGGTAGTGCGGTCCCCAGTCCGACTGCACGCGTGCCTGCAGCCGATCACCGGTCAAGTAGGGCGGCAGCGAGAACGCCACGAAGGCCACCACCACGAACGCCAACGGTCCCACCCAGGGCTTGCGCAACCACGTCATGGCGCCACCATGGCGATCTCCGCTGACCGATCGCGCACCGCTCGCTGACGTGCCCTTCTGACACCGCGCTGACATCTGACGGGGTGTAGCTGTCAGATCGCTGTGAGCGCTGCTCAGCAGTGTCAGCGCCATGAAGTCGACAGCCCTGATCGCCGCGGCCGCGTTCACGCTCCTCATGGCGCCGGACGCGCAGGCGGCGTCCTGCAGCGGGCGTGGATGCAACGACAAGGACCCGGTGTCCGCCGGTTGCGCAAGCGGTTCCACGACGGCTGACACCGCGCCCATGTACACGGGCGGCACCGCGGAGCTGCGCTGGTCACCTGGTTGCAGGACGAACTGGGTGCGGATCTCGAACTACTCGGGCGGCGACTCGGCTCTGCGCATCACCGTGTGGTCCGGCAGCGACCACGTCGGCTTCGTCGCGGCGGGAACGCCGGGAAACCACTGGGGAAACATGGTCCACGCGCCCGGCTGCGCCCGTGGCGAGGTGCTCTACGTCGACTCGAACGGCGTGCACCGCACCGCCCGTCTCGCGTCGAGCGCTTGCTGAGGGGGCGCGCCGTGACCGGCTACATCACCGACTGACCTTCCGCACCTGGCAAAGATCGAGGGAGAAGCATGTTCATCAGGATCGCCAGCACCGTGGGCACCGCGGCGCTCGTCATGGGCGCGCTGCTCGGGATCGCGTCGCCGGCGAACGCCGAGACGAACCCGAGCTGCGGCTCGGTCACGCAGATCGGCAGCACCGCGTACATCAAGTCGGGTGGCACGACGATCGCGTCGGTGAAGCAGTTCAAGGGCTGCAACAAGAACTGGGCCTACACCTACGTGTGGGAGGGCTTCCGCAACTCGCACAGCGGCAACTGGTGGGCCTGCTCCGGCGTCTCCACCAGCTCCGGCCTCGCTGACTTCAAGTGCGGCGGGAACCACCAGAAGGAGGTCTGGTCCTCCGGTGCCAACACGCTGACCCAGTGCACCAAGGGCTACGGCGAGCTCAGCTGGTCCGGCGGTGAGGGTTCCGCGGCGACTGACCAGCGCTGCTGATCAGTCGCAGGACCGCTCTTAGGCCGATTTTTACTGCCGTGGCACATCGTGATCCAAGTTCCGTCGAATGTTCGGGTTAACGAGGGGAAGTCATGAACGTCAAGAGGATCATCTCAGGGGTCGCAGGCCTCGCGATCGGTATGGGCGTGCTGGTGCTCGGTGGGCCGCAGGCCAGCGCCGCCACCAACTTCGAGCTGCCGTTCCCGTGTGGACAGACGTGGTCGGGACAGACCAGGACCAACCACAGCCCGCAGCTGGCGCTCGACCTGAACCGCAGCGCGGACGAGGGTGACGCGGTCGTGGCGTCCGCGTCCGGCACGGTCAGCAAGGTCCGCAACGAGGGCAGCACGAGCTACGGCCGCTGGATCGAGATCGACCACGGCAGTGGCTGGACCACGCGCTACGCCCACCTCTCCGCACAGCGGGTGTCGGTCGGCCAGAACGTCTCGCAGGGCCAGACCATCGGCAATGTCGGCAACACCGGCGGCTCGACCGGCGCGCACCTGCACTTCGAGCAGCTGCTGAACGGCACGCCGCAGAAGATCAAGCTGTCCGGGACGACGGTTCTGTACTACGGCACCAAGAACTACAAGTCGAACAACAAGTGCGGCGGCGGTGGCACCACCAACCCGTACACCCCCGAAGAGGCCTGCGGCGACGGCTACAAGGTCATCGACGGCGCGAACGTGACCGGTGCCCGCGTGTCGCTGCTCTACAACGCGGCCAACGGTTACAACTGCGTGGTCACGATCAAGACCACCAAGATCGGCGCCGCGTCGGACGTCGGCGCGTTCCTCGAGGTCCAGGGCGATGCCCGCACGACCGACCGCGACGACTACGGCTACTACGCCGGCCCGGTCAAGAAGAAGGCCCCCGGCAAGTGCGTCAAGTGGGGCGGCATGGTCGGTTCTTCCAGCTACACCAGCGGTTTCGAGCACTGCGGCTGATTTTCTCCGGGTTCCTTAAGTAGAAGGGCTCACGGTGTTAAGAAGACTGACCTTCGTAGCGCTCGCAGGTGCGCTGCTCAGCGTGTTGTTCGGCACGGCTCCGGCGAACGCGGCGACGGCCCGCAACGGAGTCTGCGAGGCAGGGGAGTTCTGCCTCTACTTCAACAGCGACCAGCAGGGTTCGGTGTCGGACTTCGACACGTCGATCTCCGACTACGGCGACAGCCAACCGTCCTGCTACGACTTCAAGAGTGCGGGCAACGGCCAGGGCGTCTGCGTGAAGAACAACGCGGCCGCCGTCTGGAATCGCATGGGCAGCACGGTCACCGTGTTCTTCAACAGCGGGTACGGCGGCACCAGCCAGGCCATCGGGGCCGGTGCCAAGGCGAACCTCAAGGCAGGGTTGAAGAACGAGAACGCGTCGCACCGGATCGGATCGCCGGCCGAGGCTCGTGACGGCGTCTGCAACGACGACGAGTTCTGCCTGTACTACAACAGCGACCAGGACGGTTCGGTCTCCGACTTCGAGACCTCGGTCGCGAACTACGGTGACAGCCAGCCGAGCTGCTACGAGTTCAAGGGTTCCGGCAACGGTCAGGGCGTGTGCGTGAAGAACAACGCCGCGTCGGTCTGGAACCGCACCAGCAAGCCCGTCACCGTGTACTTCAACAGCAACTACGGTGGCACGAACCAGACGATCGCGGCGGGCGGCAAGGCCAACCTCAAGGCGGGCCTGAAGAACGAGAACGCCTCCCACCGCATCGGCGACAGCGGCGGCGGCGACCCGGACCCCGACCCGGGCGACCCCGGTCCCTACCCGACGCCGCCGGAGAACACGAACCCGTCGCAGGCGGTTCGCGCTCCGAACGCCTCTGCCCGCACGGCGTTCGTGCGCACGCAGATCGCGGACCTGACCGGTGAGCGTCAGTGCTACGTGGGCGATTACCGTCCGGGCGAGTCCTCGACGAGCAACCACAACACCGGCAACGCGCTCGACTGCACCATCTCGAACGCGATCGGCCAGTACCCCAACGCCTCGCAGGAGGCGCAGGGCTGGAAGCTCGCGAACTGGCTGAAGCAGCACGCGGTCCGGCTCGACGTCCGCTACGTGATCTGGGACGGCAAGATCTGGAGCGTGGCCCGTGCGTCCGAAGGCTGGCGCACCTACACCGCGGGCAGCGGTGTGACGGGTGGTCACTACGACCACGTCCACGTCTCGATGCAGAACCCTTACGGCGACTGATCAGCTGATCAGGCTGTCCAACAGGTTGTCCCGACGCAGACCGGGTGTGCCGAGCAGTTCGGCCGCCCGGTCCGCGTGCTTTTCCAGCCCTGCCTTGGCGAGCACGAGACGGGCGACACCCTCGCCGTAACGGTCCCCGCGAGCGCTCGTGATCTCCAGGCAGCGTTCAGCGTCCTTTGTGGCCGGTTCAGGTCTCCCCGCGGCCAGCAGCACTTCCGCACGGCACAGCAGCGCCTGCCACTCGTCGTTGTGCTCGCCCGTCACGCGGCACAGCTCGATGCACTCGCTCAGCGCGGCCTCGGCCTCGGCCAGCCGCCCGAGCTTGAACAGCGCCTGCCCCTGCGACGCCAGCGCGTAGGCAGTGCCGGCCTCGTCCGCGTGCTCACGGGCGTGCCCGAGGCTCTGCACGGCGGCGTCGAGCGCCTGGTCGTACCGTCCGGCCACCTGGTGCACCTGGGCCAGCGCGGACAACGGGACCCGTTGCGCGCCGGCCGGTCCGTGCTCCTCGGTGAGCTTGATCGCCTGCGCCAGGGTCTCCGCGGCCTGCTCCAGCTCACCCAGTTCCCGCTGGATCGTGCCGATGCCGGCGAGCGCGCGGCCCTGCCCGAACGGGTCGTCGGCGCGCGCCTCCAGCACCTCTTCCAGCTGCGCGCGGGCGGTCTCGAACGAGCCGATCCTGCGGTTCGCGGCCGACCGCACCAGAAGCGCCGTCTGCAACGCGGCCGAGCTTCCGACGGTGCGGGCGGCCTGGTCCGCGATCTGGCCCAGCTCGACCAGCTCCGCGACTCTGTCCTGTTTGAACAGATGCGGGTAGAGCATGTGCGCGATCGCCAGGGAGTGGTCGGCCAGTGCCGGTTCCGCCACCGCCGAACGCGCTGCCGCCAGCAGGTTCTCGGCCTCGTCGGTCAGCCACCGCAACGGCTCGTCGAGATCGCCGGCAGCGGCGTACCCCAGCGCGCCGTAAGCGTGCGGCCGCAGCTTCTTCAAGGCAGCGGCAAGGGTTTCGCGGTAGTGCGTGAGCGCACGGGCGAGAGCGTCGTGCCTCTCGTCGTTCACCTGCTCGGCGCCGAACAACCGCAGCAGGTCGTGCACCCGGTACCGCTCCGGCCCACAGGGCTCCACGAGTTTGGCGTCCACCAACGGATCCAGCGCGCGGTCCACGTCGTCCTGGCCGAGCAGCGCCTGGGCCACCGACTCGCTGACGGAAGGCACGTTCAGGCAGCACAGCAGGGTGAACGCCCTGGTCGAGCCGGCGTTCAGGCCCTCGAAGCCCAGCTGGAAGCTCGACCGGACACCCAGGTCGTCGAAGTGCAGCTCGTCCAGCCGATGACGCTGGTCCGCGAGCCGTTTCGCCAGCGTCGCGGTCGTCCAGTCCGGCCGGGACCGCAGCCGTGCGGCCGCGATCGTGAGGGCGAGCGGCAGGTAGTCGCAGGCCTTCGCGACCTGCTCCGCCGCCGGGCTGTCGTCTCCCAGCAACCGCAGCGCGTCGTCCCGCGGCAACGGGTCGAGCCGCACGTGCCGGGCGCTCAGCGTGGCCAGCATCCGGCGGCTGGTGATCAGCACGGCGGAACCCGGTTCGCCGGGCAGCAGCGGGCCCACTTGAGCCGCGTCCACCGCGTTGTCCAGCAGCACCAGCACTTTGCGCCGGGCCAGCGTCGACCGGTACAGCGCGGCCGCCTCGGACGGGTCCGTCGGCACGGCCAGCGGCGGGGTGCCCAAAGCGCGCAGGAACCGCCTGATCACCTCGGCGGGGGAGAGCGGCGAACGACCCGGTGTGGCGCCGTGCAGGTCCACGTACAACTGTCCGTCCGGGAAACGTTCGGCCATCGCGTGCGCCGCGGCGGTGGCGAGCGCGCTCTTGCCCTGACCGCCCGGTCCGTGCACGGCGATCACGGTGTCCGGGGCCTCGGTGATCAGTTCGATCTCCGCCCGGCGCCCCACGAACGGGTCGGGTCTGGCGGGCAGTTCGCGCGGCACGGCCGGGATGTCGCCCTGCAGGATCGCGGCGTGCAGATCCTTGAGCTCCTGGCCGGGATCGAGCCCGAGTTCCTCCGCCAGGAGCCGGCGGCCCTCGTCGTACGTCCTGAGCGCGTCCGCCTGCCGTCCGCTGCGGTGCAGGGCCACCATGAGCGCTCCGCGCAGCCGTTCCCTGGTCGGGTGCGCGGCGACGTACCCGGTCAGCTCTCCGATGATCTCGTGGTGCCGGCCGTCCTTGATCGCGCGGTCGGCGCGGCGCTCGACCACCCCGAGCCGCTCTTCCTCCAGCTGGTTCGCGAGCTGGGTGTTCGTGGTCAGCTCGGCCAGCGCCGGTCCGCGCCAATGCGCCAGCGCCTCGTCGGGGTCCTGGGCGTCGCGGAAGAGCTGCAGGTCGAGCGACCGGTCGGGGACGTCGAGCCGATAGCCCTGCCGCGACCACTCCAGCGACACGCCGGGAAGGTCCTTCAGGGCTCTCCTGAGCTGCGAGACGTGCACCTGCACGGCCTTGCGCGCGCTGGCGGGCGGATCGCCGTCCCAGAGGACCGACATGAGGTGGTCGACGCTGACGGTCTGACCGGTGTGCAGGAGCAGCAGCACCAGGACCTGTCTCGGCTGGCCAGCGGGAATGCGGACGTCCCGCCGCCCGTGTGTGACCAGCAGCGGTCCCAGCACCCCGAACCGAACGCCGTCCACGGCTCTCACGATAGTCCGTTGATCGCCGCTCTCACCCCGCCCAGAACGAGCAACGGTCAACGACGAAGGTCGCTTACCGACCAACGGGTCGGAAATATCGGTGGTACGAGGTGCGTGAATCACGGCCAAGCAGCGAAAAGTCGTGCGAAAATCGATCGGGGACCACCCGCGGGCACGGATCGTCGACACCCGAGATCAACGCGGAAAGCAGAACCGTGATTTGCGGTAGCGTCGTATTAGTGGGTCACCTCATTGGAGTAACGACGGTGCCGCGATCATCCCAAGTCGGGCATCATCACGTGGCTCGACCAAAGTCGTAGAACGAGGGGTCTCGTGTGACCATCTTCCGTACCGGCCACACCGGGGCGTGGTGGATGTACCTGGTGGCAGGTCACCTGCTGCTGGGTGTCTACTACCTGATTCCGGTCAGTCCCGCGGGGACAACGGGGCAAACGGTACGGGTGGTGCTCTACTGCACGATCAGCGCGTCGGCCGCGATCGCGACATTCGCCGGTGTCAAGCGCAACCGCCCCCAATGGCGGCGGCCATGGGTGTTCCTCGCACTCAGCCAGGTCGTTTACGCGATCGCCGACCTCACGTTCTACGCATCGCACTACATCTTCGAGTACACGGTTTACCCGTCGTACGCGGACATCTTCTACCTGGGCCATTACCCGTTGATGGTGGCGGGTGTGATCCTGCTGATCCGCCGCCGCACCCCGGGACTCGACCTGCCGAGCCTGCTCGACGCCGCCGTCCTCGCGGTCGTCGCGGGCATGGCGTCCTGGCTCTACGTGATCGGCCCGCAGGCCCGTCTCACCTCACCGGTCCTGGTGAAGATCGCCTCGCTCGGCTACCCGATGATGGACCTGGCGCTGTTCGTGGTGGCGCTGCGACTGATCTTCGGGGCAGGACCTCGGCCGCGCGCGTTCGTCCTGCTGACGGCCAACCTGCTGGGCATCCTGACCGCGGACACCATCTACGTGCTGCAGCGCCTCGACGGCAGCTACCACGCGGGCAACTTCCTCGACGCCATCTGGTTGTCGGCGAACCTGTGCATGGGCGCGGCGGCGTTGCACCCGACGATGGCGCGGCTCGTCGACCGGGCGCACGTCAAGGACGTCGGCCTGAGCCGCGGCCGGATCATCGCGCTGTGCTCGGCCGCCCTCGCCGCGCCGGTGCTGATGCTGGTGCACGACGTCGGCCAGTCGTCGCAGGACGTCCTGGTGATCGCCGCGGGCAGCGCGCTGCTGTCGCTGCTCATCATCGCGAGGCTCGCGGGGCTCGTCGCGGACCAGCGCAAACTCGCGATCACCGACAGCCTCACCGGCCTGCACACGCGCCGGTTCTTCGAAGCCCAGCTGCCGTTGGAGATCTCCCGCGCCCGGCGCAACGACGGGTCGGTCGCGGTGTTCATCATCGACGTCGACCGCTTCAAGTCCATCAACGACAACTACGGCCATCCCGCCGGCGACGACGTGCTGATGGAGGTCGCGGCCCGGCTGCGCGCGGCTTCCCGATCCGGTGAAGTCCTCGCTCGTTACGGTGGCGAGGAATTCGCGCTGCTCGTCCCGGAAGCAGGCCCCGGCCGGTTGTCCGTGATCGCGAACCGGTTGCGCGAACGCGTCGCGGAAAAGCCGATCCCGGTCAACTCGGGCAACGACGACATCCCGTTGTCCGTCACGGTGTCGGTCGGCTCGGCGAGCTTTCCGACGCACGGCGACGGTCCCGACGACATCGTCGTGATCGCGGACCGCGCTTTGTACGCGGCGAAAGCGGCGGGTCGCAACAGGATCGCGGTGGGCCCGGAGCCGTTGCCCGCGGTCGACCCGGACACCGACGGCGCGATGGCGGAGTTCCTCTGTCAGGTCGCGGACCGGGTGGACGGCTGGCTGCACCGCTACGACCACAGCCGTTCGGTGTCGCGCTGGGCCGGTGTGGCGGCGGGGGAGTTCGGGCTGGACGCGCCGACGACGAGGGTCGCGCAGCTCGCCGGTCGCCTGCACGACATCGGCAAGGTCATCATTCCCGAGGTCGTGCTGACCAAGCCCGGCGCGCTGTCCGAAGAGGAATGGCGGCTGCTGCGCCAGCACCCCGACTTCGGCTACCGGCTCGCCAGGATGGTGCCGGGGTTCGCGGGCGTGGCGCACGTGATCAGGCAGCAGCACGAACGCTACGACGGCGCCGGCTATCCGGACGGGCTGCGCGGCGCGGACATCCGTGCGGAAGCAAGGATCCTGTCCGTCTGCGTGGCGTGGGCCGCGATGCGGTCGAATCGTCCACATCAGACCGCACTGGACGAGAACCGGGCACGACGGGAACTCTGGGCAGGCCGGGGCGAACAGTTCGATCCGGACGTAGTGGACATGTTCCTCGACCTGCACACCCAGGGCAGCATCGGAATGTTGCGTCCGTCCGGTTTGTCCGTTCAGGAGGCGGGTTTTCCGGCGGAGTTCAGGCCTTGATCAACTGACGATGGCATGCTTCGCGCCATGAGCACGGAGTTCGCCATCCCCGCCGAGGTCCCGAGTCCGGAACGACCGGCGCCGCCTGGCGGGCCGGTGGGCAGGTGGCTGCTCGCGGACCGCGTGGCGCCGTCCGGTCCGGAGAGCCACGAGTCGCACGCCAAACCGCACCCGTGGTGGAAGGTCATGACGCTCACCGGCGTCGACTACTTCTCCACCCTGTCGTACCTGCCCGGCATCGCCGCTCTGGCCGCCGGCGCGTTGTCCCCGCTGGCGACGCTGCTCATCGTGGCGCTGACGCTGCTCGGCATGCTGCCGATGTACCGGCGGGTGGCGCGGGAGAGCCCGAACGGCCAGGGCTCCGTGGCGATGCTGGAGGACCTGCTGCCGTTCTGGCGCGGCAAGATCTTCGTGCTGGTGCTGCTGGGGTTCGTGGCGACGTCGTGGATCATCACGATCACGCTGTCGGCGGCCGACGCCTCGGTGCACGCGCTGGAGAACCCGTACGTGCCGGAGTCGCTGCACGGCGCCGAGCTCTGGCTGACGATCGTGCTGCTGCTGATCCTCGGCGGCGTGTTCCTGATGGGCTTCAGCGAGGCCGTGGGCGTCGCGATCCCGTTGGTCGCGGTGTTCCTCGCCCTGAACGCCGTGCTGGCCGTGGTGGGGCTCGTGGACGTCTTCGCGACGCCGGACGCGCTTGATCGCTGGATCTCGGCTCTGGGCTCGCACGGTGGCGGGGTCTTCGGCGTCATCGGGCCGGCGGTTCTGGCGTTTCCGTTGCTGGTGCTCGGTCTGTCCGGCTTCGAGACCGGCGTGAGCATGATGCCGCTGGTCGCGGCGGACGGGAAGACGCCGGAGGAGCGCCTGGAGAGCCGGGTGCGCAACACCCGCAAGCTGCTGACGACCGCCGCGTTGATCATGTCCGTCTACCTGGTCGCGACGTCGTTCATCACCACCGTGCTGGTGCCGCAGGAGAAGTTCGCGCCCGGTGGTCCCGCGAACGGCCGTGCGCTGGCGTATCTCGCGCACGAACTGCTCGGCGAGGCGTTCGGCACGGTCTACGACATCAGCAGCATCCTGATCCTGTGGTTCGCCGGCGCCTCGGCGATGGCGGGTCTGATCAACATCGTGCCGCGTTATCTGCCCTCGTACGGCATGGCGCCGGAGTGGGGACGCGCCGTTCGTCCCGTCGTGATCGTCTACACGGTCATCTGCATCATCATCACGATCATCTTCAACGCCGACGTGAACGCGCAGGCCGGCGCCTACGCCACCGGCATCCTGGCGATGATGGTCTCCGGCTCGTTCGCCGTGACGGTGTCCGCGTGGCGCAAGGGGCAGCGGGGCGCGGGGATCGGCTTCACCGTGCTGACGCTGGTGCTGCTGTACGCGTTGGTGGAGAACGTGATCGAGAAGCCGGACGGCATCACGATCTCGTTCGGCTTCATCCTCGGCATCGTGGTGATCTCACTGGTGTCGCGGATCTCCCGCACGACCGAGCTGCGCGTCGACAAGATCAAGTTCGACGAGGACGCGCGGAGGTTCATCACCGACACGATCGAGAACGACGGGCGCATCACGTTGATCGCGAACCGCCGCCAGGCCGGTGACAAGGCGGAGTACGACGAGAAGGAGTCCGAGCAGCGCGGCATGAACCCGGTGCCGGGCTCGGCGGACGTGATGTTCCTGGAGATCGACATCGTCGACCCGTCGGCGTTCAGCAACGTGCTGTGCGTGACCGGCGTCGAGGTGGACGGGCATCGCGTTCTGCGTGCCTCCGCTCCTGCCGCGCCGAACGCGATCGCGGCGATCCTGCTGGCGTTGCGCGACTCGACCGGCGTGATCCCGCACGCGCACTTCGAGTGGTCGGAGGGAAACCCGCTGGGGCACCTCTTCCGCTACCTGATCCTCGGCCGCGGCGATACGCCTCCGGTGGTACGGGAAATCATCCGCTCGGCTGAATCGGATCCGACTCGACGGCCACGCGTGCACGTCGGTTAGCTGGAAGACTCCCCCTGTACGTCCGACTACAGGGGGAAGGACGCCATGTCGCGCAAGTTGTTGGTAGCACTCATAGTTCTGGGAACGGCGGTGTCGGGGATCGCTCCCGCCGCCGCCGATTCCGCTTTCCGGCCAGTACGATCATGCGCTGACCTGGTCCGTTCGTTCGACGTTCCGGACGCTCGCACCCAGGTCACGTCGGCCGCGGTTGTCGCCGGTGCCACGGAGTTCTGCGACGTCCGCGGCACGATCTCACCGAACATCGGCTTCCAGCTGAAGCTGCCGACCCGTGGCTACCAGGGCCGCTACCTCCAGTACGGCTGTGGCGGATTCTGTGGAATCACCCGCGATCCGGCCTTTCCCGCCGGCTGCGGTCCCGCTTTCGGTGACGCCGCGGTGGCGGCCACGGACGACGGTCATCAGGTCTCGCTGGAGAACCCGTTCGACGCGACCTGGGCCGCCAACGACCAGAAGGCCCGCGACGACTACTTCTTCCGCGCGCCCCACGCGTTATCGAAGGTGTCCAAGCACATCATTTCGGTGTTCTACGGCAAGGCGCCGGTGAAGTCGTACTTCAACGGGTGCTCCAACGGCGGGCGCGAGGGCCTGCTGCTGGCCCAGCGCTACCCGCGTGACTTCGACGGCATCATCGCGGCCGCGCCCGCCGGGTACTACGGCGCGCTGATCGGCTACCAGGCGTGGATCGCGCGCAACACCATCCCGAACGACAAGATCTTCGTGCTGCACAACGCGGTCATGGCGGCCTGCGACGGACTGGACGGCCTGGTGGACGGCCAGATCGACGACCCGCGCCTGTGCGAGTTCGATCCGGGAACGCTCGCGGGCCAGTTGACCGACGACGAGATCGCCCGCGTCCGCCGTCTCTACGCCGGACCGGCAGACCAGGGCGTGCGGCTCTACCCCGGCGGTCAGCCGTACGGCTCGGAGATCTCGTGGACCTTCTGGCTCAACCCGTCGCCCGGCCTGGGCAGGGGAGTCGCCGCGGAACTGGCGGACAACGGCCTGAAGCACCTCCTCTACCCGATCGGCAAGCCGCACTCGTCACTCGAGTCCTTCGAGTTCACCACGCGCGAGTTCCGGCGCCTGGTGCCCGAGACCGTGAAGGCGAACGCCCTGTCGCTGGACCTGCGCGCGTTCCAGCGCGCCGGCGGCAAGTTGCTCATCTGGCACGGCGCGGGAGACCAGGGCATCCCGTTCGAGAGCACGCTCGACTACTGGCAGCGGCTGACCGGCGGCAGGAACCCGTCCTGGGCAAGGCTCTTCGTCGTGCCGTCGATGTGGCACTGCGACGGCGGCGACACCCTCACCACCTTCGACCCGTTCCGCGCGCTCGTGTCGTGGGTCGAGGGCGGCCAGGCGCCGTCCCGGATCATCGCCGAAGGCCGTGACCAGGATGGCAACGTCGTGCGCACTCGTCCGGTGTTCCCGTATCCGTTGCGCGCCAAGTACGACGGAACGGGCTCGGTGGACGACGAGGCGAACTTCGTTGCCGCACCCGGGTTCGGGTTCAGGGACCGCATCCGCTGGGCCGGTGAGGACCTCTACCGGTCCGGGCCCGTCGCGCCCTAGCGGAACTTCTGGATGGCAGCGGTGATGGCACGGTCCATGCTGCTGCCATTCATGATCTCGTGGCCGGCGTCGTTCAGGATGACCAGTTCGGCGTCGGGCCACCTCTTCGCCACCTCCCACGCGGTGTGCAGCGGTCCGCCGAAGTCGTTGCGGCCGTGGATGAGCACACCGGGGATGCCCTTGAGCCTGTCCAGGTTGTCGAGGATGTGGTTCGGCTCGATGAACGCCTCGTTGCCCCAGTAGTGGGTCACGGTTCGTGCGAGCCGGTAGCGCGTGACGGGGTCGGCGTACCTCGTGCCCTCGAAGTCGTTGTCGCCGCCCGTGATCGTGGACAGGTCCCACTTGCTCCAGTCCCAGGCAGCCCTCTCCCTGACTGCCGGGTCGGGTGAGTTGAGGAGCCTGTTGTAGGCCAGGGCCAGGTTGCCGTCGCGGTCTTCCTCCGGGACGCCGTCGCGGAAGGCGTCGAAGTAGTCGGGGAAGAACATGCCGAGGCCGCGGGTGATCCACGCGTGCTCCTCGGGGCGGGAGGTGGTCACCGCCGGGATGATGATCTCGCTGACCCTGGTGGGGTGCTGGATGGCGTAGGCGAGGATCAGGGTGGAACCCCAGGAACCGCCGGCCAGCAGCCACTTCTCGATGCCGAGGTGCTCACGGAGCTTCTCGGCGTCGTCGATCAGGTGCTGGGTGGTGTTGTGCTCCATGCTGGTCGCGGGGTCCGCGACGGACGGGGTGCTCCGGCCGCAGCCGCGCTGGTCCCAGAGGATCAGGTTCCAGTGGTCCGGGTCGAAGTCCTCGCGCCAGCGGGGATGTGAGCCGGATCCTGGGCCGCCGTGGAACACGCACGCCGGTTTGCCGTCCGGATTGCCGCTGGCCTCCCAGTGCACGAGCTGGCCGTCGCCGACGTCGAGCATGCCCTGGGCGTAGGGCTCCACCTGTGGGTGCATGGCGGCGAGGCTAGTGAGGAGACGCCGACACGCCCACTGCGTTTCGCAGCGGACGTGTGATTGGCGTACCGGTCCTGGTGCGGTGTCAGGACTTCTGCTTGGCGCTGATCTGGTCCAGCACCTCGGACTGCGACACGATGATCTTGCCCGCCAGCGCCTTCGAGCCGATGTGCTCGCCCTTGGCCTGCGCGTTCTTCGCCATGTCCACGCCACTGCGGAGGTGACGGGAGAGGGTGGCGAGGAAGAGGTCGTCGTACTGCTTGCCGGTGGCGGACTTCAGCGCCTCGACGTCCTTGACGGTCATCATGCCCGCCATCTTGTGCGTGGCGTTGGCGTCGTCGCCGGGCACCTGGATGTTCCAGCTGCGCAGGTAGGTGGCCATCTGCTCGATCTCGCCCGACTCGGCGTTGGCGATCTTGTCGGCCACGTTGATGACGAACTCGTCCTTGGACTTCGTCATGGCGACCTTGGCGATCTCGATCGTCTGGCGGTGGTGCGGGATCATCTGCAACGAGAACGTCGCGTCCGCCTCGTTGGCCGCCGGTTCGCCGGAGTTGCCGCCGCCGACCGATGAACAGCCCGTCAGCGCAAGCAGCCCTAGCACGATGATGAGCAGACGCGCTCGCATGAAGCCTCCCGTCTCGCGGTTCCCTGACGAGGGATACGGGTGGCCGAAGTGTCCGGTTCAGCGAAAGTTTCGGAACCTAAGTGGTTCGGTGCAGTTCGAGTGCGGCCAGCACGCCCTGGACCACGTCGGGATGGCCCAGCGGAAGCGGTGCCCGCGTGTCGCCGGCATGGGCGATGACGTGGGCGAACGGCGCGGTCACCGCTACCTCGGGGTCGACCAGCAGGACCGAGCGGACGAGGTCCGGATGGGCGGCCACCAGTTCGATGACGTCGGCCGCGATCGGTCCGCTGGCGACCACGTCGAGCACGGTCCTGGTGTCGTCCCTGTGCCTGGTCAGCACGGTGTCCACTGTGGACTTCCAGGTCGGCGCCGCGGGAACCCGCAGCCACACCACCCGCAGGTAGTCGGTCAGTGGTCGCCAGGTCGCGGGAATCTCGTTGTGGACCGCTTCTCCGGCTGGATCGATCACGAGGACCGTGGGGGCACCCGCGGGTCCGTCGGCGACAACGCCGGGGCCGGCCGCCCTGCTGGGCTCGTCGAATTCGCGCATGTCGTGGGGTTACCCAGTGGGCGGGAGTTCGTACCAGTGGACCGACTGGTCTGATCCGGTGACCCGAATGGCGGAGCGATAGGACCACTTGCTTGCGTGGACTTGTTGGTGTGCACCATTTTTCGTTCGCGTCCGGTGGTTACTTGACCACTTTCTGAACACCGGTTTATGGTCTAGACCACAGACCGAAACTGGATCGGCGAGCGCATCTGAGGCGCTCCCGGTTCCCGCCCCCTGCCTACGGGTCCATCCCGTCTGGGAACGATCCAAGGAGTTCGGACGAATGAAAATCATGCGTAAAGCGGTGCTGCTCATGGCCGCTGTCCCTGCCATCGTCCTCATCACGCCGGTCGGTTCGGCGAGCGCACACGGTTACGTGTCGTCGCCGGCCAGCCGTTCGGCGCAGTGCGCCAGGGGCGACGTCTCCGTCGACCTGTGCGGTCAGGCGAAGTACGAGCCGCAGAGCGCCGAGGGCCCCAAGGGCCTGAAGAACTGCAGCGGCGCGAACGGCGCGTTCGCGCCGCTCGACAACGACGGGCTGCCCTGGAAGGTCACCAACACCGGCCAGACCCTGTCTCTGACCTGGACCTTCACCGCCCGGCACGCCACGCGCGACTACGAGTACTTCATCGGCGGCACGCGCGTCGGTTACGTCGCCGGCAACAACCAGCAGCCGAACAACCCGACCACGCACACGATCAACCTCGGCGGGTTCTCCGGTCGCCAGAAGCTCTACGCCATCTGGAACATCGGCGACACGGTGAACGCGTTCTACTCGTGCATCGACCTCAACATCAACGGTGGCGGCACGACCCCGCCGCCCACCACCACGACCACCACGCCTCCTCCCACCACCACGACGAGCACGACCACGCAGCAACCGCCCGCCGGTGGCACGTGGGCGCCGAACACGTCGTACGCGGTCGGCTCCACCGTCACCTACGGCGGCTCGACCTACCGCTGCCGTCAGGCGCACACCTCGCTGACCGGCTGGGAACCGCCGAACGTGGCGGCGCTGTGGGAGAAGATCTGATCCGATGAAGCGCCTGGTGATCGCGGTCGCGGTCCTGGCGCTGGCGGGGTGCGGCGGAGAGGCGATCGTGCCGGAGGGCCAAGGGGCTCACGGGCACGGCGCGTCTTCCGCCGCACCACCCGTTCCGGGTGCCAGCGCGAGGTTCAACGACGCGGACGTGATGTTCGTGCAGATGATGGTGGACCACCTGCAGCTCGGCATCAGCCTTTCGCAGGTGGGCCTGGCGAAGGCGACCAAACCGGAGGCGAAGGACCTCGCGAGCGCGATCGACGTGACCCAGCGCGAGGAACTCACGATGCTCAAGTCGTGGCTGAAGCTCTGGGACAAGCCGGAAGGCGACGGTGCCAACCTGCACGCCGCCCACGGTGGTCAGCCGCTGCTCGACGACAAGGTCATCAACGAGACCAAGGACAAGAGCGGAGCGGAGTTCGACCTCAACTTCCTCAACCTGATGGCCGGGCATCAGGGTGCCGCGGTGGAGATGGCCCTCACCGAGAAGAAGGACGGCATGAACCCGGAGACCACGGCCTATGCGGAACGGGTGATGACCACTCGGCAGGGCCAGGTCGCGCAGATGCTGAAGGTTCTCGGCGGATAGTGGCTTGGCGCGGAAGGTTGCCGGGGGAATTCGCGGTCAGACGGGGGCACCGCGTGGTGCCCTGCTGAGCGTGAATCACCTCGCCGACGTTCCGCGTCACGCCACTGGACTCAACGGCCGCGCGTCAGTTCGCTGAGCGCGGCCTCGACCTGTTCCTTCGCCGCCTTGTGCATCCACCCGAACCCGAGTTCCCGCTGCGCTGTCAGCAGCAACTCCTCGGCCAGCGCCGGATCGCCCCGGCGCTGGGCGATCTTGGCGAGCCCGGCGTTCGCGAGCGCCCGCGTGGCGGACAGGCCCGCCTGCGTCGCCATCGCCAGCGCCTGGTGGTAGTCGCGTTCCGCCTGGGCCTCGTCGATGTCGAGCAACCGGTCGGCCCGCCGTCCCCGCAGCTCGGCGAGTTCCTCCTGCGCACCCAGTTCGGCGACGGCGCGCAGCGCCTGGTCCGTCAGCGCGAGGGCCTCGGCCGGGTCCTCGGTCAACGTGGCCAGCACGTCCAGGACCTGGGCCGAGCCCCAGCGTTCGCCCAGTTCCTGGAACAGCCGCAACGCCTCGCGGGACTGCTGGATCGCCAGCGGGCGGTCGCCGCGCACGGTCCAGCCGGTGTAGGAGTTGCTGAAGCCGATCAGGCCCTTGATCCAGGGGTCCTCGCTGCTCTCGATCTCGTCCTGCAACGCGGTGCGCGGCGCGGACGGGTCGGGCGGGCCGGCGAGCATCGCCCACGCGATGAGCACGAACGGCTGCCTGATCGGGCCGCGCAACTCGACGAACTTCTCCTGCACGCGTTCCGGATCGGCCAGTGCCAGCAGGATCGCGTATTCCTCTGTGGACTGTTCGGGCACCCGCGCCAGCAACTTCTGGGCCGCGCCCTGGACCTCCGTGCGGCTGCCCTTCACGTACCAGTACCAGGCCAGGTCGCTGACGAGCCGCAACGCCTGCTCCGGCGCGAACGAGGTGGTCCATTCCAGGGCCTGCACCAGGTTCGCGTGCTCGGCCGTGAGCCGGGTGAACCACCGCACCTGATCCCGTTGGCGCAGCTCGGGATCCGCGCGGCGGGCCAGTTCCTGGAAGTACGCGGCGTGCTCGGCGTCGACGCGCTTGTGCTGCGAGCAGAACTCGCGGATGGTCTCCAGCATCCGGTACCGGCCGTCGGTCGCCTCCACCAACGACTTGTCCACCAACGCGTCCAGCACCTCGATGTCGTGCCGGCAGACCTCCTCGACGGCCTCCAGGGTCGCCCCGCCGCTGAACGTGGCCAGGCACGCGGCCAGGTCGCGTTCGTCCTGCGACAGCAGGTCCCAGGACCACTCGACGACCGCGCGCAGGGTCTGGTGGCGGGGTGCTGCGGCGCGGTTCCCCTTGGTGAGCAGGCGGAATCGGTCGTTCAGGCGGTCGGAGATCTCCTCGGTGGTCAGCGTGCGGGTGCGTGCCGCGGCCAGTTCGATCGCCAGCGGCAGGCCGTCCAGTTCCCGGCAGATGTCGATGGTGTGCTGATCGCGCACGAACGCGGGGTTGACCAGGCGGGCGCGGTCGGCGAACAGCGCCACGCTCTGCTCGGGGTCCAGCGGCGGCACCGGGCACAGCGTCTCGCCGGTGATGCCGAGCGCCTCCCTGCTGGTGGCGAGGATGCGCAACGACGGGCACGTGCTGAGCAGGTGCCCGGCCAGCTGGGCGGCCTGCACGATCACGTGCTCGCAGTTGTCCAGGATCAGCAACGTGTCGCGTTCGCGCAGGGCCAGCGTCAGGCGGTCTTCGGGCTCCAGCACGGTTTCCTTGAGCCCCAACGCCTGCAGGGCCGCCGCCGCGACGTCCTTGACCGGCGCCAGGTCCACGAAGATCGCGCCGGGACCGGCGGCCTGCAGCGCGAGCCTGGTCTTGCCCGCGCCGCCAGGACCGGTGAGGGTGATGAGACGGGACGAGAGCGCGGCGATCCGCGCGAGTTCCTCCTGCCTGCCAACGAAGTTGGTGAGCTGGGCCGGCAGTTCTCGGTGGGTCTGGCCGCGCAGGACCTGCAGGTGCACTGCGCGCAGTTCGGGGGACGGGTCGGTGCCCAGTTCGTCGGCCAGCACGGCGCGCGCGTCCTCGAACGCCTGCAACGCCTCGGCCTGGCGGCCCTGCTGGTTCAGCGCCTGCATCAGGTAGCCGCGCAGGCGTTCGTCCAACGGGTTCTGCCGCACCAGGTCCTGGATCTCCTGAACGTCCGCCTTGCCGAGCCGGATCCGTGCGGCGATCAGCGAACCCGAGGCGGCGGAGCGTTGCTCTTCCAGGCGAGTCGCGTGGTCCGCCAGCGGAACGTCGGCGAGCGCGGGACCGCGCCAGAGCTGAAGTGCTTCGGACAAAAGGGATTCCGCCGCCTGCGAGTCGCCCTGCTCCAACGCCTGCCGGCCCTCTGTCGCCAGCGCGACGAACCGGTGCGCGTCGACCTGGGAGGCGGGCAGCGCCAGGCGATAGCCGGCCGGGTGGAACTCGATCAGCGACGTGTCCCCGAGCGCCCGGCGCAAGCGCGAGACCTGGCCCTGCAAGGCATTCGCGGCGTCGGATGGCGGTTCGGAGCCGTAGAGCTCGTCGACCAACCGGTCAAGCGGGACGATTTCCCCCACCCGGATCGCGAGCAGCGCCAGCAGGGTGCGCGGCCGTGGGCCACCCACCGCGATCTTGCCGTCGGGAGAGTGCGCTTCAACTGGCCCGAGGATGCCGATGTGCACGGTGTCAGCGTACGAAGCGTCCGGGACTCGTACCCAGCACACGGCGAAAGTGGCGTGTGAGGTGCGACTGGTCGTGGAACCCGGCCAGCACCGCCACCTCCGCCGCCGGCCGTCCCTCGATGAGATAGCCGCGGGCGAGATCCACCCGGCGCCCGGTCAGGTAGCGGTGCGGCGGCAGCCCGAACCGGCGGCTGAACGCCCGCACCAGGTTGGTCGGGCTCGTCTGCAACTCCCGCGCGGCCTCGTTCAGGGTCATCCCGTCCGGCAGTGAGGCGTCCAGCAGTTGCCGCAACCGGTCGGCGAGCGTCGGATCCGCGTGCACGACGGGCGCGGTGCCGGCGAAGTGGTGCGTGAGGCGTTCGGTGATCAACGCCAGCCTGCTCGCCGCCTCGAACGGCTCGTCCAGCGTCAGGTGCAGCTGGTGGATGCGTTGGCGCAGCAGTGGATCGGGCAGCATCGGTGTGTCGACGGCCTTGCCGATCAGATCGGACGGCAGCACCGAGTCGTCCAGGTACAGCACGCGCTTGTGGAACCCGGTCGGGTGCGCGGACCGGCCGTCGTGCGGCACGTGCGGTGGCAACAGCGTGACGCCGTCCACGAGCGCGCCGTGCTCGTGACGGTCCAGTTCGTACCGAACGGCGCCGGTGTCGAGCACCATCAACGTCCACGCGTCGTGCGTGTGCGCGGGGTAGACGTGCGTGGTGAAGGAGGCGTGGAAGACCTCCTTGATGCCTTCCACGTCCGGCCGCCAAGCCGTGACGCTCATGTCAAAAACGTACAAGACCGCACGGCCGGGTGCCCGCGATCGTGGAGTCCATGTTCGACACCAAGATCGCTGTGCTGCTGCGGGACGACCTGGCCGGCTGGCAGGCGCTGAACGTGACCGCGTTCCTCGTCAGCGCGCTGCCCGCGGAACTCAGGGGCGAGCCCTACGTCGATGCCGACGACGTGCACTACCTGCCGATGTTCGGCCAGCCCGTCGTGGTGCTCCAGGGGGACCAGGGCCTGCTGAAGAAGGCCCACGAACGCGCCCTCAACCGCAGTCAGCCGATGAGCATCTTCACCGCGGACCTGTTCGCGACCGGCAACGACGAGGACAACCGCGCGGCCGTGCGCAAGGTGCACACCCAGGACCTCGACCTGGTCGGCATCGCGGTGCACGGCCAGAAGAACGCCGTGGACAAGATCCTCAAGGGCGCCCGGATGCACCCCTGACCAAACCGCGTTCTAATTCTGAGCGTGATCAAGCTGCTCCGGATGGCCGTGTTCCTGCTGGTGCTTTCGGCAGAGGTGTACCTGGTGGTCGTGCTGGGCGACAGGTTCCAGCCGGCCAACCACTTCAGCTACTTCACGGTGCTGTCGAACCTGTTCGCGGCCGTGGTGGCGCTGCTCGGCGCGTTCAGGGCGGTGTCGCCGCAGATCCGGGGCGCTGCCGTGCTCTACATGGCCACCACCGGACTCGTGTACTCGTTCCTGCTGCAGGGCATCGACGTGCAGACCCCGGCCTATGCGAACTGGGTGCTCCACATCATCGTGCCGATCCTCGTCGCGGTGGAGTGGCTGCTCGCGCCCGAGAAGACCCGGCGGTGGTGGATCTGGCTGTCCTTCCCGCTCGCCTACCTGGTGTACACGCTGGTCAGGGGCCCGATTGTGGGCTGGTACCCCTACCCGTTCATGGATCCCCGTCGGAACGGCTACGCCGATGTGCTCCTGACCTGCGTGTTCGTCGCCGCGGTCTTCATCGTGCTGGCCTTTGCCGTGTCGTGGGTGGGGACCAAATTGGCCCAGAAACGCAGCGTCTCCTTGTCCCACGACCAGGGCCAATAACCGTCCTACGGTCTAAGACATGACCAGGCGACTCGCATACGCGCAGCTGACGAACTCGATCGGCGACGGCGGATTCCTCGTCGTCTCCGCCCTCTACTTCACCCAGATCGTGGGCCTGAGCGCGGCGCGGGTCGGCCTCGCGCTGACCCTCGCCTGGGGCGTCGGAGCCGTCGCGGGCGTCGCGCTGGGACATCTCGCCGACCGCCTGGGCCCGCGCACCACGGCCGTCGTGCTGGCGTCCGCCACCGCCGCCAGCATCGCGATCCTGCTCCTCACCCGGAACTTCGCCGCGTTCGTGCTGGTCATGTGCCTGTACGCGAGCTTCCAGAGCGGCTTGCAGGCGTCCAGGCAGGCACTCCTCGCGGGCCTCACCACCCCGGAGGAACGCACCCGAGCGCGGGCGCGGATCCAGTCGACGGCCAACGCGGGCATCGCGATCGGTGCGGCGGCGGGCGGGTTCGCACTGCACCTGGGCAGCGAGGTCGCGTACACGGCCGTGTTCGTGCTCGACGTGGTCGCGTTCCTCATCGCGGCCATCGTCCTGAGCACGCTGCCGGAGACCGTGATGACCAGGGCGAAGGGCAAGTTCGACGTCCTCAAGGACCGTCCGTACGCGCTGATCACGCTGATCAACGCCGTGATGCTGCTCTACATGCCGCTGCTGAGCCTGATCATCCCGTTGTGGATCGTGCAGCGGACCGAGGCGCCGACGTGGCTCGCGGCCGGGTTGCTGATCCTCAACACCGCGGCGGTCGTGCTGTTCCAGGTTCGGATCGCCCGGCGCGCCACCGGCCTCACCGAGGCCTCGAAGCTCGTGAAGCACTCCGGGCTGATCATGTTCGCGTCCTGCGCGGTCTTCGCCACCACGGCGTTCAGCGTCGGCGCCTGGCCGGTGGCGGCGCTGCTCATCGCGGCCGCCGCACTGCAGGTGCTCGGCGAGATGATGCTCGCCTCCGGCGCGTGGGAGATCAGCTTCGCCCTTGCGCCCGCCGACCGGCAGGGCCAGTACCAGGGCTTCTTCGCGACCGGAACGGCCGTCGCGCGCATGGTCGGCCCGGCCCTGCTCACCACCGTCGTGCTCGGCTGGGGAGCACTCGGGTGGCTCGCGGTCGGCGGGCTGTTCGTCGTGGCGGGTTACGCGATGGGACCGGCGGTGCGCTGGGCCCGGGAGAAGAACTCCACGAGTTCCGGCGCCATGACCGACGACTTGTACATGTGCGTCTGACCGGGCAGCGTCCGGTACTCCGCGTCCGCCCCGAGCACTTCCGAGACGTTCTTCATGGCGTTGCGGAGGTACTCGGGGCTCTTGCCGCCGTCCATCGCGAGGGTCGGCACCTTCACCGTCCAGCGGTCGGCCGGCAGCTTCGAACCGCGGCCGTCGTCGCCGAGGATCGTGAGGTCCCACGGCAGCGTGTGCGCGACGAGCTTGAGCTTCTTCCACACCGGGGTCAGCTTCATGATCGCGACACCGAAGCCGGGCGTGCCGACCATCTTCATGAACGCCGAGAGCATGCCGGAGCGGTCGTCGCGGGCCAGCATGTCGTTCATCTGCCGCACGATGTCCGCGGGCCGCGGCTTGTAGGTGTCGTCCACGACGAACGGCGCCTCGTAGATCGCGAGCCGCGAGATGCCCGGCAGTCGTGACGCCGCTTCGAGGGCCAGCACCGCGCCCGACGAGACGCCGAAGACGAACGCGCTGCCGCCGGCCTCCCTGATCACGGCGTCGATGTCCTCGACCTCGCGCTCCACCGACCACGGCGTCGCGCCGTCACCGGTCTCGCCGCGGCCGCGCCGGTCGTAGGTGTAGACCGTGAAGTTCTTGTCCAGCACCGACGCGAGCTCGGTGGTCGGGCCGAACATGCGGTGGCACATCGCGCCGTCCACGATGATCAGCGCGGGCCCGGAGCCGGTGATCGAGTAGGCGACCTCGGTGCCGTCGGCGGAAGTCGTGAAGCGCGTCATTTCTGCTCTCCCAAGGTGGTGTCGAGGAAGTCCTGCCAGTCCTGTTCGGACTCGTCGCCCTCGAAGACGTTGTGTGCGGCGATGACCGGGCCGAAGAACCCGCGCATGAACCGGTACATGCCCTTGTCGGTGCGCAGCGCGAGAGTGTGGGCGTTGCGGTGGAACTCGACGGCGTCCGGGAGCTTCTCGGCCAGAGCCTCGTCGAGCTTCTTCCAGGCCTCGTCCCAGTCCGTGATCATCGGCCCGAAGACCGTGAGCGGACGGGCCGTGCGGCCGGGGAAGTGCGTCAGGTACTCGAGCAGCGTGCGCCGGAACAGTGCTCCGCCCAGGGTCATCGCCTCGAACTCGTCGGCCCAGTCGTCGCCGGGCAGGAAGCCGCTCGTGACCATCCGCAGCACGGTGCTGCTGTGCTCGCGGCCCTCGACGAGGAACTCGTAGGCGACGAACCGGCCGTCGGGCGCCTTGCCGCTGTCGTACGCGAAGTGCCGCCCCGGTTCGGCCGCGGTGACCGCGCTCGTCGGCTCGTACCCGCCGAAGGCCATCTTGACCTGGCCGTTCGCGACCTCGTTGCGACCCATGAACCACGAGTCGATGCCCGGCCCCGTCGCGATGGCCGTCCAGACGTCCTCGACTGACGCCGGCACCTCTAGATCGTCGGTGCTCGTGAACTCGTGGCCCATCGGTTCTCCCTGTCCTGGTTCGTGGATGGTCTCATCCTGCTCCCGACGATTCTCTTCGTCAAGACAGCGAGACTCGTCTTGACAAAAAATATTGTCGGTGGTTCCGTTCTCGCCACACCGAACCTCTGGAGGAACCCATGTCCCGCATCGCCTGTGGCGTCGTCGCCGGTCCGCTCTACCTCGTCGCCGGGTACGCCCAGGCGTTCACCCGCGAGGGCTTCGACCTCTCGCGGCACCCGTTCAGCATGCTCAGCCTCGGCCCGCTGGGCTGGATCCAGATCGCGAACTTCATCGTCAGCGGCGCGTTGTTCCTGGTCGCGGCCACGGGCATGGCGAAGCACACGAGATGGGGAGCGCGGCTCATCGGCCTGATGGGGGCGGGGATGATCCTCGGCGGGGTGTTCGTCGCCGATCCGGCCATGGGCTTCCCCGCCGGAGCGCCGGACGGGCCACCCGCCTCGTTGTCCTGGCACGGCGCCCTGCACGCGGTCGCGTTCGGGCTCGCGATGATCGGCTGGATCGGGGCGTGCTTCGTGTTCGCGCGTAGGCTCGGTGGATGGCTGGCGGTGATGAGCGGCCTGACGGGCGTGCTCCTGGTGGTGCCGATGGCGTTCCTGGGCAACCCCGGCGGGACGGTGCTGCTCTACGTGGTCGCGACGATCGGCTGGGTCTGGACCTCGCTCGTGTCCCTGAGGCTGAACCGGCCTGCCTTCTCGAGCTGATCTGCCCGGAGTGCGGGCGCGTCACCACCGACGAGCACGCGCCCGGCTGCGCCGCCTGTCAGACCAGCTGATGGGCGTGCATCTTGCTGATGTCGTAGGAGACTCCGCAGAACGTGCACTGCAACCCGTACCTGCTGCTGATGGTGAACAGCGGGATGAAGAAGATCGTCGGCTTCGTGTAGCGCCGGAACAGGTTGTGCGCCGACTGCTGGTGGCAGTGCCCGCACACCAGCGACAGCATGCGCAGCTGCTCGATCGTCGTGCGCCAGCCGAAAATGACCATCTGCTCTCCTCGTCCCGGATGTCCTTTTGACGTGTGAGAGCCCCTCTGAGTTGCAGTGGGCCCGCGGAATTCAGAAGGTGGACAGGTGGACACCCTGCTGCGGCCCTGGACCCCGGAAGACGCGCCGATCATCCTGGCCGCGTCCGGCGAACCGATGATGGACCGTCAGTTCACGGCCCTGATCGACTCGTTGCCCGCCGCCGAGGAGTGGATCGCGCTGCTCACGTCCCGCCGGACCGACGACACCGCGTACTCGTTCGCCGTGCTGCACGAGGGCGTGCCGGTGGGCAACGTCGCCGTGTCGAGCGTCGAGCGCCGTCACCTGACCGGGTGGGTCTCCTACTGGATGCGGGAGGAGGCGCGGGGCAAGGGACTGGCGACCAGGGCGTGCCGCGCGGTCAGCGAGTTCGCCTTCTCCGAACTCGGTCTGTTCCGGCTGGAGATCGCGCATCGCCTGGACAACCCTGCTTCCTGCCGCGTCGCGACGGGCGCCGGCTACGCGGTGGAAGGCGTCGAACGGGCCCGGTTGCTCTACGACGGCATTCGCTACGACACCGAGACGCACGCACGGCTCGCCACGGACTGAGGTTCACGCCGCGCCCCGGCGGGGTAGCCGGGAGTGCATGAGCGGACTGCAGGACGAACTGCTGCGGACGTTGGTCAAGGTCGCCAACGCCTTGCGCAGCGCGGAGATCCCCTTTGCGCTGACAGGCGGTTGCGCGGGGTACGCGCGCGGAGGGCCGGCGAGCGAACACGACGTCGATCTCCTCGTGCGCCCGGAGGACGCCGCGGAAGCCGTGCGCGTGCTGGTGAAGCGCGGGCTGCGCGCCGCGGAGCCACCGGAGGACTGGCTGCTCAAGGTCTACGACGGTGATTCGTTGGTGGACCTGCTCTTCCGGCCGAACGAACGCCTCGTCACCGACGAGATCCTCGCGATGGCCGAGGAGATGCCGGTCGGGTCGGTGATGCTGCCGGTCATGCCGGCGACGTTCGTGCTGAGCAGCAAGCTGCTCGTGCTGGACGGGCATCGCTGCGACTTCAGCGAGCTGTTGCCGTTCGCCCGCGCGCTGCGGGAGCAGATCGACTGGGATCAGGTTCGCGAGGAGACCGAGGAATCTCCTTACGCCGAAGCGTTCCTCATGCTCATCGAACGCCTGGACATCATCGGGAGAGACCATGAGTTCCGAGCAGTACCTGGCAGCAAATCTGCGTAGGGCGGTGGCCGAGGACCCGCGCACCGCCGAACTCGGCGTCCGGGTCACCGTGCGCGGTGACCACGTGATGCTCTCCGGAGACGTGGCGTGCGCGGACCGCCGTGCGGCGCTGGAGGAGGTCCTGCACGAGGCCGCCCCCGAACTGACGATCTTCAACGACGTGCGCGTGACACCTGCGGGCGAACCGGAGGGTGAGGAGGACCTGCGATGATCCGAGTCGCCGCCGTCGGGGACATCCACCTCGGCGAGGACATGCGCGGGCATCTCAGGCCGGCGCTCGAGAAGGTCGGTGAGCACGCCGACGTCCTGCTGCTCGCCGGTGACCTGACCCGGCACGGCACGGTCGTCGAGGCCGCCGTCGTCGCCGACGAGTTCGCGGACCTGCCGGTGCCCGTCGTCGCGGTGCTGGGCAACCACGACCACCACGACGACAAACCGCTCGAAGTCACCAAGACTTTGCAGGACAAGGGCATCCACGTGCTGGAGGGCACGACCTTCACCCATCGCGCGAACGGCTGCTCGATCGGCATCGCGGGCGTGAAGGGGTTCGGCGGCGGGTTCGCCGGCAAGTGCGGCAGCGCGTTCGGCGAGCGCGAGATGAAGGCGTTCATCCAGCACACCTGCGAGATCGCGGAGAACCTGGAGGGCGCACTGTCCGAACTGGACACCGACATCAAGGTCGCGCTGACGCACTACGCGCCGGTGCCGGACACGTTGCGCGGCGAACCGCCGGAGATCTACCCGTTCCTCGGCTCGTACCTGCTCGGCGAGGCCATCGACGCCACCGGCACGGATCTCGCCGTGCACGGCCACGCGCACTTCGGCACCGAGCAGGGCATGACGCCGGGCGGTGTGCGGGTGCGCAACGTCGCGCAGCCGATCATCCGCTCCGCCTACACGGTGTACGTGCTGGAAGGGACTTCTTCATGACCGTCGGGGACTTCATCGTCCAACGCCTGCGCGACTGGGGTGTCAAGCAGGTGTTCGCCTATCCCGGCGACGGCATCAACGGGATCGTGGCCGCGTTCGGCAAGGCGGACAACGATCCGAAGTTCATCCAGACCCGTCACGAGGAGATGGCCGCGTTCGCTGCCGTGGGCTTCGCGAAGTTCAGCGGTGACGTGGGTGTCTGTCTCGCGACTTCCGGACCCGGCGCGATCCACCTGCTCAACGGTCTGTACGACGCGAAGCTCGACCACGTGCCGGTCGTCGCGATCGTCGGCCAGACCGCCTGCACCGCGCAGGGCGGCAGTTACCAGCAGGAAGTCGACCTGCACTCGTTGTTCCGCGACGTCGCTTCGTTCCTGGTCGACGTGACGGTGCCCGAGCAACTGCCCAACGCGCTGGACCGGGCGATGCGCACGGCCGCCGCCGATCGCGCGCCCGCCGTGCTGATCATCCCGAACGACGTGCAGGAGCAGGAGTACGCCGCGCCCAAGCACGAGTTCAAGTACATCCCGTCGAGCCCGCCGTCCCGTCCCGCGTCGACCGTCGTGCCTGCCGACGACGAGGTGCAACGCGCTGCCGACGTGCTGAACAGCGGCGAGAAGGTCGCGATCCTGATCGGGCAAGGTGCTCGCGAAGCGTCCGACGAGGTGCGCGCGACCGCCGAGGTGCTGGGTGCCGGCATCGCGAAGGCGTTGCTGGGCAAGGACGTGCTGCCCGACGACCTGCCGTACGTGACCGGATCGATCGGGCTGCTCGGCACCCGGCCGTCGTACGAGATGATGCGCGACTGCGACCGGTTGCTGATCATCGGATCGAACTTCCCGTACTCCCAGTTCCTGCCGAAGTTCGGTGCCGCCAGAGGCGTGCAGATCGACCTCGACGGCCGCGCGATCGGCATGCGCTACCCGACCGAGGTCAACCTCGTCGGCGACGCGGGAGCGACGTTGCGCGCGCTGATCCCGTTGCTGGAGCGCAAGGACGACCGCTCGTGGCGCGAGACGATCGAGGCGAACGTCGAGCGCTGGTGGGAGGTCGTGGAACGGCAGGCGCAGGTGCCGGCCGATCCCGTCAACCCGATGCGGATCGTCTCCGAGCTCTCGAAACGCCTGCCGCACAACGCGATCGTCACCGCGGACTCCGGCTCGGCGACGAACTGGTACGCGCGGCTGCTCAAGATCCGGGGCAACGTGCGGTCGTCGCTGTCCGGCACGCTGGCCACGATGGGCTGCGCGGTCCCGTACGCGATCGGTGCCTCCTTCGCCCAGCCCAACCGGCCGTTGATCGCGTTGGTCGGCGACGGCGCGATGCAGATGAACGGCATGGCGGAGTTGCTGACGCTGAAGCGGTACGGCATCCGTTGCGTCGTCTGCGTGTTCCACAACAACGACCTCAACCAGGTCACGTGGGAGCTGCGCGCGATGGGCGGCGCACCGAAGTTCGAGGAGTCGCAGACACTTCCGGACATCTCGTACGCCGCCTTCGCGCGGTCGATCGGCCTGCAGGGCATCGAGGTCAACGACCCGGCGCAGCTCAGCACCGCCTGGGAGACGGCGCTCGCGTTCGACGGCTCGACCGTGCTCGACGTGCGCTGCGACCCGAACGTGCCGCCGATCCCGCCGCACGCGACGTTCGAACAGCTCAAGGACATGACCGAGGCCGTGCTGCGCGGCGACCCCGACGCGTGGGACCTGATGACGCGCGGGCTCAAGACCAAGATCCAGGAGTTGTTGCCGTGATCACGGGCTATTTCCTTTCCTCGGAAGAACACGGACCGCGTGAGCTGGTCCGGAACGCTCGAATGGCACAGGAGCACGGCTTCGAGTCGTTGTGGATCTCGGACCACTTCCACCCGTGGAACGACGAACAGGGCCAGTCGCCGTTCGTCTGGGGCACGATCGGCGCGTTGTCCGAGGCCGTCACCCTGCCGATCACCACGGCCGTGACCTGCCCGATCGTCCGCATCCACCCGGCCGTCATCGCGCAGGCCGCCGCCACCGCGGCGGTGCAGACCGAGGGCCGGTTCGTGCTCGGCGTCGGCAGCGGCGAGGCGCTGAACGAACACGTGCTGGGCGACCGCTGGCCGTCCGCCGACGTGCGGCTCGAGATGCTGGAGGAGGCGATCGGCCTCATCCGCACGCTGCACCAAGGCGACGAGGTCACCCACCACGGCAAGCACTACACCGTCGAGAACGCCCGCCTCTACACCGTGCCGGAACGCCCGGTGCCGATCTACGTCTCCGCGTTCGGCCCCAAGGCGGTCCGGCTCGCGGCGCGCTGCGGCGACGGCTACGTGTGCGTCGGCCCGGCCGGTGACCTGGTGCAGGAGTACCGCGTCGAGGGTGGACGCGGACCGGCGCAGAGCGGGATGAAGGTCTGCTACGCCGAGTCCGAGGAGGACGCGGTCGCCACCGCACACCGGTTGTGGCCCAACGACTGCCTGCCCGGCGAACTGGCCCAGGTGCTGCCGACGCCCCGCCACTTCGAGCAGGCGTCGGAGCTGGTGACGCCCGAGATGATCGCGAAGGCGATCCCGTGCGGCCCGGATCCCGAGAAGTACGCGGAGAAGGTCAGGGAGTTCGCCGAGGCCGGGTTCGACGAGGTATACGTGCAGCAGATCGGGCCGAACCAGCAGGAGTTCTTCGAGTTCTGGGCGAAGGAAGTCGTGCCGCTGCTGGACGTGTGACGGGCTAGGATCGCGGCATGACCACCAGAAAGGGCCATGCCGCCTAGGCGCCCCGTCCGCGAGCAGCGGACCAGTCAGATCCCCCGATTGTCTTCGGCCGCCCTGCGCGCGATCGCGACGATCGAGCGCACGCACCTGACACCAGGCGAGACCGCCGAGGCACTCGACGGCTGGGCACGGTTCGTGCACGGCCCCGTCCGTGCCATCACCGGCTATGAGCCCGACGACTGCCCCTGCCCTGGTTGTGAGCGGGACGATCCCGTCGTTCGCCGTGCGGCGTTGGGGACGGTCCTGCGTGCTCTGCCGGGCAGACCGGCTCGTGAGTTGCGCGCACTCGTCCGGCCGCTCGACGAGCTCTACCTGGCCCGCTCGCTCCCCGTCCCCGAACACGCCCACATCCGTGCGTTGCTCAACGCGTGAAAGCGCGGCGGGACAAGGATGTCCCGCCGCGCTCCAAGGCAGCGCGACCACCTTCTCGGGCCGTCACCGCCGCCTTATACGAGGATCTCGCCGACCGTGCCGGCACCCACGGTCTTGCCGCCCTCGCGAATCGCGAAGCCCAGCCCGGTGTCCATCGCCACCGCCTTGCCCAGCTCCACCGTGACCTCGACGGTGTCACCTGGCAGGGCCAGCGTCCTGTCGAGCTCCACCACGCCGACGACGTCGCCGGTGCGGAAGTGGAACTGCGGGCGGTAGTTCGACGCGATGCCCGTGTGCCTGCCGCCCTCGGCGTGCGAGAGCAGGTACACGGTCGCGCGGAACCGGGTGTGCGGCGCGACGCTGCCCGGCAGGGCCAGGACCTGGCCGCGCCGGACGTCGCCGCGCTTCACCCCGCGCAGCAGGATCGCGGCGTTGTCTCCCGCCTGGGCCTGCTGCATGGGCTTGCCGAACGTCTCGATGCCGGTGGCCACCGACGACACGGCGTCGCCGAGACCGAGCACCTCGACCTGGTCGCCGAGGCCGAGCACGCCGCGCTCCACCGCGCCGGTCACGACGGTGCCGCGGCCGGTGATGGTCAGGACGTTCTCGATCGGCATCAGGAACGGACCGGAGATGTCGCGCTCCGGCACCGGCACGTGCGAGTCCACGGCGTCGAGCAACGACACCACCGACTGCACCCACTCGGGGTCGCCCTGCAACGCGCGCAGGCCCGACACCCGCACGACCGGGGTGGCGTCGCCGTCGAAGCCGTACTGGGAGAGCAGGTCGCGGATCTCCAGCTCCACCAGGTCGAGCAGCTCCGGGTCGCTCACCGCGTCGGCCTTGTTCAACGCCACCACCACGTACGGCACGCCCACGCGGTGCGCCAGCACCACGTGTTCGCGCGTCTGCGGCATCGTGCCGTCCTCCGCGGACACCACGAGGATCGCGCCGTCCAGCTGCGCCGCCCCTGTGATCATGTTCTTCACGTAGTCGGCGTGGCCGGGCATGTCGACGTGCGCGTAGTGACGCGTCGGCGTCTCGTACTCGACGTGCGCGATGTTGATCGTGATGCCGCGGGCCAGCTCCTCCGGCGCCCGGTCGATCCGGTCGAACGCCGTGAAGGTCGTGCCCGAAGGGTCCTTTTCGGACAGAACCTTGGTGATGGCCGCGGTCAGCGTGGTCTTGCCGTGGTCGACGTGCCCCATGGTGCCGATGTTGAGGTGCGGCTTGGCGCGCACGAACTCTTGCTTCATTGTCCTATGTCCTCGGGAGTCACAGCTGGAGGTTCAGAACCGATGGACCGCTACAACCCTCCTCCAGTGGTCCTGAAGGATGGACTGGAGAAGGGTCAGAGTCGGGCGCCGGCCAGCTGTGCCAGGACAACGGCGAGCGCGTCCGCAGGAACACCTGCGTACGTGTTGTGCTCAGCCGTCAGGAACATGCGTTGATCGTGACAGGCGGTCTGATCCGCTGTCACCTGGTTTTCGCGAGCCCGATCAACGCCCGCGCTGCCGGGCTGTGCGGACCCTCCGCGCGCCAGGCGAAGGCGAGCCGGCTGTGCGGCACGGGATCGGTGATCCGCACGGCGTGAAGGTCACCGACCATCGACTCCGCCAGGATCGCCGGACCGAGCCCGCGCTGCGCCAGCGTGATCACCATTGGCGGCGCGGAGGCCTCGAACGCGATCCGCGGCCGCCGTGATCCGCACGCCGCGTCCAGCGCGCCGCGCAACCCCGTGCCTGGCGGCAGGCTGATCAACCCGCGTTCCAGCAACTCGTCCAGCGGCACGGACTCCCTGCCGTGCCAGGGATCCGAGGCGCAGACCGCGGCCACGAGCGGTTCGTCGGCCAGCACCCGGACCGACAGCCCCTCCGGCTCCCGCCCCGCGTAACCGACGAGGGCGAAGTCCAGCTGACCGTCCACAAGGGACGAGATCAGCGCGTCGGAGTTGGCCTCCGCCAACGTGATCTCGACAGCGGGGAACGAAGAGTGGAACGCCGAGAGCAGCTCGGGCAGGTCCATGATCCCGCAGGACACGACCATCCCGACGCGCACGGCACCGCGCACCAGCCCGGCCATCTCCTCCACGGTCCGCCGCGCCGCCTCCACCGATCCCAGCGCCGCCCGTGCCAACGGCAGCACGGCCGCACCGACGTCGGTCAGCGTGACGGAGCGCCCCGACCGGTCCAGCAGGTCGTGCCCGAGTTCCCGCTCCAGCCGTCGGATCTGCGCGCTGACGCCGGGCTGCGCGACGTGCACCCGTTCCGCGGCTCGCGTGAACGAGCCCGACTCCGCGACCGCGACGAAGTACTCCAGCTGCCGAAGCTCCATAACTAACGATTATAGAGACCAGCACAACCAGATCTTGGACTTATAACACCAGGCCAGCGAAGCTGAAGACATGCAGATCTTCCATCCCGGAGACACCGGCTACGACGAGGAACGCAGCGGTTTCCAGACCGGGCTCCGCCACGAACCACAGGTGATCTTCGCCGTGGAGAACGAGCAGGACGTCGAGGAAGCCGTCGGCCACGCCGAGACCCACGGCCTCGAGTACGCGATCCAGACCACCGGTCACGGCCTGACCACGGCCACGACCGGCGTCCTGATCTCCACCAGGCGCATGAACGACGTCGAGATCGACGTCGGGACCGGCACCGCCAGGGCCGAAGCCGGCGCGGTGTGGCAGCAGGTGATCGAGAAGGCCGCGCCGCACGGCCTCGCCCCGCTCAGTGGCGACGCGAGCGACGTCGGTGTCGTCGGCTACACCCTCGGCGGCGGATTCAGCGTGCTGGCCAGGGAGTTCGGCTTCGCGAGCGACCGCGTCCGCAGGACCGGGAAGGTCGGCGACGTCGTCACCGCCCTGGAGTTCGAGCTCCTGCCGATCGACCAGGTCCACGCGGGCGAGATGTTCTTCGAGGCGCAGCACGCGCCCGAGGTGTTCGAGGCGTTCCACGGCTGGGACCTGCCGGACCACGTCACCCCCGCGCTCACCACCCTCGGCGACGTCGTGCGCGTCACCTTCGCGAGCACGAAACCGTTCGACGTCGACCACCTGCGCGTCGCACCCGCGCTGAAGGAGGAGTTCAGCGCGAAACCGTTCGCGCAGGCAGCCGGCAAACCACTGCCGCCGCACACCTATCAGGGCGACAACGTCCTGCTGAGCGACCTGCCGTTGGAGGCACTGCACAACGCCAGGGAGGCCGCCGCGCGCTCCAGCGCCGAGATCTTCCTCGGCGTGCTGCCGCTCGGCGGGGCTCTCAAGACCGAGGCCACCCACCTCGTCAAGCTCATCTCACCCCGGCTGGGTGTGGAGGAGCAGCACGAAGAGGTGTTCGACCAGCTGCGACCGTTCGTGGTCGGACGGTCGCGGAACTTCCGTTACGCCGTAGGCTGACCGGTATGACCAGTGTGGTTCTCGTGGAGGACCACGACATGGTGGCCGAGGCGATCGGACAGGCGCTGGAACGGGCCGGGTTCACCGTGATCGCCCGTGCGTCCAGTGTCGCCACCGCCCTCGCGGAAACCGTCCGCAGGAGTCCCGACGTCGTCCTCCTGGACCGCCGGCTGCCCGACGGCGACGGCACCGCGCTGATCCCGGACCTCGTCCGGGCCGGCGCCAAGGTGCTGGTGCTGACCGGCGAGGCGACGGCGTCGGTCGCCGCCCGCGTCGCCGAGGCCGGTGGAGCGGGGCTGATCCTCAAGTCGGCACGGCTGGACGACCTGGTCGAGGCCGTGCGCAGGGTCGCGGCGGGCGAGGTCGTGTTCGACTCGCGGCTGCTCGCGGGGGTGCTCGACCGGCTGACCGGCCGGGTCAAGGCCGCCGGTGCCACGCTCACCGCACGCGAGCAGGAGACGTTGTTGCTGCTCGCGGACGGTGCGGGCACCGACCAGATCTCGACCAGGCTCGGCGTCGCCCGCAACACCGCGCGCAACCACGTGCAGCGCGTGCTCGACAAGCTCGGCGCGCGTTCGCAGCTCGAAGCGGTGTCGATCGCCCGCCGCGAGGGCCTGCTCGACTGATGCACCTGCACCAGACGGCCTGATCCATCTGCGTCTGCCCAGATCAGTGCCGTTGGTGCACCGTGGTGGAGTGGCCATGGGTCCGCTCATCGAAGCCGTCTTCTCCCTCCCGGAGAACGACCGGCGCGGCGGCGTGGCACTGGCCAGGGACTTCGCCCGCCGCACCGCGCTCGTCTGCGGCTATCGCGGCAACCACGAGGACGTCGTGCTCGTCGTCAACGAACTCGCCACCAACGCCGTCCGCCACGGCAGCGGCCGCCCCGTCGTGCGTCTCTTCGTGGGCGAAGAACAGGTGCTGGTCGAGGTCGCGGACGACGCCGCAGACCTCGGACCCCGCGCCGGCGGCTGGGGCCTGCAACTCGTCGCGACGCTCGGCGAGAGCTGGGGCGTCACCGAACGGGCAGGTCAGAAGGTCGTCTGGTGTGAGCTGACGGCGTAGGCCGCAAGATGAGGCCGTGCAACCGGACGCCTGGCGCGACAGCGATCTGTTCCGCCTGCTCGTGCAGGGGGTCCGCGACTACGCGATCTTCGCGCTCGACCCCCGCGGGCACATCGTGAGCTGGAACGCCGGCGCCGAGCGCATCAAGGGCTACACCGCCGAGGAGATCATCGGACGGCACTTCTCGGCGTTCTACCCGCCGGAGGACGTCAGCTCCGGCAAGCCGGAGTGGGAGCTGCGGGTCGCGAAGGCCGACGGCGCGATCGAGGACGAGGGCTGGCGGGTGCGCAAGGACGGCACCCGCTTCTGGGCGAACGTGATCATCACGGCGCTCCACGACGACGCCGGTGAGCTGCGCGGGTTCGGCAAGGTCACCCGCGACATGACCGAACGGCGGCGCTCCGAGCAGCAGCTCACCGACCGGCGCCGGTTGCTCACCCACCTCGTGGAGGCGCAGGAGCAGGAACGGCAGCGCATCGCGTGGGACGTCCACGACGACACCATCCAGGCCATGGTCGCCGTCGACATGCGGCTGCAACTGCTCGCCCGCAAGCTGCCGGAGGAGCACCGCGAGATGGTCGGGCAGCTCGACGGGGCGGTCCGCGCCACCATCAGCAGGCTGCGCAACCTGGTGTTCCGCGTTCGCCCGCCCGGTATCGAGCGCCAGGGTCTGCGCGACTCGCTGGCCGCGTACCTCGCCGACACCTCCATGGTGGGGGAGATCCGGTACGGGCTCGACCGCGAGCCGGGTGGTGACGCGGCCATCACGATCTTCCGCATCTGCCAGGAGGCGCTGACCAACGTCCGCAAGCACGCGCGTGCGTCGTCGACCGTCCTCGATCTGTCCACTGTGGACCGGGGATTCCTGGTCCGGGTCGTGGACGACGGCGTCGGGATCGCCGGCCTCGACCTGAACACGAGCCACTTCGGCCTGATCGAGATGCGGGAGCGGGCGGTGGCGTCCGGAGGCTGGTGCACCGTGATGGCACGCGAGAGCGGGGGCACTGTCGTCGAGTTCTGGCTGCCGGACGTGCGGCCGTGATCGTCCGCGTGCTGATCGCCGACGACGATCCCCTGATCAGGGACGTTCTGCGCGACGTGCTCGACGACGAGCCGGACCTGGAGGTGGTGGCGGTCGCCGCCGACGCCCGCGAGGCCGTCGAGCTGGCCGAACGGCACGCGCCGGCGGTCGTCGTGCTCGACGTGCGGATGCCGTTCGGCGGTGGCTCGCACGCGGCGTCCGAGATCCTGCAGCGTGCGCCCGGCACGAGGATCCTGGCGTTCTCCGCCTACACCGACGTGGGCGCGGTCGACGAGATGCGCCGTGCGGGCGTCACGGACTACTTGGCCAAGGGTGTGCGCAACACCGAACTGGTCGCCGCCGTCCGGCGGTTGGGAGGACGATAGGTTGTGATGGGGAAGCAACGGCCGTAACGTCGGGGCGGTAGCCGGGTTCAGCAGCGTGCTCGGAGTCCGAGTCTCGTGCGCCTTCGGCCACCGGGGAGTGCTGGTGAACGAAGAAGAGTTCAAGGAATCGCCGCTGCTCACGGTCCGTGCCGCGACTGTCGCAGGGATCGTGGTCATCGCCGTGGAAGGTGAGATCGACGTCGACACGGCCGACGAGGTGCTGGACGCGGTGCGCCGCGCCTTCGTGACCGCCGGGCCCGCGCTGATCGCCGATTTCACGCAGGTCAGCTTCTTCGGCTCGACCGGCATCTCGACGTTGATCACGGCCCACGAGCTCGCCGACGAGCTGGGCAAGAAGCTGCACGTCGTCGCGCCGCAGCGGGCCGTGAGACGACCGCTGCAGGTCACGGGCGTCGCGGACGTCCTCGCGCTGCACGACTCCGTCGAGGACGCGTTGTCGGCGTTGAAACCGGTGCCCAGCGAGTAGGCACCGGTTCGCAGATCGTCAGCCGGCCAGTTCGACCAGCTTCGGCACCACGTCGTCGGGGTGCGGCATGGCGGCGATCTCCGCGGCGATGGCGGCGTTCGCTGCCCGAACTTCGTTGTCCTTCAACAACTTCTGTGCGGTCTCCTGCACCGCGTCCGCCGTGAAGTCCTCGCCGACGAGCCGGCCGCCCAGGCGGGTGTCCTCGACGATCTCGGCGTTGCGGAACTGGTCGGCCCCCTGCGGCAGGATCAGCTGCGGGAGGCCGTTCGTCATCGCGGCGACCGTGGTGCCGGCGCCGCCGTGGTGCACGACGAGATCTGCGTGCGCGAGCAGATCCGCCTGAGGCACCCACGGCAGCACGTGCACGTTGGCCGGCACGTCGGTCAGCACGGACGGGTCGACCTGCGGCCCGGTCGCGACCAGCACCTCGGCGTCCACCCCGGACACCCCGGCGATCGCGGTCTTCAGCACGTCCGGGCTCGAGAACGCGGTGCCGAACGTCAGGTAGACGAGCGGCCTTTCGTGCGCCACGACCCAATCGGGCAATTCGCCCGGCTCGGCGAAGGGAACCGGACGCATCGGAATTCGATCCACGTCCGAGAGATGGTCGAGGTCCTGCAAAGACGGCGGGAAGACGTCCAGATAAGTCGATCCGAGTCCGTAATGATGCCCATCGGGCAACGTGATGCCGAGTTCGGCGACGTACTCCAAAAGGAGGTCGCTCATTGCCTCCGGAACGAGGTTCTCGTCCATCTTGCCGAAACCGTGGCACACCGCCGGAATCCCGGCGCGCATGGCGGCGAGGCCGGCACCTGGGTTGATGAGCTCGAAGACGACCAGGTCGGGCTTGTCCCGTTCGAGCACCGGCTCCAGATCGTTCACGAAGGCCCTGGGCAGCAACGACCCGAACGCGTCGACGGCCGTCTGGCGCAGCATGTCGCGCCGGAACTCGCCCGTGCCGTGCAGCTCGTTGGCCTGGCGGAACGCGTCCCAGATGCTGATGCCCGCGTCGACCACCGTCAGCCCCAGCTTTTCCACAGTCGCGTGGAATCCCGAGTCGACGGCGTAGAGAACGTCATGTCCTTGCGCTCGCGCGGCGATCGCGAGCGGGAGTATCGGATAAACGTGTCCGTGTGAGCCTAGGCTCGAGAAGAGAATGCGCACCCGGCCAGATTAGGTGCTCTTCTTTTCCTTCGGGAGTCAATCCCGCGAATCTTGACCCCGATGCCGGATACTTTCCCACTGCCGAGCCAGGTCGGAGGGTGAGGTCATCGCGGCGATCTCCGCGCGCACCTCACCCGCCGCTCGCTGCAGCTTCGAGTCCTCGACGAGCCGGGTGAGCAGCTCCGGCGTGACCTCCCGCGGCTCGGCCCGCAGCCCCGCTCCACGCCCGGTGATCGCGGTCGCGTGCACGGTCCGGTCGCCGGGCCCCGGCTCGACGAGCTGCGGCACCCCGGCCGCGAGCGCGCCGAGCAACGTCCCCGCGCCGCCGTGGTGCACGATCCCGTCGCAGAACGGCAGCACGCGTGGAATCGGCACCCACCCGACCGTCCGGACGTTGCCGGGCAGCCCTTCGGTGCGTTCCGGCCGCACCAGCACGAACTCGGCGTCCACCTGCTCGGCCACCTTGACCACGGCCGCCATCCTCCGGCCCGCGCCAGGACCGGGCGCGGTGCTCCTGCTGACGAGGATGCGCGGCTTGCCGGAGGGTTCGGCGAGCCACTGCGGCACCTCACCGTCACCGCTGTACGGGACGAACCGCATCCGTTCGCCACCGGGGAACTCCGCGAGCGACGGCGGTGCCGTGCGCAGAACCGTTGCGGGAGAACGCACTCCGGCCTTCATCCGCGCACCGACCGCGGCCGTCAGCTCCAGTCCGTCGAACAACGACACGTCGTGCACGATCGAGGGCACGCCCAGCGCGGACCCGGCGGCCGCGAGCGGCTCGTGCACCACGACGTCCGGCTTCCACGTCCGGGCAAAGGCCTGCAACGGCGCTGTCATCGCGTCACCGACGGTGCCGAACAGCCGTGACACGAAGTCGAGCCGGCCGCTGCCGCGCAGTTCCCTCTTGGCCACCAACGGATGCGTCAGCATGATGCGCAGCGCGATCGGTCCGAAGCGGACGTTCGCGGGAACCACGTCCTCGACGTGCAGGCCGGAGTCGCGCACCCGGAGCGCCTCACCACCCGTGGCGACCACGACCTCGTGTCCCGCGTCGCGCAACGCCAGGGCCAGCGGCATCAACGGGAAGACGTGACCCAGGAGGGGAGCGGCGACGACGAGAACACGCATGGATCCAGGCTACGTCTCCACCAGCCGGCGCACGGCGTCCTCGACGGTCCGCCGCCGCTCCCCGTGATCGGCGCATCCCGCGGTGGTCGACCACGTCGACGCGATCGCCAGCACCAGCTGCAACAGGTGCTCGGCGCTGAACCGCGACGACACCAGTCCGGCCTCCTGCGCGGAACGGATCGCCTCGACCTCGGTGACCCGGCTGACGCGGCCGCGCCGTTCCAGCCGCTGCCAGGTCGCGAGCCGGGCGAACTCCGGGTGCCGGTGCTGCAGGTCGTACAGGCGAGCGGCGTATCCGGGCAGGTCACGGGCGTCGAACTCCACGGCGGCCGCGCTCACCACCTCGGACTGCACGGCGTCGAACAGCTCGTCCTTGCCGCCGTAGTAGGTGTAGGCGAGTCCCGCGGAACACCGCGCGATGCGGGCGATGCGTTCCATCCGCGCCCCGGCGATCCCGTAGGCGGCGAACTCGACGAACGCGGCGTCCAGCAACCGGCGGCGGGTGCGTTCCCGATCGCGGCTGGGCATGGAACCCAGGCTATGGCGAAGGGCCGCACCCCTGAAGGGATGCGGCCCCGAAACCGGGCGCTACCGGAACTCCGAGAGCTACTTGGCCATGTCGAACCAGTTGAAGCCCTCGACCATCTGACGGGTGGTGTCGCTGACGTAGCGCTGGCCGGTGAGCTCCCAGCGCGTCACGGTGCGGTAGGTGCCCGGCTCCAGCGACTCGTCCTCGCGGGTGTTCTCGTCGTCCTTGACCGGCACGTACTCCTTGATGGACCGCTTGGTCAGGGTGACGTCGAGCGACTCGTACGCGGACTGCGTGTAGAGGTAGTTGCCCTCACCGCTGTCCTGCGCGCGGCCAGGGTCGGCCAGCTTCAGCTGGATCGTGCTGCCGTTGAACGAGCCGGTCGCGGACACGACGGTGACGATGTGGCCGCCGCTGCGCTGCAACGAACCGGCGGTGGGGCCGGCCTTGTAGCGGCCGTAGACGAGCTGCAGCGGGCCCTCGTTGAGCTTCTTCGCGAGCTCACCGGCGAAGTCCGGGTTCTCGTGGGTGCTCACGGCGCCCGCGGAGGTCGTCCACCCGGCGTCACGGGCGGGCTTGGTGGCGATGTCCCACGCCTTGCGCAGGTTGGTGAGGTTGGTGCCGCCGTTGTACTTCGCGTCGACGCCGATGCGCCCGATCGAGTTGGTGATGACGCTGTAGTCGGCGGGGTCCTTGGGGTTGAGGTTGCCGACCTTGGTGGTCAGCCAGCCGACGGGGGCGTCCTTCTCGTGGCCCCAGTAGTGCAGGACGTTGTAGAGGGAGGCCGGGCCGCAGTACGCGTTGCCGTTGTTCTCCAGGCCGGCGCGGAACTGGTCCACATCGCTGACGCCGCACTTCTTGACGTTGAACTCGCTGCCGGCCAGGTCGGAGGCGCCGACGCACGGCGGCGGCGTGCCGATGATCGGGTCCGCCACCGCGGTGGCGGGAGCGACGACGGCGGTGAGAGCGGCGGCGGCGATCAGAGCGTTGCGGATCATTTCGTTTTCCCCTTTGAGTTCCTGTGTTCCCCTGCGGTGACACAAGATTCGCCGAGGCGAACCCCCAAAGGCATGAGGGGAGATCCCTCAACCCTCCTGCGGAAAAGATGGGTGTATCAGGCACACCCCCACGTCGCTCTGTTCTAGGCGAGGACGCGGGCGAGATCCCTGCGACCTGCGATTCCGAGCTTCGTGTAGATCCGGCCGAGGTGGTTCTCGACGGTCTTGGGCGTCACGAACAGCTCCTGCGCGATCTCCCTGTTCGCCCGGCCTGCCGCCGCCAGGTCGGCCACGCGCCGTTCGGACGCGGTCAACGCCTCCGCGCCCAGGGTGATCTGACGTCGTGGCCGGTCGCCGAGCGCCTCCAACGCCTCGACCGCCCGCGTCTGCAGCGTTGCCGAGCCGCATGTCCCGGCCAGTTCGATCGCCCTGTGCAACGGCTCGCGCGCGTCCGTCCGGCGTCGGTCGACCCGGAGCGCTTCGCCCAGGTCGACCAGCGATCGAGCGAGCTCCAGGCGGGAAGGCGACGCCTCCAGCACGGTCACGGACTCGGTCAGCAGCTCCAGCCGTGCGTCCGCGTCGGCGTTCGAGAGCAGCCGCAGGGCCGCGCCCACCTCGGTCGCCGCGCCCCACTTGCGGGCCACGTCGAGCTGTTCGGTGGCCAGTTCCAGCGCGAGTTCGTGCTGGTTGAGGAGCAGTGCGGCGCGCGTGGCCACCGCACGCCACGGGATCGTCGGCGGATCCACGTGCACCTCGTGCATCGCGTCGCGCTGGCGGTAGGCCTGGGACATCGCACGCCGTGCGTCACCCTCGGCCAGTGCGATCAACGCGCGCACTTCGTGCAGCCAGATCATCGGCATGGTCAGCCGGGCATCGGCGTGCTTGCTGTCGAACGCCGTGATGAACGCGTTGGCCGCCGCGACGTCGCCTCGTTCAAGGGCCGCGTAGACCGCGAAGTGCGTCGAGGTCGCGCGCAGGCTGATCACCTCGGACACCGGGTCCTCGTGCGCGACGGCGGCCAGCGCGCCCTCGGCCTCCGCCTCGACGACCTGCATGTTGCCGCAACGCCAGTTCAGGAACAGCGACGCGTTCGCCACCATCGCGAACTCGATCGGCGAGCCGTGCGCCCGCACCTTCAACCTGGCTCGCTCGATCTCGTGCCGTGCGGTGTCCACGCCGTCTGCGGCCATCAGCGCCAGCAACGCCACCAGCCACGCGACCATGGCGTCCGTGCTGCCTGTCGCGTCGTCCAGGTAGGCGCCGTTCGCGAGCGCGCGCGTCGCGGTCGTGGCGACCTCGTCGTGCGGCCACACCTCGTAGCGGCCCATCTGTGCGAGGAGGCCGAGCAACGTGCGTTCGTCCGGGGTGCCGCCCGGGAGGCCCGCGTAGCCGCTGAGGTGCGCTGACGCGACCTGGCGCTGGTCTGGGAGGAACGAGCGGAACACCGCGAGCCGTGCTTCGAGGTGCAGCCGTGACTCGCCGTCCGGGCGAGCCGCGATGGCCTCGGTCAGTTCCGCGATGGCCGCTGCCGGGCCTTCCAGCGCCGCCGTGGCCGAGGCCGCCGCTGCCACCAGTTCCGCGTCCGGAAGTCCTTGTGCCGCGGCCTTCAGGTGCCGGTGCGCGTTCACGGCGTCGCCGACCCGCAGCAGCGCGCGCCCGAGTTCCGCGCGTAGTCCCGCGTCGCCCGGCTTCTCGTCCACCGCCCGCGCCAGATGTCCTGCGGCGGTGCGGGGATCTCCGGCCGAGAGCAACGTCGCCGCGGCTTTCCTGAGCACCTCGGCGGCGTTCGGCAGTGTCCCTTTGGGAGCGTGCACGAGATGCGCGGCCACTCGGTCGGCCGGGGCGTGCGACTCCTGCAACGACTTCGCAGCGCGCGCGTGCAACGAGGCGCGCGCGATCGGCCCGAGACCGGTCAGCACCGCTTCACGCACCACGGGATGCACGAACTCCAGGTGCTCGCCGGTGATCAGCACGTTCGCCGCCGTCAACGCCTCGACCGCGGCCGGGAGATCACCGACTTCCGCCAGTTCCGCCGCCTGCCACGGATCGGCGTGCGTGCCGAGCACGGCGACCGCGCCCGCGAGCGCCACCGCTTGCGCGGGCAGCCTTCCCAGCGTGGCGCGGAAGACGGTGCTCGGCCCGAGCGTGCCGACCTTCTCCGCCGTCGCGGCGTCGTCCAGCGGCAGCCCGAGCGCCGCGAGTTCGTCGACCAGGACGCCGGACAGGAACGGGTTTCCGCCGCTGGCCTCGTGCAGCGCGGTGATCACCTCGGGGTGCCCGCCGACCAGCGCGCTGAGCGCGTCCGTGGTGAGCGGGCGCGGCAGCAACCGGTCGGCGGACACGCTGAGCTGCGCGAGCGGCCCGAAGTTGTCCATCGGCGGCCGGGTCGCGACGACCAGCGCGATCGGCAGGTCCGCGATCCGGCGGGACAGGTACACGAGGAACTGCAGCGACGAGTGGTCCGCCCAGTGCGCGTCGTCCACCGTGATCAGCAGCGGGCGGGTGGACGAGAGGTCCACCGCGACCCACCACAACGAGTGCAGCGTGCGGGCGAGCTCGGCCTGACTGGGGTCCAGCGCGGCGTCGTCCAGGGCCTTCAGCGCCGCCCCGGACGGCCCGGCGAGGATCTTCTCGCGCAGTGCGCCGGAGTACCGCGACACCGACCGCTCGACCATCTGCCGGACGACGCCCCACGCCATGGCGCTCTCCAGGCCGTCACCGACGGCCTGCAGCCGCCCGAACCCACGCTCCTTGGCCAGCTCACGGCACTCGTGCACGAGCCTGGTCTTGCCGATGCCCGCACGGCCCTCGATGACGACGACGCGACCCTCACCACGGGTGGCTGCGTCCAGAGCTTCACGAATGTGCGCGATCTCGGAGTCACGTTCAAGTGGTTCACGCACGAATTGATCGTAGCGGCCGTCCGGCGGGCTACATGCAGGTCATCGGCTGCGCAGAAGGGCGACTTGATGCTCCATTGGAGTGATCGTCAGTTCACGCAGCTGTCCCCGCCGGAGTTGTCGCCCTTGTCGAGGGCCTTGTCGACGAACTCCCTGGCCTTGGCCGGATCGACCTCGTAGCCGAACACGGTCTCCCGCTGCACGGGCTCGTCGACCGGCAGCGTCGTCACCCCGATCGCCATCGGACCGGTGAACCGCTGGGCGAACTCCAGCACGTCCCAGCCGTCGTCCACCTTGATCGACCCGCTGGCGCCGCGCGCGAGGGCTAGGGCCTTGTCCTTGGTGATCTGCGAGGCCAGCCCGACGAGGAACATCTGCTGCCGCTTGGCGCGGTCCAGGTCGCCGTGGGGCAGGCCGTGGCGCTGGCGCAGGAAGGCGAGAGCCCACTCGCCCTGGAGCACCTGCTTGCCGGCCGGGAAGCCGACCTTGGTGATCGGGTCGCTCGCCGCCGCTTTCAGGCAGACCTCGACCCCGCCGACGAGCTGCGAGATCGGGCCGAAGTCCGACATCCGCAGGGCGGCGTAGTGGTCGACCTTCACCCCCGTCGTCTTCTCGACGGCCGCGGTCAGCTTGGCCGGGTTCTCGGCGAACAGACTGTTGAGCTTCACGCCGTCCACGAAGATGTCCCGTGGCAGCGACACGACCATGACCGCAGCCCCGTCCCCTCGGAACCGCGCGAGCAGCAACGCGTCGGTGTTGCCGACGTCGTCAGCGCCGATGAGCAGAACGTTCTGCGCTTCCGCGCTGGGGGACACCGCGGGCGGAGCGGCCTCGGTCTTCTTGATGGTCGTCGGGATGACGACGGCCGCGGCCGCAGCGGCGGCGGTCAGCGTCGCGACACCGACGATCAGGCCGAGCGGCTTGCGCTTCTTGGCCTTGTGCAGGTTGGCCAGCACGGTCCGGGAGTCCACGCGCTCCTCGGCCTCAGCGGCGATGGCCTGGCGGATCAGGTCGTTCATGAGTGCACCCCCAGGGTGGCGGACCGGGCGAGTTCGTGAGTGCGCAACGTCTGCAGCGCACGAGAGAGTTGGCTGCGCACGGTCGATTCCGCGCACCCGAGCACCTGTGCGATCTCCGCGTCGCTGCAGTCCTCGTAGAACCGCAGTACCAATGCGGCGCGTTGCTTGCGCGGCAGGATGGCGATCCGTGCGCGCATTGCCTCGCGTTCGGCGTGCGCGTCGGCCGGATCGGCCATCGACGGCACGTGCCCGGCGAGCTCACTGCGTTCCATGGCGATCTCTCGAGCCGCCCTGCGGTGCCGCCACGACAGGTAGTCGTTGGTCACCATGCGCTTCACGTAGAGATAGGGCGCGTCCATCGCCCCGATGCGTTCCCACTTGCCCTGCGCGCGCATGAGCACGTTCTGCACGATGTCCTGCGCCAGGTGTTTGTCGCACGTGATCGCGGTGGCATAGCCCAACAGCCGATCCAGCCGATCAGCGACGAACTGGTCGAACCCCACGCCGCCCCCTTCTCCTCTGTGGTCGCTTGCGGATCGGGAAACCCCTCCCACCGCTCGATCCGCTGCATCGACTTGTGTGGTCCAGCCCACAGATGTCTCGGTTTGGACGGATTTCGGTGTGAATCCTTTTCATGTTCACGTCCATGGACGAACCTTCACCCCATGCGCATCATCCCTGCACTCGCGCTGTTGTCGCTGCTCCTCGTCCCCGTCGACGCGGTCGCGGCCCCCAACGGCAACTACTACCTGCAAAGCGCCGTGACCGGCCAGAACGCCGCCGTGTCCGGCTCCTCCGTGGTCCAGCACCGCCCCAAGGGCAACGAGGACCGCCAGCAGTTCTCCTGGAACGGCAGCACGCTGTCCGAGGGCGGCCAGTGTCTCGGCCGCAACGGCGACGCCGCCCAGGTGGTCAGCTGCTCGAGCGCCGAGGCCCAGTGGACCGGGCTCCTCGACGACCAGGACAGATACCGCTTCAAGGACCCCGGCGCCGACCGCTACCTGATCGCGTCCGGCACCGACCAGATCCGCGTCGGCACCGGCAACGACACGTGGTTCCTCACCCCGGTCAACCCCGTCCGCGTCCAGACCCCCGCCGACCCGCGCCTGGACGAGATGACGTTCCTGACCGCGCACAACGCCTACGCGAACGGCGTCGACGGCGGCTTCATGTTCGCCAACATCGCCCCGAACCAGTCGCGCGGCATCGTGCAGCAGCTCAACGACGGCGTGCGCGGCTTCATGCTCGACATCCACCAAACCCCCGACGGCGCCATCCTCTGCCACAACAGCTGCACGGCCGTCAGCAAGCCCGTGGCCCTGAACGTCGACATCCAGCGCCTCGTCGACTTCCTGAGGTCCCGCCCCACCGAGATCGTCACGGTCTTCCTGGAGGACTACGTCTCGGCCGACGTCCTGCGCTCCGAACTCGCGCGCGTGAACGGCCTGAACGACGTCCTGTACCGCGCCGAGGGCGTCCGGGAGAACGGCTGGCCGACGTTGTCGCAGATGAGGGCGTCCGGCAAGCGTTTGCTCATCTTCACCGACCACGGCCGCGACGGCCGCGAGAACTCCGGCGTGCTCTACCAGCGTGACTGGACCGTCGAGAACTACTGGTCGATGGGCTCAGGAGCCGGCGCCTCCGACTGGTCCTGCTACTCCCGCTGGGGCGAGAAGCCACTGACCGCGACGGAGGCCGGCTTCCGCCCGTTGTTCGTGATGAACCACTTCCGCGACGTCCCGATGCAGGGCACGGTGTCCACCGACAACTCGAAGTTCGTCAACCGGGCCCAGCGCTTCTGCGAACCCGCGGCCCGCAAGACCCCGAACTACCTGGCCGTCGACTTCTACCACCTGAACACGCCGTCACTCCCGGCCGAACGCCACCCGTCCGGCACGGGTTCCGTCGAGCTGTCGGCGAACTCCGCGCTCTGCCTGGACAACAACGCCGGCGGCACCGAGAACGGCAACCCCGTCCAGATCTGGGGCTGCAACAACTCCTACGCGCAGAAGTGGCGCGTCGTCGCGGACGGCACGATCGCCATCTCCGGCAAGTGCCTCGACATCGACAACGGCGGCACCACCAACGGCACGATCGTCCAGCTGTGGCAGTGCAACGGCACGGGCGCGCAGCAGTGGCGCGTGCGGTCGGACGGGTCCGTGCAGAACCCGCAGTCGGGGCTGTGCCTGGACAACCCCAACGCGTCCACCACTCCCGGCACGCGCCTGAACATCTGGAGCTGCAACGGTTCCGCGGCCCAGGCCTGGAAGTTCCGCTAGGCCTTGCGGCCGATGCCCACGTAGACGTCCGCAGGGCCGCCTTCTCCGGCCGGGCCGAGTTCCGGGTGCCACTGAGGCGCCGAGACGACGCCCGGCTGGAGGAGTTCCATGCCGGCGAACATCGGCTCGAACTGGTCGTGCGAACGGAAGTACATCGGGTCGCGGCTGTGCTTCATGGCGTCGACGACGGCGCCCATCTCCTGCGGCTTGAAGTCGGCAGTGAGGTGCGACAGGGCGATCAGGCTGCCGGACGGCATGGCGTCGCGGTAGCGGGCGACGACCTCAGCCGGGCCCTTCTCGTCCGAGACGAAGTGCAGCACGGCGACCATGAGCAGGCCGACGGGCCGGGAGAAGTCGATCAGGTTCTTCACGACCGGGTCGGCGAGGACGTCGTCCGGGCGGCACATGTCCGCCTGCACGACGCCCGCGTTGTCGTTGCCCTCCAGGATGAGCTGGCTGTGCGAGACCGCCACCTCGTCGTAGTCCACGTACACGACTCGTGCGTCCGGGTTTTCCTGTTGCACGATCTCGTGGACGTTGCCGACCGTGGGGATGCCTGAGCCGAGGTCGAGGAACTGCGTGATGCCCTGCTGCATCATCAGCAGGACGGCACGGCGCATGAAGGAGCGGTTCGACGAGGCGATGGCACGGCCGTCGCGCAGGACCTGCAGCACCTTGTCACCGACTGCGCGGTCCGACGCGAAGTTGTGCCCGCCTCCCAGCAGGAAGTCGTAGACCCGTGCCGCGCTGGGCACGTCCGTGTTGATTCCCGCGGGCACCCAGGAGAAAGGCTCGGCCATGCCGAAGAACTTACTCGAATGCGTGCAAGCGTGTGGCGTCCCGGATCGGGTGAAAGCGTCATCCAGAACGCGCGCACCGGGCCGAAACCTGCTCTGCCAGCACAGATGCGCCGGCGCGCCGGGCTTCCTGGCCCAGCCGGCGCAGCTGGTCGTCGGCGCGTGCCGAACGCAGGTTCCGTGCGGACGCCACGGCTTCGCCGGCGAATTCGGTCGCCACAGCTATGTCGCCGAGCGCGAGATGATTGCGGGCCAACGCCGTCAACGCGAGAGTGCGGGCCCGGCCTTCGCCATACGTGCCGACCTTTGTGGTGAGCGAGGCGATGGCCCGCTCGGGATCGTCCACCGCGCACCGGTCTGCCCACGCGTTGTGCGCTGCCACGACACCGAGCTGGAACGCCCTCAGGGCGTCGTCGGGTGCGTTGTGGTGCAGGAACATCCGGCCGGCCCGGGTCAGCACGGAGGCGATCAGCGACTCGTTCTCCGCCTGGCGCGCCAACGTCAGAGCCCTGGCGAAGTGCGGCAGCGCGACCCCGGGCTGTCCGCTGTCGAACGCCGTCCAGCCCGCCAGCTCGTAGACCTCGGCGACGGCGGCCCACGTCGGAGCGTCGCCGACGAAGATCATCGGTTCGACGGCGGAGAGGTGCTCCAGAACCGAGGCGTGGCAGGCTATCCCGCCGTAACGCCGGTCCAGCGCGCGCAACGCCTGAGTGCGCGCCGCGATCACCTCCGGCGAGACGCGAACCAACGGCATCCCGGACGGCAGCCAGTCGAACGTGGGCGCGCCGACCAGGATCCGAGCCGCGTGCTCCAGAAACCGTTGCCGCGTCTCGGAGTTGTCCCTGATCAACTCCGCTGCCTCGGGAAATCCGTCCGCCACGGCGGCCAGGCACCACTGCGCGGCCTCGGCCGTCTCGCCCAGGGCGAACAGGACGTGCGCCAGCCGCACGGCCGCGTCACCGAGGCGTTGGTCGGCGGCGACCCGGAAGTGCACGGCCGCCTCGCGCAGGCGACCGGCCCGTTCCGCGGCCTCGCCCAGGCGGTACATCCGCTCGACGGCCTCGTCGAGCTCGAACTGGCTCAGCAGCTCACTCATCACTGCCTCCGAGAATCCGCCGCAGCTCGGCCCGGCCGCGGGTGAGGTGTGTGCGCACGGTGGACTCGCCGACCATCAGCACCACGGCGATCTCGCTGACCGAGTACCCGAGCAGGTGATGCAACGCCACTGTCTCGCGGTGCCTGGGGGACAGCTCGCGCAACGCGGAGTGCAGCGCCTCCACGTCGTGCACGGGCTGAACGACCTCAGGCACCTCGGCGAGCGGCGTTTCGTGTCCGTTGCGCTGCTGCCACCGCCGCATGAGCCGTATCGCGACCTTGAGCACCCACGCCTCGGGCTTGTCGTACGCGTGGATGTCGCCCCATCGGTGCCGTGCGATCACCAACGCGTCCTGCGCGATGTCCTCGACGACGCGAGTGTCGCCGCTCAAAGCCGTCAGCGTCCTCGTGACCACGGGCAGGCACCCGCGGAAGAACTCGGCGAAGCCCTGATCCGGCTCCGGTGTGCTCAACGGCCTTCCCTTCAGCGTCCGCTCACGTCGTTCACCGCCCTGAGGCGACCTTCAACGGTGACAGGCGCTGAAACCAGCCAAGGCTGACAGCCAAGGCCGAATTCACCCGTTCGGAGTCCTACGGGAGCAGATGACGGAAGGCGTTGACCAGCAGCATGCGTTGCTGGTCGACGTCCAGACCCTCTTCCGGCAGCGGCCGGAACTCCTTGTTGCCCTGGGAGCCACGCGGGCCGTAGGACTCGACGCGGACCGCGATGTCCACGACGTCGGAGGTGAGTTCCACAGTGGACTGATCGTCCGGGATCGGCTCGTTCTGCTGGTAGAGCTCGTAGGTGAACCGCATCCCGATCGCGCCGTCGAACGTGGCCTGCTCGGTCGGCAGCTGCATCGCGTCGAACACCGACCGGTACAACGCGGCGCCGGTGAGGTGCAGCGGGGTCATCACGACGTGCGTGGTGCCGAGGTCGTGGCTGCGCACCGAGATCGCGACGGTCGGGCCGTCCGGCGTCGGCGGGACGGGCTGCGGGAACACCGGGAGCTCCGACTTGCGGTCGGAGCGCCAGATCGCCACGAGGCGGTCGGCGGCGTCCACGAGGTCGATGTGCTTGCGCGGCGCGAGAAGCGCGGGCAGCGGTTCCTCGTCGAGCCGCACGATGAACAGGAACGCGCGGCGGCGCGTCATCTCCAGGTTGAACGCACCCGTCCACTCCTTGGCGACCCACTCGCGGTGCGGGGTGTTCGCCGACCACAGCAGGACGTAGTAGTCGGAGGTGGCCAGCGCCTCGTCGATCGCGGCCATCACGTTGTCGCCGGGCGCGATCTCGTTCTCGTCCAGGTAGGCGTTGACGTTGCGCGCTTCCAGTTCGGCACGGAGTTGCTCGGCGTGCGGACGGTCCTTGCCGGCGAACGACAGGAACACCTTGGGGCGGGTTTCGAGCGGCACGGGGTCTCCGTTCTTCCTGAGTCTTCTGCGCAGCGGGCCCGCTGAGGTCTGAACGCCCGCGTCGCCGTGCAGGGACCAGCACGCCCAGTCGGCCGGGTGCCGGTCGGCGACTTCTCTCAGTGCGTGCTGCAGAGCGCGATCTCTCGGGAGCTTCGCCAGATGGCGGTCGAACGCGTCGAGCACCTTCCGCGTCACCTCGTCGCCGGTCCGCCACCGGGCCGCGACGACCGAGGCGGCGCCCGCGCTGATGGCCGCGCGGACGAACCCGGCTCCTTCGTCGTGGCCGCGTTGCTGCGTCATGCCGGACTCGCAGGCGCCGAGCACGACCGTGCCGCACGCGCTGAAGTCCAGCTTCCCCAACGCTTCCACGGACATCCGGTCGTCGCGGAACTCCAGCCACGACTGGCCGGGGTTCATGCGGTCGTTCGTACCGTGGGCGTCGATGCGGACGCGGGGGAAGCGGCCCAGATTCCGTTGCAGCTCAGCGGCTTTCCGGAAGAGCGCCGTCTCGTCGCCCCGTTGCCCGCGCGAGCGGCGGTGCAGCGGGCGCAGCGCGGACAGGCAGGGCAGGCTGGACAGCGCGTGGGTCACGCCGAGGTGGCGGTTCGTGCCGGGGACGGGCAGGCCCGCCAGCGGGACGTCCGCGAGAACGTCACCCGCCACCACCGCGATCCGGGTGACCTTGGGCGGCAGGGCCTCGATGACGTCGTCCAGCGCGATCAGGCGGGCCAGCTCGCCGAGCAGGGTGCCGAGGATCGCGTTGTCGTACTTGGGTTTCCACGACTTGAGCCGGCGGATCGTGTCGGTGAGATCGCCGATGTGGACGTCGGTCGTGACGTGCGTGATCCCGCGGCCGATGATCACGTGGTGGAGCTGGTCCGGTGTCGCGTGCATCATCCACACGACCTGGTCCTTCGGCAGCCGCCTCGTGGTCCTGGCGAGCCAGCGCCTGGACGCCGGCAGGTCGGCGAAGCTCGGGAGGTTGCGGGGCTCGGTGAGGATCGCCGCGCCCCGGGCAGCCTCGACGGCGACCACCAGGCCCGCCAACGCCTTGCGGCCGTCACGCCGGACGCGGCGGACCGCGGCGCGCACCCGGCCGTCGTGTTCGTCGGGGGCGGCGCGCAGCATCCGGAGCTTGCCGCTGGGGCCGTCGTGGTGGTCGGCGGAGTTCTCCTCGATGCGGTGCGACTCGGCCCAGTGTTGTGCGGCAAGGTCTTCGTGGCCCGCGTCGGCGAACGTGTCGCCGAGTTTGCGCAGTGCCAGCGCGGTGAGCTCGGCGTGACCCGATCGGCTCGCGACCTCGAAGTGCCGCGCGGCCTGTTCGAGCCGGCCCTGCGCGTAGGCGAGTTCGGCGGCGGTCAGGTGCCACAGCGGGGAGTTCCCCTCGCCCAGCATGCCTTCCGCCTTGAGCAGCTCGTCCTCGGCGATCAGGCGGCGGACGTGACTGAGCCGCCGTTCCGGCCGGAGCGTCTGGGTGGCGTCCGGGAGCTGGGCGATCACCTCGGGCCCGGCCGCGGCGACCAGCAGCGGGAAGAGCCGGCGGGCCGCGCCGGCCTGCCTGGTCATCACCAGCAGCACCGTCAGCTCGTAGAGGACGGCGAACCTCAGCGCGGCCTCGATCTGGTAGCTGGTGAGGCATCTCGTCATCAACGCCAGCGCTTCCTCGTACCGGACCTCGCGCCGCAGCGCGGCGGCCCGTCGCAGGAAGTCGGCCGGATTCCGTGGAGCCTGACCGCCGATCTTCGTGACGCGGGTGCCCCTGCGCACGTCCAGCAGGACCCGGTCCCGGCCGATGTGCTCCAGCTGTTCCGGGCGTCCGGCGCGGCGGAAGTGCCGTTCGGCGGCGTCGAGTTCGCTTTCCGCGGTGGGGTAGTCGTAGCGGTCCGCGGCGGCCAGCGCGGCCACTCGCGCGAGCCTCGCCTGTTCCAGTTCGGTGAGCTTGAGCTTCCGCAGTGCGCGCACGTCCCGCTCGGCCGCGACGTGATCCGTCGCGGCACTGCGGATCTGGGCTCGGAGGACTCTCAGCGTGATGTCGTTGCCCGCGCTCAGATATTCGTCGCAACGTTGCGCGGCCCTGGCGACCGCGCCGAGGTTGAGCAGCGTGGCGCAGTGGTCGTGGGCGACGAGCGGACTGATCTTCGCGGCCTTCGCGTAGGCGAGGTCGACGCCGAGCACGTTGCCGCGCAACGCGGCGGACCGGGCGGCCTTGACCGCGTCCGCGAGTGGGGTGCCGGGTTCTATCTGCATTCAAAGCCCTCTGCGGAGGACATAGCGGGGTTGTATCTCGCCCATTGCTCCATCTGATCGGGCGCGACCACGATGCCCGCGGCCGCGCCAAGCACAGCCGCGACCAACGCGATGAAATGCGTTCGTTGGCGCATGCACGATCCTCCGTGCGTCGCAGATTAACGATCCAGACGGCCCACAGATCGTTTGTCCGCTTTCTGTCAATGAACTGCTCAAACGATCTTGTCGGTGCTCCTCGGCACACTGGATCCACCACCGATCCGAGGAGACCGCCATGTGCTGGGACTGCGACCACCCCGCCGACCGCATGGAAGAACACCTGGCCACGTTGCGCCGCTGCATCGACGCGCGAGGCTGGGCCGTGCAGGCGATAGAACGGGACCGAGCCCATCCGCCCTGGGCCTACACCGTGGGCCTCACCCCGCGCGGCCTGCCGGAGCTCGTCGTGACGGGAATGCCTGTCCTGGAAGCAGGTCGCCTGCTCGACGACATGGCCGAGCACCTCGCGCACAGCTGCCTGCCCGCCCCCGGCCGCCGCTTCACCGTGCCCGGCGGCCCGCTGCTGGAGGTCGTCCGCGTGGCGCGCCCGTGGGCCCACCTGCTGGTGTCCGCACGGCTGTACGGCGAGGGCATCCAGGCCCTGCAACTCGTGCACGCCGACGAGTCCGGGCACTGGCCGTGGGACCGCTCGTACGAGGGCGTGGTGGGAGGTCAGCCGGTGCTGGGCGTGAGAGCGGGACCACCAGGCGGGTGAGCCTCGCCCACCGAGCGGCTGATCCGCTCACCCAGCCCCCGCAGGTGCTCCACCAGTTCGTCCGGCCCGTGCACGACGAAGTCGCAGCCCAGCGAGGTCAGGCGGAACGCGAGGTAGTCGATCGTGTCCTCGCCGCTGTGCCACGAGCACGAACCGTCGTCGAGGGCGATCAGGTCGCAGGCGTTGTCCGCCAGCCGGGCCCGCGCCAGTTCCACCGGTAGCCGCAGGGTCGCACGGGCCCGGAAGGTCGGCGCCGAGTCGTACATCTTCCGCGTCACGAACTCCGTCGCGTCCCCGCCGGGCGGCACGCGCGGAGCGAAGCGAGCCCCGGTGGCGAGCGCGGAGGAGACGCGGTCCAGCCGGAAGATCCGCCAGTCGTCCCGTTCCACGTCGAAGGCGAGGAGGTACCAGCGCCGGCCGAGCGCTACCAACCGAACTGGCTCCACGTGCCGCTTCGAGACCACGTTCTCGTTGGCCACGTAGGCGAACCGCACCCGTTCGCGGGCGGCGACCGCGCCGGCGATCACGGTCAGCTGGCCGGGGTCGACCAGTGAGGCCTCCGAGGGTGCCGCGGGTGCGGTGGCCGAGGTCAGCGACGCGACCCGCCGGGCCAGCCGGGGCGGCAGCACCTGCTGCAGCTTCGCCAGTGCGCGCAGCGACGCCTCGGCGATGCCCGCCACCGGTTGCCGCGCGGCCGTGCGCAGGCCGACCGCGATGGCGACGGCCTCCTCGTCGTCGAGCAGCAGCGGTGGCATCGCCGCACCCGCGCCGAGCCGGTAGCCGCCGAGCGCACCCATCGACGCCTCGACGGGATAGCCGAGGTCGCGCAACCGGTCGACGTCACGCCGCACCGTCCGCGGCGTGACCTCCAACCGGGCAGCCAGTTCGCTGCCGGGCCACTCGCGGGGCGTCTGCAACAACGACAGCAGGCGCAACAACCGGGCCGCATCACTCATGCCGCAAACCTAGGCCAGAACTAGGACCGATCTCGTCCTACATGCGCCATACGGTCACTCCAACGAGCAAAGGGGAGACCAAATGGACGTCGTGCCCGAGGGCTACCACACCGTGACGCCGTGGCTGATCACCGCGGGCCGCACGGCCGAGCTGATCGACTTCATCACGGAGGTGTTCGACGCCACCGAACTCGGCCGCGTCGGCGAGGCACCGCGGATCGGCCACGCCGAGGTCCGCGTCGGCGACTCGGTCGTGATGCTGTTCGACGTGCCGGACTGGCCGCCCACACCCGCGTTCCTGCGCCTCTACATCGCCGACGACGCGACCGTCCTCAAGCGCGCCGTGGCACTCGGCGGCAGGATCGTCACCGAGCCCACGGAGCTGTTCTGGGGTGATCGGGTCAGCCGGTTCGCCGACCCGTTCGGCAACCTGTGGTGGCTGCACCAGCGGGTCGCGGAGCCCACCGAGGCCGAGCTGGCCGAGCGGATGCAGGACCCGGTCTTCGTCGAGGCCATGAAGTACGTGCAGAGCGCGGACTTCACCCCGCGGACGTGACCCGGTCCTCGGTGTCGCGGTGGCGGCCGAGCCCCGCGGCGTCGAACTCGTCGTGGTGCTCGCCCTTCGCGACACCGAGCCGCCGAAGCGTGCGCGAGATCGGCGAGACGTCGGGCACCGGGCCGTCCTCTTCCCGCACCAACGGTCCGAGCACGCCGCGGCCCTGTTCCCCGGACCTGGGCCCGTTGCGAGCCGGTGCCGCCGAAGAACTCCGCGTCCACGAACGCGACCGGCCCGCGCAGCGACCACTCGGCCAGCTGCCCCGGCTCGCGAAAGGACCGGTCAGCCGGTGACCCTGTCGCGTTCGTCCGCGGTCAGCGTCGGCTCCGGCGAGGCCGACCGCGGTCCGCGCAGGGTCGCCCAGACCATCTTGGGACTGACCAGGTTCGCCATCGGCGCGGACAACGTGAACGCGTCCAGGAACGCCCGAGTCACCGCGGCCTCCGTGGTGGCCGTGCGCACCAGACGATCCACGTAGCGCTGCAGAACCCGCCCGGCCAGCGGCAACGGCTTCCCGACCGCGCCCGGATACAGGATGTCCTGGTTGGTCGCCATCGCCCAGGCCCCGTCGACGACCTTGCCGATGCCGCGCTGGATCTGCTGGGCCGAGTGCCCGGCGGCAAGACCGGCGTCCAACGCCTGCGCGCTCTGCGCCGCGATCGACATCCCGTGCCCGTACACGGGGTTGTAGGTGGCCACCGAGTCGCCGAGAGCCAGTAGGCCGGAAGGCCAGGACTTCAAGCGCTCGAAGAACATCCGCCGGTTCGCGGTGCTGTGCGACCCGTACACCGGCGACAGCGGTTCGGCCGAGGCGATCAGTTCACCCACGACCGGATTGCGCACCGACCGGGCGAAGCCGACGAACTCAGACTCGTCGGTCGACGGCTCACCGCCGCGCGTCCCGGACAACGTGACCAGCCACTTCCCGTCCTCGATGGGCAGCAGGGTCGCGGTGCACCCGGGATGCGGGTCACGCGGGTTCGCCTGCACGTTGACGATCGGGAAACCGGAGGACGCCGTCGGCGGCGCCTGGAAGATCCTGGTGGCGTAGGCAAGTCCGGAGTCGACGCTCTCGGAGTGCACGGCGGGCAGCCCGAGATCGACCAGCCACGCGGGCAACCGGGAGCCGCGGCCGGTCGTGTCCACGACCAGGTCCGCCTCCAGCGACACCTGCTCGTGCGAGATCCGGTCCTCGACCAGCACCCCGGACACCGCGTTCCGATCACCGAGCAGCGACACCGGCTCGGTCCCGGTCAGCACGGAGATCTTGTTGTCCCGCAACGCCTGGCTGCGCACGACCCAGTCCAGCAGCCCGCGGCTGCACGAGACGATGAACTGCATCTCGGGGAACCGCGGCACCCAGCCCTGGGCGCTCAGCGACACCAGGTCGTTCGGCACGCCGATCCGGTGCGCGCCGGCGGCGAACAACGCGTCCAGCGTGCCCGGCAGCAACGACTCGATCGCCCGCGCGCCACCGGACATCAGCAGGTGCGCGTGCCGGGCCTGAGGCACGCCGGAGCGCGGCGCGGGGCCGTCCGGCAGCTTGTCGCGCTCCACCACGGTGACCTCGTCCACGTGCCGGACGAGGACGGACGCCGCGAGCACGCCCGCGAGCCCGCCGCCGAGCACAACGGCGTGTGTGGGTGCCATCTAATCCATTCCCCCTGCTGCTTCCACGCGCGCTGCGTCGGCGACGGCGGCGTCGACTATCGGCGAGTGCTGGTACGCACGCGAGATCCGGACCCACCGGTCGTGCTCGGCGGCGAGGTCGGTGCCGTCGACGATCTCCGCGGCGGGACGGCGCTTGGGGGCCCGGGAACGGCCACCCGACGAGCCCGCGGCCCGCAGCTGGGCGGCCTCCACGACGGCGGCCACCTCGTCCTTGGCCAGTGAGGCGTCGCGCGCGAGAGAGGTCGCGGCCTCTCCGACGGTCAGGTCGAAGTACGGCGTGAGCGCCCAGCGCCAGTCGTTGAGCTCGATGATCTGCCGGCGCACGCGGTGGTGCGGGTTGAGGAACTTGCCCGGCGCCACCAGCACGATGCCGGGGTTCACGTGCACCAGCGCGCGGTGCAGCGGCCGCAGCGCGAAGTACGTGCGCCAGCGCCGCACCCACAGCGAGGGCGACGGGCGGCGCGGGCCGAAGACCGGCAGCGCCATCGCGATCACCAGCGGGAAGATCGCCAGCGACGCCATCAGCGGCGCGGCCAGGCTCAGCACGTCGAAGCTGCGCTCACCGAACCAGTTCATCAGCAGCACGAACAGCTTGATGACCGCGAACGCCACCGGGAACAGCCCGGTCGCGCTGTACCAGCGCAGGCCGCGGGCGAGCCAGGGGCGGGCGGAGATCGCCTCGTCCCTCGCACCCTGCCAGCAGTGGTAGGCCTGGCCGCCGCAACCGACCGCGGACGCCACCAGGTAGATGAACAGGAACACCGCCACCGTGGGCTGCGTCGCGTAGAAGGTGTCGAAGTCGACCTGGCGTTCCTCGTCGACCTCGGACTTGAAGAACAGCACGATCATCGCCGCGATGATCGAGCCGTAGCTGACGACGATCAGCCGGACCCGTTGCCACGCCTGGACTGCCGGATAACGCCAGAACAGCACGAGCGCGAACGACGACCCGGCGAAGCCCACCACCAGGCTGTAGACGAGCAACGCGGCGAAGTTCGGCACGCCGCTGACCCAGTTGATCCAGGTGATGTTCGCGGGCGCGGCGAAGAGGATGGCGAACGCGGAGAAGGAGACCGTGGAGATGAGCGCGACGACACGGGGGCTGCCCCAGCTCGACCGCAGTGCGCGGATCTTGTACGCGAGGAGGAGCAGACCGACGATGCCGCACGAGAGGTAGATCAGGTTAAAGATCGCCACGACGCACCCAGCGAGATCTTCCTTCGAGAGACTCGGCCACCCGGCGGACGTGCGCGGGCTCCTCGGTGGTGGCCGTGTCGGCCCACACCCGGTGTTCGGTCAGGCGTTCCAGCAGGTGGTCGGCGAGGTTCTCGGCCTCGCGTTCCTCGTCCTCGGTCAGCGTCGTGCGCCCGGCGATGATCTTCGCCATCCGCGGCAGCAGGTGCGGCGCGAGCTTGCGCATGCCCTCGTCACGGGTCAGGGCGACGGGCTGGTGCTTGAGGAGCACGTGCGCGAACTCGTGCAACAGCACGTGCAGGCGGTGGTACCAGGACGGCGAGTCCGCGCAGATGACGAGGTACGTGCCGTTCTCCAGCAACGCGGTCGCGCCGCTGAGGCAGACCGCGTTCGTGATCGCGGCGAAGCGGACGTCGACGGGACGATCGAGCCGCTCACCCATGAGCTCGCAGACCCGGCGGCTCGCCTCCTGGTGCGTGGCGTCGGGCGGCAGGCCGAGGTCTCGCGCGACCTCGTCGACCAGCTTGCGCAGTTTCCTGCGGTTCACCCGTCGCCTCCTCTCGATGTCGTCTGCAGCGGTCCAGGCTGAGATCTTCACGCCGGCGTCGTCATCAAGTGTGGTCCGCGGAGGTGCGACGGCTGTTCAGCGGGAACGACCACCCTTCGCCGACTTCGAGCGCCTGCCGGAATCCTTCTACCGCAGCGGCCCTGGCCTGAGGGGACAGATCGCCGGTGCGTTCGGCCAGACGGGTGACGAACTCGACGACGCCGAGTTCGCGCAGTGCCAGGAAGTCTGTCAGCTCCGAGTCGACCCGTGCGGCCAGGTCGTCGTCGAAGAAGTACGCCGGGTCGGCGCCGAAGTGGTCGGCCAGGCCGAGGATGTGCTTGAGCCGCGGGTTGTCGCTGGTGTTGCTCAGCAGTTCGCGGATGTAGCTGGCGGAGATGCTGCCGAACTGGCCGGACGAGCTGATCGACGCCGCGACCTCCTCCGGCGACCACGGCCCGCGGTCCGGCGGGTGCACGGCCTCGAAGAGCGTGCTCACGGCCGTCGGCCGCCATCCTGGCTGTTCCGCGGGGTGCAGTTCGCGGCGTCCGCCAAGGAACACCGCGGGGTGCACGCCGAGCGCGCCGGCGAGGTCGACGATGGCCTGGCAGGTCGGGTTGTCCTTCACACCGAGCCGCAGCTGCGAGATGTAGCCGTGCCCGATGTCCCCGCCCCGGGACTTCACCGCGGCGGCGAGGGCGACGTTGGTAACCTTGCCCCGTCCGTCGGGCGGGTTGTTGCACAGCTCGTTGAGGACCTCGGTGAACGGCCTCACGCCACACCTCCGCTGGAGCGACTCAGGGCCAGCGATCATTCCACTGTTGTGGAACCAAGAGAGCATATGACATCACAGGGGTTGAATCCACCTGTCCGTAGTCCTATGATCACACTCCGCCGCTTGCACTGATGTGTCGCGTTTGATCCGAACGACGTCACTTCAGTTGAAAGAGGCAGATCGGGCCAGTCAGAGCTGCAGTCTGGGGGGACTCATGGCGACTGTGCGAATGGGGTCACCGGTGGACCACGGTTCTCTGCGCCTGCACGACGAAAGCGCTCCCACGCGCTGCGGTTCGTGCGCACAACCAGTCGGCGCCTGGGCGACGGACCGCCTCACGGGCCTCCTCGGCCGATGGGGCTGGGACGACCAGGCACCCGCGACGTACCGCCGCGCCCAGCGCCGGTGGGAGCAGGTCGCGCTGCTCATGATCGACCTCGACCGCTTCAAGAAGATCAACGACGAATACGGCCACCCCGCAGGCGATGTCGTGCTCACCGACGTGGCCGCGGTGCTGGCGGCCCACACGCGCCCGACGGACCTCGTGTGCCGCTACGGCGGCGATGAGTTCCTCGTGCTGCTGCCCCGCACCACGGGCGGAGAAGCCGCCGCCGTGGCCGAACGGATCCTGCGCGGCATCCGCTCACTGCAGACCGAGATCACCACGAACGACGGCTACCACCTCACGCTGCACGGCCAGACGGCGTCCATCGGCGTCGCGGCGCACGTCCCGAGCGCTGAGGGCACGCTGATCGACCTGGTCCGCGACACCGACGCGGCACTGCAACGCGCGAAGCGAGGCGGCCGGGCGCGCGTCCAGCTGCACGACCCGAGCGCGTTCGCCGCCGAGCGCGCCGCCGACTCCTCGGCCCTGCATCACCTGCTCGCGTTGCAGGACCTGATGAGCAGCGACCAGCTGCCGCAGGTCCTGGTCGCGCTGTCCGACGGCGCCAAGGCGGCGGAAGACCTGGTCCCGGTCCTCGGCACGAGGGTGATCGTGACGCTGGAACGCCTGCAGGACAACGGTTTCGTACTCCGCCGCGCGGCCCGCTACGAACTGACGGCCGCCGCCCGCGAGTGGATCACGGACGTGCTGCCGGCCGTCGCCGCGTGGACGAACCGCCACCACGGCCTCGTCCACTGACGCTCAGGCCGTCGAGCCGACACCCTTGATCCGGCCGTCCCGGAACGCGTCCACGAACAGCCGGTGGTCCTCCCGCGTCTGCCGCGCGTAGTCGAGCGCGAACTCGACGATGGCGTCGGTGAAGGCCTCCTCACGGTCCCCGATGACCGAGGCGATGGCCTCCTCGCACTGGAAGTCGACGAGGGTCTGGGACGAGTCCGAGTCGGCGACGCAGTGCATCTTCGCGGTGGCGCGGCCCAGGTAGCCGAGCACGGGGAGCATGTCGGAGGGCTCGGTGAGGTCGGACCAGTCGAGGTCGGCCTCGTAGGGGGAGAGTTCGGCGACGACGTAGCCGACGCCGTCGATCTCGGTGTGGCCCAGCCACGGGTCGGCGTGGGCCTGCAGGGCCCGCTGGGAGACGGCGGTGCGGTGGCCGTGGTCGGTGAAGTACTCGCGGATCCTGCTGTCGGAGACGATGCGGCTGGGGGCGGCGATGTTCGCCTGCTTCATGGACAGCACGACGTCGTTCTCCAACGCCTGGGAGCGGCCCTCGACCAGGATGTTGTAGGCGTGCAGGCCCGCTGAGCCGATGCCGAAACCGCTGCGGCCCACCACGTCCTTGACGGCGTAGGTGCGGCTCGACGCGCGCTTGCCGGTCGGGATGGTGTCCAGGTAGGACGCGAAGGCGCGGGCGACGGACTCCAGCGTCTCGGACGACAGTTCGTGGGTGCCCTCGCGGTCGCGGCGGAAGCGGCGTTCGTAGTCGACGATCGCGGTCTTCTCGTCCAGCAGGCCGATGCGGGTGGCCAGGCGGGCCCGTTGCAGGACGCGGTGCAGGGCGCCCTCGGTGCTGTCGAGGCGCAGGCTGAAGAGCTCGTCGTTCGGGTGCTCGGCGAACGTGCGGACCTGGGCGACGTACGCGGCGACGTACGTGCGGATCAGGTCGGTGATCACGCTGTCCGGGAGGGCCTTGCGCCAGCCGAGCAGGGCCATCGAGGCGGCGAAGCGGCGGAGGTCCCAGGTGAACGCGCCGAGGTAGGCCTCGTCGAAGTCGTTGACGTCGAACACCAGCGTGCCTTCGGAGTCCATGTAGGTGCCGAAGTTCTGCGCGTGCAGGTCGCCCTGGATCCAGATGCGGCTGGTGCGCTCGTCGGTCCACTCGTCGGGCAGTTCGGCCATGTCGGCGTAGAACAGGCAGGCGCTGCCCCGGTAGAACGTGAACGGCTCGGCCGCCATCTTGCGGAACTTGTGCCGGAACGCGGCGGGGTCGGCGGCCATCAGGCCGGCGAAGGCCTCCTCCAGCACGCTCACGATGCGGTCGCCGCGATCAGTCATGGTGCATCCCAACACGCGAATGTCCGAGAGAGAAGGCGGGCGCGCGCAAATTCGCCGGCAGTTCGGTCCGAGTTGGCCGCGAAACCTGGCCAAACCGGAAGAGCGAGCAGGAATCGAGAAGCCCGGACGAGGACGGCACGCCTAACGTCGCGGGCATGTGCTTCATGTTCGGTGCGAGCGAGGAACAGATACGCAGCGTGCTCGCGGACGAAGCGAGTCGTGAGGAGGAAGTGCCGGTCACCGCTCCCGAAGACTGGTCGCGGGACTAGGGATCGCGTTCATGTCCGGGGCGAGACTCCGGACATGAACGGATCGATGTCGCGCCGGAGCATTCTCGCCGCGGGTGTGGCGGGCTCAGCGGCGGTTCTGCTCGGCACCGGGAGCGCCTCCGCGGCGACCCTCGTCACCCAGAGCGAGATCAACTCGCAGCCGACCTTCTACGAGGTGAACGGCGCCGCGTCGTCGTTCCGCTACGACCCGGGGTTCTACGCCCGGCTGGAGACCTGGCACGTCCACTGGCGGAACTGGACGCCGTACCACTGGACCGCGCCGCACAAGATCTACTCGTACGGCGCCTACGTGAACAAGGAGGGCATGCACGGCGAGGGCAGGGCGTTCGACCTCGCGCGCATGCTCATCACGAACCGCGACACGGGCGCGACGTTCACCGCTTTCAACGGCCGCTACGACCAGTGGAAGAACTCCACCGGCGACGCCCTGCGCACCGCCCGGATCCGGTACTGGGGAACGATGGCGTCCCTGCACTACCACTTCCGGCATGTCATCTCGTACCTGGACAACGCCGAGCACCACAACCACGCCCACATCGACAACGCGATCTCGGGCAGCGGCGACTCCAGCTTCAACACCGGCTCGGCGACCCAGACGTACTTCGTCCAGGCCGCCTGCCAGTACATCTGGGGCATCACCACCGGCATCGACGGCGACTGGGGCCCGCAGACGCAAGCGAACTCCTCAGCGGCCCTCGCCCGCGCCGGTTCCGACGGCGCGATCACCACCCAGAGCCGCTGGCTCGCCTTCTGCAAGGCCAGTGCGCAGCAGGCCTGGGCGCTCGTGCCCTGACCTCACGCACGGCACTCCAGCAGTTCCATCCCCGACCCACCGCCATAAGCGCTCGGGTCCACTGTGGAGCAATGCGCGGTGATCCACTCCTGGCGGCCGTTGTCCCCCCGGCCGCCAGGTCCGCGACCGCCCATCTGGTCGCCGCCGCCGAGCACGAACTTGAGCTTGCCCTCGGCGACCCACGACTGCAGCTGGTCGACCGACGGCGCGTTGTCCGAGCCGGAGAACCCGCCCATGCCGATCACGACCTCGTCCGAGCCCATGATGAACGGCCCTGCCATCTGCGCGGAACCGGCGACCGCCAGCGTGATCTCCGCGCCGCCACTGTTCTCCTTGGCGTAGTTGAGGATCCGCTTCTGCTCGTCGGTGAGGGTGGTCTGGCCGCCAGGGCCGCCCATTATCGGTCCCCGGTTTCCCCGGCCGGTGGGCGGCTGCGTCCCGTTGGGCAGCTGCGTGCCGCTGGGTGGCTGCGCCCCGTTGGGCGGTTGCTGCCCGTTGCGGAAGATCTGGAAGCCCCCGTTACCGCGCTCGTTAGGCCCAGCCGCGGGCATCACGCCGTTGGAGCTGGCTGTCGCGGCGACGGCGGTCGACCACACGGCAGGTACCAGCAGCATCGCGACCACCGCCGCCACCAGCCCGGCCCGCCGCAGACCCACCAGCAGCACCACGACGGCGACCGCGGCGACCCCGAGCACCGCCCATCGCGTCCAGCCGTGGAACGAAGTGTCGCGCGAGACCAGGACGAACGCCCACCCGGCCGTGATCGCGACCGACAACGGCAGGAGGAAGCGCACGAAACTCCTGGCACGCCAGAACATCACGATCCCGGCGGCGCCGATCGCCGCGACGGCCGGCGCGAGCATCGTCGTGTAGTACGGGTGGAAGATGCCCTGCGCCAGGCTGAACACCAGCGCTGTCACCAGCAACCAGCTGCCCCACATGAACCAGCCGGCGCGTTCGGCCGGAACACCCGGAACCCCGCGCCGCCACCGCAGCACGCCCGCGACGGACACCACGACCAGGACCAGCAGGCACAACGGCAGCAGCCACGAGATCTGCCCGCCGACCGAGGCGTCGAACATGCGCGTGATGCCGGGCTGACCGCCGAACATCCCACCGCCGCCGGGGCCTCCGAACTCCATCGGGCCCTGCCCGGACGGCATCTGGCCGGACGGCAGCTGACCCGAGGGCAGCTCACCGGGCGCCATGCCGCTGCCGCCGGGGTTCCCCTCACCGCCGAACACCCGCCCCAGGCCGTTGTAGCCGATGATCAGGTCCCACGCGCCACCGTCCGTGCTCCCGCCGATGTACGGCTTGGCGCCCGGCCAGAACGCGTGCAGCGCCACCCACCAGAACGACGACGCCACCAGCACCCCGCCGGCCGCCAGCAGGTCGAGGATCCGGCGCTTCACCGGCGCGGAGGTCCCCACCAGGTAGGCCAGCGCGAACCCGGGCACCACGATCCACGCCTGCAGCATCTTGGTCAGGAACCCGCAGCCGATGAAGAAGGCGCACCACAGCAACCACTTCGTCCGCGGCCTGCTCTCCGCGGACTGAACCGACCGGGTGAAGGCGTAGGCGGAGGCGACGAGCAGCAACACCAGCAACGTGTCCGGGTTGTTGTCGCGGTTGATCGCCACGGTGATCGGCGTCAGCGCGAGGATCAGCGCGGCGAGCAGCGCCACCTTCTCGTCCGCCCACAGCCGGACGGTGCGGTGCAACAGGAACACCGCCGCCACGCCCTCGATCACCTGCGGCAGCAGCACCGCCCAGCCGTGGAACCCGAAGATCCACACGGCGATCGCCTGAGGCCACAACGACATCGGCGGCTTGTCGACCGTCACCACGCCGGCCGGGTCGAACGAGCCGAACAGGAAGTTGGTGAACGACGTCGACATGGACTTCGCCGCCGCCGCGTAGTACGAGTTGCCGACCTGTCCGGCGCCGATCGCCCACACGTACAGCGCACCGGCCAGCGCGCAGATCGCCACGAGAGCCCAGACGGGCCAACGGGGTGAACGCGAGCCGGTCGGCACGTCGGCGGGGGCGGCCACTTCGGCCGTGGCGGTCATGCCTGGTCCTTTCGGTTGTCCCGGCGGAACACCCAGCTCCGCAACAGGAAGAAGCGCCCCGCGGTGCCCAGCGCGGAAGATCCGAGCAGCACCACCAGTTCGAGAGTGCGGGGCGGGTCGGGGGAGACCGCGTGCAGCACGAGCAACGCGGCCGAGGTGAACGCGTAGTAGAGCCCGAACACCACGAGGCCCTGCAGATGTGTCTTGCCACGGGCGGTGTTGCGGGCCGTGAAGGTGAAGCGGCGGTTGGCCTCCGTGTTGAACAGGGTGGTGATGACCAACGCCACCAGGTTGGCCACCAGCACCGGCCACCACAGCCGGAAGACCCCGTACAGAGCCAGGTTCGCGAGCGTGGAGATCACGCCGATCACCGCGAACGAGAGCACCTGCCAGGAGAGCCCGCCCTCGCTGCGGCTGAGCACGGCGTCCGGGTGGATGGCACGGGGCTGAGGTCGCCGGGGCAGACCGTTCACCCGTGCGGTGCCGTTGGCCTTCGCACGAGCCACGCGGATCAACCCCTTGATGTCGTCGATGGCGGTGCCGACGACGTCGACCCGGCTGTCCACGTCCTCGACCCAGTCGACCGGCACCTCGTGCACGCGCAAACCGTTGTGCTCGGCCAGAAGCAGCAGCTCGGTGTCGAAGAACCACGCCTCGTCGCGGGCCTGGCCGAGCAACGGCCGGACGACCTCGGTGCGCGCGGCCTTGAAGCCGCACTGGGCGTCGCTGAACTTCGCGCCGTGCGTCAGTCTGATCAACGCGTTGTAGGCGCGCGACACCAGTTCCCGCCGCGGTCCGCGCACCGTGCGCGAGCCCGGTGCCAGCCGGGAGCCGATCGCCAGGTCCGAATGGCCGTTGAGCAACGGCGCGACCAGTGGCAGCAGCCCGTCCAGACCGGTCGACAGGTCGACGTCCATGTAGACGACGACCGCGGCCTCGCTGGCGCCCCACGACTCCCGGAGCGCCAGCCCGCGACCCTTGCGGTCGAGGTGGTGCACGCGCACCCGCTCGTACTTCTGAGCCAGCTCCCAGGCGACCTCCAGGGTCGAGTCCGTGCTCGCGTTGTCCACGACCACGATCGACCAGTCGAACGGGAACTGCTCGGTCAGGAACGCGTGCAGCACGTCGACGCATCCCGGTAGTGCGCGTTCCTCGTTGTAGACGGGAATCATGATGTCCACCGTCGCCGTGGCCTGTGCAGTGCTCACCGCCATGTCATCTCCGTTCCACTGTGGACACAGCTGTGACCGTTGTGAGACCGAGCCTGCTGACGTTGTCGTGAGAACGTCCTTGGCTTCTGCTGAGAGAATCGTTAGAGCGCATACACACAGCTCGCTCACAGCGAAGAGCCCTACCGTCTTCCGCATGCGACTGCTCGTGGTGGACGACGACCCGGACGTGCGGGACAGTCTGCGGCGCAGCCTCGAGTTCGAGGGCTACGAGGTCACCACCGCCGCGGACGGGGCCGAGGCACTGGTCCGGCTCGCGGGCGCCGACCTGGCGATTCTCGACCTGATGATGCCGAATCTCGACGGTTCGGAGGCCTGCCGGCGGTTGCGCGCGGCCGGGGAACGCCTGCCCGTGCTGATGCTCACCGCCCGCGACGCGCTGGGCGACCGGGTCACCGGCCTGGACGCCGGCGCCGACGACTACCTGGTCAAACCGTTCGCACTCGAAGAACTGCTGGCCAGGGTCCGCGCGCTGCTCAAGCAGAACCGGCGGCGCACGGCCCCGCGGACGCTCCAGTTCGCCGACCTGGGGATGGACCCGGACGCCCGCGAGGTCGTGCGCGGCGGCACGTGGCTCGACCTGACCCCGACCGAGTTCGACCTGCTCGCGGTCTTCCTGGGCAACCCTGAGCGGTTGCTGACCAAGCAGCACCTCAAGCACGCCGTGTGGGGCAAGGACAACGGCACGAACAACCTCGACGTGTACATCGGCTACCTGCGCCGCAAGACCGAGGCCGGCGGCCGCGCCCGCCTGCTGCACACCGTGCGGGGCATGGGTTTCATCCTGCGCGAGTCGCCATGAGCGGTCCGGTCCTGCTGCGCAGCAAGCTCGCGTTGATCACCGCGTGCGTCGTGGCGGTCGCGATCGCCGGAATCAGCGTGGTCACCTGGCTCGCCACCGAGCACAACCTCCGTTCCCAGCTCGACAAGTCGCTGCTCGCGAGCGTGCCGCCGCGGATCGGCCAGCCGCTGGAACCGGGGGAGCGCCGCGAGTTCAAGATCCGTTGCGACCAGGGCGTTCCGACAGAGGGACTGCAACAGGTCCTGCAGGGCATCCAGACCCTGAACGCCGACGGCGGCACCTGCGCGCCGCCCGGCGTCGACCCGGTCGTCAACCTCCCCGGCGACTTCGTGACGACACCGACGTTCCGCGACGGCATCACCAGGTCCGGCGCCGAGGCACGCGTTCTCCTGCAACCGATGGACACCGGCGAGGTGCTCATCCTGAGCCGCAGCACCACCGAGATCGACTCCACGCTGACCACGCTGGGCGGAGTCCTGGTGGCCGTCTCGATCCTCGGCGCGCTGCTCGTGGCGGGCACCGGACTCTGGCTGACCCGCCGCGCCCTGGACCCGATGGAACGCCTCACCGAGACCGCCGAGCACATCGCGCGCACCCAGGACCTGACGACCGCGATCACGGTCGACGGCCAGGACGAGGTGGGCCGCCTGGGCCGCGCCTTCACGTCGATGACCGCCGCGCTGGCCGACTCCCGCCGCCGTCAGAAGGACCTCGTCAACGACGCCGCGCACGAGCTGCGGACCCCGTTGACCAGCCTGCGCACCAACATCGACCTGCTGGTGCGCAGCGAACGAACCGGCCGCGAACTGCCTCAGCGCCGCGAGGTCCTCGACCGCCTGCAGGCCCAGAGCCAGGAGTTCGGCGACCTCGTCACCGAACTGGTCGTGCTCGCCCGCGACGAACACGAACTGGCCACCGAGCCCGTCGACGTGGCCGCGGTGATCGACAGGGCCGTCGAACGCGCCCGCGGCCGTGCCCACGACCACCTCTTCGACGTCGACCACGCGGACTGGTCGGTCGTCGGCGACGCGGGCGCGCTGGAACGCAGCGTGCTCAACCTGCTCGACAACGCGGTGAAGTTCTCACCGGCCAGTTCCACGATCACCGTCCGCTCGAAACCGGGCTGGCTCACCGTCAGCGACGAGGGACCGGGAGTGCCGTTCGAGCACCGGAACTCGGCGTTCGAACGGTTCTGGCGCGCGCCCGACGCCCGCGGCCTGCCCGGATCCGGCCTGGGGCTCGCGATCGTGGCGGACGTCGTGGCCGTGCACGGCGGCAGCGTGCGGTTCGTGCCGAGACCGCGCGGTGCGTCGGTGCGAATCGAGCTGCCCGCCAACTGATCAGACGATCGGCGCTGGTTCGCACGGGCCGTTCTGCACCACGGTGGTGGTATGGACCGCAGACACCGGCGCCCTGCCCTGCTGATCACCGCGTTCCTCTCGGTCGCGATGTTCACCGCCGGCAACTCCGCCGCAGCTCCCCCGGAAGAACCGTCGAACCACTGGCAGTACGACCACTGGCCGCAACAACAGCCGTGGCAACAGTCCCGGGACACCGCGCGTGTGCTGGCGCAGAACGGATTCCCCGGCCCGATCGACCCGCAGAACTGGGTCAACCCCGACCACATGACGTGGGAACGGGACTACAGGAAGATTCCCGGTACCAACTGGGCCGACCCTGCGGTCAAGGGTTCGGTGCGCACCTTCAAGGGCGCGCTGGTCCTGCTGGACTACCCGAACCAGCCGTTCGTCGTCACGCAGGCCAAGAACTCCACGGTGTTCGGCAACCCGAGCGCCGAGGCCAGCGACGTGCCGCGCGCCCAGGTCGGGCAGTTCTACCAGGACTTCCTCAACAAGCCGAACGGCCTCAACCGCGGCCACACCGTGCACGAGTACTGGATGGAGACCTCCGGCGGGCGCTACGGCGTCGACCTGAAGGCGTTCGGCCCGTACACGATGCCGGGCAAGGACCACGAGTACGCCATGGAGTTCCAGGGCGGAACCGCCTGTCCCGCAGGCGATTCCTGCAACCGCAACATCCGCACCGACGGCCGGGCCGCGTGGGTGGCCGACGTCGGCGCCGAGGTGCCCGCGGGCTACGACTTCACCTACTACCTGTCGGCGGGCCAGGACGAGTCCGGTACCTGGCAGGAGTTCGGGATGATGAAGTTCCGGACCAAGGAGGACGTGACCGACGCCTTCGGCCCGCCGGACCCCGCGCTGCCGAACTGGTCGAACACCCGGTACGTGGACTGGACCTCGTGGGCCGCGGGCTCGTCGATCTGGCCCAACGCGGGCGGCGGCTCGTCCACCCAGGCCGAGAGCTCCGGCCAGGGCGTGTACGCGCACGAACTGAGCCACATCCTCGGCATCGGCGACAACTACAACAACCCGTACGGCAGCCCACCGCGCCGTGACTACAGCGGCCCGTGGGACATGCTGTCGCGCGGCTCGTTCAACGGACCCGGCGGCCCGCACTCCCGCTGGACCATCCCGGCGACCGGTGGCGCGTCGCTCGGCGCGCAGCAGACGTTGCGCAACAAGATCAAGCTCGGCATCGTGGACGAGAAGAACGTCCTGCGGTTGTCGCGCGAAGCCCTGGCCGGCTCCGGCACGGTCATCGCGAAGATCACCGCGCGCGAGGTCAACCCCGGCAGCACCGGCCTGACCGGCATCAACCTCGCGCTGGGCACGGGCGACAAGACCCCGTCCTGCAACGTGTCCACCAACCCCTTCTGCGACGGCGGCGGCTACAACAACTACACGCTCGAGGTCGTGGACCGGATGGGCGCCGACTCGTTCACCCCGGACTCCGGCGTGATGCTGGCCAAGACCAAGAACGCCGACGCGGCGCCGTTCACGTGGGTGATCGACGCGAACCCGCAGGACATCGGCATGACCGACTACGTCCTGCCCGACGGCACCAGGGTCCCGATCACGATCGGCGACTACCGCCAGCTGTCCGACGCGCTGCTGCACGCCGGCACGAACTCCGGCAGCGAGTTCGAGTTCGTCGACACGGCCAACCGCCTGCACTTCTACGTGCTGGACCTGCAACGCGACTCCCGTGGCGTGCTGTCCTACACAGTGGCGGTCCGGTCGCTGGACGGCGCGGGCCCGCAGCAGCGCGGCGTGCGGGTCAATCCGGCCGCCGCCCGTGTGGGTGCGGACGGCGTGGCGACGTGCCGCTTCCCGTTGACCAACACCGGCCGCACGGCACCTCCTGGTGGACAGCACCCGGAGCCCGTCGACCAGTACCTCAACGGTGACGTCTACCGCGTGACGGCGAAGGCGGAGAACGGCTGGACCGTGTCGGTGCCCAACGCGCTGGCCACGGCCAAGTTCGGCGCGACGGTCGACGTTCCGGTGCACGCGCAGCGGGGCAGTGGGCCGGTCATGTCCAAGGTGACGCTCACGGCCGTGTCGGAGAGCAATCCCGCCAGGTCCGCGACGTCCACCTGCACGGTGACCGGCTAACGGGGACGGCTCCGGACCGGCCTGCGCCGGTCCGGAGCTTGCCGCTGCGGAACCGGCCCTGACGTCAGCATCACGAAGCACACCAACAGCAAGATGGTGCCGCACGCCAGCCACGTCAGCGTCTGGACCGTGGAGACCGGGGCGATCACGCCGATGCTGAACAGCAGCAACGGCATGCCGAGCGAGTAGCAGACACCGGCCGCGAACGTCCGCCCCGAGCCGTTGACCAGCAACGGAACCGCGGCGATCCCGGTCAGCACCGCGAACAGCAACCACGCGTACGTGAGCCCGGTGTGCAGCGCGATCGTGACGTCCAGGCCGTCCTTCGCGCGGATCGCGGACTCCGTCTCGGCCGCGTGACTGAGCCCGACGGCGGCCCTCGTCCCCGCGGCGACGGCTGTGAGCAGCAACGACGCCCCCAGGATGGTGCGACCGCGCCGGACGGGATCGACTCGCTTCCTGGTGTCCACGAACCCAGTCTGTTGGCAGGTCCCGGTCGCGCGGCGCCGCACACGCCCAAGTGCACTCAGTGGTGGTACGCGATTCGGGCCATCGGCTCGATCAGTTGATCCTCCTCGTAGGACAGGTGGGAGAGCAGCGTGTCCGTGAGCAGGTCCACCGATTTCTGCACCTCACCGATCCGCTGCGGCTCCGCGACCGTGGCCACCAGCGCCGCGTCGAGGCGTTCGAGCACCTCGTGGATCACCTGGTGCTCCTCCGACAGCCGGTCGAGGACCGGCCCGAGGCGCGCGTCGCCCTCCCTGAGCTGCGGGTAGAGACTGGTGTCCTCGAGCGTGTGGTGGATCGTCACGAGCCGGCAGTAGGTCTCGCAGTACGCGCCCATCGTCCAGTTGTTCTGGCGCATGGTCATCGTGTTGATCTCGGACCGCGCCTCGCCGATGCCGATCATGCCGTCCGCGGCCTGTTTGACGACCGAACGGATCTTCTGCAGTTCGTCGCGCAGGTGGTTGTGGACGCCGACCAGTTGACGGCCCATCGCCCTGCCCGAAGCGGTGTAGACGGCGTCCGCTTCAGGCGCCGGGCCTTTTGGGCGCGTCGACTCGTCCCACAGGAGTTGTGAACCGCGTTCGTTCTGCACGATCTCGCGCACGGCCGGTGCGACCTCCTCTGCGAACGCGCGCAGCTCGTCGTCGGTGTTGACCATCAGGATGAAGCCGCTCATACCGTCGTTGAGTGCCAGTTCGGCGAGTTGTTCCGCGGTGAACTCGGAGCCGATGTTGTAGATCCGGCGGATGTCCTTGGGCTCACGCCCGGCTTCTTGCGCGGCCTCGTCGATGATGGCGTTCATCGTCTTGAGTTGTTGTGGTGGCGCGTATGGACTCGACGGCAGCCAACCGTCGGCCAGGCGGCCGGTGAGCTGAAGCATCCGCTTCTTGTAGGCGCCCAGCCAGATGCCTATGTCGTGCGCGGGGAACGGTCCGGGGCGCGCGCCGTTGAGCGAGTAGTGCTTGCCGTGCAAGCGAACGCCGCGACCGGGTGTCCACAGTGCCCTGATCACCCCGATGGCTTCTTCGAGTGCCTCGACCGACTCGGCCGGGGTGCGATGCGGTCCGTCCATGGCGGCGATGGCGTCCCAGAACGCGCCCGCGCCGAGCCCCAGCTCCACGCGACCACCGGTGATGACGTCAAGACTCGCCGCCGCGCGCGCAAGCACGGCCGGCGGCCGGAGGGGCAAGTTCGCGACGTTGGGGAACACGCGGACGTTGGTGGTGGACGCGGCGATGACCGACAACGACGTCCACGTGTCGAGGTTCGCGGCGTTGTAAGGGTGGTCCTGGATGCTGACGAGCTCCAGTCCGAGCACGTCAGCGGCCTGCGCGAGCCGCAACGTGTCCTCGAACCGCCCGGCGTCGGGCGGCAGGAACACCCCGAACTCGAGTGGGTGGCCGTAATCTGTCATGCCGAAAGTATGCCACGCAGATGTTCTGCCTCGCAGACGTTCTGCCCGGGCTATCATTGGCCGGGTGACCGCGCTTGAGGACGACTTCGGCTGGACCCTCGGTGTGGTGTTCCGCGCCTTCGTGAAGGCGACGAACCAGGCCGTCGGCGACCTCCCCGGCGGCCACCGCGGCTACCAGATCCTCACCGCCGCCACCCGTGACCAGCCGGAAAGCCAGTCCGCGCTCTGCCAGCAACTGGGCATCGACCGCACCGTCATGACGTACCTGCTCGACGACATGGAGCGAGCGTCGCTGGTCGAACGCCGCCCCGCGCCCGCCGACCGCCGCACCCGCCTGGTCGTGGCGACCGACGTGGGCCGTGCGCGGCTGGAAGAACTGGATCTCCGGCTGTCGCACGCCGAGGCGCACGTGCTGTCCGGGCTGTCGGCTTCGGACCGGGAGACGTTCAAGGGGCTGCTCTGCCGGCTGGCCGGGCACGTCAACGAGCTGGACCCGGTGCCGAGCGCTTGCGCGGCGGTCCAGGACATCGCGGCGAGCACGTCCTAGCCGATCCGCAGCCTGCTGGTGAGCCAGACCCGGAACGCGCGGTGGTTCACCTTGACGCTGATCCGCGCGAGGTCACCGTCCGGTCCCGCGACCGGCCGGCCGGTGTCGTCCAGCACCACGCGTTCGCGGCGCAGCGCTACGAACGGCAGCTGGAGTGCGGTGGCGAGAGTGAGCCCGTCCGGGCTCCGCGAGGCCTCCGGCTCCTGCACGGTGTCCGGCAGCACGAGCTTCGGCAGGTTCCCACCGGTCAGCAAGGCCTTCGCCGCGGCAGGGTCGCGCCGGAAGTTCGGCACGGAGACCTCTTGCGTGACGACCAGCCGTGCGGCCAGGGCCGGATTTCCGGTGAGCAGCGCGGCGATGTTCGTCGCCGGTCCAAGGCCTGCCCAGCGGACCGGTCCGTCCGCGCTCGCCACGACCCGTGCCACCGCCTCGGCCGGCCGAGGCGACTCGGCGTGAAGCACCGGACCGGCGACGACCGGTACGTCCGTGCGCCCGAGCCGGTCGAGCAGATGTCTGACGAACCGCGCCCGGCCGTCGTTCGCGGTGATCACGAGCGCCAGCGCCGGTTCGGTAGCGGCCACGACCAGCGCGACGGCACCGTCCGGGCCGCCGACGTCCGTGTCGACGATCAAGGGCGCGCCCTCCTGCGACGGGGGGAACGGCTCGCCCGCCACCGTCTGCGGCAGTCCGAACCGCTGTGCGAGGCCCACCAGTCGCCGGCGTTCCCGGTTCAGCTCCTCGCTCATCGCGTCCTTCCTCGTGGCACGTCGATCAGGACGTTCGCACAACGCGTCCGGCGCGGTTGTGGAATCCTTTGGACCGTACGGCCGAACGTGAACTGGGGGACAGGTGAAGACGCCCGAAGAGTGGATGCGGGACTTCGAGGCGAAGATCGCCGACGCACAGGCGAAAGCCGCGGCGGTCCAGGAAGGACTGGCGCAGGCGGGCGGTTCGGCGTCGTCGAACGACGGGGCGATCACGGTGACCGTCGCGCCCAACGGTGCGCTGACCGGCCTTGAGCTGACCGCGGACGCGATGCGGAAGTCGCACGCGCAGTTGTCCGGCGAGATCCTCGAGATCGCGCGCAAGGCGCAGCGCGGTGCGGCGGTGAAGGTCGCCGACACGTTCGCGGCCGTCGAGGGCGAGGGCTCCGAGACCTATCGCATGATCACCGAGTACCTGCCGCCGCCAGAGGAAGAAGAGCAGCCGAAGCCGGCGGGGTACGCGTTCAACGAGGAGTACGAGGAGCGCGCCGCGACCGCAGCGCCGCCGCCTCCGCCGCCCGTTCGTCGTCCCGCGCCACGTCCGAGCGACGATGACGACGACTTCGGCGGCGACTCGATCTTCAAGAAGCAGTAGAGCGGTCTGGGGGAGCAGTGGCAGAGGAGAACAGCACGACCACGTGGTCGACCGGCGCGGGTGTCGTGGACAGCGTCGCCGGCTTCGTCGACTCGCTGACGTCGGAGTCCGAAGGCGAAGGGCCTGACGTCATCGACGTCGCGCTCGGCGGTGCCGGCGTGGTGGTGGACGTGGTCGCCACGATGGCGAACCCGTTGGGAATGCTGGCATCCGCGGGTGTCGGCTGGTTGCTGGAGCACGTCGACTTCCTGCGCGAGCCGCTGGACGCGTTGCTGGGCAACCCCGACGAGATCAACGCGAACTCCGACCAGCTCAAGCAGGCCGCGCTGCAGATGAAGATGGTCGCCCAGGAACACCGCGAGGACATGCGGTCGGTCGCCGACTGGCAGGGCGACGCGGGCGACGCGTTCAAGCGCGAGATGGAACAGATGGCGGGCGAGTACGACGCGCTCGGCAAGACCATGGACGGGACCGCGGCGATCTACGCGTTGTCCGGCGCGCTCGTCTGCGAGTTGCGGTCCCTGGTGTTCGGCTGGATCTCCGACCTGATCGGCGAACTGATCGCGAGCGCCCTGATCGCCGCCGCGTCGGCCGTGGTCACGCTGGGCAGTTCCATCGCCGCGTTCGCCGGCTACGCGGGCACGCGCGCCGCCATGATGGCGACCAAGATCGCAGGCAGGCTGTCGAAGCTCGCGTCCGCGATGGCGCGCTTCGGCGGCCGCATGGCCAAGCTGGCGGAGAAGATGGAGGGCCTGGTCAAGGGCTTGGAGCGGTTCGCGGAGTACGGCGGCTACGCCAAGTCCGCGTACGACGCCGTCAAGCCTTACGACATGCCTCCCGCCAACGCCTGATGACCGGCCGGACTCGGGGGTCCTCCTCTCATCACGGCGGTAGCTCGCACAGCAACAGCACACCGACGCCGTCGACACCGTCGTCCTCGCCTTCGCCGGGCGGTGTCGGTGGCCGCGGTACCCGGATGGACCCGGACGCCGTCGAGTCGCTCGGCGGCAAGATCACCAGCCGCGGCGACCAGGTCCGTTCCTCCGTCGCGAGCAAGCTGAACATCAATGCCACCTCGGGCAGCGCGGGCGTGTTCGGCCAGGTGGCGATGCAGCACGCCGACAAGGCGATCCAGACGGCCCGCGGCGGCGCCGAGCAGGCAGCCGCCGCCGCGGACCACGCGGGCACCAAGACCAGGGAGACCGCTCGCACCGCGCGCGACGCCGACCAGTCGGTCGCGTCGTCGATGAACCGCATCCAGCCGAAGGCGCCGGCCCAGACCTCCGGCAACTCCTCCAGCAGCACACCTTCTTCCTCTTCGTCGTCTTCGTCCGCGGGCAACCGAGCCTCGGCACCGCCCACGATGGCGGGCGGCACCTCGAGCAACGGCCCCGCCAGGACGCCCTCCCCGTCCGGCCCGCCGGTGAAACCGCCCGACAGGCCAGGCGGCCCCACGACCACGTCGGCGACCGCTCCGGGCAGGCCTTCGACCCCCGCGGCACCGCCTGGCGGACGCCCTTCCGCGCCCGGACTGTCCCCGTCCGCTGCCGGTGGCGCACCACCGCACACTCCGAACCCGGCGAGTCCCGGCACGGCACCGGCCGCGGGTGGACAGGGCCGTGCACCCGCAGCCGGGCTGCCGGCGGGTGGCGCGCCTCGGCCTGGCGGTCAGGGTTCCGGCATGGCACCGGCTGCGGGTGGACAGGGGCGTGCGCCTGCAGGGGGTGCGCCTCGCCCGGCCGGCCCGGGCTCTGGTGTGGCAGCCGCTGGTGGTCCGCCCGCCGGAGGACAGGGGCGTGCGCCTGCGGGCGCCCCGTCTGCGGGTGGTGCGCCTCGTCCGGGCGGCCCGAGTTCTGGTGTGGCAGCCGCTGGTGGTCCGCCCGCGGCTGCACAGGGCCGCGCGCCTGCCGGAGGTCCACCTGCTGGTGGCGCACCTCGTCCCGGCGGTCAGCCACCTGGCACGGCATCGGCCGGCGGTTCGCCTGCGACTGGTCAGAGGCGCGCACCTGGTGGCGCTCCGCCCGTCGGCGGGCAGGCGACCGGTGGCCAGACCCGGCCGCCGGGCATGCCCGCGCACCCCACTGGCACAGCCGGTCCGGGAACGCCCGCTCCTGGCGGGCCCGGTCGAGGCGCACCTGGTCAGGTCCCCGGCGCACCCGGCCAGACTCCAGCGCAGGCCCGCTCGAACCCCGGCGGACCGCCTCCTCACACCTCTGCTCAAGGTTTCGGCGGTCCGGGAACGCCCCATCCCCACGGCCCTGGAACTGCGGGGGCGTTCGGACCGAACGCCCCCGGACGCAACGGCCCGATGCCGGGCGGCGTCCCCGGCGGGCAGGGCACGCGCCCCGGCACACCCCTGGGTGGTCACGGCACGTCGCCCGGTGTACCTGGCACGCGTCCCGGCACAGATCCGAACGGCAACGGCGTGCCGCCTGGGGGACCTGGCACGCGTCCCGGCGGTCCGGGGATGCAGCCGGGAGGCCCAGGCATGCGCCCCGGCGGACCTGGTGTGCCGCCTGGTGGTGCGCACAATCCGCCAGGTCGCCCCGGGATGCCCGGCGACGGCCTGAACACCCGCCCCGGCGCACAGCAGGGTGGACAGAGCCCTCACCCCGGCACACAGCCCAGGGGGCAGAACACCTACCCCGGCTCCCACCCCGGCGTTCCGAACGGCCCCGGCGCTCGTCCTGGCGGCCCGCCTCCGGGCTTCCACCAGCAGGCCCCGGCGGGGCACGCTCCCCCCGCGCACCGTCAGCCCGGCGTCCCAGCGCACGGCAACGCGCCCGTTCCGCACGGTGGCGAGCGGCGTCCCGGTGTCACGCCGCAGTCGTTCGCGCCTCCGGGACGTCCTCAGGGCGCGCCACCTTCCGGCCCGCCGGGCATGCGGCACCCCGGCACCACCGACACCCGGCCGGCACAGGGCACGCACCAGCCCACGCCGGCCACGCACCAGCCCACACCGGAAACGCACCAGCCGGTGCCGGACGCCCACCAGCCTCCGCCGGTCGTTCCGCACCCGTACTACGAGTCGCCGTCCTCGAGCCCCGACGGCGAGCCGCCGGTGGCCATGCGGCACCTCGACTCGTCCAGGTACGGCGTGGACCCGTCGAAGGTCGAGTACCGGGACGTCCCCGGCTGGATGCGGGACGAGAACGCCCTCTACCGCGGCGACACGCGCTCGCCGGAGGAGATCAAGGCGGCCGGTGGGTTCGACGTGCCGCGGCAGGAGGAGAAACCGGATTTCCTCAAGCACGTAGACGGGCACACCAACGCGTTCGTCAGCACCACTTCCGAGCAGCACGTGGCGATGGAGCGGTCCGGCGTCGGCGAAGGAAAGGTGTACGTCGTCAAGGCGCCGGGCGGCATCATGACCGACGCGACGCTGCAGAACGTCAGCCACGGCCGCAGTTACGACGAGAGCGAGACGCTCTTCCCCGGTGGCATCGACTGGCGTTACGTCGAGGGCTGGCACCAGGTCCGGTACGAGACGGGCGGGCGGGTGCTCGGGCCGTTCGTGCCGAACCCGGACTTCGTCGGCCACCGGACCACCTCTGACAGCACCACCGCGCAGGCGGACCAGCACCACGCGGACACCCGCGAGGACCGGACGCCTCCGGCCAGGGAACCGGTCACGCCGCAGCACAGCGACACCCCGGCCAAGACCGACACCTCCGAACAGCGCCCGCAGGGGCCGACGCAGCCGCTGCCGTCCCAGCCGCGCCAGTCGGACCTGCCCCGCCCCTCCATCTCGGAACGGCTCAGCACCGCGCCGCCGTCCCAGCCGACGCCGCACCGGCAGCCGGCGAACGAGTCACCCGACCACGCCGGCCGTCCGTTCACGCAGTCGGCGCTCGACCGCCTGAACGGACAGGAATCCGCAGACCGGCAGACTCCCCACACCCCGCGGGACACGCCACCGCAGAGCGACCCCCGGCCCGAGGCCGCGCGGACCGACGTGCCGCACAAGCCCGAGGACCGCCACCACCAGGACATCCCCCAGGACCGCCACCACCAGGACCCCGTCCAAGACCGGCCCCAGGACCGTGCGGACCAGGCCCCGCCTGAACGCTCGCAACACCAGGACACGCAGGACTCGCCGAGGCACGACGACACACCGTCCGAACAGGACGATCGCGGTCGCCCCGGCGAAGAACCTCCGCAGCGCCCGCAGAAACCGCTGAGCGACCGCCTCCACTCGCTCAGCGAGAATCTCGACCCGGTCGTGCGCGACCACGTGCGCAGCACCCCGGCCGGCATGTCGATCTTCGACAGGACGACCGACAACGGCGGGTACTACACGGCCGAGGCGCTGCCGAGGATTCCCGGCCACTTCGTGGTCGACGTGCACAGCACCGCGCAGAACGCGCAGGTGGGCAACCACCCGCTCAGCCCGAGGGACGTCGCTGACGTCATCCGCGCGAACCCCGACTACAAGGGCGATCCGATCACGCTCGTCGGGTGCGAGGCGGGCAACCGCGACAACGGGTTCGCGGCACAACTCGCCCAGGAACTCGGCGTGCCGGTCACGGCGCCGAACACGGACGCCTGGGTCGACTACAACGGCAACCTCTTCGCCACCAGCAACCGGGACGGCGAGCCCGGCTGGCCACCGAACGGCGAGTGGCGCACGTTCGGCCCCGACGGAACGCAGAACATCCACGAGGGTCCCTACCCGCCAGGGCACACGCCCGAATGGGGCGACGAGACGCCCGAGTTCGCGCCCGTGGCGGAACGGCGCGGTGAGCGGGAGGACGACTTCCGCGACGTGCGCGACGAGAACCGCGAGAAGCGCGAGGAGGGCCTGGACTCGGTTCGCGAGCTCACCGGCCGCAACCCGAGCACGGACGCGGAACGACGCCCGCACGAGCGCACTCTCTCAACGGCGCGCTACCGCAGCGATCTCGGCGGCGAGTCGGCCGACTTCTACAACTTCAGCGGCAAGCAGCACGACTGGAGTCCCGCGGCCGAAGCACCACAGCAGCCGCCGAAGAACGAGCGCCTCTTCGAGACGTCCAACGCCACCTCGTACGACCCGGAGAGCGGGGCCTGGCGCGACGGCACCGGCACCCCCAGGGTCAACGACTCGGAACCGAAGATGTTCGAGGACCTCGCGCGGCACCAGCTCGCCGAGTACAGCGGCCTGTCCCGCAACGAGGTCGACACTGCGTTGCGCGAGGCCAACAAGCTGGTCGACAGGCTGGACAAGGAAGACCCGAACTACTACCGCGACGGCTTCAAGGGCGAGGTCCAGCGCACGCAGGACCGCATGTCCCTCGCGATCGACGAGCTGAACAAGCGCGCGGAGGCGAGGGCGGAGGCGAACGGCACGACGCACACGCCGTTCTCCGCGGCGGACATCTCAGGCGACCTCCGCATGGTGGTGGACCTGCCGTCGGCCAAACGCGACGGAACCCCGGCCGAGTTCCAGATCTGCCTGTCGTGCCAGAAGATCATGCTCGCCTACGAGCGCGTCTTCCCGAACATGCGCCTGGAAGTCATCAACCGAGCTGGAGAAAGGCTCTACCCGCTGTGAACCAACCGACCGACAACCCGAGCGCGCGCATCGACGCGATCTTCGACGGCGTCTGCGCGAACGGTCTGCGTCGCGGGTCCGTGGCAGGCGCGTCCGACGACCAGATCGACCAGATGGCCGCGGACCAGGGCGTGGAACGCGTTCCCGAGGCGGTGCGCCAGGTTCTGCGCATCATGGGTGTCCGATCAGGACTGTGGCTGGCCGGCACCGCGTTCGGGGTCGACGCGATGACCGCCGAACGCAAACGGCACGTCGTCGCCACGCTCAACGGCCTCGACCACGAACTGACCGACCCGCGCGGCCTGCTCGCTCTCACGGCGCACCAGGGTTACGCGTACCACGTCGTCGACGGCGCCGACCTCGACCAGGATGACCCGCCCGTCTGGGACGTCGTCGAAGGTGAAGGCGCACGCAGGGCTTGGGGCAGCGTCAGCGACTGGTTCGCGGGCACCGCGCCGAACGTCGCCGATCTCCGCGACGTGCTGGAGATGATGGAGGAGATGGGCAAGCAGCCGCCGAAGTGGGCCGAGTTCGTCGAGACGCGCCAGTCGTGACCGTTTTCCCGTTGTGCGGCAAGGAGTGAGGGACGTGCAGTTCGACATCGCGATCGACGGGAACGAGGCGTTCCGGATCGAACCCGGCACGGACGCGACGACCGCGCGGCACGAGACGGTGCTCGGCGCCGCGGTGTGGCGTGTCACCGACGAGGGCGTGGCGCCAACGGAGCTGGATCCGTTGCAGAGCAACGTGAGCAACGAACGGCTGGTCCTGCTCCGCGAACTGTCCCCGCTGCCCGGGGCGTGGCCGCAGTACCCGTCGCTGCCTGCCGGCGACACGATGCCGCGCACCAACACCTCGATCTTGGGCCGTGTCGAGGAAGCCCTCGTCGCACACGCTCCGGAGGGCTGGCAACAGATCGAGCTCCAGTGCCGTGCGCTCGGCCGCCGCATGGAGGTTGCGGCGACGGTCACCGTCGACGGCACCACCCACGTGTGGGCGCCGCCGGTGATCGTCAGCCAGTGGCTGCACCGATTGCGGTTGCGGGACTTCCGCAACAGCCTCGGCACGTGGTTCGCCGCGGGCTTCACCTTCGTCGCGGGAGGTGAGACCACTCGCCAGTTCTCGATCGAGGGCCGGCCGGAGTGGCTGCTCCCGCCGGACTACGGCTCCGCGCTCCAGCACGCCGCCGACGAACTGCGGCTGCTGCCGAGGCGGCCGGAAGCCGTGCCGGACTGGATGTGGCACGCCGCGGGCAAGATCCAGCAGGTCGGCCGGGTCAGCGCGCTCGAACCGCGGCAGCAGGAGACCCGACTCGAACTGGCGCGCCCCTTCGACGTGATCGAGGACGGCAAGGGCACCTGGTACCGGCCGATGATCGGTTCCAGGGAACAGTTTCTGGTGCTGCGCTATCTGGAGAGCGCTCCTGTCGTCCTGTCGTCACGCGGCTCCGCGAAGGACCTCTTCACCGGCGGTGACGACCTGGTCGTACCGCTCGCCTACCGGACCGACGGCCGCTGGGTGTGGCCCGAGAGCGTGTCGTACCACCTGCGCGAGCACGAGATCCCGCCGTCGATGGAACTGGTCGACCACATCCGCCAGCAGCGCTACGAAATCCCCGTCGTCCCGGAGATCGCGAAGGCCCGCGCGGCCGCACTCGCGATGGGCAGGCCGTTCGACGAGAAGCAGGTCGAGGCCGCGTTCCGCAAGGCACTGGCCCCACTGCTCCTGGTGATCACCCGCGTCCAGACCAGTCCGCGCTTCTACAGCCTGGAAGGCCACCGCGACCAGTCGTGGTGCCTGGTCCGTGATGGCGACTTCTACGAGGTCTACTGGGCCGAGGGCGACCGCGGGGACAAGCGCGAACGGTTCGCGGACGTCCGCAACGCCGTCACCTACCTGACCGGCCAGCTCATCGAGAACCAGGACGCGCTGCGGTTCGAGATCGACGAGGAACTGCCGGCCTGGCAGTCGCCGTACCAGGTGACCTCCGAGCACGACCCGCGGCTCGACACGATGACAGGCGTGCGGCTGACCCAGGTCGAGGACCTGTTCGTGCACCGCTACGGCGATCCCGGTGGCAACCTCGCCTACGAGAGTCCGATCGAGTCGGATCGTGAGCACCACCTGTACCGCCTCAAGGGCCCGTGGACCCTGATCACCGCTGTCGACCCGACCGGCGTCCGCGCCTACGTCCTGCCGAAGCCGTTCGTCGAGTACCCCGACTACATCGACGACTTCACCCTGCACCCCGGTCTGCCCCCGGTCTCGGACTCCCTGCGCGACCAGGCCCGCCGCCAGGTCCCCGACTCCTGGCTGTGGTGCGCCGACCCGGAGGTCAACCCGAACTACATCGAGGGCATCCCGGACGCGACGCTGTTCGGCGCGTACGCGGTGAACGCGGACGGCGAACTGACCGGCGAGACCTACCTGAACCCCAACTACCGCCCAGGTCCGCAACGGCGAGGCTTCCCAGAACCCTTGGCGGACCTGGACGTGGTGCTCGGCTACGTCGCGTCCGGATGGGCGCCACAGCAACGCCTGCTGACGGCGACGCTCGAGGCGAACCTGATCGCGGAGACCGACGGCCAGGGCAACCTGCGCATGGGTGTCACCCCGGACGGACGCCGCTTCATCGCGGTGTGGACGGCACCGGGCCACCTGCCGCAGGATGCCGCCTCACCGATGGAGACCACGGGCCGCGAACTGACGCCGGTGCTGGCCGGTGGCGTGCTGGTGATCAACCCCGGAGGCCAGCTCGGCGTGGAGTTGCCGGGCGACGACCTGATCGCCGCACTGAACGCCTGACGACGGCGCGCTGCAGCGGCGGACAAGACGACAGGGCCCGGCCGATTCGGCCGGGCCCTTCGCCATCCGGTTCGCCTGTCAGCCCGAACTGGATCGAGCCAGGTCGAGGAGCCACCACGCGGAACCGGCGAGCACCGTGATGACGGCCAGTGCGAACAGCGGTCGGTCGTGCGGGGCTACGCCGGGCTCTCCGCGACGGCGAGGTAGTCCGTGTAGATCTGCGGCGAGCCCGAGAACGAGGCCAGCTGCTTCCACTCCTCGTACATCTGCTTGGTGTCGCGGTGGGCCGCCGCGAACTCCGCGGCCTCGCCGGTGGCGATGTCGGGCTCGGGGTAGAAGACGTCCAGCGCGTCCAGGCTCGCGATCTCCATCATCATCACGTACTGGTCGAGGCGGTTGCCCCGCTCGCCCTTGAGCACGTGGAACCGCCAGTCCGGGTAGTCGTCGATCCGGTGGTGGTTCTCGGCGATGAAGCGGTCGAACATCTCCTCGGTCACACCGGCGCGCAACGCCAGGTTGTGGATCCCGACGACCCTGGCGACGGGCTCCTCCCCAGGGCGGTCGCGGTAGCGGGGGCCGGGCGTGACCGTGCTCCGCGGGTTGTCGGCCAGCAGCCGGTAGTCGGTGAACAACGTGGGCAGCTCACCGAACGTGCCCAGCCGCCGCCATCGCGCCAGCACGGCCTCCGCCTCGGGATGCCCCGCCCAGAACAGCCGGGCCGGCTCGGTCTGCTCACCCCGGGCCGTGACGTAGCGGTCGCGCTGCTCGGCGCTCTCGATCTCGTACAACATCAGGTACTGCCCGGTCCGCTCCCCGCGCAACCCGCGCAGCAGAGTCCACCGCCACCCCGGGTACAAGGGCAGGTGAACGCCTTCACCACGCACGAAGGTCTCGAACTCCTCCGGCGTGACACCAGCCTCGGTGTCGATGGCGATGTACTGAAAGGTGAACACCGACGAGCGTCCCATTACGTCCAATCCTCGGTCCGAGAAAGGGAACGCGCGTCCGACGAGCACGACTCCCCTGCACCGCATCCTGCCAGCTGCTGCCAGCCCGGGAAGGCGTCACCGAGCTGACCGTGGGCATGGTCGAAACAGCAGGAAGGGCCGCCACCGAGATGGTGACGGCCCTTCCTGAACGCTGTTCTGTCGGTAGCTACGAGGCGCCGATCTGGATGGTGCCCCCGGCAGGATTCGAACCTGCGCTCCCGCCTCCGGAGGGCGGTGCTCTATCCCCTGAGCTACGGGGGCTCGAAGAGCGCCCGTAGCTACCAACGTGGAAGATCCTAGCGCACTCGCGCGACTGTGTTTCACACCCACCCCCAGCGGTGGTGGAGCGTGGCCTTCGTCACCACTCCGCGGGAGTGGGAATAGGTCGGATTGCACTCATGCGCATATCGCTATATGTTCCGAAGCATGGGTCATGGCCACGGACACGGATCGGCGTCGGCTAGCGGGCAGCACGCCGGCAAGCTGTGGATCGCGTTCGGCATCGGCGCGGTCTTCATGGTGGTGGAGTTCGTCGTGGGGTTCGCGACGTCCTCGCTCGCCCTGATCTCCGATGCCGCGCACATGCTCACCGACGTGCTCGGGGTCGGGATGGCGCTGGCCGCGATCATAGTGGCCGCTCGGGCCAAGGCCGGGAAGAACCGCACGTTCGGCTTCTACCGGGCCGAGGTGCTGGCCGCGCTGGCCAACGCCGTGCTGTTGTTCGGCGTGGCGGGCTATGTGATCTACGAGGCGGTCGGGCGGTTCCAGGACCCGCCCAGCGTGCCGGGGTGGCCGGTTCTCATCGCGGCGACGCTCGGGCTCGCGGCGAACCTCGTCAGCTTCAGCGTCCTCAAGGAGGGCGCGAAGGAGAGCATCAACGTCAAGGGTGCTTATCTGGAGGTGCTCGCTGACCTGATCGGGTCGGTGGGTGTGCTGATCTCGGCGCTGGTGACGATCACGACGGGGTGGAAGTACGCGGACCCGATCATGGGTGTGCTGATCGGCGTGTGGGTGTTGCCGCGGACGTACAGCCTCGCCAAGAACGCGCTGCACATCCTGTTCCAGCACGCGCCTGAGCGGTTGGACGTCACCGAGATGCAGAAGGCGCTCACCCAGCTGCCCGGGGTCACGGAGGCGCACGACCTGCACGTGTGGACGCTCACCAGCGGGATGGAGGTGGCTTCCGCTCACCTCACGACCGCGGAGAACGCCGACCACGAGAACGTGCTGAAGGCCGCTCAGTCGTTGCTGGCGACCAGGTACCACATCGAGCACGCGACGTTGCAGGTCGAGGGTGGCACGTCAGCGCAGCGGTGCCGGGAGCTTTCGTGGTGAGCCGGGCAGGTCGCGGATTCCGTCCTTAGTGGACTGCGCGCCGGTTCGTGACGGAACGACAGGTGTGCGTGGTTGTGGCACCGCGACCCACACCCGGCCTCGTTCGAACGGCACCACAAGAGCCTCCCCAGTCACTGCGGACGAACCGTCAAGATCTCATCGAAGTATGTCTTAAAGGGATAGATCCTTTCAGGTGAACGGGAAAGGCCGCGTTCCGTGACGGAACGCGGCCTTCCTCAGTGCAACGTTGGTCAGTTACGCGTTACAGCCCAGCGCACTGTCCTGCCTTCGGCCCCTTCACGTCGTTCGCGAAGCCGTTGTTCGACGGGTCGGGGGTGTTGCCGGTGCAGGACAACGGGCCGCCGACCGAGGTCGCCGCCACCACTGACCTGGTCTTGTTCGACGTCAGTGACACAGGGCCACCAACCGTCGAGTTCTCGACCGCGACTTCGGTCGTGGAGCCGTGCACCGACACCGGACCGCCCACGCGAGTGCCCACGAGCACCACGGAGGCCGCGTTCGCCGCCGACAGCGGGCCCTTGATCTCTCCGCCGAAGACGTAGAGCGTGGCACCGCTCGCGACGGTCACCGGGCCGTTCACCGTGGCACCGTCCACATAGGTCACGCCCTTGACCTGCAGCGGACCGTTGACGGTGCCGGTCACCGTGGTGGTGGCCGCCGGCAGCGGCTTCGACATCAGCTCGAACTCGGCCAGGGCCACGTCGCCGGAGAACTCCAGCCGGTAGAAGTTGTACCGGCCCGGCGACGCGATCTTGAACGAGCGCGTGTACTGCTGCCACTGGAAGTTCTCACCGGAACGCTTGTCGACCGTCGACCACGTCTTGCCGTCGTAGGAGCCCTTCAGCTCCCAGGCGGAGGGCGACGTGCCCGTCTTGGCGTTGGTCAGCGTGTAGAACTCCGCCTTCTCCTTCACGTCCGCGGCCTTGAAGTCGAACGAGCGAACCACCGCGGAGGTCGAGGAGTTGTTGTCCACCAGAGCAGCGGTGGACACACCGGAAGCGACATCGCGCAACGGCGTCGGGACCGCGTCACCGGTGGTGATCGAGTCCGGCACGTCGTTGACGCCCGTGCCCCACTTCGAAGGCTGCGGGCCCATGTCGAAGTCGATCGTGGCACCGGCCGCGAGCACGTCGTGCGGCAGCGACGTCTTGTTCCACGCCTTGCCGTTGACCTTCACGCCCTGCACGTAGACGTTCTTCGCGTTGTTCTTCGGCGCGTTGATGACGAGCTTCTTGCCGTTCTCCAGCTTCACGGTCGCCTTGGTGAACAGCGGCGAACCGATCGCGTAGGCCGGCTTGCCCATCTGCAACGGGTAGAAGCCCAGCGACGAGAACAGGTACCAGGCCGACATCTCGCCGTTGTCCTCGTCACCCGCGTAGCCCTGGCCCTGCTGCGAGCCCACGTACAGGCGCGACAGGATCTCGCGCACCTTCTCCTGGGTGCCGGAGGGCTTGCCCGCGTAGTTGTACATGTAGGCGATGTGGTGCGACGGCTGGTTGGAGTGGCCGTACTGGCCCATCCGCACGTCCCGCGCCTCGATCATCTCGTGGATCACGCCGCCGTAGCCGCCGGGGAACTTCGCGGTCTCCGGCAGGGTGAAGAACGAGTCGAGCTTCTGCGCCAGCTTGTCCCGCCCGCCGTACAGGTTCGCGAGACCCTGCCCGTCGTGCGGCACCGTGAACGCCATGTTCCAGCCGTTCGTCTCGGTGTAGTCGTAGCGCCAGTCCTGCGGGTTGTACTTCGCCGGGTCCTCGACGCGCCACGAGCCGTCGACGTTGCGGTTCTGGAAGAACTCGATCCGCTTGTCGAACGTCAGCACGTAGTTCTGGGCGCGGTTGAGGAAGTACTCGTACTCCTCGGCGTACCGCTTCTCGCCCGTCTTCTCGTGCAGCGCCTTCGCCATCGACGCGATGCCGAAGTCGTTGACGTAGCCCTCGATCGCCCACGACCACGCCTCGTCCAGCTGGTCGTTGCCGGTGTAGCCGAGGAAGATCGAGCGGTCCATGCCCTTGCGGCCGACGTTGTTGCTCGGCGGCACGACGGACGCGTTCTTGATCGCGGCGTCGTAGGCGGCCTTGATGTCGAAGTTCGACACGCCCTTCAGGTACGCGTCGGCGAACGCCACGTCGGAGCTCGTGCCGGTCATCAGGTCCGCGTAACCGGGGGAGGACCAGCGCGAGATCCAGCCACCGTCCTTGTACTGCTGGACGAAGCCCTCGGCCATCTCACCCGCCTGCGACGGGGTGAACAACGAGTAGGCGGGCCAGGTCGTGCGGTAGGTGTCCCAGAACCCGTTGTTGACGTAGACCTTGCCGTCGACGATCTTCGCGCCCGTCTGCGTGGGCGTGCTCGGACCGGTCGCCGGCGCCACCGGGGACGCGTACTTGGTCTTGCCGCCGACGTTCTCGAAGCCCGAGTTCGGGTAGAGGTAGAGGCGGTACATGTTGGAGTACAGCGTGATCAGCTGCTCTTCGGACGCGCCCTCGACCGAGATGATGCCGAGGATCTTGTCCCACGCGGCCTGCGCGCGGTCGCGCACGGCGTCGAACGTGTCGGACGCCGAGACCTCCTGCTCCAGGTTGGACTTCGCCTGGTCGACGGAGATCAGCGAGGTGGCGATCCGCAGCTCGACGGTCTTGTCGCCGAACGAGAAGTAGCCGCCCACGTTGTCGCGGCCCGCGCCGGTCAGCCGGCCGCTCGCCGTGACCGCCTTGTCGACCTTGCCGTAGACGAACAGGCGAGTCGCGCCGGTGGAGAGGCCGCTCTTGACGTCCGAGTAGCCCGTCACGACACCGGAAGCGGCGTCGAGGGTGACACCACCGAGGTTGTTCACGTTGTCGAACACGAGGTTCTTCTGGCCCGTGTCGGCGAACGTGAACCGGAAGACCGCCGCGTGGTCCGTCGGCGCGATCTCGGTCTTCATGCCGTTCTCGAACGTCACGCCGTAGTAGTGCGCCTTGGCGATCTCGTTCTCGTGCTTGAACGGCAGCGAACGCAGCGCGCGGTCCTGGGTCGGCGCCTTGTCCGAAGGCATGACCTGGAACGTCTGGCGGTCACCCATCCACGGGCTGGGCTCGTGGGACGTCGTGAACGCCTGCAGCGTCGGCAGGTTCTGCGCGTTGTTGCGCTGCGCGTACTCGTACAGCCAGCTCTGCGAACCCGCGTTGGTCATCGGGGTCCAGAAGTTGAAGCCGTGCGGCACCGCGGTCGCCGGGAAGTTGTTGCCCCGCGAGAACGAGCCGTTCGAGTTCGTGCCACGCGTGGTCAGCACGTAGTCGGAAGGCTTCGCGTACTGCTTGGTGACGACGTCGCCGATCCGGATGTCGTCGAACCAGGCACCGAACTCCGTCGGGCCCTTCGGACCGTCGTAGGCGACCAGGATCCGCTTGATCGTCTTGCCGGCCGCGACGGCGCCGATCGTGGACGCCACCTTGTTCCACTGGTTGGCGTACAGGAACTTGCCCGCGCCCTGACCCTGCGGAGACAGCGTCGCGCCGTGCTGGTCGACCGCCTTGAGGTCGCTCAGGTACGTGCCGTCGGAGAACGCGAGGTCCACCGTCGAGTACGTGCTCGGGTAGTTCAGGTTGTCGTTCACGAAGTCCGGGAAGATCATGTACGACAGCTCGGTCTTGGCGGTGACCGGCACGTTGACGTCGAAGACCTTGTTGTAGCTGTACGCCCGGCCCTCGGTCGTGTGCTTGCCCTGAGCGCGGAACGCCTTGACGCCCGTCCAGCCCGCACGCGACTTGGACGTGTAACCGCCCGTGGGGCCGGCGCCGACGACGCTGCGCATGTTCGGCGCGACCGGGGTCGTGGAGCCGTCGGAGAGCTGGACCTCGGCGAGCTGCACGATGTCCGTGGGGCCGGCGTTCAGGGTGATGTCGAGCTTGTACCAGGTGAACGCCGCCGGCGAGGCGATGTCGTAGGTCTTGGTCTGGAAGCGCTCGGCGAACGTCTCACCGGTGCGGGTGTCGACCACGGTCCAGTCGGTGCCGTTGTTCGAGCCCTGCAGCGTCCAGTTCTTCGGGTCGCGCTCCGGGGCGTCGTTGGCCGAGGAGAGCGCGTACTTCTTGATCGTCTGGGCGCCCTTGCCGGTGAAGTCGAACGTCGCCCAGCCCGTGGTGGCGAAGACCAGCCACTTGGAGTTGATGTTGAGGTCGTTGAGGTTGGCCGCGACCTCGTTCGACCCGGCGTTCTCACCGTTGGCCTGCACCGTCGCCTGGTCGGCCACGTTGCCGGGAATGCCGCTCGTACCGTCCGAACCGATCACACCCGCCGACTTCGGGTTACCCGCCGCGTCGGTCTCGACGGTGTTCGACCACGACGGTTGTGGTTGACCGTCCTCAAAGGACGACGAAAAACCCACTCCTGGCTCCTCTGGTGCGGCGGCCGCGTAGCCGTTGGTGACGCCACACACCAGTGTCGCAGTGATCGCAACGCTCAACAGAGTTCTGGTTCGTCTCTTCCCCAGTTGCCTCATTGCAACCCTTCCGCCGCCTAGCCTGCCCCTTTTGGGTGGGAGCGTTTCGGCACCTGACATCGTTGTCAAGGGACAAGACGGGAATTGTCGCGCAACCTGTCTTCTCAACAGTTGCGCGCACGGCCAGTCGATCAAGATCTAGAATCGGCCGGTGAGCGACCGCAAGCCGCCAGAGGTGGGTACACCAGCGGGCATGCGCGTGCTCAACCAACGCGCTGTGCTCGACCGGTTGCGCCGTCTGGGTGCGGCCACGCGCCCCCAGATCGCCAAGGACACCGGACTGTCCAAACCCACCGTCGGGCAGGCGCTGGTCGACCTCGAACGCCACGGCCTCGTGCGCCCGACGGGCCGCACCACCACCGGTCCTGGGCGCTCCGCGGTGGTCTACGAGCCGAATCCCTCCGCCGGGTACGTGCTGGGCGTCGACATCGGCCGCGAACGGATCCGGGCGGCGCTGGCCGATCTGGGCGGGTCCGTGGTGGCCCGCGTGGACGTGCGCAACCGCAGCCGATCGGCTGCCGCCCTCGTGCGCACGGTGACCGACCTGGCCGCACGCACGGTGGCGGACGCTGGGATCGCTCTCACGGACGTCGTGGTGAAGGTGATCGGCAGTCCTGGCGTGATCGATCAGCGCTCGCGGGTCGTGCGGCACGCGCCGCAGCTGCCCGGCTGGGAGTCGCTCGGCGTGCTGGACGGGCTGGAATCGGCGCTCGGGCCCGTGATGGTCGTGGAGAACGACGCGAACCTGGCCGCGTTGGGGGAGCACGTCTACGGGGCGGCCAAGGACGCGCGCGTGTTCGTGTGCGCGACGGTCGGCACCGGCGTCGGCATGGGCATCGTCGTGAACGGCGCGTTGTTCCGCGGCGCGCACGGGGCGGCCGGCGAGGTCGGTTTCCTGCCGTACGGGGAGTCCGCTTCGGACGTCCGTCGTGGACAGTTCGAGGACGCGGCGTCGGCGGGATCCGTTGTGGAGCTGGCGCGGGAACGCGGGCTGACGGCGCGCTCGGCCCGTGAGGTCTTCGGTCTCGCGCGCAAAGGCGACGATCAGGCGTTGGAAATCGTGCGGCTGGAAGCGGAACGGCTCGCGTTCCTCGTCGCCGCCGTGGCCGCGGTGATCGATCCGGAACTGGTCGTGCTGGGCGGTGGCGTCGGGTCGAACGTCGACCTGTTGCTCGCACCGCTGGAGGCCGCGCTGCGCACGATGACCCCGCTGACGCCCCCGATCGTGGCGGGCTCGCTGGGCGACGGCGCGGTGCTCTCCGGAGCAATCGCGATGGGCCTTGAGGCCGCACGTGAATTGGTCTTCGAAGTTACTCTCTGAGAGTAGTTGAGTAGCTCTCACCTGGTAATTCACTCAATTGTCGTAACTGTTAACGGCGTTATGTGGCTTAGCGTTACCGGCACCTCCACCTGGAGGGTTGTGTCCTTCCGTTGCAAGGGGAGTCGGTAGGGGGATGCGGGGGACGTAGCCCCCTACCGGCCGTGCACTGGGCAGGTGCCGCGCCCGCACCACCATCAGCCTGCCCAGTGCAGCAACGGGACTACCGGGGCGTCGGGCGGTGGACGTTCTCCGTCGTCGACTCGTGGTGGGTGGAGTCCGCGATCCACGCCCCCGGGATGGACGCGTCGAGCACGCCGTCCTCCAGCCACGTGTAGTCGCCGTCGAGAACCTGCCTGGCCAGGACCACGTCGCTGTCGTCGGTGTTCTTCCAGAGCTTCTCGAACAACTCGTCGACCCGGACCCGCGCCTGCTTGGCGAACGCGTCCGCGAGCGCCTGCGCGTTGGGGTTCGAGTCCTGCGCCGCCCGCACGCACGCGGCGCTGATCGCGAACAGCTCGGCCCCGATGTCCACGATCCGGCTCAGGAACCGCTGCTTGCGCTCCATCTTCCCCTGCCACCGCGACATCGCGTAGAACGTCTGCCGCGCCAGCTTGCGCGCCGACCGTTCGACGAACCGCAGGTGCTTGGCGAGCGGCCCGAACTCCGTGTAGCCGGCCGGGGTCTGGCCCTTGCCGACGACGAGCGTGGGCAGCCATTTGGCGTAGAACCCGCCTGCTTTCGCCGCCGCCTTCATCTTCGCGTTGCGGTCGGCGTCCGGGTCGATGATGTCGCCGGCCACGGACAGGTGCGCGTCCACGGCCTCGCGCGCGATCAACAGGTGCATGATCTCGGTCGAGCCCTCGAAGATGCGGTTGATCCGCAGGTCCCGCAGGACCTGCTCGGCCGCGATGCCGCGTTCTCCGCGCGCCGCCTGGCTCTCCGCCGTCTCGTAGCCGCGGCCGCCGCGGATCTGGACCAGTTCGTCCGCCACCAGCCACGCCTTCTCGGACGCGTAGAGCTTCGCGAGGGCCGCCTCGATGCGGATGTCGTGCTTGCCGGCGTCCGCGAGCTCGGAACTGAGGTCCAGCACGGCTTCCAGCGCGTACGCGGTCGCGGCGATGTAGGCGATCTTGCCCGCGACGGCCTCGTGCTTGCCGACCGGCAGACCCCACTGGATGCGCGAGCCCGACCACTCGCGGGCGATCTTGAGGCACCACTTCGCGGACCCGGCGCAGAGGGCGGGAAGGCTCAGCCGGCCGGTGTTCAGGGTGGCGAGCGCGATCTTGAGACCGGCGCCCTCCTTGCCGATGACGTTCTTCTTGGGCACCCGGACGTGGTGGAACCTCGTCACGCCGTTCTCCAGGCCGCGCAGGCCCATGAACGCGTTGCGGTTCTCGACGGTGATGCCCTCGGCGTCGGCTTCGACGACGAACGCCGTGATGCCCTTGTCCGGCACCTGGGCCATGACGACCAGCAGATCAGCCACGACACCGTTGGTGGTCCAGAGCTTCACGCCGTCGAGGATGTAGTCGTCGCCGTCCGGCTTGGCGATGGTGCCGAGCCGGGCCGGGTCCGAGCCGACGTCCGGTTCGGTGAGCAGGAACGCGGTGATCTCGCCCTTGGCGCACCGGGGCAGGAACTCCTGCTTCTGCTCAGGGCTGCCGAACATCGCGACGGGCTGCGGGACGCCGATGGACTGGTGCGCCGACAACATGGCGCCGATCGCGGGGCTGGCGGAGCCGACGAGCATCAGGGCCTTGTTGTAGTAGACCTGGGTCAGCCCGATGCCGCCGTACTCGGGCTTGATCTTCATGCCGAACGCGCCGAGGTCCTTGAGGCCCTTCAGGACGTCGTCGGGGATCTGGGCGTCGCGTTCGATGACGGTGTTGTCGATGTGGGACTCGGTGAACTTCCGGAGCTTCTCGAGGAACGCCTCGCCGCGTGCGCGGTCCTCGGCGGTGCCGCTCGGATGCGGGTGGATGAGGTCGATGCGGAAGTGACCGAGGAAGAGCTCCTTGCCGAAACTCGGTCGCTGCCAGCGGGTTTCCCGTGCTTGTTCGGCGACCTGCCTGGCCGCGCGCTCGTCGACGGTCATGGGTTACCTCCCAGTAGGTGTGACCCACGTTACTCGGGGGTATGCGGATGTCCACCTGCTCGCGGGGTGAAACCAGGTAACGGAAGTCCGCCCTTTCCGGGGCGGCCTCGCGCACTACAGCCAGCCGCGCCGAGCGGCGAGCTGACCGGCCTGGAACCTGCTCCGCGCCCCCAGTCGTCCCATCACGCCGGCCATGACTCGCCGCACCGACCGTGCGGAGGTGCCCAGTCGTGCCGCCGCCGCGTCGTCCGTGGAGCCGGCGGCGAGCAGGCGCAGCACGGTCCGTTCTTGTTCTGTCAGCCCGTTCTGCGCCGGAACGTCGGCGGCCATCGCGCTCGCCCACAGGTGGTCGAACCACGCCGCCAGCAGCGCGACCGTCTCCGGTGACGTGATGGTCACCGGAGACGTGCCCGGCACCACCGCGACGGCCGCGTCGCACAACACCAGTCCGGACGGCAGCCCCGCGTAGGTGCGCACCTGGTCGTGCCCCCGCAGGAAGGCGGGCACCGACGCGCGGTCCACGTCGTCCGGGTACAGGACGCGCACCGGCGTCCCGCGGGGCAGCAGGCGGACGTCCACCAGTTCGTCCGCGTCACCCGACATGCACAGGTCGATCCGGGCCTGTGCTCGCATCAGCACTTCCTGCACGTTGTCCATGCCGAAAAGGCTATGAAGCCGTCCGGGACAAAACCTGCAGACGACCTGCATGGCACCTGCACGCCTTTGTCCTGATCCGGCCACGGCGTTTCCGGACGTGCGGAAACCCTTGTCCCGCAGCACATTCGCCCGGCAAAGTTCACCCCACGATGTTCCTGATCGAACGAAATCTGAAGTGCGAAATCAATGCGGACGCGATCGAGCGGTCACAGCTTCTGAATCCTCGGATTCGCGTCGACGAAAAAGGTTCCCAGGTCGTGGCGATGGTGCCTGCCGCGACGAGGGAACAAGCCGAATCGATCGCCACGGAAATCTTGGGAGATTAGTCATGCGCGGAATCAAGCCGGTGCTCGCCGCCGTCGTCGCCAGCATCTCGCTCGCCCTCATGCCGATCGGGGCCGCCCAGGCCGCCCCGGCGACGCCGAGCTTCGGAGCCCAGATCGACCCGTACTCGCCGTACGACGGCCAGTCGACGTGCGAGGCCAGCGCCAAGGCCGGTCCGATCGGGGTGCGGGACCTGCTCAACGCCACCTACGGCACGCACACCGCGGGCATCAGCCGCAACTGCGACGGCAGCGTCAGCGAGCACCACGAGGGACGGGCCCTCGACTACCACTTCAACTACTTCGACGCCGCCGACCGCGCCAAGGCCGACGACTTCCTGAACTGGGTGCTCGCCGCCGACCAGCACGGCAACACGCACGCCATGGCCCGCCGCCTCGGCGTCATGTACATCATCTGGGACAACAAGATCTGGGAGGCCTACCGGCCGAACGCGGGCTGGCAGCCCTACTCCGGTGACAGCCCCCACCGCGACCACGTCCACATCAGCTTCAGCTGGTCGGGTGCGCACAAGCAGACGTCGTGGTGGACGCAGGCCGCACCTCAGGTCGGCCGGATCGGCGCCGTCGTCAACGGCACGCTGAACGTCAAGGAGGGCAACCTCTTCTCCGCGTGGGTGCCGCAGATCGGCAACGTCGCGAAGTTCGAGATCGACGGCGACCGGATCGGCGTGCTCACCACCGGCGGCGAGGTGCTGGTCAAGGACGGCGACCTCTACGCGCCGTGGGTCTCGCAGGTGGGCGGTGCCAAGGACTTCCACCTCGCCGGTGACCGGATCGGCGTGCTGCGCAACGACAACTCGCTGGCCGTGAAGGACGGCACGCTCTACGCGTCCTGGACCGAGCAGACCAGCAACGTCAAGGACTTCGACCTCACCCCGAACCGCCTCGGCGTCGTGTTCACCGACGGACTCGCGAGCGTCAAGGAAGGCGACCTGTACGCGGGCTGGGTCAACCAGCTCCCCGGCGCCAAGGACATCGAGCTGGCCGGCGGCCGCATCGGCGTGCTGCGGGGCGACAACTCGCTGGCCGTGAAGGACGGCACGCTCTACGCCTCCTGGACCGAGCAGACCGGTGACGTCGCGAACTTCGAACTGACGGGCAACCGCATCGGCGTCGTTTTCACGAACGGCATCGCGAGCGTCAAGGAGGGCGACCTCTACGCGGGTTGGGTCAACCAGCTCGGCGGCGCCAAGGACGTCGAACTGTCCGGTGACCGGATCGGCGTGCTGCGGGGCGACAACACGTTCGCGGTCAAGGAAGGAACCCTCTACTCCTCCTGGACCGAGCAGGCGAGCCCCGTCACGCAGGCCGACCTCACCCACCGCTGACCACCACCTCGCAGACAAGGACCAGGAACATGAGCAAGAAGATCGCGGCCGCGCTCGTCGGAACGGCCATCGCCACCACCCTGCTGGCAGGCGTCGGCGCCACCGCGGCCCAGGCCGCCGAGGCCGGCCCCAGGATCGGCGTCCTGATCAACGGCACGCTGAACGTCAAGGAGGGCAACCTCTTCACCTCCTGGGTGCCGCAGATCGGCAACGTCGCCAAGTTCGAGATCGACGGCAGCAGAGTCGGCGTCCTCACCACGGGAGGGGAGGTGCTCGTCAAGGACGGTGATCTGTACGCCCCGTGGACCACCCAGCTCGGCGGTGCCAAGGACTTCCACCTGGCGGGCAACCGGATCGGCGTGCTGCGCAACGACAACTCGCTGGCCGTGAAGGACGGCGACCTGTACGCGGGCTGGACCGAGCAGACCGGTGACGTCAAGGACTTCGACCTCACTCCGAACCGCATCGGCGTCGTGTTCACCGGCGGCCTCGCGAGCGTCAAGGAGGGCGACCTCTACTCGGGCTGGGTGAACCAGCTCGGTGGCGCCAAGGACATCGAGCTCGCCGGCGGCCGAATCGGTGTGCTCCGCAACGACAACACCCTCGCCGTGAAGGACGGCACGCTGTACGAGAGCTGGACCGAGCAGACCGGTGACGTCACGGACTTCGAGCTGACGCCGAACCGCATCGGCGTGGTGTCCGGCAACGGCACTGCGACCGTCAAGGAGGGCAACCTCTACGCGGGCTGGGTCAACCAGCTGGGCGGCGCCAAGGCGATCGAACTGGCGGGCGACCGGCTGGGCGTGCTGCGCACCGACAACTCGTTCGCGGTGAAGGAGGGCTCGCTCTACGCCTCCTGGACCGAGCAGGCGAGCCCGGTCAGCCAGGCCGACCTGACGGCGCCGGCGAGCGCTCCCGGCCAGGTCGTCACGCTGCAGGACCTGCGCAACATCTACGGCACGATCCCGAACGAGGCCACCGTGCAGCAGGGCCTGGAGTCGCTGAACGCCGAGATGATCCGGGGCGGCATCACCACGCCGGCGCGCAAGGCGGCGTTCCTCGCGACGCTGCGCAACGAGAGCGGCTTCCGCTACAACGCGGTGGAGGGCGGTGTCTCGGCCACGTACAAGGGCCGCGGCTACATGCAGCTCACCTCCGAGGCGAACTACCGCGGCGCCGGCGCGCACCTCGGCGTCGACCTGCTCGGCAACCCGGAGGCCGCCGCCAGCCTGCAGTACAGCGCCTCGATCGCCCGCTGGTACTGGACGGTCGCCCGCTCCGACTCGAACAACGCCGCCGACCACTACGACATGGGCCTGATCTCCCGCTACGTCGGCTACGCGGCGAGCTCCGCCGAGGACGCCGAGCGGTGCGCCGACTTCAAGTCCGCGCTGCGCTACTTCAACGGCGGCTCGCTGCCGGTCGGGGAGGGCGCGATCACCTGCTACCGCCACTGACCCGAAACGACACGAGGCCACCTCACCGCGGTGAGGTGGCCTCGGCCTTTGTCCGGAACTACCTGCGGTGCGTCACATCTCCCTGCGAGACGGAAGGCGCCTGGGTCGTCCAGGACGCCCAGAGCGTGCCCTCCTTGACCTGGAACGCCCCGTGCGTCTGCCGCACCCCGACGCGGTTGCCGGACAGCTCCACCGCGGCGGCGTCGCGCAGCTGGTCGACCCAGTCCGCGAACAGGTCGCCGTCCTTGACCCGCAGCAGGCCGCCGGAGAGCACCACGCCGACGCGGGTGGGCGTGAGGTCGAAGTCCACGACGTCACCGGTCTGCTCGGTCCAGCTCGCGTAGAGCGTGCCGTCCTTCACCGCGAGCGACCCGTTCGTCCGCAGCAGGCCGATGCGGTTGCCCGCCAGTTCGATGTCCCGGGTCCCGCCGAGCTGGTCGACCCAGCCCGCCGACAGGCCGCCGTCCTTGACCGTCGCGACGCCGTTGCCGAACACCACACCGATGCGGGACGGCGTGAGGTCGAAGTCGACGACGCCGTTGGTCTGCTCGGTCCAGCCGGCGTGCAGGTCGCCCTCCTTGACGGCGAGCGTGCTGTCCGTGCGCAGGACACCGATCCGGTTTCCGGCCAGGTGGAAGTCGCGGGCGTTGCCCAGCTGCGGCACCCAGTCCGCCCAGAGCGTGCCCTCCTTGACGATCACGTCGCCAGAGGTGGTGAGCACGCCGATGCGGTTGCCGTCGATCTCGAACTTCACCACGTCGCCGCGCTGGGGCACCCACTGCTCGTGCAGCGAGCCTTCCTTCACGTGCAGCGTGGACCCGGTCAGCACGCCGACGCGGCCGATCCGCGGCTCCAGGTAGGGCTCGGCGGCCGCGCGCGCCACGGGCAGCCAGTCCTGGTAGCGGGTGGTGCCGTAGGAGGCCTTCCACTTCGGCAGCCACGAGTCGCCCTGCGCCTTGTAGGCCTTCTGCGCCTCCTGGGCGTTGCAGGACGGCGTCAGGTAGCAGGAGTTGATCGTGCCGCCGGCCACGCCGAACTGGAAGAGACCCTGGTCGAGCTGGCCGTTCTCGTTCCTGTGCGTGGCGTCCGGGCGGCAGTGCGACTCGGTCATGCCGACGGCGATCGCCTGGACCAGCGCGTCGCCGGTGAAACCGGCCTGGTCGGCGTGGTAGGCGCACACTTCTGGGCCGCTGTCGGCGGCCAGCGCGGCGGTGGGCACGGCCGTGAGCGCGAGCGGCACAGCGGCTGCGGCGAGCAGGGCGCCCAGTCGTCGGGACATGGTGTTCCCCCAGTTGAGATGTGCTCCGGACGGTGTGGCGAGAACGCTAAACACCCACCCTGCACGAAACCTGTACGGCTATCGTCGTGACCGTCATGGAGATCGGAATCCTGGGGTCGGTCGAGATCTGGCACGGCGGCGAGCGCCTCGCCGCCGGGGCGCCGCAGCAGCGGTGCGTGCTCGCCGTGCTGGCGCTCAACGCGGGGCAGGGCGTGTCCGTCGACCGGCTGGCCGAGGCCGTCTGGGGCGAGGAACCGCCGGGGGACTGGCGTGGCGTCGTCCACGGTTACGTGTCGCGGCTGCGCAAGGTGCTCAAGCCCGCCGGACTGGAGATCGTCCGCCGCTCACCGGGCTACGCGCTCGACGCCGAGGTCGACCTGCACCTGTTCCGCAAGCTCGTCGCGGACGCCCGCGGATCGGCCGATCCCGCGTCCGGCCTGTTCAAGGCGCTGGCGTTGTGGCGCGGCACCCCGTTCGACGGTGCCGCGGGCTCGTTCGTGCTGGACCGGCTGCGGGACGGGCTCACGCAGGAACGGCTCGGCGTCGTCGAGGAGTGGGTCGAGCACGAGCTGCGGCTGGGCAGGCACCGCGAGGTCATCGGCGACCTGACCGTGCTGTGCGCCGAACACCCGTACCAGGAGAAGCTGGTCGGCCTGCTGATGCTCGCCCTGCACCGCAGTGGGCGGCAGGCCGAGGCGCTGCGCCGCTACGACGAGTGCCGGCGCCTGCTCGCCGACGACCTCGGCGTGGATCCCGGTGACGACCTGCGCGCGCTCTACGAACGCGTCCTGCGCGCGGACCCTGGGCTGAACCCGGCCCCCGCGGACGTTCCCGCCGCGCCGGTCGAACCGGTGCGCGCCCCGGACTCGCTGCCGTTCGACGTCCCCGACTTCACCGGTCGCGCGCTCGAGCTGGAACGCCTGGTCGAACTCGTCGCCGGACGGGGTGGCGTGATCTCCGTCGACGGCATGGCGGGCGTCGGCAAGACCGCGTTCGCCGTTCGCGCCGGGCACGCGCTCGCCTCCCGCTTCCCCGACGGCCGGTTGTTCGTCGACCTGCACGGTTACACCCCTGACCGGCAGCCCGTGACCGCCGAGGCCGCGCTGGGCGTGCTGCTGCGGTCGCTGGGACTGCCCGGCACGGAGATCCCGGCCGGGCTCGACGACCGCGTGGCCACCTGGCGCACCGCGATGGCCGGGCGGCGCGCGCTGGTCGTGCTGGACAACGCGTCGGACGCGGCTCAGGTCCGTCCGCTCGTCCCCGGCTCACCGGGCTGCGCGGTGATCGTGACGAGCCGTCGCCGGCTGCCCACTTTGGACGGTGCGGTGCCGCTGTCCCTGGACGTTCTTCCCGCAGTGGAAGCGGAAGAGCTGTTCCTGCGCGTGGTCGGCGAGGATCGCGGACCGGGCGCGGCCGAGCTGGTGTCGCTGTGCGGCTACCTGCCGCTGGCGGTCAGGGTGGCCGGCGCCCGGCTGCGGCACCGTCCACGATGGACGGTCGTGGACCTGGTCGAGCGGCTTCGCGTGGAGCAGCAACGATTATCGGAGCTCGCGGTGGACGACCGGGGCGTCGCCGCCGCGTTCACGCTGTCCTACGAGCACCTGGAACCCGCGCTGCGCCGCGTGTTCCGGTTGCTCGGCCTGCACCCCGGCGTGGACTTCGACGCGCACGCCGCCGCCGCGCTGACCGGTCTGCCGCGCCCGCGCGCCGAGGACGCGCTGGAGGACCTGCTCGACCACCACCTCCTCGAACAGCAGGTGCGCGACCGCTTCCGGTTCCACGACCTGTTGCGCGAACACGCCCTGGGGCTCGACGGTCCGAGAGAAGACGCGGACGTCCGCGTCCTCGACTACTACCTGGCCGTGGCGCACCGCGCGACGAACGTGCTGCAACCCGGCCGCCGTCAGGTGGACCCGGAACTGGCGCACCCGCCGTCGTCCCTGCCCGTCGTGGCCGACCTGCCCGCGGCCTCCGCGTGGTTCGCGGTGGAACACCCGAACCTGGTGGCGGCCGTCGCCCACGCCGAACGCCGTGGCGTCGAACGGCTGGTGCGCGACCTGCCCCGCAACACCGGGCACTACATGATCATTTCGCACCGCATCGACGACCTGATCGTGACGCAGGAGGCCGGCCTGGCCGCCGTGCGCAGGCTGGGCGACCCGCGCGAGGAGGCGCTGAGCCTGTCGCACCTCGCGCTGTCGTACTACATGGCCTGCCGCTATCGGCTGGGCGTGCGGCACGCGACGGCGAACCTCGAGGTGGCGCGCTCGCTCGGGGACGAGGTGAACGAGGGGTACGCCCTGGCGATCCTGGGCCTGCTGCACCAGCGGCTCGGTGAGTTCACCGCCGCCCGCGACTGCAACGCCCGAGCCGTCGAGCTGCGGTCGAACAGCACCGACTACCGCCTGGTCGCCATCTGCGTCGGGAACCTGGGCCGGATCGCGCTCGCGGCGGGTGACCTCGACTCCGCGTGGGCGTACCTCAGCAAGGCCCTGGTGCGCAGCCGGGAGATCTCCGAACGCAGCGAGGAGGCGTCCGTGCTGTCCGGGCTCGGCGCGACCCTGAGCAGGCAGGGCGACCACGAGTCGGCGTTGCGTCACCTCTACGAGGGCCTGGAGCTCGCGCGGGAGGTCGGCAACACCGACTACGTGGTGCGGGGACGGATCAAGCTCGCGGAGGGGCATCGGCGGGCAGGGCACCTCGAACGGGCGCTGGCCGTGGCCACCGAGGTCGTCGACGACCTGCGCAAGGGCGTGCTGGTCGACCACCTGGCGAGCGCGTGGAACGTGCTCGGGCGCGTGCAGAGCGATCTCGGCGTGCCCGCGTCGGCGTCGTTCGAGAACGCGCTGGAGCTCGCCACCCGGATCGAGTACCGGATCGAGCTCGCCCACGCCCTGCGGGGCCTGGGACGCGCGGAGGAGGCCGCCGCGCACTACCGCGCTATGGGCGTTGCGCAGTAAGCGAAAGGGCCGCCCGGTGAACGGACGGCCCTCTCACAGCGAACGAGTGACACCGGGTCACGGCAGCGGTGCGGCTCCGCGCTTGGCCAGGTAGTCCTTCATCAGCTCGGTCTCGGCGGACTGCGACTTCAGCATGTTGTCGGACAGCGTCCGCACGAACGGCATGCCGGCGGCGGTCGAGGCGTACTCGGCCATCGGCGCCCCGCCCATGTGGTGGCGGAGCATGAGCTGCAGCCAGTAGACGTCGAAATCGCGTCCGGCCGGCATGGTGCGCAGCTTGGTCAGTTCCTCGGTCGTGGCCATGCCGGGCATCAGCGGCTTGCCCGCTTCCGGCGTGCTGGCGCCGTGACCGTGGACTCCCGCGGCGTCCATCCACTTCATGTAGACGCCGGAGACGTTCTGCTCGTGCTCGTTCCACATCATCAGCCAGCCCTTCATCCGCCCCACCTGTTCGAGCTGGGTGGAGGCGATGTCGAACGCGAGCTGGCGGATGTCCGGTTCGGTCGAGCGGTCCCTGGCGACGTTCGCCATCTGGATGCCCTGCAGGTGGTGCATGGACATGTCCTGGCAGAAACCGACGTCCACGGAACCGGAGGCCGGGGCCGCGGCGGAGCTGGACGAGCCGGGGAGTTTCACGAGCAGGCCCACCGCCGCGCCCAGCAGGAGCACGGCGAGGACCGCGGCGCCGATCACGAGGGTCCGAGCCACCCCTGAGGGGCGGTCGGACACCTCGGTCTCGTCGGTGTCGGTGGGGTCGGACATCAGCTCGACGGGGGCGTCGAGACGGTGCCCGACGCGGGCGGCGTGCTGGCGTTCGGCTGGCCCTCGGTCTTGGACTCGTCCTTGCCGCCGTCCATCGGCACGGCGTCGGCGCCCGGCTTCTCGGCCACGAACGGGGCCGGGTTCGACAGGAACTGCGGGTTCTCGCAGGACGCGCCGACCTCGGGGTAGGTGTTCGGGTTGCGCAGCAGCGACGAGATGAACTGGTCGACGCGCTCGTCCTCGACGTTGTCCAGCTTCAGCTGGTGGCCCCAGGACTGCAGCGAGACCGGCTTGTCGAGGCCGGGGAACGGCGAGAGCGCCATGTACGGGATGCCCTCGACCTTGACCTTGAGCTTGTTGAGGGCGTCGTCCTTGACCTGGTCCGGGTTGTACGCGATCCAGACCGCGCCGTGCTCCAGGCCGTGGACGATGTTCTCCGTGCGGATGGCCTTGTCGTAGACGACACCGGTGCAGTCGGCCCACGTGGCGTCGTGCGGTCCGCCGAAGGCAGGAGTCTGGTCGTAGGCGACGCGCTGGGTCGCCTCGACGTGACGGGAGCCCTTGTACTCCTTGACCACGATGCCCGCGAGCTGCGTCGACGGGTCCTTGTTCGTGTCCGAGGGCTTCCACTTGGCCAGGGCGGCCTCTTTGACGTTGTTCGCGTGGATCTGCGAGTACGCATATCCGAAAACACCGCCCGCGAGGCCCAGCACTGCGATCACTGCGATGATCGTGCCCCACGGCTTAGGCTTGCTCGCCACCACCGAGGAACGGGCTGCGGCCACGCTGTTGCGTGTGGCCTTCGTCTTCTTGCCGCTGGTCATGTCCGCCTCAGATGTCGTCCTGGTCAACCGGCGCCAGTGTAGGGACATCGTGTCTGATCACTGTCAGCGCAGGGCGATACCACGTCCGCGTTAACACTTGCCGTCTCACCCTCCGAGACCCGGTAACCCGGTCGAGACCTGCGACAACGCTTCTCTAAACTGTTCCAGCGTGACCCCTGAAGCGCTCGCCGATCTGGTCCGGACCACGGTTGCCCAGTTGCTGGCCGACCGACGCCTGGACGCCTCTGCTCTTCCCGAGCGGGTGACGGTCGAGCGCCCCAGGAACCCCGAGCACGGCGACTACGCCACGAACATCGCGCTGCAACTCGCCAAGAAGGCCGGCGTGCAGCCGCGCGAGTTCGCGACGTGGCTGGCCGAGGCCCTGCTGGCCCAGCCCGCCATCGCGAAGGCCGACGTCGCCGGTCCCGGCTTCCTCAACCTCACGATCGCCACCGAGGCCCAGGGAGCGATCGTCCGCGCGGCGCTGGAGTCCTGGTACGGCACCGGCACCGAGCTCGCCGGCAAGCGGATCAACCTGGAGTTCGTCTCCGCGAACCCCACCGGCCCCATCCACCTCGGTGGCGCGCGCTGGGCGGCCGTCGGCAGCGCTCTCGGCGAGGTCCTGCGGGCCCGTGGCGCCGAGGTCGTCCGCGAGTACTACTTCAACGACGCCGGCGCGCAGATCGACAGGTTCGTCCGGTCGCTGATCGCCGCCGCGAAGGGCGAGCCGGCCCCCGAGGACGGCTACGCGGGCACGTACGTCAGCGACATCGCCGCCGAGGTCCTGCGCCGCGAACCGGGTGCGCTGAGCGACCCCGAGACGGTGCGCGCGGTCGGCGTCGGGCTCATGTTCGAGGAGATCAAGAGCAGCCTGCACGACTTCCGCACCGACTTCGACGTCTACTTCCACGAGGACTCGCTGCACCAGAGCGGCCGCGTGGACCAGGCGATCGCGAAGCTGAAGGCCAACGGCTCGCTGTACGAGAAGGACGGCGCCTGGTGGCTGCGGTCCACGGACTTCGGTGACGACAAGGACCGAGTCGTCATCAAGAGCGACGGCGACCCGGCGTACATCGCGGGCGACATCGCGTACCTCGTCGACAAGCGCGGGCGCGGCTTCGACCTGTGCATCTACATGCTCGGCGCGGACCACCACGGCTACATCGCGCGCCTCAAGGCCGCGGCGGCCGCCCTGGGCGACGACCCGGACAGCGTCGAGGTGCTGATCGGCCAGATGGTCAACCTCGTCAGCGACGGCCAGCCCGTCCGGATGAGCAAACGCGCGGGCACCGTCATCACGATGGAGGACCTGGTCGACGCGGTCGGCGTGGACGCGGCGCGCTACGCCATGATCCGGTCGAGCGTCGACTCCAGCCTCGACATCGACCTCGACCTGCTCCGCAGGCAGAAGGCGGAGAACCCGGTCTACTACGTGCAGTACGCGCACTCGCGCATCGCGAGCGTGCTGCGCAACGCCGTCGAGCTCGGCGTCACGCGGGGAGACGACCTCTCGCTGCTGGTGCACGAGCGGGAAGGCGACCTCATCCGCACTCTCGGTGAGTTCCCCAAGGTGGTGGCCACCGCCGCTGAGCTGCGCGAACCCCACCGGGTGGCGAGGTACCTCGAAGAACTCGGCGGTTCCTTCCACCGCTTCTACGACCGCGAGCGGGGCTGCCGCGTGCTTCCGAAGGGCGACGAAGAGGTCACCCCGTTGCACCAGGCGAGGCTCACGCTCTGCGCCGCGACCATGAATGTTTTCGGAGCGGGCCTCGGCCTGCTCGGCGTCACCGCACCGGAGCGAATGTAAATGCGAGCACATCCCGCTGGACCTCGGCACGCCGACGTCATGGCACCCGGCAACACCGCCGGAGACCGCCCCTCGACCGCCGACCAGCTCGACTACCTGCACCCGACGGTGTGGCCGCGCAACGCCTCCCGCAACGCTTCCGGCGTCGTGGAGCTGGCGGGCGTGGACGTGCGCGGGCTCGCGGAGCAGTACGGCACCCCGTTGTTCGTCATGGACGAACAGGACTTCCGCGCGCGTTGCCGCGAACACGCCGAGGCGTTCGGCGACCCGACTCTCGTGCACTACGCCTCGAAGGCGTTCCTGAGCGTGCAGGTCGCGAAGTGGGTGGCCGAAGAGGGCCTCTCGATCGACGTCTGCAGCGGCGGCGAGCTCGCCATCGCTCTGCGCGCGAACTTCCCGGCCGAGCGCATCGCGTTGCACGGCAACAACAAGAGCGTTCCCGAACTCGTCGCGGCGGTGGAGGCCGGCGTCGGCGGGATCGTGCTCGACTCGTACCACGAGATCGCGCGCCTCGACCAGATCGCGCGCGACCGCGGTGTGGTGCAGAAGGTGCTGATCCGCGTGACGGTCGGCGTCGAGGCGCACACGCACGAGTTCATCGCGACCGCGCACGAGGACCAGAAGTTCGGCTTCTCGCTGTCCTCCGGCGACGCGGCCGAGGCGGTGCGCCGCGTGCTGAAGGCGAGCGGCCTCGAGCTCGTCGGCCTGCACAGCCACATCGGCTCGCAGATCTTCGACGCGTCCGGCTTCGAGGTCGCCGCGCGCCGCGTGATCGGCCTGTTCGCGGAGATCCGCAAGGAGCACGGCGACGTCCCGTCGTTGAACGTCGTCGACCTCGGTGGCGGTCTCGGCATCGCCTACACGCCGGACGACGACCCGCCCCCGCCCGCGGAGCTCGCGCGGCAGCTGCACAACATCGTGCAGAAGGAGTGCGAGCACAACGGCTTGGAGATGCCTCGAATCGCGGTCGAGCCCGGCCGCGCGATCGTCGGCCCCGGAACGGTCACCGTGTACGAGGTCGGGACGATCAAGGACATCGAGCTGGACGGTGGCGCGCGCCGCCGGTACGTCAGCGTCGACGGGGGCATGAGCGACAACATCCGCACTGCTCTGTACGACGCGGTCTACGACTGCAAGCTCGTTTCGCGTGCCGCCGAGCCCGAGTCGAGGGCCGTGCTGTGCCGTGTCGTCGGCAAGCACTGCGAGTCCGGTGACATCGTGGTGCGCGACTGCTGGCTGCCCGATGACCTCGCGCCGGGAGACTTGGTTGCGATCGCCGCCACAGGGGCCTACTGCTACTCGATGGCGAGCGGGTACAACCGACTTCCACGGCCCGCGCTCGCCGCGGTGACCGACGGAGAGGCGCGGCTGCTGCTGCGTCGCGAGACCGAGGACGACCTGTTCCGGCTGGAGGTGTAGGCAGTGTCAGTCAAAGAGGCGGGCCCCGTGAAACCTATTCGTGTCGCGTTGCTCGGGTGCGGCACGGTGGGCACGGAGGTAGTCCGGCTGCTGACGGACCAGGCCGAGGACCTCACCCAGCGCATCGGCGCGCCGGTTGAGCTCGCGGGCATCGCCGTGCGCAGGCCGAACAAGCACCGCGAGGTGCCGGAGCACCTGCTCACCACGGACGCCGCGGCGCTGGTGAAGTCGGACGACGTGGACGTCATCGTCGAGGTCATCGGCGGCATCGACCCGACGCGCGGCCTTCTGCTGGAGGCGCTGCGCAACGGCAAGTCCGTCGTCACGGCGAACAAGGCGCTGCTGGCCGAGCACGGCCCGGACCTGTTCGAGGCGGCCGACGCGTCGGGTGCGGACCTCTACTTCGAGGCCGCCGTCGCCGGCGCGATCCCGTTGCTGCGCCCGTTGCGGGAATCCCTTGCGGGAGACCGGATCACGCGCGTCATGGGCATCGTGAACGGCACGACGAACTTCATCCTGTCCGCGATGGACGCCACCGGCGCGGGCTACCACGAGACGCTCGAGGAGGCCTCGCGCCTCGGTTACGCCGAGGCCGACCCGACCGCCGACGTCGACGGGTTCGACGCCGCGTCGAAGGCCGCAATCCTTGCGTCCCTTGCGTTCCACACGCGCGTGACGGCGTCGGACGTCTACCGCGAGGGCATCCGCGCGGTGTCGGCGGCGGACATCGCGGCCGCCAAGGGCCTCGGTCGCACGGTGAAGCTGCTCGCGATCTGCGAACGCGTCACCAGTCCGTCCGGTCAGGAATCAGTCGCGGTTCGAGTGCACCCGGCCATGATCCCCAGGACGCATCCGCTGGCCTCGGTCAACGGCGCGTTCAACGCGGTGTTCGTCGAGGCAGACGCGGCGGGGGAGATGATGTTCTACGGGCAGGGTGCCGGTGGCGCCCCCACGGCGAGCGCGGTCGTCGGCGACCTGGTCGCCGTGGCGCGCAACATGGTCGCGAGCGGACACGGTCCGCGCGAGTCGGCCTACGCCGCGCTTTCCGCGCAGCCCATGGGGAACACGCCGACCCGCTACCACATCAGCCTCGACGTGGCCGACAAGCCCGGTGTCCTCTCCCAGGTCGCCGCGGTGTTCGCCGAGCACGACGTGAGCATCGCCGCGGTGCGCCAGGAAGGCCGCATCGAGGACGCCAGTCTCGTGATCGTCACGCACGCGGCTACCGACGCCGCGCTGCGGTCCACTGTGGACAAAATCGGTGGCCTCCCCGTGGTGCGGGACGTCGTCAGCGTCATGAGGGTGGAGGGCGAAGAGTGAGCGCTGTCAGAGCTGGCTGGCCCGGTCTCATCAACGCCTACCGGGACCGCATCGAGATCCCCGAGGGCGCCGAGGTCGTGACGCTGCACGAGGGCGGCACGCCGCTGGTGCACGCGCGGCGCCTTTCCTCGCTCACCGGTTCGGACGTCTGGGTCAAGGTCGAGGGTGCGAACCCGACCGGCTCGTTCAAGGACCGCGGCATGACCGTGGCGATGACGTACGCGCTCGCCTCCGGCCTGAAGGCGGTCATCTGCGCCTCCACCGGCAACACGTCCGCCTCCGCTGCCGCCTACGCGGCCAAGGCGGGCCTGACGGCGGCCGTGCTCGTGCCCAGCGGCAAGATCGCGATGGGCAAGCTCGCGCAGGCCGTCATGCACGGCGCGAAGATCCTGCAGATCGACGGCAACTTCGACGACTGCCTGGAGCTCGCGTCCAAGACCGCAGCCGAGTACCCGGTGACGCTGGTGAACTCGGTCAACCCGGTGCGGCTCGTCGGCCAGCAGACCGCCGCGTGGGAGGTCTGCGACGTGCTCGGGCAGGCACCGGACGTGCACTGCCTGCCGGTCGGCAACGCGGGCAACATCACCGCGTACTGGAAGGGCTACACGTCCTACGACCAGGGCCTCCCGAAGATGTTCGGGTTCCAGGCGGCCGGTGCGGCTCCGCTCGTGTCCGGTGAGCCGGTGCCGAACCCGGAGACCATCGCGACCGCGATCCGGATCGGTTCGCCGGCGTCGTGGACCGGTGCGATCAACGCCCGCGACTCCTCCGGTGGCCTGATCGACGCCGTCACCGACGAGCAGATCCTGGCCGCGTACCGCCTGCTGGCGTCGTCCGAGGGCATCTTCGTCGAGCCCGCGTCGGCCGCGTCCATCGCCGGTCTGCTGATGACCGCCGAGGACGGCAGGCTGCCGCGCGGATCCACGGTGGTGTGCACCGTCACCGGTCACGGTCTGAAGGACCCCGACACGGCGTTGCTCGGCACCACCGAGGTCGAGCCGGTCCCGGTCGACCCCGGCGCCGTCGCGCACGCGCTGGAGCTGGCGTGAAGTTCCTCGTCTCCGTCCCCGCGTCGACCGCGAACCTCGGTTCGGGGTTCGACGCGCTGGGCATGGCGCTCGGCATGTACGACGACGTGGAGGTGGCCGGTGGCGAAGGCGTCGACGGCCTCTCGATCACCGTTGACGGTGCTGGTTCAGGCGACGTCCCGCTCGACGAGACCCATCTCGTCGTGCGGGCCGTCCGCGCCACCGGCTACACCGGTGGACTGGCGCTGAGGTGCCGCAACACCATTCCGCACGCACGGGGACTGGGCTCGTCGGCGGCCGCGATCGTGGCGGGTGTCGCAGCCGGGTTCACCCTGTTGGGTCGCGAGTTGGACACGGACGCGTTGCAAATCGCCGCCGAGTTCGAGGGGCACGCGGACAACGCGGCCGCGTCGTTGTTCGGCGGCGTTGTCGTTGCGTGGTCAGAGGGAGAGCGCTACCGCACGGTGCGGATGGATGCCGACGCACGCGTGCGCCCGTTCGTCCTCATCCCGTCGCAGGAGTCGTCCACCAAGACCACTCGCGGCCTGCTTCCGGCCGAAGTGCCGCACGCGGACGCCGCGCACGCCGCCGGGCGCGCTGCCCTGGCAGTGCACGCGCTGACGTCGGATCCGACGGTTCTCCTTGCGGCTACTGAGGATCGACTCCACCAGAACTACCGCGAGCCCGCATGGCCGGACACCGTTCGGGTGATCAACGATCTTCGCAAGCTCGGAGTTCCCGCCTGCGTGAGCGGAGCGGGACCCACCGTGATCGCCTTCGGTGATCTTCCTCCCGAGGTCGACGTGCACGGCTTCGACGTGCGGAGACTCGACGTCGACGCCGCCGGCGTGCGCGTTCGTCCATTGGACTGACACGCCCGACCCCGGTTGTTGCATGGTGGGGGACCGGCGTCTACTCTCGGGGGCGATCAGTCACCGCGCGCACGGGCGCCGGTGTCGCGCTCGGACACTCGTTCCGAGTCGCAATCCTTTTGCGTTCCGGCTCTGTGCCGTGCGGGCGGGGCGAACGCAAAAGAGGCACCCGATCGCCGTGTGATCTGAGAAAAGTCCCGTGCTTGAGGGAAGCCGTCGTGCTTCCGTCTTCATCGGACTTGACCGCCGTTCCCCGCTGAGAGTGGGAAGGCGGGTCCGCTGGGCCGCGTAGGAGGCGGGGCCTGGTCAGGAAGGACATGTGTGACCAACACCGATTTGCTGAGCAGCGAAGTCGCAGCTGCCGCTGGTTCTGGAGCCGAGGAGAACGCTCTGTCCACCCCATCGAACGGCACGACGCCGCGCCGCCGCGCGGGTCTGTCCGGCATGGTGCTCGCTGAACTGCGCGAGCTCGCCGGCCAAATGGGCATCACCGGAACCGCAGGCCTGCGCAAGGGCGACCTGATCGCGGCCATCAAGGAGAAGCAAGGCTCCGGTGCGCCCGCCAAAGCCGAGAAGCCCGCGAAGGCCGAGAAGGTCGCCGCGAAGGCCGAGGCTCCTGCCGAGAAGCCCGTGAAGGCGGCCGAGAAGGTCGTTGAGAAGCCTGTTCAGCAGCAGCTCGAGGTAGCCGAGAAGCCGGCCGTCGCCGACTCCGGTGCCTCCGACGACGCTCGCTCGTCCGAGGACGGGGGGCGCCGTGGAAACCGTCGCCGCCGTTCCGGCCGTGGCGGCGGCAACGCCGAGGGCGAGAGCCAGCCGCAGCAGGAGCAGCGTTCCGAGCGTCCTGAGCGGGGCGACCGTCCTGAGCGTGCGGAGCGCCCCGAGCGTCAGGACCGCGCTGAGCGTTCCGACCGCGGCGACCGCGCTGAGCGTGGCGAGCGTCAGGACCGTGGCGAGCGTTCTGACCGTGGCGAGCGCTCTGAGCGTTCCGACCGCGGTGACCGCAACGAGCGCGGCGGCCGTGACCGCAACCGCGACCGTGGCGAGCGCAACGACCGTGGTGACCGCGGAGGTGACCGCCAGGGTGGCGGCCAGCCCGACGGTGACGACGACGGTGGCCGCCGTGGCCGCTTCCGCGACCGCCGCCGTCGTGGTGGCCGTGGCGAGGAGCAGGGTGGCGGCGGTCGTGTCGACCGCGAGACCGAGGTGCGCGACGACGACGTCCTGCTCCCGGTCGCGGGCATCCTGGACGTGCTGGAGAACTACGCGTTCGTCCGCACGTCGGGCTACCTCGCCGGCTCGAACGACGTCTACGTCTCGCTCTCACTCGTCCGCAAGTACGGCCTGCGCCGCGGCGACGCCCTCACCGGCGCCGTCCGCCAGCCGCGCGACGGCGAGCAGCAGCGCCAGAAGTTCAACCCGCTGGTCCGCGTCGACAAGATCAACGGCCTGGACCCGGAAGAGGCGCGCAACCGCCCGGACTTCACCAAGCTGACGCCGCTCTACCCGAACGAGCGTCTGCGCCTGGAGACCGAGCCGCACATCCTCACCACCCGCGTCATCGACCTGGTGATGCCGATCGGCAAGGGCCAGCGCGCCCTCGTCGTGTCGCCTCCGAAGGCCGGCAAGACCTCGGTGCTGCAGTCGATCGCGAACGCGATCACGACGAACAACCCCGAGTGCCACCTCATGGTCGTCCTGGTGGACGAGCGTCCCGAAGAGGTCACCGACATGCAGCGCTCGGTGAAGGGCGAGGTCATCGCCTCGACCTTCGACCGCCCGCCGTCGGACCACACGACCATCTCCGAGCTCGCGATCGAGCGGGCGAAGCGCCTGGTCGAGATGGGCCACGACGTGGTTGTTCTTTTGGACTCGATCACGCGTCTCGGTCGTGCGTACAACCTGGCGGCGCCGGCTTCCGGCCGCATCCTGTCCGGTGGTGTCGACTCGACGGCGCTGTACCCGCCGAAGCGCTTCCTCGGTGCTGCTCGCAACATCGAGGGTGGCGGGTCGTTGACCGTCATCGCCACCGCGCTGGTCGAGACCGGCTCCGCCGGTGACTCGGTGATCTTCGAAGAGTTCAAGGGCACGGGTAACGCCGAGCTCAAGCTCGACCGGAAGATCGCGGACAAGCGGACGTTCCCGGCTGTCGACGTCGACTCTTCCGGTACTCGTAAGGAAGAGCTGCTGCTGTCGCCTGACGAGATGGCTGTCACGCACAAGCTGCGTCGGGTGCTGCATGCGCTTGACGGGCAGCAGGCCATTGATCTGCTGCTGGACCGGCTGCGGAAGTCTCGTACCAACATCGAGTTCTTGATGCAGGTTGCCAAGACGACGCCTGGGTCTGAGCAGGACTGACCCTGGTTGGCTGGTGTGTGAGTTTCACGTGAAAAGACCCCCGGTGCTGGTCACCGGGGGTCTTTTTGTTGGGGTTCACTCGAATGCCGAGGGGGCGGTGGGCGTGGGTTGGGTTGCGAGGGGACCTGGCAGCTGATTCCTGGGGCTCCGCCCCAGACCCCGCCAATCTGATCAAAAGCCGGGGTCCACGCCACACGCGGGTAGATGGCACGCCTGTTGCTTTGGGCGGAGTTGCGTTGCGTAGAGGGGCGCGTTGGTGGGGTGGCTTCGTCACGAGCCATACCAAGAGCGGGCCACACCAGGTCAGGGGTGTCAACTCGACGAAAAGCGTGTCGAGTTGACACCCCTGACCTGGTGCAGCAAGAGCTGTGGCACGACTCGTGACGAAGCCACCCCACCCGGACCGCACGGTAAAGACGGCTCGCCTTCGGCATCGCGGACGGTCGCACGCTGCCGTGACCGCGTGCTCTGACTGCTCGCCTTCGGCATCGCTGGAGTGTCAGACCTCGTCGCTAGGTTGGGTCGCGGGGGATCCAACTTTCAAGGGGACCCCTGCGTCAGCCTGCGTTTGTGCTGGTCAGGCCCCTCAGTGGCTGCCTAGCGGCACTTCGTGGTCTGGCGGCTCTCGTCGTTCTGCACCAGCGCCTGGAACGCCAGGCCCAGCAGTACCGGCAGGCCCACCACCGTCGCGGCCATCGCGGGTACCTCCACCGCGCCCTCCACGACGCCCAGCACCAGTACTGCTGCCAGGTACGGCCACCGCAGCCACGTGCGTTGCCAGGTTCGCTTCCAGCGCACGCCGCCGGACACCGCCGCGGCCACTGCCACGCCGGCTCCCACCACGACCGGTGACAGCGGCACCGTGGTCCAGGATGCCGTGACCAGCCCTGCCGACCCCATCAGGCCGAACACGGCGGCGGAGAACAGGAACGGCACTGCCAGCCACATGTGCTGGTTCATCGGCCGCTCTGAGGTGCAGAACACGGCACACAGTCTGATGGAGACCCGCCAACAACATGGAGTTGTATTTGGCCGAACGGCCACACCTTGCGCCGAACGGCGTATCACGGAGGTTAAGCGGCTGTGACTTAAGCCACGGGGGAGCTTCGGGAACAACCGCGTTTTTGCACGTGTTGAACGGTCTGGCAAACTAAATGGTCGAGTCCGGCTCCGGTTCACCCGTTCACCAACAGGGACCCGGCGGCCATCCTTGAAAGGGACAAGATCTTGAAGACTGGCATCCACCCCGAGTACACGGTCACCGAAGTGACCTGCAGCTGCGGCAACGCGTTCACCACGCGCAGCACGACCTCGGCGTCCGAGGTTCGCGTCGAGATGTGCTCCAACTGCCACCCGTTCTACACGGGCAAGCAGCGCATCCTGGACACCGGCGGTCGCGTGGCGCGCTTCGAGGCGCGTTACGGCAAGCGCAGCAAGTAGCTGCTTTCACGGCGCCTGACCTCGGCCTTCTGGCCGGGGCGGGCGCCGTCGCCGTTTCCACGGAAACCCAACGAAAGCAGGAGACGTGTCGCAGTCGCTGGACAGCTTGCTCGCCGAGTACGACGAGCTGGAGAAGAAGCTCGCCGATCCCTCCGTGCACGCTGACCAGGCGGGAGCGCGCAAGCTCGGCAAGCGGTACGCCGCGCTCGGGCCGATCGTGCAGACGGCGCGGCAGATCGAGCAGGTCAAGAACGACCTGGAGGCGGCCAAGGAGCTCGCCGCCGAGGACCGGTCGTTCCAGGAGGAGGTCGAGCAGATCGAGGGGCAGCTCCCCAAGCTGGAGGAGAAGCTCAACGAACTGCTGCTGCCGCGTGACCCGCACGACGGCGACGACGTGCTGCTGGAGATCAAATCCGGTGAAGGGGGCGAGGAGTCCGCGCTGTTCGCCGGGGACCTGCTGCGCATGTACACGCGGTATGCGGAGCGGCACGGGTGGAAGGTCGAGATGCTCGACGGCACCGACTCCGACCTCGGCGGGTTCAAGGACGTCACCGTCTCCATCAAGACCAAGAACGCGGTGCCGGACGGGGTCTGGAGCCGGCTGAAGTGGGAGGGCGGCGTGCACCGCGTGCAGCGCGTGCCCGTCACCGAGTCGCAGGGGCGCATCCACACCTCCGCGGCCGGCGTTCTCGTGTTCCCGGAGACCGAGGAGACCGCCGCGGTCGAGATCGACGAGAAGGACCTGCGGATCGACGTCTACCGGTCGTCCGGCAAGGGTGGTCAGTCGGTCAACACCACCGACTCCGCCGTGCGCATCACGCACCTGCCCACCGGCATCGTCACGTCGTGCCAGAACGAGCGCAGCCAGTTGCAGAACAAGGCTCGCGCCATGCAGGTGCTGCAGAGCCGGCTCGTGGCCCTCGCCGAGGAGCAGAAGGCGCAGGAGCAGTCGGACGCGCGGCGCACCCAGATCCGCACCGTTGACCGCAGTGAACGGGTGAGGACCTACAACTTCCCCGAATCACGCATCTCCGATCACCGGGTTGGGTACAAAGCGCATAACCTGGACCAGGTGCTCGACGGAGACCTGGACGCGGTGGTGGACGCACTCGCCGCCGCTGACCGGGCAGAACGGCTCGCAGGCGGGTAATCCGACGTGGGAGGGGCGCGTTGTGGCCGAGATCCTGGTAGATCCACAGACAGCGCCTCTCGACCAACCGGTCGACGTGCTCGTGGTGGGGCTGAAGGCCGGTCAGACGGCCACCGTGCAGCTCTCCACGGGTGATCGCGCCTCTCACGCCGTGTTCGAGGCTGACGACCGTGGTGTCGTCGATCTGACGCGGCACGCACCGCTCGATGGCAGCTATCGCGGCGTTGACCCGATGGGGTTGTTCTGGTCGTTGGAACGCACCGGCGGCAAGGCCGGCCCCACCGTGCTGTCCGTCGAGGGCGTGGGAGACCGCGTTCTCGAACGGCTCGCGGTGCCAGAGGGCGTCGAACGGCTGGAGGTCCGGGAGAACGGGCTGGTCGGCACGCTGTTCGCCCCTGAGGACGACGGAGGCGAGCTGCCGGGCGTCATCGTGCTCAGCGGGTCAGAAGGCGGCATCCACGAGACTGACGCGGCGCTGCTGGCCGCGCACGGGTTCGTCACGTTCGCCCTCGGCTACTTCGGCATGAAGGGCCTGCCCGAGAACCTCGTCGACATCCCGCTCGAGTACTTCGGCAAGGCCATCGACTACCTCTCCGAACGCGCGGGCGAGATCGGTGTCATCGGCGGGTCGCGCGGCGGCGAGCTGGCGCTGCTCGTCGGCGCGACGTTCTCGCAGGTCAGTGCTGTGGTGAGCATCGTCGGCAGCGGCGTGGTGACGCAGTGCATCGGGCCGGGCGCCAACCTGCTGCAGAAGCTCTCGTACGAGGCGGCGTCGTGGACGTGGAAGGGCGAGCCGCTGCCGTACCTGCCCTACGACATCGGCGACGAGCTGCGGGCGCGGATCGTCAACGACGAACCGGTGCCGTTGCGGCTCGCGTTCAGCACCGAGGACGGCATCCCCGAGGACACCGAGATCCCCGTCGAACGGATCGTCGGGGGTGTGTTGCTCATCTCGTCCGGACAGGACGACGGGTGGCCGTCAGCCGACCTGAGCGAGGTCGCGATGCGGCGGCTCAAGGACCACGAGCACCCGTTCCCGTACGAGCACGTCGTGTATCCCGAGGCAGGACACCTGATCGCGGGCCCGCCGCACCGGCCGGCCACCGACGTGACCTATCCGGGGCCCGGTGTCACCTTCTCGGGTGGTGGTGTTCCGCGCGCCACCGCACATGCTCAGGCGAACGCCTGGAAACGGACGGTTGAGTTCTTGCGGGAGCAGCTCGGGAGCTAGGTTGTGTGCTTATGAGCGCACACTTTGATGTCGTGGTCGTGGGTGCGGGTCCCGGCGGGTACGTCGCCGCGATCCGTGCGGCTCAGCTCGGGCTGAAGACCGCGATCGTCGAGGAGAAGTACTGGGGCGGCGTCTGCCTGAACGTCGGCTGCATCCCTTCGAAGGCCCTGCTGCGCAACGCTGAGCTCGCGCACATCTTCACGCACGAGCAGAAGACGTTCGGCATCAAGGTCGACGGCACCGTGAGCTTCGACTACGGCCAGGCGTGGCAGCGCAGCCGCAAGGTCGCGGACGGGCGCGTCAAGGGCGTGCACTTCCTCATGAAGAAGAACGGCATCACCGAGTACAACGGGTGGGCCAACTTCACCGACGACCACTCGCTGACCGTCGGGGACGAGACGATCACGTTCGGCCACGCGATCATCGCCGTGGGCGCCACGACCCGGATGCTGCCGAACACGCAGAAGTCCGACCGCGTCGTGACCTACGAAGAGCAGATCATGACCGAGCAGCTGCCCGACTCGATCATCATCGCGGGCGCCGGCGCGATCGGCGTCGAGTTCGCCTACGTCATGCACAACTACGGCGTGAAGGTCACCATCGTCGAGTTCCTCGACCGGATGGTGCCGCTCGAGGACGCCGAGATCTCCGCCGAGCTGCTCAAGCGCTACAAGAAGCTGGGCGTCGACGTCCGCGTCGGCACGCGGGTCGAGTCGATCGACGAGTCGGGCGAGAAGGTCCGCGTCACGGTGTCGAAGGACGGCGCGCAGGAGGTCCTCGAGGCCGACAAGGTCATGCAGGCCATCGGTTTCGTGCCGCGCGTCGAGGGCTACGGCCTGGAGAACACCGGCGTGAAGCTGACCGAGCGCGGCGCGATCGACATCGACGGCCGCGGCCGCACGTCCGTGCCGCACATCTTCGCGATCGGCGACGTCACCGCGAAGCTGATGCTCGCGCACGCCGCCGAGTCCATGGGCATCATCGCCGCGGAGACCATCGCGGGCGCCGAGACCATGGAGCTCGACTTCGTGATGATCCCGCGGGCGACGTTCTGCCAGCCGCAGATCGCCTCCTTCGGCTACACCGAGGCGCAGGCCCGTGAGAAGGGCTTCGACGTCCAGGTCGCGAAGTTCCCGTTCACCGCGAACGGCAAGGCGCACGGCCTCGGCGACTTCGCCGGGTTCGTGAAGCTGATCAGCGACGGCAAGCACGGCGAGCTGCTCGGCGGCCACATCATCGGCCCCGAGGCGACCGAACTGCTGCCCGAGCTCACGCTGGCGCAGCAGTGGGACCTCACCGTCAACGAGGTCGCGCGCAACGTCCACGCGCACCCGACGCTGTCGGAGGCCGTCAAGGAAGCGGTGCACGGCCTGGCCGGGCACATGATCAACTTCTGAGGTAGTTTTCGCATCTGATGATGAACCGGCAACCGCTCCGCCTTGCCGTCTCCGAGGCGGCCAAGATCCTCGCCGAGGCGGGTGTGGACAGTCCGCGCGTCGACGCGGAGTACCTGGCCGCGCACGTGCTCGGGGTCGAGCGCGGGCGGTTGCCGCTCATCCCGCTGGTCGATCCGTCGGTGATCGACCAGCTGCACAAGCTCGTTCTCGTTCGTGCGTCGCGCATTCCGCTGCAGCACATCCTCGGCTGGTCGCCGATGGGCACCATCACCGTCGAGGTCGGGCCTGGGGTGTTCGTGCCGCGGCCCGAGACCGAGCTGCTGATGGAGTGGGGTCTGAAGGCGCTGGCCGGCGTTTCGTCGCCCGTCGTGGTGGACCTGTGCACGGGAACGGGCGCGCTGGCGTTGTCCATCGCGGCCGCACGCCCGGACGCCGTGGTGCACGCGGTGGAGATCGATCCGCAGGCGATCTCGTGGACGCGGCGGAACGCGAACGCGCGGGTGGCCGCCGGGGACACGCCGATCCGGCTGCACTCGGGGGACGCCACCGATCCGTCGCTGCTGTCCGATCTGGACGGTCTGGTGGATCTCGTGGTGTGCAATCCGCCTTACGTGCCAGAGGGAACGCCCGTGCAGCCCGAGGTCGGTGAGCACGACCCGCACCACGCGGTGTTCTCCGGTGCGGACGGGCTGGACGTGATCCGGCACGTCGTGCGGGCGGCGGCGCGCTGGCTCAAGCCCGGCGGGTCCGTCGGCATCGAGCACGACGACACGCAGGGGGAGTCCGTTCCGGCGCTGCTGGCCGCGCGCCGGGTGCTCGCGGACGTGACCGAGCACGCCGACCTGGCGGGGCGGCCCCGGTTCGCGACCGCCCGCAAAGTCGGTTAGATCTACTAGAAGAGCGCGTCGAAGGCCTTGGACAGGTCCTTCATCTGCTCGCCGAGGCCGCGGTCCGCCAGCTTGTCCATCAGGTGGTCCGCGACGTCCTTGCTGGGCTTGGGTTTGCGGGCCTCGGCGCGAAGATCGTCCACCGTCTCGATCGTGGACGTGGGAGCCTGCGTCTCGGTCAGGTCCTCGCGCAGTTCGTCGAGCAGCCGCAGCACGGCGCTGACGTCCTTGATGTGTCCGATGTGGACGTCCCCGGTTCTGGCGCGTCCACTGGTGCCGATGTTGCTGCCGATCACCGGCCCCTGGATCTCGAAGTTCCGCTCGTTCATGACTTACCCCTGGTCGTGCCGGCGTTGCCCGTGCGTGCCTTGCCGGCCGTGGCGATGTTGCTGGAGATCACCGGGCCCGTGATGTGCACGTTGTTGCTCGTCACCTGCATGGCCTGTTCCATGAACTCGGTGACCGAGATCCCCTTGCTCTCTAGGAACTCGCCCAGCGTGCGCAACAGCCGTGACTCCAGCACCTTGATGTAGCGCTCGACGTCGGTGAGCTGGAAGTAGTTGTCGACCTGGCTCATGCTCGCGAGCTCGCGCAGGCTGTTGCTGGCGCCGTAGCGTGCCGCGACGAACGTGCCTTCCGCCTGGTGGATCGGGTTCATCCAGCCCACGGCCGTGGCGAACCGCTTCGGCAGCGACGCGGGGAACTTCAGCAGGTCGACGACCGCCTCGAGGAACGGGCGCATCGACTGCTCGGGCAGGACGTCGATCTGCCGGTGGTGGGTGTGGATCGGGTACAGGATGCAGGGAGTCCACTCGACGTAGAGCATCTCCTCGTCGAGCCCGAACGTCAGGTACGCCGAGACGACGACGTCGCGGTCCCACGTCTCGACCTGGAACGAGCGGAAGTAGCGCATCCACTCCATCGGGCCGGCGATCAGATCGTCCACAACGGACCTGCGGACCGCTGCCTCCGGTGAATGATCCTTGTTCGGCAACACGATTCGCGCTTCGGCGTCGTCGATGTGGTCGATCAACTCGACCGAGGAGATGATGACGCGGTCACCGGTTTTGAGGCCGCGCAACCGATGCCCCGGTGAGAGCGAAGGTGAACGTCCCGTCTTGACCAGTTCGCTCGTGATGCGGTCGTACAGCTCCACCAGGGCGAATCCGGGCAGTGGGGCGTCGGTCTTCTCCTTGGCGAGCTTGAGAGGCAGCGCCATCGACCAGGGTTCGAACATCGTGCCGGAGCCGACGAACGGGCGGTAGCCGTGATAGACGATCACCTGCGCGTGGTCCGCGTCGTCAGGTTCGGCGTCGTCCTCGGTCGGATAGAGCGCGAGCGCTTCGGCGTAGTTCGAGTGCCCAAGCTCCCGGAACTTCCACTCGTTTCGCCACAGGTCCTCCTCGCCCCGGCTGGTGCGGAAACCGGCGCGCCGGAAGCTCTTCGTGACCAGCAGCCAGGTCACCACCCGATCGCTCAGCAGCAGCGCGAAGATCAGCACGATCGCGATGATCAAGGTCGCGAGCACGCCGTCGCTGCTCTCCTGCTCGCACACCTCGTACCTGGGCCTGCAGTACTCGCTGTCGGCGGCGAGCTCTGCCATGAACTTGTACAGCACGAAGAAGAGCGCGATCGCGCTGGCGATCGCGCCGAGCACGACCGGCCCGCGCGTGTGCGGCGCGGGCTTCTTCGGACGTGTGAGCGTCAAACGCGCACCGGTCCCGACCGCCACGATCGAGGCGGCCACCAGCCACCACACGAGCAGCGTCCCGTCCGCGGCGAACAGCACCACGACCGCCAGAGCCAGCAGCAGACCGTCGCGCACCTTGCGCCGCGTGCGTGCCGCCACCGCCTCCCGCAACACCGCGCCGGAGTTCACTCCTGGCGACCGCGGAATCGACCGAGTGGCCTCGACGAGGTACTCGCGAATGGCCGAGTCCGCGAACTCCTCGTCGCGGTGAGCGGCTCCGCAGAGGAAGCGGGTTGTGTCGTCGCGTAACTTCGGAGAATCGTTTCCCGTCGTTGCCGCGGGAGTTGACATTGTCCTGTCCACTTTCTGTCATTGAAATCGAGCACTCTGTGTTTGTGCTGGTCAGGGACATGGTGAGACAACGAACAACATGCAATTCGTACCGTTGCTGGCACAATAGTCGTTCCTGATCGGAATGGGATAGGGGTGGCCGAATTGCACATTGTCAATGCGCCGAACGAGGGCAAATGACGCGCTTCTCGGACGCGCCGCCGATCCGTTGCTTCCTGAGCTACGCCCGCCAGGACGACGTGGTGATGGACTTCGTCGGTCCATTCGCCACAGCGCTGCGCCACTACGCCTACGCGGACCGGGGCCGCTCGCTGGAGATCTTCCTCGACCGCGAGGCCATCGGCTGGGGAGACCTCGTCCAACCGACCCTGCGCTCCGCCGTGCGCGGCACCACCGTGCTGATCCCGGTGCTGACCCGCCGCTACTTCGACCGCCCGTACTGCCGCGAGGAGCTGTTCCTCTTCTACAACCAGGCTTTCGTGGACGGCGTGCGTGGCCTCCTGCTCCCCGTAGTCCTGCTCGGCGCCGACCACCTGACCGAACACAACCCGGACCTGGCCGTGCAACTGGTGGTCGAACGCCAGCGCCGCAGCGTCCGCGAGGCCTGGATCGAGGGCCCGTCGTCCCCCGCGTGGCGCCGCACGATGCTCGCACTGGCGTCAGAACTCGTGGACAACGTGGAGGCCGCCGAACGCACGCTGCTCACCGGGTTCGCTCCACCGGATGTCGACGTTCCCGCGGTGCTGGCCCAGTTCTCCCACGACGTCCAGACCGTGATCCACGCCTGCGGCAAGGTGGTGGCGGACTTCCAGGCCCTGCTGGGCGTCGACTGGCCGGCACTGGCCTCCGCCGCCGTGCGCCTGCGAGACGCCGGCCGCACGTTCGAACGCCAAGCCTTCGAAACGGACCGAGCCCTGCGCTCAGCCGGCGTTCCGTCGCCCGCGCGCTTCGCGGAACTGGACGACCTGGTGCCAGGCGTGGAAGCCCTCCTGGCGTCAACGCACCGCCTGGAGGCATCCGACGTACCGATCCGCCGCACGATGATGGTGTTCCGCGAGGGCCTCACCGCCCTGCGCAGCGGCCTGCGAGTCGTGGAGTCCTGGACGGAGTGGCCAAATCCTGGCCAATAATCCGTCGTTTGGGCCCGTTGGTAGCAAACGGTCGTATGTTCTCCGCGGGGAGGGCACGCGGTCACGCGCTATGAGGATCCGCCGCCTCGCGCGTGACCGCGTGTACGCCTACCGCTCTGTGGGCGCGGGTTCGCGCACCGGGAGCCAGGCGACGAGGAAGACGAACACGCCGTTCACGAGCACGGCCAGCAGGAGCATCAGGTTGAACCCCAGGTTGACCTTGCCCGGCTCGAGTTCACGGACGAACCCCGCCTCGTCCACGACCACGTCGACCTCGCGGCCGGCGTCTTCGACGGTGTAGCCGATGCTGGGCCAGTAGGTCAGCGTCCTGCCACCGCAATCCAGCTCGTTGGACCACTGTGTGGAGCCGCGGCTGCTCGAATGGCTGTCCACGCTGATGACCTTGCAGTGCACCGGTTCCCCGAACGCGGTGAGCCACAGCGAATGGCCGCCCGTGTTCACCGCGAACGCGGTGACGACACCGATCGCCAGCGCCGTGAACATCGGCCACTTCTCCGGGCGCCGGTAGCCGCTGAGCGCGGCGCCGTAGCCGATCAGGCAGACGGCCGCGACGAGGATGAAGACGACCATCAGATTGCTGGCGGGAGTGTTGGGCAGGAAGCTGCCCACCACGACGGCCGTCAGGAACAGACAGGCGACGAGCAGTCTCTTCGCTCGAAGGGGAGGCCTGGCACCGATCATTCGTCCAACGACCCTTGCTGTCTCGGGAACGTCCTGCCCTGGCTCTCCAGCTCGTCGTACTTCGCCCACTCACGCAGGTGATCAGCTGTCGCCTTCGCGATCCAGCCCCCGTCCTCGACGTTGGGCATCGAGTGCGGCGTCACCGAGCCGTCAGGGCGGGTGGCCGGTTTGTAGGGCGTGTAGGCGCCGCCCACTTCCTGCAACGGTTGCGACGGCTGCGGGACCTTGTTCTGGTACGGCTCCTCGTACTTGTTCTTCCAGACGTTGCCGGCGTCGCTGTAGCCGTCCTTGAACTCGTTGCCCGCCTGCTTGAGCTTGTCGCCGGCCTCGCTGAGCTTCGGGCGCGAGTTTCCCCAGTCCTCAAGCCGCTTGCCCGCATCGGCGAGTCCGTCCCCACGCGTGGAGGGGGCGTGGGGAGCCCGGGGCCCACCGCTTCTGCCGAACCGGCCGAGTCGCTTGAGCACATCACCGAGCTGCCCGAAGAGGCCCTTGAGGCGACCCATGATCCGAGTGATGAGTTTGACCAGCTTGGCCAGTTGCTGGGTGATCTTGCCCAGAACCGCCGCGCCGCGCCCGACCGCCCACGCGGAGAACGCCGCGAGAGAGCTGCCGAGCGAGACCCACGACGACGCGAGAGCGATGACCGCGTTGCGGATCACCTCCCAGACGAACAGGGCGATGAGGTCGCGGATCATCCCGCGGATCGCCGCCGTGATCGTGCCTGCCTTGGCGATCTCCGACGCGACGAACGTGCAGGTCTTCGACACCGCGGCGATCTCGGCGGCCAGTTCCCCCTGGCTCTGCCGGAACTTCTCGGCCGTCGTTCCCTGCTCCCAGCACGGCAGTTCGCTCTTGACGGCCCTGTCCTGCTGATCGCCGATCTCGTGGAGGTCGGCCGCGACCTGGTTCCAGGTGGTGACGGCGGCTTTGATCTTGTCGCCGTTGCCCGCCAGCCAGTCCAGTGGCTCGCGGAGGAAGCTCAGGTGCTCGATCAGCCAGCCGATGCCCGCGGTGGCCAGGGACCCCAACGGATCCATCCACATGCCGAGCCCGTCCAGGGCCAGCGCGGCGGCGTTCATCCCGAACTCGAGGAAGTCGCCCTCGCCCAGGCGATGTGCCGAGTCGATGGTCTGGATGAGCGACTCGGCCACGCCACCGCCGGCGACGTTGTCGGGGTTCGTCCAGCCGTCACCGAAACCTGTGAAGGTCATCGCGGCCCTTCAAACCTGGTGCGGTTGGCGTCCTCGTGCGATGAGTACGTGTCCGCTGTTGCAGCGGTGTCCTCAGCTGCCGCGCCTACTGCGGTAGCAAGTTCCCTGATGGCTGCGGTCGTGCCCTGCGCCCACTCCTGCGCGCCCGAGGCGAAGAAGGACAGCAGCTGGCCGAACGTGTCGCCACCGAGGTCGACGGCAGCCGCTTTGTTGGCCGCGGCGTCGAGCGCGTCCTCTCGCATCCGCTGACCCTTCGCGAACTTGAGCAGCTCCGTCGGGTCGACTCCGAAGCCCGTCACCGGAGCACGCTCCCGAATCCGTCCTCGTCGTCATCCGTCGGACGTTGTGGCCGTGGCGCGGGTTTCTGGGCCGGGTCGTTCCACGAGACTTCGCGCATCACCTGGCCGTCCTCAGGCGGTGGCGGCGCTTCCTCTTCCTCGGGCTGCGGGATGAAGCTGCGCAGGAAGTCCATCGCCTCGGTGCCGCCGAACTCCGGCTCCACAATGGACGCCACCTGCTCGGCGGACTGGATCTGGGCCTTCTGCACGGTCTGCATCACGAGCTGGCTCAGCTGCACGTGCGTCAGGCGCATCGCGACGGGCGAGAACTCGATGTGCTGCAGCGCGCCGTTCGGTGCGACCTGGACGGTCACCGCCTCGTTGGGGGAGGCGACGGTGCTGCTGGCCTGCTGGATCTGGTCCTGCATCTGCTGGGAGCGTTGCTGGAGCTGCTGAGCCCTGGACTCCAGGTCCGCGATCATCTGTTCCGGGTTCATCGTTCGCTCGTCGTCGCCAGGACCTGCCCGAGGTGCCGTGCCAGGCCCATGTTGTCGGCAGGGCCGATCGTGAACCAGCCGGTGCGTGCGGGCACGTTGGCGTAGCGGCCCGCCTTGGTGTCCACCCAGGTGACCGGCGGGAAGTCGCGCTTGGTGCGGCCCTGTCCCATCTGCACGAGGAAGTGACCGTTGCCGATGGCAGGGCCCGTCAGCATCTGCTTGGCGAGCCTGACGTCGTCGTTCTCCGTCGTCCGCACCGCCTGCCGGAAGCCCTCCTGTTGCTGGGGCTGGGCCTCGAACGCCTGGGCCGGCACCGTCACCGGCTTGCCGGGACCGGGGCGCCCCGGCGGCATCGCGTTCGCGAGGCTGGTGGCGATCTCGTTGGGCTGCACCAGGTTCAGCGTGACGGTGGTGTCCTCCTGCGTCACCAGCACCGCATACCCACCGCGCGCTACCACGCTCGCGCGAACCAGCTTCTGCTGGTTCATGTCAGGGATGCAGAGGGCGATCACGCGGAGTTCGGGGCGCGCCAACAGGTTCAGCGCGTCCTCAAGATCCGGCTCGGGCCGCCCGCGCCGCGCCAGCTTGCGGCGTTCGAGGTCGGCGTGCACAGCGGACTTGATGCGCCCGCGTTCGTCGTGCGTCTCGCCGTGCTGGCTGACGTCGAAGGGATAGGGAACGCTCCCCGCCCGCAGGTCCTCCCAGAGAACCTCGAACGCGGGCAGGGAGAGCTGCGCGATCTGCCTCATCCGCCGATCACCGGCGGCGCGACCATGCGTTCGTCGTCGAAGAAGTCGTCGGTGGGCACGAGGTAGTTGGACTTGTGCTCCTTGTCCTCCTCGCCACCGCCCTTGCCCGCACCGGCGCCACCCCCGGCACCCATGCCACCGGCAGCGCCACCACGACCGGCCGCACCGGCGCCCGCAGCACCGGCACCCGCGCCACCACCGGGACCACCCGCGACTCCGGCGCTGCCACCGGGCGTCGCGGGACCGAAACTGCCCATGCCCCGGCCGGAGCCGCCGACGCCCGCCATGCCGCCGGGACCCGTGCCACGACCGCCACCTGCGCCGCCACCAGAGCCACCGCCGCCGGGCCCACCTCGTCCCATACCGGGACCGCCGCCCGGAGGCCTGCCCTGCGTGCCGCCGCCGGGCGGTCGCACACCGGGAGGCAGCATGCCGGGCGGGGTGAACGGGGGCCGGTTCTGGCCGCCGGGGTTGTTCTGGTTGTTGTTCCCCGGCTGCAGCGACGGGTCCTTGACCTGAGGCGCGGCCCACGCGGTGTTGGTGGTGCCGTTGCTGGAACCCGGAGGCGTGGAGGGCATGCCCGTGTTGCTGCTGTTGCTGAACTGCTGATTGGCGTTGACGTTGCTCAGGCTGTGCGAGCTGTTGGTGCTGCTCGTCTGCGTGACGCCCTGGTCCTGCGTGACCTGCGGGGTGGATTCCATGGCGGGCATGGACATCGCCGCCGACATCATCGTGTTGTCACGCGTCTGCATGACCCGCACGGCTTCTTCCTTCGCACCCTGCTGCTCGTTGTGCGTCGAGATCATCTCGACGGGCGCGCCCACCATGGCGACCGGATTCAGAGGGCCGCCTGCCAACGCCCACTTGCCCGCGATCTTCAACGGGTTGAACTCGACGGGAGCGGGCATGCTCTTGTTGGCCTGGACCGCGGCCTCGCGCTGCTGCTCGATCGCGCCGGCCGTGCGGGTGAAGCCCTCGCCGGTCTGATCCGCGAACGTACCGATCTTGCCCAGCGCCGTTCGGACTCCTTCGGCAGCCCGTCCTGTCCACGCGCTCTGCGAGCCGTTGATCAGGATGTTGAAGTCGGTCGCCAGCTCCTTGAACGCCCCGCCGAACGTTCTCCACACATCAGCTGCCGCTGTCGCGGTTTCAGGAGCGTAGTTCTGGGTGACCAGGCCCTTCATGTGTTCGTGCTGCTGGCCTGGATAGTTGTCGTTCGGTGTCGGAACAGCGGCTTTGATGGGCGCCATGAGAATCCCCCCTCGGGCGTCGTTACGGCAGCTTCGGTGCGATCAGGTCGGCGGCCTTCGATGCACGCGCGCACGCAGCCGCGGTGTCACCAGACGCAACTTTGACGACTGAGATGATTACAACGGACGATGTTTCGCTGGCGCCGACGGCGATGGCGCAGGTGTCCTTGGACCCGTCCTGGGCCTCCGCCTTGGTCGCGGTGAACTTGCCCACCTTGATGTCGTAGACCTTGTCGCCCTGAATGTTCAGGTCCTTCACGCCCTTGTTGGCGTAGATGCCCGCGTTGATGCCGCCGTTGCCGGGGATGGTCCAGTCGCAGGTGTCGGCAGAGCCGATCTTTCCAGCCTCGCCAGGTAGCTTGAATCCGAAATCGGCTGCCTCGGAATCGGTGAAAAGTTCGCACGGCTTGAGCGACTGCAGGCCGGATGAGGCGTTGCTGCTCGTCGGAGTGTCAGCACCCGTAGTCGGGGCTGGTGTGGCCTGACCCGTCGTGCCAGTGCAACCGGAACTGAGTCCGGCGAGCCCGATCAGCGTGGCGATGAGGATGCGCTTCATTACTTCCCGTCGAGTTTCGTTAGAGAGTCGGAACCGGCCTGGTCGACGTTCTGGTAGGAGGCACGGCTCTTCTCGATCTGCGTCTTCAGCGACTCGATGGCGCGAGCGACGTCCTCGATCTGCTTGATCGCCGCCGTGCCGAAGTCTGTGTTGGATGCGGCGATGTGCTCGGCGTATCCGCCGCCGAGTTTCATCTGGACGCTGAGCTGTCCTCGCTTCTGAAGGATCTTTGCGAGTTCGTCCTGCATCTCGGTGAGCTTCTTGATCATCGCGTCGACCAGGTGCGGGTCGACGGACAGCTGCTGGGTCTCCACTGCGACGGCCACAGCCTTGCCCGCGTCCATGATCGCGCTCAGCCCGCTGCCGAAGATGCCGTCCCAAGTGCCCCCAGAGGCCCTGTCGGCGAAACTGCCTGTCTTACCGCTTGTCACTACTTCCCCAGACACAGAAGCTCGACCCTCCCCGTTGCGCTCTGTGGTCGACCCATGACCTTACAGTTGTGCGGCCGTTTGGGGGATGAGTTGAACTACTCAACCTGTTTGGGTTAAAACTTCATGCTGGTCAGCAGGGTTTTGAACGCGCTAAGTGAGAACGCAGGCACAGCTTCAGCGGATCAGCCCGGCCTCCGCGATCGCCTGTGCCGCCGGAACGAGCAACTCGCGGCGTTCCTCCTGCGTGGGTTTCTCGGCGAGAGGGCCCCTGATGCTGACGCCGACGTGGCCGACCTGGAACTGGAGCGTCCAGTCGGACCCGAGCCTCAGCATGCAGGTTCGGCCGGTGCCGACGGACGGGGTCACGGTGACCACGTCGACGATGTCGGGCCTGGACACCAGGCCGCACAGCAGGGTGTTGTGCTCGGTCGCGATCTGCTCGTTCTCCCGGACGGACAGCGAGACGTGCAGCTCGCGGTACTCGGCCTCGTTGAGGTTCCCGTTCGGCACGATGTTGTGGCGCTCGCAGGAGATCTGGCCCTCCCACTCGGGGCCCCGGCTCGGCGCGGCCGGGTAGAACGTGGCCTCCGTCATCGCCGCTTCACCCGAGTGCGCTGGGAAGGACTTCCGGAACGCCGTCCTGCTCATGGCCTCGCACGGGTTCTTCACCTTGCCGAGCAGTCCTGAGTAGACGTGGCGCATCGGGGCGGTGGGGCCTTTGGAGACTGCGGACTTCACCAGCGGCTCGAGTGCGATCGCGAACGTCTGGACGTCCATCGTGCCGTACGGCCCTGGGTGGTACGTGTCGATGTAAATGTTGATCAGCAGATCGGGCTTCCACACGTCGATGCGCTGCGTATTGGTTTCAGCGTTGTTCCACTGGATCAGCGACACGCCGTCCTCGGAGCGTGGGGTGCCAGGTCGTCGTGGTCCACCGGTCTGCAGGAAGGCGAGGTCTTCCGCGGTGTTGAACGGCGTCTGGTGCACGCTCACGCTGAGCCGGTTCCCGTTCGACAGCACGTAGGCGCAGTAACTGGCGGAGTCCGCGGAGCTCTGGGCGACCGCGGCACCGGGTGGTACGTCGCCGTCGAGGTGTTCGTGGGTGATGCTGTTCTTCGGGTCGAGCGAGACTCCGAGTCCTGCCAGCTGGTCGATCGTGATCACGGAGCAGGCGTCGTACAGGGCGGTGTCGCCGAACTTCAGCGGCCGGCCGTCGCCGGGCGCCTGTGTCAGCGTGATCTCCTCCGCCTGCTGCGCCTGTGCCGGTTGCGGGTGCCGGCTGGTGAGGTACTTGACGCCGAACACGCCAGCCGTCGCGACGAGCAGTGCTGCCAGGCCGATCGAGATTCCGACGATCAGGATCGTGCGCGGCTTTGGCGGCGTGGGTGGTGGTGCGCCCACGGGTGCCCACGGGTTCGGTGGCTCTGCGTGCTGCTGGTCCATGATCTCCCCCAGATCTGAGCAAACCGTTCAAAATTAGCTCCTCTGGGCGCTGCCCCGCAGGCAGTTAGCCGGGCCTTGCGTCACCCCGTCGGGGCGGCTGACTAGGCTCACCGAGGTGAGCACGGTCTACGACTGCAGCGAACCGGGCAATCGCGCGGCGGGTCTTGCCGCTGCCGCCGGCGCGGTGCGGAGCGGGCGCCTTGTCGTCCTGCCCACCGACACCGTCTACGGGATCGGCTGCGACGCGTTCGACGCGGAAGCCGTCCGGAGTCTTCTCGACGCCAAGGGGCGCGGGCCCGACATGCCCGTGCCCGTGCTGGTCGGGTCCTGGACCACCATCGACGGGCTGGTTCTCAGCGTGCCGCGGCAGGCGCGTGCGCTCATCGAGGCCTTTTGGCCCGGTGGGTTGAGCATCGTGCTGCCGCACGCGCCCAGTTTGGCGTGGGACCTGGGGCAGACGCGCGGCACGGTGATGCTGCGCATGCCGTTGCACCCCGTTGCCCTGGAGTTGTTGCGCGACGTCGGTCCGATGGCCGTGTCCAGCGCGAACAGGACCGGGCACGCCCCGGCTTCCAGCGCGCAGGAGGCTCGCGACCAGCTCGGCGACGCCGTGCCCGTGTACCTCGACGGTGGACTCAGTGGCGAGAACGTCGCCTCGACCATCGTCGACCTCACCGGGCCTGACGCGCTGATCCTGCGCGAGGGCGCGGTCACCAAAGAAGAGGTCAACGAGGTGCTCGGCATCGAGGTCGAGGTCGCGCGGTAGCGAGCGGCTGCCACAATTGATCATGGTCGCCGCGAGTACCGTGGCGAGCACCCCGAACACCCCCGATTGATTGGTAGGCCCGTGGGGCCCGCATCCTCGTTCGTCCTTCCCGTGCGCGAGTACCTGCTCGTCGCGTTGATTGCTGCCGTGGTGACGTTCCTGCTCGTGGGCCTGGTGCGCGCGATGGCGTTCCGGCTCGGGGCAGTGGCCTACCCGCGGCAACGCGACGTGCACGTGCAGCCGATGCCGCGCATGGGTGGTGTCGCCATCTACGGCGGCGTGCTGTGCGGCATGTTCGTGGCACACCAACTGCCGGTGCTGCGGGCGGCGTTCGACTTCTCCAACGACCCGTGGGGCGTCATCGTCGCGGGCGGCGTCATCGTGCTCGTGGGCGCGATCGACGACAGGTTCGAGCTCGACTCGCTCACCAAGCTCGCCGGCCAGGTCACCGCCGCGGGCATCCTCGTGTTGTTCGGCCTGCAGTGGATGATCGCGTGGGTGCCGTGGGACGGCGGCGCGACCATCTCGCTCGACCAGAACCAGGGCGCTCTGCTGACGGTGTTGCTCGCCGTCACCATGATCAACGCGATGAACTTCGTCGACGGCCTCGACGGACTGGCCGCGGGCATCGGCCTCATCGCCGCCGCGGCCACCGCCGTGTTCTCGATCGGTCTGCTCGTCGAACGCCAGGGCGCCGTCGAGGCCTACCCGCCCGCCCTGATCGCCGCCGTGCTCGCGGGCGCGTGCCTCGGCTTCCTGCCGCACAACTTCAACCCCGCGCGCATCTTCATGGGCGACTCGGGCTCGATGCTCATCGGCCTCATGCTCGCCGCCGCCACCACCAGCGCGTCCGGCAAGATCAACCAGGCCACCGGCAGCGCGGCCGACCTGCTCGGTCTGCTCTCGCCGCTGATCGTTGTCGCCGCGGTGCTGTTCGTGCCGCTGCTCGACCTGCTGATGGCGATCATCCGCCGCACCCGGCGCGGCGAGAGCCCGTTCTCACCGGACAAGATGCACCTGCACCACCGGCTCCTGGAGATCGGGCACTCGCAGCGTCGCGCTGTGCTGCTCATCTACTTGTGGGCCGGCGTCCTGGCGTTCGGCGCGGTGGCGCTCACGCTGTTCGACCCGATCATCGTGGCCACGTGCTTCGTCATCGGGCTGATCGTGACGTTCGTGGTCTCGGTGATCCCGCGGCTCCGGGACGCCCGCAGCAAGTCCTGACGAGACACGTCAGAGCGGGTGCGCGACGCAAGGGCGCCCCAGCAGTTTGAACGTGCCGTCGTCCTGCAGGGACCATCCCTCGGAGCAGTGCTGCCGGCCATCGGCGTAGTCGCGGTTGACCGGGGTGATGTAGATGAGGCCCACACCCCACTTCTGCGTGGGCGAGACATCGCTGTAGTCCGGGCCGAACACCCTGAAGTAGCCGTAGAACGACAGGTAGGTGCTGAGCGTGCTGACGCCGGCGGTGACGTTTCTGACGTGGCCGCCGCTGCCGCTCGCCACAACGGTGATGCCGCCGCTGGTGCCGCCCTCGTCCGCGTGTGCCGCAGGTGAGGCTGCGAGAAGTGCGGCGGCCGCAGCGGTCAGTGCGATCGCAGTACGTCGGGTCCTGCTCATCGGTTTCCCCCTCGACATGTCGCTTGCCAACGGGAGCGACGGTAACTATCCGTTGCGCCAATTCACCTACATGAGGTGTAGGCGAATGGACTAGCGTCGATGGCGGTTGACTTGCCTGGGGGGATGACAGCCATGGAGAGCTGCACGTTCGGCCTGCTCGGAGAACTGTCGATCGACGACGGCGCGGTGGACCTGAAGGCGCGCAAGCTGCGCAGTCTGCTGGTGGCACTGCTGCTCAGACCAGGCAGTCCCGTCCCGGACACCGAGCTCATCGACTGGATCTGGGACGCACCGCCGTCCCGCGCGAACTCGACGCTGCAGGTCTACGTCGTGCGGCTGAGACATGCGTTGGGGCGCTTGGGGTCGTTGGTGTCACGCAGCAGCACGGGCTATCGGATCGACGTGGACACCGATCAGGTCGACCTGCACAGATTCCGCCGTCTGGCGATGAGCCGCGACGTCGATGCGCGCACCGAACTCGGCGACCTCCGTGAAGCTCTGTCGCTCTGGCGCGGACCGGCGCTGGCGGATGCGACGTCGGAGGCGATGCGGTTCGAAGCCGACCGGCTCGACGAGGAACGACTCGTCGCGGTCGAGCGCAGGATCGAGCTGGAGATCGAACTGGGTGCGCACCGCGAGCTCGTCCCCGAACTGCGCGCGCTGACCCGGCGGCACCCGCTGCGGGAACGGTTCGCGGAGTTCCTGATGGTGGCCTTGCACCGAGGCGGGCGTTCGGCGGACGCGCTCGCCATCTACCGGGATGTTCACCGGATGTTCGCGGACGAGCTGGGAGTACACCCCGGACGGCGGCTGGCCGAGCTCCACGATCAGATCCTGTGCGGCCGGGAAATTGGTACGTCATCTTGTTTGGGGCCGCTTAACCGTCGTTAATCGGGGGCTGCCCGCAGGCGCTGCAATGCGAGTTCCTAGACTTCGGGACATGAGCGACGCGGACAAGGCCGTCACGCACGAGCTGACCGTCCAGCGACTCGCCGGGGAAATGTTCCGCGAGGCCGCGTGGGCCGCGCTCGGCACGTTTGTCCTCGGTGTCGTCGTGTCAACTGTGATCTGGGGGACCGCTGGTCTCTTCGGATCATTGATCGGTGGTGCGATCGCCATCGGTTCGAGCCTTGCCACGTTGTTGTTGATGCGCAAGACGGCGGCGCTTGATCCGATGTTCGTCATGGTCGCCGCACTCGGCGGATTCATGGGCAAGCTGATCGTGTTGCTACTGGCGGTGATCCTGCTGCGCAACCAGCAGTGGCTTGAACCCAAGGCACTCGGAATCACCCTGGTGGCGACGGTGCTCGTGACGTCGTTCCTGGAGGCAAGAGCCTCCAAGCGCAGCCGTAGTCAGATGGTGGTCCCCGCCTCCGAAGGCGCCTAGACCTGCTGATATGGTCCGCGCAGACCAGGGACACCCGATAGCAGGGGTGCCTCTGGTAGTCGCTTGCGAACCGTAAGGTACGTTAAGTCCAGATCGTGACGATTCCCCCGGCGGAGTGAACGCCGGCCGGGAGAACCGGAAGGAACACAGTGACCAAGTTGCTGGCTTCGGGGAGTGAGTTCGTCGCTCCAGGCGTGAAGGACTTCTTCCTCCCGCCGATCTTCGGCTCGGTCACGAAGCCGATGGTCCTGCTGGTGCTGTCGATCGTGATCATCGGGGTCTTCTTCATTGTGGCGACCCGCAACCTCAAGGTCGTTCCCGGGAAGTTCCAGTTCGCCGCCGAGTCGGTTTACGACTTCGGGCGCAACAACATCGCCCGGGAGCAGATCGGCGCGAAGGACTTCAAGCCCTTCGTCCCGCTGATCCTCACCATCTTCTGCTTCGTCCTCGTGAACAACCTGTTCGGGCTCATCCCGATCGTGCAGTTCCCGACGATGTCGCACATCGGCTTCCCGCTCGCCGTTTCGTTGCTCGTCGTTTACCCGGTGTACCACTTCGTCGGGTTCAAGCGGCACGGCTTCGTGGGCTACTTGAAGCACCAGACGATGCCTCCGGGCGCGCCGTGGTTCGTTCTCCCGCTGCTGATTCCGATCGAGTTCATCCAGAAGTTCATCCTGAACCCGATCACGCTGGCGGTCCGAGTTTTCGCGGCCATGTTCGCGGGTCACCTGCTGCTGCTGGTTTTCACCCTGGCCGGTGAGTTCCTGCTGCTCAATGGCGGGCTGACCGTCATCGTGGCGCCGGTGTCCTTCGCCTTCGCCATCGCGCTGACCTTCCTGGAGGCACTGATCATGTGCCTGCAGGCCTACATCTTCGCGCTGCTGTCTGCCAGCTACATCGGCATGGCGCTGGCAGAAGAGCACTGAGTAACAGCACAAAGCCTCCGATCCGCGAACACTCGCGGGCCGAGTTGGAAAGGGAACAGCAACAGTGAGCGCTCTCCAGATCGCCCAGGCCTTCGACGGAAACATCAACCCGGGTCTTGCGGCCATCGGTTACGGCCTCGCCGCGATCGGCCCCGGCATCGGTGTCGGCCTGATCTTCTCCTCGGTCATCAGCGGCACCGCCCGCCAGCCCGAGGCCCGCGGCGTGCTGCTCGGCCTCGCGTGGACCACCTTCGCCATCGTCGAGGTCCTCGCGCTGATCGGCTTCGTCGTTTACTTCATCGCGACCGCCGCGGCCTAACCCTTCAACGCGTTAGGAGACGTCGTGTACGACACCCTGATCCTGGCTGCGGGGGACGAGGTCAATCCCGTCATCCCGCATCCGGCAGAGATCATCCTCGGTCTCGTCGCGTTCTTGCTCCTGCTCTTCGTCGTCAAGAAGTTCGTGTCGCCGCGCTTCGAGGCGCTGTACGCGGAGCGGACGGCCAAGATCGAGGGTGGCATCGAGAAGGCGGAGCAGGCTCAGGCCGAGGCTCAGCGCACTCTTGAGCAGTACAAGGAGCAGCTGGCCGAGGCTCGCGCCGAGGCCGCGCGCATCCGCGACGACGCTCGGGCCGAGGGCCTGCAGATCGTCGAGGAGCTGCGTGAGCAGGCGCAGGCCGAGTCCTCGCGCATCATCGCGCAGGGCCAGCACCAGCTGGACGCTCAGCGCGCCCAGATCGTCGCGGAGCTGCGTGCCGACCTCGGTCGCACCGCTGTCGAGCTGGCGAGCAAGGTCGTGGGCGAGTCCCTCGAGGACGACACCCGCCGCCGTGGCACCGTCGACCGCTTCCTCAACGAGCTGGACGCCGTCGCGGCGCCCGCGAGCAAGTAGAGGCTGCCGATGACGTTGCATGCCGCAAGTCGTGAAGCTCTGGCAGCCGCGGAACTGCGGCTGCTGGAGCTGGCCGACGCCACCACGTCGACGGACGACCTCGCCAAGCTCGGCGAGGAGCTCTTCGCCGTGCTCGGCCTGCTGGTCGGACAGCGGTCGCTGCGCGGCGCGCTCGCCGACGCCTCGTCCGAGGCCGCTGGTCGTGAGCAGCTGCTCAACGGCCTGTTCGCGGGCAAGGTGAGCGACGCGACGCTGCAGGTGCTGGTCGCTGTCGTGACCGCGCGCTGGTCCAGCCCGCGCGAGCTCGTCGACGGTGTCGAGTCGCTCGCCCGCACCACGCTGCTGGTGCGTGCCGAGCGCGACGGTCAGCTCGACTCGACCGAGGACGAGCTGTTCCGGCTCGGCCGCATCGTTGCTGGTTCGAACGAGCTCGAGCTGCTGCTGGCGGACCCCGCCGGTGACGCCTCCGGCAAGGTCGTGCTGGTCGACTCCCTGATCGAGGGAAAGGTCAGCCCGGTCACCAAGACGCTGGTGGACCAGCTGGTCCGCAACCCGCGTGGGGTGCGTGTGGCGGACGGGCTCTCCGAGCTCGCCGACCTGGCGGCCAAGCGCCGTCAGCGTTCCGTCGCGCACGTCCGGTCCGCGGTGGCGCTGACCGCCGAGCAGGTCGACCGCTTGACCGCGACGCTGACCACGATCTACTCGCGCCCGATCGCGCTGCACGTGGAGGTCGACCCCGCACTGGGCGGCGGCCTCACGATCAAGATCGGCGACGAGATCATCGACGGAAGCATCGCCGGCCGGTTGGCGGCACTGCGCCGCAATCTCGCCAGCTAGCCCCCGAGCCCTTTCCCAAGAACGAAGAAGTGAGAGCAGGAACGACATGGCGGAGCTGACGATCTCGTCGGACGAGATCCGCAGTGCGATCGAGAAGTACGTCTCGAGCTACTCCCCGGAGGTCTCCCGGGAAGAGGTCGGTACCGTCTCCGAGACCTACGACGGCATCGCCATCGTCGAGGGCCTTCCGGGCACGATGACCAACGAGTTGCTCGAGTTCCCCGGCGGCGTCCTCGGCGTCGCGCTGAACCTCGAGGTCCGCAACATCGGTGCGGTCATCCTCGGTGACTTCGACAAGATCGAAGAGGGCCAGGAGGTCCGCCGGACGGGCAAGGTCCTGTCCGTGCCGGTCGGCGACGGCTTCCTCGGTCGCGTCGTCAACCCGCTGGGCACGCCGATCGACGGCCTCGGTGACATCGTCGCGGACGACACCCGCGCCCTGGAGCTGCAGGCGGCGTCCGTGCTGCAGCGTCAGCCGGTGTCGGAGCCGATGCAGACCGGCATCAAGGCCATCGACGCGATGACCCCGATCGGCCGCGGTCAGCGTCAGCTGATCATCGGCGACCGCAAGACCGGCAAGACCGCGGTCTGCATCGACACGATCATCAACCAGAAGAAGGCCTGGGAGTCGGGCGACCCGAAGCAGCAGGTCCGCTGCGTCTACGTCGCCATCGGCCAGAAGGGCTCCACCATCGCGGGCGTCAAGGCCGCGCTGGAGGAGGCGGGCGCACTCGAGTACACGACGATCGTCGCCGCCCCCGCTTCTGACTCGGCCGGCTTCAAGTGGCTGGCGCCGTACACCGGCTCCGCCATCGGCCAGCACTGGATGTACCAGGGCAAGCACGTCCTGATCATCTTCGACGACCTGACCAAGCAGGCGGAGGCGTACCGCGCCATCTCGCTGCTGCTGCGCCGCCCGCCGGGCCGTGAGGCCTACCCCGGCGACGTCTTCTACTTGCACTCGCGTCTCCTCGAGCGTTGCGCGAAGCTGTCGGACGAGCTCGGCGGCGGTTCGATGACGGGTCTCCCGATCATCGAGACCAAGGCGAACGACGTGTCGGCGTACATCCCGACCAACGTCATCTCGATCACCGACGGTCAGTGCTTCCTCGAGTCCGACCTGTTCAACGCCGGTGTGCGTCCGGCCGTCAACGTGGGTATCTCCGTTTCCCGCGTCGGTGGTGCCGCGCAGATCAAGGCGATGAAGGACGTCGCGGGCTCGCTGCGTCTCGACCTGTCGCAGTTCCGCGAGCTGGAGGCCTTCTCCGCGTTCGCGTCCGACCTCGACGCCGCGTCGCGCGCCCAGCTGGACCGCGGTGCCCGTCTGGTCGAGCTGCTCAAGCAGGGCCAGTACTCCCCGGTGCCCGTCGAGGAGCAGGTCGTCGAGATCTTCGCGGCGACCAAGGGTCACCTGGACGACGTCCCCGTCGCCGACATCCGTCGCTTCGTGGCCGACTTCAAGGACTCGCTGCGCCGCAACCACGCGGACCTGCTGAGCTCCATCGTGGAGACCAAGAAGTTCCCCGAGGACTCGCAGAAGCGCGTTGTCACCGCCGTGGCCGAGTTCAAGAAGCAGTTCACCGCTTCGGACGGCACGACGATCGTCAACGAGGCGCCCGAGAAGGCGATGGACGCCGACAAGGTCGCCCAGGAGTCGGTGAAGGTCCACAAGCCCGAGCCCACCAAGAAGTGATCTGAGCCATGGGCGCACAGATTCGGGAGCTCCGCCAGCGGATCCGAACGGTCAACTCGACCAAGAAGATCACGAAGGCGTACGAGCTCATCGCCACGTCTCGCCTCGCCAAGGCGCAGACCAGGGTCGCGGCCTCGCGCCCCTACGCGGACGAGATCACTAACGTGCTCTCCGCGTTGGCCGAGGCCTCGGCGAACCTCGACCACCCGTTGCTGACGGAACGCAAGAACCCGAAGCGCGCCGCTGTCCTCGTCGTCACCAGCGACAAGGGCATGTGCGGTGGTTACAACTCCAACGTTCTCAAGGCCGCCGAGCAGCTGATCGAGCTGCTCAAGTCCGAGGGCAAGGAGCCGGTCCTGTACGCGACCGGCCGCAAGGCCATCGGGTTCTACAACTTCCGCCGCCGCGCGGTCACCGCGTCGTGGAGCGGGTTCTCCCAGACCCCGCACTACGTCAACGCCGTCGAGGCGGGTGACGCGCTGGTGGAGGCGTTCCTGGAGGGCACGGAGAACGGTGCACAGGGCGTGGACGAGATCCACGTCGTGTACACGGAGTTCAAGTCCATGCTGAGCCAGACGCCGACCGCCAGGCGGATCGCGCCGATGGACGTCGAGTACACCGGTGAGACCCCCAAGGGCCCGCGCGCGGTGTACGACTTCGAGCCCAGTGCGGAAGCGCTGCTCGGAGCGATGCTGCCCAAGTACGTGAAGACGCGGCTGTTCTCCGCCATGCTGGAGGCGGCGGCTTCGGAGTCGGCAGCTCGTCGTACGGCCATGAAGGCGGCGACGGACAACGCGACGGAGCTCGTGCGCAACCTCAGCCGGGCGGCGAACTCGGCCCGTCAGGCCCAGATCACCCAGGAGATCAGCGAGATCGTCGGTGGCGCCTCCGCGCTTACCGGTGGCGCAGGAAGTGATGAGTGACATGAGTGCTACTGCCACCACCACCCGCACCGGCCGTGTGGTCCGGGTGATCGGTGCGGTCGTCGACGTGGAGTTCCCGCGCGACGCCGTGCCGGAGCTGTTCAACGCTTGCCACGCCGAGATCACCTTCGAGGCGGTCGCCAAGACGCTGACCCTCGAGGTCGCGCAGCACCTCGGCGACAACCTGGTCCGCACCATCTCGATGCAGCCGACCGACGGTCTGGTGCGCGGTGCGACCGTGACCGACACCGGCAAGGCCATCTCGGTCCCCGTCGGCGACGTCGTCAAGGGCCACGTCTTCAACGCCCTCGGTGACTGCCTCGACGTCCCCGGCCTCGGCCGTGACGGCGAGCAGTGGGGCATCCACCGCAAGGCGCCCGCCTTCGACCAGCTCGAGGGCAAGACCGAGATCCTCGAGACCGGCATCAAGGTCATCGACCTGCTCACCCCGTACGTCAAGGGCGGCAAGATCGGCCTGTTCGGCGGCGCGGGTGTCGGCAAGACGGTGCTCATCCAGGAGATGATCACCCGTATCGCGCGTGAGTTCTCCGGTACGTCGGTGTTCGCCGGCGTCGGTGAGCGCACCCGTGAGGGCACCGACCTGCTGCTCGAGATGGAAGAGATGGGTGTTCTCGCGGACACCGCTCTCGTCTTCGGTCAGATGGACGAGCCGCCCGGCACGCGTATGCGCGTCGCGCTGTCCGCTCTCACGATGGCGGAGTACTTCCGCGACGTGCAGAACCAGGACGTGCTGCTCTTCATCGACAACATCTTCCGGTTCACCCAGGCCGGTTCCGAGGTGTCGACCCTGCTGGGCCGCATGCCTTCGGCCGTGGGTTACCAGCCGACGCTGGCCGACGAGATGGGTGAGCTCCAGGAGCGCATCACCTCGACGCGCGGCCGGTCGATCACGTCGCTGCAGGCCATCTACGTGCCCGCGGACGACTACACCGACCCCGCCCCGGCGACGACCTTCGCCCACCTGGACGCGACGACGGAGCTTTCCCGTCCGATCTCCCAGAAGGGCATCTACCCGGCCGTCGACCCGCTGTCGTCGTCGTCTCGAATCCTCGAGCCGTCGATCGTCGGCGAGGAGCACTACCGGGTCGCCCAGGAGGTGAAGCGAATCCTGCAGAAGTACAAGGAGCTGCAGGACATCATCGCCATCCTCGGTATGGACGAGCTCTCCGAGGAGGACAAGGTCCTCGTCGGTCGCGCCCGTCGTCTCGAGCGCTTCCTCGGCCAGAACTTCATCGTGGCCGAGAAGTTCACCGGTCAGCCCGGCTCCTTCGTGCCCATCAAGGACACGATCGAGGCGTTCGACCGCGTGTGCAAGGGCGAGTTCGACCACTACCCGGAGCAGGCGTTCTTCTCCTGCGGCGGGCTGGACGACGTCGAGGCCAACGCCAAGAAGCTTGCCGGTAACTGAGGCTCGCTGACTTCCGAAGGGCCGTCCCTCCATTGTGGAGGGGCGGCCCTTCGTCATGTCCGGAGCACATGACGTTTCCGGTGGATGGAAATCGCACTCCCGGCGCAGGGCCCTGACGTCGCACGATGCTCGGCATCACCAGGCCTCAGCGAGGAGGAAGTGCGCGTGAACAAATGGGTGTTGCCGCTGTGCTGGACCGCTGTCCTGCTCGACGGCTTTGACCTCGTGGTGCTCGGCACGGTGATTCCCTCGCTGTTGCAGGAGAAGCTGCTCACGACGGCGAGCGCCAGCGCGGTGTCCACCGCCGGGCTGGTCGGGATGATGCTGGGCGCGCTGATCATCGGAACCATCACCGACGTCATCGGGCGGCGCAAGGTGATGATCTACGCCGTGGCCGGGTTCTCCGTGTTCACGCTGGCCTGTGCGTTCGCGCCGGACGCGACGACGTTCGGGATCCTGCGGTTCCTCGCCGGGCTGGGGCTCGGCGGATGTCTGCCCACGGCCATCGCGCTGGTCAACGAGGCCCGGCCGCAGCAGGGCGGGCGGGCCACCACGCTGATCATGACCGGCTATCACGTCGGTGCGGTCATCACGGCGCTGCTGGGGATCGTGCTGATCCCGCAACTCGGCTGGCGGTCCCTGTTCGTCGTGGGGGCGCTGCCCGCGCTGGTGCTGATCCCGTTGATGGTCAGGAACCTGCCGGAGACGGTGGCGCGCAGGGCTCCCGCGCTGGAGGCGGTCGGGTCGCTGTTCAAGCCGGGCCTGCGCAAGGCCACGATCGCGTTCTGGGTGGCCTCGTTCATGGGGCTGCTGCTCGTGTACGGGCTCAACACCTGGCTGCCGCAGATCATGCGCAGCGCCGGGTACGAACTCGGAACGGCGCTCGCGCTGTTGCTGACGCTCAACATCGGTGCGGTGATTGGACTTCTGGTCGCCGGCGCGGTGGCGGACCGGATCGGGATCAGGCCCGCGGCCATCGGGTGGTTCGCGGCGGCGGTGGTGTTCCTGGCGTTGCTGAGCATCAAGCTGCCCGGCTTCGGGGTGTACGTCGCCGTGCTTCTCGCCGGGTTCTTCGTGTTCAGCGCGCAGGTGCTCGTTTATGCCTACGCGGGGCGGGTTTACGAGGAGAACCGGGCCACCGGCATCGGGTGGGCCGCGGGCGTTGGGCGCTTGGGCGCCATCAGTGGGCCGCTGTTGGGCGGCGCGTTGCTCACGGCTGGTTTGGCGCACCCGTGGGGCTTCTACGCGTTCGCGTTCGTTGCTGCGTTGGGCGCAACGGCCGTTGGTGCGATTGGGCTGAAGGCGAAATCGGTCGTGGCGCAGCCCGGCTGATGGCAAGGTCAGGTGCATGGCCCGACATGCCCCGTACGACGATCCGGGAGACCCGGATCTGCGCTCGCCCTGGCGGTACCTGTGGTGGCTGGTGCTCGCTCAGCGCGGGCGGGTGCTCGCCGGGGCGTGGTGGGGCACGTTGTCGATGTGCGGGCTGATCCTGCCGCCTTACCTGATCTCTCAGGCCATTGAGGACGGTCTGCGAGGTGGAGACCGCGTCGCGCTGGTGTGGTGGTGCGCCGCCCTGCTCGCGGTGGCGGCCACGCTGGCCTTGATCTTCATCGGCCGGCATCGCACGATGACGCTGGTGCGGACCGACGCCTCGTTGCGCACGGCGCAGCTCGTCGTCCGGCACGTGACGCGTCTCGGTGGTGTGGTGCGGCGCAAGCTGTCCACCGGGGAGCTGACGTACCTGCAGAACGGGGACACGGCACGGATCGCGCACGCCCTGACCAGTACCGGGCCCGGAGTGGGGGCGGTGGTCGCGTACGTCGCCACGGCCGTGTTGCTGGTGCGGATCTCACCGCTGGTCGCGGTCGTCGTCCTGCTCGGCGTGCCGGTGCTCGCTGTGATCACCGGGCCCGTCCTGCATCGGCTGCACGCCGTGGAGGCCGGGTATCGGCAGCGGCAGGGGGAGCTGAGCTCACAGGCGGGCGACATCGTGGGCGGCCTGCGGGTGCTGTCGGGGATCGGTGGGAAGCCGGCGTTCGAGGCGCGGTTCCGGGCCACGTCCACAGAGGTCCTCGGCGACGGGTACCGGGTGTCGGCGTGGCTGAGCTGGGTGCAGGCGCTGACGTGGGGGCTGCCGGCGTTGTTCCTCGCCGTGGTCACGTGGATCGTGGCGCGGATGGTGGTGAGCGGAGCCATCTCGGTCGAGGAGATGGTCGCGGTGTACCTGTACGTCACCACGCTCACCGTGCCGGTCAGCTTCTTCCTGGAGGGGGCGGACGCGATTCCCCGAGCGCTGGTGTCGGCGGGGAGGGTCGTGGACGTGCTCCGGTTGAGGCCGGAGGAGAAGGACGACGGTGCTGAGCAGCTGGACGTGAAGACCGGCGCGTTGACCGTGGTCGTCTCGGCGAACGCGACGCTGGCCAGGGAGGCTGTCGAACGGCTGCCCGCGGTGGTGGCGGACAACGACGACTACCTGTTCGCGGGAACGGTGCGCGAGGCGGTGTCGGTGGGGGAGCACGGTGATCACGAGCTCGACGCGGCGTTGCACGCGGCGGCCGCGATGGACGTTGTGGAGGCGTTGCCGGACGGGCTCGACTCGCACCTGGAGTCGCAGGGGCGCAACGTGTCCGGCGGCCAGCGGCAACGCCTGCGGCTCGTGCGGGCGTTGCTGAGCGAACCGGAACTGCTCGTGCTGGTGGAGCCGACGTCCGCGCTCGACGCCGTGACCGAGGCCGTGGTGGCGAAGAGGGTGCGGGAGAGGCGCTCGGGACGGACCACGGTCGTCGTGTCGTCGTCACCGTTGTGGGCGGGGCAGGCGGATCAGGTCGTGCACCTGGAGGAGAGCCGATGACGAGGCTGCCCATCGCGGACCGTCGCGAGGTGCGGCGGGCGGCCGTGCGGTTGCTGCGGGGTGAACGGCCCGCGCTGGCCGTGGTGCTGGTGCTCACCGCGCTCTCGGCGCTGGCGGGGCTCGTCGGGCCGTACCTGCTCGGCAAGATCGTCGGCGGGGTGGAGGAAGGGTCCCTGACGCTGTCCACTGTGGACGGCCTCGCGCTGGGGGTGCTCGGCGCGGCCGTGGTGCACCTGTTGCTGGTGCGGTACAGCGCTTTGCTGACGGCCAGGCTCGGTGAGCGGTTTCTGGCCTCGTTGCGCGAGGAGGCGGTGACGCGCACGCTGGCGTTGCCCGCGCGGGTGGTGGACCGGCTGAGCACCGGTGATCTGCTCACGCGCGTGACGAGTGACGTCGGCACGGTCGGGCAGGCGTTGCGGGACAGCGTGCCCGAGGTGCTCGCGGGCGCGACGCACCTCCTGGTCGTGTTCGTCGCGGTGTTCTGGCTGGACCCGGTGCTCGGCCTCGTCTCGCTGGCAGGAATGCCGTTCGTGGTGTGGGTGGTGCGCTGGTACCTGGTCCGTGCGCGCGACGCGTACCTCGCGGAGAGCGAGGCCAATGGGGACGTCGCGGAGATGTCCGCGGCGGTCGGCGAGGGCAGCCGGACGATCGAGACGTACGGGCTGCGTGATCGGATGGTGGCGGCCGCGGACGGCATCGTCGCGCGCTCGTACCGGGCACGGCTGAGAACTCTCCGGCTGAGGAACGTGCTGTTCCCGGTGACCACCTTCGTGAACATGCTGCCGACCGCGCTGGTGCTTGTCGCCGGGGGTTTCCTCTACGCGGCCGACGGCATGCGGATCGAGGTCGTCATCACGGCGGTGCTGTGGGTGTGGCGGCTGGTCGAGCCGATGGACCGCATTCTGTTCTGGGTGGAGTTCCTGCAGCGCGGTGGCGCGTCGTTCGCACGCATCGAGGGGATCGGGGCTCACGTCGAATCGCCTGCGTCCGTCAGGGAACCGGACGGCGATCGCATCGAGGTGAGCGGTGTCCGTTACTCCTATGTGGACGGCCACGAGGTGTTGCACGGCGTCGATCTCGTGGTGCAGCCCGGAGAACGGCTGGCGATCGTCGGCGTCTCCGGTGCGGGCAAGTCGACGCTGGGCAGGTTGATCGCGGGGGTGGACCGGCCGGCCGAGGGCTCGGTGCTCGTCGGCGGAGTGCCCGTCGCGGATCTCGCGGCGGCCGGTGAGCAGCGGATCGTGCTGGTGACGCAGGAACATCACGTGTTCATCGGCACGGTCAGGGAGAACCTCGCGATGGCGGCTCCGGACGCGCCGGACGAACGGCTGCTCGAAGCGTTGCGCACCGTGGGCGCGCACTGGTTCGAAGAGTTACCGGAAGGCCTCGACACGGTTCTGGGCGCGGGCGGGGTGGAACTGGATCCGGCGCAGGCACAACAACTCGCGCTCGCACGGGTCGAGGTCGCTGATCCGCACACGCTCGTGCTGGACGAGGCGACGTCCTCGCTCGACCCGGCCACGGCCCGGCATGCGGAGCGCGCGATCGCGGCCGTGCGGGAGAGCCGCACGGTGATCGCGATCGCGCACCGGCTGCAGACCGCGCGCGACGCCGACCGGATCGCGGTCGTCGACGCGGGTCGGGTCGTGGAGTTGGGCTCGCACGACGATCTGGTCGCCAGGGACGGCACCTACGCGACGCTCTGGCGTTCGTGGCACGGCACCTAGGGGAGCTGGACCACCTTGGGAACGCCCTGCTGGCGCACGGTGACCTCCTTGGTGCCGCTGGGCGCCAGCCAGGCGTGGTCGCGTTCCTGCGGACCGATGACGGCGTTGAAGTCGGCGACGATCGTGCCCTGGCCGTCGGGGAGAGGCAGCACCGCTGGCTCGCCCTTGACCGCCTTGCCGCCGAGCACAGGCGCGCTGAACGTGCCGTCCGGCTGGTAGAGCGCGCCGTACAGGTCGCCGTACGACTCGAACATCAGGGCGTAGCGGCCGTCAGGCAGCCACGCGCAGACGCTCCAGTCGCTGGTCGCCTCCCAGCTGACGACGTAGTCGAGCAGCGCACGCTTCTGCAGTTCTCGCTGCGCCGTGGTCACGTCCATTCCTGGCCACGCGCCCTTCTGCTCCGGAAAGTCCGTGGCGCAGAACCGCCCGTTCCAGCCGAGGCCGGGATGGGGCACGAACTGCTGGTCCGGCTTCAGGTCGCCGGTGATGATCGCGGCCTGGGTGAAGTCGTCGGGCTGGGGCACGGAGTCGCCGCGCACGAACACAGGCCGTTCGTCGATCGGGGCGACGGTGAAGACCACGCCGTCCTCGTCGTGGGGCGCGGAGGCCCAGGTGCGGGCCAGGCGGTGGTCGGGGCCGCGCTTCGGATTCTGCGACCAGGACACCGTCTTGCCGAGGGTCAGCACCACGTACTGGTCGCCGACGGGGCCGAAGCGGTAGAGCCCGGCCTCGCGGTCCCGCGCCTCCGAGAGCACGACCTCGCGGTCCACCACTTTGCCGTCGGCCACGAGGCCGACGAGCGTCGCGGGGTGCTCGGAGGTCCGCACCCGCACCTCCTGCGCGACCAGGGCCGCGGGACCGGTCGGCGTCTGCCCGGTCCAGAACACGTTCGGCTTCGATGAGACTTCGGTCACGGGCTCGTCCCGCTTCCACGGCTCGTCCTTCTGCGCCTCACTCCACAGGTGCGACGCGGTCGCGATGAACTCGGCGTCGCCGGCGAGCGGCCCGGTCGTCGCCGCGGTCAGCCGCGGATCTGCCGGTAGTTCTGCCGACCGCATCAGCACGGCTCCCGTCGTCACGCCCGCGAGCAGCGCCACCGCCGCGGTCACCGTCACGAGCTTGCGCGTGTGCCTTCGTCGTCCCCCGGCCATCACGTCCCCCACGAATCCCGGCCGCACGTCCAGTTCCGAGGTCGCGGCCTCCATTGCCTGCTTCAGTTCCACGTCAGCACCTGCTCACCCATCAGTTCCCGCATGCGGGCGAGGCCGCGCGAGGTCTGGCTCTTGACCGTGCCGAGGCCGCAGCCGAGCGCGCGGGCGGTCTCGGCCTCACTGAGGTCGTCGAAGAACCTCAGCACCAGAACGGCGCGCATCTTCTTCGGCAGTTGCGCCAGCGCACGCACCACGCTGTCCGCGTCCACGACCTGCTGCTCGTGGCCGTGAGCCGTGGGGACCGCCCCCAGTTCCAGCGGTGCCTCCGGCTTGCGCGAACGCCGTCGCCAGCGGTTCGCGGCCGCGTTGGCCAGCGCGGCGCGTGCGTAGGCTTCGGGAGAGGTCCTGATCCGGCGCCACTTGCCGTACATGCTCATGAGGACGTCCTGCAGAATGTCCTCAGCGGCGCCTTTGTCTCCGCCACACAGCAGGTAGGCGGTGCGCAACAGTGCCTGCGAGCGCAACGCCACGAAGTCCTCGAAGTCCTGCATGTCCCCCCTTCGGCGGTCGTCGAAGGTACTGACACCGGGCGGGGCGGCAAGGTTGTCAGGCGACCGTTTAGACTCAGTTCGACTCCAGACGACGAGGGAGATACGCGTGGCCGAGATGACCGTTGAACTGGTCGCCGTTGAACGCCGTTTGTGGTCCGGTAAGGCCACCTCTGTTTCGGCGCAGACCACCGAGGGCGAGATCGGCATCCTGCCCGGTCACGAGCCCGTGCTCGGCCAGTTGGTCGAGGGAGGCGTGGTGCGCGTGCGCACGACCGACGGTGGCCTGGTCACCGCGGCCGTGCACGGTGGCTTCCTGTCCGTGACCGGCACCGGCGTATCGATTCTCGCCGAGGACGCCGAACTGGCGGGCGAGATCGACGTGGACGCGGCGCGCACAGCGCTGCAGGACGCGGACGACGCAGAGCGCGCACGTGCGGCAGCGCGCGTGCGGGCCGTGGAACAGTCGGCCTGAGACCGGGCACGAGGCCGCAGCCGTGGGGATCACCGAGATTGCCGGCCTGATCCTTCTTGGGGTGGCGATCGTCATCGCCTACTTCGCCTGGCGCCGCATCCGGCTGCTGCGTGAGGGTGGCGTGCACGTCGCGCTGCGCAGTCAGTTCGATGATCGCGGGCGTGGCTGGCACTTGGGCGTCGGGCACTACCGGGGCGACAAGTTCGCCTGGTTCCGGGTGTTGTCGCTCGGGTCCGGGCCGAATCAGCTGATCACTCGTGATGGGCTGGAGATCGACGCTCGGCGGGAGCCGACTGGGCCTGAGGCTTACGCCATGCCTGTCGGGGCCACTGTGCTGAGGTGTCGGTCGGTATCTGGTGAGGTTGAGATCGCCATGGGGCCGGATGCGCTCACCGGGTTCTTGTCCTGGCTTGAGTCGGCGCCGCCTGGGCGGTCCATTCCTTGGGCTTCTTGATTTGGCATGACTGAGGGCGCGTTCCTGTGGGGACGCGCCCTTTTTGTTTGCGCGGGTGCGGGTCGGCTTGCGGGCCGTGCGTTCCAGCGGGGTTGGTCGCGTTCCGTGCGAGAGGTCGCCTTGCGAGGGTGCTTGCGCGGGTAGTGACGAAGTGCGGGGTTGCGATTGGGGCTTGACCTTGAGCCTCTAGCTGGGCGCGTAGTCGGCCTCAAAGACCGGGGTGAAGAGCGCCCCGGCCGAGCCCAGACAGGGTGGCACCCAGCCCCTCAAGGTCAAGCCCCAATCGCCATGAGCGGGGTGCACCGCTACCCAGCCCTGAAGGTTCAGACGGCTCGCTTCGCATCGCCACGCCAGGATTCGTACGTGGTTGCCTTGCGAGGGGCCGCTGCCTGTTGGCACCGCGCGGGGCCAGTTGCGTTGTTGCAAGGGGGCCGCGTGGGTCGGGTTGCGGGCGTTCGTCGCGTTCCAGCGTTTGTCAGGCGTTTTCGCCTGGCTGCCAGAGCACGTCGCCGTCCGGGTTCGCCACCCGCGCCAGGATGAACAGCAGGTCCGACAGCCGGTTCAGGTATTTGGCGGTCAGGATGTTCGTGTGTTCCGGGTCGGCCTCGATCAGTGACCACGCTCGGCGTTCTGCTCGGCGGGAGATCGTGCGTGCCTGGTGCAGGAGGGCTGCTCCTGGGGTGCCGCCGTTCAGGATGAACGAGTCGAGTTTGCCCAGGCGTTCGTTGAACGTGTCGCAGTAGCTCTCCAGGCGGTCCACGTAGGCCTGGGTCACGCGGAGTGGGGGGTACTTCGGGTCGGGGACGATTGGAGTGCAGAGGTCCGCTCCGACGTCGAAGAGGTCGTTCTGGACTTTGCGCACCACTTCGAAGACGTCCGGTGCCAGCTGGCCGAGGGCCAGGGCCACGCCCAGGGACGCGTTCGTTTCGTCCACGTCCGCGTAGGCCTCGATGCGTGGTGAGGTCTTCGGGACGCGGGAGAAGTCGCCCAGGCCGGTCGTGCCGTCGTCGCCGACCCGCGTGTAGATCTTGGTGAGATGTACCGCCATGACCGGCACTCTATGGGCGTACGTAGGATTGCCGCGTGAGCGAGCATTTCCGGGTACACGGTGGCGCAAGGCTGGTCGGCGAAGTTGATGTCGTCGGCGCCAAGAACAGCGTGCTCAAGCTGATGGCCGCTGCCCTGCTGGCTGAGGGTACGACGACCATCACCAACTGCCCGGACATCCTCGACGTGCCGCTGATGGCGGACGCGTTGCGCAGTCTTGGGTGCGAGGTCGAGCTCGAAGGTGACGTGGCGAGGATCACGACGCCGCAGGAGCTCAGTCATCGTGCCGATTCCGAGGCGATGGGCAAGCTGCGGGCGTCGATCTGCGTGCTGGGGCCGCTCGTCGGGCGGTGCAAGCGCGCGGTCGTGGCGTTGCCCGGTGGGGACGCGATCGGGTCCCGGCCGTTGGACATGCACCAGAGCGGTCTCGAGAAGCTCGGTGCGCGGACCTGGATCGAGCACGGCTGCATCGTCGCCGAGGCCGAGGGGCTGCACGGCACGCAGATCTGGCTCGACTTCCCGAGCATGGGTGCCACCGAGAACATCCTGATGGCGGCGGTGCTGGCCACCGGGACGACGGTCATCGACAACGCCGCGCGCGAGCCCGAGATCGTCGACCTCTGCCTGATGCTCGTGCAGATGGGCGCGAAGATCGAGGGCGCCGGCACGTCCACGCTCACCGTTCACGGCGTGACCGAGCTCAAGCCGACCGAGCACCGCGTCATCGGCGACCGGATCGTCGGCGCCACGTGGGGGTTCGCCGCCGTCATGACGCGTGGTGACGTGCGGGTGCGTGGCGTGAACCCGCACCACCTCGACCTGGTGCTGGAGAAGCTCCGCATGGCGGGTGCCGAGGTCACCGTCTACGAGGGTGGCGAGGACGAGGGGTTCCGCGTCGTCATGGAAGGGCGGCCCAAGGCCGTCGACTTCGTGACGCTGCCGTACCCCGGCTTCGCCACGGACAACCAGCCGTTCGCGATCGCGCTGTCCACGGTCTCCGAGGGCACCGCGATGATCACCGAGAACCTGTTCGAGTCCCGGTTCCGGTTCATCGACGAGATGATCAGGCTCGGGGCCGACGCGCGCACGGACGGTCACCACGCCGTGATCCGCGGCATCGAGAAGCTGTCGAGTGCCCCGGTGTGGGCATCGGACATTCGCGCTGGTGCGGGGCTCGTTCTCGCCGGTCTGTGCGCGGACGGGGCCACCGAGGTCTACGAGATCTTCCACATCGAGCGCGGTTACCCTGGGTTCGTGGAAAACCTCCGCAAGCTCGGCGCCGACGTGGAACGCGTCAGCTCCTGAGCACCAGCCGCGCGTTCGCGACGTCCGCCGGGAACACCATCACCCGGTAAGGCGCGTTTCGCGAGCGCGTGGCACGCACCCCGTTCCTCTTCAGCTTCTGCACGAGGACGATCGCCGCCTCTTCGGTGGGCACGACCGCCACCTCGTTCAGCAACCCGAAGTCCGTGCCGTCCAGATCCGGTACGGGCCGCTTGTCGTTGCCCGCGAAGTACCTCAGTACCAGCGCCAGCAAGCCGAGAACGCCGAAGACGACCGCAGTCTGGTAGAAGCCCGTCACCTCTTCATCATGCTCCCAGTGGTCACGATTCAGTGAGCAATCGCACGCGCAGCAATGGTTACCGGCCAGTACGCTCCGGGGAACGACGATGTGGGAGGTTGCTGTGCCGTACCCCGCTGACCGGGAGCGCGACCGCCCTTGGGTGATGCGCACGTACGCGGGCCACTCCTCGGCCGCGGCTTCCAACGCGCTCTACCGCCGGAACCTGTCCAAGGGGCAGACCGGACTCTCCGTGGCGTTCGACCTGCCGACGCAGACCGGCTACGACCCCGACGACGAGCTCGCGAAGGGCGAGGTCGGCAAGGTCGGCGTGCCCATCAGCCACATCGGCGACATGCGGCAGCTCTTCGACCAGATCCCGCTCGCCGGCGCCAACACGTCGATGACGATCAACGCGACGGCCATGTGGCTGCTCGCCATGTACGTCACCGTGGCCGAGGAGCAGGGCGCGGACCCGTCGGCGCTCGCCGGCACCACGCAGAACGACATCATCAAGGAGTACCTGTCCCGCGGCACGTACGTGTTCCCGCCGGGGCCGTCGCTGCGGCTGATCACCGACATGGTCGCGTGGACCGTGTCGAACGTGCCGAAGTGGAACCCGATCAACATCTGCAGCTACCACCTCCAGGAGGTCGGCGCGACGCCGGCGCAGGAGGTCGCGTACGCGATGTGCACGGCGATCGCCGTCCTGGACTCGGTGCGCGACTCCGGTCAGGTGCCGCAGGAGAAGTTCGGTGAGGTCGTCGCCCGCATCTCCTTCTTCGTGAACGCCGGTGTGCGGTTCATCGAGGAGATGTGCAAGATGCGCGCGTTCGCCCAGCTGTGGGACGAGATCACGCTGGAGCGCTACGGCGTCGAGAACCCGAAGCACCGCCGGTTCCGCTACGGAGTGCAGGTGAACTCGCTGGGGTTGACCGAAGCCCAGCCCGAGAACAACGTCCAGCGCATCGTGCTGGAGATGCTCGCGGTCTCGTTGTCCCGCAACGCCCGTGCGCGCGCGATCCAGCTCCCGGCGTGGAACGAGGCCCTCGGCCTGCCGCGCCCGTGGGACCAGCAGTGGGCGTTGCGCATGCAGCAGGTGCTCGCCTACGAGACGGATCTGCTGGAGTACGACGACATCTTCGACGGCTCGCCGGTCATCGAGGCGAAGGTGAACGAGATCCTCGCCGGTGCCCGTGAGGAGATCGACCGCGTGCAGGCGATGGGCGGCGCCGTCGCGGCCGTCGAGTCCGGCTACATGAAGTCGAACCTGGTGTCCTCACTGGCGGATCGCCGCCGCCGCGTCGAGGCGGGCGAGGACATCGTGGTCGGCGTCAACAAGTTCGACACGACCGAGCCGTCGCCGCTGCAGGCCGAGGGCGCGAACTCGATCGAGACCATCGACCCGATCGTCGAACTGCACGCCGTCGAGGCGATCCAGCAGTGGCGGGCAAACCGCGACAACGCTGCGGTAGAAGCATCTTTGGACGCTCTGCGCGAAGCCGCGAAGACCGACCGGAACCTCGTCGAGGTGACGTTGGCCTGTGCGCGCGCCGGAGTCACGACGGGCGAATGGTCGCAGGCATTGCGTGAGACTTTCGGCGAATACCGTGCCCCCACAGGCGTTTCCGGCGCCTCGGCGTCCGGCGAGGCGGGCTCGGAGATCGCCCGCGTGCGTGACCGGGTGCGTTCCACCGGCGAGGAGATCGGCGAGCGTCTGCGCATGCTCGTCGGCAAGCCGGGCCTCGACGGCCACTCCAACGGCGCCGAGCAGGTCGCCGTGCGCGCCCGCGACGTCGGCTTCGAGGTCGTCTACCAGGGCATTCGCCTCACGCCGTCGCAGATCGTCGCCGCGGCCGTGCAGGAGGACGTGCACGTCGTCGGCCTCTCGATCCTGTCCGGCTCGCACCTCGAAGTGGTGCCAGCGGTGGTCGACGGCCTGCGCGCGGCCGGCGCCGGGGACATCCCGGTGATCGTCGGCGGCATCATCCCGCCGGACGACGCCGCCAAGCTGCGCGATCGTGGCGTGGCGCGGGTGTTCACGCCCAAGGACTACGAGCTGACCGAGATCATGGACGAGATCGTCACCGTGATCCGAGAGGTGCGTTCTCTCTCGTAGGGCCTTAGTGTCGCGGAATGGTTGACGTTTCGCGGGACGGGTCCGTCGTCCGGATCACGATGAACCGCGCGGCCAAGCGCAACGCGCTGTCCGCCGAGCACCTCACGGAGCTGCTGGACGCGTTCCGCGAGGTGCGCGCGTCGGACGCCGCCGGGATCGTGCTGGCCGCCGAGGGGCCGGTGTTCTCCGCCGGGCACGACTTCGCGGACGTGCACGCGCGGGACGAGGAAGGTGTGCGGCTGCTGCTGGAGCTGTGCACCGTGCTGATGAAGACCATCCAGTCCGCGCCGCAGGTGGTGATCGCGCGCGTGCAGGGGCTGGCGACGGCGGCCGGGTGTCAGCTGGTGGCCTCGTGCGACCTCGCGGTGGCGGCGGACACGGCCGGGTTCTCGTTGCCCGGCGGCAAGGCCGGGTGGTTCTGCCACACGCCCGCGGTGCCGGTGGCCCGGTCGATCGGGCGCAAGCGGTTGATGGAACTCGTGCTCACCGGCGACGTGATCGACGCGGCGACGGCTGTCGAGTGGGGGCTGATCAACCGCGCTGTGCCGGCGGAGGAGTTGGACGCGGCCACCGACGAACTGCTGGCACGCGCCACGCGGGGGAGCCGGGCGTCGAAGGCCATCGGCAAGCGGACCGTCTACGCGCAGCTCGACCGGCCCGAGATCGACGGGTACGAGATCGCGCTGTCCGTCATGGCCGAGACCTCGCAGTCCCCGTCAGCCAAAGAGGGACGGGCGTCGTTCCTGGAGAAGCGGCCGCCCGTGTGGCCCGACTAGTCGCGAGAAGCCGCAGCGCGTCGGCGTTCGGGCCCGGCTCCGCCTGGTAGACCACCAGGAACTGGCCGGGCGCCTCGCGCACGTCGAACGAGTGGTAGCTCAGGTGCAGCGGGCCGACGGCCGGGTGCAGGAACTCCTTGGCGTCCTGGGTCTTCCCGCGCACCTCGTGCTGTTCCCACAGTTCCTTGAACACCGGGTTCTGGTTCAGTTCCGCGACCATCCGCCGCAGGCGCGGGGACTTCGGGTCCGCGGTGTGCCGCAGATGCCCGACGGTGCTCTGCGCGACCCAGTTCCAGCGCGGGTAGAAGCTCGCGGCGGCGGGGTCGAGGAACGTCATCCTGGCCGCGTTGTCGGCAGGCGTGAACGGCTCGTACAGGGCTTCGGCCAGCGCGTTCATCGCGAGGATGTCCAGCAGTGAGTTCATCACGAACGCCGGCATGTCGTGCATGCCGCTCATGAGCTGCAGCAGTTCCGGGCTGACCTTGTCCGTGGCGTGGCCTTCGTCGGCGACGACCCCGGCCAGGCGGTGCAGGTGCGCGCGGGCGTCCGTGTCGAGGCGGAGCGCGCGGCTCAGGGCGTCGAGGACCTGTGCGGACGGGTTGGTCTCGCGGCCCTGCTCCAGGCGCGCGTAGTAGTCCGCGCTCACGCCGGCCAGGACGGCGACCTCTTCGCGTCTGAGGCCTTTGACCTTGCGCTGGGTGTGCGAGGGGAGGCCCGCGTCCTCCGGGTTGACGCGGGCGCGGTGGGCTTTCAGGAACTCGCCGAGCACGTCTCCGAGGTTATTCGCTCGGCCCGCACTCTGCCTGGGTGTGGCACACCTAGGCAGAAGGTGTCCTGGTTGAGGCCGATTTCCGGCGCGAATGTTGTGGCCATGAGCAAAGTCGTGTTGATCAGTGGAGCTTCCAGCGGCATCGGCGAGGCCACGGCCCGAGTGCTGGCGGCGGCAGGACATCAGGTGTTCCTCGGAGCACGGCGGGAGGACCGGCTGGCAGCGCTGGCGGACGAGGTCGGCGGTGCCTACGCACCGCTGGACGTGACGTCCCGCGCGTCGTTTCAGTCCTTTGTGGACGCCGCGGTGGAGCGGTACGGGCGAGTCGACGTGCTGGTGAACAACGCCGGCGTGATGCCGTTGTCCCTCATGGACTCGTTGAAGGTCGACGAGTGGGACCGCATGGTGGACGTGAACATCAAGGGCGTGCTGAACGGCATCGCCGCCGTGCTGCCCCGGTTCGCAGGCGGCGGGCACGTCGTGAACGTCGCCTCGGTCGGCGCGCACATGGTCATGCCGACCGCCGCCGTGTACTGCGCGACGAAGTACGCGGTGTGGGCGTTGTCCGAGGGACTGCGTCAGGAGCGCGACGACCTGCGCGTCACCGTGATCTCGCCCGGTGTCACGGAGTCCGAGCTGGCGGACACCATCACCGAGGACTTCGCGGCGTCGTTGATGGAGGACTTCCGCAAGCTCGCGCTGCCGGCGTCCGCCATCGGTGACGCCATCGCGTACGCGATCTCGCAGCCGGCGGAGGTCGACGTCAACGAGATCGTCGTGCGGCCGGTTTCGCAGCGTTAGGCGCCGGTGGTCGATCCCGGCCGGAGGATCATCAGCACGGTCACAGTGGCCCACAGCAGGTTGAAGATCCCCGTGTACATGGCCAGGTGCTTGATGTCCTTGGTCTTCAGCGCCTTCTCCTGGCCGGGAAGGATCTTCAGGGCCAGCACGAACGCGGCGGCGGTGGTGAGCGCGATCGACACGATCACCCAGGGGTGGCCGGTCACGCCCATCACGCCGGCCGTCGCGAACCCGAAGACCGGCACCGAGATGCCGATCAGGGCGTAGACGCGGCAGATCCGGTGCAGCAGTTCGGGATTGCCGGCCGTGGTCACCGCCTTCGGGAACATGCTGGCGGCGACGGTGACCGGGCCGATGGCGATGATGGCGGCGAGGACGTGCAGCGAGAGGAAGAGCTTGCTCACGCGGCCCTCCACGCGGTGCCGCGGCGTTCGTGGGCGAACAGCTCCTCGACCTCCAGGGCCTGCTGGGCGCCGAGTTCGCGGTCGATCAGGTGGATGCCGAGGTCGACGCCCGAACTGACGCCGGCGGCGGTGACCAGGTCGCCGTCGTCGACGATGCGCGCACGAATGGCGTTCACGCCCATGGACTCCAGTGCGTGCAGGCCGAGGTGGTTGGTGGTGGCGTTGCGGCCCTTGATCAGGCCGGCGATGCCCAGCAGCAACGACCCTCCGCACACGGTGGCGATGATCGCCTTCGTGTCCTTCAGCGCGGGTCCGAGCGTCGCGGCGCCCGCGCTGAGCAGGGCGAAGATCTCTTCCTCCTGGAGTGCTGCCGCTCCGGGGACGACGATGACGTCGGTGCCGGGGTCGAGCCGGGCGGTCGCCTTCAGGGACAACAGGCCGAGGCCGGCCGGGACCTCGCGCGCACCCTCGACCGTCACCAGTTCGGTCCGGACCCCGCCCGCGGTCAGCGTCTCGTACGGGCCGATCGCGTCCAACGGGTCGAAGCCGTCGAACAACACCACTTGAGCTTTCACTTCGTTCACTCCTCGCTTCGGTGATCAAAACGGTAGGAGCGGGAGGCCGTGGCGAGAACTGGCTGGAATGCCATGTTCCAACGGATTCTCGCCAGCTACGGTGGTGGACGTGCACGAGGTGGCAGTGGTAGCGATGGACAGCGTGGTCCCGTTCGACTTCGCGACGCCGGTCGACGCGTTCAACTGGGTCGGGCGGTACAGGGTGCGGGTCTGCGGTCCGAAGAGGACTGTCGACGCGGGCTGTTTCGAGATCAAAGTCCCGCACGGCTTGGAGTTGCTGTCCGAAGTGGACACGATCGTCCTTCCTGGCCACGATCCGCGCATGGTCGTGCCGAAGCCGTTGATCGACGCGTTGCGGCAGGCGGCGGCAAGAGGTGCGCGGATCGCGTCGATCTGCACCGGGGCGTTCGTGTTCGCGGAGACCGGCCTGCTCGACGGGATGCGGGTGACCACGCACTGGCTGGGCGCCGAGGAACTGGCAGAGCGGTTTCCGGCGCTGGAGGTCGACCCGGACGTGCTCTACGTCGACAACGGGCAGTTCCTCACGTCCGCGGGCGCCGCGGCGGGGCTGGACCTGTGCCTGCACATGATCCGGCGCGACCACGGGTCCGCGGTGGCGGCCGACGCGGCGCGGTTCGCCGTGATGCCCCTGGAACGGGAAGGCGGGCAGGCGCAGTTCATCGTGACGCCGCCCGTGACGCCTCAGGGTGCGGAGCTGGAGCCCGTGCTGCGGTGGATGGAGGCCAACGCGTCGCTCGAACTGACGCTGGAGGACCTGGCGAAGCAGGCGGGCATGAGCACGCGGACGTTGAACCGGCGCTTCCGCGAGCAGACCGGCACGACGCCGCTCCAGTGGCTGCACCGCGCGAGAGTTCGCCAGGCGCAGCACCTGCTGGAGACGACCAGGGATCCGGTGGAGCTGATCGCGAGCCGCGTGGGCTTCGGCTCGGCCACGGCGTTCCGCGACAGGTTCAAGCGGATCGCCGGGACCTCACCGCAGAGCTACCGGGCGGCTTTTCAGGGCTGAGAGTGCTCGTGCAGCAGGAGAAGCGTGTACGCGGCGATCGACTGGGCGTCGGTGATCTCGCCCTTCGCGATCATCGACTCGAAGTCGGCGCGCGGGAACCACGCCGAGCGCATGTCCTGCTCCTCGTGCTCCCGCTCGTGGAAGCCCTCGGTGAGCTGGGTCGCGAGGAAAACGCGCCCGCGCTGCGACGACATGCCCGGCGCGACGTCGAGCAACCCCAGCTCGATCATCTTCCCGGCGCGCAACCCGGTCTCCTCGCGCAGCTCACGAGTAGCGAGCTGCAGCGGGTTGGAGTCGGCGCGGTCCGGCGCGGTGCCCTGGGGGAACTCCCAGCGGCGCAGGCCGATCGGATACCGGAACTGCTCGACGAGCCGCACGCGCTCGCCGTCGAGCGGGATGATCAACGCGAAGTCGGGCTTGTCGACCACGCCGTAGATACCGCTCGAACCGTCCGCACGCTGGATCTCGTCCTCGCGAACGGTCATCCACGGGTTTACGTACACCTGACGGGTGCCGAGGCTTTCCACGCCACGGACCGTACCTAACGTCGGCATTCTGGACACACCCCGTAGCCTGTCGCGGTGCGTCTCGTCATCGCTCGCTGCAAGGTCGACTACGTAGGCCGGCTCACCGCCCATCTGCCCATGGCTCAGCGACTGCTGCTGATCAAGGCTGACGGCTCTGTGTCGATCCACTCCGACGACCGCGCGTACAAGCCGTTGAACTGGATGAGCCCGCCCTGCTGGCTGATCGAGGACCCGGACATCTGGACCGTGCAGAACAAGGCGGGGGAGAAGCTGATCATCACCCTCGAAGAGGTCCTGCACGACTCCAAGCACGAGCTCGGCCCGGAGCCAGGCCTGCAGAAGGACGGCGTGGAAGCCGACCTGCAGAAGCTGCTCGCCGAGCACGTCACCACCCTGGGCGACGGCTGGTCCCTGGTGCGCCGCGAGTTCCCGACCCCGATCGGCCCGGTCGACCTGATGTGCCGCGACTCCGCGGGCAAGTCGGTCGCCGTGGAGATCAAGCGGCGCGGCGAGATCGACGGCGTCGAGCAGCTCACCCGGTACCTGGAGCTGCTCAACCGCGACCCGCTGCTGGCTCCTGTGCAGGGGGTGTTCGCGGCGCAGCAGATCAAGCCGCAGGCGCGGGTGCTGGCCGAGGACCGCGGGATCCGGTGCGTGGTGCTGGACTACGACGCGTTGCGCGGGATCGAGCCGGACGAGTTCCGGCTTTTCTGATCAGCCGCTGTCGAACATGCCGACGGCCTGGATCGCCGCCGAGAGCGAGTGATTCGGGCCTGAGGTCTCGTGCGCGAGTCTGACCGCCCACATCGGTCTGCCCGCGACGACCAGTTCCATGAGTTCCGCGAGCGTTTCGTCAGGCAACGACTCCAGCAACGCGAGTGCGGCGGTGTCGCGCGCGTCGGCGTGCGATTCGAACTCGGTCACGACGTGAGTCTCAGCGAACGGGCTCCCGCCCGCACGCGGGTTTTCGCGCGCCCCGACTTCAGTGAGCGCCCCAGATCAGCTCGTGGTTTGGTGATCAACCACACGGGGTAGGAACTCGCTCACCTGGAGTACTGTCCTCTCCTGGTCGGTTATGTTCGACTTTGTTGAAAGTCTTGGAGGTGGGCAGTGTCGATGTCGGTGCTGGCCGAGGCGGACCTGCGGCTTGACGCGGGACCGATCGACTACGCGTTGCTCGTCATCTACTTCGGAGTGGTTCTCGGCATCGGCGTGATGGCACGACGATCCGTCTCCTCCAGCCTGGACTTCCTGCTGTCGGGGCGGTCGTTGCCCGCGTGGGTGACCGGGCTGGCGTTCATCTCCGCGAACCTCGGCGCGCTCGAGCTGATGGGCATGACCGCGAACGGCGCGCAGTACGGCATGGCGACCGTGCACTACTACTGGATCGGCGCCATCCCCGCGATGGTGTTCCTCGGTCTGGTGATGATGCCGTTCTACTACGGCTCGAAAGTGCGCAGCGTTCCCGAGTTCATGCGCCGACGGTTCGGCAAGCCGGCTCACCTGGTCAACGCCATCAGCTTCGCCGTCGCGCAGATCCTGATCGCGGGCATCAACCTGTTCGCGCTCGCGGTGATCATCGACGCGCTGCTCGGGTGGCCGTTGCCGGTGTCCATCGTCGTCGCGGCGCTGGTGGTGCTCGCGTACACGACGCTCGGCGGTCTGTCCGCCGCCATTTACAACGAGGTGCTGCAGTTCTTCGTCATCGTGGCCGCGCTGGCGCCGTTGACGATCATCGGTCTGATCAAGGTCGGTGGCTGGCAGGGCATCGTCGAGAAGATCAGCGACCAGGAGCAGCTGTCCGCGTGGCCCGCGACGGAACTCACCGGCATCAACAGCCCTGTGTGGAGTGTCGTCGGGTTGGTGTTCGGTCTCGGCTTCGTGCTGTCGTTCGGTTACTGGACGACGAACTTCGCCGAGGTGCAGCGCGCGATGAGCGCCAAGTCGATGTCCGCGGCCAAGCGCACGCCGATCATCGGCGCGTACCCGAAGGCGCTCATCCCGGCGATCATCATCATCCCCGGCATCATCGCTGCGATCATCGTGCCGGAGATGGCGCAGCTCAAGGCCGGCGACACGAGCAGTGGCGTGGTCTACAACAACGTCTTGCCGCTGCTCATGCGCGACCTGCTGCCCAACGGCATCCTCGGCATCGCGATCACGGGTCTGCTGGCGAGCTTCATGGCCGGTGTGGCGGCGAACGTCAGCTCGTTCAACACCGTCTTCACGTACGACCTGTGGCAGGACTACATCAAGAAGGACCGGCCGGACGAGTACTACCTGCGCGTCGGGCGGTTGGCTACGGTCGGCGCGTGCGTGCTCGCGATCGGCACGGCGTTCATCGCCGCGGCGCTCGGCGGGTCCAACATCATGGACTACATCCAGGCGCTGTTCTCGTTCTTCAACGCGCCGCTGTTCGCGACGTTCATCCTCGGCATGTTCTGGAAGCGGATGACGCCGACCGCCGGTTGGGTCGGTCTGCTCGCGGGCACGTTCACCGCGATCTTCATCTACGTGATCTCGGAGCCCTCGTTCGGCATCGAGCTGCTGGAGCTGCCCGGCCAGGGCGCGAGCTTCCTCGGCGCGGGTCTCGCGTTCGTGGTCGACATCGTCGTGAGCTTCGCGGTCAGTCTCGTCACGCGGCCGAAGCCGGACAGCGAGCTCGGTGGGCTGGTCTACAGCCTGACGCCCAAGGAAGACAGGGCGCACTCCACCACCGGTGAGGACGCCGGCTGGTACCGCTCGCCGGCCCTGCTCGGCGGCGGAGTGCTGGTCCTGACCACTGCTCTCTACTTCATCTTCGGCTGAGGGAGGCTGCCATGAGGTTGTTCGACCTGCGACTGATCATCGCTTTCCTCTTCGGCCTGTACGGCGTTGTACTGGTCGTCATCGGTCTCGCGTTCACGACCGACGAGGACCTGAAGAAGGCCGAAGGGGTCAACATCAACCTGTGGGCGGGCATCGCCATGGCGGTGCTGGCGGCGGTGTTCGCCGCGTGGGCGACGCTGCGGCCTCAGTTCGCGGAAGCGGACAAGCAGCCGCTCAAGGAGCTATGACTGGGGACGACCAGGGTAAACAGGGTTGAAGGCCTCGATCGTCCACGCGTCGAGCCAGTTGAATGCGCGGCGAATTCGGTTTCGCACGTCTCTCCTTCTGTCGGGGTCTTCACCCTGTACATCGCGTCGATCTTCTGAATCGTTCCCGTAGCGCTGGGTGACATGTGCCACGGGACAACTCGGGGTACCGCCCACGAACGCACGCAAAGGGCACTACCGTGCACGTCGTGCCTCGTTTTCGTGCCACCGCTGTGGTCGCCGCCGCCGCGCTGCTGATGGCCGGCTGCGCGACCGGGCCGGGTCTTGCCAAGACCAACTCGCCGCGCCGGACCGTGCAGGCGGGTGCGGACGCGAACACGACCGATCCGTCGACCAAGCCGTCGGCGCAGGCGGGCAAGCCCGTCGACCCGGCATTCGCGGCGGAACGGCTGCGGCTGATCAACCCGTGCGCGTTGATCGACAAGGACGTGCTGCAGACGGTCGGCACGCCGTCGAAGTACACGAGCAGCTCGTACACGCGCTGCTCCAACTACATGAAGGACAAGGGCGGCAAGACGCTCAACTTCACGCTGGACATCGGGTACTCGCTGACGTCCACCGAGGTGAAGAACGCGACCAAGCAGATCGCGAGCCTCAAGAGCGGCGAGCAGAAGCTGAGCGGCACGTCGTGCTTCATCTGGGTCTTGACGCAGGAGAACCCGGCGCAGGCCGTGCGGATCCAGGTGGGCACCAGCAGTGACGGCAGCGAGGCGTGCGAGCCGGGACGCAAGGTGCTCGAAGGCGTGGTGCGCAAGCTCAAGGGCAACCCGCAGAAGTACAGCCCGCCGAAGGGCTCGCCGGTCGAGGTCGACCCGTGCACGATCGTCGACAAAGCGACGCTCTCGCCCGTGCTCGGTGCCTCGCCGCGTGCGCTGCCGTTCGGTCTGCACCAGTGCTCGTGGACGGGGCAGAGCGCGCAGATGCAGATCGAGTTCAAGACGGCGCGCATCCCGAAGGACGGCAAGTTCGACACCAGGTCGGTCGAGACCGATCTCGGCGGCGGGCTGAAGGGTTACCAGGCGTTCAAGGACGGTCCGTTCCCGACGTGCGAGCTGGTGGTGGTCCGGACGAAGGACCAGAGCGACGCGGGTGAGATCGTGGAGTTCATCGTCGCGGCCTCGAAGGAGAAGGAAATGGATCGCTGCCAGGCGGCGCAGGCGTTCGCCAAGGCGGTTCTTCCTGCCCTGCCCCAGGCCTGACGGCTCCCTCCACGGGACCAGGCGGGGGCTGAAAGTTCTTCGAGTACGCGTTAGTGTCGAGGTTACTGGCGAGTACCGGAGGAGTCCTATGACGCAGACCGCTTCGAACAGCGCGCTGTCGGCCGATGGCGAGCAGCGGCGGTTCGCATCACTGGACCCGCGCACGGGCGAGGTCGTCGCGCATCACCCGATCCACACGGCCGCCGAGGTCGAGGACGCGGTGTCGTCGGCGCGCGACGCCGCCGCGTGGTGGGCGGGCCTCGGGTTCGAGGGGCGCAAGACCAAGCTCGACGCCTGGCGCAAGATCCTCTCTCAGCGCGCGGACGAGTTCATCGCGTTGATCAGCTCGGAGACGGGCAAACCCGCCGACGACTCCCGCGTCGAGGTCGCGCTGGTGATGGACCACCTGCACTGGGCCTCGCGGCATGCCGGCCGTGTGCTGGGCAAGCGCCGGGTGTCCTCGGGCATGCTGATGTTCAACCACGGCGCGACGCTGGAGTACCGGCCGTTGGGCGTCATCGGCGTCATCGGGCCGTGGAACTACCCCGCGCACACGCCGATGGGTTCGATCTCCTACGCCTTGTCCGCGGGCAACGCCGTCGTGTTCAAACCGTCGGAGTTCACGCCGGGCGTTGGCACGTTCCTCGCGTCGACGTTCACCGAGGCGGTGCCGGAGTACCCGGTGTTCCAGGTGGTCACGGGCTTCGGTGAGACGGGCGCGGCGCTGGTCGGCGCGGGCGTGGACAAGATCGCGTTCACCGGTTCCACCCGTACCGGCAAGAAGGTCATGGCCGCGGCCGCCTCGTCGCTGACGCCGGTGCTGGTCGAGTGCGGTGGCAAGGACGCGTTGATCGTCGACTCGGACGCCGACCTGACCGCCGCCGCCGAGGCCGCGATCTGGGGTGCGGTGTCCAACGCCGGCCAGACGTGCGCGGGCGTGGAGCGGATCTACGTGGCCGAGGACGTCGCCGACGAGTTCACCGAGATCGTCGTGAAGCGCGCGAAGAAGCTCAAGCCGGGTGGTGAGCCGAACGCGAACCTCGGGCCGATCACGATGCCGTCGCAGGTGGAGATCATCCGCGAGCACGTGCAGGACGCGCTGGACCGCGGCGGCAAGGCGCTCGTGGGCGGGCCGGACTCGATCAGGCCCCCGTACGTCGAGCCGGTGGTGCTGGTGGACGTGCCGGAGGACTCGCTGGCGGTCACCGAGGAGACCTTCGGGCCGACCGTGGTGATCAACCGGGTGCCGAACGCGCTGGAGGGTGTGCGGCTGGCGAACCAGTCGAAGTACGGGCTGGGTGCCGCCGTGTTCTCGAAGGCGCGTGGCGAGGAACTGGCGTCGGAGTTGCGGGTCGGGATGGTGTCGATCAACTCGGTGCTGACCTACGCGGCGATTCCCGGGCTGCCGTTCGGCGGTGTCGGCGACTCCGGCTTCGGGCGCATCCACGGCGAGGACGGGCTGCGCGAGTTCTCCTACGCCAAGGCCGTGACGAAGCTGAAGTTCAAGTCGCTGATCAACATGGCGACGTTCGACAGGTCCTCCATGGCGGGCAAGCAGATGCTGCGCCTCGCGCGGACGCTCTTCGGTCGCTGAAGAGCGTCCGCGGCGTGAGCTCTCAGACGCCGAGCTGTGTCTTCATGTCGTCCAGGACCACGTTCGCGGCGAGCACGCCGAGGCCGAGGAAGTAGGTCTCGTCGAGGACCGGCTTGGCCTTGCCCGCCTTGACGGCGTTCAGGCCGGTCCACAGTGGACCGCCGAGCACCGAGGGCTGCGCGGTCTTGGCCGGGTCGCCGTAGGTGGAGTAGAGGATGAAGTCGCCGTCGGCCTTGCCGATCTGCTCCGCGCTGACCTCGGCGGCCAGGTCGTCCACCTGGGACGAGGTCGGCTGCCCGATCTTGGCGTCGATCAGGATCGTGCCGATGAACGACTTCTTGGCGTACAAGCGGATGCGGCCCGGCATGAAGCGCAGCGCCGTGACGGTCGGGCGCACACCGAGCTTCTTCTCGATGGCGTTGCCGGTCTCGGTGGCCTTGTTCGTGTACTCCTCGAGCATCTTCGCGGCGTCGGCCTGGCGGTCGAGCGCGGCGGCGTTGAGCAGGAAGTTCTCCTTCCAGACGTAGCCGGGGCGCACGCTGAACACCGTCGGGGCGATCGCGGAGAGCTTCGGGTAGAGGGCCTCCGCGCGCAGCTGCGAGCCCAGGATCAGGTCCGGGTTCAGCTTGGTGATCGCTTCGAGGTTGAGGTTGTTGGTCGTGCCGACGTTCTCCGGCGTGCCGCCCTTGTCGCCGATGTAGGACGGCATGGTCGGTGAGCCGTCGGTGTAGGCGATGCCGACGGGCTTGATGCCGAGCGCCACGACGTTGTCGAGCTCGCCCGTGTCGAGCACGATCACTCGTTCGGGTTTCTTCTCGAGCTTGGTCTCGCCCATCGCGTGCTTGATGGTGCGGGGGAACTCGCCGGGCTTCTGCGTCGTGCCGAAACCGTTGCTCAGTTCGTACGCCTTGCCGAAGTCCTCGCCACCTTGGGCGACGGTCGGCTTGTCCGGCGTGCTGGAGCAGGCGGTCAGGGTCAGGGCGACTGCTACGAGCAGCGCTGCTCTCTTCGACACGACGTTGTTCCTCCACTACGGAACGTGATGTTGACCTGCATTTGTTAGGGCGGCCTAACGGTAGCGGGGTCCTTTGCCTGTTCCGAGTGTCAGACCCCCGGAGTAAGAAGGAACACGGTCACCGACTTCTCGGGAGGGCTGTTCTATGAAGAAGATCATCAACGATCCGGAAACCGTGGTGCGGGACGCGCTGCGGGGGATGCAGGCCGCCCATCCCGATCTGCTGGCCGTGCACCAGGACCCGGCGGTCATCGTGCGGGCCGGTGGGCCGGTGCAGGGCAAGGTCGCGATCATCTCGGGTGGAGGGTCGGGCCACGAACCGTTGCACGGCGGGTTCGTCGGGCGGGGCATGCTCGACGCGGCCTGTCCTGGCCCCGTGTTCACGTCGCCGACGGCGGACCAGGTGGTCGACGCCGTGGCGCGGACGGACGGCGGCGCGGGCGCGTTGCTGATCGTGAAGAACTACACCGGCGACGTGCTGAACTTCGAGATGGCAGGTGAGCTGGCGGAGTCCGAGGTCAGGTCGGTCGTGATCGACGACGACGTGGCGGTGAAGGACTCGTTGTACACGGCCGGGCGCCGGGGTGTCGGCGGCACGGTGCTGCTGGAGAAGATCGTCGGCGCGGCGGCGGAGCGCGGTGATGATCTGGCGGCGTGCGAGGCGCTGTCCCTGAGGGTGATCGCGTCGGTGCGTTCGATGGGTCTGGCTTTGACGTCGTGCACGGTGCCGCACGTGGGCTCGCCGTCGTTCGAACTGGCCGACGACGAGATGGAGATCGGCATCGGCATCCACGGCGAGCCGGGCCGGCAGAAGGTTCCCGTGGGCACGGCGTCCGAGATGGTGGCGGCGTTGCTGGAGCCGATCCTGTCGGACCTGCCGTTCTCGTCGGGGGACCGGGTGCTGCTGTTCACGAACTCGATGGGCGGGACGCCGCTGATCGAGCTGTACTTGGCGCACGGCATCGCGGAACAGCTGCTGGCCGATCGGGGGATCGTCGTGGAACGCAGGCTGGTCGGCCCCTACATCACGAGCCTGGAGATGCAGGGCATGAGCCTCACACTGCTTCGGCTGGACGACGAGATGATCTCCCTGTGGGACGCGCCGGTCCACACGCCCGCGCTGCGCTGGGGAGTCTGAAGTGGGTTGCACGGCAGCGGACGTCGTGACGGCACTGCGAGCCGCCGCGGCTGTCGTCCAGGAGCACCGCGACGAGCTGGTGCGCCTGGACCAGGCGATCGGCGACGCCGACCACGGCGAGAACATGAGGCGCGGCTTCACCGCGCTGCTGTCCCGTTTGGACGCCGAACCGCCGGACACCCCGGGCAAGGTCCTGAAGCTGGTGGCCACCACGCTGATCTCCACGGTGGGCGGAGCGGCGGGCCCGTTGTACGGCACCGCTTTCCTGCGCGCGTCGGCCGCCGTGGGCGACGCACCTGAACTCGACGGCGCTCTGATCGCCCGCGCCTTGCAGGGCGCGCTGGACGGCGTGTTCGCACGCGGCAAGGCCGTCGTGGGCGACAAGACGATGGTCGACGCCCTCACCCCAGCCGTGACAGCGGCAGCTTCTGCCGAGGGCTCGGTGTCCGCCGCCCTCTCCGCGGCAGCCGACGCGGCAGCGGAAGGGGCGGAGTCGACGGTCCCGATGGTGGCGCGCAAGGGCCGAGCCTCCTACCTGGGCGAGCGCAGCGCCGGCCACATGGATCCGGGCGCCAGGTCGACGTCGTTGCTACTCCGCGCCTTCGCGGACGCGGCGGCCAAGGCATGACGGCGGCCGCGGACACCGGCCGCGTGGGCCTGGTAGTCGTCTCGCACAGCGACATGCTGGCCAACGGCGTGGCGGAGTTGGCCGCTCAAATGGCTCCCGACGTCTCCGTGCTTCCCGTGGGCGGCACGGACGAGGGCGGCCTGGGCACCGACTACGCCTCAGTCGTCGAGGCCCTGGCGGACGCAGACTCCGGCGCGGGCGTGGTCGTGCTCTACGACCTGGGCAGCGCCAAGATGACGGCCGAGATGGCGGTGGAATCGGCAGACGACCCGTCCCGCTACCTGGTGGTCGACGCACCCCTGGTCGAAGGCGCGGTAGCCGCGGCAGTCGCCGCCCAGGGAGCCGCTTCCCTGGCCGACGTGGCCACCGCGGCAGAGGGTGCGTCCGGCGAGGCCCCGGTAGCCGCACCCAGCCGCCCCGCCCTGCACCTGGTACCGGACGCGGTGTCGGCGGAAGTGCTGCTGACCAACGAGGTCGGCCTGCACGCCCGCCCGGCAGCCTTGCTGGCCCGCACCGTGGCCGAACTCGACGCCGACGTCGTCGTCCGCTACGGCAACGAGGAGGCGAACGCGGCCAGCGTGCTGGCGCTGATGGGTCTGAGCGCGCCCGGCGGCAAGTCCATCACCGTGGTGGCCACGGGCAAGGACGCGGGCGAGGCGGTGCGCCGCATCGAGGAGCTGGCGGAGAGGGGGTTCGACGACTAACGGCCACTGCGGCCGCGCGCCGCGAGGTGCGGGTGGGCTGGTGGGAAGCCGACTGCGAGGTGTGCGCGGGCTGGTGGAACGGCCGTGAGGTGTGGGCGGGCTGGTCGAGCTGGCTGCGAGGCGCGGGCGGGCCGGCGGAAGCGGGCTGCGCGGTGTGTGAGTGGCTGGTCGAGGGTGGAGCCGCGAGGTGCCCGATGATGTCGCGTGAAGGCGGCTGCGCGGTGTGAGTGGCGTTGGTAGTAGGCGGAAAGGTCGTAAGTGTGGACGTCCACGCCGTTCACCCAGGACCGCGTCCGTCGTGGCGTCGTAGAAGCGGGCGATGAGCTTGTCGAGGGTGGCTGACCGAGAGCGGAGGGCCGCGATGCGTGGGCGGCTGGCTGCGAGCTGTAGCGGCTGGTCGAGAGTGGGCTGTGAGGTGTGAGCGGCTGGTCGAGGGTGATGCCGCGCGGTGTCCGATGGCGTTGCGTGGAGGTGGCCGCGTGGTGAAGCCGTACCTGGACCTGAAGGCGTTGCCCCGAACCAGCCTGGCTCATCCGGCGCTGCCGGGTTCGGTCTCAACGTGGGTCGCCGCGGCAACTGTCCCGACCGCGCTGATCCCGAGGCGGCCGCAGGCCCCTGGATGGTCCCCGTCCCGCAGAGTTTGATGGCACTCGCGCGCATAGCAGCGCATCCTGGCCGTGCTGGCTCCATCCAGCTCGTGGTCCCCACGGCGGCGACCCCTGACCGCGCCGGCTCCGGCGCGACGCGCGCCTCCACAGCGATTCCTGGCCGCACCGACTCCGATACGGCCCGCATCCCCACCGCGGTTCCCAGCCCCGCCTGTTCCGCTGCCGCCCGCGAGCCCCAAGGCCGTCCCCAACCGGACCGCCCCCGACTCGGATGGCGCAACTCCGCGTTCACCCACCTGGGTTCATCAGGCAAAAGGCCGTGTCTAGGCGTTTGCTGGACCGATAACTGTTTCGATCCTGATGGCGAAGCTCACGGCTCCCGCCAGCGCGAGGAGTGGCATAGTCGCCCGCAAGTTACTCCTTGGTAGCCCACGCTTTACCCCGCTTGGGAGGTCTGCAGTGGCGCGCGAAATCAACACCGTCGGAGTCGTCGGCTTCGGAACCATGGGCGCGGGCATCGTGGAGGTACTCGCGCGCACCGGGCTCTCGGTCAAGGTGGTGGAAGTCGACGCGGCCGGTGTCGAGCGCGGGCTCGGGCACCTGGAGCACTCGACGAAGCGGGCCGTCACGCGGGAGAAGCTGACCGCGGACGAGAGCGCCGCGCTGCACGGCCGGGTCACCACGAGCCTCGACCTGCAGAGCTTGAAGGACTGCGATCTCGTCATCGAGGCGGTGCCGGAGAGCGTCGAGCTCAAGGCGCGGATCTTCCGTGAGCTGGACGAGATCCTCGCGCCCGAGGCGATCATCGCGTCCAACACGTCGTCGCTCTCGATCACCGAGATCAGCGTGGTGACGAAGCGGCCAGGCAAGGTCGTGGGGCTGCACTTCTTCAACCCGACGCAGGTCCTCAAGCTGGTCGAGGTCGTGCGCACGGTCGTCACGGAGCCGGACGTGATCACCGACGTGGTCGCATTCACCGAACGGCTGGGCAAGTCGCCGGTCGTGATCGGGGACCGGGCCGGCTTCATCGCGAACGCCCTTCTCTTCCCGTATCTCAACCACGCGGTCAAGATGCTGGAGTCCCGGTACGCGACGCGCGAGGACCTCGACGCTGCCATGCGGTACGGCTGCGGTTACCCGATGGGACCGTTGGCGTTGCTGGACCTCATCGGTCTGGACACGGCGTACGAGATCCTCGACACGATGTACCACCAGTCGCGCAACCGGTTGCACTCGCCGGCGCCGCTGCTCAAGCAGATGATCACGGCGGGGCTTCTCGGCAGGAAGACCGGCCGCGGTTTCTACACCTACGACGGGCCCGACTCGCCGGTCGTCGTCAAGGACGTGCAGACACCGTCCGAAGTGGACAGCGCGACGCAGACCCGTGAGGTTCAGCGGGTCGGTGTCATCGGCACGGGCACGATGGCGACGGGCATCGCCGAGGTGTTCGCCAAGCGCGGGTACGACGTCGTGCTGCGGGCGCGCGGTCTCGACAAGGCGGAGAAGGCGATCGGCGCGGTGCGCAAGTCGCTCGACCGCGCGGTCGGCAAGGGAAAGCTGTCGGAGCAGGACCGCGACGCGACGCTCGCCCGCATCTCGCCCGCCGTGGAGTTCGTGGAACTGGCGGACTGCGACCTGGTCGTCGAGGCGGTGGCCGAGGAGATCGGGATCAAGAAGGAGGTCTTCGCGGCGCTCGACGAGGTGTGCAAGCCCGGCGCGGTGCTCGCGACGACCACGTCCTCGCTGCCCGTCATCGAGGTCGCGGCCGCCACGAGCAGGCCGGCGGACGTCGTGGGCCTGCACTTCTTCAACCCCGCGCAGGTCATGAAGCTGGTCGAGATCGTGGAGACGATCTCCACGGGCGCCGACGTGGTCGCGACGGCCCGCAAGATCTGCCTCGACCTCGGCAAGCACCCCGTGCACTGCGGTGACGTGGCCGGTTTCATCGTGAACGCGCTGCTCTTCCCGTACCTCAACGACGCGGTGAAGATGCTGGAGGCCCACTACGCCGAGGGCGACGACATCGACAACGCCATGAAGGTCGGCTGCGGATTGCCGATGGGACCGTTCGCGCTGCTCGACGTCGTCGGCCTGGACGTGTCGCTCGCGATCCAGCGCACGCTCTACAACGAGTTCCGCGAGCCCGGCTTCGCGCCGGCGCCGCTGCTGGAACACCTGGTCACGGCCGGTCGCCTCGGCCGCAAGACCGGCAAGGGATTCCGCGACTACTCGTGAGCCGCTAACAGGGGCACCATGTCGCGTCTGGCATGGTGGTGGCATGCGGCGACTGGTGCTCCTGTTGGCTGTCCTCGTGCTCGCGTCCGGCTGTGCCCGTGCGACCGTCGGGGGCAGTCCGGTCGCGCAGGCGCCGCTCGACGTCACCTCCCCGTTCGACCAGGAGGGCTCCACGGATCCGAGCACGGACCCGAGCGAGTCGCAGGACCCGGAGAGCTCGCCGATCGACGGTGAGATCACGCCCACCTGCGCCAAGCTGAAGTGGACCGACCTGCCCTACCCCGGCGCCAAGGCCGAGACGCCGCCCACGCAGATCAACTACGACTCGACGTTCGAGGAGTCGTGCCGGTGGACGACGAAGATCGACGACGTCGAGGTCGGCGTCTCCCTGCGCTACCGCGAGGGCAAGCAGATCACGATCGAGCGCACCACCGGTGACTGGGACGTGAAGGGTCACAAGGTCATGTACCTGGACCGTTCCGACGAGCAGGACGTCGAACCGTCGTGCGTGCTGGCCCTGCCCTACAACGGTGGCGGGCTCGGGATCATCATCATCGACTCGTCCGGCAAGTTCGGCAGCGTCTGCGACCAGGGCCGCAAGGTCGCCGAGGTGCTGATCGACCGCGAGACGGCCTAGTTCTCTCCCGCGGTTCGCCAGGGCTTCAGCTTGTCCGGGTTGCGCACCGCCCAGATCCTGGTGATCCGGTCGTTCTCCACCTCGATCGCCGCCACCGTCACCGCGACACCGTCGTACGTCGCCACCAGGCCCGGCCTGCCGTTGACCGTCCTGGCGAGGATCGCCAGATCCGGCGCCACCTTCCCGATGCCGACGAGGTAGCGGGCGATCTGCTCGCGGCCTTCCACCGGTTTCAGCACCGTGGCGACCTGGCCGCCGCCGTCGGCGATCATGACGGCCGCCGGGTCCAGCACAGCGATCAGGGCCCGGATGTCCTGCGCCTCCCACGCCTGCTTGAAATCCCGCACCACGTCCGCCTGCCGCGTGGCCGGGATCTCGTCGCGCCGCGACGCGCGAATCCGCCGCCGTGCGGACGTGGCCAGTTGCCGGCACGTCGCGGGGCTCCTGCCGACGATGTCCGCGATCTCCGCGAACGGGAACCGGAAGACGTCGTGCAGCACGAAGCTGACCCGTTCCGCCGGGGTCATCTGCTCCAGCACCACCAGGAACGCCATGGTGACCGACTCGTCCAGGGTGACGCGGTCCGCCGGGTCGGGCCCACCGCCCCATTCCTCCCGGTCCGGGAGCGGCTCTGGGATCCACTCGCCGACGTAGCGTTCCCGCCTGGCCCTGGCCGACCCCAGCAGGTCCAGGCAGATGCGACCGGCCACCCTGGTCAGCCACGCTCCGGGGGACTCGATGGCGTCCCGCTGGTCCGGTGACAGGGCGTACCACCGCGCGTAGGTCTCCTGCAGCACGTCCTCGGCGTCGGCCAGCGAACCCAGCAGGCGGTAGGCGAGGTTCAGCAGCTGCCGCTGTTCGCTCACGATCGCGTGCACACCAGGATCAGCCAACGTCCCCCGCCTCACATTTCCGGCCGCTGCGTCGTCGGACCTTCATGGCCACGCAAACCACCGCAAAACCCGCCAACCTCAAGCTCCTGCACGCCACCGTCGCTCTGCAGACCGCGGCCGTCTTCGTTCAGTCCATCACCGCTGGGCTGATGATGACCCTCCCGTACGGACACGTCCTGCACAGCGCCGGCTCGTACACGTTGTGGGTCGTGACGGTCGTCCACGTCGTCGTCGCGGTTCTCGCGTGGCGGCCGGGCGGCGGGTCAGCCCGGCCCATCTGGTACGCCGTGGGCTTTCTGGCGCTGATCACCGCTCAGGTGTACATCGGCGTGTTCCACCTCACGGCCCTGCACGTTCCCCTCGCCGCGGCGCTGCTCGTCGCGAGCGTGCTCTACCTGCTCCGGATCAGGCGCTAGCCGCAGCAGCCTCCACCGCAACAACCGCCGCCGCCACCACCGGCCGCGGCCTGCTGCGTGCCGCCGATACCGGCCATGGACAGCAGTTTCACCGTGTCGGGATGACCCTCGGGGCAGTTCGCCGGCGAGGACGACTCGCTCATCGGACGCTGCACGTCGAAGGTGTCGTCGCAGGTTCGGCAACGGAACTCGTAGGTCGGCACGGGCCGATTCTACGAGCGGTTAACGTGTTGTCGTGCCACGTCGTAACAGCCCCAAGCCAGAAGAATCCCGTCCCCTTGGAGGGGGCGTCGGCTGGGCGCGCGCCGAGTCAGGCCCGGACGGTGACTGGCTGGTCCGCGCCATCTCGGGCGCGCAGGCCCAGAAGACCTACCGCTGTCCCGGCTGCGACCACGAGATCCGCCCCGGCGTCGCGCACGTCGTGGCGTGGCCGGCGGAGGACACGGGTTCGGTCGAGGAACGCCGGCACTGGCACCAGACGTGCTGGGACTCGCGCGGCCGGCGAGGCCCGACCGCGCGCCGCTGGTAGTGGCTAGAGCCCGACCTGCTCGCGCCACCGCTCCAGCCGGGCCAGGAACTCCTCCGGCTGCTCGACGGGCGGCAGATGTCCCGCGTCCTCGATGCGTTCGCTCGTCGCGTGCGGCAACGTCACGGCGAGCTTCGCGGCCACGTCGGGCGGGGTGAGCTTGTCGTGTTCGCCCACGAGCACGAGCGACGGGACGTCCAGCGACTCCAGCACGTCCGTGGAGTCCGGCCGCTTTGCCATCGCGCGCTGCCACCACGCCACGTCCTCGGCCCGCTGCTCCAGGATCATGGTGCGCACGGACGCCCGTGCGGTGTCCGAGGCGCTGGGGCCGAGCAGGTTCGGCAGCATCGCGTCCGCGAGCCAGTCGCCGACGCCCTCGCGTTCGACGCGGTCCGCCATCGCGTGCCGGTTCGCGACCGCTTCCGGCGCGTCCGCGGTGTGCTTGGTGTCGACGAAGATCAGGCCTCGCACGCGTTCCGGTGCACGCCTGAGCAACGCCATCGCCACGTAGCCGCCCATCGAGCAGCCGCCGAGCACGACGCTGTCGAGCTTCCGTTCGTCGAGCACGCCGAGAACCTGCGACGCGACGGTGTCGAGGTCGGGTTCGCCGTGGCCGCGCAACGACGGCGTCAGCGCGCCCGGCACGTCCCACATCCGCGCGTCGAGCGGAAAGGCGTGCAGCAGCACCAGATCGTCCATCAGCTCTCCCACTCCGACGCCAGCACCGACCACACCTCGAGGTCCTGGCGAACCCCGTGGTGCGGGAAGTACGAGCGCAGCACGCCGTCCCTGCTCATCCCGAGCCGCCGCGCGACCGCGATGCTGGGCGCGTTCTCCGACGACACCTGCCACTCAACCCGATGCACGCCGCGCTCGCAGATCGCCCAGTCGATCAGGATCCGCGCCGCCCGCGTGATCAGCCCCTTGCCCGTCGCGGCCGGCTCCAGCCAGCACCCGACCTCGGCGCGCCCCTGCGGGATCTCCATCACGCGGAACAGCACGCCGCCGACCAGCTCGCCGTCGAGCCAGATCCCGAAGATCCGCCCGGTGTCGGCCGCCGCCTTGTCCGCGTAGCTCTGCAGGAGCTCCCGCGCGCTCTCCAGGTCCTTCGCCTTGTCCGCGAACCCGATGTGCTGCCCGATGAACTCCCGGCCGCGCTCCATGTGCGCGAAGAACTCCTCGGCCTGCCACGGGTCCAACGGCCTGAGCTCGGCGCCGTCGACGCCCAGCGGTTTCGCGAACATCCTGTTCCCCCAAGATGGTGTGTTGTGTCCACACGAATCGTATTGGTGCGTCATGCGGAGTCCGTCCGGCCGCTGCCGGGTGAGCCCGACTACGACGAGCGCCCGCTCACCGACAACGGCTTGGTGGCGGCGGAGTCGCTGGTTCCGCGCCTCGCCGCGTACGCGCCGGCGGCGGTGCTGTCGAGTCCGCAACGCAGGGCCGTTCAGACGGTCACGCCCGCCGCTGACGCGCTCGGGCTCGCCGTGACGACCTGGGCCGAGCTGCGGGAGTGGGAGTCGGGGCTGGTGCCGAGCGCGGACTGGGAGACGCCGTACACCTACAGCTGGGCTCATCCCGGCTTCGCCCACGGGGAGGGGGAGAGCCTCGACGCGCTCACCGTGCGGGCGGGGAAAGCGTTGGCGCGCATGGGTGAGGAGTACCCGGACGGGACAGTGCTCGTCGGGTCGCACGGGACGTTCCTGACACGTGCGCTGATCGCGGCGGGGCTGCCCGCGGACTGGGATCTCTGCCGCACCATGCCGATGCCCGCGATCTACGAAATCACCGTCTGACCTGCGCGGACCCGAAATTGTCGGTGCCGGCTGGGATAATTGAAATCAGGGGTCCCCCTGGGCGGGGGACCCCTGCGTGAGCTTGCGGTACGAGCCTGCTGCGTCAGGACTTCTTGGCCGTCTGCGGGCGTGCGAGCTTGGCCGTGGGGCCGTCGACCTGGGGCGTCTGGGCCTGTGACGCCTGAGCCTGAGCCTGAGCCTGCGATGCCTGGGGCTGAGGCGTCTGGGCCTGGGAGCCCTGCGCCGGCTTGTTCTGTGCCGAGGGCGTGGCCTGCTGAGCCGGGGCGGCCTGCGTGGGCGCCTGAGGCTGGGCGGACTTGTTCGGCGTGGCAGGAGCGGCCTGAGTCTGGGCGGCCTGAGTCTGGGCGGCTTGAGTCTGGGCGGGCGCTTGTGGCTGAGCCTGAGGTGACGCGGGCCGTGCCGGAGACTGAGCGGCCTGCGGAGACTGAGCGGCCTGCGGTGCCTGAGCGGACTGGGCCGGCACCGGAGCGCCACCCTGTCCTTGTGCGGGAGCCGGAGCCGCCGGCTTCTCCTCGTCCACCGGGTCGAGCAGCGGCACGACCTCCTGCAGCGCCGTCCGCACGTTGTGGAGCTGGTGCGAGAGGCGGTTGCGGAGGTTGCGGAGCTGGTCGACGCGCTGGGTGGCGGCGGTGGTGCGGCGGTTGGCTTCCTCGGTGGCCTCGCGGACGCGGCGGTTCGACTCGTCGGTCGCTTCCTGGATGCGCGCGGTGGCCTCGGAGATCGAGTCGTGGCGGCGGCGGTTCGCCTCTTCGGTGGCCTCGCGGACGCGGCGTTCGGCGTCGGCCTTCGACGTGGTCTGCTCGGTGGTGATCGCGGCGCGGACTCGGGCGGCCTCCTCGGCTGCCTCGCGCAGGCGGCGGTCGGCCTCGCCCTTGGAGTTGGCCTCCTGGGAGGCGAGGGTGGCCATGGCCTCGGAACGGCGGGCGGCCATCGCGATCTCGAAGTCCTCTTCGACGGTCACGCGGCGCTGCTCGGACTCGTCGGCGATCTTGCGGGCGGCGGACTCCGCCTCGGAGACGATCTTCTCCGCCTCGTTGCGCGCGGTTTCGAGAACGCCCTTGTGCTCGGACTCCATGGCGCCGCGGCGCTCGTCGAGTTCGGCGATGAGCTTCTCGTAGCGCTGGCGCAGCACACCCGCGTCGGCCTCGGCCTTGGCGCGGATGTGCCCGCCCTCCGCTTCGGCACGGGCCTTGATCTCGTTGGCCTCGTCCTGGGCCAGCCGCAGCATGCGCTGGAGGCGCTCGGAAAGCCCCTCCAGCGTCGTCGGCGGCAGCGACAGGCGCTCCACCTGGTTGCGCATCTCGGTGATCTCCGAGCGTGCGGCTTCCAGCTGGCGCGCCAGATCTGACGTCTGGGAGACGGCGGCATCGCGGTCCGCGGCGAGCAGCCGCAGGTCCGAGTCGAGGCGTTCGAGATGATCCTCGACCTGAGCGCGGTCGTAACCGCGCTTGACGATGTCGAAGCCGGATCCCAGTGGGACGAGGTCACGGTCGTCGGCGAGGCCCATGCCCCTCACGCTACCCGTTCGGGTAACCCCAGAAGGTCACACACCCCGGAATCGATTGATAGCTGTGAGGTGTTGCGCGCGTAGTTCGTGATCCAGCACACCAAGACCTTCTTCGGGCGCAAGGCAGAGCACGCCGACCTTGCCCTGGTGTGCGTTGCGGTGCACGTCGTGTGCTGCCTGGCCCGTTTCGTCCATTGAGTACACCTTGGACACTGTCGGGTGGATCTTCCCCTTGGCCACCAAGCGGTTCGCCTCCCACGCCTCGCGGTAGTTCGCGAAGTGCGAGGAGATGATGCTCTTGAGGTTCATCCAGAGGTAGCGGTTGTCGTACTGGTGCATGTAGCCGGACGTCGACGCGCACGTGACGATCTTGCCGCCCTTGCGCGCCACGAACACCGACGCGCCGAACGTCTCCCGGCCGGGGTGCTCGAACACGATGTCCGGGTCCTCGCCACCGGTCAGCTCACGGATGCGCGCGCCGAACCGCTTCCACTCGCGCGGGTCCTGCTCGTGCTCGTTCTTCCAGAACTTGTAGCCCTCCGCCGAACGATCGATGATCAGTTCGGCGCCCATGGAACGAACGATCTCCGCCTTCTCCGGCGAGGACACGACGCAGATCGGCGTGGCGCCACCGTTCAACGCGAACTGCGTGGCGTACGAACCCAGACCGCCGGACGCGCCCCAGATCAGGACGGTGTCGCCCTGCTTCATGTTGCCGCCGTTGGTCGACACCAGCTGGCGGTACGCGGTGGAGTTCACCAGGCCCGGCGACGCGGCCTCTTCCCACGTGAGGTGCTTCGGCATCGGCATCAGCTGGTTCGACTTCACCAGCGCCAGGTCGGCGAGACCACCGAAGTTCGTCTCGAAGCCCCAGATGCGCTGCTGCGGGTCGAGCATCGTGTCGTTGTGCCCGTCCGGTGCCTCCAGCGGCACGTCCAGACAGTGCGCCACGACGCGGTCGCCCGGCTTCCACGCCGTGACGCCGGGGCCGACCCGGACGACGACGCCGGCCAGGTCCGATCCCACGACGTGGTACGGCAGGTCGTGGCGGCCGCCCAGCTTCTTCAGGAAGCCGAACGTGGACACCGGCTCGAAGATCGAGGTCCACACGGTGTTGTAGTTGATCGCGGAGGCCATGACGGCGACCAGCGCCTCACCCGGCCCGAGTTCGGGCGTGGCCACCTCGTCGACGTGCAGCGACTTGCGAGGGTCCTTGTCCCTCGTCTCCAGGCCCGAGAACATGTCGGCCTCGTCCGCGCGCACTGTCACGCCCCGATAGCTCTCCGGAACGTCCAACGAACCGATGGCGTCCAGCTCGTCGGCCAGGATCGCGTCAAGGATCTTCTGCACGGCGGCATTCCTTCCCTAGTGAGGGATAGTCGCAGGTTGCCGGAGGTTACTCAGGAGTAACCGATTCAGAATCCCGCTTGTGAGGGATTCCACTCGGAAGAGTTGACCGGGCGGCCAACCAAGGAGGAGCATCGAGGGTGTCCGAGAAAGAGAGAGGTGGTGGAGATGACCAAGGCGTGGACCAGGTGGCAGGACTGGACCGAGGTGGCGATCGGTGTTCTGGTGCTGCTGTCTCCGCTCGTCGTGGACACCTCGAACGCGGCCATGTGGACGATGATCGTGCTCGGCGCGCTCATCGCGATCGACGGACTCGTCGACCTCGCCATGCCCGCGATGATCTACGGGGAGTACGTGCAGATGGTGCTCGGAGCACTGCTGTTCATCTCTCCGTGGGTGATGAGCTACAGCGACCTGATGGCGGCCTCGTGGGTCTCCTGGGTCGGTGGCGTGCTCACCGTTGCCGCGGGGGCGCTGGCGATGCCCTCCGCGAACGCGGCGCACTCGGCCGCGGCCCAGCCGCACTGATCAGCCGGAAACCTGTGGGCCCGAGAACGTTCTTGGGCCCACGCACTCGTGGAGGAGACGCGTGGAGGATTCGGCCAAGGAACGCATCCTGGCCGCGGCCGAGGAACTCTTCGCCGGCGGAGGCTTCGACGCCACCCCGACCTCGCGGATCGCCGAACGCGCCGGCGTGCCCAAAGGCCTGGTGCACTACTACTTCAACCGCAAGAAGGACCTGCTCGCCGCACTCGTCACGAGGCTGCCGGACAGCACGGTCGACCACCGCCGGATCGTCGTGGCGGGAGACATCGCCGAGTCGCTCAGAAGACTCGTCGCCGCACTCGACGCTCGCTTGAACGCCTCACCGCTGCTGTCCCACCTGTTGTGGCGTGAAGCGGATACGCATTCGGCGGTCAGAGACGCCATGCAGGCGCGCTACGAGAACGTCGCGGCGCAGATCAAGCAGGTCATCCTCGCCGCGGGAGGCGCGGCGGTGGCGATCAAGGACGTCGAGGCGGCCGCGGCACTCCTCGCGCTGGCCGTCAGCTACCGGCATTCGGTGGCGCGGCACAGCGACGAGGAGGACCCGATCGACCGGGAACTGAGCTTCGTGGCTAACGCGCTGGCTCGACCAGCTCGATGAGCACGCCGCCCGCGTCCTTGGGGTGCACGAAGTTGACCCGGCTGTCCGACGTGCCGCGCCGCGCCTCCTCGTAGAGCAGGCGCAGGCCCTTGGCCCGCAGCGCGTCCGCCGCGACGTCCACATCGGACACCCGGTAGGCGAGCTGCTGCAGGCCCGGCCCGGAGCGGCCGATGAACTTGGCGATCGTCGAGTCCTCGTTCAACGGCGCCAGCAGCTGGATGGCGGTGCCGGCGTGGTCGCCCGGCGCGTGCAGCATCGCCTCGCGCACGCCCTGCTCCTCGTTGACCTCCTCGTGCGCCACTTCGAGGCCGAAGTTGTCGCGGTAGAACGCGATGGCGACGTCGAGGTCGGGCACCGCGATGCCCACGTGGTCGATCGCGGTCACGAATCGAGCGATGTCTGCGTTCATAGCGGGGAAGGGTAACTACGTGATCGGTGCAGGTGCTCCTGTGCGGGGTCTCACACGATTACCGCCCAGTAGCCCCAGGTATGGTGCCTAGTTAACGACCGTTCGCTCTTCCAATGGAGGCAGTTGTGTCCGGTTCCGTGATCGTCGCCGGGGCGCGTACCCCGATGGGCCGACTGCTGGGATCGCTCAAGGACTTCTCGGGCGCCCAGCTGGGTGGCGTCGCGATCAAGGCGGCACTGGAACGCGCGGGCGTGGCCCCCGAGCAGGTGCAGTACGTGATCATGGGTCAGGTGCTCACCGCCGGCGCGGGCCAGATTCCCGCCCGCCAGGCCGCGGTCGCCGCCGGCATCCCGATGAGCGTGCCCGCGCTGACCATCAACAAGGTGTGCCTGTCCGGCATCGACGCGATCGCGCTGGCCGACCAGCTGATCCGCGCCGGCGAGTTCGACGTCGTCGTGGCCGGTGGCCAGGAATCGATGACGCAGGCGCCGCACCTGCTGCCGAAGTCGCGCGGCGGGTTCAAGTACGGCGACGTGACGATGCAGGACCACATGGCGCTCGACGGCCTGTTCTGCGCGTTCGACCAGGTCGCGATGGGCGTCTCGACGGAGAAGTACAACGGCCGCTACGGCGTCACGCGCGAGGAGCAGGACGCGTTCTCCGCGCGGTCGCACCAGCTCGCCGCCAAGGCCGCGGAGAACGGTGTCTTCGAGGCCGAGATCGCACCGGTCTCGATCCCGCAGCGCAAGGGCGACCCCGTCCTGTTCAGCACGGACGAGGGCGTGCGCGCCGACACCACCGCCGACTCGCTCGGCAAGCTGCGCCCGGCGTTCGCCGCGGACGGCACCATCACCGCGGGTTCGGCGTCGCAGATCTCCGACGGCGCGGCCGCTGTGATCGTGATGAGCAAGGCGAAGGCCGAGGAAATGGGCCTCGAGTGGATCGCGGAGATCGGCGCCCACGGCGTCGTCGCGGGCCCGGACGCCTCGCTGCACGAGCAGCCGTCCAACGCCATCAAGGCCGCGTGCGCCAAGGAGGGCATCGACCCCGCCGACCTCGACCTGATCGAGATCAACGAGGCGTTCGCGGCGGTCGGCATCGTGTCCTCCCGTCAGCTCGGAATCTCCGAGGACAAGGTCAACGTCAACGGCGGCGCCATCGCGCTGGGCCACCCGATCGGCATGTCCGGCGCCCGCATCGCCCTGCACCTCGCACTGGAGCTGCAGCGGCGTGGTGGCGGCGTGGGTGCGGCGGCGCTGTGCGGTGGTGGTGGTCAGGGCGACGCTCTGATCATCCGCGTGCCCTCCAAGGCCTAGTGTCCTTGGCCGTGGCCACAGCTGTTGACGTAGCAGGACTGGTCGACCGCGCGCGTGACGGCGAACCGCGCGCGGTCGCCAGGCTGATCTCCCTGGTGGAACAGGGGAGTGCGCAGCTGCCGCTGGTGGCGGCGGCCCTCGCCCCGCACACCGGGCACGCCCAGGTCATCGGCATCACCGGTGCTCCCGGCGTCGGCAAGTCGACCTCCACGAACGCGTTGGTGCGTGCTTTCCGCGAGCAGGACAAGCGCGTCGCGGTGATCGCCGTCGACCCGTCCAGCCCGTTCTCCGGCGGCGCGCTGCTGGGCGACCGCGTGCGGATGGGCGACCACGCCACGGATCCCGGCGTCTTCATCCGTTCCATGGCCACCCGCGGCCACCTCGGCGGCCTGTCCTGGGCGACCCCGCAGGCGTTGCGGGTCCTGGACGCCGCCGGGTTCGACGTGATCATCGTGGAGACCGTCGGCGTCGGTCAGTCCGAGGTCGAGATCGTGGCACTGGCCGACACGACGCTCGTGCTCCTCGCGCCGGGCATGGGCGACGGCATCCAGGCCGCCAAGGCGGGCATCCTGGAGATCGCGGACGTCTTCGTGGTCAACAAGGCCGACCGCGACGGCGCCGACCAGACCGCGCGCGACCTCAAGTACATGATCTCGCTGGGCCGCAGGGACCGCGAAGGCCCGTCGTGGCGCGTCCCCGTGGTGAAGACGGTGGCAGCGCGCATGGAGGGCCTCGACCGCGTGGTCGAGGCGATCACCGAGCACCAGTCGTGGATGGCCGAGCACGGCGAGCTGACCGAACGCCGCCTGCGTCGCGCGGGCGCCGAGATCGAGGCGATCGCCGTCGAACGCGTCCGCACCCGCTTCGGCCCCGTCGACCAGCTGGCCAAGCGCGTGGTCGAGGGTGAACTGGACCCGTTCGCCGCCGCGGAGCTGTTGATCAGCGGTAACCTGCGGCCATGACCGCTTGGGGAGCGCCTCCGCCTGTCGTCATCGACCTCGGCAAGAGCGACACCCGCAAAGTCCTGATCGGCGGCTCGGTCGCCGGGATCCTGGGCATCCTCGCCCTGGTCGGCGCAGTCACCGCGTTCGTGGACGGTGAACCGGTGGGCGGCAGCATCGCCGCAGTCATCGGCATCGCGTTCACCTTCATCGGCGTGATGGCCGTGGTGAAGTGGAAGACCATCTCCCGGCCGCGCAAGCTGATCATCGAGCAGCAGGGCATCCGCCTGGACGACCCGCAGGGCGTGCCGTGGGCCGTCGGCTGGCAGGAGCTGGGCGCGATCTCGATCTCCCGGACCCAGGAGCGCGCGGTCCAGCTCGCGGACGCACTGGTGCGCAGGACCCTGGTGCGCGTCGACCTGCATCCGCGCGATCCGCAGCAGTTCCGGCCCGCGCACCCGACGATGGAGTCGCTGTGGGAGTTCCACCGGGTGCAGAACGGGTACCGGCTGCCGCTCGGTGACTCGGCGGGGTTCATCGCGCCGCTCGACCACGGGCTGCGGACCTTCGCCCCGCAGATCTACCGCGGCGTCATCGACGAGGGCTTCACGGTCGGTCTGCACTGAGCCGCCTGGCCCCTCCAAACAAGACGCACCTCTACTCTCAGTAGTCCCAAAGTTCACTGTTTGCAGTGATGGTCTCCCCCTTGACTACGGTGTGGAGTTACCCTCAGTCGTTCGTACGGTGTCACTTCTATCCCCCCAAGGGGTGAAGGCCGTGGGCGGCAACGTGAGCACGGAACAGCGAGTGCTGGACGTCGTGCTGTCGTTCGCCGAAGTCGACACCCTCCCGGATCTGCTCCGCCACACCGTCGAGTCGGCCTGTGAGCTGATCGGGGCCTCCTACGGCGCGCTGGCCGTGATCAACACCCACAAGGAGCTCACGGAGTTCACCGCCCACCACGACGGGCAGGTGCAGATCACGTCCGGTGATCCGCGCTCGATCGGCCTGGCGGACTTCCTGGGGGCACCGATCAAGGTGCACGGCGAGACGTTCGGCAACCTCTTCCTGAGCGGCAAGGCGGCGTTCAGCAACCAGGACCGCGACATCCTGACCGCACTGGCCACGGCGGCGGGCAGCGCCGTGGAGCACCTCGACCGCTACGAGCAGACGCGCAAGCGTGAGGTGTGGCTGCGCGCCGCCGCCGAGGTGACCACCAACCTGCTGATGGGCACGGACGGCCGTGACGCTCTCTACCTGGTGGCGAAGACAGCGCGCACAACGGCCAACGCCGACTTCGCGGCCGTGGTGCTGCCCGACCACACCGGTGACCTCGTCATCGAGGTGACCGACGGCGGCAGCTACGACGCCGAGGGCATGCGGGTGCCCAAGGAAGGCACGGTCACCTACCGGGTCTACGAGTCCGGCCAGGGCGAGTGCCACGCGGAGGGCAAGGTGTCCGCGGTGCCGGGGCCGTGCGCGGTCGTGCCGCTCAAGATCGGGAAGCGGACGATCGGCGTGCTGATCCTGTCCAAGCCCGAGGGCGAACCCGGCTTCGACGATCCCGACCTCATCGAGGCCTTCGCCGCGCAGGCCGCGCTGGTGCTGGAGTTCACGCGGGCGCGGGGCGACACCGAACGGCTGGCGGTGCTGGAGGATCGCGACCGCATCGCCAGGGACCTGCACGACCTGGTCATCCAGCGGCTGTTCGGGCTCGGCCTCGGGTTGCAGGGGCTGACCGGGACGAGCAGGCCCCAGGTCGCCGAACGGATCACCGGGTTCGTGGAGGAGGTCGACCGCACGATCCGCGAGATCCGCCGCACCATCTTCTCCCTGCAGGAACCGCCGGCCGGGGGCACCAGCCTGCGCGGGCAGCTGCTCAACGTCGTGCACGAGTCCGCACGGCTGCTGGGGTTCGAACCGGACGTGTCGCTCGAAGGCCCGTTGGACACCGTGGTGCCGGACCAGGTCAGGCCCGATCTGCTGGCCACGCTCCGAGAGGCGCTCACGAACGTGGTGCGGCACGCGAGAGCGCAGCACGTTGCCGTCGCCGTGAGCGTCGATCGCACCGTGACGAGTCTTGAGCTCATGGTCAAGGACGACGGCCGAGGCTTGCCGTTGGCTGACGATTCCGGCGGGGCGCCCCAGCACGCGGGCGGGCTCGCGAACATGGCGGCTCGGGCGCGGCGCCACCACGGCGACTGCGCGGTCGACTCGATCCCCGGAGCCGGGGTGAGCGTCACCTGGTTCGTTCCACTGGTGCTGCAGGAGGCGAGATGGCGATAGCGGTGCTGGTGGTGGACGACCACGAGATCGTGCGGCGCGGGCTGGTGCAGTTGCTGGCGCAGGCGGAGGACGTCCAGGTCGTGGGCCAGGCGGACAGCGCCGCGGCCGCTATCGCGCAGGCCCCGCGGCTCAAACCCGACGTGGCGATCATCGACGTGCGGCTGCCCGACGGCGACGGTGTCACGGTGTGCCGGGAGATCAGGAGCCTGGTGCAGCCGCCGCCCGCGTGCCTGATGCTCACGTCCTATTCGGACGATGAGGCGTTGTTCGGCGCGATCATGGCGGGCGCGTCGGGGTACATGCTGAAAGAGGTGTCCGGCAACGATCTCGTCGCCGCCGTCCGCACCCTCGCCTCCGGCGGCTCGCTCCTGCACGCCGGAGTCACGGCCACCGTCCTGCAACGCCTCCGCGGCGGCCCCGAGGAAGATCCGCGCTACGCCGCGCTGAGCCCGCAGGAACGCCGCATCCTCGACCTCATCGCCGAGGGCATGACGAACCGGCAGATCGCGAACCGCCTGTTCCTCGCGGAGAAGACGGTCAAGAACTACGTGTCGTCGCTCCTGCACAAGCTCGGCTTCGACCGCCGCACCGAGGCGGGCGTCTACGCGGCACGACGCAGACGTACCCACCCCGGCGCTTTCTAGACGATCACCAGCCGGCCTGTGCGGCCAGCTGCTGTGCCTTGGCGAGCGGGTTTCCCTTGCTCTCACCGGGTGCCGGCAACGGCACGCCGGGACAGCTCAGGTCCTTCGCCGGCACCACGCCGTCGACGAGGTAGCTCTCCACCACGTCGCTGACGCAGTCGTTGCCGAACCCGTAGATGCCGTGGTCACCCTCGTCCTTCACGGTCAGCATCCGCGAATTGGCGAACCCGGCGTGAGCCCGTTGCGCGCCTGCGAGAGGCGTCGCGGGGTCACGCACCGACTGCACCATCAACGCGGAGTCGACGCCCCTTCCGTTGGGGCGCTTGAGTTGCACGTCCGGGCGTTCCCACCACGCGCACGGGCCGGTGATCTGGTACCCGCCGACGAGCGAGTACTGCCGGACGCTCTTGTTCCCCTCGCGCTCCAACGACTTCCGGTCCCCGCGGAACGGGGTGTCGTTGCACAGGATCGACATCTGCGTGCCCATCAGCGCGTCCGGGTACTGCTGGGGCGCGGCCAGTGACATGGGCAGCGTGCCCGCGATCAGCGCGACCAACTGGGCCGTGCCCTCGAACGAGTCCTTGCTGTAGAGGCCCGCGAAGATCACGGCGTCCAGCAGGACCGGCGTGACGACGGTGCCGTCCGGCAACGTGGCGGGCTGCTCGACCAGCCGTGCGCGCGTGGTCTCGTAGCTCTGCCGCACCTCCTCGGCGGTCTTGCCGAGGTGGAACACGTTGTCGTACTTCGCCACCCACGGCAGGAAGTCCACGCGGAACCGGAGTTCCGACCCGGCCGGGAGGTTGTCGAAGACCTTCTGCCACGACTGCGTGAACTCGGTGTTGGAGTCGAGGACGATCTTGTCGAGGGTCTTCGGGAAGTAGGTGGCGTAGTAGGCGCCCATCCAGCTGCCCGCGGAGTAACCGAGCCAGCTGACCTTCTTGCGGCCGATCACCTGGCGCAGCAGGTCGAGGTCGCGCACGGTCTGCTCGGTGGTGATGAACCTGCCGAGCTCACCGGACTTGGTCTGGCAGAACTTGGCCTGCAGCTCCATGCCGCCGTAGAGCAGGTCGAGGTTGGCCTTGCTCCGGTCGCGCCAGTCGGTGGCGAGCCGGTGCTGGTAGGAGCCGCACGTGACGTTGTCGCTGCCGCCGGTGCCGCGCACGTCGATGCCGACGATCTCGGCGTTCTCACTGAGCTTCGGCCGGTTCAGGTAGACCAGCGGCAACGTGCGACCGGCGCCACCGGGGCCGCCGGGGTTGGTGAAGACCGTGCTCTTCGCCTTGCCGTTCAACGGAACCGTGCGGCTGACCGCGATGGTGATGGTCTTGCCGTTGCGCGGGTTGTTCCAGTCCATCGGTGCGGTGAAGCTGCCGCACTGCAGCCGTTCGAAGCCCGGCTCGTCGGTGCACCGCTGCCACTTGATCTCCTGGCGCGCGAACTCCGTGCTCGCCGAAGCCTGGGGTGTGGCCAGAAGCGTCGTCGCCACGGTCACGGCGGCCGCGGCCGCCAACTGCTTTCTCATCAGAACCCCCTCACCAGCCGAGCCGGGTTGCCAGCGTGCGTGCCTGCTCCAGCGTTCCGGCCTGCTGCTGACCCGGCTCGGGCAGCGGCACGCCGGGACAGGACAGGTCGCCGGCCGGCGTCACGCGGTCGACGAGGTAGCGCTCGACCACGTCGTTGACGCAGTTGTTGTCGAACCCGTAGATGCCGTGGTCGCCCTCGTCCTTCACGGTCAGCAGCCGCGATCCGGCGAACCCGGCGTGCGCCTTGCGCGCACCCTCGATCGGCGTCGGCGCGTCGCGTTCGGACTGCACCATCAGCGTCGGCGTGACGCCGATTCCGGTGGGCTGCTTGAGGGTGACGTTCGGCCGGTCCCAGAACGCGCAGGGGCCCATGAGCTGGTAGTAGCCCAGCAGCGGCCACTTGGCGCCGTCCCGCACCGCGTCGCGTTCCAGGTACCCGCGGTCGCCGCGGAACTCGTTGTCGTTGCAGATGATCGAGTTCATCGTGCCGGTCGCCGCGTCCGGGTAGGACGCCTGCACGCTCATCGGTGCCGGCACCGTGCCGGCCAGTTCGGCGAACTTGCGCGCGGTGCTGTCGAACGCGTACTTGCTGTACTGGCCCTGGACGAGCACCAGGTCCAGCGTGACCGCGTAGTACGTGCCTTCTGGCAGGGTGACGGGCTGCCGGGCGAGCTTCGCGCGCGTCCGTTCGTAGCTCTGCCGCACCTCTTCGCCGGTCTTGCCGAGGTGGTAGATGTCGTCGTACTTGGCGACCCACGGCGCGAAGTCGACGCGAAATCGCCGCTCGAACCCCATGCCGAAGTCGCCGAACACGGAGTTCCACGTGCCGGTGAACTCCGTGTTGGAGTCGAGCACGACCTTGTCGAGCGTCTTCGGGAAGTAGGTGGCGTAGTAGGCGCCCATCCAGCTGCCACCGGAGTAACCGAGCCAGTCGACCTTCTTGCGGCCGATCACCTGGCGCAGCAGGTCCAGGTCCTTCACGGTCTGCTCGGTGGTGACGAACTTGCCGAGCTCACCGGACTTGGTCTGGCAGAACTTGGCCTGCAGCTCCATGCCGCCGTAGATGAGATCGAGGTTGGCCTTGCCGCGGTCCCGCGGATCCGTGGAGCCGAGCGTGTCGAACCCGCCGCAGGTGACGTTGCTGCTGGCACCCGTGCCGCGCACGTCGATGCCGTAGATCTCGGCGTTCTCGCTGAGCTTCGGCCGGTCGAGGTAGACCAACGGCAGCGTGCGTCCCTCACCGCCCGGCCCACCGGGATTGGTGAAGACCGCGGTCTTCGCCTTGCCGTTCAACGGAACCGTGCGGCTGACCGCGATGGTGATGGTCTTGCCGTTGCGCGGGTTGTTCCAGTCCATCGGCGCGGTGAACTCGCCGCACTGCAGCCGTTCGAAGCCCGGCTCGTCGGTGCACTGCCGCCAGGTGATCTTCTGATCGGCCAGGCCGGTCGCCGCCTGAGCCTGTGGGGCGATGAAGAGCGATGTCGCTGTGACGACGGTGAGTGCCGCCGCGATCTTCTTGCGGTACATGCGTTTCCCCCTCCTACCAACCGAGCCGGGTGGCGAGCTGCTGTGCCTTCGCGAGCGAGTTCTGCCCGCTCTGCGCGCCGGGAGCGGGCAGCGGAACGCCGGGGCACTTCAGGTCCGCCGCGGGCGTCACGCCGTCGACGAGGTAGCGCTCGACGACGTCGTTCACACACGGGTTGCCGAAACCGTAGATGCCGTGGTCGCCCTCGTCCTCGACGGTCAGCAGCACGGAGTTCTTGAAGTTCCGGTGTGCCCGCTGCGCCTGCTCGATCGGCGTCGCCGGGTCGCGCACCGACTGCACCATCAACGTCGGTGCGACGCCGATTCCGGTGGGCTGCTTGAGCTTCACGTTCGGCCGGTCCCAGAACGCGCACGGGCCGGCGACCTGGGTGTAGCCGACGAGCGGCCACTTGGCGCCGTCCTGGGCGCCATCGCGCTCCAGGTACTTCCTGCCGCCCTGGAAAGGCGTGTCGTTGCACAGGATCGAGTAGGCGGTGCCCAGCTGGGCGTCCGGATAGCCGGCCAGCGTCTTCGCCTGTGGGGACACCGCACCGGCCAGTTCCGCGAGCCTCTGCGCGCCGTCGGCGAAGCTGTCCTTGGTGTAGAGCGTGGTCCGCAGCACGAGGTCGAGCGTGACGCCGTTGTACACGCCGTCCGGTCGCGTGACGGGCTGCGCGTTCAGCTTGGCGCGGGTGCGTTCGTAGGACTGGCGAACCTCCTCGCCGGTCTTGCCCAGGTGGTAGACGCTGTCGTACTTCGCCACCCACGGCAGGAAGTCGACGCGGAACCGGCGTTCGAAGCCCATGCCCCAGTCGTCGAAGATCGGCTGCCACGGCAGGGTGAAGTCGACGTTGGAGTCGAGCACGATCCTGTCGAGCGTCTTGGGGAAGTAGGTGGCGTAGTAGGCGCCCATCCAGCTGCCGCCGGAGTAGCCGAGCCAGCTGACCTTCTTCTTGCCGAGCACCTGGCGCAGCAGGTCGAGGTCCTTCACCGTCTGGTCGGTGGAGACGTACCTGCCGAACTCGCCCGACTTGGCCTGGCAGAACTTCGCCTGCAGTTCCATGGCGCCGTAGAGCAGGTCGAGGTTGGCCTTGCTGCGGTCACGCGGATCGATCTGCCCGTCGGTGTTGAAGCTCCCGCACGTGACGTTGCTGCTGGCGCCGGTGCCGCGCACGTCGATTCCGATGATCTCGGCGTTCTCGCTCAGCTTGGGCCGGTCGAGGTAGAGCAGCGGGACCGTGCGGCCGGGGCCACCGGGACCGCCGGGGTTGGTGAAGACCGTGGACTTCGCCGTGCCGCTCTTCGGCGTCAGGCGGCTGACCGCGATGGTGATGGTCTTGCCGTTGCGCGGGTTGTTCCAGTCCATCGGTGCGGTGAAACTGCCGCACTCCAGTCGTTCGCCGCCCGGCGGAAGTCCCGGCGTTCCCGGGTCGAAGCACTGCTGCCACTGGATCTGCTGTGCTGGTGCTGCCAGCGCCTGTGGTGCGATGAGCAGGGATGTTGCCGTCACGACGGCAAGTGCCGCTGCGATATTCCTTCGTAGCATTCGAGCCCCCTCCAATGTGCCTACAGCTCATCGGTTTTCGGGACTCCGAACATCCGCTGAAGGATGACTGGCTCGTACGACTTGGGTCTTAGGCCAACGCGGCCAAGCGGCCATGACATGCGTCATCAAGGCTCCGAAAGGCCGAAGGGCCGTCCCCTAGGTGGGAACGGCCCTTCGTGACGCGGAAACTCAGCAGGATTCCTTGTAGAAGTACTTCGAGTTGGCCGACGCGTCGTCCTTCGTGATGGCGACGAGGTCCGTCTCGATGTTGCGCTTGTTCTCCTTGCCGTCGATCGCGGCCAGGGCCTGCTCGACGCCCTGCTTGCCGATCGTGGCGGGGTCCTGGGCGATCAGGGCCTGCACGGTGCCCGCCTGGAGGTCCTGCACCTGCTTCGGCGAGGCGTCGAAGCCGACCAGGTTCACCGCGCCGGTCTTGCCCGCGTTGCGCAGGCCGGTCGCGGCACCCTCACCGCTGTTGAGGTTGGTCGCGAACACACCGATCAGGTCCGGGTTCGCCGCCAGCGTCGCGGTCACCTTCGAGGCCGCGGTGGCGGGCTCGTTGTCGGTGTACTGCTGGCCGATGTACTTGAGGTTCGGGTAGGCCTTGATGGCGTCCTCGAAGCCCTTGGCGCGCGCGTCCGTCGTCGACGTGCCGGCCTTGGTGTTGAGCACCAGCACCGAACCGGTCTTGCCGGCGGCGAGCTTGTTCAGCGTCTCGGCGGCGAGCTTGCCGCCCTGCTCGTTGTTGGACGAGATGGAGGAGACGCCGATCGAGGTGTCCTGGAGCTTGGTGTCGACCTCGACGACCTTGATGCCCGCGTCCTTGAGCTGCTTCATCGGGCCGGCCATGGCCTTGTCGTCGGTCGGCGCGATCAGCACGGCGGCGGGCTTCGACGCGAGGATGCCCGTGACGATCGGGGTCTGCTGGGCCGCGTCGAACTTGGCGGGGGCCTGCGTGTCGAACTCGTAGCCCGCGGCCTTGGCCGCGCCCTCGAACCCGCACTGCATCGAGATGTAGAACGGTTCCGCCGAGATGCCGGGGATCAGCACCAGTTTCTTGTTCGCGGCCGAGTTGCCCGAGTTCGAGTCACCAATCTGCCCACCCCCGCCACACGCGGCGAGCAGGAAAGCGGCTGAGACAGCCACTGCGGAGCGGATCTTCATTGGTCCAGCACCTTTCCTAACGTTGGTTGCGCGCCCGCCGCCGTGTCTGGTCCAGCCACACGGCGGCCACCAGCACGATCGCCACGGCGATCGGCTGCCAGAACTCCTTGACCCCGATGATCACGAGGCCCTTCTCCAACACGGCCGGGATGAACACGCCGAAGACCGTGCCCAGCACCGAACCCATGCCGCCGAAGATGCTCGTCCCACCCAGGACGACGGCGGCGATCGCGTTCAGGTTGTCCGTCTCGTGGCCGGTGACGACCGCGACGCGGAAGAACGCGTTGCCCATGAACCCCGCGAGACCCGCCAGGGTGCCCGCGAGCAGGTACACCTTCGTCAGGTGGCCGCGCACCGAGATGCCGACGCGCCTGGCCGCCTCCTCGTTCGAGCCGACCGCGTAGGTGTACCGGCCGAAACGCGTGGTGGACAACAACAACGCGCCGAGAGCGGTGACGATCGCCGCGACGATCACGATGTTCGGGATGCCGAAGTACGTGCCGGAACCGAACGTCGTGTTCAGCTTGTCCGGGATGCCGGAGACGTTGGAACCGTTGTTCAGCAACAAAGCCGCGCCCTGCGCCGCACCGAACGAACCCAGGGTCACGATCAGCGGCGGAATCTTCGCCCGCGAGATCAGCAGACCGTTGAGCAGGCCCCAGACCGCGCCGCTGACCACGGCGACCAGCAGGCCGAACGCGATCACGCCCCAGCCGGCGTTCGTCGCGTCGCCACCGGACACCGAGTTCATCGCCAGCGCGCTCGACACGGACGCGAACACCAGCACCGAGCCCACGGACAGGTCGATGCCGGACGTGATGATCACGAACGTCATGCCGACCGAGAGCACCAGCAGCACCGCGGTCTCGGCGAGCAGGAACTGCAGCGTGGTCACCTGGAAGATCGCGTCCGGGCGGATCGCGCCGAACGTGGCGACCAGCACGAGCAGCACCAGCCCGATCCAGAGCGTGTTCGCCCCGGTCAGACGCTTGAGCAACGGGGTGCGCTGCTCGTCCGGCAGAGTTGACATCGTTGTCTTCTCGTCCGTGCTCATTACGCCGCGTCCTCCTGAGTGAGCGCGCCGGTCATCGCGCCGACGAGCTCTTCCACGCTGGTGTCCGAGGCCTTGAAACGGGCCACGCGCCGGCCGAGGCGCAGCACCTCGACGCGGTCGGACACCGACAGCACCTCGGGCATGTTGTGCGAGATCAGCACCACCGCGACGCCCTCGTCGCGCACGCGCTTGATCACTTCCAGCACGCGTTCCCGTTGCACCACACCGAGTGCGGCCGTCGGCTCGTCCATGAACACGAGCTTCGACGCCCACGCCACCGACCGCGCGACCGCGACGGACTGGCGCTGGCCACCGGACAGCGCCGCGATCGGCACGTCGATGCTCTGCAGCGTCGCGCCGAACCGGGAGAAGTGCTCGGCGGCCTGCCTGCGCATCGCCTTCTTGTCCAGCACGCCCAGGAGGCCGAGGACGCCGGGCTTGAGGATCTCCCTGCCCAGGAACATGTTCGCGGCCGGGTCGAGGTCCGGCGCGACCGCGAGGTCCTGGAACACCGTCTCGATGCCCAGGTCGCGGGCGCTGTTGGGGGAGTCGAGCACGAGCGGTTCGCCGTCGAACAGCAGCGTGCCGCCGGTCGGCTGCTCCACCCCGGACAGGCACTTCACCAGGGTGGACTTGCCCGCGCCGTTGTCGCCGATCAGCGACACGACCTCACCGGGATGAGCGGTGAACGCGGCACCGCGGAGAGCTTCCACGGTGCCGTAGTTCTTCGTGAGATCACGAGCCTCCAGCAACGGCTGGCTCACGGAATCACATCCTCCACAGTGGACAAAACGGGTGGACGGCAGCGGATCGCCACCAGGTCACCGGTCAGACCGAGCTCGCCGGCCGCGTGCGGCACGACGACGGTGCTGCCCTTGTGCACCTCCAGCTCACCGAGCTGGCCGGAACCCTCCAGCACGACCACCACGGCGAACGACGGCTCCAGTGCGAAGGAGCCCTCCACGTGCAGGCGGTCGGCCTGGAAGAACGGGTCCGCGTCGTGGCCGAGCAGATCGACCGACGGCGCCCACTTCTCGGACGTCTGCCGCACCAACTCGTCGAGCTTGCCGCTCCAGCCCCGCCGGTCCACGCAGTCGAGCGCGACGTCGTAACCGAGGCCGAGGTGGCCGATGTCGCCGTTGGCGAGGAAGCCCTGCCACTCCAGCGTCACCGAGAAGTCCGTGGGCTGCTGCAGTTCGACGATGAACACGCCCTCGCCGATCGCGTGCGGCACACCGGCGGGCACGAAGACCGTGTCGCCGGGCCGGACGCAGACGGGGTTGAGCGCGTCGAGCATCGCCGTCGTGTCCTGCGTGGCGACCCAACCGGCGACCACGTCGGCAGGCACGTCGTCGCGGAATCCGATGTAGACGGTCGGGGTCGACCCCGTCGTGCCCACGACGATCCACGCTTCCGTCTTGCCGTGGCGGCAGTTCAGGTGAGAGGACGCGAAGGCGTTCGACGGGTGGCAGTGCACGGGCAGGCGCTGGCCCGCGTCGAGCAGCTTCACCAGCAACGCCGTGTCGCCGCCGAACTTGGCCGCGTGGTCCGCGCCTAGCCACCCCGTCGGGTCGGCTTTCACCGCGTCGCGCAGGAGCACGCCGTTTGGCAACGTTGTCAACCCGGCGTCGTCGCGGCCGTAGAGCGTCGTCGTCGACGCCACCCAGTCCTCGGGGCCGAAGTCGCCACTGGTTCCGCCGCGCAACGCGGCGATCGCCTCACCGCCGCGGTAGAACTGCTTCGGCTGGTTGGCGGGCAAGTTGACAGGCTGGTGGAGAACACCAGAACTCACGCGTGGACCTCCCCGGATCCTCGTGGCACCAAGCGCACCGGCAGCACGACGCGGCGCGGTGGTGAGTTGTCGCCGTCCAGTCGGGCGAACAACAAATCGGTGGCCGCCTTGCCGAGCGCGCTCGCGTCGTGCGCGATCACGGTCACCGGCGGCGACAACAGGTCGGCGAGTTCGAAGTCGTCGAAGCCCACGAGAGCGGGCCTTTCCGCGACGCCCGCGAGCGCGCGCAGGATGTACACGGTGATGCGGTTGTTGCCCGCCACGATCGCCGTCGCGGGCTCCCGCATGCTGTGCAGGCGCTGCAACGTGGTCCTGACGCTGCTTTCGTCGTGCGGCCCCATCGCCACGAGTTCCTCGTGGTAGCCGATGCCCGCGCGCACGCAGCCCTCGCGGTAGCCGCGCAGGCGCTCGTTGGCGGTGAAGATGTCCGGCGCGTCCCCGAGGAACGCGATGCGGCGGTGCCCGTGCGAGGCCAGGTGCGTGACCGCCTCGACGGTGCCACCGATGTTGTCCACCAGCACGGTGTCGGCCACGACGTCGCCCGCGGGCCGGTCCAGGAACACCACGGGCGTGCCCGCGCGCATCTCCGGCACCAGGTAGCTGTGCTGGAGGCCGGCGGGCACGATCAGCAGCCCGTCGACCCTGCGCGAGCAGAACTCCAGCGCCAGCTCGCGCTCGCGGCTCGGATCCTCGTCCGACGACCCCGAGATCACCTGTCTGCCGCGCAAACGGGCGATCTCCTCGACAGCGCGCGTCACGCCGGAGTAGAACGGGTTGCCGACGTCTTCCAGCACCAGCCCGATCGTGCCGGTGGACGAGCCTCGGCGCAGGTTGCGGGCACTCAGGTTCCGCCGGAACCCGAGCTGGTCGATGGCCGCCAGCACGCGCTCGGCGGTGGACGGGTGCACGCCCGGCTCGTCGTTGACCACGCGCGAGACGGTCTTGATGCTCACGCCCGCGAGCCGCGCGACGTCGTTCATCGTCGCGCGACGTACCTTGCGCTGACCGGCTACGGGCCCGCTGGGGGACAACGTTGTCATAGTGGGCGTATCTCACCCCGGCCTTACGCCCTTGTCAACCGTTTCCTTACCGGTCAAGGGCGCTGCCCCGCGTCAACGCCCATGGCTCACAGCGCCGCCTGAGACGCGACGAGCCGGGTCATGTGCGAGGACGGCGTGACGCCCAGTTCGCGGTGCAGGAGCGCGCGGTACTGCTGGTAGTGCCGCAGCGCGGAGCCGTAGTTGCCCTGGGCGAGATGTGCCGCGATCACCGTCCGGTGCGCGGTCTCCCTGACCGGGTCGATGGAGATCGCGGTGAAGGCGGCTTCCAGTGCGGCGAGGTGCGCGCCGGCCGAGATGAGGTGCTGGGCGACCGCCTCCAGCGCGTGCAGCCGGACCTGCTCCCACCGGCGTCGTTCGGGGGCCAGCCAGTCGTCGGTCCAGTAGGGCAGCAGGTCGCGGGACAGGGCACCGACCAGGTCCTCCGCTCCGGGGGTGGCGGAGCTGACGACGAGATGCGCGGTCTCGACCGCCCGGCAGAAGTCGACGGTCAGCGCGGGCGACAGCCGCAGCCGGTCCACCGAGGGCTCGACCACCGGCCGTTCGGTCGCCCGGCGCAGGTGCCACAGCGCCTGCCGCACGTTGGCCGTCGCCCGTTGCCTGCGGCACTCGGGCCACAGCTGCTCGGCGGCGGCCTGCCGGCTCACCGCGTCGCCGTGGTGGATCGCGAGGTAGGCCAGCAGCCGCTGCGCGCCCTTGGGCAGCACGACGTCACCGCATCCGGCGAGCAGCTCGAACCGGCCCAGCAACACCAGATGCGCGTCATCGGCTTCTCTCATCGCGGTTCCTCCCTCGGCCGTCCCGAGCATCACCCGGCGCCGTCTCCAGGGCATCTCTCACCCACCTGTCGCGGTGTCCTGCCGACTGCCGGTCGGCGGTGGGCACTCAGTCGTGCGGACTTGACCACCACCCGGTCGGGAACGGGCGGCGACGGCGCGTCGCCGGTTCCCCTGCCGTTCGCCCGGCACCCGTAACGCCAATGGCCCAACGGAACCCGCTCGGCCCAGTCCAGCCCATCGAGTGACGCCGACGGCGCGGTGACGGCGGTGCGCGCGTCGCGAAGACCTGCCGGAGACGGCCGCCCCGGAGCGTGTGCAGCGGGCCGCCCAGGCCCGGACGACATCCAGCACAGGAGCGCGACCATGACGGACGGACAGATCAAGAGCGTCGACATCCGGATCGCCCCGGAGGACCTCAAGACCCTGAAGGACAGCGGCTACAAGCTCTGCTTCGCGAAGAAGGTCAACGAGACCTACAACGTCGTCTGGCAGTCCGCGGACAGCTACCTCCACGAGAACACGTTCTCCTGGCAGCCGCTCTACCACCTCTTCGGCAGCAACACGTTCCAGGGCAACGTGAGCGTGCGCGTCGCCACCAACGAGGTCGCCGTCGGCCTCGGCGACCAGTCGACGCTGGACAAGGAGGGCATCCTCGGCGATGCGGTCACCGGCGGCCCGAAGACCGGTATCACGCTGGTCAACGAATTCGGCAAGATCCACCCCGGCCTGTCGGCGTACTCGACGGACATCAACGGCAACAGCACGACGACCCCCATCTACGTCGCCGAGAACCCGATCGTCTCGGGCAGCGACCTGCTCACACCGGTGGAGGCCGTGCAGGTGTGGTTCGAACAGGACGTCGCCACGGGCACGATGTTCAGCGCGGCCAGGTCCAACGCCGTCGACATCGACCTGACCACGACCAACTCGGCGATCCGGCTCTACAGCGGTGGCGCGTGGACGACACCGAAGTCCAGCGCGCTCTACGTGGACCCGGTGACGATCCTGACGATCGTGGCCGGCCTGACCGCGGCCGTCATCGTCCACGACCTCGCGACGAAGATCGCCTCGAAGCTGACCGGCGTCTACAAGGACATCAAGGTCGACGTGACGGCGGCGGACGGCAAGAGCGTCAAGATCGTGTACAGCGAGCTGCCGCGCCTCACCGGGGCACGGCAGGCTCAGACCCGGTTGTTGCTCCAGAACCCGACCATGCTCGACCAGCTCTCGGAGTTCACCCTGGAGGCGTTCGCGCAGCTCGGCGTGGGGTACACGACGCTGAACGCGATGTCGGCCCGCTGACGGCACCGATGTCCGGAACCGGACAAGTGATCGTCAAGGGCTTGACCTGGACCGTGTGCGCTCAGCGATGATCTGGTGACGGACAGCGTTCTCAGCCCGCGCGGGTCCGGCGAGTAGGCCCCCGGGCCGGGGTGCGCATGCGGCGGCGGTCGCACCCCGGCCCGGTCCCTCCCGGCAACCACCCGACCGGACCACAGCGCCACCCCACACCACCCCAAGATCCCAACTAGGGTGAAAGTCGTGGACGCACTGGATCCCATTGAGTCGGTCAACACCTTCATCGGCACAAAGGACGAGGGCAACACGTTCCCCGGCGCGTCCATGCCGTTCGGCAAGGCGCATTCCAGCCCGGTCGGCTCCCACTACGCCGGCTACCGCTACGACGACCAGCAGATCCGGGGCTTCGGGCACTTCTTCCTGTCCGGCGCGGGCTGCTGGGAGCAGGGCGGACTGGTGCCGATCCTCCCGGTCACGCAGCTGCCGCAGATCTTCGACCACAAGCGGTACGCCAGCGGCTACACGCACGACGGCGAGATCGGCAAACCCGGTTACTACAAGGTCAAGCTGGACCGGGACATCACCGTCGAGTGCACGGCGACCACGCGCGCGGGTGTGGAGCGGTACACGTTCCCCACCGGCGTCCAGGGCACGCTGCTCGTCAACGTGGGCCAGGCCAACGACAAGGAACCGGTCAGCGCCAGTTCCGTCAGGGTCGTCGGCGACCGGACGATCGTCGGAACCGTGGAGACGCAGGCGTTCTGCGGCGGCCGCCCGTACCTCACGCACTTCGTCACCAGGTTCGACCGCCCGTTCGCGCAGTTCGGCACGTGGGGTCCGGCAGGATCCAAGCCGGGCCAACGGGATTCCGCCGGCGGCGCCGGGCTCAGGGGCGCCTGGGTGACGTTCGGCCCCGGCCCGGTCACGGCGACCACCGCACTGTCCCAAGTGGATGAACAGGGCGCGGCGAACAACCTGGAGACCGAGACCGGCGGCAGGACCTTCGACGACATCCGCAACGAGGCGCAGGAAGCCTGGCGCGCGGAGCTCGGCTGCATCGAGATCGAGACCGACGACTGGGACGAGCGCGCGGTCTTCTACACCGCGCTCTACCACGTGCTGCTCCAGCCGCTGACCGGCAGCGACGCGGACGGCAGGTACCGGGGCTTCGACAACCAGGTCCACCAGGCCGACGGCTGGACCTACTACGAGTACTACTCGCTGTGGGACACCTACCGCGCGCACAACCAGCTTCTGGCGCTGCTGCGCACGAAACGCTCGCAGGACATCGCACGGAGCATCCTGGCCATTCACGAACAGGGCGGCTGGCTCCCGCGTTGGGCGTACGCGAACCAGGAGACGAACTGCATGACCGGCGACCCGGTCACGCCGTTCCTGGTCGACCTCTGGCGCTTCGGCCACCTCAAGGGCTTCGAAGAGCAGGCGTACCAGGCGTTGGTGCAGAACGCCGACGGCGTCCCGCCGCAGAGTTCCCGTTTCCAGGGCAGGTCCGGCAACCCGAACTACCTCGCGAACGGATTCGTCCAGTACGACAAGCGCTTCCCGAAGAAGGGCCAGGACACCGATCCGCACCACGGCGCGTCGGCGACCCTGGAGTACGCGCTGGCCGACGCCACGCTCGCGATCATGGCCGCGGAACTGGGCCACGCCGAGGACGCGGAACGGCTCCGCAAGCGCGGCCTCAACCACCGCACCCTCTGGGACAACAGCGTCACGGACCGGGGCTTCACCGGGTTCCCGCGACCGAAGCTGCAGGGCGGCGCGTGGCTCACCCCGTTCACACCGCAGGGCCCGGAAGGGTTCCACGAGGGGACGGCGTGGCAGTACCAGTGGCTCTGCCAGCACGACATCACCGGCCTGATCACGGCGCTCGGCGGCAAGGCCGCGGCCGAGGCGCGGCTGGACGACTTCTTCGCGTACCCCGATCTGCTGGTGGACCCAGCGAGGACCGTCCGCGAGAAGTGGGTCGTGGGGCCGTACGACTACTACAACCAGTTCAGGTACAACCCGAACAACGAGCCCGATCTGCACGCGCCGTGGATGTACGCGCTCATCGGCAAGCCGGAGAAGACGTCGGTGGTCGTGCGGGCCGCGCAGACGTTGTTCGTCAACGGACCGGCGGGTGTCACGGGCAACGACGACCTCGGCACGATGTCGGCCTGGTACGTGTTCAGCGCGCTCGGGATGTATCCGGCCGTGCCGGGGACCGGCGAGTTCGTGCCGCACGCTCCCAAGTTCACGAAGGCCGTGGTCCATCTGGAGAACGGCAAGGACATCGTGATCAAAGCAGAGGCGGCCGACGTCACGAAGACGCAGGTGGTGCAGCGAATTCGCAGCGGCTGGCGCTCCAGGACGAAGGATCGGATCGAGCTCGTGGAACTGCGTTCGGGGACCACGCTGGAGGTCGACCTCCGCACACTTTCCAATTGAGACGTCGGAACGGTCGTAGTCTCGTGCGATGGGCATCTGCGCGAGCTGCGGCACGGGCTTCGCGCCCCTGCCCTCGCGGGCGCGCTATTGCTCGAACGCGTGCCGTCAGCGCGCCTACCGTCAGCGTTCCGCCGGAACGTCCACTGTGGTCACGGAGCTGCCCCGCTACGACGACGCGTTCGTCGGCAGGGAGAGCGAGCTCGCGGAGCTGCTTTCGTTGCTGCGCAAGCACAGGATGCTCACGCTGGTCGGACCGGGCGGGGTCGGCAAGACGAGGCTCGCGGCCGAGCTCGCCGGACGTGCCAGACGCACCGAGGTCCGCACCGTCGAGCTGGGCAGGCTGAGCCGGCCGGAACAGGTGGTGCAGGCCGTCGCGGAAGCCGTTGGGGTGTACCAGCACGCGGGTGTCGCGCTGCGGACCACGTTGCTCCAGGAACTGACCGGCCGCCGAATCTTGCTGCTCGTCGACAACTGTGAGCACCTCGTCGAAGAATGTTGTGCCGTCGTGGACGCGCTCCTGTCGCGGTGCCCGCACGTTCAGGTTCTCGCGACCAGCCGGGAAGCGCTGAGATCCGTCGGCGAGGTCGTCTATCCGCTGCACGGCATGGAAGCCGACGCGGCGAAGTTGTTCGCCGAACGCGCCGGAGCCGGCGGTGACCACGACGCCATCGCGGCGATCTGCACTCGCTTGGACGGCCTGCCGCTGGCCGTGGAACTGGCCGCGAAACTCTCTCGATCGGTGCCGCTGCCCGAGCTCGCGGACCGCCTCGACCACCGCCTCGACCTGCTGAGCGACGCCGGCGAGCAGGTGCGGCACCAGAGCCTGCGTGCGGCCATCGCGTGGAGTCACGACCTGCTGACCGCGCCCGAGAAGGAGCTGTTCCGGCGGCTCGCGCTGCTGCCCGGCGGGTTCGGGCTGGAGATCGCCCAGGTCGTGCACGGCGGCGCGGTGATCGGCCTGCTCACGGCGTTGCAGGCGAAGTCGTTGGTGGTGCGGGAGAACGACGGCCGGTTCCGGATGCTCGAATCGGTTCGCCTGTACGCCGCTGAACGGCTCGAAGAACACGGCGAGCACGAGGTGACGGCCGAACGGATCGTCGAATGGCTGTGCGAGAAGGGCGAACCCGCCGTCTCGTCGTCGATCCTCACGCCGGAGCAGGTGAAGGCACAGCACCAGGAGTACGACAACGTGGCGTACGCGTTCGCCCATCTGGTGGTATCGGAGGACGACCGGCGGCTGATGCTCGCCACGATGCTGCTGCGGGTGTGCTTCGACCGCGGCTACTTCGCCGAGGCCGGCGCGGTGCTGATGCAGGTGCTGGACCAGTCGCCCGCCGACGCCCGCTACCGGATCCTCGCGCTGGAGTACGCGTCCCTGCTGGCGGGCCACGACCAGCGGCACGACGAGGCGGTGAAGTACGCCATCGAGGCGGTCGAGACGGCGGAGGCCGGCGGGCAGGACCTGATCAGGTGCCGCCTGTTCCGGACGTTAGCGAGCGCTTACGACGGCATGGGCGACGTGGCGAACACCGCGTGGGCGTTGCGCCGATCGATCCAGCACGGCGTGCGCAACGGCAACGACGTGAGTGTGGCCGTGTCCAGCCAGAACCTCGGCTGGCGGCTGCTCGTCCAGGGTGACGTGGACGCCGCCGCCGTGCTGATCGAGGGCGCGTTGCCGGTGCTCAGACTCCATGCACGGCAGGACGTCGTGGCTGTCGCGGTGCACACGTGGGGCTGCATCGCGTTGGAACGGGGGGATTTGGCGGCGGCCGGCGCCCGGTTCGCCGAGAGCGCGCGCATGACGGCGACCACGCCGCGGGCCGTGCTGGAGTCGGTGGAGGGCCGCGGCCTGGTCGCGATGCTGTCCGGACGTCACGAGCTCGGCGTGCGACTTCTGGCAGCCTGTCAGCAGATGCGCACGTCGTGGGTTGTTCCGTCCGAAACGTGGTGGCGGCGGAAGATGGACGCCGCGCTCGACCTCGCGCGGGAATCCTTGTCTCCGGCGGCTTTTCAGCGGGCGCTCGGCGCGGGCCGGGCGATGGACGTGCGGCACGCCCTGGAAACCGCGCTGGACAAGGAGATCGTGCAGCGCCCGGTGCTCAGCGACCGGCAGCGGATGGTCGTCGAACTGGTCGCACGGGGTTTGACGAACGCGCAGGTAGCGGCCACACTCGGCATCTCGCACCGCACCGTGGAATCCCACGTGCACAACGTGAAAACGGCGTTGAATCTTTCGTCTCGCGCACAGCTCACGGCCTGGGCCCAGTCGCACTGACGCGTCCAACTGAGACGTAACGCTGCGGTTCATCCGGATGACTTCGCGCCCCCTGCCGTTCATTGTGAGGACGACTACGGAAGGGGAGGGGTGACGTGGAACCGTTCCGCCTGCTGCACCCCGACCTCGTGCCCCAGCAGCGCGAGTCGCTGCAGCACGCCGCGTCCACGCTCGTCCAGATGGGGCTCGACGACACCGTGCTCTCGGCGTCGCCCGTGCACCAGCGCCTCGCGCGCGTGGTGCTGGCGAGCAGCGGCGTCATCGAGTGGACGCCCGGCTACTGGGTCCAGGACGACACCCTCGACGAGCGCTTCGGCGTCGTCCGGGTCGGTGGCGACCGCGGCGGGATCTTCCTCTCCGGCGTCCTGATCGCCTACCTCGACGTGCTGGAGAACGCGGCCAGGATGGGCACCTCGATCACCGAGGACTCCTGGCGCACCCTGCTCTGGGCCCCGACCGCGCTCTTCGACCACGTGCTGCGGCGTCCCCAGGTCGGCATGACCGTCGTGACGCCCGGTTGCGGCGCCGAGGACCTGCCGTTCGAACGCACCCAGGCCGGCCAGCGCCTCTACCTCGCGCTGATGCAGGCCGTCCGGTTCGCCGTCACCGGCGTGCTGCGCGCCCAGGACGACCGCACGCTCGTCGAGGACTGCGTGACGCTCGCGACCGCGTGCCTGCGCGCCGCGGCGGTGGCGCTCGCGTTCGCCTGCGACGTCCCCGGCGGCCTGGCGCTGCCGGTCGTGGAGACCGCCGAGCACCGCTACCTGTGGCAGGTGATCGGCGAGGTCCGCGCCGCGGTTCCGCGCGCTCGCTTCGAGCAGTTCGCGGCGGCTCTACGCAGGTTGAACGACGCGTACACGGCGTGTCCACTGCTCGTCGCAGGCGGCTGACCCACTTCGTCTCGACTTGGCTCCGACTTTCGTCGTTTCGCCACGCGAACCGATCAGCGCTGACCTACCGTCACGCCCATGACGGAGGAACGGTCGGCGGTCGTGGTGCGGGACATCCGCAAGAGCTACGGCGACCTGAAGGCGGTGGACGGGGTTTCGTTCACCGTGGCCGAAGGCGAGTTCTTCGGCATCCTGGGGCCCAACGGCGCCGGGAAGACCACCACGCTGGAGATCGTCGAGGGGCTGCGCAAGCCCGACAGCGGTGAGGTGCGGTTGCTCGGCGAGAGCCCGTGGCCGCGCAACGTGAAGTTGTTGCCGCGCATCGGTGTTCAGCTGCAGGCGACGTCGTTCTTCGACAAGCTGACGGCCAAGGAGCAGCTGCAGACGTTCGGCGCGCTCTACGGCGTGAGTCACGGCACGGCCGCGGACATGCTGGAACTGGTCGGCCTCGCGGACAAGGCGAACGAGCAGGAGAACAAGCTCTCCGGCGGTCAGCGCCAACGGCTTTCGATCGCGTGCGCGCTGGTGCACGACCCGGACATCGTGTTCCTCGACGAACCGACCGCCGCCCTCGACCCGCAGGCCCGCCGCAACCTCTGGGACGTCCTGCGCGCGATCCAGGAGCGCGGCAAGACCATCGTCTACACCACGCACTACCTGGACGAGGCCGAGATCCTCTGCGACCGGGTGGCCATCATGGACACCGGCAGGATCCTCGCGCTCGACCCGCCGGCCGTGCTGGTGCGCGGCCTCGACGCGCCGACCCACGTGACGCTGCAGAAGGGCGTTCTGTCCGTTGTGGACGCTTCCGCGCTCGACGGTGTCGACGAGGCGCAGGAGGACGAGGTGTCGCTGACGCTCTCCACGCGCCGCCCCGCTCCCGTGCTGTCCGCTTTGGCCGAACGGGGCGCGCTCGACGGACTTCAGGTCCGCACGGCCACCCTCGAAGACGTTTTCCTCAACCTGACGGGTCGGGAGTACCGCGCATGACCGCGTTCAAGACGCTCTCGGTGGCGATGCTCAAGGGATTCCTGCGGGACAAGGTGACGTTGTTCTTCACCTTCCTGTTCCCGTTGATGTTCCTCGTCATCTTCGGCCTGATCCTGCGCGACGTCGGCGCGGACAAGACGAGGATCGCGGTCGTCGGCGACGGCCCGATCGTGTCCGCGCTGCGCGACAGCGGTGCGTTGGAACTGGAGCCGTACAACGACGAGAACTCCGCGGTGCAGAAGGTGAAGGACGGCGACCTGCCCGCCGCGCTGATCATCCGCGGGCAGCAGCTCGACGTGCGGTTCGCGCAGAGCGACCAGGTCAAGTCCGCGACCGTGCTCGGCATCATCAACGGGTTCGTGGACAAGGCGAACCTCGCCGCGACCGGTCAGCCGCCGACCTTCACGTTCGCCGCGGAGAAGGTCGAGGACGCCTCGCTCAAGCCGATCCAGTACCTGACGCCGGGCATCCTGTCGTGGGGTGTGGCGGTGTCGGCGGTGTTCGGCGCGGCGCTGACTCTCGTGTCGTGGCGCCGCAAGCAGGTGCTGCGGCGGATCCGGCTGGCGCCCGTCTCGGCGGGTTCCGTGCTGTCGTCGCGGATCCTCGTCAGCGCCGGCGTCGCGCTGGTGCAGGGCGCGACGTTCATCGGCATCGCCTCGCTGCCGGTGTTCGGGCTGAAGCTCTCCGGGCAGTGGTGGCTGGCGATTCCGTTGCTGCTGCTGGGAACCATCGCGTTCTTCGCGCTCGGCATGCTCGTCGGCGCGTTCGCCAAGACCGAGGAGGCGGCGTCGGCGGCCGCGAACATCGTGGTGCTGCCGATGGCGTTCCTGTCCGGCACGTTCTTCCCCGTCGACCAGGCGCCCGCGTGGCTGCAGACCGTGTCGAAGATCTTCCCGTTGCGGCACATGAACGACGGCATGCTCGACGTGCTGGTGCGAGGCAAGGGGATCGAGGCACTCGCGATGCCTGCGGCGATCCTCGTCGGGTTTTCGCTGGTGGTCGGATTCATAGCCTCCCGCGTCTTCAAATGGGAGGAATAGGACAGGGGTGGTTGCCGTGTGCCGCCCGTCACGGTTCATGATGGGGAACCATGACGTTCTCCAGCGTGGTCGGACGGTTCCGCATCCTCGCCCTGGCCGAGGCCATCTCCTGGGCGGGCCTGCTGCTCGGGATGTTCTTCAAGTACGTCGTCGTGCAGAACGAGATCGGCGTCAAGGTCTTCGGCCCGATCCACGGCCTGATCTTCGTCGGCTACGTGCTGGTGACGCTGATGGCCGTTGCGCCGCTGAAGTGGGACGCGCGCACGACGGTCCTCGCGCTGTTCGCGAGCATCCCGCCGTTCGGCACGGTGATCTTCGAGCGCTGGGCCTCGAAGACCGGCCGCCTCAGCGAGCCGGCCGCCGAACAGCTCTGAGCTCCGCTTCGGGGTAGCCCGTGTGGTAGATCCGCTCGGACTGCTCGACGTTGTCCAGGAACTGCTGCGCCTTCACCGCGTTGTGCAGGTGTGACGCGGCGCGGGCGACGTCGAGCGCTTCGAGCGGCCTGCTGTCCGGTCTGAGGGCGAGCCACGCCTCGCTCCACACGCGGCGGACGTGGTCGTGGATTTCCGGCCGGGTGAACTCGATGATCCGGCAAGCGTCGAGCGCCGGGTGACCCCAGACCGCGTCGGCCCAGTCGATGATCGCGCCCGTCCTGTGCCAGTTACCGGGGTGGAAGTCGCCGTGGGTGAGGGTGTCCGGCAGGCCGAAGCCCGGCATCGGCACCGCGGTGGAGCGGATCCGCGGCTCTCCTGCCAGCGCGTGCTGCACCGCCACCCAGCGCGGCACGATCCTCTCGACGTCCTCGGGCGTGACGTCCCAGCAGTTGCCGCCCGGTTCGTCGCCGAGCAGAACCCGTTGCGGCGCCGAGGCGATGAGCTTCGGGACCAGCGTGAGGTCGACGTCCGCGACCATCTCGATCACCGCGCCCTCGTCGCTGAAGAACGGTGGCACGGCCTTGAGCCACACCGGTCCGTCCGCGGTGGGCAGGCGGTGCACGACCGACATGCCCCAGGTGCGCACCTGGACGGCGGGCCCGGTGCGGCCGACCTGGGTGTCGGCCCACGCGACCAGTTCCGACGGGCCGCCGCGGCGTGCCCACGGCATCCGGTGCTCCGCGTCCTGTTCCGGCTCTTCCGCCGCGTGGAACTGCGCTCTGCCGGGTTCGCCCAGCGCCTCGACGTGATAGGTCACGAAGCCGCCGCACGGCCTGTCGCCACCCTCGGCCGAGATCAGTCGCAGCACGTGCGTCGGGACGCCGAGCAGGTGTTCCAGGGCGTCGTTGACCGGTTCCACGTGGTACCAGTCGAGCGTCGGCACCTCGAACGCGTCCAGGCGGCCCGCGAACCCGCCGGGCGCGCTGACCAGGGCGGTGACCGTCCTGCTCATCCGGCGACGAGCCTCAACGCCTCGCGGAGTTCGACCTGCGGATCGCCCTCGTGGTAGATCCGCTCGGACTCCTCGATGTTGTCGAGGAACTCCTGGTACTTCACCGCGTTGTGCAGCCGGGACGCGCGGGGTGCGATGGCCAGGGCTTCGAGCGGCCTGCTGTCCGGCCTGAGCGCGAGCCACGCCTCGCTCCACACGCGCCGGATGTGGTCGTGCAGTTCGGGCTTCGCGTACTCCATGAGCCGGCACGCGTCGAGCGCCGGGTGCCCCCAGACGGCGTCGGACCAGTCGATGACCACGCCGCTGCTTCGCCAGTTGCCGGGGTGGAAGTCGCCGTGCGTGAGGGTTTCGGGCAGACCGAAATCCGGCATCGGCACCGCGGACTGCTGGAGTCGTGGCTCGCCCGCGAGCGCGTGCTGGACGGCGACCCAGCGCGGCACGACGTCGTCGACCTGCTCGGCGGTCAGCTGCCAGCAGTTCGCGCCGTCGGCCTGGCTGAGCAGCACGCGTCCCGGTGCGCCGGCCAGCACTTCGGGCACCAGCGTGGGGTCGTGGGCGGCGACCGTCTTGATCACCGCGCCCTCGTCGGCGAAGAACGGTGGCACGGCCTTGAGCCACACCGGTCCGTCCGCGGTGGGCAGGCGGTGCACGCTCGACAGGTTCCAGGTCCGCACCTGGACCGCGGGGCCGGTGCGGGTGATCACCGAGTCAGCCCACTCGACCAGTTCGGACGGACCGCCCAGACGTGCCCACGGCAGGCGGTGCTCGGCGTCGGGTTCGGGTGCGTCGACAGGTTCCAGAAGGCTGTGATCAGGCTCTTCGTGCGCTTCGACGTGGTAGGTGACGATGCCGCCGAACGGCACCTTGCCGCCCTCGGCCGAGAGCAGCCGCAGAACGCTCGTCTCCACACCGATCAACTCCCGCAGAGCGGTGTTGATCGGCTCCACGTGGTTCCAGTTCGGTGTCTCGACCGGGATCGCTCTGGTGCGCCCGCTGAATCCGCCGGGGGTGCTGACGAGTGCGATGATGGAGCGGTCCGGTCGATCCCACATGGGCCCATCAGGCCACAGATCGGCCTGCGCTCCCAAACGGTTTTCTCAGTCCTCGAAGTCGCCGCTCGCCCGGCGGACCTTGGCGAGCAGATCCGTGAGCTGTTCGGTCTGCCGGTCGGTGAGGCCCTTGAGCCCCAGGTTGACGTCGACGACGGCCGCGGTCGCGCTCTCCCGGCGCTGCAGGCCCGCGTCGGTGATCTCGACCAGCGTCGTGCGGCGGTCGGTCGGGTGCGGTGTGCGGCGGACGAGTCCGTCGCTCTCCAGCCGGTCGACGATGTTGGTCACGCTCGTCGGGTGCAGCTGCAGGCGCTCGCCCATGACCCGCATCGGCAGCGCGCCCTTGCGGGAGAAGTACAGCAGTACCAACGCCTCGTAGCGCGCGAACGTGAGTCCGTGCGGCTTGAGGGCTGCGTCCACGGCGGACTGGATGATTTGCTGGACACGCATGACGCTCGTGACGGCGGCCATCGACGTGGAGGAACCCACCCGGTCGTCCCACAGTTCGGCCGCGCGGGCGATCGGATCGAACGGCAGCGGTGTCATGGGCAACGAAGCTACCAGTCAGTACTACCCGTGGATCATCAGGAGGCACGTGTGCTTGTCGCGTTCAGCGTCGCTCCGTCCGGTTCGGACGAGACAGGAGGCGTCGCGAAGGCCGTCGCCGAGGCGATCCGGGTCGTGCGGGAGTCCGGCCTGCCCAACGAGACGAACGCGATGTTCACTCTGATCGAGGGGGAGTGGGACGAGGTGATGGACGTGGTCAAGCGCGCGACGGAAGCCGTGCAGGCCAGTGCCTCGCGCGTGTCTCTCGTGCTCAAGGCGGACATCCGGCCCGGCTACACCGGTCAGCTCAGGGCCAAGGTCGACCGGATCGAGGAGCACCTCTCCGACACGCCCTGATCCGATCCGGTTCCGGCACGTCTCCTCGGATGGCCGAACGCTCTACGCCGGCCCGGTGAGTGCACCCGTGCAGCGGCGTTCGCTGGGTTAGCGTGTCGGGCGTGGACGCGAGACAACTGTGGTTGCGGTTCGAGCCCTACCACGACGTCACGTACTTCACGCCCGAATCCCGCGCGGCGACCGACGCGCTGGGCTGCAAGGGCGGCTGGATGGGCTACTTCGGCATGCGCGCCGCACCGCTGGGCGCCGCGTCGCCGGAGCTGGTGACGGCGGTCTTCTACAACTTCGCGCCGCGCATGGTCTCCCGTGCGCTGCCGGACGCGTGGGCGGTCGCCTCGCCGTCCGAGTACCTGCGTGTTCGGCTGGCGGGTGCGGACGGCGCGTTGCGTCGTCTGCTGGGTTCGGTGGACACGCCCGAAATCGCCGAGGCTGCTGCTTTGGCTCGTGTGGCCGCTATGGCGGCGCCTCTCGCCGGGCGTCCGTTGGCTGCCGCGAACCGTGCGCTGCCGTGGCCTGCCGAGCCCCACCTGGAGTTGTGGCACGCGTGCACGATCCTGCGCGAGGCCCGCGGCGACGGTCATGTCGCTGCGCTGGTGGCCGCCGGCGTGGGACCGTGCCAAGCGCTTGCGCTCTATGCGCGTGAGCATTCCCTCGATCCGGCATACATGCGCACCGCGCGTGGTTGGACTGTCGAAGAATGGGAAGCAGTGGAAGGCCTGCCCGGTGACCTTCCATCGGTGGAACGAGCCACGGACTCGGCCGCTCTGAGTCCGTGGGAAGCACTGGGTGAAGTTGGTACGACGCGGTTCATCGACCTGATGACACCGCTGGCTCTACGCATCGCCTCAGCCAACGAGGCGATGCGCGTCAACCCGATGGCCCTGGACCCGGTCCGGGAACTAGCCGTGCCAGGATGGAACACGTGACAAGGCCTGATCCTCGCAAGACCGCCGCACTGTCCGCCGCGCTCTCGGGCGCCGTCGATCTCGGCGCCCTGAAGGCCCGCGCCGACGCTGCCCGCACGGCCGCCGCCACGCCGGCCGCCGCCGGCGCCTCCGCTCCCGACAACGGCTCCGTGCCGTGGATCGTGGATGTCACCGAAGCCTCGTTCCAGGCTGTGGTCGAGCAGTCCCTGCAGGTGCCCGTCGTGGTGCTGCTCGGGGCCTCCTACAGTCCTGAGTCGCAGCAGCTGGCTTCGTCTTTGACCCGGTTCGCGTCCGCTTCCGGTGGGGCGTGGATTCTTGCCCGCGTCGATCTGGAGGCCTCGCCTCGGATCGGGCAGGCGTTCGGGGTGCAGTCCGTGCCCACGACCGTCGCCGTTGCTGCTGGTCAGCCCATTGACGCTTTTGCCGGGCCCATTGACGACGGTGAGTTGTCGCAGTGGATTGCTCGGTTGTTGGATGCTTTGCGGGAGCGGTTGCCTGGGATTCGGGCCGGGGAAGCTCGGGCCGGGTCGCCTGTGGTGGCTGAGGACGAGGTTGTCGAGGATCCTCGGATTGTTGCTGCTGAGGAGGCCTTTGAGCGTGGGGATTATGTTGCCGCTCAGGGGTTCTACTCGGAGATTCTGGCTTCTGAGCCTGGGCATGAGCTGGCCAAGGAAGGGCTTGCGCAGGCTCGGTTTGCTGAGCGGGCTGAGGCTGTTGATCCTGCTGTGATCGCCAAGGCTGATTCCTCGCCTGAGGATGTCGACGCTCAGTTGGCTGCGGCTGATGCTGAGGTTGCCGGGCAGTTGGTCGACGAGGCGTTTGCTCGGCTTGTCGGTACTGTTCGGCGGGTTTTTGGGGATGATCGGGATCGGGTTCGGGTGCATTTGGTGGGGTTGTTCGAGTTGTTCCCCGCCGATGATGCTCGGGTTGCTGCTGCTCGGCGGAGTTTGGCTTCTGCGTTGTACTAGCGTTCCCCGGCTTGCTTGCGGCCTGGTCGCTTTGCGTGCTTCCCCTGGGGGCTCTGCCCCCAGACCCCCGGCAATCTGATCGGGGGGTCCGCGCCACACGCGGGTAGATGGCACGCCTGTTGCTTTGGGCGGCCGCCGGTTGGTTAGAGGGTTGCGTTGGCGGTGGGGTCCCGTCACGAGCCGCACCAAGAGCGGGCCACATGCAAGAAGGGTTGTCAAACGGACGAAAAGCGTGTCCGTTTGACAA
>NZ_JBIVPX010000010.1:0-7780 GCF_044754905.1 Lentzea sp. NPDC092896
GCCGCCCAGTGGTGCACCTGGCGCACGAACAGGCCACCACGCGTCTCGAACGAGATGTCGAGCGTGGACGCGAACGCCCGCGACATCTCGATACCACGCAGGTTCTCGAACGTGCCGTTGTAGGTGACCTCGGTCATCGACGGATCGAAGAACAACGCCAGATACGTACCCGACAACAACAACACGATGAAGCTGTACAGGGCGATCTCACCGAGCAAGAACGACCAGTGCGTCGGGAACACCTTGTTCAACTGTTTGCGCAGGCCAGAGGCCGCGTGGTACCGCTCGTCGGCAGCGTTGGCCGCCGCCCCTGCGACGCGCGCGGCCGCGTTGGCCGGCTTCGTCGGCGTGGTGATGGCACTCATGACTTACGCTCCCAGAACGCCGGACCCACAGCCTCGGCGAAGACGCTGCGGGCAACCAAAATTTCGTTCCGCATCTGACGGTAAGCGAGCACGAGGTCGATCGCCCAACGATGGATCGAACCAGTGTCGCGGGCTGAGAACCTTCGCGGCCCGGCCGTGACGGTTCTCAGCCCAGGTTTCCTTGCAGCACGCTCGTTCCGTGCTCTTGCTGACCCAGCCGTTGCGCCGAGACGTCCACGACGCGGTAGGTGGCCAGGTCCACACCCGGTGGCACTGGCAGGTCGACCTGTCCGCTCGTGAGAACACCGAGCGGGATCATGGTGGCCACACCGTCGAAGAGCCACACCTGGTACAGCCCTTCAGGTGCGGGCATTCCGTCGACGGAGACCCGCAGCACCGTGCGGTCGGCTGTGCGCACCACGCGCGCCGTGCCGTTCGCCGTGGTGGGGGCGGACGGGAGTCTGGTCAGTTCGGCCTGCACCAGCACCTGGTCGACGATCACCGAATCGGACGTGGTGACGCGGTCGACGATGATCGTGCCCGCCGAGCCGGCGATCGCGGCCACGGCGGCGACTGCCAGCAGCGGGCGCCATCCGCGTGCGCGGCCCAACGGTACGACCGCGGCTGGAGAGTTCTTCTGACCTGTCTCCGCGGCGATGCCGAGCCAGACGTCTTCGGACGGCATGGGCAGATCCCGTTCCGAGCGGGTCTCGCGCCCGATCTCCACGACCTCGCGCAGCGAGGCGAGTTCGGTGCGGCACACCGCGCAGAACCGCACGTGTTCCACAGTGGACTCGTCGGTGACTGTTTCGCCCAGGGCCATCAACGTGAGCAGGTCGGGGTCAGCGTGCGCCACCGTCCACCTCCCATCGCTGCCTGAGCCTGGCCATACCGCGGCGCAGGTGGCTCTTCACGGTGCCCAGTGGAGTCCCCGTCGCCGCGGCGATCTGCTCGTGCGTGAGGTCATCGTAGAAGGCGAGCAGGAGAACGCGTTGTTGCTGGGGCGGCAGTTCCCCGATCGCCTCGAGCATCACCATCCTGTCGACCACGCGGTCCGGCCTCACCGGTTCGTCCGATGCCGTGCCGCCACCGGTGCTGTGCAGAACCTTGACGACGTTCTCGTCGCGTGTGCGCGAGCGCAGCACGTCGATCGCTCTGCGGCGAGCGATGGTGAGCAGCCAGACGAGCAGGCTGCCCTTGGCGGGATCGAAGCTCTCCCTGCTGCGCCACGCCGTCACGAACGTCACCTGCACGACGTCCTCGGCGTCCGCACGCGACGGAAGGCTCGCCACCGCCACCCGAAGGACAGCAGCGGCGTAGCGCTCGTAGACAGCACGCAGCGCACCTTCGTCGCCGGCGACGAAGGACTTGGTCGTCTCGTCAACGGTGTCGCCGGCACCAGTCATCACGGTGACCACCGCGGGCAAGGTCGCACCACCTGACTGAATCTAGGGCTCGCGGACGGGGTTCGCTCAACGGGCGGGCCGGGCCCGCCCACGACGCGGTGGGCGGGCCCGGACGGAGGAAGCCTCAGCGCAGCACCGGGTTGCCGTAGCCGATGACCAGCCCAGGGGTGAACGCGGTGACACCGAACGTGGTGTTCAGCACCGTCGCGGCACCGGCTGTGAGGGCCAGGGTGACACCTTGCGGTGTGGCGGCGCCGATCGTGAAGAGATCGGCGCGCTGCTGGAAGTTGACCAGTCCGGACAGCACCCCGCGGTTGAGGTCGATCGTGTAGTTGGTCAGGTACAGGCGCGTGTGACCCGCCTGCAACAGGAGACCACCGATGTGCTCGATCGTGCCGTCGGCCGGGTCGCCGACGATCGCGAAGCTGATCGCCGATCCCGTCCTGCCCGCGAAGACGGGCTTCACCTTGACCCCCAACGAGGTCAGCGCCGCCGAGGCGGCCGGGTCGAGGGTCAGATCGGTGCGCCCCTTGAAGAAGTTGCCCCACGTCTTGCCGTTCGAGGCCGTCGCGGACACAGGGGCGGCGGTGGCCGGTGCGGCCACCATCGCGCCACCACCGAGGGCAAGGCCGAAGGCGATCGCGGCGGCGATCATGCGGTTGCGCATGGAAGCACTCCTCATCGGTCGTGCGGACTGGTCTGGACGGGTACGACCGGCACCGCCCCGGCGGATGCACCTGCCGGAGAAATTCCGGCGTGATCGAGCAGACACGAACCCGATCCGCCTCCGCTGCGAACCAACCAGGAGAACGGAGGCTCGTTGTGAACTCGCACCGAAACGAAAACCCCGTACTGATCACCTCTGCCGCCCCGTCCTACCAGGACCAGCTCTCGGCACGACGGCGCCGGTACGCCCTGATGATGAGCCTGCGCATCCCGTGCATCGTGCTGGCCGTGCTGTTCGCGCAGATCTGGTGGCTCGCGCTGATCTTCATCCTGCTTTCCGTTCCTCTGCCGTGGATGGCGGTCCTCATCGCCAACGACCGTCCGCCGCGCAAGGCGGAGACACCGCAGCGATTGCGTCGGTCGCGGCCTGAGCTCACGGCCGGCGATCAGGGTGAGGAGTCGCGGTGATCGGCCTGACCGTGGTGATGGACGTGGTCTTCGTGCGGTCCAGGTCAGCCTGACAACTCGCGGTAGAGCATGGCGAACGGCTCGGCGACGGCGTCGATGTGGAACCGCTCGCGCACGGTCTTCTGCCCAGCGGCTGCGATCGGTGCGGTGGCGGAGCCGAGACGCAGGACCTGCGCCAGTCCCTCGCCCAGCGACCGCGCGGCTGACGTGTCGACGAGGAAACCGTTGTGCCCGTGGTCGATGTAACAGTTCAGACCGCCGCGAAGCGGGCCGATCGCGAGCAGCCCTGCCTCCATCGCTTCGAGCACCGCGATGCCGAACTCCTCCTTCGCGCTGGCGCAGGCGTAGACGTGCGGCGCGCCCGAGGACGGCGCGGCGGCCGCCAGTTCGTGCTGGAGCAGCCGCACGTCGTGGTTCGACCAGGCCGGCAGGACGGCGAGCCGTCCCCGTGCCGAGGGTTCGGAGCGGGCCAGCCCCAGCACCTCGTCGAGCACTTTCTGCTCGTCCGGTGTCCGGTCGGTGGAGGATCCACCGATGATCACCAGCGCGGTCGAGTGGTGCAGACCCGCCTCCAGCCAGGCGCGCACCAGCAGCGGCTGCTGCTTCATCGGGTGCAACCTGCCCACGTTGAGCAGGACGGGCAGGCCCTCGGCGGAGACGTCGAGGCGAGGCAGTGCCGAGGGAGCGAACAACTCCCGCACCAGTGATCGCCCGGTCGGTGAGGGCGACGGCGCGATGCCTTCCTCGAGCGCCCCCAGGGCCGACGGGGTCAACTGCGGGAAGTGCGTCAGCACCTCGTCCTGCTTGCCGCCGATCGTGATCACCTGGTCGGCGCGTTCGACGAGGCGATCGGCGGTGTGCACGCGGTGCAGGTCGAATCGCATGGCCGTGAGGTCTTCGGTGTCCTCCGGATAGCGCTCGGCCAGGTGGCGGTGAGGATCCGGCGTGACGGTGAACACGAGCTTCGCGCCGAGCAGCCGCGCGGCATCGGCTACGGCGAGAGAGCCGTCGTCGGAATAGCGGACGTGCACGACGTCTGGAGACAAACCGCACCGCGGCAAAAGCCGGGTGAGCCACCACGTGATTTCCGCTCGGTGACGGGCCATGTCCGGCTGGGCGAGCGCGACCGGGGAGTCGACCGGCACGCGCACCGTCCAGTGGTCGAGCGGGCCGTTCCTCTTGACGGTGACGGTGGTCGGTTCCGGGGCGAGCACGACGGTGACCACGCGTCCGATGTCGTCGCGCGTGACCAACGCCTCGGCCAGGGAGGAGAGGAAGACGGTGAGCCCGCCGCTCGCACCCTCGCCCGGCCTCGCTGTTCCGCCGATGAGCATCGCTTGGGCGATCGTGGGTCCTGCCGTGGGTGGTACGACCGGTAGCGAGATGTCGTCGTGCAGGAGGTCGAGCATTAGTTTTTGATAGGGGGAGCGAGGATCTGCTTCGACGGGCACACCTAACGCGTCGAGGTATCTCCACAGTGTCGGCCCCGCCACGAGTTCACGCGCCTCGTCGGGGCCGAGTGGCGTGAGGTGGTGCAGCCCGGCCGCGTCCATCAGCCATGCGCGCACGTCTCTGTCCTCAGTGGACAAGATCGCTCGGCGCAGCTCGGCTGTCGTGGCGTTCTCGCCGTGCGTTCGCACAGTCGCCGGAATGTGTTCGCAGATCAGGGAGAAGGTGGTCGCACGTGGATCGCGCATCAGGGAGTTGGTCAGACTGTGAGGGCTCTGCGCCCCAGGGGCGTTCTCGGCCTGCCGGGATTCCAGTGCTCGCTGTACCTCTGGATGTGTCCGCACCTCTGGTGTTCGAACCAGGGGGTGCCTTCGGATCGAACAACTTCCAGTGATGTCAGCAAGGAGGAGCCCGGTGCCGCGTTTCGTCGTCGTCAGCCCACCGTTCCGTTCGCACGCCCAGCCCATGTCCGTGTTCGCGACAGCGTTGAGCACGGTGGGTGCTCAGGCGGTGACGTTCGCCTGCGGGTCCGAGTTCGCCGACCTCGCTCCCGATATCCCTTTCGTGGCAATGAGAACCACGCGTGACTCGAACAGCGGCATTGCCGAACGGACCGCGCAGGACACGCGTTCGGCGCGCGGCCTGACCGACTTCCTCGAAGCCACCAGGGCAGGTGCGGCGGCGGCACTGCTCGCGCAGACACGGCGACGCAGAACAGAACTGCTCGCCGCCCCGGAGCAGGTGATGCGCGATCTCAGCGCGTTGCACGACCGCCTGCGGCCTGACTGGTACGTCGTCGACCAGATCGACTACGCGACCGGTCTCGCCTTGCACGCGCTCGATCTGCCTTTCGTGTCCTACGTCACCGGTCATCCGACCTACCTCGTGTCGCGTTACGACCAGTTCTTCGGGCTGCCGCAGGTGTGGCCGACCGCTGTGCGGCCGTCGACGGAAGATCTCGCCGAACTGGCCGTGGAGGTGCGCCACACCGACCGCGCTCTCACTGCCGCGTTCGCCGGATTTCTGAAGGAGTTCGCGCCGAGGCGGCCAGTGCCGTCCCGTGCGTTCGCGTTGACCTCCTCCCACGCCGCGGTGGTGAACTACCCGGAACTGCCGTGGCTGCCACCGTTGCCGACGGACCAGAAGCAGATCTTCCTCGGCCACTGCACGACACCCGAACCGCTCGACGACATCTGGCTCGATCGCGTGCGAGGCCGGCGAGTTCTCCTCGTCGCGCTCGGCACGTTCCTGTCCGCGCGCGACGACGTGCTGCGCACGGTCGTTCGCGGCGCTTTGAAGATTCCCGATTTGACCATTGTGGTCGCTGCGGGAGGCCGTGTAGCCGAACTCGCTGACCTGGCAAGGGATTCGCGAGTAGTCGTGGAATCCGTCGTGCCTCAGCGCGCGTTGCTGCCGCACGTCGCCGCGATGGTTCACCACGGCGGCAACAACTCCTTCACCGAATGCCTGCAAGCGGGGGTTCCCGCGCTGGTGCTGCCGTTCTCCAGTGACCAGTTCTGCATCGCTCACGATGCTGAGAGGACACGCGCGGGCGTCTGTCTCGATCCCAACAGGGCCACACCCGAGGACGTGGCGGAGGCGTTGGGATCGTTGCTGGATAAGCCCGAACCGTTCGCGGACCTGCGCGACGCCGTGCGCGCTGCAGGACCAGACGTGGGCGCCGCACAGCTGTTGGAAGTACTGCGGTGAGAGCACGGTGCCCGCTCACCCCGGCACGCGTCCCAGGAGATGGCGGAGCGCCTGCTCGAGATCCGGATGCCGGAACGCGTGCCCTGCCTTGGCGAGCACGGCGGGCCGGACCAGCTGGCTCGCCTCGGCCAGCTCCCGCGCGCCCTGCTCGCCGAGCAGGAGGCGTGGCCCGAAGGACGGGACCGGCAGCAGCGCGGGCCGGTGCAGCACCTTTGCCAGCGTGGCGGTGTAGGTGCTGTTGCGCACGGCCTCCGGGGCGACGGCGTTGACCGGTCCGGTGAGCGACGTGTCGTAGAGCGCGCGGTGGTAGACGTCGACCAGGTCGTCCATGCCGATCCACGACTGCCACATCCGCCCGTCGCCGAGCCTCCCGCCCAGCCCGGCGGCGAACAGCGGGTGGAAGATCCGCAACGTGCCGCCGGCGGGGGACTGGACGAGCCCGGTGCGCACCATCACCACGCGAACCCCAGCCTTCGCGGCGGGTGCGGTGGCGGCCTCCCAGTCGGCGACGACGTCCGCCAGGAAGCCCTCGCCGCGTTCGCTGTCCTCGGTGAGCTCCTCGTCGCCGCGGTCGTTGCCGTAGAAGCCGATCGCGGACGCGCTGACGAACACCGCCACCCCGGTGGCCGCGGCGAGGTCGGCGAGCGCGCGGGTCGGTCCGATCCTGGAGGAGCGGATCGCCCGCCGGTGAGCCTCGGTGAACCTGCCGGCGATCGAGGCACCCGCGAGGTGCACCACGGCGTCCACGCCGGCCAGAAGATCAGGGGCGGGGTGGCCTGGGTCCCAGCGCCGCTCGTCCGGGTGCGCGGGGGAGTGCCGCACCAACTTGACCACTCGATGGCCCGCCGTGCTGAGGAACGACCAGAGCGCGGTGCCCACGAAGCCACTGGCTCCGGTGATCGCCACGGTCATCGGCCGGTCACCGGCCTCCCGCGCGGCAGCCTGCGCGGCGAGGTCGGCGGCGAGCTGGCGGTGCCGGTAGGCGAACATCGACCGCAGCACGGCACCGGGCACCGGTGTGTCCACCCGGTCCGTCATCCGGGTCCGCTCGCCCTCGGCCTCGAACTCGTGGCTGTGCCGCCACCGCAACGCCCAGCTCAGCGGCGCGGAGTCGAGCTCGTCGACGAAGCGGTGCGGCGGGTCGTACTCGGTGTGCCGCGCACCCCAGCGCAATCCCAGCGGGAACCCCAGCACCGCACGGCCACCGTCGAGCGATCCGGCCTCGCGCACCACGCCCACGGGCTGCCAGGGCGGTGTGAGGCGGTGGATCGCCCCCGGCCGCTCGTGCCAGGCGAACACCTCGTCCAGTGGTGCGTCGACGACGCTGGCGTAGGTCAGGGACATGTTTCAACGCTAAGTGCGCCACTGGGCGTTCGCTTGATGAGTGGGCAGGAGGCCGCGGGCGTTCCTGAAATCGTGCTGTCGTCGTGCAAGTCCGCGACGCCGCCAATACGGTCGATGCGGTCTGCGGTGCAAGGCCAGCACCGTTGCTGGACGAGGTGTGGGCGTGCCTGCGCGAGGCCGGCATCACCAGTGGCCGCCGCAACGTCATGCTCTACCGCGAGGACGTCCCGAACTGCCCGCCGTACAGCGAGCTCGGCGCGGGGGGGGGGGGGGGGGGGCCCGGGGGGGGCGCCCCGCCCCCCGCGGGGGGGGGGGCGGGGGGGGGGGGTGGGCGGGCGGGGGGGGGGGACGGACAGGGGGTTGCGCCGCGGC
>NZ_JBIVPX010000010.1:7790-403453 GCF_044754905.1 Lentzea sp. NPDC092896
GCCCCCACCCCCGGGCCCCCCCCCCCCCGCCCGCCCCCCCCGCGCGCCCGCCCCCCCCGCCCCCCCCCCCCGGCGCGGGGCCGGGGCCCCCGGGGTGGGGGCCGGGGGCCCCCGCGCCGAGGCCTCGTGACCGCGGGAACCTGTTGGGAGATCTGCTACGAGCTGGCGTAGACCTCGAACTCGTAGATCCGCGCGGCCGTGTTGCCGTTGTTCGTCGGCGTGGTCACGTTGAGCTTCACGTACCGCGCCTGCCGTTGCGTGATCGGGTGGTACGACCGGCTCGCCCGCACCGAGGACACGGTCACGGCGTTCGTCCAGGTGTTTCCGTCGACAGACGTCTGGATGTTGTACGCACCCGTGTTGAACCCGGTGGTCTCACCGCCGAGCCCCGCGTGCTTCAGCACGAACGACCCGACGTTCTGCGTCGACCCCAGGTCGACCTGCAGGAACTTCGTGCCGGACGCCAGCGAGCACCACTTGCCGGACAGGCTGCCGTCGAACGCCTTCGCCGCCTCCTCGGCCGAGTTGCAGGCCGCGGACGCCGTGGCGGGCTTGCCCTGTGCCAGGTTCGTGCCCAGAACAGGAGCCGCCGGCGGTGGAGTGAAGCCGTCGTTGTACGAGGGCGGCACGTCCGAGGCGGCGGTTCCCCACGAGCTGGGCGACGAGCCCATCGCGTAGTTCAGCGTCGCGTTGCCCGAGATGTCGCCGTACCGCAGCCAGGACCGGGAAGACGCAACCCCGTTGCGGTTGAACGACTGCACGTACTGCGCACCGGCACCGGAGGCGTTGATCTGCAGGACACCGCTCGGCCTGGTGATCGTCACGGACGGGAACAGCGGGCCGTGCAGCGCGAGCACGTCCGAACCCGGAGTGGACGGGTACATGCCGAGTGCCGCCCAGACGTACCACGCGGAGGTGGCGCCCAGGTCGTCGTTGCCGGGCAGGCCACCGGCCGCCGTCGTGAACGATTCGGTCATCACGCGCCGCACCGCCGCGCTCGTGCCCTGCGGGTAGGCCGCGTAGTTGTACGCCCACGGCACGCCGTGCTCGGGTTCGTTGCCGATGTAGAAGTACGGCAGGCTCAGGCCTCCGTTGAGCTGCGTGAAGTGGTGGTCCAGGCGCTGGACGGCCGTTTTGGGGCCGCCCATCAGGTTGATCAGGCTGCCGAAGTTGTAGGGCACCATCCACGTGTACTGCGACGCGTTGCCCTCGGTGTAGCCGGACGGGCTCGCCGGCGTGACCGGCCAGGCCCATGAGCCGTCGGCGTTGCGCTTCTGCACGTAGCCCGACTCGGGGTTGTAGACGTTCTGCCACCACTGGGCGCGCGTCATGTACGTGTTGTACTTCGCCGTGTCACCGACGGCCCGCGCGAACTGGGCGATGGCGAAGTCGGACGCCGAGTACTCCAGCGAGTCCGACGGGTCCTCGGTGACGTAGTGCCGGCTGAGGTAGCCCGCCTGACGGCCGCGCGTCGGCTGGCCCTGGGTGGTGCCGCCGTTGGAACTCTTGTCCATCAACGCCAGCGCGGCGGCGGTGTCGAAGCCGCGCACGCCGAACGCGTAGAGGCTCGACACGACGATCGGACCGGGGTCGCCGGTCATCACGAAGTGCTCGTTGCTGTTGTGCGACCACTTCGGCAGCAACCCGCCCTGTTGCCCGTCCAACACCATCGACTTGGCTATGTCACTGGCTTCCGCGGGTGCGAGCAACGCGATCAGCGACGCCCACGAGCGGTAGATGTCCCAGCCCGAGTAGTTCTGGTAGACGGTGTGCGACGCCGTGCGGACGGCCTGGTCGAAGCCGCGGTACTGGCCGTTGACGTCGCTGGCGATGTTCGGGTTCTGGAACACGTGGTACAGCGCCGTGTAGAACTTCTGGAGGTCCGCCGCCGAACCTCCCGACACCTGCGCCTTGTTCAGCACGTCGTTCCACGCGCCGTCGGCAGCGGTTCGAACGCCGGCGAAGTCGAACCCGGAGTTCTCGGCCGCCAGGTTGGCCTGCGCGCCCGCCACGCTGACGAACGAGACGCCGATCTTCAGCTGCACCACGGGGTTCGACGACGTGTCGAACGTGACGTAGCCGCCGGAGTTCACGCCGCTGGTGCTCGCGGACCCGGCGTTCACCGTCCCGCCCAGCCACGTGCCGAAACCCGTTGGCGCGCGGTCGAACTGGATGGCGTAGAAGAGCTGGTAGGTCTTGGACGCGCCGCAGAAGCCGCCGCCGGTGAACGTGCCGGTGAGCTGGCTGCCGTTGATCGCGATCGACCCCGAGCGGTTGCCGGTCGCGCTGCGGCTGCTGTTGACCAGCACCCGTGCGGTGGTGGTCGCCGGGTAGGTGAGCTTCATGAACCCGGTGCGCTTGGTGGCGGTCAGTTCGACGCCGGTGTCGTAGTTGTCGAGGCGGTTCTTGTAGTAGCCGGGCGCGGCCGACTCGTTCGCCTTCGTGTAGTTGCCGGCGTAGGTGGTCCAGTTCGTGCCGGGGGAAGTGGGGAAGCCGGTGGTGATCGGGAGGATGCCGAGGTCCTCGTTGTTGGCGCAGCCCGCGCCGTTGAAGTGGGTGAGGCTGAACTCCTCGATCTTGGTGTCGCTGTAGCGGTAGCCGGACGGCGAGGCGGTCGGGGTGTCCGGGCTGAGCTGCACCATGCCGAACGGCACGACGGCGCCGGGATAGGTGCTGCCGCCCGCGCCACCGGGGACGGGGTTGGGCGAGTTGGAGTTGTCGGTGCCGATGAACGGGTTCACGTGCTGGGTCAGCGGGATCGGGGCGGCGAGGGCGGGGGTGGCGGTGAAGAGGCCCGCGATGAGCAGACCGGCGACCGTCAGGGGGAGTGAGCGTCTGGCACGTCGGTGCAGGGAGCCGAACATGGACCTTCCTCTCTGACACGGGCTAGACAACGTTGTCATAGCCCGAGCGGGCACGAGGTCCGTGCCACGCGAAACTTGGGGATCCCCTAGCAGGCGGGGAAGAACGACGACGCCACTCGCGGGCAACCCTCGTCGAGCCAACGTTGTCCATGCCCGCACGGAGGCGGGTCCACGGGGAAGAACGACAACGCGACGGTGAGCAGTCGTCTCATACCCGGGACGCTACTAGCGGCAGGGCTCGCGGACAGGGAGCCGTTCGGCCGCCGCAATGGTGATCCGGTACCGCCGAATGCCTGGCACGGACAATCTCACAAGGGTCTTGGCGACCGTGATCGCCGCCGTGACACTGACCGGATGGAAGCGGGACTCCTCGAACAGGTCGTGAACACCGCGGACTATCCGCTGACCGAACCGGACGGCGCGGCGTGGCGGGAGGTCGTCGAACGCACCCACCGCGACCTGCACACCGTCGGGTGCAGCGTCCTGCCCGACTTCATCAGACCCGCGCTGCACGAGGACCTGCGGCGGGAGGGCGCCGAGATCGCCCCGCACGCCTACTACGACGTCGAGACCGTCAACGCCTACAACATCGACGTCGACACCCCGCTGCCGCCAGAGCACCCCGGCCGCACGACGATGGAGCGCGGCAACGCGTTCGTCGCCCGCGACGTCGTCCCGCGCGACGCGATCATCCACCAGCTCTACACCAGCGAGGTGTTCCAGCGGTTCGTCGCCGCGTGCTTCGAGCTGCCGGAACTGCACGAGCTGGCCGACCCGCTGTCCGGCCTGGTGCTGAACGTGATCCCGAGCGGCCGCGCGCACCCGTGGCACTTCGACACCAACGAGTTCACCGTCAGCATGCTGACCCAGGCACCCGAGGGCGGCGGTGAGTTCCAGTACTGCCCGAACATCCGGTCGGCGGACGAGGAGAACTTCGACGACGTCCGCGCGGTGCTCGCGGGCGACGACCGGCTCGTCCAGCGACTGACGTTGCGCGTCGGCGACCTCCAGCTGTTCAAGGGCCGCTACTCGCTGCACCAGGTCAGCACGGTCCGGGGCGACCGGCAGCGGCACACGGCGATCTTCGCCTACAGCCTGCGGCCCGGCGTCGTCGGAACGGTGGCGCGGACGCGGCAGCTGTTCGGCAGGGTCCTGCCCGAACACCTGGCGGCAGAGGGCGACGGCGTGCGAGTGGACGAGCGACTGGCCTGAGGGAGACACGTGCGATTCGACGCGACCGGCAAAGTCGAGCTCGACCACATCTACACCCAGCCCGACCCGCGCTCGTACTTCTCGTCGTTGCGGGGGCTCGAGTACCAGATCCCGCAGCTGGCCAAGCCGCACTTCACGGCGTTGGTCGAGGAGTACCGGGCCACCACGGGGATCGACACCCCGACAGTGCTCGACATCGGCAGCTCGTACGGCATCAACGCGGCGCTGCTGCGGTGCGACCTGACGATGGAAGACCTGTACGACCGCTACGACCTGGACGCACGGTCGTCCGCCGAGGTGCTGGCCGACGACCAGGAACTCGTGCGCGAACGCGGGAAGGCGATCCCGGCGCGCTTCGTCGGCTTGGACATCTCCTCGCCGGCGTTGAGCTACGCGACCGCCGCCGGGTTCCTCGACGACGCCGTGCTCGCCGACCTCGAACGCGCCGAGCCCACCCCGGAGCAGCAGCGCAAGCTGGCGGACGTCGACCTGGTGATCTCGACCGGCAGCCTCGGCTACGTCGGCGCGCCCACGTTGGCGCGCGTGGTGCAGGCCGGCGGGGCGCCCTGGATGGCCCACTTCGTGCTGCGGATGTTCCCGTTCGACGAGATCGAGGCGAGTCTCGCTCAGCTCGGTTACGAGACCGTGCGGGCGGACGGGCTGTTCCGGCAGCGGCGGTTCATCTCGGCCGAGGAGCAGTCGCGGGTGCTCGACACGCTGGCCGACGTGGGCGTGGACCCGAGCGGCCTGGAGGACGGCGGCTGGTTCTACGCTCAGCTCTACCTGTCCAAACGACCTATCGAACGCACCTGAGGTGATTGTGAGCGACGGCAAGACGTTCAGCTACGAGGACCAGCTGCCGCGGGTGCCCCTGCCGACGCTGGAGGAGACCTGCGCGCGGTTCCTCGAGTGGTGCACCCCGCTGCTGACCGACGCCGAACTGGCGACCACCGAGGCCGCCGTCGAGCAGTTCCTCGCGCCGGACAGCACGGCCCGGTCGCTGCACGCCGCACTGGAGGAGTTCGACGGCACCGAGGGCGTCCGCAGCTGGCTCGACCTCTTCTGGCCGACCCGCTACCTCGGCCGCCGCGACCGGATCGCGTTGAACGCCAACTTCTTCTTCCTCTTCCGCGACGTCGAGGAGACGCAGGAGCAGCGAGCCGCGGCGTTGATCTCCGCCGCCGTCGCCTACAAGGTGCGGCTCGACGCCGAGGCGATCCCGCCGGTCTTGCTGCGCGGCGAACCGCAGTCCATGGTGCAGAACAAGTTCCTGTTCTCCGCCACCCGGATCCCGCACGTGCAGCAGGACACCGCGCGTACGACGTTCCCGTCACACGCGCGGCACGTCGTGGTCTTCTTCCGCGGCAACGCCTTCAAGATGGACGTGTTCGGGCCGGACGGCGTGCCGCACGACCTCGGCGACCTGGCCGGCGGCCTGCAGGCGATCATGAAGGCGGACCGGGCGGAGTTCTCGGCCGGGCCGCTGACCACCAAGGCGCGGGCGGCGTGGGCGGACAGCCGTGTGGCGCTGCTGGTGGACAACGCCGCCGCGCTGGAGACGATCGAGTCGGCGTTGTTCTGCGTGGCGCTGGAGGACTTCGCACCCGCCGACACGCTGGCCGCGTGTGACCAGCTGCTGCACGGCGACAGCGCGAACCGGTGGTTCGACAAGGCGGTGACGTTCATCGTCTTCGCGGACGGCCGGGCAGGCATCAACGTCGAGCACTGCGAGCTGGACGGCACCACCATCCTCGCGTTCACCGACGCGATGCTGAGCGTGACGACGGAGGAACACCTCCGGGTGTCCGGCGCCTCCGCGCAGGGTCTGCCCGCGATCGAGCCGGTCGAGTTCGTGCTCTCCGAGGAGCTGCGCGAGGACACGGTGGCGGCCGCGGCGTCGTTCGCCCAGTACGGCGCGGACACGGCGACCGTGACGCTGTCGTTCGAGGACTTCGGCAAGCAGCGTGCGAAGGAGCTGAAGATCTCGCCGGACGCGTTCGTGCAGATGGCGTACCAGCTCGCGCACCAGCGGTCGAAGGGCTTGCAGGGTGCGACGTACGAGTCGATCGGCACCCGGCAGTTCCAGAACGGCCGGACCGAGGCGATGCGCGTGGTGACGCCGGAAGCGGTCACGTTCGTGTCCACTGTGGAGGATCCATCGTCCTCGCGGGCCGACCGTCGCGCCGCGTTCCGGGCGGCGGCGGACGCGCACGTCCGGCGCGCCAAGGAGTGCCAGGCTGGGGCGGCGCCCGAGCAGCACCTGTGGGAGCTGCAGCTGATCCACAAGCGGCGCGGCGGCACGGAGCCGTTGCCTCTGTACGACACGCCGGGCTGGACGATCATGCGCGACGACTACCTGAGCACCAGCTCGGCACCGTCGGAGCACATCCAGTACTTCGGGTTCGGCTCGACCAGCGCCAAGTGCATCGGCGTCGCGTACGTGCTGTTGCCGGACCGCTTCAACCTCTACCTGAGCACGCCCCGGCCGGTCGCCGAGGAGATGCACAGGTTCGCGACCTACCTCGGTGAGGCCATCACCGAGCTGCAGGACCTGCTCGCCACCGAGGACTGACCTTCCTGGTCGGGTCGTCGACGGGGAAGGGCAGTGGTCCGCCGGTCATGCCGAGGCGTTCGCGGTAGTCCTTCGCGAACGCCTCGGCGAGCCTCGCGGCAGTCAGGTTCGGCACGTGTGGGACACCCCGGCGAAGCCGACCGTGAGGTGGTTGTTCGCGGCGCGCACCCTGGCCACCGCGCGCACTCGGTGACTTCGGCGATGTACTCGCGGTGGAGCTGTCGCGGGTCGGGATCAGGACGCACACCCGGCGCCTGGGACACTGGCCCCTCGACCACCCGCTAGACCAGGAGCGCACAGTGCAGCAGGGAACCGTCCGCTGGTACGACCTAGAGCGCGGCTTCGGCTTCCTCGCCCCCGACGACGGCAGCGACGACATCTTCGTGCACGTCTCGCAGGTTCAGGGCGAGGGCGCGGCTCGGGCGCTGCGCGAGGGCCAGACGGTGGAGTTCGAGACCGGTGAGGGCCCCCGCGGTCCGCAGGCGCTGCACGTCGCCGTCACCGGGGACGTCGCGCCCGACGCGGCCTTGGGCGTGCTCGCCACCGTCTCCTGGTACGAGCCGGCCAAGGGCTACGGGTTCGCCGCGCCGGACGGCGGGGGTGCGGAGGTGTTCGTGCACTCCTCCGCCATCGTCACCGGGGGCGTCCTCGCGGCCGGGCAGCGGGTGGCCTTCGTCGTCATCGCCGGGGAGAAGGGGCCGCAGGCCCAGCACCTGGTGCCGCTGAGCTTCGACGCCGGGGTCAGCCGAGGCCCTCTGGTCGTGCCCGGCGACGGAGCCGACGGTTCCGTCCTGTGGTTCGACGAGGAGAAGTCATTCGGCTTCGTGGTCGCCGACGACGGGGCGGGCGACGTCTTCCTGCACGTGCGCGCCCTGGTCGACGACCGGTACCTGCCGGCAGAGGGCGACCGGGTCTCGTTCACCACGGTCACCGCGGACCAGGGGCGTCAGGCGCGCGACGTGCGGTTCGTGGCCGCCGGCGAGCCGGTGGAGGCCGCCGCGCCCCCCAGCCAGGCCCGTCCGGCCGCCCGGCCCGCGGCCCGCGCCGGCGACGGCACGGTGGCCCGCTACGACGGCGACCGCGGCTTCGGCTTCATCACCCCCGACGCGGGCGGGCCCGACCTCTTCGTGCACGTCTCGGTGGTCTCCGGCGAGCCCCTGGAGGCCGGCGACCGGGTGCGCTTCCGCATCCGGCAGAGCGACCGGGGCCCGCAGGCCGATGCCGTCGAGCGCGCCTGACCGTCCGGGACGGTCCTACGACGTCTCGAAGCGGGCGACGTGGCGGCTCTGCCACAAGGTGGCCGACGGTCGGCTCAGCCAAGTAGCGTCGGCATGTGCCAGAAGAGGGTGAGGTCATCGCCGGGCGGTACCGGCTGGTGTCGTCGATCGGGCAAGGATCCATGGGGGTGGTCTGGCAGGCGCGCGACGAGCAGCTGGACCGCGTGATCGCGGTCAAGCTGCTCAACACCGACCGGCGGTCCCCGGACGCGGTGGCGCAGATGCTGCGCGAGGGGCGGGTCGCCGGTCGGCTGCGGCACCCGCACGCGATCAGCGTGTACGAGGTCGTCGAGCACGACGGCAAGCCCTGTCTGGTGCTGGAGTACCTGCCCTCCCACAGCCTCGCGGCGCTGATCGCCGAACGGGGCGCGCTGCCGCCGGGCGTGGTCGCGGCCGTGGGCAGGCAGGTCGCCGCCGCACTGGCGGCGGCGCACGCAGAAGGCATCGTGCACCGGGACGTCTCGACGTTCAACGTCCTGCTGGCCGATGACGGCATCGCGAAGATCACCGACTTCGGCATCGCCCGTGCGGTCGGCGAGGGCACGGTGACCGACGCCCGCTTGATCATCGGCACGCCGGCCTTCCTGGCGCCGGAGGTGGCGGCGGGCGAGGCGGCGACGTTCGCCTCGGACGTGTTCTCCCTCGGCGCGACCCTTTACGCCGCACTGGAGGGCACGCCGCCGTTCGGTGTGGACGACAACCCGTACGCGCTCCTGCAACGCGCGGTTCGAGGAGAGTTCGAGCCACCACGGTCAGGTGGCCCGCTCGGCGAGGTGCTCCTGCGCCTCCTGCATCGTGACGCGGCCCAACGCCCGACGATGGCCGAGGCCCACAAGCTGCTCGCGGCGGTCGCGGAGGGACTTCCGCTGCCCGCTGCACCCTCGAAGAGCGGGACGCGGATGCTGCTCGTCCGCCGCCACCTGCCACGCCGGGTGATCGCGATGGCCGCCGGTGCGGCCGTCCTGGTCGCCGCCGGTGTTGTGATCGGCACCGTCGTGCAGGGCGACCGGCCCAGCGGCAACGCCCAGACCAACTCCACCACGGTCACGACCACGGTCACGACCGCCTGCGTTGCCCGCTACGAGGTGACCAACTCGTGGCCGGGCGGCTACCAGGTCGAGGTGACCGTGGGCAACACCAGCGCAGGCGGCCTCACCGGCTGGACCATCACGTGGCAGCCGGCTGCGGGCCACACCATCGGCAACCTGTGGAACGGCACCCTGACCCAGAACGCGACCGCGGTGACCGTCACCAACGCCGGCCACAACGCCGTGCTCGCCGCCGGGGGAACCACCTCGTTCGGGTTCGTCGCCGCCGGTCCTGAACCCGCTCGCCCGGCCGTGACCTGCTCCACCGCCAACTGAAACGCCGGCTCACCGGATGCTCGACTGATCTTTCACGTCGAGGCCGTCAGCACGTCGGCGGTGTCCTCCAGCACGGCGACGATCTCGTCGACGCGCAGCCGAACCGCTCCTTCGCGGTCGCCGGCTCCGTCTATCCGCGAGCGCAGCCGGTACCGGAGCGTGCCGTCCGGGAGCAGTTCCGCGTGCAGGTCGTCGGTGGTGGGACCCCAGTGCGCGAAGTCCGGCGACCGCCCCGCCCGGTAGAGGGCGGCGTCTGTTCGCAGCGAGTGCGCGAACTGCGGCACGTACGCCGTGTTGTCGAACGGTGTGACGATGGCGCCGTCCAGCCACATCGTGCAGGTCCGCAGTCGTACCGCGTCCTGATCGACCGGCCCGATCTCCATCGCGAGGCGTGACCTGTCTCCGATGAGCAGATCCGTCGCGCGCCACCGCGACACGTCGGCGTCGAAGTCGAGCGCTGCGGTCACGGCGTCCAACGTGCCCGCGGTCTCGTCCTCCTCGAGCGTGACCGACGCGGGCAGACCGGCGAAGCCGAGGTGTTCCAACGCGGCACGCAGGTTCTGGTAGTCGGCCGGCCGATCGGGATGCGTGGTGTACCCGCCGATGTTGCGCAGCGCCGGGACGTGCAGCCGGTCCGGGCCGGGCAGCCGAGTGCCTGACAGGTACACCCGCGCGGCCCTGTGGTGCGGCGCGGAGTAGTCGGCGGGACCCAGTTCCACGGCGAAACTCTCCCGGTCGCCACAGATCCCCGCGGTCCGGACGGCGAAGGCTCCGAGCAGGTCGTCGGCCACGGCACGCCACCGCGCCGGATCCCCGCTGGTGACCTGCGCGAACCCGCTGAGGTTCGCGATGTCGGCCTTCCTGCCGGCCAGGCCCAGCAGGCCGTTGGCGCTGTGGTGGCGCACCAGCGACTCCTCGTCGAGCATCCCGCGGTGCAACGCCGCCAGCGAGCGCGGGGTGATGGGCAGTCGCCGCAGTGCCAGGGCCGCGTCGATCCGGTCACCCCAGTGCCCGAAACCTTCGAGCACGGCCGCGACCTCGGACACGTACTCGTCAGAGCCGGTCATCTCACCCAGCACCTGTGCGGTGCGCACGCGGAAGACACCGTGAGCCGACGGGAGAGCAGACCGCAGCAGAGCGACCGAGTCCGACGGCGCACGACCGAGGCGGGCCAGGCCGCCCAGCGACTCGACGGCGACGTGGTCGTGCTCGGCGACGCCCGCGCGGACCATCCGTTCCGCGCGCTGCGGCCGGCGCTCGTGCTCGGCTGTCAGAGCGTCGATGTCGGCGCCTTCGTGCCACACCAGGTACGGATCTCCGAACACCTCTCGGCGGAACTCCTGCCACGCATCGATCACCAGCGTGAGGCTAGCGGCGGTCCGGTGGGGAAGACTCGTCGTCGTGACACGAGTCGACTCGATGACGTTCGCGCTCCAGCACGCGGACCTCCTCCGCGCGCGGGCGACGGCGGCGGACTTTGACCTGCACCTGCACGGCACGTACTCGGTCGTGGTCGTCACGAACGGAACCGCGCACATCTGGTCCAGCCGCTGGAACAGGACCGTCCGCGCCGGCGACGTGTTCTTCTTCAACCCGTTCGAGGTGCACGCGGGCAGCGCGGGCGGTCTCGCGCGGTACCACGTCCTCTACCCGTCGGAGGCGTTCCTCGACAGCTGCGCCGCCGCGGTCCGGCCGGACGAGATCCGGGCCATCCGCACCGAGGTGATGACGCGAAGCAGGTCCACCCTGCAACTGGCCGACGCGCTGGCGGCGCCGGTCGCCGACGACGCGCGGATCGAGGAGTCCCTCCGGCAGGTGCTGCGGGAATGTGATTTCTCGGTCGAGTCCCCAGGGTCCACTTCGGCGTCGATCGCGCGAACGGTGTGCGACCTCGTCCGGCGGGACGGCCTGCGGTCGACCCGCACGGACGACCTCGCGCGCGAGATCGGAGTCAACCCGAGCCACCTCGTGCGCTCGTTCAGGAAGACGATCGGCATTCCCCCGCAGACCTACGTCCGCCAGGTCCGAGTCGCCCGCGCCCGTGAGCTCATCTGCGCCGGGTTCGGGTTGAACGACGTCGCGCAGATGGTGCGCTTCTCCGACCAGCCCCACCTCACCCGCGAGTTCAAGAAGGTGTTCGGCGTGCCGCCAGGGGCGCTCTCCCGTGGCGTGGGCCGCTGAGACGGCGCACATCCTGTTCAAGATTTCGGCGTCCGTCGTGCCTACCGTCGGGTTGTCCGAAAGGTGGTCACGATGCCGCACGACACAAGCGCCCACGCCGGCCGTTATCCCGACGCCGCGGGCTATTACGGAGATTTCGGTGGCAACCACTGGCCCGCACACCTGGGGCCCGCGTTGGAGGAACTCGCCACCACGTACGCGCAACTGCGGTCATCACCGGACTTCCGCCACGAGCTGGACACCGTCCGAAGAGGACTTCAGGGCAGACCGACGCCGGTGCACCACCTGGAGAACCTCTCGAACCAGCTGGGCGGCGCCCAGATCTACGTCAAACGCGAGGACCTCAACCACACCGGCGCACACAAGATCAACCACTGCGTCGGCTTCGCGCTCCTGGCCAGGAAGATGGGCAAGCGCACGCTGATCGCCGAGACGGGCGCCGGCCAGCACGGCGTCGCACTCGCCAGCGCCGCCGCCCGGTTCGGGCTCGACTGCGAGGTCCACATCGGAGCGATCGACTTCGACAAGGTGAACGCGAACGTGAGCCTCATGCGCCTGCTGGGCGCGCGGGTGGTTCCGGTCGCGTCCGGCCAGTCGACGCTGAAGGAGGCCAGCGACTCGGCGTTGCAGGCCTACACCGAGCAGCACGACCACGCTCTCTACGCGATCGGTTCGGCCATCGGGCCGCACCCGTTCCCGATGATCGTCCGAGACTTCCAGTCGGTCGTCGGGCAGGAGGCACGCGCGCAGTTCCTCGCGATCACCGGGGGAGCACTGCCCGACCACGTCGTCGCCTGCGTCGCCGGCGGGTCCAACGCCCTCGGGCTGTACTCCGGTTTCCTGGACCACCCCGAGGTCGCCCTGCACGCGGTCGAACCCCTCGGCAAGAGCGCCCGGCTCGGTCAGCACGCGGCCACGCTGACCTTCGGCAGCCCGGGAACGCTGCACGGGGCCCGGTCCGTCGTCCTGCAGCAGCACGGCGTGCCCGCCGCGGTGACGTCGATCGCCTCAGGCCTCGCCTATCCCGGTGTCGGTCCCGAGATGGCCATGCTGGCCCAGTCCGGCCGGCTGTCCGTCGACACCGTCTCCGACGACGAAGCGGTCGCCACGTTTCTGCGCGTCGCACGGACGGAAGGCATCATTCCGGCACTGGAGAGCTCGCACGCTCTCGCGTCCGCGATCCGGCTGGCGGCGACCAGGCCGCCTGCCGAGCGCGTGCTGGTCAACCTGTCGGGGCGCGGCGACAAGGACGTCGACTTCGTGCTGGCCAGGCACGACACGCTCGGGCAGCGTGATCGTCCGCCTCCGGCGTGATGTTCTGTTCGGACGCCACGGCGACAGCCGTGTCGTTCCCGGCCGCGAGGAGACCTGCCACACCATGAACAACCGTGGTGACGAATCCACCGCGCCCTCGATTCGGCGACGTGACTGGCGAAGCGTGACCGAGGCCGACTACCGGCAGATCAAGCTGATGTGGGAGGAGGCGTTCCCGCCCGGCGAACGCAGTGCGCACGACACCGTCTCCCGTCGCGACAGCACGTGGTTGTGGACGGCCCACTCCGCCGACGGGCACCTGATCGGGTTCGCGACGGCGCTGCGCCTGCCGTCATCCGGCGCGGCCTACCTCGAATATCTCGCCGTGTCGCCTTCAACGCGCGGTACCGGAACAGGTGCCGCGATGCTCTCGGCGATCGCGACCGACCTCCAGGCGGAGCGGGCGGTGAACGGGATCGTGCTGGAGGTGGAGGATCCGCTTCGCACGCCAGGACGTGATCCACTTCTGGCGCGGCGAGTGGCTTTCTACGAACGGTGGGGCGCCCGGCCGGTGCCGTCGCTGAACGACTACTTCATGCCCGACCAAGCGAATCCCGGCGGACTGGTGCCGATGACCCTGCTGTGGCGAGGAATCCGCGACGAGTCCATGCTCACCCCCGATGGCGTGGCGAGAGTGCTCACCGACCTCTACCGCGGCTATTACGCGCACGCCGCATCGGAAGACCACCTCGAGAACATGCTGGAGCGCGTGACACCCGCTGTCCCGTGATCCGAACCGGGCGGCATCCTCGCCACCCCCGCGAGCTGCCGCAACCCGGCTCTCGGCCGAAAGTACGAAATGGCGTCTCGGGCTGTCCCACCCTCTTCGGACCGGTCCTACGGTCGTGATCATGACTGCTGCAACGGGTAGGACCACTCCACCGCGGACCGTGAACGCCGCCTTCGCCGGGTTCCTGGTGTCGTGCGTCTTCGCGGTGACGTCCATCGGTGTCCTGGCGGGCACGCACGACGACCTGGTCGACGCGCTGCGGGCCTCGGGCACGCAGATGACCGAGGAACAGCTGCAGAGCGCGGCCACCATCACCCAGGTGACGTTCGCGGGCGTCGCACTGGTGATCGCACTGGTGCAGCTGTGGCTCGCGTTCAAGGTCCGCGCCGGGCGCAACTGGGCGAGGATCGTGCTGACCGTGTTCACGGTGGTGCAGGTGGGCAGCCTGTTCGTGGGCCAGGGATCGCCGACGCTGCCCGCGTACGGCGGGGCGCTCGTGGCCGCGCTCGCGGTCGTGGCGAGCTACCTGCCCGCGTCCAACGAGTACTTCGACGCCGTGAAGCACACTCGATAGCGGAGAATGCCCGCATGATCGCCGCAGGGGGAGCTCCGGCACGGCGCGGCGTGTTCGTCGCGGAGGTCACCGTCCTGGTGGTGGCGGTCGTGGTGGACGCGGTGCTGGCGACCGGCGGGGACACGCCGCGAGGAGTGCTCGGGCCGTTGCTCACCACGGTGGTGCCGTACGCGGGGGAGGCCGCGGCGGTCCTCGCGGTGCTGCGCCGCAGGTTCCCACACCGGATCGAGCTGCTCGGCGGTGCGGCCATCGCGCTCTCCCTGCTCGGCACGGCCGCGGGTGGTCTCATCGCTCGGGTTCCCGAGCAGCCACCGGTGACGGAGGTGCTGGCCGCGCTGCTGCTGGCGGGAGCGGGATGCCGCCGGCTGCCTCCCGTCCGGGCGGCCGTGCTCGCCGTCGCCGCCTGCGCCGCCGTCGTGCTCGCGCCGATCGCCCGGTACGGACTCGGCTTCCCGGCCGCGCTGTTCCCCGTGGCCGCCGCGCTGGCGTGGGGCGCGGCGGTCGCGCTGGGCCTGATCCTCCGCGACGCCGACGCCCGGCACCGCCGCGAGCTGGAGCGGATCCGCACCGAGGACCGCCTCCAGCTCGCCCGCGACCTGCACGACCTGGTGACCCACCACGTCACCGGGATCGTCGTGCGGACCCGTGCGGCGCAGGCACTCGCCGAGAACCCGGCGGCACCGCACCAGAACCCGCTCGACGTCTACGACGAGATCGAACAGGCGGCGGCCGAGGCGTTGACGGCGACCCGCGGCCTCGTCGGCGTGCTGCGCAGCGACGAACCGCTGCCGTCCCCGAGCCTCGTGCTCGGGGACGTGGTGCGGGCCGCGGTAGGGGAGCACGCATCCGTGCGAGTGGCCGGCGACCTCGACGGCCTGCTGCTCCCGGCGCAGGTGTCCGTCGCGCTGCACCGGGTTCTGCTGGAAGCGCTCATCAACGCGCGCCGGCATGCAAGGGCCGCGGACGTGCGCGTCACGGCCAGGTCCGACGGGGACGAGCTCGTGGTGGAGATCGACAACGACGGCGTGCCGGGCGGCGAACCGGCGGAAGGCGGGCACGGCATCATCGGCATGACGGAACGGATGGCCGCGTTGGGCGGAACGGTGACCGCGGGCCCGCACGGCGAGGACGGCTGGCGGGTCACGGCGAGACTGCCGCGCGAGTCCGGCGCGCCGCCGAGGGGGATCTGATGACGATCCGCGTGCTGATCGCGGATGACCAGACCCTGGTCCGCACCGGCTTCCGGCTGATCCTGGACGCCGAGCCGGGCATCACGGTGATCAGCGAGGCCGAGGACGGGGAGTCGGCGGTGCGCCTGGCGCGGCAGCTCCGCCCGGACGTGACGTTGATGGACATCCGGATGCCGAAGCTCGACGGCCTGCGGGCCACCGAGTTGCTCGCGGGCCCAGGGGTCGAGGACCCGTTGCGGGTGCTCGTGGTCACCACCTACGACGTGGACGAGAACGTCTACGCGGCGCTGCTCGCCGGAGCGTGCGGGTTCCTGGTCAAGGACGCCCGGCCGAGGCTGCTGGTGGAGGCGGTGCACGCCGCGGTCAGGGGCGAGGCGATGGTCTCGCCCGCCGTCACGGTCCGGCTGCTCCAGCACTTCACCGCCGGCACCGGCACCGACCGTCCGCACACCCCGCTGACCGGTCGCGAGCTGGACGTGGTGCTGGCGGTGGGCCGCGGTGCGACCAACGCCGAGATCGCCGACCGCCTGCACATCTCGCTGTCGACGGTGAAGTCGCACCTCGCGCACGTCCAGGAGAAGATCGGCGCGCGCAACCGCACCGAGACCGCGATCTGGGCGTGGCGCACCGGCCTGCTCAGGTGACTGCCGGCCGCCGCACCACCACGGTCCCCGCGACCATGTCCCCGAGGCGCTGGTGGCGTGGCGTCACAGCGATCAGCACCGCGCCGACCAGGCCCATGAAGAGCCCGTCCACCACCATCAACAGCCACCGCACGAAGTAGTCCCGCAACGACGGCTCACCGCCACGCAGCGTCGTGATCCGGATGCCCAGCCACCGCATCGCCGGCGTCGACCCGCCATGCCGGTACGGGTACCAGATCTCGATCCACAGCACCCCGAGCAACGACACGATCGCGATGGAGCTCACCGCGACGTAGGGGAAGTGCTCAGCGGGCATGCCGAGCTTGACGAGCCCGAGCGACAGCAGGAAACCGGGGACGAGACCCAGCACGGCCGCGACGACCAGCAGTGCGAACTCGATGACGTGCTGCGAGTACCGGCGGAGGACGATCGACCGTGCTTCGGCATCGAGGGCCACCGGCACATCTTGTCGGTGCACCCGCCGGGTTGTCCATTGTCGCCCGACACCGCGGCACGCGGGAGCTTCGCACCGACACCGACGTTCCCGAGCACGACACCGTCCTGGTGGTCGATCCGGCCCGCATCGTCGACGGGGAAGCCCTTGGCCTGCAACGTCTCCACGTCGCGCTGACCGGACGCCGCTGACCTCGACCCCGCGCAAATTCACCTCGGCGAAGGTGGCACCCTGCGGGTCTTCGGGGTGGCTGAGGTTCGGCGTGGGGCGACCTGGCCGCCGGGTTCGGCACGACGTCTGCGGTTGATCGAGTTGAGAACGAGCAACGTCAGCATCAGCAGGCCGAAGCCGATGCTGATGCCGCTCAGGGCCGCGATGATCGGCGGCCAGTCGCGGTCCGCCGGCGCGGTGACGGTCGTGACCAGGTCCCTGGGCGGCGGACTGGAGAAACCCGTGGACTCGGAGGGCAGCACCGCGGTCAGGGCGGCCACCGGGTTCACCATGCCGAAGCCGATCCGGTGGTCCCTGCCGGAGGTGTTGCCGGGGTGCAGCGCGGTGGCCTTGAGCCGGTCCATCACCTGGCGCGCCTTGAGGTCTGGGAACCGCTCGCGCACCAGCGCGGTGATACCCGCGACGTACGGGGCGGCGAAACTCGTCCCCTGGATCTTCCCCACGCCGTCGGCCTTCACGTTCGCGTTGGTCAGGCCGGTGCCCTTGGGGTCGACGGAGATGATCTCCTCACCGGGTGCGGCGATGCTGACCCAGGGGCCCCAGACGCTGAAGCCCGACACCTCACCGGAGCGCGCCATCGACGCCACCGACAGCACGTCGTCGGCGAACCACGCGGGCGACGAGACCGAGTTGACGATCGCCGGGTCCAGGTTGTTGTTCTGCAGCGGACAGCCGGCCTTGCTGTCGAGGTTGCCGGCCGCCGTCACGATCACGGTGTTCCTGACGTCGACCGCGTACCGGATCGCGGCCTGCAGCGCTTGGTCGTCCGCGCTGAAGTCCTTGGGGGCGCCGCAGTTCGTCAGGGAGATGTTGACGACACCGGCGCCCTGGTCCGCGGCGCGCACGACGGCCTGCGCCAGCGTCGAGACCTTGCCCGCGGACGTCCGCTTGGCCCTGGTGGCGTCACCCTTGAACTCGAAGCGGTCGCTGGTCTGGCGGATCGCCAGGATCGTCGCTTCCGGTGCCGCGCCGACGAAGTCGCCCTCGGTCCTGGCCGCCGCGGCGACGCCGGCCACCTCGGTGCCGTGGCCGTCGCAGTCGTCCGCGCCGTTCCTGTTCCCGCTGACGTACTCACCGCTGGGCACGACCCGGTCGCCGAAGCGAGGGTTGCGCGGGTCGACACCGGTGTCGATGATCGCGATCTTGACGCCCTTGCCGGTCGCGAACCGGTGTGCCTGCTGGAGGTTCAGGTGGACCTGGCCCCACGGCATGTACTCGATCAGTTCGTTCTTGGTGTCGGACTCGACGCAGCCCTTGTCGGTGGGTGTGTACGGCACGTCCGGCCCGCCCGTGTCCTGCGGCGGCTGGGCGCCGGGCGGTAGCGCCTGCGGCACCGAGTTCGGCTGGTCTGCGGATGACGGCGGTGGCGCGGAAGCCGCTGGAACAGCTCCCGTCAGCAACAACAATGCGGTGATCGCCGTCGCCGTGGCATGGCGGAACCCCGTGGTAACGATCTTCACCTGTGACCCCCCGGTCGTCACCCACCGACCCCCCGATCGGTGATGACCGAAGTCCACCACGGAAAGCCCGCAGCCGCAAAAATCGGGGCGCCCCAACCTGAAACCGGCTTCAGGTAGGCGATGATCCACTGAGGACGATCGCGGCTCGGTTCGCCTTCTTCGACGCCCGCGGCAGCCACTTCACCAACCGCGCTCTGCGTGCCGCGGGCATCCCCGGGTGCGAGCTTCAAGCCGACAACGTGGACTCCCGGTCCTTCGAGGAATCCGCGGAGCGCTCGCGGGAGGACTGGCTGGAGCGGGAGGTCGTGCGTTCCTGATCACCCGTGGTGCGATGGGCGCGTTCGACGGCCTGCCCCCAGTAGGTTCCCGCGACCATCAGCACGGCGCCCAGTGACGCCCACACGGTGAGGTGCTCGCCGCCGAGGCTGATCCCGACGGCGACGGCCCAGATCGGTTCGGTGCCCAGCAGCAGGCTGGCCCTGCTGGCCGAGGTGCCCTGGATCGCCCAGGTCTGGGCCAGGAAGGCGAAGACGCTGCAGAACAGGGCGAGGTAGACCAACTGGGTCCAGGTCGTCGTGCCGGCCGCGGCCAGCACGGGCAGGTGCGTGATCGCGAGCGGCAACACCAGCGCGGTGCCGACGACGGTCTGGGCGGTCGTGAGGTGCAGCGGGTTCACGGCACGTCCGGCGGTGAGCCGGCCGACGAGCACGACGTGGCCCGCCCGCACGACCGCGGCGGCGAGCATCAGGGCGTCTCCGAGCCGCGGCGCGTGCAGGCCTGTGGTCGAGGTCAGCAGTCCGACGGCCAGCACGCACAGACCCGCCGCGAAGAAGAACGCCGGGGGCAGGCGGCGGCCGCCGCGGTCCAGCAGCGGCGTGAGAACGATGGTCAAGCTGATGATCAGTCCGGCGTTGGCGGCGCTGGTGTGCGCCACCCCGTAGGTCTCCAGCAGCAGGACGACCGCCTGGGTGACCCCGAGGACCGCGCCGAGCCGGACCTCGTCGCGCGTCCACCGCCGGCGGAGAAACCCGGTCAGGGCGCCGCACGCGAGTGCTGAGATGGCGTAGCGCGCGAACAGCACCGCCAGGACCGGGAGTGCTGTGGTGGCCGTCTTGGCCGACAGGTAGCTGGAGCCCCAGACGAGTGCGACCAGGAGTAGCACCACGTCGGTGCGGCGGGTCGTGAGCATGTCCCCAACGCTCCACCAACTGCACGTTGAAGCCCATGACCAACGTCTTAAACGATGTTGTAGCCGTCCTACACTGTCGCACGTGGACGAACGGCAACTGCGCATCCTGCGCGAACTGGGGGAGCTGGGGAGTGTCACCGCGGTCGCCGAGGCCCTGCACGTGACGCCGTCGGCGATCTCCCAGCAACTGCGCCTGCTTCAGCGTTCGATCCCGGTTCCGCTGACCGAACGGACCGGTCGCAGGGTGGTGCTGACCGACGCCGGGCAGGCCCTGGCCGCGGCGTCCGTCGAGGTGCAGACGGCGCTGGCGCGGGCACGCCGTGCCGTAACGGACTTCTTGAAGGAGCCGGACGGCGAGGTGTCCGTGGCCGCCTTCCACAGCGCGGCCTCGGCGTTCTGGCCGTTGTTGTTGCGCGGCCTCGCCGACGCGGGTGGCCCCCGCCTCGCTCTCGCCGACGAGGACGTCGCCCAGGACCGCTTCCCCGCCCTGACCCGTCACTACGACCTCGTGCTCGCCCACCGTTTCGACCACGGTCCACAATGGCCGGATTCGGTGATCGCCATCAGACTGCTGCACGAGCCTCTCGACGTGGCCCTGCCGATCGGCCACCCGCTGACCGCGAAGCCACGGCTGTCGCCGCAGGACGTCGCGGACCAACCGTGGATCACCGTCAAGGACGGGTTCCCCCTCATGGCGATCATCGACGCGATCGCCAGTGTCGCCGGCCGCCGGCTCGACATCGCCCACCGCATCAACGACTTCACGGTGAGTGCCGAAGCGGTGGCCGCCGGCGCGGGCATCGGGTTGATGCCGCGCTGGACCGCCCGTGCCCATCCGGACGTCGTGCTCAGGCCGTTGAGCGGAGTCCAGGCCCACCGCGACATCGACGTGCTGCACCGGCCGGAACGGACGGCGCGCAAGGCCGTTCAGACGGTGCTGGCCGAGCTGCGCCGCGCCGCCGCGGTGATCCAGACGCCGCTCACAGCCCGCGAGGGCGCGCCATCGGTCGCGGGAAGTGGTCCTCAGGGCCGACCGTGCTCAGCGTCCCGGTGACGACCGCGGCACCGCCGAGCCGGGGTCGACGCCGGAGAACGCCAGCCCGATGACGAACCCGGCGACCTCCTCGAGCTGCCGGGCGCGGCTCAGCCCTCCCAGCACCGCCGGCCGTGCGCCCACGTCGCGCACCAGGTCGGAGGTGATCCGCAGCGCGTCCTCGTGGTCACCGGCCAGCACCACCGTCACCGGCTCGCGGCCCTCGTCCCACTGGTCGGCGGCGAACAGGTGGAACGCCTTGACCACCTGGGCGCCCGGCGCCCAGTCGGCGACGTGTTCGGCCGCCGACCGGCCGTCCGGGACGAGCAGCTCGCCGACGCCGTGCGCGACGGCGTTGGTGGGGTCGATCAACGGCGTGCCGGCCAGTGCTCCGTCGGCCGCACCGGCGGCGCGCAGGGCGTCCGGCAGTCCCTGCCAGGACACGGCGAGCAGCACCGCGTCCCGCCCGGTGACCGCCTCGGCCGGGGAGACGGCCGGCGTCGCTCCCATCCGCGTGGCCGCGGCCGCCGTCTTGTCCGGTGAACGACCGCCCACCAGCACTTCGTGCCCAGCACGACACCACGCGGTGCCCAACGCCACGGCCATCGTGCCGGTGCCCAGGATTCCGATTCGCATGAGGTCCAACGTTAGGAAGCCGACGCACACCGATCGGTAGGGAACGAACCCGCGAGAATGGCACCGTGAACGACGAGCTGCTCGTGGACTGCCGGCTGCGCGCGGCCACAGAACTGTTGTCCCACACCTGGGACCCGGTCGTGCTCGCCGGCCTGCGCGCCGGACCACGGCGCCGTTCCGAGCTGCTCGACGCGGTGGGCGGCCTCAGCGACAAGGTGCTGACCGAGACCCTGCGGCGGCTGCTCGCCCACGGCCTGGTCGAGCGCCGCAGCCACCCGGCCGCGCCGCCCCGCGTCGAGTACCGGCTGAGCGCACTGGGGGAGAGCCTCGTCGAAGGCCCGCTGCGCGAGCTGGGCCGGTGGATCGCCGAGCACGGCGACGAGCTGCTGGAGGCGCAGGACCGGGGTGGAGCCTGCTCCACCTGACCTCGGCAGTCTGCGGTATCGGCGGAGCCGGCGAACACACCTAGTTTCATTGCCATGAACACGGAAACGAACTCCTCGCCCGTCCGCAACCGCGCCCTTCTGGTGATGCTCCTGGTCGGCAGCCTCGCCGCCAACGTGACCGCTCAGGCGTTCGGCCTGAGCCTCTTCATCAGCGCCGCGTTCGGGCTGATCGCCCTCGCCAGCGGTGTCGCGCTCTTCTCCAGCTACCGCAGGAACCGCGGAGCCGCGCGGAACTGAAACGGCCGCCGCGCGACCGGCGATCTGTTCGTTTCGCCGAAACCAGATCGAACGTCTGCCGATGCGCGACCACGACGATCCGGACGAGATCCTCCGTCTGGCTGGTGAGATGTGCCCTGTTGAGTCGGAACAGGGCCTCGTCGGTGGGGTCCACGCCCGTCTTTCGCGGAGGTGGCCCGGAATGTCACGGCCGGCGCCGATCAGACGCGAGCTCACTGACCGGCTGCTCATCATCAACGAGCGTCACCACACGTCTGTGCTGAACCGCTATGTGTCCCACTAGAACCACCGACGACCACACCGAGCGCGACACCACACCCCACCGCGACCGATCATCCAATCGCAGAGCCACGCTGTAGGTCCGTGCGTCGGCGGCGAGTACTAGGTGGGTCGCAAACGCGACCTCGAACTCCGAATTCAGCGTCGGTGGAGCGCCTCCGGGGACAAGATCGAAGTTCGGCACCGCGGCATTGTCCCGGCAGGTTTCCAGCACACCAACACGGCTCCTGGACAATCCACAGAGCATCCAGTGCAATCGGCGTTGACCTGGGCTGACGGGAGCGCGCTGCCCAAGCGGGCGATTGGCGAGGGAGATGATCTCCTGGCGCCCTGATTGATCACTGGGCAGTATGGGAAATATGCCTGCCATTCCCGAGAGCTCCGCCGTCATCGCCGATGTGGCCGTGGAGAACGACTACGACGGCTTCGCCGAGGCGTACACGGCCGAGAACGAGACCAGCCTCCTCAACGCCTACTACGTCCGGCCCGCGATCGTGGACCTGGCCGGCGACGTGGCCGGTCGACGAATTCTCGACGCCGGCTGCGGTGCTGGTCCTGTGTCCGCGGAGCTATGTGATCGGGGCGCCGTCGTGAGCGGCTTCGACCGCAGCGCCAAGATGGTGGAGCTGGCCCGGCAGCGGCTCGGCGACGACGTGGACCTGCGGGTCGCCGACATAACGGGCCCGCTGCCGTACCCCGACGGCGCGTTCGACGACGCCGTCGCCGCTTTGGTGCTGCACTACCTGGAGGACTGGACCGCACCTCTGGCTGAGCTGCGGCGGGTGCTGAAGCCCGGTGGCCGGCTGATCGTGGTCGTCAACCACCCCATCCTCCTCAAGATGGTGCATCGCGAGACTGACTACTTCGCGACCACCAAGTGGTCCGACGAGTACGACTTCAACGGCCAGATGGCCGTGCTCACCTACTGGCACCGGCCGCTGCACGCGATGACCGATGCCTTCACCGCAGCAGGCTTCCGCACCGCCGTCATCAGCGAGCCGCCTCCGGCGCCGGAAGCCCACGAACTCTTTCCCGACGAGATGGCGAGGTTCCCCTCCGGGGCCTTCCTGAGCTTCATGTTCTTCGTCCTGGAGGCCGCCTGACCACGGCGTGGCACATGGGTGGCCGCAAGGTCGCGGCATGCTTGCCCTGACCTTGAGGCTGCGTACAGGGGCTACAGGCCGTTGGCATGGAACCAACGCGGCTGTTGAGAACGCGCCAACTTCAGGCAGAACGTGTGGCGGACCGCAAACTAGCTCGGACGCGAACTTTGCCTTCTTGACGTCGGCTGCTGCTCATTTACGAGTGGCACCTGGAGTCAGTGGTGAACCGGTACGTCTCCCACTACAACCAGCGGCGACCGCACCAAGCGCTGCACCACTCTCCGCCACGACCCGATCGCCGACCCAGGCTGTAGATCCGTACGTCGTCGGCGAGTGCTTGGCGGCTTGATCAACGAGTACGAACCCGTGGCAGCCTGGGGCACAGGTCAGACCATCAGGTCTAGTTTTGGCACCCCACACGGTCAGGGGTCGCGACTGCCGAAGTTGTCGTGCACCACTGAAAAGGCGCTGTCGGAGGAGACCACCTCGGGCAACGCGACGACCGCGCGTTCGAAGGCGACGACGTCGGCGCGGGCGGCACGGCTGTACAACCTCACCACGGTGCTCACTTTGGTGCTGGGGATCTCCACGCTGTACCTGGCGTTGGTCGTGGTGGTGCTCGCGTCGGCCGTGCACGACTACCTCACCTCGAAGATCTGGTGGAGGTGAGCATGGTGGTTCGCGTCGCGAGTACGACCGAAGTCCGTGTGATCCGTTTGAGCGGGGAGATCGATACATCCACTGTGGACCTTCTGGTCCACGCGATCGAACCGCATGGCACTGGGGACGATCATCGTGGACCTGTGCGAAGCCACGTTCCTCGGCACCGCGGGCTTGAGAGCGCTCGTGCGGGCCGAGCGACACGCGAGCCGGACGGGGTCGAAACCCTGCCAGGTCAGTGGGAACACCGCGGTGAAGCGGTCACTGGCGGTGCTGGACATGCTGCGCGAGTGACGCCGGGGCCGGCCACCGTGCCTGCTCGCCTCGGTGGCAGGACTCGTCTGGTGCCTCAGGGCTTGAGGACGACCTTCTCGCAGTCGTCCTGCTTGTTCTTGAAACACGTGTGACCACCGCTGCCTCGACTAAGTGGGACGTTGTCCCGTATTCTTGCCGGGACAACGTCCCACTTAGTGCGAGGAGAGATCATGCCGGTGACGTACGTGCTGGTGCACGGTGCATGGCACAGCGGTCAGTGCTGGTCGAAGGTGGTACCGCGGCTGGCGGCGAACGGGAGTGCGGTGTTCACGCCGACGCTGACCGGGTACGGCGAGACCAGGCATCTGTTGAGCCCCAGTACCGGCCTGGGCACGCACACCGACGACGTCGTGCGGTTGCTGGTCGAGGAGGACCTGCGCGAGGTGGTGCTGGTCGGGCACAGCTACGCGGGCATGGTGATCTCCGGCGTGGCGAACGAGGTGCCGGAGCGGATCGCCCGCCTCGTCTACCTCGACGCGATGGTCCCCGAGCACGGCGAGAGCGCGCTCGACGCCTTGCCGGCCGCCCGCGGCATGCTCGGCGACGGCTGGAGGGTGCCCCCGCCGCAGGAGCCCTTCGGTCTGTTCGGCCTGACCGAACCCGCGGACATCGCTTGGCTGCGCACCATGGTGTCCGACCAGACGACGCGATGCCTGACCGAAACGGTCACGATGGACAACCCGGCTCTGGCCGCGATCCCGCGCACCCACATCCACTGCACGCCGAAGCCGGAAGGCGTCGAACCCCGCCCCGTGCCTGCCGTGCAACCGAACGGCGAGCCCGCGGATGTGCGCGAGCTGGTGTCGGGTCACGACTGCATGATCACGGTTCCGGACGAGCTGTCCAAGATGCTGCTCGACCTGTCTTCGACGGTGGGAGCCGGTCGATAGGATGAGGCGATGAGCGACTCTCCCTGTGCGGCGACGCGGACTCCGAGGCGAGCCGACGCGCTGCGCAACGCCGGGAGCGTGCTCGAAGCAGCGGCCGCGGTGTTCGTCTCCTCCGGGGTCGAAGCCCCGATCCGCGAGATCGCCGCCCGTGCCGGGGTGGGCACCGCCACGATCTACCGCCACTACCCGACGCGGGCCGATCTGATCCTGGCCGTCTACCGGTCTCAGGTGGACTCGCTGCGCGCCGCCGGACCCGCGCTGCTCGCGAGCGAACCGGATCCTCATCAGGCGCTGACGAAGTGGATCGACCAGTTCGTGGACTTCGTGATCACCAAACAGGGCCTGGCGTCCGTGCTGCAGTCGAGTGAGCCGTGTTACGACCCGTTGCACGACTACTTCCTCGAACACCTCGTACCCGTGTGCACGCGGCTGCTGGCCGAGGCCACGAAAGCCGGCGAGATCGTTGCGGGACAGGACGCCTACGAGCTGATGCGCGCGGTGGGCAGCATCTGTGCCGGAGCGAAGGCCGGCGACGGGTTGCGCTACGACGCTCGCCACCTCGTGCGGGTGCTCGTCAACGGCCTGCGCTCCCGCTAGCCGGCTGAACCTCGTAGCGTCGATCAGTCCTCCGCCGGAGCGGGGGTGTACCAGGCCCACAAGAACGTGGTGATGATGAGCAGCCCCAGGACGACCAGTGGGGCGTCGGCGAGGAAGTGTCCGCGCGCGGCGCCGAACACGCCTGCCGGAATCGGTACGAGCCACACCACCAGCGGTGGGCGCGGCGACTCGGCCCAGCGGGGACGCGAACGGGCGTGCCGCATCGTGTAGACGATGCCCCAGCGCGACTTGGCACGGAGCCCTCCCGCGGGCCAGACGCGGACGTCCGGCTCGAGCTCTATCACGGCACGCGCGCCGAACCCGTCCTTCAGTCGCGCCGTCACCTCCTGGCCTGGGGTGAGACGCTCGAGCGCGGGGTGCCAGTAAACGCGCTGCCATCGCGCTCCCGGAACCACACGGGGCAAAGCCGGCAGCGCAGCCAGCGCCTCCGGCTCCAGCAGGGCCTCGGGGGGCGCGAGCAGCAGTGCCATGCTCCTGTTGGCGCCCAGGTTGTCGCTGTGACCCCGGGCTACCACCACTCGCATCGGCTCGGAACGCCCGGCTGCGGCCGAGCGGTTGAGCCGGCCGCGCACGGTCCAGGCGAGCAGCACCAGGAACACCAGCGCGCCGATCACCGCGGTAGGCCACCAGAAGTCCCACCCCGCGGCCTCGTCGGCGTTGTGAGCGCCGGCTTCCGCCGACACCACCGCCTCCCGGTCCAACGCCGGCAGGTACGGCCCTCTCTCCGCCGGGTTGCCCTCGTCGGGGTCGTACCGGAGGCGGAACGGACGTCCCGGCGCCCACTGCTCGGGCTCGTCCAGCTCGAACCACGTCGTCTGCTCGTGCCCCTCCTGGTCGTTCCACACGACCAGGGCCTCCTCGTCGGGAGGCCGGTACCCGTCGACCACCTGGCCCACGACCTCGACAGTCGCCCGCGCGTGCGACGCGTTGGTCGCCAGGACCCGGATCAACCCGATCCCCATGACCAGACAAAGCGCGCCGATCGCTGTGAAAACCGAGAACCGCACAACATTCCAGGTGAAACGCCCAGAACTCGCCATCACGACCCTCCGCCATTCCCTCGTACCGGACAAGCCGTACACCAAGCGCCGCGAGCCGACGACCCGTTGATCGTGATTGCCTGCTTTCACCGGAATCCGGTGTCGAGGGCCTAGTCCGAAAGGGGTATCAACGGTGGCGGTCGGCACCATCGGCGGTAGTCATCCCGATCGCAGATCTGGGACGGTCCCGGTTCAGGACGTTGACTGCGGCTGTTTCCCAGGGGGCAGGCCAGTCCAGCCGTGCAGCACGCTTTGAGCTACAGCCACTTGTACCGCCGCGATGATCGCCACCCAGGCGGAGATCTTGCGATTGCCGAGTCGGTGTGAGGGACACGGGACTTGAACCCCTTCGTGTAGCAAGCACATCGGACATTCCCGCCACAGCAGGTTCAAACAGGCCATTCCCGGCATGTTCGGCCAGCGACGAAATCCCGAGTGGCAATCGCCATTTCGTGAAACCAATAGGGCGAAAATTCACGTTTCCGCCCTTGGGTCGGCGATTGACGGCGAGGTGCGCATGCGTGTTCTCCGCGTGCGAATGCTGGCGCCGGCATGCGCCTTTCAGGGTAGTTCGCGTCGTTGTCCTGGCCTTTCGGGTGGAAAGGGTTGAGTCGACGCTTCCGCGTGATCACGCGGGTCGTCTTTCGGGATCGGGAAGGTACTGGAGAGGGAACGGGTGCCGACACGATTGAAGGTGATGGCGACCACGGAAAGCGGGTCGATCGAGTCTCGCAACCGGTCACCGGCTTCGGTCGCTGGCGCAATTGCACGAATGTGCGGGTTCGTTTGCCCGGCTGCTTCCCGTTCGGGTCGTGACCGCGACGTCGGATGTTCCCGTGAGAAGAGAGGTGGCGTGATGTTCACTCAGGACGCGTCCATTGCCGCGGTGGGGGGCCGATTCGACAGTGGCCCCAAGCGATCGATGCTCTCGCGGGCGCTCGCGATTCTCTGCGTTTTCGGTCCGGCGGACGCCACTCTCACCCTGACCGAGCTTTCCCAGCGCGCCGGTCTTTCCAAACCGACGGCGCACCGGCTGGTCGCTGAACTGGTGCAGTGGGGCCTGCTGGAGCGCAGTGGCCGCGACCTGCGGCTCGGTGCCCGGTGCTCGGTGCTCGGTTCCCGGGTCGTCCGGCACCGCGTGCTGCGCGACGCCGCGGTACCGCTGCTGGTCAGGACGAGCGGGCTCACCGGTGGGTCCGCCCACCTGTTCATCCGCGAGGGCAGAGGGGTGGTGCAACTCGACCGGTTCGGTGAGCAGGGCGCGGGCGATGCGGCGCCGGGGGAGGAGCGGAGCCGGGAACGGATCGCTGCCCACGCCGCGATGTCCGCGGTCTCCGCGTTCGACCACCCGGCAAGTACGGCTGGCGTGACCGCGCAGCGCGACGCCGATTGGATCCGTCGCATCAGGACGATCAGGTCTCTGGGCTACGCAGCCGTCGAACACGGACAGGTGCCCGGCCGGGTGCTGGCCGTCGCGTGTCCCGTGCTGATCCCCGGCGCGGGCGCGGTCGCCGCTCTCGCCGTCGCCGGTACCGCACCGGGGTGCGAGGTCGGCCGGGTCGCCCCCGTGCTCCTCGCCTCCGCCGGTTCGCTCGGCCGCTCGCTCAGCGAGACCGCCGACCTCGAATGGGCGAGCTGATGTCCGTCACGGCGGCGTGGGGACCGTTGAGCTTCCGGTTCGACAGCCCGGACGAGACCGAGCTCGCGTGGGTCGACGCGCATCTGCACGTGAGCACGCTCTCATCGTCCCTGCTCCGGCGATTCGCCGGTGTCCGGTCGGTCCGTGACGACGAGCAGCTCGGTTTCCTGGCCGCGCGGCCCTCCGAGCGCGGGCCGGTGCGCATCCGGGACACCTGGTACCGCGATGTCGACGGTGGCCGTGCCTGGGTCACCGAACAGAGCGGGGACCTGCCCGCACACGCGTTCGTCCGGCACGCCCACGATCGCTGGTCGGTCGTCACGGCGGGAGGACGGCGGACGCCACGACTCCCCGAGATCCTCCTCCGCGCGCTGATCGTCGACGAGCTGGTGCGCGCCGGCGGCGTGACACTGCACGCCGCCGCAGCGACGAACCCTTCCGGCACAACGGTGTTCTGCGGAGACGGCGGCGCGGGCAAGTCGACCCTCGCGGTGTGGTTCGCCAGGTCCGGCGGACAGCTGATCGCCGGTGACCGGACCGTGGTGCTGCCGGGTGGTACCGCGGTCGGAGCGGCGATCGCGCCCCGGTTCGGGTGGGGCACCGTGGCCGCACTGGGCGCCACCGGCAGGGTCAGGACCGCCCGACTCGTCCGGCCGGACGCTGTGCGCGTGGACAAGGTCGTGCTCACCCAGCGGGAGATCGGCGACCTCATCGGTGTCGGCACGGCCGACGCGGCTGAGGTCGACACCTTCGTGCACGTGGTCAGGGAACCGGGTCCGCCCGTGGTCGAGCGGGTCTCACCGCGGGAGGCTCCCGCTCTCCTGCTGCGGCACCGGGTGCCCGCGGACGCGGGCTGGACCGCCGAGCGAGACGAGGCCGCGCACGCGCTCGCTCTGCTCGCCGCCACCCGTCCGGTGCTCCGGCTCCGCTGGGACCCGCGCAGCCACGCCGCCAAGGACGCGCTCGCACGTCTGAGGGAGGCGAGATGACGGTGTTCGCCGTCGTGGCGGCCGGGCTGTCCGCGGCGCTCGCGCCGGTGGCCGCGGTCGTGTTCGCGGTTCACCAGGCCTGGGTTTGCTGTGTGCTGGCACTGATCTGCGGTCCCGTCCTGGCGGAGTGGCGCGACACTCGCGCGCGGCTGCTGGGCAGGAGCGTCAACCGCACCGCCCGGCGGCGGCTGCTGACCGAGATGCGGCGGATCGCGGCCAGGGGAGTGCGGATCGAGCCGGACGGGCCGCTGCGGCACGCCGTGCACGCCGCGGCCGGGGTCGCCATCCGCTCGGAACCGAAACCCGGCAGCGCCTGGCCCGTCCTGGCCGTCGCGTTCTCGGAGGGCGCGGTGGTGCTGGCGCTCGTCACGCTGACGGTCTCGGGAGCCGTCGCCGCGGTCGCCGTGCTCGTGCTCTGCGTGGTCGCGGCCTGGCCGATCCCGGTGGCCCGTGACGCCGCGAGCTGGTGGGCGGCAACGCGTTTCGACGCACGGCGGCGGGGAGTGGTGGTGCTGCTCACCGCCGGCTGCGCCGTGCTCGTGGTGTCGGCGGGTTCGTCGGCGTGGAACCTCCTCGCAGCCGTACTGGCCGCCAGGTCGGCGTTCGCGGTCGCGACCTCGCCCCTGTCCGGCGTCGCCCTCGCCGTAGCCGCCCGTCGCCAGATCCGTGACGTGGCGGCGTTGGCGTCCCAGTCCTGCACCTCGGGTCCGCGGGCGCTCGTCGTTCCGCGTGACCAGCCCCGGCTCGGATTCGCCACCGTCGCGGAGAACGTGCTGCCGGCCTGCGCGCCGGACGACGTGGCGCGGCGCGTGCCGATCACCATCGAGCTGTGCGGGCTTGAGGACGTGGTCACCGCACTGGACCACGGGTGGAACACGGTGCTGTCGGCGGAGTTCCACGGCGGATGCGATGTCGGCCGGTGCGTCTGGGACCGCGTGCTCGCCGCCAGGGTCAGCGCGCGGATCGAGCTGGGGACGCGACGAGTGCTGCTGGCCGCCGAGCCCGAGGGTCTTCTCGCGGCCGTGCTGGAGGAATGGCGGCGACGAGAGGACGTGCGGGTCGAATGGCCGCGATGATCGTGGACGTGCTGAGGCTGACGGCGGGAGCGGCCACCGGTCTCGCCGCGTTCTGGGCGTTGTCGGGCGGTGGCGTGCTCGCCCTCACGCTCTTCGTCCTGTGCGTCGCCTGCCTGGCGACCGCGCCGCGCCGGACGCCGGGCGGGCTGGTGGCCGACCGGGTGCTGCGGCTGGCGGCGGCGGGGTTCGTGGGTGTCGTGTTCGTTCCCGCCTTCCTGCCGTTGCTGCTGATCGTTCCCTCCCACCCAGAGCCACCTCTCTCCCCGGCCGGGGCCGACGCGTCCCGTGCCGTGCGCAGGATCGTCCGCGCGGCCACCGAACCGGAGGTGGCCGACCCCGGCCTGACCGCGTTTCTCCTGCACCGGCACGAGACGCTGTCCGGAGTCATCGCCGCCGACGGCGCCGTTCAGATGAGAACGGTGTTACTGCGCCGCCTGCTTCAGCACGGTCCCCAGGCGCTCACGTTGCTCGCGGTGACCGTTCTCTGCCGGTTCGGCACCCCGCTGCCGGAAGCCGGGGTGGTGGCGCTGGTGCTCACCGCGGTGACGGCTCCGCGTTCCCAGGCCTGACGAAGTGCAGCAGCAGCACCCTGCGGTCGACGGGTGTGCAGTCCGCCACCGGGGCGACCGCGTGCCACGAGTTCTCCGACGGGCACAGCACGACCGAGTCACCCGCGCCGGGCAGCACCTCGGTCCACACGTCCGTCACGTCGTCGGAACCCAGGACGAGGAGCTGGCCGCGGTACTCCTGCGACCAGTCGCTGTTGAAGTACCAGGTCTGCGTGACGACCTTGTCGGCCCGGTCGGTGTGCGGGTCGATCCACGCTCCCGCCGGGTAGCGGACGGCCCGGATCTCGAGCTCGCACCCGGTCACGTCCCGTCCGGTCAGCGCGGTCACCGCGGCGCGGTACTCCGGTGACCGCAGGTCGTCCAGCAGCGCCCTCCACAACGGCGTCAGCAGGCTCGCCGCCCGTTCGTCCAGCCTGCCCGCGGTGACCAGGGGCAGGTTGTGGGTCCGGTAGCCCTTCGCACCGGGCGTGCCGCTCGGCCGCTCGGTCACGACGAAGCCCTCGCTCGGGAACTGCTCCTCGATCGCCGCCGCCGTGACGGGGTCGAACGTGTCGCGGATCAGGCACCAGCCGAACGGTTCTTCGGCGAGCACGCCGTCGCGCACGGCGGTCCAGTCGATCAGGGGTGTTCCGGTGGTGTGGGTCATGGTCCCTCCTCGAACGGGATGTGTGGTCACGCGGCGATGCGTTCGGACGTCTCGATGTGCGCGCCCAACCTCGTCAGCTTCTCCGGCAGGCCTTCGTAACCGCGGCCGATGTGCTCGACACCGTGCACGCGGTGCCGCCCGCCGGCGACCAGCGCGCCGAGGACCACGGTCGCGACCGCGCGCAGGTCACCGGCGCGGAGGTCCTCTCCACTCGGGCGCAGCGTGCTCGGGCGCACCTCGAGCGCGTGGCCACGCACGGTCAGGTCGGCGCCCAGTTTGCCGAGACCGTCGGCGTAGCCGAACCTGTTGTGCCACACGGCATCCGTCAGCACCGACGGTCCTGTGGCTCGCGAGAGCATGAGGGCGAACAGCGGTTGTGCGTCGCTGTAGGCGAGGTGTGAGGCGGCGACGATCCGCGCGGGCCGGATCTCGTGAGCGCCCTCGACGTCCAGCAGGTCGCCGTCCCAGCGCAGTGGAACCCCCATCTCCGCGAGGTGGCCCAGTTCCGGTGCCAGCCCTTCGCGCACCAGCTCCGGCCGGTCCAGTCGAAGTCGCACGGCCCGGCGGGCCGCCACGGCGATCGCGACGAACGTGACGAGTTCCATGAGGTCGGACGGGAGGTGCGCCGCGGCGGCGCCGATCGGGCCGCCCGCGCCCTCCACGACGATCAGGTCCCGCTCGACCTGCGCGCCGAGAATCCTGGCCAGCTCGACGGTGTCCGGTTTCGGGTACGGGTTGCGCAGCACCGTGGTTCCCCTGGCCGCGGCGGCCAGCAACAGCGCCGTCTTGCTCGCGCCGGAGTAGTGCGGCCCGGTCAGCGTGCCGCTGACCGGCTCGACCTCCGCGAAGTCGGCCAGGTCGATCTCGGTGCCGCGCAGCCCACCGGCGGGCGCGGTCGCCGTGACCGCGTCACCGTCCACTTCGCACACCGCACCGAAGCGGCTCATCACCTCGGCCAGGTGGGCGATCGGACGCTTGCCGCTGCCGCCGCCGATCTGGCAGCCGCCGTGCGCCCCCGACTCGGCACGCCCGGTCGCCGCGAGCAGCGCGGGCAGCAGGTAGGTGCCGCCGTGGACCTGGGTGGACCACCTGGAGTCGATCCGATGCCGCGTCAGCGATCGCGCGTCGACCGTCATCGACCGGGTCGTGGTGTCCAGGACGACCTCCGCGCCCGCGTCGCGCAACATCGCCGCGAGCATGTGGGAGTCCCTGATGTCGGGCACGTTGGTGACCGACCACGGCCGGTCGGACATCGCCGCGGCCGCCAGCACCGGGGCGAGCAGGTGCTTGAAGCCACCGAGCCGAATCGGCCCGCACTCGCCGAGGAGGTCCCCCGTGACGTCCCAGTGCATCACGTCACCTGCAGGAGCAGTTGGGCGACCGCGTTCGTCGCGTAACAGCCGGACGGCAGGAAGAACGATAGCCCGGCCCGCCACCGGCCGGGGAACAGCTCGTCCCGCGCCGCCGAGGTGACCGTCACCTCCGTTTGGACGACCGTGCGGCGGCGGGACACCGTGTGCCGCATCGCTTCGCCGGTCCAGCGGTACTTGTCGTAGCAGGCCGACCGCTGCTCGCCGGCCAGCGCTAGGACCGCGCCGGGGCTCGTAGGGAGCAGGAAGTCGATGCCTTCCTTGGTCGTCGGCACGGCCTGGTCACCTGCGGTCGTGGCGACCAGCTCCGCCACACGGTTGTTCCAGGTGAACGAGGAGTGCGAGCACAGGTAGAAGGACACGATCCGCTGGTCGAGTCCGGCGAAGAACGACTCACCGTCGCCCTCGTGCCTCAACGCCTTCTCGCCCTCCGCCGAGCCGGACGCACGGACCAGCTCCAACGCGGTGTCGTGGTCGCCCGCGAGCAGCGCGCCGCCGATCAGGTGCGTCTGCTTCGGTCCGCCGGGGACGCCGAAGCGTTGGGTGTCGTAGTAGTTCACGAAGAACAGGTCGATCGTGCGCTCGTCGCGCAGCCTGGTCACGAGATCCTCGCCGAGGTCGCGCAGGGTCAGCGCGAACACGTTGCCCACCAGCTCGCCGATCTCGACGGCGCGGTCACCGCGGCCGGCCGGGGACACCGTGACCCATCGCGATCCGTCCTGTGTGGACTCGTTGAACGCCGCGAGCGCCTGCGGGGTCGTGGTGCCGTCGAGGGAGATCGTCTGCTCGGTGACTCCGTCCTCGTCCTTGAGTCCCGCCGCGGAGATCGCCGATCGTGGCACGCCGAACCCGGCGGCCACGCGTTCGATCGCCTCGAAGGTGGTGAACCCCCGCTTGCGCAGCCGGAGGTACTCGTACCTGCCCCCGTCACCGGAGCCGGGACAGGGCAGTGCGGCTTCGCTCACGACGAAGTCCTCTGGCACGGCCTTGAGCACTGCGGAATGCATCGGGTTCTCCTTATGGCTGGGAAACCGGCGAAGTCCATGACCGGGGTATCACTGCGCAGTGGTCTTCCTGGGCCTCCGATGGACGCCGGTCAGGAATGGGTGGCATCGCGCTTCACTCCGTCCGAAGTGGACTCCGCCGGGTTCGCCTCGACCGTACGAGCCCGTGCCGGCCTCTGTCGCGCCGCATTCCGCACCGCGAAACCGGGCGCCGAATCATTCCGTGGTGAGAAACCGCGGCCCATCGGCGCGCCGGAACGGCCGACGATGACGGCGAAACCTCGGTAGGAGTGAGCGAAGGAGTGGGCATGCTCAGGGTTCTCGTCGTGTGGCCGCCGCACGTGCCCAGCTATTTCAACGCAGGCCACCACACGCCGTTGTTCGGCGTGGCCGGCTATCTGCGCCGGATGCCGGAGGTCGAGCACGTCGACACGTGCGAGGCGGGCGTGCTCAACATGAACTGGAAGGCCGTCGGCGACCTGCTGTACCAGGGCCGCTACGACGTGATCGCGGTGATGAACGACTTCGACGCCGTCGACGGGCTGGACCGCTTCGTGATGTACGCCCGCGAGCTGGCGCCCGCCGCGAAGCTGATCACCTTCGGCAGGTTGAGCAGCATGAACCCGGGCTACTTCGCCAACTACGACCTGGATGCCATCGTGCGGTCCGGCGACTACGAGGCTGGCGTCGCCCACTTCGTGCGCGCGGTCGCCGCCGGCGGGCCCACCGGAGCGCTGCCCGGCACCGCGGTCAGGACCGGCGAAGAGTGGCAGGTGCCGACGGTCGCCGGGGACGCGCTGCAGCCCGACGACTGGGCGCTGCCCGACATCAGCGAGATCCCCTACGAGGCCTACGACCGGCTCTACGCGCGCGACGACCACAAGTTCTGCGGCATCCCCTTCCGGCGCGAACTGGTCGTCACCGCGGCACGGGGTTGCCCGATCGGCTGCTCGTTCTGCGAGGTCCCGCAGATCTTCGGCCTTCGTGAACGCCGGCTGTCCGTGGACCAGGTCGTCGAGTACATCGGCCGCAGCTTCGCCGTCGCGCCGTTCGAGTACGTCGCGTTCTACGCGCCCACGTTCACGCTCGACCGGAAGTGGACCGAGGAACTGTGCAGGCGGTTCATCGCGGGCCCGGTCTCGCCGAAGTGGAAGTGCGCCACGACCGTCCGCCACCTCAGCGCCGACCTCGTCAGGTTGATGGGGGAGTCCGGGTGCGTGCGCATCTCGGTGGGCCTGGAGACGCTGGAGTCCGACGGTCACGGCAGCCTGCCGCGCGTCAAGCGCACCGAGGAGGAACGCTTCCGGGAGCTGTCCGAGTGGTGCGTGGCGGCGGGGATCGAGCTCAACGCGTTCGTCATCGTCGGGTTGCCCGGCACCACGCCGGAAGGCATCCGCCGCACGGTGGAGGTCGCCCGTGAGGTCGGCGCCCGCGTGCGTCCGACGATGTACGCGCCGTTCCACGACCTGCACCCGGCGATGACCCCGCTCGAGATCAGCCGGTACAACCGTCAGCTCATCGCCGCGGCCGGGGATCCCGCGGAGAGGGCCGAGCTGTACTCGTTCCTCTTCGGCCGCGAGGACCGGCTGACCGCGGTGCACGAGAACGTTCCGCGCAAGCGGGAGGTGGCACAGCGATGACCGGCCGGCTCGCCGCGACGTCCTTCCCCGTCGTACCGGGAGCGCGCGGCCTGCGCCGTCCGCCGCGACCGGACACGCCGGGCCTGGTCAACCTGAAGAGCTGCGAGCTCCAGCACCCCGTCGCGGACGGCCTGGTGCGCGACGCGGTGCGGGACCTGCGGACCGGGCTCGTGCGGAGCTACCCGCAGCAGCGGGACCTGCTCGCGGCGCTCGCGGCCTACCACGGCGTCGACGAGCCGGAACTCGTGCTGACCGCGGGATCGGATCTCGCGATCGGCCTGCTGGTGGACGCGTTCGCCGTGGCGGCGGGCGGACTGATCCTGCCGGAGCCGTCGTTCGAGGCGTGGCGGTACTACGCGACGCTGCGCGGTGTGCCGGTGGCCGCCGTTCCTCAGCTCACCGGGCCGCGGCATGCGCTGGACTGCGCGCCGTTGCTCGCGGCGATGCGGTCGAGCCCTCCTCGCGTCGTCGCGGTGACCAACCCGGCCAGCCCCAGCGGTCTGCTGTTGTCCCGGCACGAGATCGTGGAACTGGCCGAGGCGGCGGAGGCCCACGGCCATCTCCTCGTGGTCGACGAGTGCTACGGCGCCTACACCTCGACGACCCACGTCGATCTGCTGGGCAGGTTCCGCCGGCTCGTCGTCGTCCGGTCCTACTCGAAGTCCTTCGCGCTGGCGGGGGCGCGCATCGCCGCCGTGTTCGCGCACGAGTCGATCGCGGCGCAGCTCGGTGCCTTCCACCCCGCCGGACCCGTGTCCGGGCCCGCCATCGGACTGCTGCGCGGACTGCTGGACCGGGCGGACGAGTTCGCCCGCGTCTGGCGCGACGTGGCGGCGATCAGGGACGAGTTCGCCGCCCGCGTCCTGCGCACTCATCCGGCCTGGACCGCGCTACGGCCCGGCGGCAACTTCGTCACCCTGGCGACGGGCTCGCCCGACGCACCGGCGCGGGTCACGGAGTTCCTGCGTGCCAGGGGTTTCCGGATCCGCGCCCTGGACGGGCTACCCGGTCTCACCGGATGCCTGCGAGTGTCGATGACCGACGCCGCGACCATGAGTCTGGTCGCGGCGACCCTCGCCGAGGTGGACGACGATGGCCATCCCCGCTGACGTCCCGGTACCCCGCCGCATCGCGGTCCTGGGCAGCCCCGGCAGCGGCAAGTCGGCGTTCTGCCACCGGCTCGCCGCCGCGGGCCCGCCGCTCTTCCACCTCGACGACCTGTACTGGTGGCCCGGCTGGCGCCGGACGCCGGAGCCGCGGTGGCGAGCACTCGTCCAGCGGCTCGCGGCACAGCCCGAGTGGATCATCGACGGCAACTACGCGCCGACGGCGGGCTTCCGGCTGGAACGGGCGGACCTGGTGGTGCTGCTCGACTACCACCCGCTGCTGTGCGCGTGGCGCACGCTGCGCCGCAGCGTGCGCCTGCGGCGGGGAAGCGCGGAGGAGTACCTGCCGCGGCGCCTGCGTGCCACCGCCGACCCGTACGTGCGCGACCTGAAGGCGTTGCTGGGCAAGGTGCTCGCGTTCCGCCGGAAGGACCTGGCCTCGATGCGGCCCGTCCTGAGCGCGGCGGCCGGGCGCGTGGTGGTGTGCCGGACCCCGGCGCGGGCCGAGCGGGTGCTGGCCGAGCTGACGTCCGCGATCAGCGCGTCGCCGCGGCCGGGCGCCACTGCCGGACCAGGCCTGGTGCCCTGCGACTGCGTCGCGCGACCACCGAAACGATGAGGGGAAGAACCATGTCCGCACCGCCGTCCACGAGGTCGGTGTTCGCGTTGTCCTGCCTGACGGCACGGATCGACGTCCACACCGACCTGCCGGAGATCCAGCTGATGGCCACGAGCGCCCTCAGCCCCAACGTGACGGTCCACGACACGTCGCTGGACGCACAGGTGCGCGTCCACGTCACCCGGCAGCCGGGGCTGGGGCTGCCCGCCAAGGACTCGCTGGCGAGGCTGCCCCAGATGTGGATCCACGGCGACGGACCCCGGTTCGTCGTGCTGGAGAAGGACCCGGACCGCACCGTGCTGGTCCGCGACAGCGAGCCGGACTCGGAACCGATGCTGGTCTCGACCCGGCCGGGCAGCGGCGACATCCACCTGACCATCGACGGCGGGCTCGGCGCTCCGACGTTGCGCGCGGTCGTCCGCTTCCTGCGCTTCGTGGTCGGGGCGCAGCTCGTCGGTGCCGGGGTGCCCATGCACCACGGTTCGTCGGTCTCGGTCGACGGCCGTGCCGTGCTGCTGATGGGCCGCAAGAACAGCGGGAAGTCCACCCTCTCGTTCCTCGCGAGCACCTTGGCGGGCAACGACTTCGTCAGTGACGACACAGTGGCGACCTGGACCGGCGATGCGGGCGGTCTGGTCACCTCGGGATGGCCGAAGAGGGTCGCGATCAGCGTCGCGGTGCTCGCGGAGCATCCCAGCGGTCCGAGGTTCGCGGCCGCGCCACTGCGCCGGCCGGGCCAGCCGGAGATCCCCCTCTCCGGCCAGGTGACGTCGTGGGCGCTCGGCGACCGGCGGCGCATCCACGTGGACATGGACGAGTTCGTGGAGTACGCGGGGATCAACGCGGTGACCGGGGTCCAACCGGCTGCTGTGATCCTGCCGGCGGCGGACTTCCGGCAGAAGGGCTGGCGGATCGAGGACGCCACCGGCGACGAGTGGTGCGGCGAGCACGAGATCACCAACGACGCCCTGCGCGACCTCACCGACTACCTCGGCCTGCTTCCGCCCACGAAGGCGCAAAGCGACACCAGAGCCTGGGTGCTGGCCGAACTGCGCGGCCTGCCGGTCGTGCGGGTGCGGTACGGGCCGGACGTGAACGCCGACTTCCCGGCGTTCTGGGCCGAGGTGACCCGTGCCGCCGGTCTGCCGGGAGGCCCGAGGTGACCGGCGTGACGGAGGTGGGCGGGGTGAACTTCCGCGTCGTCGCCGCCGGGGGAGTACCGGGGGGACGGCTGCTGCGCTCCGGTGACAGCACGGCGTTCACCGCCGCCCAGTCCGAGAACCTGGTGGCGGAGCTGGGTTTGCGCACGGTGGTCGACCTGCGTTCTCCCGCCGAGATCGACCGCTACGGCCCGCCGCTCGCGTTGGTCGGCGCCGGGGTGAGGTGGCTTTCCCTGCCGCTGGACGGGTATCCGCGTGAGTCGGTTTCCGCGCGCAGGCCCGGTGTCGGCGACCGTGTCGAGTACCTGCGGGCGATCCTCACGTCCTCGGCGCCCGGCCGGTGGGCCGCGCTGGTCGCGGGGCTCGCGGAGGTGGCGGCCGAGCCGTTCCTGCTCACCTGCCACTTCGGCAAGGACAGGACCGGGGTCGCGGTGATGCTCGCGCTCGCGCTCGCGGACGCGTCCGAAGAGGACATCGCGGCCGACTACGCGGCCGGTGCCGCCGATCTCGCCGCGAACGTGGACCGGTTCCAGGACAAGTGGATCCGGCGCGGGCACAGCCGCGAGGACTACCTGGGCCGGATGCGCACCAGCCCCAAGACCGCGATCGAGTGGCTGAGCTGGATGCGGCGGACCTACGGCGGCGCGGAGGCCGCGCTGGTCGCCGCGGGTGCCGCGCCGGCGGACGTCGCACGCCTTCGCGGGGTGCTGTCGTGACCGCGCCGGAGATCGTGAGTCCGGCGCCGCGTGACGTCTGGCAGTCCATTGTGGACCACGATGTCGCCGGAACGCCGGTGTCGCAGACCCCGCAGTGGCGCGACGCGGTCTGCGGCGCCTGGCGGGGCAGGGACGTGAGCCGCCTCTACCGGTGGGACGACGGCACCAGCCTGGTCGTGCCGCTGGTGCGGGGGAGGCTGCGTCCCGCGGCGATGGCGGAGCAGTCGTCCTGGCCGCTCGGCTGGGGGATCGGCGGTGCGCTCTCCTACGGCGAACTGTGCGAGGACAAGGCCGACGTGGTCGTCCGCGACCTGATGGCGCAGCCGGTGCGGTCCACCTACCTGCGCCCGGACCCCCGTGACGACGCGGTCTGGCGCGCGGTGCTGCCGCCGGCCGCCGTCGCGAACCCCCGCATGACGCAGGTCCTGGAACTGTCCGGCGGCTTCGGGCACGTGTGGAAGCACCGCTACACCTCGGCCCGGCGCAACGACGTCCGCCGGGCGGAACGCGCGGGACTGGACGTCGAGGTGGACGACACCGGCCGGTTCCTGCCGCTGTTCGAGCGGTTCTACCGGCAGGCGGTCGACCGCTGGGCGCGGCGCGACGGGGTGCCGCTGGTCAGGGCGAGGTGGCAGGCGAGGCGCAGGAACCCGCCGCGCAAGTTCGCCGCGGTCGTCCGCCACCTCGGCCCGGCGTGCCGGTTGTGGGTCGCGAGCCTGCGCGGAGAGCCGGTGGCCGTGACGATGATGCTGCACCAGGGCACGCACGTCACCTACTGGCAGAGCGCGATGGACAAGGAGATCGCCGCGCGCTCGTGCGCCGTTCCCTATCTGGTGTCCCTCGCGATCGAACAAGCCTGTGCGGAGGGCGGGGCCTGGTTCAGCTTCGGCGACACCCATCCCGGCACGTCCGTCACGCGGTTCAAGACCGGGTTCGGCCCCACCGAACACCACAGCGCGGGGTACTGGATTCCCGGCGCCGGGAGGAGCGGCAGGAGATGAAGGACAGGCACTGGAGGACCGAGTACCGGGTCGGACCGTTCGTGGTCTGGGCGACCTCGCTCGACTCCGAGGAACGCCGCCGCGGCGCCGCCTCGGCCGAACCCGCGGACGTGGGGCTGTACCTCGACGAACGCTGGTACGGCCACGCCGACGCGAGGAACCGCTGGTTCGTGCCGTGGGAACAACTGCGCGCACCGGACGACGTCGACGTCCTGGTCGAGCGGCTCGCGGACGTGGTGCTCGCTCTGCGTGGCGGTGCCACCGTCGAGGTCGCGTGCTTCGCCGGGCACGGCCGGACCGGGAGCGTGCTCGCGTCACTCGACATCGCGCTGGGCGCCGAACCGGCAGCCGCCGTCGCGCGCGTTCGCGAGCAGTACTGCGGGCGGGCGATCGGCACCGAGGAGCTGGAGGAGTTCGTTCACCGCGTTCCCGCACTGCTGGCGGCCAGGGGGCCGCAGTCCACGTCCGATGTGATCGAAGGAGTGTCATGACCGCCGACCTGGTTCGTTTCACCTCCGCCGCCCGGCGCGAGGACCCGTTCCCCTGGTACCACGTCACGGAGACGCTGGCGCCGGAGTGGGCGGAGCTGCTGCTGAAGACCTTCCCCGAGGACGGTTTCACCAAAGTGGGCCGCGCCGGGGGCGAGAAGTCGTACACGATGCGGGTGCGCGGGCTGCATCCCGCCGCGGCCGGCGACCTGCCGCAGCCGTGGGACGAGTTCCTCGGCCACGTCGTCGGGACCGCCTACCGGGAGAACGTCGAGCGGCTCACCGGCCTGTCGCTGGAAGGGCTGCGGATCGAGGTCAACCTGTGGCGCTACGACCAGGAAAGCTGGCTCGACCCTCACGTGGACAAGCAGAACAAGGTCGTCACGCAGGTGTTCTACTTCAACCGGGACTGGCCGTCGGACGGGGGCGGCGACCTGTTGCTGCTCGGCTCCTCCTCGGTCGGTGACGTGCGCGAGCGCGTGGCGCCCGAGCTCGGCAGCAGCGTGATCCTGGTGCGCGGAGAGAACTCGTGGCACGCGGTGGCGAAGGGTGGCCGCGCGGGAGGCGGTGAACGCCTCTCCGCACAGGTCGTCTTCCACCACGACTGATCCGTCACGACAGTCACGGGGTGGACGCCTTCCACGGCGTCCACCCCGTTCGTCGTCCCAGGGCGGTCACGAAGACCGCGCGCTCGTGGTCGCGTTCCCCCACCGTTTCGGGGCAGTGCATGACGTTGTGGCGTTCGTCGGTCGCGAACTCCGTCCGGATGGCGCGCTTGACCGCTCCGGTGCGGCGCAGCGCGTCCTCGCCCAGCACCGCGAGCAACAGCATCGGCCCGCTCACCAGGTACTCGAGGGTGAGCGGGCCGTCTGCTTCGTCGAGCTTGTCCGGGTACCACCGCGCGGCGGTGTCCGTGGTCAGCCAGAGCGTGCCGACCCGCTGGACCTCCAGACCGTCGTCGAGCAGGCGCGAGTGCACGGTGCACGACAGCCCACGGCGCACGCCATCGGGCTTCACCAGGGCGTGGCCGGAGCCGGCGAGACCTGCCGGCCCGCGGAAGAAAGCCGAGTAGGACATTCGCCCATTGATTGACCGGAAACCCCGCCGTGTCAAGTCCGGTTTCGAGGTGCGGAATATCGCTCCGGTTTGCTCGGAGATCGCGGAACCGATTGATAGAAATGTCCTGTACGAAAACCGGCCACCCGCTGAGAGCGGGAATGCCACTCACGAGAAAGAGGTATCGAGATGACTCGCAACCACGCCTCCCTGCTCCGCCCCCGCCTGGACAAGATCCAGCCCCGCAAGGTCTGAACTGCGGTAACTGATTGACCGCGCCGCCGCGGAAAGGGAACTCCCTTTCCGCGGCGCCGCCGATCGAGCACACTTCCGACGAAGGCGGGATTTCCATGGTTGTATCCGGACGGAGCCCGGTGGAGGCTCCCCGCGTGCCGGTGGTCGCCGTGGTCGACGAAAGGCTTCAGACCACCAGTCTGAGCCTGACGGTCGGTTACGGGGCCCGCAACGACCCGCCCGGTCTCGGCGGTGTCGCCCATTTGCTCGAACACCTGTTGATGTCGGTGCCGGCGGGCGGCGTGCCCTCGTTGTGCGAGCACGTCGAACGGCTCGGCGGCCACGCCAACGCCCTGACCGGCCCGGAGCTCATGCAGTTCTACGCGCAGGTTCACGCCGACGACGCCGACGAGATCGCCGAACTGCTGCTGACGGCCGTGCTGACCCCGGACATCGGCGCCGGCCACCTCGACGCGGAACGGGCCGTCGTCCTCCAGGAGCTCGCGACCGGTGCGGCCGACCCTGCCGACGCCGTGCAGGACGGCTTCGCCGCGGAGCTGTTCGCGGGCCACGAACTCGGCCGCCCCGTGGGCGGCGTTCCCGCGGAGCTCGGTGCCGTGACCGTTGAGGACGTGCGCCGCGAACACGCGGAGTCCTTCCTCTCCGCCCCGATGACGCTCGTCGTCGTGGGACCACGCGTGCCCAAGCCGCTCACCGGGGCACCCGGCGAGCCGCCGGGCACCCGTCTGACCGCCCGTGCGGCACCGGTCCCCGTCCGTCAGACGGCCCCTCCGGTCTGGCCCGCCGGTGAAAGCCTGTGCTGGGTCTGCGTGGGCGCGCCGTCACCTCCGGCGGGTCATCCGGACCAGCCCGCCTTCACGGTGCTCGCGAAGCTGCTGGGGTCCAGCCCGTCGTCCCTGCTCTACCGGGCGCTGCGCGGCGAGGAGGGGCTGGCGTACTCGTTCCAGGCCTGGAACCGCGGCTACAGCGACACCGGTCTCTGGCGCCTGCTCGCGGGCGTCGATCCCGGCAACGCGGGCAGGCTCCTCGAGGTCGTGCACGAGCTGCTCGACGGCCTCGCAGGCGCGGGGCCGTCGCCGGACGACCTCGACGCGGCACGCAGGCAGGCCACGATGAGTCTGGTGTGCGACGCCGAGGTGCCGCTGGAGTACGCGAACCTCATCGGCGCGCGCGGGTACGCGGGCACCGTCGCCTGGTCGGTGCCGGACGAGCTCGCGCGCCTGGCCGCGGTCACCGCGGACGACGTCCGCGCCGCCGCCGCACGGGTGGCGGACGGTCTGCGCGTCAGCGTGCGCCCGGAGGCGTCATGAGCGCCCCCGTCGTCTCCGGCTACCTCGCCTGGGCCAGGGAGTCCGGCCTGCTGGGCGACTTCCGCGGACTGTCCTATGTGGCCGATTCCTACACCGACCCGCTGACGGGCCGCAGGCAGGTGCTGGTCGAGCACTCCGAGCGGGCACTGACCGAGGACGCAGATCTCCTGGCGGCCTTCACCTCCGAGCTCGCCCGCCTGCACCCCGGCGCGACGGCCGCGCTGCTGCGCCTGGCCCCCGACGTCGTGCTGCCCGAGCCGTGGCGCAGGCAGATCACCTACATCCGGCTGGACGTCGACGCCCACCCCGCCGGTGCCCTCGACGTGACGAGGGCTGATGCCGGCCACGACGGGCTGATCCGCGACTGGCTGGTGACGGCCTTCGAGGCGGCGTGCCGGGAGACCGGTCAACCCGTCGCCGACGCCCTCGCGGTCGCCGAGAACCTGCTGTCCCAGCCGGATCGGGTGTCGCTGCTCGTCTGGAACGGGGACGTGCCCGCCGGTCACGTCACGCTGCTGTGCGAGGCGCGGGACGAGGTGACCGGCGAGGACTTCGTCGAGCTGGTCGACAGCCTCGTCGAATCCGTCGTGGACGTCCGTCAGGCCACGACCGCCCTGAGCCGTGCGGCGGCCGACCACGCGACGGCGCTGGGACTGCCGTTGTACGGCAACGTGGTGCACGACGTCTCGACCGGCAAGGCCGACCGCGTCCTCGCCTCGCTGGCGAGGCTCGGCTGGAGGCCGTCCCACCGGTTCTGGCACGCACCGCTGGGGGAGTCGTCATGACACCCTTCGTGGACCGCCTCGACCTGGGGTTGATGCGCGACCTGCTCGGTGTCGGCGAGTACGAGTCCGATCGCGCCGTGTTGCGCGCGGCCCGCTCCGCGGCGCCACCGCTCTCGCAGACCGTGATCTCGGTCGCCGCGCGCGGCGAGATGCCGATCGGCAGCGGGAGCGCCGACGAACTGCGTCGTGCCCGTTCCCGCGCCGCCCGGTACGCGTCGCTGCACGAGGCGATCAGCGCCGTCACGCCGGCGCGGATGCTCAAGGGATCCTCCATCGCCCGCTTCTATCCGCCCGGCCTGGTCCGCGCCGGCAACGACGTCGACCTGCTCGTGCCGGACGAAGTCTCGCTGTGGAAGGCCGCGCGCGTGGTGTGCGACCGTGCCGAGATCACGTCGGCCGACGTCTCGGTGCTCTGCCTCGACGGCCGGGCGCACCTGGTGCTCGCCCTGTCGTGGGAGTCGGAGGACCCGCTGCTGGACCGGGACTTCCGTGCCGAGATCAGCACGCTCGCGCTCGTCGGCGACTACCGCCGGGTGAAGCCCAGGACGACGTTGCCGGACGACGGCCCACTGGCGGCACTGGTGTGCCTGGCTGAGGAGCGGTTCCAGCGCGAGTTCGGCGTCAGGGACGTTCTGGACACGCTGTTGATGTTCGACGACCACCCGCCGGGGCCTGCCGAGATCGCGGCCACCGCCGCCGAGTACCAGCGCGCCCCGGAACTGCTGGAGCTGCTGACGGCCGCGCTCGCCGTCCACGACTCGCCTGGGCTCGCGCAGGGCGCCGAGGCGCTGCGCGAGCCCGCCGCGGCCGAGGAACGGCGGCGGTCCGCGGCGACGCCCGACGTGCTCCCGGTCGTCGAAGCCCGGCTCGAGGCCGGACTGCCGGTGTACGGCCTGCCCCTGCGTGAGGCGCGGCGGGACTGGCCGGTGAGCCACCTGCACCGCGCGAACGGCCTGCACCTGCTCCGCACGCCCGTGGGCGACTTCCTGATGGTGGCGACCGAGGTCGTGTCCCCGGAGGACCACGAGGCGGCGTTGCGGGAACTGGACTCGCTGGACGAGGAGGAGCGGTGAACGTCGCCGTCGAGACTCAGGCGCTGCGCAGGGTGTTCGAGGGGCGTGGCGGAGAGGTCGTCGCACTCGGCTCGGTCGACCTGGCCGTCGGCACGGGTGAGGTGCGTGGCCTGCTCGGTCCCAACGGGGCCGGGAAGACCACGCTGTGCAAGATCCTCTCCACCGTGCTGCTGCCGAGCGCCGGTGAGGTGCGCGTGCTCGGCCACGACGTGGCACGGGAGACGCTCGCCGTCAAACGGCTGATCGGCGTCGTCTTCGGCGGCGACCGCGGCCTGTACGGGCGGCTCGACCCGAAGCAGAACCTCCGGTTGTGGGGCGCGCTCTACGGGTTGCACGGCCGCGCGCTCGCCCGCCGGGTGGACGAACTGCTCGACCGCGTCGGTCTCACCGACCGGGCGAACGATCGCGTCGACGACTTCTCGCGCGGGATGAAGCAGCGCCTGCACCTCGCCCGCGGCCTCGTGAGCGATCCCGGCGTGCTGATCCTCGACGAGCCGACCTCCGGCATGGATCCGGTGGCGGCGCGCGACTTCCGCGTGCTGATCGGGGAACTGCGGACGGAGGGCAGGACCATCCTGCTGACGACGCACGACATGGCGGAGGCCGAGGCGGTCTGCGACCAGGTCACGCTCATCGACAACGGCACGCTGCTCGCGACCGACACGCCACAACGCCTGGCCGCCAGTCTGTCCACTGTGGAACGGATCGAGGCGGACGGGGTGCCGCCGGACGTGGTCGCGCGCATCCGGCCCATGCCGGGTGTGGCCTCGGTCCGCTCCCTTGCCCCCGAGCGGGTCGAGGTCGACACCACGTCCGCCGAAGGCACCCGGGAGGTGCTGACCTGTCTGGTCGGTGCCGGGGTGACGAGCGTGCGCACCGTGCGGCCCAGCCTGGAGGAGGTCTACCTCCACGTGATCGGCGACCGCGGGATGCTGGTGTCCAAATGAGACTGTTCTGGAGTGTCGCCCGGTTCCAGGCCGTGCTCGCGAGCCGGGCGCCGGACACCGTGCACGTGCTCGTCGTCGCGCCGCTCTACACCGTGGTGTTCCTCGCGATCAGCGACCACGCGGACCGCTCCGACCTCGCGCCGTACGCGGTGCTGGCCCCGGTGCTGATGTCGCTGTGGTCGCTCGCGCTGCTGACCGCGGGCGACCTGATCAGACGGGAACGCTCGCGCGGAACGCTGGAGGCGATGGTCGCCACGCCGGCCTCGTTCGCCGTGGTCGTGATCGCGAGGATCACCACGGTCACGATGATCAGCCTGGTCAGCTTCGCCGAGTCGTGGGTGGTCGCGTTGCTGTTGTTCGACACCGTGATCGTGATCGAACACCCGGTGGCGCTGGTGTCCTGCCTGCTGGTGTCGGCACTGGCGATGGCGGGCACGGCGAGCGCCATGGCGGGCCTGCACGTGCTGGTGCCGACCGCGCGCACGCTGCAGAACACGCTGACGTATCCCATCTACCTCCTCGGCGGGGTCCTCGTGCCGGTCAGCTACCTGCCGGAGTGGCTGCAACCGCTCAGCCGGCTCGTGTTCCTGTCGTGGAGCGCCGACCTGCTGCGCGCGGCGCTGGCGCCCCAGCCCGTGACCGACCTGGTGCCGCGGCTCGGCGCCATCGCCGGGCTGGGGGCGGCCGGGTGCGCCGTCGGCGTCGTGATGATCGGCCGGATCCTGCGCAGGGTCCGGTACACCGGAACGCTGGCTCGGTCCTGAGGAGGCCCGGATGACCTCTGTCGCCCACACGTTCGGCGTGATCCGGTACAGCGCGGCCAACGCCTGGGCCGATTTCCGCGCCACGTACACCTGGTGGACCTGGGGGTTCGGCTGGCTCGGCCGCATGCTCGCCCAGGTGACGTTCTGCGCCTTCATCGGCGTGCTGCTCGACGACCCGGCGCGGATCCGCTACCTGGTGATCGGCAACGCGATCATGGTCTGCGTCGTCGAGACCATGAGCGTCGTCGCGTCGAGCTCATGGGAACGCGCGGAGGGCACTCTGCCGTTGCTGAGCGCGGCGCCCGCGCGCATGGGCTGGGTGTTCTTCGGCCGCAGCCTCCAGTGGCCGATCAGCGGGTCGCTCACCGCGCTGGTGTCGTTGTTCGTGCTGTCGCCCTTCTTCGGTGTGCACTGGACGGTGGCGCAGGTTCCGGCACTGGTCGGGCTCGTTCTGCTCACGACGGTGTCGACCTATGCAGTGGGACTGTTCCTGTCGCCGTTCGTGCTGACCGCCGCCGGGGCGCGCAACATCGTGTCGAACTCGGCGTACCTGCTGATGATGGCGATCTGCGGGGTGGTGGTGCCGGTCGGGTACTGGCCGGGCTGGGTGCGCGGGGTGGCCCAGGCGCTGCCGCTGACGCACACGCTCGCGGCCGTTCGCGCGGTCGATGCCGGTGCTCCCGCCACGACGGCGCTCGGTCAGGCCGGTATCGCCGTCCTGTGCGGCGCGGGATGGCTCGTCGCCGCGCTGGTCGCGTTCGCGGTGCTCGAAGAGCGCGCGCGACGCAACGACTCCTTCGACTTCACGGTCTGATCCCCGGCGGTCACGATGTCGTCCCGCGCGCCGAACCGGTCGCGGGACGACGTCCTGGCAGGGTGACCTGATGATCGAGATCGTTGACCACGACCCCGGCTGGCGGGACTGGTTCACCCGGCAGGGCGGCGCGTTGCGCACAGCGCTCGGCCCGGTGGCGGTGCGCATCGACCACATCGGCTCCACCGCCGTGCCCGGCCTGGCCGCGAAGCCCTACCTGGACGTGCAGGTGTCGGTGGCCTCGTTCCACCCGCTCGCGCTCTACCGAGATCCGCTGGAACGGCTGGGACTGCGGTTCCGGGCGGACAACCCTGAGCTGACGAAGCGCTACTTCCGCGAACAGGACGGCACGCCGCGGGTCCACGTGCACGTGCGCAGGGCCGGCAGCTTCTCCGAACAGCTTCCGTTGCTGATGCGGGACTTCCTGCGCGAGGACGACGCGTCCGTGCGTGAGTACGAGGCCGTGAAACGCGAAATCGCCGATCGGTGCGCCGACGTGCCGCAGCTGTACGCCGAGGAGAAACAGCCGTTCGTCTGGACGCTCGTCGCCCGTGCGGATGCCTGGGCGCAACGGATCGGCTGGGAACCCGGCCCCAGTGACGCGTGAAGGCCCGGCCAGCGTGGCCGGGCCTTTCACCTCGTCGTCCGCTCAGCCGCAGATCCGGCCGCGGTCCTCGCGCCACACCACGGCGACGGCCGGTCGAGGCTGCGACGAGCCGCCGTCCGGCCAGTGTGAGAACGGGTTGGCCGCCGTCGACCCGTCGATCTCGCCGGGGTGCTGGACGGACACGAGGACGAAGTCGTCGGTGACGACCGGCCCGCACGGTTCCCCGCCCGCCGGCACGGTGAGGAACTGTTTCACGTGGCCGCGGTGCTCGCCCTCGACCGGCACCGCGAACAGCCCGTCGTTGCACCGGAAACCGTTGCCGTCACTGGTGATCCACAGATTGCCGAGTGAGTCGAACGTGACGTTGTCCGGGCAGGAGATCGGGCTGACCTGCGACTTGTCGTACCCGGCGAAGTAGGTGTCCGGTGCGTTCGGATCACCGCAGACCAGCATGAGCCGCCAGGTGAACGTCGTCGCGGTGTTGTCGGATCGGCTTTCCTCGATCTCCAGGACATGGCCGTGCCGGTTGTTGTGACGTGGCGCTACTTCCGTGGCGCCTTCCTTGCCGGGAGTCACGCCCCGGCGGTTGTTGTTGGCGAGCGCGGCGTACACGCGGCGGTTGTGAAGGGAGGGCTCGACGTCTTCGGGGCGGTCCATCTTCGTGGCGCCCGCCGCGTCGGCGGCCAGCCGGGTGAAGACGTAGACCTCCTCCGCGGTGAAGCCAGGGACGAACGACCTGTCGTTGTGTGCGAGGGGGAGCCACTCGCCGGTGCCGTCGAACTCGCCGTCGCTCGGCAGCTTTCCCGTGCCGTCGATCTCGGCGGCGGGGCTGTTGCCGGTGAACCTGCCGACGTAGAGGGTGCCGGAGTCGAGCAGCCGCTTGTTGTGCTCACGTGCCCGCTTCGAGTCGCCGGGGAGGTAGTGCCCGTCGGTGACGAACTTGTAGATGTACTCGAAACGCTCGTCGTCACCCATGTACGCGGCCACCCGGCCGTCCTTGGCGACGATGACGTTCGCGCCCTCGTGCTTGATGCGGCCGAGCCCGGTGTGCTTGACCGGCGTCGATGACGGGTCGAGCGGGTCGATCTCGACGATCCAGCCGAACCTGTTGGCCTCGTTGGGTTCCTTGCCGAGGTCGAATCGGTCGTCGTGGTCCTCCCACCTGCGGGTCGTGGGGCCGGGGGCGAAGCCGTAGCGCGCGAGCCGGGTCCTGGTCGTCTCGTCGGTGATCTGGTCGGCGTTCGCGAAGCACAGCTGCAGGGCCTCCTCGCCGGACAGGATCGTGCCCCACGGCGTCATACCGCCCGAGCAGTTGTTCTGCGTGCCGAGCACCCTCCTGCCCGACGGGTCGGCGTTGGTCCTCAGGTACTTCGAGCCCGCGGCCGGTCCGCGCACCTCGAACGGCGTGGTAAGCGTGATGCGGCGGTTGTAGCGCTTCCGGTCCCGCGACACGACGAGTCCGCCGCTGGTGCGGTCGAGTTCGACCTGCACGACCGACAGCCCGTGCGCGGCCCAGCCGATCTCCGCCTGGAGTCTCGTGGCGCCGTTCTTCTCCGACCAGTCCAGGAACATCGAGGGCTCGGTCGTGTACTCGTGGTTGCTCACCATGAGCCAGCGGTCCCAGGCGCCCGGCACCGGGACCAGGCCGCAGTAGTCGTTGTTGTAGCCGAACTGCATGGCCTGCGCCTGAGGCGTCTGGGCGGCGAAGTCGAACTCCGGCGCGCCGTCGAGCACCGGGTCGCCCCACCGGATCACGACGTCCTGGCGGAACCCCCGCGGCACGACGATCTCGTCAAGGGTGTTGGGCGCCACCGGTTCGAAGCGCAGGCCGGCCGGGTCCGCGCTGGGCCGGGTTCCGCGCGGTGCGGCGGCGGCCGTGCCGGAGAACGCGAACGCTCCGGCGGCCGCGACGACCGCACCGGCCTTCAGCACGCCTCGGCGGCTCGCGACCTGGTGCACGACGTCGCCGAAGTACGGGTTGTCCGACTTGTTCGGCGCTTCGTGCGAGCAGGCGTCCCCGCAACGGAACTTGCAGGTGACCGCCTGCCGTCCGAGCGGATGGCCGACCGGGACCAGGGGCAGCATCCGGCGGCCCCGGCCGATGGGTGAGGACATGCGAAACCTCCGAAGTCGCGTGGCGGAAGGGAAGACCGGGCCCGATCACCCGGTGGCGCGCTTGTACCTGGGCACGAAGCTCTGCTGGGTGGAGTAGATGCTGAGCACCCCGCCCCAGTCGTGCCAGAGGAAGTTCGTGTCGATCGACGAGATCAGCCGCGCCCCGAAGTCGAGCGAGTCACGCTTGCGCAGCTCGATGTACGACCGGTCGACGCCTTCCCCGTGCCGTGGTCCGTGGAACTCGACTCCGTCGACTCCGTCGAGGTAGTCGGGCAGAGGCAGGAGTTCGCCGTCCTGCCAGATCTCCCAGCTGTGGTTGTACCGGTGCTCCGGCAGTTCGGTGTTGAGGAAGTGCAGGGACGGGTTGACCCTCGCCACGCCGTCCTCCGCGAGGATCCTGTTGCACTCAGCGAGAAACGCCAGCTTGTCGTCATAGAGGTACAGCGAGGCCATGCTGTAGACCACGTCGAACGACCCGTCGTCGAACGGCAGTGGCTTCGACGCGTCGCAGTACACGATCCGCGGCAGGTGGTCCACTCCCCGCCCGGAGGCCAGCGCGCGCAGTCGCTCCTCGTCACCGTCCACGGCGGTCAGGTTGAAGCCCGTGATCTCGAGCGCCGAGCCGAACTCCTCCGCGAGGTCGAGCATCGCGACCCCGTGCCCGCACCCCGCCTCCAGCACGCGCGCCCGTCCCCTGCGCTCGATCACCCCGGAGACGAGCCTGCGGAGATCACCGAGGTACAGCTGTCCCTTGTCGAGCCCGCGATTGCGAACCATTGTCGTGCCTCCCGGTGATCGCTGAAGTTGAATGACGACTGCGGTGTCGGCGCCAGCTGCGCGCGCCGGATCCCGTCAGCACGAACGGCGACAGGTGGGTGTGTTCTCCTGACACCGTCTTTGTAGACCGGCGGAAGCGAGGACCGCGGCGGACGGCGACGGATTTCCGCGCGGCGGAACCGGCCTTGACGACGGCAGCACGCGCTGCCGACGTGGTCGCGGAACTCCGGGAGCCGCGCCACCAGCGTTGAGTCGCGGAGTGGCTCGCCTTCTCCACCACACCGTTGCGCGTTGTGCGGCCCGACGACGGAAGCAGACCGTGGCCATCCGGTCGAACCGGCAGACCTGGGTGACGCCGCGAGCTAGCGCACGACCTGATCGAGCGTCGGCCAGGTGCGGAAAGTCCTCCGACTCGGCCGGCACGGTCCGCCACTGTGCGGCCGGGCATGACATGCCGCCGGCGAGTTATCGTGTAGCTGTCGAGGGAGCGATCGGAGGCCAGGCTCGAATCGAGATCGATCTTCCAGAGCCGTTGGCAGCGATTGTCGAGCATCTGGGGAATGGTCTCGATGAGCGTGATTTCGTGCCCACTGCCGAATTGGTGGAGGCGCTGGAGGTCGAGCCCACGACGTTCGGAAAGGAAATGGGTTGTCTTGGCTGCCGGTCCGTGCGTCAGTACGTGCATGAGGACCAGGGCGCACGGCGCGTCCGTGGTTACCTGACGGCCGATCTCCGAGGCGCAATCGCTGAAGCCCGCACTCGGTGACACCCGTCCCGGCTGCCCTGCGACCGGCAACGTCGGGACAGGTGACCGGGACAGGCAGATCTTCCTTTTGCCTGCATATATGCCCGGATTTCGAGGGTGGGACGGGTGCGGCACCCGTCCTGATCCAACCCCTCGTCGGGACCAAGTCCGTGGTTCAGGTCCCAGGACGGGTGTCCCGGGACGGCGATTCGCCAGACGCGGTGTGCGGCTCGGCGTGTCGGGCTGTGGGCATCTGCGCGCTCGCGGGAGTCTGCGCATCGGACTGCTGCTGATCGAAGGATTCGCCCCATGCTTGCGCGCCGTGCGTACATCCCCGACGAGTTGCTCCCCGCAGGGGTGCGAAGGGCCTGGCCGTTGGATGTGCCGTGCGTCGCTCAGCTCGCGGAACAGGGGATGACGTTCGAGCGGCCGGTCACTTTCCTGGTCGGCGAGAACGGCTCCGGGAAGTCCACGCTCGTCGAGGCGTTCGCCGAGGCGTGGGGGCTGGACGCGCAGGGCGGACGGGCTGGGCGGAAGTACGTCAACGACAGGCCGAAGTCGGAGCTGGGCGAGATGGTGCGGTTCGACACGACCGCCCTCGGTGCCCGGCACCGCGTCGGGCCGCGGACCAGGCGCAAGGGCTACTTCCTGCGGGCCGAGACCGCGTTCGGGTTCATGAACGCGGTCAGCGGCATGAACGGCTACTGGGACGAGGACACGAGCGAGATGAGCCACGGCGAGGGCTTCCTCACCGTGTTCGCCTCAATGTTCCGTGAACCTGGCTTCTACCTGATGGACGAGCCGGAAGCGGCGTTGTCTTTCCAGTCGTGCCTTCGCCTGATGCACCTGATGTACGAGCTCGGCAAGTCGGGTGCGCAGATCATCTGCGCGACCCACTCGCCGATTCTGGCGTCCACGCCGGGTGCGGACATCATCGAGGTGGGGGAGCAGGGCTTCCGCCGGTCGAAGTGGGAGGACTTGGCGCTGGTCGACCACTGGCGCAGGTACATGGCCACGCCCGAGGCCTACCTGCGCCACATCACCGACGAGTAGCAGTGCACGACCGTCTGAACGATGGCGTCTGAAAAGCACGAAAATGCGGATGGGTGCTCAATAATTGAGTACCATCCGCATTTTGCGGCAACTTTGCCACAAAATTTGTGTCCGAGGGGGGACTTGAGTTCCCATGCGTAGCAAGCTTGCGCAGTTCGCGTGTTCATGCGCTATTTGATAGCTCGGAACCAGCGTAGAGGGCCAGTCTGCGTATTTCAATCTTTGGTCATTCGTGATGTCGGCTATCTGCGGAACACTACTGACCAACGAACGTGACCCTCGGCTTTAGTGCACTCCACTACGGCCCGGTGGCCCGCTCACAGAATTAGGCTGTAGCGACGTTCATCGTCGGCGAGTACTCGGCGGCTTGATCAACGAGTACGAACCTGCAGCTGCTTGATCCGCAGGTCAGGCCCCGTCGGGTCGTGTTTGGGCACCCCACACGTCAACGCACCCCGGGAGTTCGCGGAGCGCTTCTTCGACGTCGGGTCTTGGGTGGAGCAGAGCAGCGGCGGGCACTTCGCCGCGTGGGAATGTCCCGAGCAGTACGTCGCCGGGGTGCGCACGGCGCTGTCCTTCGCCTGACCCGGATCTGGGGGTTCCCTGTGAAGTCACCGCCCTGACCGCGCCGGACGAGCGCGGTTCTCCGGGTTCTCACAGGAACTCCCAGAAAACGGTCGGACCCGCTCGCCAGGCTCGGTCCCATGACGATGATCGACGTACGGGGGCTGACCAAGCGGTACGGCCTCGACACCGTGGTGGACGACCTGTCGTTCACGGTCGAGGCCGGTCAGGTGACTGGGTTCCTCGGCCCGAACGGCGCCGGCAAGTCCACGACCATGCGGATGATCCTCGGCCTGGCCGCGCCGACCGGTGGCTCGGTCCTGGTCGGCGGACGCCGCTACCGGGACCTGCCCGTGCCGTTGACCGAGGTCGGCGCACTGCTCGACGCCGGGGCCGTACACGGTGGCCGGAAGGCCCGCGACCACCTGCTGGCCCTCGCCGCCGGCAGCGGCCTGCCGCGGCGCCGGGTGGACGAGGTGCTCGCCAGGACCGGCCTGGAGGGCGTGGCGCACAAGCGGGCGGGCGGGTTCTCCCTCGGCATGCGCCAGCGGCTCGGCATCGCGGCGGCGCTGCTCGGCGACCCGCGGGTGCTGATCTTCGACGAGCCGGTGAACGGCCTCGACCCCGAGGGCATCCGCTGGATCCGCGACTTCATGCGCTCTCTCGCCGCCGAGGGGCGCGCGGTGCTGGTCTCGAGCCACCTGATGAGCGAGATGGCGCAGACCGCCGACCACCTCGTGGTGATCGGCCGCGGCAGGCTCATCGCGGACACGAGCATCACCGAGTTCCTGCGCGGGCGCGGCGAGGGCACCGTGCTCGTGCGCACCGCGGAGGCCGGCTTCGCGCTCCAGCTCACCGCGGCCGGTGCCACCGTGCGCGAAGGGCCCGGTCCGTCGCTCGTGGTCGCCGGCCTGACGAGCGAGGAGATCGGCAAGCTCGCCGCCTACCACGGCGCCGTGCTCGTCGAGCTCACACCGCAACGGCCCTCGCTGGAGGACGCCTTCATGGAACTGACCGGCGACAGCGTCGAGTTCCAGGGGATGGCGGCATGAGCCTCGTGCGGTTCGGTCACGCGGTGCACGCGGAGTGGGTGAAGCTCCGCAGCCTCCGTTCCACCTGGTACACGCTCGTCTGCCTGGTCGCGGTCGGGCTCGGCATGACGGCGCTCGCGATGGGCAGAGCCGGCGAGCAGTACACCGCCGCCGAACAGGCGTCGTGGGATCCGACGCAACGCAGCCTGACCGTCTACCTGGTCGCCCAGCTCATCATCGGCGTGCTCGGCGTTCTCGTCGTCACCTCCGAGTACGCGACCGGGCTGCTGCGGACGTCGCTCGCGGTCACGCCGCGCAGGAACCGCCTGCTCGCCGCCAAGGTCCTGGTGGCCACCGCCGTCGCCGTGGTGGCGGGGCAGACGCTGATGTTCGCGACCTTCCTGCTCGGGCAGGCGCTGCTGGCCGCACAGGGCGTCCCGCACGCGGAGCTCGGCGGCCCCGGTGTGCTCTCCGCGGTCGTGGGCGGCGGCCTCTACCTCGCGGCGATCGCGGTGCTCGCGATCGGGCTCGGCACGATCCTGCGCGCCACGGCAGGCGCGATCACCGCTCTCGTGGGCATCGTGTTCCTGGTACCCGCGTTCGCGGGCCTCTTCCCCGCGTGGTTCCAGGGCCTGCTCGACTTCTGGCCGTCGCAGGGCGCCGCCGCGGTGTTCGCGACGGTGGCGGACCCCGCCTATCCGCACCCGTGGCTCAACCTGGGCGGGATGTGCGTCGGTGTGGCCGCGGTGCTGGCCGTCGCGTTCGTCGTCTTCCAGCGCCGGGACGTGTGATGACGACCTTGCGGGACGTGGTGCGGGGCGTGACGGCGGCGGCCGCGGCGCTCACCGCGTCGGTGGGCGCCGCCGCTGCCGGGTTGGTGCTCCTCGACGCCGGACGGGCCGGGGACGTCGGCAGGATGACCGCCGCCGTGGTCGCCCTCGCGTTCGGGGGTTCGGCCGACGTCAGTGCCGTTGCGGCGGAGGGCTTACCGGTGTCCGTGCGGGGCAGTCTCGCCGTGGTGCCGTCGGGAGTCGCATTGGTCGGCGCTGCGGTGCTGGGGTGGTTGCTGCTGCGGCACCGCGACGGGCTGCTCGTCGGTTCCGCCGCCGCGGCCGTGACCTTTCCGGCCGGTGCGGCGGCGGTCGCGCTGTGGGCGCGGGGGAGGGTGGCACCGCCCGGTGGTGCGCTGGGCGGTGGTTCCGGCGTCTGCGGACTGCCTGCCGACGGACTTCTCGGCCGCGGCCGGGCCGTGGGCGCACTCGGTGCGGACTTCTCCGTGTCGGCGTGGCCGGTGGCGGCCGGGGCGGCGTGCTGGGGACTCGCCGTGATCGGCCTGTGCTGGTTGGCGGTGCGGTTCCGGATCACCCGAATCGGTCCACTGTGGACGGCTTTGGGGTTGGTCGTGGTGGGCGTGCTTCTCGCGGCGTTGCTCGGCGGTCCGGCCGCGGCGGGCGGTGTGCTGCTCCTCTTCCCTCTCGTGCTGGTGGCCTTGGTGCCGTGGACGGTCAGCACGGACGGTGCGCTCGCGTGCGTCCTCGACGGTGCCGCGCCGGCTGCGCCGGGCGGGCTGCTGGTCTGGGCCGCTGTGGTCGTGGCGGGTGTCGTCGTCGCGTTGTCCGCCGGCCGGTCCGACCGGCCGTGGCGCCGCGCCGCGCTGGCGGGTGCGGGAACCGGTGTGGCGCTGGGAGTCCTGGCTTGGCTGTCCCGCGTCTCGGTGCGGCTGGGGGTCGACGCGTTCGGGTTCTCGGTGCCGGTGCTCGACGTGTCGGCGGCGGTGAACCCGTTGGCCGCGTTGGTGTCGGGAAGTGCCGCCGGCGCCGTGGCAGTCCTGCTCGCCGACGGGGTTCTCAGGTTGGTGTCCGTAGGGTCGCCCGCGTGGAACAACCGGGTCGGATGACGACACTGCTCGTGGTGGACGACGAAGCCACGGTGCGCGAGCTGCTCTCCGCGACGCTGCGCTTCGCCGGGTTCCAGGTGACGTCCGCGGCGACCGGCGCCGAAGCCGTCGCCGCAGCCACCGAGGACCCGCCCGACCTCGTGCTGCTCGACGTGATGCTGCCCGACGTCGACGGGTTCGAGGTGGTTCGGCGGCTGCGGGAACAGCGGGCGGAGGGGCGCCGCGGGCCAGTGCCGGTCCTGTTCCTCACCGCCAGGGACCGCAAGGCGGACAAGGTCACCGGCCTGTCGCTCGGCGCCGACGACTACGTGACGAAGCCGTTCGACCTGGAGGAGCTGATCGCCCGGATCCGCGCGATCCTGCGCCGCACCGCCGGCCACCGGGAGGACGTGCTGATCGCGGGAGCGCTCTCGCTCGACGTCGAGGGGCACCGGGTGACCAAGGCCGGGGAGCCCGTCCGCCTCTCGCCCACCGAGTTCCGGCTGCTGCGCTACCTGATGGAGAACGCGGGACGGGTGGTGTCCAAGGCGCAGATCCTCGACCGGGTGTGGCGCTACGACTTCGGCGGTGACGCCGGCATCGTGGACACCTACATCTCGTACCTGCGGCGCAAGGTGGACGTCGAGGACCAGAGGCTGATCCACACCGTGCACGGTGTCGGCTACGTGCTGAGGGGACCCGCCCGATGAGACGTCCGCTCGGCGGACTGTCGTTGCGAACCAGACTGCTGCTGCTCACCGCCGGCCTGCTCCTCGCCGGGCTGGGCCTGGTCGGCGCGGTCGTGTCCGACCAGGTGGAGCGCTACCAGCTGGACCGGGTCGACGCCCAGCTGCGCTCGCTCGGCGAGATCCTGTCCCGCGCGCCCGCCGCCGGTCCGCCCGCGACAGCGAACCGCCCCGACCTGCTCGACCCCGCCCTGCGCCTGATCGGCGGGCCCTACCTCGTGTACCTGGACGCGGACGGCGAGGTGGTGGGCGGCCTGCGTTCCCCGCGACTGGACGACGCCTCGCTGCCGGGCCCCGCCGACCTGCGCACAGTGCCCGCCGCGGGCGACCCCGTCGAACTGCCCGCCGCCGACGGCACCGGCCGCTGGCGCGCGTCCGCACGACCGACCACCGGCTGGGACGGCACGGTCGTCGTCGCGGCCTCACTGGCCGAAGCCGACGCGACGACCGCCCGGCTCCGGACGACGAGCCTGGTCAGCGGCGGGGTACTGCTCCTGCTGCTGACGGCGCTCGGCTGGTTCGCCCTGGACCGCGGCCTGCGGCCGTTGCGGCGGATCGAACACACCGCGGCCGCCATCGCCGACGGCGACCTCACCCGTCGTGTGCCCGTCCTGGCCGCGCCGGCCACGGAGGTCGGGCACCTGGCGACCTCGCTCAACACCATGCTCGGGCAGCTCGAACGCGCCTTCGCCGACCGGACCGCGTCCGAGGCGCGCATGCGCACGTTCCTCTCGGACGTCAGCCACGAGCTGCGCACCCCGCTGTTCGGCATCAAGGGCTCGACCGAGCTTTACCGGATGGGCGCGATGCCCGAGCGCGCCGACGTGGACGAGGCGATGCACCGCATCGACCGCGAGGCCACCAGACTCACCCGCCTCACCGAGGACCTGCTGCTGCTCGCGAAGCTGGACGAGGCGCCGCAGGCCCAGCTCGACCTCACCCCGATGGACCTGCGCACCCTGGCCAACGACGCCCGGCACGACCTGCGCGACCTGGACCCGTCCCGCCCGGTCGAGCTCACCGGACCCGCTGGCACCGGCCCGCCGGGCCCCGCACCCGTCCACGCTGACGAGGACAACCTTCGCCAGGTGGTCACCAACCTGATCGGCAACGCCACCACCTACACCCCACCGGGCACCCCGGTGCGCATCGGCGTGGGCACTGTGGACGGCCGCGCGGTGCTCGAGGTGGCGGACCGCGGCCCCGGTCTGGCCGCGCACCACGCGGCCCGCGTCTTCGACCGCTTCTACCGCGCCGACCACTCGCGAACCCGTGCGAGCGGCGCCAACGCGGGTCTCGGGCTGGCCATCGCCCGCGCACTGGCCCGTGCGCACGGCGGTGACGTCGAGCTCGACACGGCGCTGGGCGAGGGCGCCTGTTTCCGCCTCGCCCTGCCGCTGCTCGACCAGAGGTGAAGCCGTATCGGAGGAGTTGTGAGCCGTTTGCCTGATGTGGTGAGGGGGTTCGCGGCTGCCGGCACGAACCCCCTCACGTTTCGGCGGAGCTGGAGAAGCGAAGGCCTTGGCGGTGATGCGCGAACGCCAGGCTCTCAGTGACCGGTGAGCCCACCGTCCACGACGAGTTCGGCTCCGGTGACGAACGAAGACTTGTCAGAGGCGAGGAACAACATCGCGCCGGCGATCTCCGCAGGGCTGTCGGCGCACCGCATCGGGGTCTCACCTTGGCCGGGTGCGCCGGACTGCGTCGGGGAAGAGCTCGCGGGCGCGGTTCCGCACCCTCGTCCTGGCGACCGGCGAGAGCGCCGTGGTGGTCTGCAGCCCCTCGATGTTGCGCACCAGCGAGTGCGCGGTGGTGCACGGCACGCCCCAGTCGGATCCGTAGACGATGTGGCCGTCACCGACGGTTGCGGCCGCGGCCGCCAGTTGTTGGGTGCTCGCCGAGGCGGCAGTGTCGACCCAGAGTCGGCGCAGGGTGGCCGCGATGTCGTCGCGGCTGAGATCCCGCGGGTTGGGCACCCACGCCTCGGCGCCCAGCAGGGCGAGCCGACCGGCGAGCACGGGCAGGGTGCCGCCGGCGTGCGCGATCACGAAGGTGATGTTCGGGAACCGGGTGAACACTCCTGCGTAGAGCATCGCCACGACCGTCCGGCCGGTGTCGAACGTGACCTCGGCCAGTGGGGCGGGCAGACCGGCCGAGGCAGGCGCGTAGGCGTTGGGGTGGACGAAGACGACGGCGCGCCGGTCGTCGAGCTCCTGCCAAACCGGGTCGAGTGCGGGATCGGCGAGAGAGTGCCGGTTGTAGACGGTGGTGACGGCCCAGCCGTCTGCGGTGCCGTGGCGTCGGATCTCCTGCCGAGCGCGGTCGGGGTCGTCGGTCGGCAGAGCCGCGAGCAGACCGAACCGCGAGGGGTGCTCGCCGACGATCTCGGCGCCGTAGTCGTTGGAGTCGCGGAGCGTGCCGTGCTCGGTGGGGATCTTGCTGAGCAGCTGCATCGCCGTTCCGGTCTCGTCCATCACCGCGAGGGTCTCGTCGAGTCGCCACGTGAACGGCTCGGGGAGCAGGAAGTGCTCGCGTCGGCCTGCCTCCCACAGTGCCCGGTCGGTCTCGACGCTGCGCGGCGGTGTGAAGTGGGCGTGGACGTCCAGTAGAAGCGTGTTCACGAGGTTGTCTCCCGGTTGATGCTGGAGAGGACGAGTCCGGGGATCGGGCGCGGCGGGAGAGCCCGCTCGGTGTCGAAGGCCAACGCGATCAGCCGGGTGTCGTCGTGGGGGAGGCCGAGGAGTTCCAGCCCGACCGGCAGTCCGCCGGAGGTCTGCCCGGCGGGCAGGGTGATCGCCGGGAACGCCGCTTGGGCGGCGATCAGCGTGTTGGTGGGAAACGTGGATTCGTCGGAGGTCCAGGTGTCGAGCGCACCGTCCTCGAAGACGCCGTTGTCGACGTTCGCCCAGCGGGGAGCCGCGATGCGGACCGTCGGGTAGGCCAGCGCGGAGAGCCGGTGCTCGGCGAAGGCCGCGGCCACGACGTGCTGCAGCCGGGTCCGCAGCTCCCAGGCGGCGCCGTGTCCCGGGTCCGTGGACGGATCTTCGGGTCCAGCCGCGATCACGGGGAGCAGTGCGAGAGCGGGCAAGAACTGCCCGGACGCGACGATGTCGGCGACGTCCCGGATCGCGGTGCCCGCCAGCGCCAGCGAGCGGTTGATGTCGCGGCGGGACTGCCGGGGGTAGTGGAAGGTGCCGCGCAGCAGGGCACCGAGGCCGGGGAGGTCGATGTCGACCAGCTCCGCACCACGGGCGCGCATTGCCGCAAGAGCCTGCTCGATGACGTCGGCGACCGCCGGGTCATCCGCCGGGCCGGTGGCGCACAATGCGCGAACCACGCCGATCCTGGCACTGGACAAGGCGCCTGGGACCAGCGCGGCGGCCGCCGATCCTCGACGGGCGTGCGCAGGCCCGGCGGTGGAGGGATCGTGTGGATCCCAGGCGGTCATGACGTCGAGCAGGGCGGCCGCGTCCGCCACGGACCGGGCCAGCGGGCCGGGGGTGTCCTGCTCCCGGACCAGGCTGACGATGCCGTGCCGGCTGACCGCGCCGACGGTGGGCCGGATGCCCACGAGGCCGCAGAAGGAGGCGGGGACCCGGATCGAGCCGCCGGTGTCGGTGCCGATACCGGCGGCGGCGAGGTTCGCCGCTACCGCGGCGGCGGTGCCGCTGCTGGATCCGCCGGGGTCGCGTGAGACGTCGTAAGGGTTGCGGGTGTACCCCGAGCGGGACGAGTGCCCGTGCCAGGAGACCGCGAAGTCGGGCATGGCCGTCTTGCCGAGGATGATCGCGCCCGACCGCCGCAGCACCGTCACCACGGTGGCGTCGGTGTCCGGCACGTGCTTGCAGAGCGCGACCGACCCGACCGCCGTCGCGATACCGGCGGTCGCGATGTTGTCCTTCACGACGACCGGGATGCCGTGCAACGGTCCCACCTCCGATCGGCTCGCGTCCAGCGCGGCGGCCTCGCTCAGGGCGTGCGGGTTGAGGGTCACGACGGCGTTGAGGGTGCCGTCCAACGCCTCGATGCGGTCGAGGTGACGAGCGACGACCTCGTGGACGGAGACCTCTCCCGACCGGTAGCGGGCGCGCAGGCCGGTGATGGAGTCCTCACAGGGGTCGAGCACGGCCGGGTCCTTCCAGGGTCGTGGTCAGCGCGGCGAAGGCCTGGCGGAGGTCGTCCTGGGTGGAGGGGACGGCCTTGCGCATCAGGACGAAGGCGTGGATGTGTCCGGCGGCCTCGAGGAACGTGGTGGGGACACCAGCGGTGACGAGTGCGGCGGCGTAGGCGCGCCCTTCGTCGCGGACCGGGTCCTCACCGGCGGTCAGGATCACCGCGGGCGGCAGGCCGGTGAGGCTGCCCAGCAGCGGGGAGGCACGCCAGTCGTCGATGTCGGGTTCGTACTGCGCGTAGTAGAAGCGGCGGCTCTCCTCGTCGAGCAGCCGGCCGGTCGCGAACTCGTCCTGCGACGGGTAGCGGCGGGTGAGGTCGGTGGCGGGGTAAATGGCGAACTGCGCCCGGACCGGTACCTCGGCGGACCGGTCCCGCAATGCCATCGTCGTGACGATGGTGAGCGTTCCGCCGGCGCTGTCGCCGCCCAGCACCAGGGCATCGGCGGTACGGCCGAGGTCGGCCGGGCGGGAGGCGACCCAGCGGGCTGCGTCCTCGGCGTCCTCGACAGCGGCGGGGAAGGGGTGCTCGGGGGCGAGGCGGTAGCCGACGAGCACCACCGGGAGATCGAGCTGCCGGGCGACCTCGGCGGCGAACCCGCGATGGGTCTCGAGCCCGCCGGTCACGAACCCACCGCCGTGGTACCAGACCACCACAGGACCCTCACCCCGCTCGGTGCGCGTGTCGAGCAGAAGCGCCGGCACGGTGCCGGCGCGGGTCGGGATCGCGAGGGTCTGCTCGACGGCGATCTCGCCGACGGGCAGGTCGCCCGCCGCGGTGGAGGCGATCATCTGGGTGCGCATCTCCTGCGGCGTCGGCGGTCCGCCAGGGCCGGTGGCCCTCGACTCCAGGTACGACAGAAGAGCTGCGACTTCGGGCCGTGGCATGGTCACTCCTCCAAGGTTGTCAGTGACTGACAACGGCAACCGTAGGCCTGTTGTCAGTGACTGACAACGATTGCTAGGGTGAGGTATGCCTCAACGGCGACCCGACAGCCTCCCTCGGATGCAGCAGGCGGCGCTCGAGCTGTTCACCCGTGACGGGTACGCGGCCACGACCGCCGCGGCGATAGCCGCGCGCGCCGATGTCACCGAGCGGACGTTCTTCCGGTACTTCCCGGACAAGCGCGAAGTGCTCTTCGACGACGGGCAGCGGCTGGAGCGCCTGCTCCTGGACGCGCTGAGCGCCGGATCCCGGGTCGTGGCCGAGGCGCTTCCGCGGGCCCTGCGCGCGGTGGCCGCGGACATGCAACCGCGGCGGGAGATGCTCGTGCAGCGGGCGGCCCTCGTGAGCTCGGTTCAGGAGCTGGCCGAGCGGGAGCTGTGGAAGCTGCAGCACTGGACGCGGAGCCTGACCGAGACGCTGACGGAGTGGGGCGTCGATGGGCTCTCGGCGGCCGCGAACGCCGAGGTGGCCATGGCGGTGTTCCGTGCCGCGTTCACTCGATGGGTTACCGACGAGGAAGCGGGAGAACTCGCCGACCTGCTCGGCGATACCGTGACGGCAGTCGGACTGGACTGGGTGTTCACGGAGGTCGACGAGAAACCGCAGGCGGAGCGTTAGCCGTTCCTCGCCCCAAGAACAAGCACCAGGAAAGGCCCTGTTCATGAGCACGACTCGCGCACTGGTCCTCGGTGGTGGCGGTATCACCGGTATCGGCTGGGAGATCGGCGTGCTCGCCGGTCTGCTCGACGAGGGGGTCGACCTCCGCGACGCCGACACCGTGATCGGTACGTCCGCGGGTTCCTTCGTGGGCGCGAACTTCACCTCGGGCGCGGATTGGGAAGCGCTGTTCGCCGACCAGGCCCGGGCCGCCGAGCACGAACCGACCATGCACACCGACCCGGCGGTGTACGGCGGGTGGGCCGATGCGTTCCGCGCGGGCTCGGGCGACCCCGAGGCGGTCGGCGCGGGGTTCGGCCGGGTCGCGCGGCAGTTCGGCAGCGGTGTCGACCGCGACACCCGCCTCGCGGTGGTGCGCGCCCGGTTGCGCACCACGCAATGGCCCACCACTCTGCGTGTCACCGTGCAGGACGCCGACGCCGGCCGGATCGAGCTGCTCGGACCGGACTCGGGCGTCACCATCGAGACCGCCACCGCCGCCAGCGGCGCGGTGCCCGGCATCTGGCCGAGCGTGCGGTTCGAGGGGCGTGAGTGGATCGACGGCGGCATGGTCTCCAGTGCGAACGCCACCCTCGCCGCCGGCCACGACCGGATCGTCGTGCTGGCTCCCATGCCCGACGGGCACGCCGGCATCCCCGGCGCCCCCGAGGACGCTGCCCGCCTGCGGGACGCCGCCGAGGTGGTGCTCGCGGTGCCCGACGACTCCAGCCGGGCTGCCATCGGCGCGAACCCTTACGACCCGACCCGCGCCGAACTCGCCGCCAAGGCCGGTCGTCAGCAGGGCCACGAGCTCGCCGCGACCATCCGGGACATGTGGGCGTAAGGAGCCTGCGAGCGGTTGGGGCAGGCTGATCGGCGGCGGGCTTCGGCGTCGGCCACCTCGGCCCTCCCGGCGTTTCGGTGGTGCGTCGGTCATGCGGTCAGCCTGATCGGGCCGGTGTTTCTCCCACACCGTGCCCAGGCCACCTGACCGGTGCGGTGGCCGGAGTCTTGGAGGCATGCTGACGGTCATGAATCGTGAGCACGACGTCGTCGTCTACGGCGCCACCGGGTTCGTCGGGGCGCTGACCGCCGCATACCTGGCCCGGCACGCCCCCGAGGGCGTACGGATCGCGCTGGCCGGGCGGTCCGCGGACAAGCTCGCCGCCACCAGGGCCGGGCTGCCTGCGGCGGCGCGGGAGTGGCCGCTGGTCGTCGCCGACTCGGGGGACCCGGTCGCGCTGGCGGCGCTGGCCGCGTCGACGCGAGTGCTCGCCACCACCGTCGGCCCGTACGCGCGTTACGGGCTCCCAGTCGTCGAGGCGTGCGCACGGGCCGGCACGCACTACGCGGATCTGACCGGCGAGGTGTTGTTCGTCCGCGCCGCGATCGACGCCGTGCACGAGCTGGCCGTGGAGTCCGGAGCCCGGATCGTGCATGCCTGCGGCTACGACTCGATCCCGTCGGACCTGGGCATGTTGTTGCTGCACGAGCGGGCCGTGGCCGACGGCGCGGGTCCGCTCACCGACGTGCGGTTGGTGGCCACGGTCCGCGGCGGTTTCAGCGGCGGCACGATCGACTCGCTGCGGGCGCAGATCGAGGCCTACGAGAGCAATCCCGGCCTGCGCCGCGTCGCCGCCGATCCGCATGCGCTCAGTCCCGACCGGGCAGCAGAGCCGGCGCCCGCCCAGCCCCGTGACGCGGGGATGCCCTCCCGCGCCGCCGACGGAACGTGGCAGGCGCCGTTCGTGATGGCCCCGTTCAACACCCGCATCGTGCGGCGCAGCAACGCCCTGCTCGATTGGGCCTACGGGCCGCAGCTGCGCTACGGCGAGGTCATGGGCGCTGGGCGGGGCGTGACCGGAGTGCTCATGGCGGCCGGTATCACCGGTGGGCTGGCCGGGCTGGTCGGCACGATGTCGGTCAAGCCGGTCCGCGGCCTGCTCGACCGGGTGCTGCCCGCGCCCGGTACCGGGCCCAGCGAACAGGCTCGTGCGAAGGGCTGGTTCCGTTCGGTGCTGCACGCCACCACCAGCTCGGGGCGCCGCTACCGGGCCACGGTCGCCGGACCGGGCGATCCCGGCTACGCCGCCACGTCCGTCATGCTCGGGCAGAGCGCCCTCTGCCTGGCCCTCGACGACCTCCCGCAGCGGTCCGGCTCGCTCACGCCCGCGACGGCCATGGGCCGGCCTCTGATCGATCGCCTGCGGCTCGCCGGCCACACCTACGACGTCACGACCGCCTGACCCACGCTGCCTTGCGGGGTTGGATGCTTCTTGCGGCCTCGGGAAGCGTGTCCTAGTCGTGGCACTGAAGCCTCGGACGGATGGCTCTCGGTGTCGATGCGTCACGCGGGCCTTGAGGCAAGTTGATCCAGGCGAGCACGTCGAGCCTGGTTTGAGTGGCCCGTGTGGGAGAACTCCGGGCACTACAACCGACACAGACCCTACCAAGCCCGCGACCAGCTGCCGCCCGCGGACCAGCGACACCCTGCGGCAGTACTCGATCTCGACACCCACAGAGTGCTCCGCACGCGCATCCTCGGCGGACTCATCAACGAGTACAGACAAGCTGCCTGACCAGCAGCGATGACTTTTCGAGCGGCACAGGATCCATGGCGAGCTGGTTCGGCTTGGTCATCGCCTGGGCGCCTCGACGGTCTGGGAGATCCTGAACCGCGCGGGCATCGATCCGGCGCCGCGTCGATGCGGCCTGACGTGGCGGGAGTTTCTGACCGCGCAGGCCGAGGGGATCATCGCGGCGGACTTCTTCCACATCGACACCGTGCTCGGAGCACGCCTGTATGCACTGGCGTTTCTCGAACACGGCACCAGACGCCTGTACATCACCGGCGTCACAGCGCACCCGACGCGAGAGTGGACAGTGCAGCAGGCAAGGAACCTGGCCAACGAGCTCGGAGCGAGGATGGAGTCCCTTCGCTTCCTGCTGCGTGACCGCGACGGTAAGTATGGCGACGCGTTCGACGCCGTATTTGAGGCAGAGGAACTACGAGTGATTGCGACCGCGCCGCGAGCTCCGCGGATGAACGCGCATTGCGAACGGATCATCGGCAGCATCCGCCGCGAGGTTCTCGACCACGTCCTCATCATGGGAGAAGGCCATGCGCGTCAAGTACTCGCGGCCTACCAGACGCACTACAACGAACACCGGCCTCACCAGGCCCGCGACCAGCTACCACCAGACGCTCACGAGCACCTCCGAGCGGCGCATGATCTTGACGTCTCTGGCCGTCGACCCGTCCGCACGCGGATCCTCGGTGGGGTGATCAACGAGTACCGATATGCAGCTTGAGCTGCAGCGATGACTTTCCGGGCGTCACAGGGTCCACCCGCCGCTTTTCCTGGCGCGGTGTCAGGGACGATCGGACGGATGTAGGAAATCGTCATCGAACGCCACCTGCAAGTGGCGCCGAAACGCAAAACAGGTGCTCAAGTGGACTTGAGCACCTGCCACGTAGACGTCGCAAATTTGCGACATTTTGGTGTCCGAGGGGGGACTTGGACACTCGTATGTAGCAAGCTTGCGTGGTTCGTGTGTTCATGTGGTCATGGATAGCTCGCCGTCACATTAGAGGGCCAATTCAGGTTGTTTGATCAGGTGTTTTTGGTATCTGATTGTGGAGCATGAATCGCGAGAGCGAAATTGTGGCAGGTATTTCGTTCGGATGAGTGGCGGCGCGCCGAAATTCCAGTGTCGGCCGGCGTTGGCGATGAGGGCGAGCAACTCTGAGGTGTCCTACGTCATCCGCGGCCGCATGCGAACCAGAGGTGCAGACCGTCAGCTCATGATGCTCGAAACCTCGTTCGCACCTGACCGCAGCCGACCTGGAACGGACAAGCACGGGTCGCCAGGCGGATAGCGTCAGTTGGACGGTCACGGTTCACTGAGCTTGTGGATCTTGGGCGTTGCTGGAGGGGATCGCCGTGTTCGCCGGTGTCCAAGGCGCGCTTGGCGAGCGGTTCGTCAGTCAGGTCGCCTGGTCGACCGATGTGTTTGACGTCGATGGTCGCGTTGTCCTGCTGGAGTTCGCGTGCACCACTGGGTTCCGTTCGAGCGGCTTGGACGGCGACTCTCGAACTGCGCGCGTCGAACCTGGGGATCGTCCACAGTGGAGATTCGCGGAGGCAGCCGTGCCGGTCGCGGCTGGGCTTGGCGCTGCGGTCGGTTCAAGGACGCCGAGAAGGCTTTGCAGAGCAGAACATCCCGGCGATTCGGACGAGTGAAAGCGTGATGTGTGGTGACGGTTGCATGCGAACTCACCAACGGCGAGTGCTGGGACCTGCTGGAGCGTGTCAGCCTGGGGCGGTTGTTGTACAGCTCGGCTGGTTTGCCGGTGGCTCAGCTCGTGCGGTTCGTCGTGCGCAACAAGGTGGTCATGGTCAGTCTCGACCAGGTCACCGCGGCCAGGTTGTTGCCGGCTGGGGTCGAGTTCGTCGCGTTGCAGGCCGATGACTTCGTCGAGGGTGCGCAGACGGGACGCTCGATCACCGTGTACGGCAGGGCGCAGGTGGTCTCCCAGCAACGTCGCGGCGGAGCCGAGGCAGCCGGGTTGCCCAGCCATGAGGGGAATGCTGTTTACGCCTGTGTCGCACCTACGCATCTGCGTGGCAGCCGGCTGGATCTTCGCACCTGACCCGTCGTTCTGCGGCGTCGAAGCTGGTCACAGAAGTAGGTCGAACAGGCGGAACGCCGACTCCCAGTGCTTGGTCTGCGGGTTGACCAGGGCGGGTTCGATGATCTTGAAGGTACGGGCCAGGCCGATGCTGATCCCGCCGGCGATGTGCGGCACTTGGGCCTCGGCCTCGTCCGAGAGGGTGATGTCCGGTGGCCTCGGCACCATCGTGTCCAGGGCGTTCTCGAGCTCGGCGAAGAGCTTGTCGAACTCGCGCATGCGTTCCTGCAGGCCCTTGGTGATCGGGAAGTCGTAGGCCTGCACCACGTCGCGCGCGTTCGTCTTCGCCGTGATCCCGGCCATCAGGTACATGTCCCGCAGCTGCTGGTCGATGAAGTCGTTGTAGCGCTTGAGGTCGTCCTTGTCGACGTCGAGGCCTGCCGCGGCGCGGAAGAAGTGCTCGAACCTGGCTACGTTCATGACCGGCACGGTTGGCTCCTCATCTGGGGTCCTACGATCATCGCGGCCGCGCGCTGCCCTCTCGACGTGCTCGCGGGACGAGATCCGGTCGTCGGTTTCACCCTGCGGGGACAGGACGTCTCGGTGCCCTGACCAAGTGGCGACCGCGTTTCTCGCTTCCGGCAGCGCGCCGAGAAACGTCGTGCGGAACGGTTCCGCCAACGCCGTGGTGATCGGCTCGGCCGGTGCGCCGTGGATCCTCAGCCGCCAGCCCGACACGATCCGGGTGTCCATGAAGAACGTGCCCTGGGCCCCTTCGGCGTGGATGTCACCGTCGTGCCCGCACACGCAGAACGACGTGCCGTTGACCAGGGTGACCGTGCCGGCGGAGAGCGCGGTGGGGTGGCCGTCGAACGCCCAGCCCCCGGGTCATGTCGTCCGGGCGTGGAGATCGAGCGTCATCGTCCTGCCGTCTCTCGTGATGGGCACCACCAGAGGCTGGCAAGGGTTCGGCGCGGCGCGCTTTCTCCTGCGAGGACGAACTTTGCCGCTCGCGTTGGGCCTGCGGAGTCAGGTCTCGGCGGTGACCGTGTGAGCCGGGTTTTGACGGGTAGCCGGGCGCATGTTCCCAAGAGTTCTGGCGTTTTTGTTGTTGTTACTGGGTTTGGTCGCGTGCACGGACAGCCGGTCCCCGCCACCTGCAAGTACCGGTGCCGGTTCCTACGCCGACGTGGTCACGCGCACCGCGCCGTCCGCGGTGACCGTCCGGGTCGAGGACGGTGTGGGCAGCGGCGTCGTACTGCGTTCCGACGTCATCGTGACCAACGAGCACGTGGTGAAGACCAACCGGCAGGTGCGCATTCGGTACGCCGACGGGCAGGAGTCCGGTGGTGAGGTGATCGCCACGGATCCGTTGTCGGATCTCGCGGTGGTCCGCACCGAGCGGAAGAACCTGCCTGTCGCCGAGTTCCACGCCGAGTTGCCCAGACCGGGCGACACCGTGCTCGCCATCGGGAGTCCACTCGGGCTGGAGTTCACGGTGACGGCGGGAATCGTGTCCGGTCTGCACCGCACGCTGTCCGGCGGTCCGCAGGTCGAGCTCATCCAGACCGACGCGCCGATCTCGCCCGGCAACTCCGGTGGTGCGCTGCTCGACTCGTCCGGACGCGTCATCGGCATCAACGAGTCGTACATCCCGCCCGCGCAGGGTGCGGTGTCCCTGGGGTTCGCGATTCCGTCCGGCGTGACCCTGGACGTGGCGGAGAAGTTGCTGTCCGCGGGGAACGTCGAACACCCGTACCTCGGTGCGTCTCTGGGAGACCTGACGCCGGAGATCCGATCGCGGTTCGGGATCACCACCGAGCGCGGGGCTCTGGTGCTGGAGGTCGAGCCCGCAGGGCCGGCTGAGGCCGGTGGGCTGCGCGCCGGCGACGTGGTCGTGGAGATGAAGGACCAGCAGGTCGCCGGCGTCCAGGACGTCCAGGCCGTGCTGCGGTCCTCCCGCGTCGGGGAACGGATCCCCGTCTCGGTGCGACGCGGGGACCAGCTGACCCAGTTGACGGTTGCCCTGGGCAGCCGATGAGCGATCGGAGATTGCTGTGCTGGAGATGACGTCCGTTGCCGCTGCGGTGATCAGGGACCTGATGGCGGGGGAGGGGCCATCCGCGGGACTGCGGCTCGACTTCGCCGACGGCGACCTGCACGTCACGCGCGCCGCCGCACCTGAGGAGGGCGACGAGGTGGTCACCGCTCGTTCGGGCGAACGTGTCTTCGTCACGCCGGAATCCGCGGACTACCTGGACGACAAGGTTTTTGACGCCCGCACGGACACCGACGGCACCCCGGTCTTCGGGGTGTCACGCCGATGAGCACCCCAAGAAGGCAGGGATCATGAAAGCTGTCGTGTACAAGAAGCCGTACGAGGTAGCCGTCGAGGAGGTGCCGGAGCCGAAGCTCGAGCATCCCAACGACGTGATCGTCCGCATCACCTCGACCGCGATCTGCGGATCGGACCTGCACATGTACGAGGGGCGGACCGCCGCGGAACCGGGAATCGTGTTCGGGCACGAGAACATGGGTGTGGTCGAGCAGGTCGGTGATGGTGTCACGGGGATCAAGCAGGGCGATCGGGTGGTGATGCCGTTCAACGTCGCGTGCGGGTTCTGCGTGAACTGCGTGCGCGGCTACACGGGGTTCTGCCTCACGGTGAACCCCGGGTTCGCCGGCGGCGCCTACGGATACGTGTCCATGGGCCCGTACTCCGGCGGGCAGGCCGAGAAGCTCCGCGTGCCGTACGCGGACTTCAACTGCCTGAAACTGCCGCCGGGAACCGACCACGAGCTCGACTTCGTGTTGCTGGCCGACATCTTCCCGACCGGCTACCACGGCTGCGAGCTCGCCGAGGTCACTCTCGGCGAGTCGGTCGCGGTGTTCGGCGCCGGGCCGGTCGGCCTGATGGCCGCGTACTCCGCGCTGTTGCGGGGTGCGGCGAAGGTGTTCGTCGTCGACCGCGTCCCGGAACGGCTGCGCAAGGCCGAGGAGATCGGCGCCGTGCCGATCGACTTCACCCAGGGCAACGCCGCGCAGCAGATCGTCGAGCAGTGCGGCGACCTCGGCGGTGTGGACAAAGGCGTCGACGCCGTCGGGTACCAGGCGCACTCGGACAGCGGTACCCACGAAGAACCGGCCGTCGTGCTGAACTCGTTGATCGAGACGGTTCGTGCGACCGGCATGCTCGGTGTTCCTGGTCTCTACGTGCCTGCTGACCCCGGCGGGCCGGACGAGCAGTCGAAGCAGGGCATGCTGCTCGTGTCGATCGGGCGCATGTTCGAGAAGGGCCTGCGCATGGGCACGGGCCAGTGCGATGTGAAGCGCTACAACGCGCGGTTGCGTGACCTGATCATCGCGGGCCGTGCGGAGCCGAGCTTCGTGGTGTCGCACGAACTCTCACTCGACGAGGCCCCGATGGCGTACGAGAAGTTCGACAAGCGGGTGGACGGTTTCACCAAGGTCGTGCTGCACCCATGACCGGAAACGGTCGCTGAGTTCGTCCTCGTCTGCCCAAGCGCTGCCGCGACCGGTCCGTCGAAGATTTGCCTCCCGGATTCGACGCGAGGAGGCGCACGTGGAGCACGACCGGTTGCGGATCGCGATGGTGTCGGCGGAGGAACCCAGTACAGGACAGCGTGTGCACGTGGCGGGACTGTCGGCGGCGCTCGCGCGCCGCGGCCACGCTGTCACGGCCTACACCCGCCTGGAGAGCGCACTTTCGCCGGATCGCGAGCGCACGGAGCTCGGGTACGACGTCGTGCGCCTGTCAGCCGGGCCTGTGGTGCCGATCGACGAGAACGAGATGATCTCCCAGCTCGGCCGGCTCGCCGACCTTCTCGGACGCGAGTGGCGCGACGCCCCGCCGGACGTCGTGCACGCGCACGGATGGACATCGGGACTGGCCAGCGTGCTGGCCGAGCACCAGGGGATTCCCGTGGTGCAGACGTACTACGGACTCGGCGGTTCGGTCAGGAGGTCGCTGGCGGAACGAATCGTCGGCCGCGAGGTCACGCGGGTCGCCGCGATGTCGTCCAACGAGATGCTCGCGCTTGCCCGCACCGGTGTCGGCCGGAGCCGGATCTCGGTCGTTCCTACCGGTGTGGACGTGCAGATGTTCACACCGTGGGGACGAACGGCACAACGCGGCACGCGGAGTCGCATCGTGACCGCCGCGCCGCAGAGAGGTCTGGCGGACCTGGTGAAGGTGCTGTCCCACGTGGAGGACGCCGAGTTGCTGATCATCGGTGGACCGGGGAAACGGCGGATCGGTCAGGACCCCGGAATGCGGCGGTTGCGCGCGCTCGCCGTGAACGCCGGTGTGGCGGACCGCATCGTGTTCACCGGAGGCGTGTCACGGGAGCGGACGGTCGCATTGCTGCGTTCCGCGGACGTCGTGGTGTGCACGCCTCGGTGTGAACCGGTCGGTCACGTCTCGCTCGAGGCGATGGCGTGTGGCGTGCCCGTCGTGGCGACCGCGGTGGGCGCGTTGGCGGACGCGGTGGTCGACGGGGTCACGGGTCTGCACGTCCCGCCTGGGAGACCGCGTCTTCTGGCGAAGGCGTTGTGCGGGCTGCTCGCTGATGGCGTGCGCCGCCAGGAACTCGGTGCCGCGGCTCGTGATCGGGCGTGCGCGCGGTATTCGTGGGACCGGATCGCGGCCGACACGCTGCGGGCTTACGAACGGGCGGGCGTGCGGGGAGCCGGGCTCCGAAAACGGACGAAGACGAGTCGCCAGGCGGATGGTGCCGGGCGCGCCACGACAGTTGACTGAGCATGTGGATCTTGAGTTCTGCGGGGGCGGGCCTGGCGTGGTGATCGCCGAGGTTCGCGGCGTCCTCGACGAGCGCTCGGCCAGGCAGTTCGAGGAGACCGTGCCGACCGGCCTCATCGGACTGGACTGGCCCCTGGTGCTGATGGTGGTGGATCTGCGCGCAGTGTCCGAGATCGACGCGTGCGGGGTCGCTGCCCTCGTGCGGGTCACCCGGCTGGCGGGGTCTCGCGACGTTGAGGTGTTCGTCAGCGGCGGCAGCGCCCTGTTGGGGTTCAGCGGTGTCTGCGGCTTCTTCTGAGCGTCTCGGACGGCGACTCCCCGAACCGGCGGCGATACGTTCCCGCGAACCGTCCCAGATGGACGAACCCCCAGGAAGCGGCGGCGTCGGTGACGGTCAGGCCCGGCGCCGCCGCTGTGAGGTCGCGGTGCACACGCCCCAGTCGCACGTCGCGCAGGTACGTCGTCGGCGACACCCCGGTGTGCAGTCTGAACCCGGACTGCAGCGCCCGCGCCGAGATCGCGACCGCCGCGGCCAGAGTGGTGGTGGTCCACGCCTCGTGCGGCCGTTCCTCCAGCAGTTCCAAGGCCTCGCGCACCGGCCCCCGCGGGATGCGGTGTGCTCTCTCCAGCTCCGCGCGGTGATCGTGCCGCAGGGTGAGCAGCAGGCCGTCCAGCACGAGTTGTTCCAGCGTGGCGGCCGCGAGGGGGTGGCGGCGCAGCAGTGCCGGCCCCTCGAACTCCCGCAGGAACGGGGCGAGCACGTCCAGCACGCCCGGTTGCGGTGCGGTCGCGAACGCGATCCGGCTCACCGGACGCCCGAGCATGGCCGCGAGCCGTTGTTCCAGCGTCACCCGTTCCACCATGAGGCACAGCTGCGCGCAGTCGGCGCTCCACTTGATCGACGCCGGTTCGTCCGGCAGATAGGCGACCGTCTCGGTGGGACCGGCGTCCACCGACACGCGGCCGAACGACGACCGCGCACGGCCCTGCACCGGCATGTTGAAGTGGTACGCGAACGCGTTCGTCGTGCGCATGTCGACCTCTTGGCCGTACGAGAGGTAGCCGGCCGTGAGGGAACCGAGCCGGACCGCGTTCAACCGCATGTCGAGCGGCGTGTCCCTGCCCGCGGGAGCGATCTGGTGCGGCAGGAACACACGGGTGACCGAGTCCTCCGCCTCATCGATCCGGGTCGCGCGGCTCACCGGATGGTTGAGTAGTCTCTCCACGCTTCACAGCATGCCAAACGGGTGATTGCGCCCGTCTGCCTCATCTGCTTGCTCCGAACGAGAGGTGGTCGTGGACGAGCCGGACCACCATCGCGCCCTCGCCGACCGCGGAGCCGACCCGTTTGATCGACCCGCTGCGCACGTCGCCGATCGCGAACACGCCCGGCCGGTTCGTCTCCAGCGGGAACGGCCTTCTGCCCTTCTGCCACCAGGAGTCGTCGGTGGCGACGTGTTCACCGGTCAGGACGAAACCGTCGTCGTCCAGCGCGATCAACGATGAGAGCCAGGTCGTGCACGGCCTCGCGCCGATGAACACGAACAGCGCCCGCACCGGCAGGGCGCGCCGGTCGTGGTTGCGGTTGTCCTCCACGACGACGCCGTCGAGCTTGTCGCCGCCCAGCAGCTCCACGACCTCGTGGTGCATCAGCACCTCGATCCGGGGATGGCTCGTCACGCGGTCGACCAGGTAACGGGACATGTCCTTGTTCAGATCGCCGCCGCGCACCACCAGGTGGACCTGGGGGACCCGGTCCGCGAGGAACACGGCGGCCTGGCCTGCCGAGTTGCCCCCGCCCACGATCGCGACAGGGTTCGCCCGGCACTCGCGTGCTTCGTGGATCGTGGCGGCGTAGTACACGTCGGTCGACTCGAAGTCGGCGAGCCGGGGCAGGTCGAGCCTGCGGTAGCGCGCGCCGGTCGCGATCACCAGCGATCGCGTCCTGACCTCCGACGAGTCGTCGAAGCCCACCACGTAGTGGCCGTCGTGCGCGGAGAACGAGACCGCCTCCGCGGACACGTTCACGGGCACGCCGAACTTCCCGGCCTGCAGGACCGCGCGTTCGGCCAGCTCCGGGCCGGAGATGCCGGCCGGGAAACCCAGGTAGTTCTCGATCCGCGACGTCGTCCCGGCCTGGCCGCCGGCGGCGACCGAGTCGACGGCCACCACGCCGAGCCCGTCCGCGGCGCCGTACACGACGGCCGCGAGGCCACCGGGGCCTGCTCCGACCACGAGCAGGTCGGTGAGGTCGCCCGGCGGGGACGACGCGTGCAGACCGAGTGCCTGGGCCAGCTCCCGGTTGCCCGGGTTGCGCAGCGTCCCGCCGCCGGGCACCACGACCACGGGGATCTCGTCGACGGTCACGCCGAACCGGCGCAGCAGTTCCTCGGCGTCGCTGTCGTTGTCGGTGTCGACCAGCCGGTGGGGGATCCGGTTGCGCGCGGCGAACTCCAGCAGCCGCTTGGTGTCCGGCGAGAAGCACGAGCCGATGATCTGCAGGCCGCTACCCCTGCCGATCAGCACCGCTCGGCGCATCAGGTACGCGCGCAGGACCAGGCCTCCCAGCACCGGGTCGTTGCGCACCAGCTCGTTCAGTTCGGCCGCGGTCAGCTGGACGACCTCGCCGGGCCGTGCGACGACGGCCGTCACGAACGACGGTTGCCCTTCCAGCAAACCGAGTTCGCCGAGGAACCGGCCCGGTCCGTGCACCCGCACGACCTCGCCGTGCTCCAGCACCTGCACGACACCGCTGACGATCACGAAGAAGTCGTGGTCGCGGTCGCCCTCGGCGTACAGCACCTCCCCTTCTCGTGTCGGGCGCCTGGTGCCGTGCAGCGCGATCTGGTCGATCTGGTCGCCGTCGAGGCGGGGGAAGGCGCCGTGCTCGTCCGGTGTCTCCTGCGGCCCGGACGAACGCTGCTCAGACGAAAGCCTGGTGGACATAACACCACCGCCAGTTCTCGCCGGGTTCGAAAGAACGCACGATCGGATGGCCGATGCCGAAAGCGTGCCTGCGCGCGTGTTTCATCGGCGAGGAGTCGCAGCAGCCGACGTGTCCGCAGGTGAGGCACAGTCGCAGGTGAACCCACGGCGTGCCCGAGAGGAGGCACTCACGGCAGCCTTCCGGGGTCTGCGGCACGACCTCGCGCACGAGCGCGAGGTGTTCGTCCACGATCGTGGTCATCGGTCCTCCCGTGTCACGTCGTCGAGCACCAGCGACAGGCCGACCCCCAGCAACCACACGTCCTTCGCCAGCGAGATGCCCTGTTCGGTCGGTCGCAGGCTGCCTTTCTGTCGCATCCCGGGTGTCTTCAGGTAGAGCCCGAGCAACCCGCCGGCGAACCCGGTGAGCGCGGCACCGGCGACGACCGCGGGCACCAGCGGCACCAGCAACGCCACGCCGGTCATGATCTCCCCGGCCGCGAGCAGCGTCGTGAACCGCTGGGCGTCGAGCTTGCCCAGCACCGGGTACGTGGTCGCCGCGAAGCCCTGCAGGGACTCTGCGGTCTCCTGGTCGGCGTGCAACTTGCCGAGTCCCGAGTTGAGCACGTACGCACCGGTGGTGACGCGCACGGGAAGTTGGCGCAGCAGGTATCTGCTGATCATGTCTTCACCTCCTGGACGAGAGCCTTGTCGAGCCAGGCGCGCAGCTGGGGCGCGGGCACCGCGCCGGGTTGCCGGGCGATCACCTCACCGGCGCGCAGGATCATCAGCGTGGGTATCGAACGCACGTCGAACCGTTCTGACAGACGGGGTGCGCGGTCGACGTCGACCCGCACGAGCTTGATGTCGCCGGCCCGTTCGTGTGCGAGCTGGTCGAGCACGGGGCTGACCATCCTGCACGGCCCGCACCACGTCGCCCACATGTCGACCAGGACGGGAACCTCCGCCTGCTCGGCCACCTCGGCGAAGTCGTCGTCGAGCGCGTCGACGATCCACGGCAGCGGCTGGCCGCAGTTGCCGCACTTCGGCTTGCCCTGTGCGACAACGGGTATGCGGTTGGTCTTGCCGCAGTTCTGGCAGGCGATGTCCGTCGTCCTCATGCGGCCGCCCTGCTCTCACCGGACGTGACGACGGACAGCTCGTCGTCCACCACGTCCACCCGGATCGTCGTGTTCTCCGCCAGGTCACCCGCGATCAGTGCGCGGGCGACGCGCGTCTCGACCTCGTGCGCGATGTAGCGGCGCAGGGGCCGTGCTCCGTAGACGGGGTCGAAGCCGCGCAGGGCGATGAACTCGCGGGCCGGTTCGGTGAGCTCGACGTCGATCCGGCGTTCGGCGAGGCGGGCGCGCAGTTCGGCGAACTGCAGGTCCACGATGCGTTCGATCTGTCCCAGCCGCAGTGGCGTGAACAGGACGATGTCGTCGACGCGGTTGAGGAACTCGGGCCGGAAGTGGTCGCGCAGTGACGCCAGCACGGCCCCGCGCGCGTCCGGTTTGATCTCCCCGTCGGGGGTGACGCCGTCCAGCAGGTGCTCCGAGCCGATGTTGGACGTCATGATGATGACGGTGTTGCGGAAGTCGACAGTGCGGCCCTGCGCGTCGGTGATCCGGCCGTCGTCGAGCACCTGCAGGAACGTGTTGAACACGTCCGGGTGCGCCTTCTCCATCTCGTCGAGCAGCACGACGGAGTAGGGCTTGCGCCGCACCGCTTCCGTGAGCTGTCCGCCCTCGTCGTAGCCGACGTACCCGGGAGGCGCGCCGACGAGCCGCGAGACCGTGTGCTTCTCCTGGTACTCGCTCATGTCGAGGCGCACCATGTTGTCCTCGCTGTCGAACAGCGCCGCCGCCAGCGTCTTCGCCAGCTCGGTCTTGCCGACCCCGGTGGGGCCCAGGAAGATGAACGACCCGATCGGCTTGCGCGGGTCCTTCACACCCGCCCGCGCACGGATGATCGCGTCGGCGACCAGCCGCACAGCGTCCTCCTGGCCGATCACCCGTTCGTGCAGGATCTGGTCCAGCTTCAGCAGCTTCTCCCGCTCGCCCTCCTGGAGCCTCGACACCGGGATGCCGGTCCACGCCGCGACGATCTCGGCGATCTCGTCCTCGGTCACCACTTCCTTGAGCAGCCGGTGCCCGCCCTGTTTGCCGGCGAGCCGTTCCTCCTCGGTCGCGAGCTGGCCCGCCAGCTCGGTGAGCGTGCCGTAGCGCAGTTCCGCGGCCCGGTTGAGGTCGTAGGCGCGTTCGGCCTCCTCGGCTTCGCGGCGCACGCGTTCCAGCTCGCCGCGCAGGTCCTGCACGCGCCGGATGGCCTGCCTCTCCGCCTCCCACTGCGCGGTCATGGCGTCGAGCTCGGCGCGCAGGTCGGCGAGCTCCTTGCGCAGCGCGGCCAGTCGTTGCCCGCTGGCCTGGTCGGTCTCCTTGGCCAGTGCGGCTTCCTCGATCTCCAGCCGGGTCACGCGCCGCGACGTCTCGTCCAGTTCGGCCGGCATCGAGTCGATCTCGGTGCGCAGCCGTGCGCACGCCTCGTCCACCAGGTCGATCGCCTTGTCCGGCAGGAACCTGTCGGTGATGTAGCGCCGGGACAGCACCACGGCGGACACGAGCGCGGCGTCCTGGATCTTGACACCGTGGTAGACCTCGAGACGTTCCCGCAGCCCGCGCAGGATCGAGATCGCGTCCTCCGGCGACGGCTCGGCCACGACCACGGTCTGAAACCGTCGTTCCAGCGCGGCGTCGGACTCGATGTGCTTGCGGTACTCGTCGAGCGTGGTGGCGCCGATCATGTGCAGCTCACCGCGCGCGAGCATGGGTTTGAGCATGTTGCCCGCGTCCATCGATCCCTCGGCGGCACCCGCGCCCACGACGGTGTGCAGCTCGTCGACGAACAGCAGGATCCGGCCCTCGGCGGCCTTCACCTCGGCGAGCACGGCCTTGAGCCGCTCCTCGAACTCGCCGCGGTACTTGGCGCCGGCCACCAGGGAGCCCATGTCGAGGGAGAAGACCGTCTTGTCCTTGAGGCCTTCCGGCACGTCGCCGCGCACGATCCGCTGCGCGAGGCCCTCGACGATCGCGGTCTTGCCCACACCTGGCTCGCCGATCAGCACCGGGTTGTTCTTGGTCTTGCGGGACAGGATCTGGATCACCCGGCGGATCTCCGCGTCCCGGCCGATCACCGGGTCGAAGTCGCCGGTCCGCGCGTCGTTCACGAGGTCGCGGCCGTACTTCTCCAAGGCCTCGTACGTTCCTTCCGGCGTGGCACTGCGCACGCGCTGGTTGCCGCGGATCCTGGTCAGGCCCTCCAGGAACCGGTCCCGCGTGACGCCGTGCTTCGCCAGGACCTGACCGGCCTTGGTGCCGTTGCCCTCTTCCGCCAGCGCGAGCAGCAGGTGCTCGACGCTGACGTACTCGTCCTTGAGTCGCTTGGCTTCTCGTTCCGCGGCGTCGAGAACGCCCATCAGCCGGCGGGTGACGCTGACCTGTCCGGGTTGGACACCCGGTCCGGTCACTTTGGGGCGGCGGGAGAGCGCGGTCCGCACGTCCTCCGTCAGCGCCTGCACGTTCACGTCCGCCTGGGTGAGCAGACGCGGCACCAGGCCGTCGGGCTGCTCGACCAGAGCCATCAGGAGGTGTTCGCCGTCGGTCTCGGTGTGCCCGAGCCGCTGGGCGACCTCCTGGGCGGATTGCAGCGCCTCCTGCGACTTCTGCGTCAGCCGGTTCAGATCCACAGCCGGTTCACCTCCATGATGTTTCACTCCCGCGCACTTGTGCTTCGAGGACTCGGATCCGGTCGAGCAGGTCCAGGACGAGCCCGACCGCGTTGTAGTTGAGCGAGAGCCCGGCTCGCAGCCGCTGGATCCGCGCGATGCGGGCCGCGGTGTCCGGTGGGAACCACAGCCGTCCGCCGTCGTCCACCGCGCACTCGATCAACCCGAGCGCGGCGAACCGGCGCACCAGTTCCGGATGGAGTCCTGTGTGGACGGACACGCGGTCGACGCTCAGCCTGGCTGGTTTCGTCAGGACGTACATCACGAGCCTCTCGGGTCGAAGTCGGAGACCGCGGCGAGTTCCTCGAAGAGCTCCCGTTCCCGCCTGCCGAGCTTTTTCGGGACCATGACCTTCACGACCGCGTAGAGGTCACCGGCTTTACCGCGCGGGTTCGGCATGCCCTCACCGCGCAGCCGCAGCCGTCGTCCGCTCGACGAACCGGCCACGACGCGGACCTTCGCCTCGCCGCCCGGCGTCGTGATCGGCACGGTGGCGCCGAGGGCCGCCTCCCACGGCGCGACCGGCAGGTCCACGACGACGTCGCGGCCTTCCAGCCGGTACCGGGGGTGCGGCGCGATCCGGACCACCAGGAACAGGTCCCCGGACGTGCCGCCGCCGGAGCCTTGCCCGCCCTGGCCGGACAGCCGGATGCGTTGGCCGTCCACCACACCGGCTGGGATCGTGACGTCCAGGTCGCGGTCGCCGATCGTGAGCCTGCGCTGGACGCCCCGGTAGGCGTCCTCGACCGAGAGCGTCAGTTCGGCCTCCTGGTCGGCGCCCGGAACCGGACCGCCGCGGCCGCTACGGCGGAAGACCCCGCCGAACAGGTCCTCGAAGTCGAAGTCCTCGAACCCGCCGTGGCCCGGTCCGCTCGTGTACACCGTGCGTCCCCGAGGAGCGCGTTCGCCGTAGTCCTCCGGGACGCGGCGGAAGTCCTCCCCGAACCGGTCGTACCGCTTGCGTTGCGCCGGGTCCGAGAGGACCTCGTAGGCCTCGCTGACCTCCTTGAACCGGTCCTCGGCACCGGGGTCGCGGTTGACGTCCGGGTGGTACTGCCGCGCGAGCTTGCGGTACGCCCGCCCGATCTCGTCGTCGCCCGCGCCACGTGGCACGCCGAGCACGTCGTAGAAGTCCGTGGCCACGCTGGCTCACTCCCTCCGGCGCGACACCGCGACCGCGGCGGGACGCAGATCGCCGTAGCCCGGCCGCAGCACGCGCACGACCGTGTTCGCCGGCGCCTCCTGGTCGTCCTGCACCATCACGACCTCGTGCACGGCCGGGTCGAACGGCACGCCGGTGGCGTCGTGACGCGGGTAGCCGAGCCGGGCAAGCGCCTCGACGGCCTGGTCCAGGGTCGCCCGCACGCCTTCGGCGAACGCGTCGTCGGAGGCGTGCCCGAGCGCGAGTTCCAGGTTGTCGAGCACCGGTAGCCAGGCCGCCGCCACCCGCCCGCGTTCGGCGGTGCGTTCGCGGTCGAGATCCCGGTCGTGGCGCTTGCGCACGTTCTCCAGCTCCGCCATGGCACGCAGCCAGCGGTCTTCCAGTTCGGCGATGTCCCGTTCCGGGGCCGGCACCTGAGGAGGGGCGGCGTCGGCCCCGGAACCAGCCGCGGAGTTCGCGGCGTTCCCCTGGGTGGTCATCGTGGTCAGACCCGGTCGAAGTCGGCGTCGATGACGTCGTCGTCCGAGGCTGTGGCCGAGTTCCCGCCGGAAGACGGCGGTGGCGCGGACGACCGTGCCGCCATCAGGCCGTTCAGCACCTGGGTGAGCTCGTCGGTCAGCTCCCGCACGCGCTCGACAGGCGCCTCGTTCTGCAACGCCTCGCGCGTCTCGGAGACCAGCATCTCGGCGCGGGCCTTCTCGTGCGCGGGCGCGTTGTCGCCGAGGTCGGACAGGGTCTTCTCGACCTGGTAGGCGATCGAGTCGAGCGTGTTGCGGGCGTCCACGGCCTCGCGCAGCCGCCGGTCCTCCGCCTGGTTCGCCTCGGCGTCGGTCACCATCCGGTCGATGTCGGACGTGTCCAGGTTCGAGCTCTCGCTGATGGTGATGCCCTGCTCCGCGCCCGTGTCCTTGTCGCGGGCGGTCACGTTGAGGATGCCGTTGGCGTCGATGTCGAAGATGACCTCGACCTGCGGTTCACCCCGCGGCGCGGGCCTGATCCCGGTGAGCTGGAACCGGCCCAGCACGCGGTTGTCGGCCGCGCGTTCGCGTTCGCCCTGCAGCACCACGACGTCCACGGCGGGCTGGTTGTCCTCGGCGGTGGAGAACACCTCGGAGCGGCGGGCCGGGATCGTCGTGTTCCGCTCGATGATCCTGGTCATCACGCCGCCGCGGGTCTCCACGCCCAGCGACAGGGGAGTCACGTCGAGCAGCAGCACGTCCTTGACCTCGCCCTTGAGCACACCGGCCTGGACCGCGGCACCGAGTGCCACGACCTCGTCCGGGTTGACGCTCATGTTCGGGTCCTTGCCGCCGGTCAGCCGGCGGACGAGCTTCTGCACGGCGGGGATCCTGGTCGAACCGCCGACGAGGACGACCTCGTCGATGTCGTTCGCGGACACCTTGCCGTCGGCCATGGCCTGCTCGACCGGGCCGAGGCAGCGCTCCACCAGATCGGCGGTGATCTGCTCGAACGTCGACCGCGTCACGGTCTCGGTCAGGTGCTTCGGACCGCCGGAGTCGGCGGTGACGAACGGCAGGCTCACCTGGGTCTGGGCGACCGAGCTGAGCTCGACCTTGGCCTTCTCCGCCGCCTCGTAGAGCCGTTGCAGCGCTTGGGCGTCGTTGCGCAGGTCGATTCCGGTGTCGTTCTTGAACTTGTCCGCCAGGTGGTCGACGAGCCTGCGGTCGAAGTCGTCGCCGCCGAGGTGGGTGTCACCGGAGGTGGAGCGCACCTCGACCACGCCGTCGCCGACGTCCAGCAAGGACACGTCGAACGTGCCGCCGCCCAGGTCGAACACGAGTACCGTCTCGTGTCCCTTCCTGTCCAAGCCGTACGCCAATGCGGCCGCCGTCGGCTCGTTCACGATCCGCAGGACCTCGAGACCCGCGATCCGGCCGGCGTCCTTGGTCGCCTGGCGCTGCGAGTCGTTGAAGTACGCGGGCACGGTGATCACCGCCTCGCGCACCTTCTCGCCGAGGTAGCTGCTCGCGTCGTCGACCAGTTTGCGCAGCACCTGTGCGCTGATCTCCTCGGGCGCGTAGAGCTTGTCGCGCACCTTGAAGCGCACCGAGTCGTTCGGTCCGCCGACGACGTCGAACGTGACCGTCTTCGCCTCCTCGTCGACCTCGTCGAAGCGGCGGCCGATGAAGCGCTTGGCCGAGTAGATCGTGCCCTTGGGGTTCAGCACGGACTGGCGCTTCGCCAGCTGCCCCACCAGCCGTTCGCCGCTCTCGGTGAACGCCACGACGGACGGCGTGGTCCTGGAACCCTCGGCGTTCGCGATCACCACGGGTTGACCGCCCTCCACGACCGCGATCGCGGAGTTCGTCGTGCCCAGGTCGATTCCCACTGCCGTGGCCATTACGCCGCACCCCCGGCGGGGGTCATGCCGGAGAGCAGCCGCTGTGCCTCGTCCGCGATCTCGTTGTCCACGACGAGGTCGTACCGGCTCGGCACCATCATGGTCACGGAGCTGAAGTCGCGCCTGCCGCGCTGCAGCGCGTAGAAGATCGCGCCGATGACGGCGCCGATGAGCGCGCCGAACACCAGGCCGTACAGGGCGAGCGTGAACGCGGCCACGAGCGGGTTGATGAGGTCGAACAGTCCGAAGATCCAGCCGAACAGCAGGCCCGGAATGGCACCGGACATGGCACCGTTCAGCAGCGCGCGGCCCCAGTTCATCCGGCCGACGACCTGCTCGACCATGCGGACGTCGACGCCGATGATCGCGGTGCGCTCGACCGGGAACTTGTTGTCCGACAAGTAATCGACGGCGTGTTCGGCGTCGCGGTAGCTGGTGAACGACGCGATCGTGCGCCGCTGCGACGCGCTCTGCGCGATGCCACCGCTGGTGTCAACGCGCATATGCGCACCGGTGTGATGAGTTGTCATGGCTACCCCCTCAGGCGTCGACGGTCGTCTGCTCGGAAACCTCGATCTTGCGAGGCTTGCTCGACTCGGCGATCGGAATCGTCAGCACGAGCACGCCGCGTTCGAACTCGGCGGTCAGGTCACCGGCGGCGAGCATGTCGCCGAGGAAGAACTGGCGGCTGAACTCCCCGTGCGGCCGTTCGTCGATCAGCACCTCGTCGTTCTCGTGCCGCAGCGGGCTTCGCACGGCCTTGACCATGACCACGTTGCGTTCCACGGTCACGTCGACGTCCTTGCTGTCCACGCCCGGCAGGTCGAGTGCGACGATGCACCGGTCACCGCGGCGGAACGCCTCCATCGGCAGCGCACGCGGGGTGCGGGCGGTGTGCTCGGACAGCCGGTCGAGTTCGCGGAACGGGTCGAATCGCATCAGTGTCATCTGGGCTCTTCCCCTTCTGGATCTTGTTTTCCGGGGCCGTGCATCACATTCACCCTGGCGAAGACATGCGTGTGGCGCGTCGTCCTGTGAGGGCGAAACCCACCCTCCGCGCTAGACACGGCAGAACAACGATGGCGGCACTAGGCTGATTGACGGGCAGCAACCGTGCGGAGGGGGAATGACTGACAGCACCGAAGGCATGGACAGTGGGGCTCGCGCCCAACTGTCCACTCTCTACGGCCTCTTCGTGCTGTCGATGAAGATGTTCAGCGGCAGGGATCCGGCGAAGATCCTTGCCCTCGCGGCGACTTCGGTGCCGTCACTGGGTCCGTGCACGGTCGCGGCGACCTACCTCATGACCAACGGCAGCCTGGAGCGACAATCCGCGGGACGTCCCACTGATCCAGAACTCGATCTGGCCGTGTCCGAACTCGACGATCGTGGTTCCGGCGTGATGGCTCCCGACGGCACGTGGCGCTGGGCGTTCCCGTTGAGAGGAGCGAACGGTCTGGCCGGCTGCCTGGTCGTGGTGGCGCAGTCGGAACCGACGGCCGACGAGATGTTTCTGCTCAAGGTGCTCGGCCAGCAGACCAGCGCCGCGCTGGCGAACGCGACCCTGCACCGCAAGGAGGATGCATACGCCGACGGACTGCGCCGGTCCAACGACGAACGGTCCGAGGTGAACGCGCAGCTGACCACGACGGTGAACAAGCTGCGGCAACAACAACGAGTGCACGAGGTGCTGACCGGTGTGAGCGCCAGCGGTGCCGGTGAACAGGGAATCGCGCACGCGCTCAGTGAACTCACCGCGCTGCCCGTGGCGATCGAGGACCAGTTCGGCAACCTGCGCGCGTGGGCAGGGCCGGGCCGTCCTGACCCCTATCCGAAACTGCCTGCGCGGCGCAGGGAGGACCTGATGCGCCGTGCCGCCCGCCGGACGTCCCCGCTGCGAGAGCGGGACCGGCTGATCTCGCTCGTCAAGCCGCACCACGAGGTGCTCGGCGTGATCGCCTTGATCGATCCGGCGAGAACCTCGCGGGAGTACGAGATCTTCACGTTGGAGTACGGCACGGTCGTGCTCGCGTCGGAGCTCGCCCACCAGCGCGGCCTCGCCGAGGTGGAACTGCGGCTGCACCGCGAACTCGTGGACGACCTGGTGACCGGCACGGACAACGACAGCGCCTACGCACGCGCCGGCGCACTGGATCACGACCTGCGCGGTGCGCACCGCGTGGTGGTGGTGCAGTGGGGCAGTGCCCAGACCGACAGCGCTCTGTCGCACGCGTTGTCCCATGCGCTCACCACGCTCGAGTGGAAGGCGTTGTGCTCGCGGCGCTCCGGCGTCGGCGTTGTGATCGTGCGCGGACAACCGGACGGTGAGGCGCTGTACCGGTCAATGGCGCAGGAACTGGGCACCGACGCAGGCCTGGTCGCCATCGGTGGCACCTGCGACACACCGGACCGGCTGCCGCGATCGTTCAAGGAGGCGGTGCGCACGTTGCGCATCCGGCAGACGTCGCGCAATCCCCGCGGTGTGGCGTCGTTCGAACAGCTCGGCCTCTACCGGATCCTCGACACGGGTGAGAGTCGCGCTGAAGTCACGTCGTTCGTGTGGGAGTGGCTGGGCGGCCTGATCGACTACGACAACGCGCGGGGCGCGGACATGGTCCGCACGCTCTCCCAGTTCCTGGAGTGCGGGGGCAACTACGACCGGACCGCGACCGCGCTGATGATCCACCGCAGCACGTTGCGGTACCGGCTGGGCAGGATGAAGGAGATCACCGGGTTCGACCTCGGCGACGTCGAGACCCGGCTGAACGTCCACGTCGCGACTCGTGCGTGGCAGGTCCTGCAGGGGCAACCGCTGGAGGGCCGGTGACGAACGCGGTGTTCGACGGCGCGACGCTCGAGATGCACTCCCACCTGTGCGTGTTCCACCACGGTCCCGCCGAACGGGACGACCTGTTGATCCCGTTCCTGTCCGACGGACTTCGCCGCGGCGAGGCGTGCCAGTACTTCGCCGTCGCGGGGGAGAAGGGCGACGCCGAACAGAGACTCGGAGGTCCGCACCCGCGACTTCGGGTGCAGGAGCCGGAAGACCGGTACCAGTGCGACGACGTGCTGGACAGCGACGCGATCCTGGCCGAGCTGGACGAGTGGACGCAGAGGGAGGGGACACCGTGCCGGGTCGCGGGCGACATGGGCTGGGTGGGAAGGTCGCACAGCCGGGAAAAGCTCGACGCGCTCGTCCAGCACGAGATGAACGCGAGCCTGTGGGTGAACAGGCGCCCGGTGTACGCGTTGTGCTTCTACGACCTCGAAGTGTTCGATGGTGACGTGATCGTCCCGATGGTGAAGGCCCATCCGCAGATCTGGATGACGGGCGTGCTCCTCGACAACCCGTACCACCAGTAGCCTGCGGTCCGGTCATCGGTGGATTCCGGATGACTATCCGAGTTCTCGCGGGGTACTCGGTGGCACATGCAGGAGACCGTAGTGCTCGGCCTGCTCGCCGATCCCGGGTTGGCCACCGACATCGTGGAAGACCTCGCCGAAGATCTGCCGCAGCGGCTGAGCCGCGACGTGGACGGTGACGTGGAGTGGCGGGTGGTGCCCGTCTGCGACCAGTTCGCCGCCGATGAGCACGGCTCTGTGCGGCATGTGGTGCAGGCGGTGCGTGATCAGGTCGTGGAGGAGCGATGCGATCTCTGGGTGTGCCTGACGGACCTGCCACGCAGAGACGGCACCGATCCGGTGGTGGCCGACGCCAGCGCCGACGACGGGCTGGCTGTCGCGTCGCTGCCGGCACTGGGTAGCTGGGGCCTGCACCGCAAGACCGGTGACGTGGTCAGCGCCCTCGTGGCCGAACTCAGGGACCGTGAGGCCCCGATGAAACCGCTCGCCCGGCGGGTCGACTCACCCAGCGACGACATCGGCGTGCGGTTCGTGGCCCCAGGCCTTCGCGGCCGGCTGCGGCTGTTCGCGGGCATGATCAGGGCGAACCGGCCGTGGCGGCTCGCGATGGGTCTGTCCAGCGTGCTCGTCGCGGCGCTGGGAACGGGCGCGTACACGTTGATCAGCACGACCATGTGGCTGCTCGGCACACAATCGAGCGTGGTCAGGCTGGTGGCGGCGACACTGTTGTCGATCACTGCCATGGTGGTGTGGCTGATCGTCACCCACAAGCTGTGGGAGCGCCCGTCCGACGCGATCGGGAGGGAACGGGCGCGACTGTACAACCTCACCACGGTGCTCACCCTGGTGCTGGGGATCTCCACGCTGTACCTGGCGTTGTTCGTGGTCGTGCTCGCCTCGGCCGTGCTCGTGCTCGAACCGTCCGTGCTGGCACAGGAGATCGGCCATCCGCCGGCTGTGCGCGACTATCTCGGCATGGCGTGGCTCGCCGCGTCGGTCGCGACCGTGGCCGGTGCGCTCGGTGCGCGGCTCGAGAGCGACGAGGCGGTGCGCAACGCCGCATACGGCTACCGCCAGCAGGAGCGCCGCGAGAAGCTCCAGGCGTGACCCCGCAGGTCTATGGCCTGCCAGGGTTTTCCGCCTCGTGGACCGAAGCGTCGCACGCGTGCGGTGCGGCACCGTCCTCACCTCGAAGATCTGCTGGAGGTGAGCAATGGTGGTTCCCGTCGCCGTCGCGAGTACGACCAGAGTCCGTGTGATCCGTCTGAGCGGAGAGATCGATGCGTCCACTGTGGACCTGCTGGTCCACGCGATCGAACCGCATCTGGACCTGACACAGGGGACGATCATCGTGGACCTGAGCGAGGTCACGTTCCTCGGCACCGCGGGCCTGAGGGCGCTCGTACGGGCCGAGCGACACGCGAACCGGATGGGGTCGACACTCTGCCTGGTCAGTGGGACCACCGCGGTGAAGCGGTCCCTGGCGGTGCTGGACGTGCTGCGCGGGTGACCCGGCTGGGGCGTCAGGGTTTGAGGACGACCTTCTCACAGTCGTCCTGCTTGTTCTTGAACATCTCGAAGCCGCGCTCCGCCTCCTCCAACGGGAGCGTGTGTGTGATGATCCGGGTGGGATCGATCTCCCCGCGCTCGATGCGCTCCAGCAACGGCTTCATGTAGCGGTGCACGAGCATCACCTGAAGTCAGCGCTGAACCGCTACGTGACTCACTACAACCACCGACGGCCACACAGAGCGCGGGACCACGCCCCACCACGACCCGATTACCCCCTCACAGAATCAGGTTGTGGGTCCGTTCGTCGTCGGCGAGTACTCGGCGGCTTGATCAACGAGTACGAACCCGCAGTGGCCTGAGGCGCAGGTCAGACCGCCGGGCCTAGTTTTGGCACCCCACAAGCTGCGAGACTGGCACTCAGGAGCAGCGTTTCGCTTTGCTGCGAACTGGTCGGTGGCGCCGCGGCCGTTGCCAACGAAATCCTCGCAGGCCCGGCGTGGATCGCTCGAACTTCCTGATCGACGCCCCTCGCCGGTCGCCGCCGGCTGCGTGACCACCGGCGAGGAGCCTCGACGGCAGTGGAAATCAATGACCGTTGGCGGCGATAGCGACGTGCTTCCACTGCTCCCAGGTGTCCAGCCGCGACTGGTAGAGGCCTGGGACGATCATGGTGGGCATCGTGCCGAAGAAGACCCGCAGGGGCGGCTGTTCGGCGTCGACGACGTCCAGCAGGGCCGGTCCGGCGGCGGCCGGGTCACCGATCAGCTCTGGCGGCGTCTGCTTGCCGCGTTCGGCCATGGCCTGACGGATCGGGTTGTACTGGGGCTGCGGTTCGGCGCGCACCGCGCTGGAACCGGACCAGTCGGTGGCGAAGCCGCCGGGCTCGACGAGGGTGACTTTGATGCCGAACGGCGCGACCTCCTGGGCGAGTGATTCGCTCAGGCCCTCGAGGGCCCACTTGGAGGCGTGGTAGCCGCCGAGGTTGGGGAACGCGGCGACACCGCCGATGGTGGAGATCTGCACGATGTGGCCGCTGCCTTGCTGTCGCAGCAGCGGAAGGACGGCCTGGGTGACGTGCAGGACGCCGAACAGGTTGACCTCGAACTGCTCACGCAGCTGCTGTTCGGTGATCTCCTCGATCGCGCCGAAAAGCCCGTAGCCGGCGTTGTTGACCACGACGTCGAGGCGTCCGAAGTGGGCGCTGGCCTGCTCGACCGCGGCGACGACGCCGACGCGGTCGGTGACGTCGAGCTGGAGCGGCAGGACGGCGTCGCCGAACTCCTCGACGAGGTCGTCGACGTCGCCGAGCTTCCGGACGGTCGCGGTCACCTTGTCGCCGCGGCTCAGGGCTGCCTTGGCGAACTCCTTGCCGAACCCGCGTCCGGCGCCGGTGATGAACCAGATCTTGGTCATGAATGCCTCCTTGATGGCTGACGCCACCGTACGCCAAATCTGTCACTCGGTGTCAAGAGTGGCGTGTGATGCTAGCCTTGGCGGGTGGAGTCACCGTCGCTGCGGGAGCGCACCCGCCTGGCCGTGCGCCAGCAGCTGCTCGACACGGCCCTGGCGCTGTTCCTTGAGCGGGGCTACGAGGCGACGACGGTGGACGAGATCGCGGCGGCGGCCGGGATGTCCAAGCGCAGCTTCTTCCGCTATTTCGGCAGTAAGGAAGACGTGATCCTCGGCAAGCACGAACGCCTGGGGGAACAGTTCGTCGACGCCCTGCGCGCCCGACCGCTCGACGAGCCGCTGTGGACGTCGCTGCGGCGGATGTTCGACGACGTCGTCGACTACATGACGGATCCGGTGCAGGCCGCCGGTGTGGCGGAGCTTCAGCGGGTGATCAACGGTTCGGCGTCGTTGCGCGCGGCGTACCTGGACCGGATGCTCGGGAATCAGTCCCGCATCGCCGACGTCGCCCGGGAACGAGCCCGCGAAGCGGGCCGCGGTTGGGACGACGCGGATCCGGCTCCGCTCGCGCTGGTGGGCGCGGCCTTTGCCTGCCTCACCGCGGCGTACGCCTCAGCGGCGGTCGGCGGTGGGCCGTTGCACGAGGCCCTTGACCAGGCCATGGCGGCGGTCGGCCCACTCGCCTGAACCGCGAGAGCGGGTGAGGTGCGAGGCAGGTGCTCAGCCGGCTGCGGAGGCCGGGATCAGCCGCCACCCACGGCTTGGCCAGCGCGGCGGCGTTCACTTTCCGCAGGCGTGGCAACCAGATCGGTTGGTCGGCGCCGCGGGGTGAGAGCACGCTGAGGGGGTTGTGAGTGCCGAGAAATGCGTCCCTTTAGGTCAGAAGGCATCGCGTGGTACCGAATCATCATCGGGCATGATCGCGGCCGTGCTGGTCCGTTTCGCCTACCTCGCCGTCTCTAAAGCCTTCGCCGCGTTGTGGCTGCTGCGTATGACCGAGCGTGAGAAGGACGTCGAGATCCTCGCGTTACGCCACCAACTCGTGGTCCTTCGCCGGCAACTCGGCGATCAGCGTCCACGATTGCGGCCAGAGGACAGGGCGTTGCTCGCAGCCTTGCTGGTACCCGTGGCCCGCGCGACGTTACGCCGGCTCCGACTGCTGGTCAGCCCCGACACGGTGCTGAGGTGGCATCGCGACTTGTTGAAGCGCCGCCATGCCCGAACGAGCGTGAACCGTGGGCCTGGACGTCCGCGCACTGTTGCTTCGATCCACCGTCTCGTCCTGCGTCTGGCTAACGAGAACCCCTCGTGGGGGTATCGACGTATCCACGGTGAGCTCGTGCTTCTCGGTGTCGCGGTCGCCGCGTCGACGGTGTGGGAGATCCTCAAGACTGCTGGCGTTGATCCGGCCGCGCGCCGGACGACTGTTACCTGGGCTGACTTCGTGCGTTCGCAGGCGGAGGCGATTCTGGCGATGGATTTCGTCGAGACGGTCACGCTGACCGGGCAGCGCCAGTACATTCTCGCCGTCATCCACCACGCCAGCCGGCGTGTATGGATAGCCGGCACCACCGCGCACCCCACCCATGCCTGGGTCACCCAGGCCATCCGGAACTTGCTCATGGACCTCTAGGACACCGGACACGCTGCGCGGATTAGGTTCCTCATCCGTGATCGAGACGCCAAATATCCCGCGTTGATCGACGATCTCTTTGGTTCCGTGGGGATTGCGACGGTAGTAACCGGTGTCCGGATGCCCCGCATGAACTCCATCATCGAACGCTGGGTGAAGACATTTCGCGCCGAACTGCTGGACCGCACGCTGATCTGGAATCAAGCCCACCTACGGCACGCGCTGCGCGAGTACGAGCGGCACTACAACCAGCACCGCACCCACCGATCCCTCGCCGCCGCAACGGCCTTGCGAGACCGACCAGAACCCCTTGGACCTGACCGGATCGAACGCCTCGCGGTACTCCGACGGGACCGTCTCGGCGGAGTCCTCCACGAGTATCGGCATGCCGCTTGACCTGTGCGGACGTAATTTTCGGCACGCACACCGCGGCGAGCTGTTGGACCGCACACTGATCTGGAATCAGTCCCACCTACGCCACGCGCTGCGCGAGTACGAGCGGCACTACAACGGACACCGCACCCACCGGTCGCTCGCCGCCGCAGCACCCTTGAGGGCCCGGCCGCAGCGTCTTGAACCCGATCAGATCGAGCGCCTGACCATAGATCGACGGGACCGTCTCGGCGGAGTCGTCCGCGAGTACCACCATGCTGCTTAACCTGCGTGGATGCAGTTTTCGGCACGCACAGCGCTCGCCGTTCACCGATGCTGACCTGGCCCACACCCGGCAGCCGTCTTGGCCAAGGTCCTGCGGGACCCGCGTATCTATCCGTGGACTGGTGCGGGCTGTCCTGGGATGAACGCGATGACGAAACAGAAGACCACGAACTCTATCCGCGCCCGCGAACTGCAGCGTGCGTCTGGGTGAAGTACACCGTCGCCAGGCGAGCTGTTGACCAGGACACACCCCAGTTGGTGCTGATCACGGCACTACGACGCGTTGGCCTGGACGAGCAGGCTGACAGCCTGGCCGATCTCGTTGCCTACAGAATCCGCGAGATGAGTGGTACCGAGCCCTGGAATGACGAACTTTCCTACGACTGGGAACTGGGACTGACCAAATCGGCGTTTGCCGCGCTTGTCGCTGCTACATCGCGGCCGGACGCTGCGGACCTGCTCACGGCGTCGATCGGCATGCTCGAGGTCCTCGACGTCGGGTTCACTGCCGACGCCATCCGTGGCCACGAACTCGGTGGCGTCCCTGCGGCAGTTCTTGATACTCCGGTTGCACGCCTTGCCTATAGGGCCGCGCAGGCGCTGGTCGGGGCCACTCGCATCCCAGCATGCCAGAGATGAGGAGTGGACTGACTGCATCGCGCGAATCGAACAGGCACGCCAACTCGCCCGAGAAGCCGCGCAGGCGTCACGCTTGTCGTAACGCCTGCACATGCTGGCAACAACGAGAACGGTGCTTGCCTGACCTCATCCGCAACGCGCCGTCGACCTCATCGCCGCACGAGACACCCTTGCGGACCGCGCTCAAGACCTGGGACTGGATGCCGCCGAGCGACAGGCGATCCAGAAGGCGGTCTCGGCCCTGTGCACCTGGCTCGGCGGAACCCTCTGGTGGCACACCGCCGGAACCACCATCCGTTATCGCCCCGGCGCCGCCGTGCCACCTGTACCGCCCGACCTCCTCCACAACGCCAGAGTGACAAACTCACAGCGCTCGCGATCTCGCGATGTACATCATCCAACGGTCCTTGGAGATGTCACAAAGCTGACCCTCGGAAGTCTGGGGACTGACACCTACTGGTCGTGTTTCGCGGGCGTCACGCTGCTATGACGTCGCAAGCGCACCTGGAAGGTCGTTGTTCATGGGACTCAGTGTCGATCCCGATGACTTCACGTCGCTGGAGCAGTTGACCCGGTGGCAGCAAGCCCTGGACGCCAGGGGTCTGCGTGCTACCGGCTCGCCCGAGCACGGGTCGTACGTCGCGGAGCTCGCCGCGCGGCTGGCTGAGGCTGGCGTGTCACAGGTCAGGCTCGAACCGGTACCTGTGCGCCGCTGGACCCCTACGAGGTGGCGACTCGAACTGCTGGAGGCCGGCCGCGCGACGGCTGTGCCGGTGGCCGCGTACGTGCCTTATTCGGGCTGGACCGGGCCCGGTGGGGTGACGGGTCGGCTCAGCGATCAGCCCTCCGCCGCGACGATCGGCCTGGCGGATGTTCCGCTGCTCCCGCTCACCGCCGGGGTTTTCGACGCGCTGGATTACGACGCACCAGCGGGCCCGGCCGGCCAGGACCCGGCGACCCCTTACGAGCGGATCTGGCTGAGCCAGGACGTCATGCGCCAGGAGCTCACGCGTCATCGTGAGGCAGGTGCCCATGGACTCGTCCTCGTCGTCGATCTCCCCACCGACGAGATCGCCGACGGCTATCTGCTCTACGACGGCGTCCACCGCGAACTGCCCGCGGTGTTCGTGGGCCGGGAGCAGGGGCCGGTGCTGCGTGAGGCTCTGGCGGCGGGTGCGGAGGTTCGCCTGGTCCTGGAGGCCGATGTCGAGCAGACCGTGTCGCACAACATTGTCGGGATCATCCCTGGACAGACGGATGAACTCGTCGTCCTTCAGTCGCACACCGACGGCACCAACGGCATCGAGGACAACGGCCCCGAAGCGATCATCGCGATGGCCGAACACCTCGCCCGCCGCTCCCGGACCGACCTGCCTCGCGGTGTCCTGGTGCTACTGAGCACCGGCCACTTCACCACCGAGCAGGCTTGGGGCCTGGAGCACTTCCTGGACCAGCACCGCGACGACATGGTTCCGCGCATCGCGGCTGCGTTGTGCGTGGAGCACCTCGGCGCGCTACCCAGCAAGACCGACATCGACCGGGGGATCCCGGTGGGGGACCACGAGTTCGGAGCGTTCTTCGCCAGCCCTCACCGCGCCGTCGTCGACACCGTCCGGAACGCGCTGCAGCGAGCGGCGACCACCGAGGCACGGGTGCTGCGACCGTTCGTCCCGGACACCTCGGGGCGGTCGCCCAACGGACTGACGTGGCCCGGCGACGGTTGCGCTTTCTGGCACGCTGCGGGGCTGCCGAGTGCGAACTTCATTACCGGCCCGGATTACCTGCTCGACACCGGTTCCGTCATGGGCCACATCGACGTCGAGGCACTGCGGCGCCAGGCCATCGCGTTCACCGAGGCCGTTCTCGACCTCGCCGGGCTGCCGTGGGCCGACCTGCACACGCGCATGGACGGGGCGTCCTCATGACGACCACGGCCGAGACCCGGTCGCGCACCGGGATGATCCGTGTCGGGGCGGGCCTGCTGGTCGGAACCGTGACGTGGTCGCTGCCGTTCAGCGCGGCCATGTCCGCCCTGCTGCCACAGCGGATCGCGCAAGCCGCGCCGGATGACAAGGTGGCGCTGCTGGCCGTGCTGACCGGGATCGTGGCTGTGGTGGGGCTGATCTCCAACATGGTGTTCGGTGCGCTGTCGGATCTGACCCGATCACGTTGGGGTGCAAGGACACCGTGGATCGTCGGCGGTGCTGTCGGTGCCGGGGCCTTCATGGTCGTGCTCGCCGACGCCAGCTCCTTCGGCGAGATCGTGCTCTGGTGGAGTCTGGCGATCTTCTGCCTCAACGCCACGGTGTCCAGCGTGGCCGCCATCCTCCCGGACCGCGTCCCGGTCACCCGCAGGGCGACCCTGTCGGCGACGCAGGGCGTCGGCATCCTCCTCGGTACCGCGATCGGAACCGTTGTGGGCGCTGTCTTCCTGCAACGGCCGGAAACCGGACTCCGGTTCGCGGCGGTCGCGGTGGTCGTGCTCGCGGTGACCACGGTCCTGCTCGCCCCCGACCATCCCAGCGAGCCCTCGGGCCCGCGGTCACCGGCGGATCACAAGAGCTCGTTCACCTTGCCGCGCCAGGCTCCGGACTTCTACTGGGCGCTGTGGGGACGGCTGTTCCTGGTGGTCGGCTACTTCATGATCAACGGCTTCCAGCTCTACATCCTCACCGACCACGTCGGCCTCTCGACCGAGCGTGCCGCCGAGGCGCTCGGGGTGAACTCGATCGTCTTCCTGGTGGCGGCGTTGATCGCCGCTTCGATCGCCGGTCCGCTGTCCGACCGGAGCGGACGGCGCAAGGTCTTCGTCATCGGCGTCTCGGGCGTCATCGTCGTGGCGGTCCTGATCCCAATGCTGTGGGCGACCGCGGCGGGCATGACGGGGTTCGCGGTGGTCGGCGGGCTCGCCTTCGGTGCCTACTACAGCGTTGATGCCGCGCTCATCAGTGAGGTGCTGCCCAGCCGCCACTCCCGGGCCCGAGATCTCGGAATTCTCAACGCCGCCAACACCACCGGGCAGGTCCTGGCGCCTGCCGCCAGTTCCGCGCTAGTCGGCTTGGGCATTGGCTACACACCGGTGTTCCTCGGAGCCATGACGGTGTGCGTTCTCGGCGCGTTCTTCATCAAACCGATCCGTTCGGTCCGATGACCGTGGCCGGACACGTGATCCACACAATGGATTCCGGGGTTCGCTGCCACGTCTGGACTCCAGACCGGTCGCCGAGGGCGCTTCTGTTGCTGCAACACGGTTTCGGGGAGTACGCGGAGCGCTACGTCGCGCACCACCGTGGCATCGTGCCGCGACTGACAGCGTTGGGCTTCGAGGTGTGGGCCCCTGACCTGCGCGGCCACGGCGGCTCACCGGGCGTGCGTGGCCTGACCGACGTGGAACTCGCGGTGCGCGACCACGTGACCCTGCGCCGTGCGCTCGCCGAGCGTTCCACACCGATCCTGCTCTTCGGGCATTCGCTGGGAGGACTCGTCACCGCGGGCAGCCTGGCGGAAGAACCTGGCGGGGTCGCCGGAGTGGTCCTCACCGGACCGGCACTGCCCGCCGCCCGCTCGATGCCGGTCCGGGCGATCATCGGGCTGCTGGCGGCGGTCGTTCCCTCCGCGCCCGCGCCGGGCCGCAGGTCGCCGTTGTCCGAACTGGCCCGCGATCCGCATGTCGGCTCGACGTTCGCGAACGACCCGCACTGCTACCAAGGAGGAATCCCTCTGCTCCTCGCCGCCACCGCACTGCGGGTAGCGGCCACCGTCCGGAAAGGACTGCCGGGGTGGACGGCGCCCACGCTCGTCGTCCATGGCACAGCGGACACCTACACGGATCACCACGGCAGCATCGAGCTCGTGCGGAACATCGCCGTTTCCGACAAGACCCTGCACCTGGTCGACGGTGGGCGCCACGAATCCCTGCATGACGTCCCGAACGACGACACCGTCGACCTGGTACTCGACTGGCTCGCCGCGCACGCGGCACTCGACGACCGTCCCTGACGACGACCGCAACCACCGCAGGCACTGAGGCCTGCACATCCCTGTAGGAGTGACCATGGACGTTTACTCCGGCCGACGCCGTTGGCGTGCAAGCCTTCTCGCAGCAGTCGTGGGGTTGTCGGCGGGGTTGCTGACACCCGCACCGCCTGCCGCGGCGTCCGAGACCACTGCGTCACCACCTGCCCAGCCGCTGACCGGACCGGGCGGATCGTCCTACCGCCACGCGGGGTACACCACGGTCTCCGGCGGCACGGGCATCGATGCCTGGTACGTGTTCCTGCCGGCCGCGCCTTCGCCCACCACCGCTCCGGTGTCGGTCATCGTTCACGGTTACGGGGACTACTCCGGCTACAACCAGATGCACGCCCTGGTCGAGCACACCGTCAAGCAGGGCTCGATCGTCATCTACCCGAGATGGCAGACCTGCCTGATCTGCCCACTGCCCGACAAGGAACAACCCCTGCGCGCCGCTGCCAACGGAATCAAAGGCGCCCTGGCCTGGCTCGCCGGCAGCGCCGGCGGCGTCCGCCCACGTCTCGACCGGACCGCCTACTTCGGACACTCCTTCGGCGGCATGATCACAGTGAACCTGGCCAACCGCTGGGCCTCCCTGGGCCTGCCCCAGCCCGCGACTGTGATGCTCGACGAGCCCGAGGGTGGCCCCGTCGGGAACCTTTACGACGCCGACCTGTCCGGCATACCCGCCACCACGAAGTTCAGCTGCCTGGTCTCCGACTGGTACGCCGTCAACGAACCAGGCGACGGGTGCTACCACTTCTGGGGGCGGATCGCGCACATTCCCTCCTCCGGCAAGGACTTCGTCCTCGTCCACACCGACCGTCACGGCACCCCGGAACTCGTCGCCGAGCACGGCATGAGCGCGGGAACCGCCACCGATGCGATCGACTACTTCGCGGTCTGGAAGCTCTGGGACGGCCTGCGCTCCTGTGTGCTTGACGGCCGCGACTGCGCCCAGGCGCTCAACGGCTCACCGGAGCACCGCGACATGGGGAAGTGGAGTGACGGTGTCCCGGTCACCCCGTTGAGCGTCGCGGACGTTCCGATCAGCTCATGATCGGGCGGACGTGGGCGCGGTGCCGTTCGAGGTCCAGCACGGCCAGGGCAGCGAGCGCGGCGGGCCGCTGACCGGGGTCCGCGGCGTCGAACCCGCACGTCGTCGCGATCCGGTCGAGCCGGTAGTCGACGGTGTTCGGGTGGACGTGCAGGGCCTCGGCGGTGCGGCGCCGGTCGTAGCCCGACGCGAGGAACGCCCTCAGCGTCGCCTCCCAGTCGGGGTGGGCGTCCAGGGTGCGCATCCGCGTCGCGAGCAGGTCCCTGGCCGGGCCGGGGCGGGTGAGCTGGTAGGGGACGAGCACGTCGTCGAGGAACCAGACGCCAGGGGAGCGGCCCGTGGCGAGGACCAGTTCGAGGATCTCCTCGGTCAGGGTCGCGGTCGCAGGGATGCCGTCAGGTGGCGCGGTGGCCGCGCCCGCGTGCACGGCGCTTCCGAGTGCGTCGGCGAGGCGGGTCACGAGTCGGCGGATGTCGTCCGCCTCCGTCGCAGTCGGTGTGGCGGGCAGCGGGATGAGCGCCGTGCCCTCCGGATCTCTGATCAGCGCCAGGACGTCGCCGTCGGAGAACTCGGCGAGGAGCCGCTGGACGGCGGTGATCCGCCGCAGGGACGGCACCCTGGACGAGGGACCGGGTGACTCCTCGTGGTGGCCGAGGTGCAGGGCCAGCACCAGGTAGCGCGGGGCGACCGCGTGCAGGGCCGAGGTGGTCTCGGCGCCGGTGAGCAGCGCCGAGTAGAGGGCGAAGCGGGCGTCGCGCTCGCCGATGCTGATCCGGGCCGCCTCGTGCTGGAAGCCTCGGACCACGAGGCTGGTGACCGAGCGGAGGTATTCGAACAACCGAGTGGTCAGTGCGGCGAGGTCGTCCAGTTCCCCAGGCCGGACGTCGGCGACCACCGCGCGCCAGATCCCGGCGATCCCACTGATGTAGTCCTGCAACAGGTTCTCGATCGGCGAGCCCTCGCCGGCGCGGGTGGCGGCCGAGGCGACGAGGTCGGCGGCCATCTCCTCGTCCACGATCCGGCCGGGGTCTGCCAGCAGCTCGCTGAACAGGCCGATGTTGACGTCGATCAGCCAGCGCAGCTGCGCGGTGACCTGAGGGGTCTCGGCGGGCCGCATCTCCGCTAGCGCGGCGTCGACGAGGCGTCGTCGGTGGGTGAGCAGCCAGTCGACCGCGTTCGTGCCTGCAACCTGCGGGACTGGAGAAGTCACAAACGGAGGATCGCACACTCTGGAGCGTCGTGCGTGGCCCCCGTCCGGTTCGTTGACGGAGTGTGGTGGCAGGGGCGCCGGCGGATCTTTCGAGCACGGTACGACGCCTGGGAAGGAGGGACGGGTGCGTGGTGTCAGGCAGGGGGCGTTGGATCGCCTCTATGCCACCGATGTGGGATTGCGTCGGCTGCGCGGCGCTGTGGCAGCTACGGTCACGACCGCCGCCACGGTGGCCGTCCTGCTGGTGATGGCGTCCGAAGTGGACATCAAGGCTTTGCTCGCCGTGCCCGGTTTGCTGGTGACCGCGGTGGCGACGATGGGCTCGGGCATGGACCCGAATGCCCGTCACCACGTCGTCACGATTGCGCTCATGCCGGTCCCAGCGGGGATCGGACTGGTGCTGGGCACTCTGGTCCACGGCCGACCGTTGCTGACTGCGGCGGCGTTCATGGGCTTGGGGGTGGTCACGTTGGCGGCGTCGCTGGCGGGTGTCCGGGGAACCTTGCTCGCCCTCGCCGCGATCGCCGCGTTCTACGGCGCGGGCTTGGTCGCCGTTCCAGCTGCCAGACTGCCCATCCACCTGTCTTCGATCGTCGTGGGCGCGGCGGTGTCCGTTTTGGGGCTGGGGGTGGTCTTCCGGGAGCGGCCGGAGGCACTGCCCGCCCGCCTGATGCGCAGCGTCGGGGTCTTGGCCGTGCGAGCTGGTTCTGTGGCGGGGAACGGCAAGGCCGTACGTGGTGCGCTGGACAGTTTCGCCTTTGCTGTGGCTTCGACGAGGGCGCACATCGAGGCGCACCCCCGGTGCTGGCCCGGCCGGCTGCGGTTCGGTGCGGGTGCGGAACTCGGCTCGTTCGAGGTGCGGCTCGCGGATGCGGTGGCGGAGGTCCGCGCGGGCGGGGACCCCGCCGTGATCGACCGCCTTCTCGTCGACCCGGTGCTCGCCGACCCGTTGCCCGACGGGGCCGCGTCGCGAAAACCGTTCTGGCGCAGGAGATCCGTCGGTGGGGACGTGGACTCGGCGCCGATGTCGGCTGCGCCGCTGGACAATACCGCGGCACCCTCCACTGCGCGCGGTGGTCGTGGCCAGGTCGCCATGGCGGTGCAGCTGCTCGTCGCCGCTGCTCTCGCCGTGACGGTGTCCATGCTGATCGACCCACAGCGGTGGTTCTGGGGCGTGCTGGCCGCCCTGGTGCCGCTCTTCGGCACGTCGTCGGCCGCAGACGCGGTCGGCAAGGGGATCGGACGCGTGCTGGGCACCGCTGCAGCGCTGCCCGTGGGCAGCGCACTCGTCGCGCTGACCGAGAACAACCTCGCCGCAGTGGTCGCGTACGTGGTCGTGGCCGTGTTCTTGCAGCAGTACCTGGCCGACGTCGCCTACGGCTGGAGCGTCTTCTTCCTCACCGTTTTCCTCTACCTGGCTTTCGCGCTGTCGGGTCCCTCTGCCGACGACGTCCTGGCAGTACGACTGGCGCAGACCGCAGCAGGCGCGGCCATCGGTATCGCGGTCGCTCTGTTCGTGCTCCCGACTCGGAGCGGCGCCCTGCTGCGGGGACGTGCGGTCGACCTCGCCGACGCCGTCGACACCGCGATGGACCGGATCACCAGCGGGCGCCCGGCGGATGAGGTCGACGCCGCTGTACGAGAGTCACACCAGCGGCTCCTGCGGTGGAGAGCGGATGCGGCGGCCTCTCGCCAGGGCTGGCCGTTCTCGCATGCCCACCAGGCGGTCGACGTCCAGCTCGACGAAGCGGCCGCTGTCGTGCATGACCTCCGTGCGCTCGCGGTCCGTTACCGGGACGGACACGACGGAGACGCCGACGCGGATCCGTGATCCGAACGCGAGTGTTACCGAATGAGATGCCGTTGGAGGGTCAGCCACCTCGAGTGCCGCGCAACGCGACGAGTGGTGACTCGAACTGGTCTTCGACCAGTGCCAGCGTGCCGGGGACGGTGGGGTTGGGACGGCTGATGAAGGAGCGGTTGGTGGAGGGGCGGCCGGTGTGGGAGAACTCCAGCGGTCCAGTGATGCCCTGGGTGTCGGCATGCCGGGTGCTGGCGAGCGCGGCCGCGATGCCGTCGCGGGTGAGGTCGCCTCGGCGGCAGGCTTCGGTGAGGACGGCCTGGAACGCCAGGGCGACCGCGTAGGCGTGGTTGATGGCGCCGTTGGGTTTCTCGGTGGGGAAGTCACGAGCCACTGCTTCGGCGACGTGACGGGCACCGGGGATGTCGGACCCGTACGGGGCCGAGGGCGAGACGATCAGTGCTCGTGCGGCGAGAGCCGCGCCCAGGGGAAGGTCGAGCAGGGTCGGGTCATAACCGATGGCGCCGATCAGCAGTGGGACTTCCCACCCGATTCGCATGGTCGCGGTCATGATCGCGGCGGTGCGTTGAGGGTCGGTGTTCAGGACCAGGGCTCGGGTGCCGGCGGCTCGGAGCGCCCGCAGCGGTTCGTCGAGGCCGGATGCGGAGTCGACCTGGTGGGGGTGGACGGTCATGCCCCAGTGCGCGGCCGCGAAGGCGCTGGCTTTCAAGACCTCCTCGGCGGCCATCTCGGCGGTGTGGAGGTGTCCGATGTCGCTGCCGGAACCTATGATGCCGTGTCGCACCAGGTGGTCGAGTCCGTTGAGGACGTCGGTGTCGTAGGTCGCGCCCACCAGCATCACGTGCGGGTTGTCCAGCAGCGACCGCGCCCACGACGCCGGGGCCACCAGCATCCTGGTCTGCCGCAGGTCGGGCTCGACCGCGGTCATGATCTGGGTTCCGGTCACGTCGAGAAAGCCGAGCACCCGTGGTTCCAGCTCGACGTAGCCCTTGAGGGCCTTGCCGACGTCCAGGGCGTGGTCGCGCACGTCCAGCTCCAGTCGGCGTCCGCAGACGCCACCGCGCTGGTTCACCTCATCGACGAGCACGCGGTAGCCGGTGACGCGCGACGCGGCCAAAGCCCGGAATGGGCCGGTCAGGTCGGTCAGGACGCCCAGCTGGATGGTGGTGGGTGTGACGCCGGTTCCCATCTTGACTGCGGCGGGTTGGTCGGCGCCGGTGCCGCATGCGGCGAGCATGGCAGTGGCGACGAGCGCGCAGGCTGTCCGGAAGGTCTTCATGGATGGCTCCGCGAAGGGGTGGAGGATGCGCGCCGCGTCGACCGGATCACAAGGGGGCACAAGGCTTTCTCCCAGAGGTGTGCGTAAGCCGCGTGCACACGCGGCGGAGCGGCTTTCGGCAGGGTCGCGACCAAGTCCGGCGGACGGGCGAGAGTTTCGCTTCACCAGCCGAAACATCGAAGTAACACTACGTACTCTGATCGCCTGGCGTCAACGTCCCGTGCCGCACGGAGCCCGGCGGTCATCGCGTGCGGGATCCTGGTGCAGGATGGACGGACGCAACAGGAGCGGGGGACATGGCGGCGACGGGGGCGGCAGCGCAGCAGCGGATCACGCCAGGCGTGTTCTTCACGCCGCCGACCGCCTTGCCGCGTGGACGGCACGAACTGAGCCGTGAGGACGTGGTGACCTCTCAACGCGAGCGAATGTTGATCGCCGCGACGGAGATCCTGGCGGCCGAAGGGTTTCGTGGCGTCGGCGTCCGTGAGATCTGCGCCCACGCGGCGGTGTCGCGCACGGTGTTCTACGGCTGCTTCGCCGACAAGGACGCCTGCGTTTATGCCGCCTACGACCGGTTCATCGCGGTTCTGATCGGACGGATGTCCGAACTGGATCTGTCCGGAAGGGACTGGAGTTCCCAGGTTTCGGCAGTGCTTGAGACTTACCTGGCCACGTTGCAACAGGACCTCGTGGCCGCGCGCGCGTTTCAGGTCGAGATGGACGGCGTTGGACGGGAGGCGCGCGCACGGCGGCGGGATGCGCTGCACGGGATGGCTACGTTCATGCGCGCCAAGCGCGTGGAAGTCTCGCTCGGCGCCGAGGACATCCCGTTCAGCGCCTATGTTGGCGCCATCTACGCGGTACGTCAGATCTGTTCGGACACCATCGATTCACAGTCGTCGCCCGACCTGCTTCTGTTGCTGCCCGACCTGACGACCTGGGTCGGCCGTATGCTCGGCACCTGACACCTTTCGCGCAGACCTGACGTCAGGAGAACTGCTGGACTCCGATGACGTCCAGCAGGCGCAGTTGCTCGACGGCCGCAGTCCCCGGCGTGGCCACGAAGAACTGCAGCCGTTGGTGGCCGTCCTCGCTGAACAGGTTCTGGCACTGGATGTCGACGACTCCGAGTTCGGAGTGGACGATCCGTTTGTGCTCGCCCCGGCGGACGGCGACGTCGCCGGTGTCCCACAACGCCGCGAACTCCTCGCTGGCCTGCCGGAGCCGCGTGACCATCGCGGCCGCAGCGCCGGCGGGGGCGTGCCGGGCCACGGCCGCGCGGAGATCGGACACCAGCACCTTCGAGTGGTGCGGGTGGTCGTCTTCGGGGTAGACCGCGCGGACGGCGGGGTCGGTGAACCACTGTGACAGGAAGCTCTCCCTGGTCGCCGGGCCGAGCAGGGCGGTGGCGAGCCGGTTCTGCACCAGGGTCTCGTGCAGGTCGGTGATGATGCGCGCCGGAGTGCCGTCGAGGCGGTCGAGCAACGCGAGTATCGCCGGCGCCACGTGCGCCGAGACGCCGTGCGCGGGCGGCACGGGCCTGCCCGCGAGCACGAACAGGTGCTCGCGTTCGTCCGAGTCCAGGCGCAGTGCCCTGGCCAGGGCGGCGAGCATCTGCACCGACGGCTGGGCGCCGCGGCCGCGTTCGAGTTCGATGTAGTAGTCCACGGACGCGCCGGCGATCTGGGCGACCTCGTCACGGCGCAGGCCGGGGACGCGGCGCCGCGGGCCCGTCGGCAGGCCCACGTCGCCGGGCGTGATGCGCGCACGCCGCGACTGCAGGAACAGGCCGAGTTCAGCGAGGTTCACGTCCGTGAGTATCGCTGGACGCCGCTGTCGCAGCCAGGGGATGCCGTCCCCTGGGTCAACGGCAACTGGTTGGTGGCTGGACTGCGGGAAATGCTTCTCCTGCCAACGAAAAGGAGCACGTCATGCCGTTCGCCAACCTGAAGGTACCCGCGGGCACGCTGTCCGCCGAGCAGAAGCAGACCCTCGTGGAGAAGGTCACCGACCTTTACGCCGACACCTTCGGTGACGCGGTCCGCGACAACACGATGGTTCTCGTCGACGAGGTCGCCGACGGTGGCTGGGGGATCCGCGGCGAGGTCCTCACCCTCGCCAAGATCCAGCAGAGGTGACCGCGACGGCGCCTCGGTTCGAGCAGTCCTCACTCCCGAACCGTTCCCTGCGCGAATAGTGCTGGTACGGCCAAGGCGGCCTGCTCGCCTTGGCCGTATGAGTTGGGAAGGCGAGGCTGCTCCTCCTTGACCGGCATCAAGAGTCGCCGATCGGTACCTCTCCGGTCTCACGCCATCGGCGACGCATGGACTGCCTCGCGACGTAGACCCTCTGTGGGGGCCAGAACTCCGCACACGCGCTCTCGTGCGGAACGATGACGTGCGGGCGGAGTGATGGCGTCAAGACGTGACAGTTCGAACATAGTTCGCGCGAGGTCGACACGCATCCTCGGCGCCACCGCACTCCACCCATGTCTGGGTGACCCAGGCCATCCGCAACGTGCTCATGGACCTCGAAGACACCGGGCACCTCGCGCGGATCAGATTCCTTATCCGCGACCGCCGCCAAATACCCCGCGTTGATTGACGAGATCCTCGGCTCAGCGGAAATCACTACGGTGCTGACCGGCGTCCGAATGCCCGCATGAACTCCATCATCGAGTGCTGGGTGAAGACCGTCCGCGGTGAAATGCTTGGACCGCACACTGATCTGGAATCGGACCCACCTACGGCACGCGCTGCGCGAGTACGAGCGGCACTACAACGAGCATCGGACCCACCGCTCACTCGCCGCCGCAGCATCCTTGAGGGCCCGGCAGCAGCCTCTCGAACCGGATCAGATCGAACGCCTCACCGTAGATCGACGTCACGGCAGCGGTGCTCGAGTTTGCAGAGCTGGAAGGAAGAGATCGCCAAGTTCTGAGATCCGATCGAGCACTTCGTCTGCGGTGAACACCAACTGCTCGGGCCGACGGCAACCATGGATCTCATCCCACGTGACCGGCGTGGCCACGGTCTGGCCCTCTCTGCCTCGTAGCGAGTACGGCGAGATCGTGGTCTTGGCCGGGGCGGCTTGAAGCGACCGGCAAATGTCAGTCCCGACTGCCCTCATCGGCGACCGCCCTGCCGCATCGGCTCGGTGCTGTCCACGACTTCTAGTTTCGTCGTCGCCGACCTCGTCGCATTGGCCGAGCCGATTCCCGCACAAGACACCGTCGGTCAACTCATCTACTGATCCACCGGGCAAGGATCGTGACGCGACACCTGATCGAGCATGAGCGACCGCTCGATGGAGTGAGATCGGCTGGTTCGCCCCGCGACAACCGCTAGGTTGCAGGCCGTGTTCAACTCATCACGTATTGCAACCGTATTGTTCGCGGCCACTGGCGCGGCGCTCATCAGTGCGACGCCCGCACTGGCAGACGACAACAACACCCAGCAGTTCACCGAGGGTGGGATCCAGGCCGCCAACAACTACGACCACGCCACGTGCATCTGCCCGGTTCCGCTTACCGGCGGACAGCAGATCGCGGTGCTTCCGGCTCTCTCCAGCCGGCCTGGCATTCACCGGGACACCGTGTCCGTTGACGGCGGCGCGGTCGACCGCCTCATCCAGCACTAACGTCGCGCACAACCGATGCCGGCACCTCTTCACGAAGGCTCACGGCTCAGCGGAGGTGCCGGCGTTCGTCCGCAGACGAAGCGCAAGGGCTCTTCCCCGTGAGGAGACCGCGTTCGGGTTCATGAACGCGTCGTGTCTTGCTTGAAGCACCTCTCGTGTACGAGCTGGGCAAGTCACGGGCGTAGATCATTTGTGTGACCCACTGGCCGATCCTGTCGTCCACACTGGACAACGACATCATGGAAATCGCGCTGGATGACCACCGGCGCTGGTGTATGGCGACGCCCGAGGCCTAGGTGCTTCACGTCACGGAGGAGTAGCGGGCACGGGGACCTCAGCGACGGCGACGCCCAGTTCCGCCGGCGGATGCCCAAGAACCCTCAATGAGCCGCGGTGAACCTCGGCCGCGTCCTGGATTGCGAGCTTTGGCTGGACGGATCGGTAGATCGATGTGCTCGCCGCCTGCGGCGAGGAGCGGTTCTGGCTGCGAGTGTGTCCTCGATGTCAGGGGCCGGACTTCGGAGTGCTCGACTGGGAATGGTCGGGGCCGGCCCGGCAGGCACCGACGCAGCGACCTTGATCTGCTACAGCCCACTCGTGCTGGAGATGGTGTTCCGTCTTCGTCGCCGTGCTGATGTCAGAGTCAGGGCGGCTCGCCCTGCTCTATGTTGCCGCCAGGCTTTCCGCCGCATTGACAAGGGCTACCGCCCGGACCTCGCCACGGCGCTCGCGGTCCACGCCGAAGCGCTCATGTAGACCGCGTGGTGGCCCGAACACCCGATCGGGTCATACCGGCATGGCCACGCCATTTCTGCAGGTGAGAGCTAGTAGCTGCGAGATTCCTGCTTAGTCGCTGCGCGATTGTTGAGCTGGTCTGACCTGCGCTGGAGCAGTTGGCTGATTGTGCCTGGCGCAACAGATCCCAGCTACAGCAAGGAATTCCCCATGCCGCAGAGATGCTCCACGGCTCGTGGCCGCGAGTTCGGTGACGGCGTGCGGGTGGCTATCAAGGCCTCCGGAATGCCCGCACGACGGGTCGCTGAGCTCGTCGGCTGGCAGGAGGCGAAACTGTCGGACTTCCTGAACGGCAAGATCGGATGCACCGAGAAAGAGCTGGCTCTACTGCTGGGGGTCTGCCGCACGCCTGTTGATGAACGTGACCACCTGATGGCGCTTCGGCCCGCAACCCACGTCAAGGGTTGGTGGCAGAAGCACAGCGTGAGTGCGCCTGAACGGCACCGCACGCTCGTCGAGAACCTCAAGGCGGCGAAGAGCCTGACCGTGTGGCACCCGCTCGGGCTCCCGGTGTACCTGCAGTCGGTGGACTACATGCGTGCGGCCATCGCTGCTTCTCCGAACGTGCCTGACGAGGACACGGACCTCCGCCTCAAGACGGGACAGGAACTGCAGGATCTGCTCGTCGGCCGCGGTTTGCAATGCACCTTCTACATCCACGAACACGCGCTGCATCTGCCGGTCGGCGGCCATGACGTCCACGTCAGCCAGGTGCACCACCTGCTGCTGATGGGTGTTCGCACGAACATCACGATCAAGATAGTGCCGACGGCGGTCGGCGCTCACGCGGGCATGAACGAGGCCTTCACCCGGCTGACCTTCCGGGCGCACGAGCCACTGATCTTTCTGGAACACGAGCGGTCCCTGCTCATCGAGGAAGACCAAGAGGCGGTTGAGGCCTACCAGCAGGTCGTTCGCGCACTCGACCACGTCAGCCTGGACGCGGAACAGTCGAAAACGGTGCTGTGCCGCCTTGGAGAGAGCCTCTCCATCGCTGACTCCAGGGAACGCGAGGGATTTCCGCCGGTGGTAGTCCTTGAGGCGCCCCGCTAGGAAGAAGCCGCGAGCTTCGGACGGGGGTCTGCCCATCGCGACGGGCAGACCCCCGTCCCGTGGCGCATCAGCTACGCGGCGAGCGGGTGGTGCTCACCGGTGAGTGCAGCCAGGGCGGTGGCGACTTCTTCGAGGGTCGCCCGGACGTAGGTCGTGGTGCTTCCGGCGTCGGTGTTGGTGTCGTTGTGCCCGGCGAATGCGCGGGCGACGGCGTAACCGAAGTGCCTTTCGACCCATGTCAGCGTGGTGTAGCGGATCCAGTGCGTGCTGACACCCTGTTTGCCTGCCCAAACGAGGTTTTGACCGACTCGCTTCCAGAGGTTGTCGTAGCGGTGGTAGGTGATCGGGCTGCCGTCGGCGTTGCGTAGCAATCGGCCGTTCATGGGTGCGCCACGGTGTTCGACGTGCTGGAGCAGATGCCACATGAGCGTGGGTGAGACCGGTTGCCACCGTGACGTCTCGCCCTTCTCCCGGAGGTAGACCAGGCAGTTCTCCTCGTCAAGATCCTTGGGCCGCAGCGCGAGCGCACCACCACGGCGGGCAGCGGTCTCGGTGTGGAACCGGATGATCAGCGAGTCGAGTTGGGGGTCGTTGCCGGTGGTGGCGACGACCTCGTTGAGCTGGTCCATTTGCTTGCCGGACAGCGCCCTTCGGTTGCTGGGCTGTCGTCGGGGCTTGGGCACCTTGGCGGCGGGGTTGGAGCGTTCGTCGATGAGTTCGTCGTTGACGGCGTGTTTGTAGAGGCAGCGCAGGGCGGCGATGAGATGTTCGGCGGCGGAGTTGCCGTTGCGGGTGTTGCGGCGGACGGTGAGGTTGGCCTTGATGTGCTGGACGAGCCGCTGGATGTCGGTCGGGGTCCGGTCACTCAGCGAGATGTCGGCCCACTGGTCAAGTACGCGATTCCAGTACGGCGTGTAGGCGCGGCGGGTGCCGTCGCTGACGGCCGCCGCGACTACCGGGATGTACTCGGCGAAGGTCGGTGCCGGCGGCTTCACCGAGTTGAGCAGGTCCTCCGCGGTCACGCCCATCCGGTCGAGGACGAGGCGGGCGGCGTCGAGCTCGGCCTGGGTCGGCGCGCCGGTCACTGGTCTTCACCGCCTGGCAGGACGGGCAGCACCAGCTGGTCCAATGCGACGGGTGGGAACACTGTGATCGTCTTGTGGTCGAGGTGGGCGACGAGGAGAACCCGGTCGCCGGTGCTCAGGCGTCCTGCGCGGCGGGCGTCGGCCGGTAGCCGGACGTGTCCCTGCCTGGTGAGTTTGAAGACGCCATGCGGGTCAGCGGCCACGGCCAGCAGGCCGTGATGTTCGCGGATGCTCAGCCGGGTTGCGGTAGTCCAGTTCAGTGCGGCGGCCATCTGGCGGTCAGCGACCCGGCCGCGTTCGTCGACTGTGGCGACGCTGTACAGGACGTTGCTCAGCCGTGGTGGCGGTGATACCGGAATGGCGATAAGGGGGAGGGGCTGACCGGCAATACGAGCAGATGCGCACCGTGCGTTTCCCGGAGCAGTCTCAGGAACGATCGGGCGGATGTAGGAAATGGTCATCGAACGCCACCTGGAAGTGGCGCCGAAACGAAAAACAGGTGCTCAAGCGTACTTGAGCACCTGCCACGCAGACGTGGCACACGTGCCACATTTTCGTGTCCGAGGACGATCTTGCTCGCTAAGCACACGCCTAGTCTAAGCTGATCACGCACCGAGACCTGTTCCAAGCTCTTCCGAGAGCGTTCGTGGTCGGGACAGCTGAAACTAGGCATCTACGCCGGCAGATGGCTTGTTTGGTGAGAGCGGGCCCGGTGGTGGATCCGTCCCACTCTCGCCGTTTCTCCCCTCGGCCGGCGTGGGACGAGACGGCTCACCCTCAAGGTGTCACGGTTGGGGATGAGGTGGGACGGGAAGCGGAGGCGCGCGCGTCCGGAGTGCACTGACTTGACAGGGTCGAACACCACCAACGGTCTGCGCAGACTCCGCGGTCATGCCAACGGCGGGCAGGTGCAGTGGGAGGGCGGTCGAGGTCCGCAGATCGTTCAGGATGTCAGTGTGAACACGACAGATTCAGGAAGAGCGAAAGTCTAGCCCGTCGTACCGATCTTCCGTGGAAATGCGGCACCCCGCGCGTCAGCGGCCTCGACACGTCCACCAGTAAGCCCGAGCGCCGAGCTCAACTCGGTCGGCCGATGGGAATATTCCGGCCGAGTAGTACCGTGTTATGAGCGCGTTGCCATGCTTCGATTGCTGGCCCGAGTCGCACCTGGATGTATTCAATCAAGTCACGCAAACCGCAGCATGTGATGTTCTTTTGTCCCGAGCGGCGAGCAACATAACGGTCGTGCGGACAGCCGCCGTTGCAGATTGCAAAGGAAGGGCAATCGTTCAAGTTGTGAAGGTTTGTCGATTCATCCTTCCTTAAGCGTTCGACTGGCGCGCTGTGGGCGATAGAGTCAAAATCGTCCGTGAGGATGTTCCCGACTCTATAATTCAGGTCGCCCAAGTACTTGTCGCAGTGGTATACGTCGCCGTTTGCCTCAATATGGAAGTACTGACCTATGCAATCCCCTGCTAGCGTGCAAACCTTTGCTGTTCCTCCGAGTATTTGCCCAAGCAGGCTGTCGATTTCTCGAATGCTAATCAACGGGTCGTCAGCCGCTAGCCAGAGGTCAAAAATGTCTTTCATGAAATTAACGTACTTATCGGCTGTAGTATATTCCGTGGTCGGCCGCTCGCCGGAACTTGATGTGTTGTCCGGTCGTGCTGCGAGGAAGGAAAATCGTTTGACGCCTAGGTCGTGAAGAAAAAAGTTCCAGACTCGCTCGGCGCCGATGTCGAGGGCTTTTTCGCCTACGACCATTAGTATGCCGAATGGCACCTCGTGATCGTTGAGTAGCTCAATTCCGGATCGGACTTTTCTGGAGCTGGCTCTGCCTGACTCGTATATCCTACTTGTGTCGTGTATTTCGGGTGGTCCATCGATGCTCACGCCGATGCTGAAGCCTGTGTCTCTGAAGAACCTGCACCAGTCGGCATTCAGCAGGGTTCCGTTCGTTTGTAAAGAGTTAGTGATACGATGGCGGTCAGCTCTAAATTCCTGCTGCAATCCGATCGCTTTCGCGTAGAACGATGGACCTAGTAGGAGCGGTTCGCCGCCATGCCAGATGAATTCGACGCGATCTGTTCCAGTCGCTCGAAGTGCTCGCCACGTCATCTCTGCGAGGGTGGAAAACGGCATGGAATCGCTGTGGGAGCGCCAATCATGGCAGTAAGTGCAGCGAAGGTTGCATTGACGTGAGGCCTTTACAATCAGGCCGAGCGTGCGATGGTTCGCGCTCATCGTGATCTGTCAGACATCGCGAAGCTTCAAGCGTTCCACGACGTTGATTTCGTCATCTGTGAGAACTCGGCTCAACTGGAACCTGTTCGCTAGATCAATAGGACGACCAATTATGCGATCGTTCTCGTTCTGCCCCCAGTTTCTGTCCCACACGCCGAGATTGAGCCAGGTCTTCTCCCAGCCTGTCTCGGCGATTTTTGAAGTCGGATCAAAAATAACTCCAGACTGGTTAAGGAGGTCGGCCGGTACTGTGCTACCTGGGAGCACTCGTCGTGCGACCATTGGCGACTTTATTGGCAGCCCAAGGCGCTCGGCGAGTGCGTTTTCCGCCGCTTGCTTTACAATGCTTTTCCCTATTTCTTGCAGCTGGTCAGAGTCCTTGGCCAAGTCGCCGAGCTTGATGATCTCACTTTTCTCGGACATGGTATGTTTCCCCTCGTTGCATCGTCTGCTGAGCAACTCATAATTAAATCCCTCAGGCGGCACTGTCTGCTAGGGGAAGAAGTCTCTAATCTACCTCGCCATCTTGGCGGATTTAAATAGTTGCGCTATGAAAGTCATGCGTATTTTTGATGTATCGCATCAGTAGTTCGTATCGCATCCTGCGCTTCTCCCAGGCTCACATCTGCTTGATCCGCTGGGTCGTGCCTGGTTGACGTTCGTCTTCGGCCGTTCGCAACCCATCGATGTTGACGATGTCACCCCAGTCGTATATGTGCCGGGTGGACGCGGAAGGGAAACTTTGGCGTTTCAGCCGGCAGTCGTGGCTGGTGTTGATCTGGTTGCCCTGGTAGGCGCGATCAATGAGACAGGGGAGCGGCAGGCCGCGGCCCCAGAGTAGAACTGGAGTGGTCTGCCAGCGTCGAACCTGGCGTCCGTGGTCAAGCTCCAGGCAGCGGTGGCCTCTAGGAAGATGGAAAGCGATCTTTGGCACGAAATGCATAAGGGGCCGTCTAGGGGACGGCCCCTTATGCGCTTGATCAACTTCGATGTCCGAGGGGGGACTTGAACCCCCACCCCCTTTCGGGGACTAGCACCTCAAGCTAGCGCGTCTGCCATTCCGCCACCCGGACGTATTTAGTTCTGCCTCGGCTCGCGCCGTGGTGTGTCCATAGGTTACATGATCGTCGGTGTGCGCCAAAATCGGGGCGTGGTGGGCTTGTTTGTGCTGGTAGGGGCTTGATCGGTGGTGGTGTCGGTGGGCCGGGCTAGGGTCGGGGGGTGCGTGAGTTGGATGGGTGGTTGCTTGACTCTGACCCTGCGTTGCGGTGGCAGGTTCAGCGGGATCTGGTTGGGGCGCCCGAGGAGGTTTGGCGTGCTACGCGGGCGCTTGTTGGGGGTGAGGGGTTTGGGGCTCGGCTGCTGGCGGCGCAGGGGGTCGATGGGATGTGGGCTGGTGGGGCCTTCTTTCCCGCTGGGTTTGACGGGAAGGAGGAGAAGGGGCAGCCGTGGACGGCCACCACCTGGTCGTTGACCTCGTTGCGGGAGTGGGGGCTTGACGCCTCGGTGCTTGAGGGGACGGCTGGGCTTCTTGAGGCCGGGTGTCGGTGGGAGTACCAGGACCTGCCCTATTGGGGTGGGGAGGTCGACTGCTGCATCAACTCGTGGACCTTGGCCAACGGGGTGTGGCTTGGGGTCGATGTTCGGGGTATTGCCGACTGGTTCGTGGAGCATCAGCTTGAGGACGGTGGGTGGAACTGCGAGTGGGTTGAGGGGTCGACGCGGTCGTCGTTTCACTCGACGCTCAACTCGTTGAAGGGGTTGCTGGCGTACGAGGTGGCTACTGGGGGCACTGCGGAGACCAAGGCGGCTCGGGCTCGGGGTGAGGAGTACCTGCTTGCCCGGCGGTTGTGCCGGCGGTTGTCCACTCAGGAGGTTGTGGGGGAGTGGGTTGGCGAGTTCCGGTCGCCGTTTCGGTGGGGGTACAGCGTGTTGAACGCGATGGACTACTTCCGGGAGGCGGGGCGGAAGGATCCTCGGATGGCTGAGGCCGTGGAGATGATCAGGCTTGCCCGGCAGGAGGATGGGACCTGGTTGCAGGCTGGTCGGCATCCTGGGCGGGTGTGGTTTGAGGTTGATGTGCCTGCGGGGGAGCCGTCGAAGTGGCTCACGTTCTACGCGCTTCGGGTGTTGGAGTGGTGGGATCGTTAGATCCAGCCCTTTGCCCTGGCGAAGCGGGCGGCCTCGTGGCGGTTCGCTGCTGCGGTTTTGCCCACGGCTGAGGAGAGGTAGTTGCGGACTGTGCCTGGGGAGAGGGAGGCTCGGCGGGCTATTTCCTCGATTGGTGCGCCTTCCAGGGCCAGCTCTAGGACGTCTGCTTCTCGTGGTGTTAGTGGGCTGTCGCCTGCGCTGATTGCTTCGGCTGCCAGGGCCGGGTCCACGTAGCGGCCTCCTGTGTGGACGGTTCTGACCACTGTGGCCAGAACGTCCGAGGAGACGGTTTTCGGGAGGAAGCCCCTTACGCCTGCGGCTAGTGCTCGTTTTAGGTGGCCTGGGCGGCCGTGGCTGGTGACGATCATCGTGGAGCACGACGGGAGTTCCAGAGCGAGGGCTTGCGCTACCGCTACGCCGTCCAGGTCCGGCATTTGCAGGTCGATCACGGCCACGTCGGGGTTGACCACTCGGGCGGTGGCTATCGCTTCGGCGCCGGTGGCTGCTTGGGCTACTACTTCGAGGTCGTCTTCCAGGGACAGCAGGGCTGCCATGGCACCTCGGATCAGGTGTTCGTCGTCGGCCAGGAGGATGCGGATCACGGGAGCTCCACGGTGAGGACGAAGCGGTTGGGGGCTTCCGGGGTCGCTGTCACGGTGCCGCCCAGGGCCGCTATGCGTTCGTGGAGGCCGGTGAGACCGCTGCCGAAGCGGAACGCGGTCAGGGAGACGCCGTCGTTCGCCATGGTGAGGATCTTGCCGCGCAACGTGATCGTGCACGTGTTGGCCTCGCTGTGGCGCAGGACGTTGGTGACGCCCTCGCGGACTGCCCAGCCCAGGGCGCCTGCCGGTTCGCCGGTGACGTCGACCTCGCCGATCACGCGGCAGTCGATGCCCGCGGAGGCGAGCAGGGAGCGTGCGCCTGACAGTTCCACGGAGAGGTCGGCGGTTCGGTAGCCGCTCACGACCTCTCGTAGTTCGTCCAGCGAGTCGTGGGCTATGCGGCGGACTTCCAGCATTTCGTCGATGGCGGCCGCGGAACGGTCTCGGCGCGCCAGCTGGGCTGCCAGGTCGGCTTTCAGGGCCACGACGGAGAGGTTGCGGCCCACGACGTCGTGCAGGTCGCGGGCGAAGCGGAGGCGTTCCTCGGCCACGGCCAGGTTCGCGCGGACCTCGCGGGAGCGGTCCAGTTCCCAGACGACGGCGAGCATCCAGAGGGTCGAGCGGAACGCGACCACCAGGAACTGCAGCATGAGCGTGATGAACAGGGCGTGGCCGGGCGGCGCGGTGAGGTACATCCAGGCGCCGCCCGCCAGGGCCGCCAGCGCGACGTAACGCGGGCGGAGCACGGCGGACAGCGTGGTGATCGCCAGGACGAGGAAGATCACCGAGATGCCGTCGCCCGGGCTGTCGGGCTTGCCGGGCAACGGATCCGGGAAGGTGAGCTGGCCCGTGGCCAGCACCGCGCAGGTGATGATCAGGTAGGTCGTGAGCAGGTGGCGGGGGAACGGGCCCCGGCCGAGGTGGTGCTCGATTCCGACGTGGACCAGCCGGCAGCTCACGACCACGTAGATCAGCAACGCCGCGACGAGCGTGACGAGGGCGGCGGTGCTGACCTCCCGGGCGAAGTTGATGATCAGCAACGGCGGCAGGAACACGTAGCTCAGGTAGAACGTGTAGCGCACGAACAGGTCGAACCGCGCCGCGCTGCCACGGGACCGCCACCAGCCGAGCAAGTTCACCTCCGGGGATCCCACCTGAACCACCGCTGCACAGCGTAGGTGCCCACGACGATCCACACCGCCAGGACGATCAACGGCTTGAGCACGGGACCGTCCGCCCAGCCTGCGCGGAGCAGCTCGAGCACCGGCGTCAGCGGGAGGTACTTGAGCACCGCGGCCAGTCCCTCGGGCAGCGCCGAGAGCGGGAACATCAGGCCGGAGCCGAACAGGCACGCCATCAGGATCGGCAACGACGTCACCTGCGCCATCTCGACGGTTCGGGTGAACGCCGAGGACACCGCGGCGAGCACCGTGAAGACCGCGACGCCACCGAGTACGCCGAGCAGCAGGAACCACGGCCGCGACGGCAGTTCGACACCGGTGATCACTCCGACGACGACGCAGTACAGCACCATCTGACCCACTGCCACCACGACGGACGGCAGCGACGCGCCCAGCAGGATCTCCGGATCGGTGAGCTCGCCGACGCGCAGGCGCTTGAGCACGAGCTCCTCGCGCCGGGCGACGAACGTGGTGACGAGGTTGTAGTACACCGCCATCAGCAACGCGAACCCGATCAGCCCGACGACCAGCGGCACGCCCTCCGCGTCCACCGAGATCAGCACCGGCACCAGCAACAACGGCAGCAGCAGCGAGTTGAACAGCGCGGTCCGGTTGCGCCAGAACAACTTCAGCTCGGCCTGCCCGATGGCCACGGCCCTCATGCCGCCTCCTCCGCGATCGCCAGGAACGCCTCTTCGAGCGACGCCGACCGGGCGTCCAAACCGGACAGTTCCACGTTGTTCAGATGAGCCCACGCAAGGAGCTCGTGCAGCGTCGACTGCAGTTCGTTCGTCCGCACGGTCACGCGGCCCGACGACTCCACCTCGGCCACGACGGGCAGCGGGACACCGGCCGGCGGCACGAACGAGATGCGCGACGGGTACGCGTCCACCACCTCGGACACCGTTCCCTGCGCCACGATCCGGCCGCGGTGCATGATCGCCAGCCGATCGGCCAACGCCTGCGCCTCCTCCAGATAGTGCGTGGTCAGCAGCACGGTCACGCCCTCGCGCAACAGAGAACGGATCAGCTCCCACGTGTTGCGCCGGCTCTCCGGGTCGAGTCCGGTGGTCGGCTCGTCGAGGAACAACACCTCCGGCTTCCCCAGCAACGCGAGCGCCAGGTCCAGCCGCCGCCGCTCCCCGCCGGACAGCTGCTTCACCCGCACCGACGCTCGATGCGCCAGGTCGACGAGCGACAACGCCTCGTCCACCGGCCGTGGCGACGTCAGGGTCCCCGCCCACATCTTCGCGGCCTCGCTCACCGTCAGGTCCGGCGGGAAACCGCCTTCCTGCAACATCACGCCCATCCGCGGCCGAACGGCGGCGCGCTCGCTGAACGGGTCGTGGCCGAGCACACGTACGGACCCCTCCGCCGGACGTGAGAGCCCTTCCACGACCTCCACCGTCGAGGTCTTTCCCGCGCCGTTCGTGCCGAGCAGCGCGAACATCTCGCCCCGCTCCACGTCAAAGGACACGCCCCGCACAGCTTCGAACCCTCCGCTGTACCGGCGAGTCAGCCCCCGCACCTCGATCGCTGTCATGACCCAACGATCTCGGGAGAACAGGGTCATCGGCAGTGCGGTCCCACATCAGTTCCCCATGACAGATGTCATGCGCGGAGCACGAGCGCGTCCAGCACCACCGACGCCGGTTCGGACAGGTTCAGCCACGCGACGACGATGCGCTGCCGCTCCTTCGAACGCACTCGGATGACCTGAACGCCCTGCGGGACCAACGTGGCCAACGGCTCGGGCAACGTCGTGATGCCCGCACCGGACGCCACGAGCTGAAGCTTCGCCAGCCAGTCCCGCGCGACGTGGGCGATGGTCACCCGTTCGTCCAGCCCCGGCCAGACGCCGAAACCGGGCGGGCCGGCGATCCACGCCCAGCCGCGCAGGTCGGCCACGTCGATGAAGTCCTTGTGCGCCAGCGGATGCGTCGACGGCACGGCCAGCAGCAGCTCGCGTTCGTCCAGCACCTTCGTCCGCAACGCCGGCGTCTCGTCGTCCAGCGGCGGGAACGGAGGCTCGCACGCGAGCACCGCGATGTCGACCGTGCGGGCTCGCAGGGCGCGAACCAACGACGCGGTGGTGCCGTCGCGCGTGGTCACGGTCAACGCCGGATGGCTGCGCCGCAACGACGCCAGCGCCGACGGGACCAGCGTGCCGCCCGCGCTGGTGAACCACCCGAGCCGAACGGTGCCCGCGGTCGCCGGCAGCCCGGACAGCTCACGGCTCGCCGCGTCGAGTTGCGCGAGCACCAGCCCCGCGTGCCGCAGGAGCACGTGCCCGGTGTCGGTCAGCAGCACGCCATCGCGCTGCCGGTCGAGCAACGGCGCGCGCACGACCCGTTCCAGCGCGGCGATCTGCCGGGACACCGCCGACTGCGTGTAGCCCAGCGCGGCGGCCGCGGCGCTCAGCGAGCCCCGCTCGGCCACCTCCTGGAACACCCGCAACGCCACCAGCGGAACCGCAGTCAGGTCCATGGACCAGGTGTATACGGGCTACGGGTGGTATCGCCCCTGAATCTCGGTGATCTCCCCGTCGCCGTTGAACGTCAGCCGCGGCGCGTAGGGCGGGTCCGCCTTGGCCAGGAAGTCCGCGCGGCTGCACGGCGCCGCACCCATCCCCGTCCATGTCAGCGTGAGCGCCTGCGTCTCACCACACCCGAACGCAAGGCGGATCTCCACGTCGTCGGCGAGCTTCGAGACATGCGTTTCACCAGGCAGTTCGTGGACCAAGGAGTTGTTCTCCTCGGCGGGCCGGATCTCCCCGTCGACCCACTGCACCGTGCCGTCGGGGTTGATCGCGGTGATGACCGCGACGTCCGTCGTGCTGGGAAGTGCCCACCAGATCGTGCCCGCCACCACCGGCACCGCGGCCGCCGCCGCCCAGATCCACCGCTTCACATCGTGTTCGACGCCTGAGCGGGGCCGGGGTTGCCAGCGAAGTTGCGGTGATCAGATTAAGGTCGTAATCTAACGGTCGTGCCAAAACACGCGGATCCCGTCGAACGGCGCCGGCAGGTGGTCGCCGCCCTTTACCGGGTGGTCGACGCCGAGGGGCTGGACGCGGCGAGCCTGCCCAGGATCGCCAGGGAGCTGAACGCCACCACGGGCCTGCTGCAGAAGTACTTCCGCAGCAAGGACGAGCTGCTGCTGTTCGCGCAGGACCAGCTCGTGGAGGAGCTCACCGCACGCGTGCAGGCGGTCCTGGAGCAGGAGGGGAGTCTCCAGGACCGCCTGCACGGCGCCTTGTGTGCCATCGGGCTCGTGGAGGACGCGGCACGCGCACGGGTGTGGCTGGCGTTCGCGGCTCGTGCGGCGGCGAATCCCGTGTTGCTGCAACGGCACGTGGAGGGCGCGCAGCAGATCAGGGATCTGTGCCGGCAAGTGCTGGAGGGCGCGGGCCTGGACGGCGGGGAGGCCGTCGGGCTCGCGGCACTGGTCGACGGGGTGACTGCGCAACGTGCGCTGGAGCCCGAGGTGATGACGGAGGACGTGGCGCGGCGGGTGATCGCGCGCCACCTCGAACGACTGTGGGGGAGCACGTGACACTGGGATTGGTGGCGGCGCTGGCAGGCCTGGCGCTGCTCGACTCGACGAGCATCGGGACGTTGTTCATCCCGATCTGGCTGATGCTCACGCCGGGGCGGCTGAAACTGAGCAGGTTCGCCGTCTACCTCGGCACGATCACCGTCTTCTACTTCGCCGTCGGCATCGTGATCGTGCTCGGTGCCACGCAACTCGCCGGCCACCTCGACAACCAGGTGGCCTACTGGATCCAGCTGGTGATCGGCGTGGCCCTGTTCGCGATCAGCTTCCGCTTCGACAGCAAGAAGAAGACCAACACGGGGAAGTGGCAGAACCGCGTCAACGCCAACGGGTCCGCGATGGCGCTCGCCGGTGTCGCGGTGCTGGCGGGCGTGGTCGAACTCGCGACGATGCTGCCGTACCTGGGCGCGATCGGGATGATGAGCGCCGCCGAGCTGCGGCCGGCCCAGATCGGGCTGCTGCTCGCCGGATACTGCCTGGTCATGATCGTGCCCGCGCTGCTGCTGCTCGGCGGGAGGCTCGCGCTGCGGGCGAGGATCGAGCCGTTCCTCACGAGGATCAGCACGTGGTTCGCGGAGAAGGGGGCGAGCGCGACGGGCTGGATCCTCGGCATCGCCGGGTTCCTGGTCGCACGCGATGCCGTCGCCCGGCTGTTCTTCCTGTGAACCATTTGGTCCAGTTGGCTGAACGACCCGGTTTCGTTTTCCTCCTACACTCGCCAGGATGACTGGGCTGGACGATCCGAGAAGATCGGTCCCGCGCGAACTGGCGCCGTTGCTCCGAATGGAAGTGGCGCCCGTTTCGGTGAGCATTTTCGAGGCGATCGAGAAATCCATTCCGGAATACAGCACGTTCCGGGACAACGTGGTGGACGGAATCCGGCAGGCGTTGGTGAAGTTCGTCGACCGCATCGCCGCGCCGGATTCCGAGCCCGATCCGCACGACGACATCCACCGCAAGCTCGGCGCGTGGGAGTTCAAGTCCGGCCGCAGCCTCGACAGCCTCCAGGCCGCCTACCGCATCGGCGCGCGGGTGGCGTGGCGGCACGTCTGCGGGTTCGCCGAGCGGCGCGAGCTGTCGCTGCGCCTCATGTCGGTGCTGGGCGAGGCGATGATCGCCCACGTCGACGAACTGGTCAGCCTGTCGGTCGAGGGATACGCCGCTGCCCAGGCGAGCGCGGCGGGCACGCTGGAACGCAAGCGGCGCAAGCTGATGGAGCTGCTCGTCGGCGATCCCGCGAACAACTGGCAGGCCGTGCTCGACGCGGCGAGGGCGGCGTCCTGGCCGATGCCCGACCGGCTCGTGGCCGTCGCGCTGGAGCCGTCCGCCGCACCCGCGGACGACCTGCCGGCCGACGTGCTGGTCAACTTCGAGGACGCCACCCCGTACCTGCTGGTGCCGAACCCGGCCGCGGTGCCCCGCTGGCTGCGCGGTGCCCTGCCGGGGTGGCGCGCGGCGGTCGGCCTGCCGGTGCCGCCGCAGGACGCGCCCAGGTCGCTGGCCTGCGCCCGCCGCGTGCTCGCTCTCTCCCGCGAGAAGGTGTTGCCCGACAAACCCGTGCTGGACTGCGCCGACCACATCGTCGAACTCACCGTGCTCGCGGACGAGTTCCTGGCCAGGCAGCTCGCCGAACGGGCGCTGGCGCCGCTGGCCCCGCTCACGGACCTGCAACGCACCAAGCTCGCCGAGACGCTGCTGGTGTGGCTGTCGGCACGGGGCGGGGCGCCCGAGGTCGCCGCCCGGCTGAAGGTGCACCCGCAGACCGTGCGGTACCGCGTGAACCAATTGGACGAACTGTTCGGCGACCGAATGCACGACGCCGAGGAACGGTTCACCCTCGAACTGGCGCTGCGCGCGCACTATTTGTTGCTGCGCGACTGACAAACGGCCGGAAGTCATTTCGTACGCGGGTGACAAAAGACGGTTTTTGCTTGCTTTGCCGAATCAAAGCTGGCTACTTTACTGGCGAGTAAAGCAACACCGCCTTCTTGCAGTTCAATGACGTACTCAGGAGGTCCCTGCAGATGAAGACCGGACTTTTCGCGCGCGCCGCCGCCGTCGTTCTGGTTGCCGGAGCGCTGAGCGTGACGACGGCCGGCACCAGTTCCGCCGCGACCGCCTCGCTGAACATCACCTACGTGTGCGAGTTCTCGATCACCGGCACGCACGACATGCCGACCGTGGTCACCTCGCCGGACGCGCCGGACTCCGCCACCGTCGGGGTGCCGACCGCGGCGGCCTCGACGACGGTGACCACCACCGTGTCGGACGACATCCGCAACACGCTGTGGTGGATCGGCGGCCGCTCCGTCGACGGCACGTTGAGCACCAGCATCACGGTGACCAACGGGAGCAGCGTCCAGAACCTGACGGCGACGTCGACCATCCCGAACACCGCGGTTCCCGGTTCGGGCACGTTCCAGGTCGTCGCCACCGGCACGCTGCCGGCGCTCACGCTCGCCAACGCGGGCACGGCGTCGATCTCACTGGGCAACGCGACGCTCGCGCTGACGCCCCGCTACGCCAACGGCGACCCGACGTGGATCGGTACCGTCAACTCGCCTTGCACGGTCAAGGCCGGTCAGGCCACCAAGTTCCACGAGTTCCCGGTGGCGTAAGGCTCATCCCGTGATGGGATGACGGCATGGAGCTCCAGCAACTGGTGGACCGCATCACCTCAGAGGTCACGCCAGGTGGTGCCTCAGCCGACTACATCCCCGCACTGGCCAGGATCGACCCGCACGCCTTCGGCCTCGCCGTCGCCACCCTGGACGGCGAGGTCTTCGGCGCGGGGGACTACGACAGGCCGTTCTCGATCCAGAGCATCTCCAAGGCGTTCATGCTCGCTCTGGCCCTCGCCGAGAACGACGACGTGTGGACCCGCGTCGGCCGCGAGCCGTCCGGGTCACCGTTCAACTCGCTGGTCCAGCTGGAGACCGAGCAGGGCATCCCGCGCAACCCGTTCATCAACGCGGGCGCCGTCGTCGTCACCGACCACCTCGGCCTCGGCGCGGCCGACCGGCTGCTCGCGTTCCTGCGCCAGGAGAGCGGGAACGCGCGGATCGACGTCGACCCCGAGGTCGCCAAGTCGGAGATGGACCACAGCGACCGCAACCGCGCGCTCGCGCACTTCATGGCCTCCTACGGCAACATGCGCAATCCCGTCGACGTCGTGCTGCACGAGTACGTGCGGCAGTGCTCGATCGCGATGAGCTGCGCTGATCTTGCCCGCGCCACCCTCTTCCTCGCCCGCCACGGCGTCCGCAACGACGGCACCCGCCTGCTCGGCGTCAGCGGCGCGAAACGCGTCAACGCCGTGATGCTCACGTGCGGCACCTACGACGCCGCCGGCCAGTTCGCCTACCGCGTCGGCCTGCCCGGCAAGAGCGGCGTCGGCGGCGGCATCATCGCCGTCGTGCCCGGAAAGTGCGCGATCTGCGTCTGGAGCCCAGGATTGGACGCGCGGGGCAACTCTCTCGCGGGCGTGGACGCCTTGGACCGATTCACCACGTCCACGGGCTGGTCGGTGTTCTGACTGATGGTAGGAAGACGGGGTGAGCACAACGGGGAACGCACTGGCACTGGCGGAAGACGAGGTCGTCACCCTCGTCAGTGAGCTGATCAGGATCGACACGACGAACACGGGTGATCCCGCGACGGTCGTGGGGGAGCGCGAAGCCGCCGAGTGGGTGGCCGAGAAGCTGTCCGAGGTCGGCTACGAGACGACCTATGTGGAGTCCGGGGCCAAGGGCCGCGGCAACGTCGTCGCGCGCCTGCAAGGGGCCGACCCCAGCCGGGGCGCGCTTCTCGTGCACGGTCACCTCGACGTCGTGCCCGCCGGCGCCTCCGAGTGGTCGGTGCACCCGTTCTCCGGGGCCGTGCAGGACGGGTACGTGTGGGGCCGCGGCGCCGTCGACATGAAGGACATGGTCGGCATGACGCTGGCCCTGGCCCGGCACTTCAAGCGCAACAACGTCGTGCCGCCGCGCGACATCGTGTTCGCGTTCCTCGCCGACGAGGAGGCGGGCGGCCTCTACGGCGCGAAGTGGCTGGTGGAGAACCGGCCGGAGCTGTTCGAGGGCGTCACCGAGGCGATCAGCGAGGTCGGCGGCTTCTCGATCACGCTCAAGGACGACGTCCGCGCGTACCTCGTCGAGACGGCCGAGAAGGGCATCCGCTGGCTCAAGCTGCGGGTCAAGGGCACCGCGGGGCACGGCAGCATGATCCACCGCGACAACGCGGTCGCGAAGCTCGCCGCCGCCGTCACCAAGCTCGACCAGCACCAGTGGCCGCTGATCATCCGCCCGTCCGTGCGCGAGTTCCTCGACGGCGTCACCGAGATCACCGGCCTCGAGTTCCCCGACGACGACATCGAGGGCTCGATCGGCAAGCTCGGCGCGCTGTCGCGGATGATCGGCGCGACGCTGCGCGACACCGCGAACCCGACCATGCTCTCCGCCGGGTACAAGGCGAACGTCATCCCGTCGACCGCCGAGGCCACTGTGGACTGCCGGATCCTGCCGGGCCGCGAGGAGGCGTTCGACCGCGAGCTCGCCGAGCTCCTCGGCCCGGACGTGGAACGGGAGTGGGTCGGCCTGCCGCCGGTCGAGACGACGTTCGACGGCGCACTGGTGGACGCGATGACGGCGTCGCTCCTGGCCGAGGACCCCGGCGCCCGCGTGCTGCCGTACATGCTCTCCGGCGGCACGGATGCCAAGTCGTTCCAGCAGCTCGGTATCCGCAACTTCGGCTTCTCGCCGCTGAAGCTGCCCGCCGACCTCGACTTCTCCGGGCTCTTCCACGGCGTGGACGAGCGCGTGCCGGTGGACGCCCTGAAGTTCGGCGTCCGGGTCCTCGACCGATTCCTGCGCAACAGCTGAGGAGTGGTGTCGTGTCCACTGTGGATTTGACCGGTCAGGTCGCGCTGGTCACCGGCGGAGCGCGGGGTATCGGCTCCGCCGTCGTGCACCGGCTCGCGAAGCTCGGCGCGCGGGTGGCGGTGCTCGACCTCGACGCCGCCGGCGCGCACCGGGTCGCGTCCGCGGTGGGCGGCATCGCCATCGCCGGTGACGTCGCCGATCCCGAGACCATGCCCGCGGTCGTGGAGCAGGTCGAGAAGGAGTTCGGACGCCTCGACGTCGTGCTCCTCAACGCCGGGATCGGCGGCGGGCAGACCGGAGTGGACGACGCCCTGGACGTCGCCCGCTACCGCAAGCTGGTCGGGGTCAACGTCGACCACGTCGTCTACGGGCTCTGCGCCGCCGTCCCGGCACTGCGGCGGCAGGGCGGCGGGAGGATCGTGATCACGGCGTCGCTGGCCGGGCTGACGGCCATGCCCGCCGATCCGCTGTACACGCTGACCAAGCACGCGGTCGTCGGGTACGCACGGGCGGCGGGCAAGGCACTGGCCGGTGACAACATCACGGTCTCCGCGCTGTGTCCCGGGTTCGTCGACACGTTGCTGCTGGGCGCGGCGAAGGAGGAGTTCAACTCCGTCGCGTTCCCGCTGCTGACGCCGTCCGACGTCGCCGAGGCGCTGCAGACCGTGCTGGCACAGGGCGAACCGGGGGAGGCCTGGATCATCCAGCCCGGCGGGAAGGCGACGGCCTACGACTTCCGCGGCGTGCCGGGCGTCGGTGGCGGGAAGTTGCCACCCGAAGTGGTGCTCGGCCGCATTTAGGGCGTGTCCTGGAACCGGGTTGTCTCGTTAGGACGAACAGACGACACGGCGAAAGGACAGCGCATGGTGCGGCTGGAGGACGGGACCGAGCTCAACGTGATGCGCGCGGGGGATCCCGAGGCACCCGTGACGGTCGTGCTCGCGCACGGCTACGCGCTCGACCACCGCAGCTGGCACAAGGTAGTGGAGCAACTGAGCCAGGACTACCAGGTCATCGCCTACGACCACCGCGGCCACGGCAAGTCCGGCGGCGCGTCCAAGGAGACCGCCACGATCGATCAGCTCGGGGAGGACCTGGGCGAACTGATCGAACGCGCGGTGCCGCAGGGGCAGATCGTCATCGCCGGCCACTCGATGGGCGGCATGGCGGCGCTCGCGATGGCCGAACGCCGGCCGCGGCTGTTCCGGCAGCGGGTGCTGGGCAACGTGTTCGTGTCCACGGCGGCGAGCGGCATGTCCGAGACGACGCTCGCGTGGCCCAAGGCCGTCGGCAAGCTCGTGCGGGAGCTGGAACGGGCGTTCGGCCCGATCGTGCGCGCGGTGCGGGAGAAGATCGAGCCGACCAAGACCGCCGGGCTGCGGTGGTGGCTGTTCGGCGACCAGCCGGCGGCCGAGGACGTGGAACTGACCGCGGACATGGTGTGGGCGCACTGGCCGGAGACCGTCGCGTTGTTCCGGCCCGCCGTGGACCGCTACGACCGCGAGGCCGGGCTCACCGTGGCCAAGGAGAAGGCCGTGGTCGCCGTCGTGGGGGACGAGGACCGGCTGGTGCCCGAGTCCGACGCCGTGAAGTTCGGCGGAACGTCGGTCGTGCTGGCCGACGCCGGACATATGCTTCCGCTCGAACGACCGGCGGAGCTCGCGAACCTGATCCGCGAGGTGGCCGCGAAGGCATAGCTGGGGGCTGGTGCGTGCAGTACCTCGAACCGCGCACGGACGTGCCCGCGAAGGACGACTGGTCCACCGGCCTGATCCTGCAGGACCTGCGCTGGGGCGCGACGACGCTGGGCGGCATCGCCGTCGTGACGGGCGCCTTCGGCGTGGCCTGCCTGTTCCTGGCCAGCACCCCCGGCAACGTCGGCGCGATGGTCGTGCTGTTCCTGGTCACGTTCCTGTTCGGGCTCGGCCCGCTGATGTACCGGTCGGAGACCAGGGCCCTGCGGCGCGGCCTGCTCGAGCAGCCGTGGCGGCGCGTGCCGGCCACGGTCGCGGAGAAGCAGGACGACGATCTGCACGACCGTCTGCTGCTCGGTGACGGTACGGTGCTGAAGGGCTGGTTCCAGGACCTGCCGGACATGGTGCTGGAACGGCAGGAGGTCTTCGTCTGCGGTCCTGACGCGTCCGGCAAGGCCGTCGTCAGGGCGGCCGGGTTCGCGAAGCTGGAGAACGCCAAGGCCGGTGAGGCTGAGGACCATCCGGCACGGGAGCGCGTCGAACGTCCGTTGGGCAGGCCGCTCGACGACGCGGCCACGATGAAGGCCTACAAGGGCATGCGGTGGGGCGTTCGGTCGTGGTTGTGGGCGGCCGTGCCCGGAGGACTCGGGGGAGTGCTGGTCCTGCTCAGCCTGTTCCCGCTCGCACCGGCCGGGCTGGTCGTCGGCGGACTGATGACCGCGCTGGGGCTGCTGGGCGTCCCGACGGCGATCGAGATCAGCCGCTGGTACCGCGACGCCGTGAAGGCCGTCGAGAACTCGGCGCAGTGGACGCCGGTGGCGATCACGCTGTTCCCGTGGAAGCCCAACCAGAACGTCGCCGGGCTCGCGCAGATGCCCGGCGGGCTCGCGCTCGTTCAGTTCGTGATCCCCGACCTGCACGTGGTGGCGAACATCGCCGACACCGGCGTCATGTGGATCGCCGGGACGCACGGCGACGTGATCGCGGTGGGCGTGCCGAGGGTGCCGGTGCTGACGTTCGCCGCGGTCCAGCCGGATCGGGACACCCCGAAGGAGGACCCGATCCCCTGGATCCAGCGGTTCCACCAACCGGACTTCAGCGGCCTGCCGCGCTAGAGCGACGTCTTCCCGGCGGACGGCCGAAGAGCCGGACGTGCTCGTCGACCAGCCAGTCCTTCAGCGGCGCCCACTCCGGGTGGTGGTTGAGCACCAGGAGGCGGTGCATCCACCAGTTCGGGTCGTCGTGGCGGGGGAACGCGGCGAGCCACCCGGCCCGCTGCTCCGCCGTGAGACCCCAGAGGTGGGCCAGCTGGCCCTCGGCGTCCGTGTCGAGCTGGGCGGTGACCCGGCCGTCCTCGGTGTGCCATTCCGCGCGGAGTTCGCGCAGGACGGCTATGGCGCGTTCGTCACCTTCCTCTGCGGTGACGACCACTGTGTGCAGGCCCTGCGCCGCGGCTTCGGCGAGCAGGGCACGGGCGGACGTTTCGTCGTGCGGCAGTGCGCTGTGAGCGACCCCGACTTCGTGCGGCACGAGCTCCATGACCCAGAATCTGATCACATCTACAACCAGTTCGGTGGATTTTATTGCTTCAGTGTTGACTGAAGCCTCACCTTCCCGCCGTTGGTCGCCGTAGTTGCTCAAACGTTGTTGTAAGGCTCGGACGCATCGACACCACACAACGTTTTCGCACTACAAATGTGGTCGAGAGGAAAGGTGAGTGGTGTTGTTCAGCAGAGAGGCCTCGGCTCCACGCCGGGGAAGTAGTGCTCCCAGTGCCGACTGGACAGGTGCGCCGTCGTAGTGGTGCACACGCGGGTCGCGGTCGCCTCGACGTCGAGGTCCCAGACGCGGACAGTGCGGTCCGCGCCTCCCGTCGCGAGCGTCCGGTTGTCCGGCGCGAACGCCACGCCCCACACCCGTTCGGTGTGACCGTGCAGCACTGCCCGGACCTGGGGGTTTCGGGGATCGCTCACGTCCCACACGCGGACGACGTCGTCGGTCGTGCCGGCCGCGACGAGGGTGCCGTCGGGGGAGACGGCCAGGCGCTGCAACGGGCCGCCGTCGTTGGGCAGGGACGCGAGCTTGCGCGGCTGTGCGGGATCGCTGATGTCGTACAGCGCGCCGCTCGCGCCCTGGTTCGCGAACGCCATGACGTCGCCGTGGATCACGACGGTGAACACCTCGTCGCTGCCCGCCTGCCCGCCGCGGCGGATGGGGTCGGGGTTGTCGTCGGTCTTGAGCGCCGGGTACGCCCGCGGCTTCGCGGGATCGCTGACGTCCCAGAGCTGGAGCTCCCGGCTGCCGCTCGCGATCACCAGCGTGCGGTCGTCCTCGGAGAGTTCGACCTGCCAGACGGTGTCGGTCTTGGGAACGCTGAATCCGCCCATCTTGACCGGGGCTGTCGGGTCGGAGACGTTCCAGAGCCCGATCACACCGTCGTCCTCGGCGGCGACGAGCATCCTGCCGTCGTGGCTGAACGTGGCGCCGACGATCGGGACGTTCGAGGTGATCGCCTTGGTCAGCAGGCGCGGCTTGGCCGGGTCGCCGACGTCCCACAGGGCGGCGGTGGTCGTGGACGACGAGAACAGGACGTTGCCGGTGGGGCTGATGTCGAGCGTCATCGTCTCGTCGTCGGGGGCGAACACGGGCAGGGTGGAGATCTCCTCGGCGTGCCGGTCGTCCGGCCGCCACAGCTTGATGGCGCCGTCCTCGGCGACGGTCGCGAAGTACCGTCCCTGCTTGTCGTAGTCGAGCTTCCACACGGTGTGCTTGTGCCGCGGATAGTTCAGGTTGGCCAGGTCGAGCACCCTGACCTCGGCCTCCGTGGTGGCGGTGACCATCCTGCGCGAATCGGAGCTGAAGGTCACCGACCCCAGGGCGTCGGTGTGACCGCCCAGTACCGCGGCGATCCGGACGTTCTGGCGGTCCGTGACGTTCCACAGTCGCATCGTCTTGTCGCCGCCGCCGCTGGCGAGGAACCTTCCGTCGGGGGAGAACGCGACCGCGTGGACCGAGAAGGAATGCCCGCTCGCGATGCTGAGCAACGCGGGAGCGCGCTGGTCGGTGACGTCCCACAGGCGCACGTCGCCGTTGTCGGCACCGGTGGCGATCGTGCGGCCGTCGGGGGAGAAGGAGACGCCGTCGACCGCGTAGTCGCCGGGGGTGGCGTCGATGACGGACAGCGGGGTGCCGGTCGCCATCTCCCAGAGCTTGACCGTGCCGTCCCACGACGCCGAGGCGATGGTGGTGCCGTCACGGTTCAGCGAGATCCCGTGCACGTTCCCGTCGTGGGCCTGGATGGTGCGCACGAGCGTGGCGGGGCCGGAGATGTCCCAGATCCTGATGGTCCTGTCCTGGCCGCCGCTGACGAGCGAGCGGCCGTCCGGGGTGAACCCGACGGCCTGCACCTGGCCCTCGTGGCCGGAGACACGGGCCTTCTCGACGGGTCTGCGCGGGTCGGTGACGTCGAACAGGCGGATCAGACCGTCCCAGCCCGCGGCCGCGATCGTCCTGCTGTCCGGGCTGAACGCCATGCCGTGGGTGGCGTTGCCGCCGGCGTGGACGCGGCCGAGCTCGCTGGGGTGGAAGGGGTCGGTGAAGTCCCAGATGATCATCGTGCGGTCGTCGGCCGCGGTGGCCAGGATCTTGCCGTCCGGGCTGAACACGGCGAACGACGCCGTTTCCTGGTGACCTCGCACGACGGTGACCTGGGGTGCGGCGAAGGTGCTGAGCAGGGCGTCACGGGCCGCGGGCAGCCCGGTGAGGCGGTAGGCGGCCAGGCGCAGCTGGCTCGCGAGGCTCGGGTCGCGGTCCTGCAGGCTGTTCGCCTCGGCGATGGCCTTCTGGGCGAGCGCGATGGTGCGTTGTTCCGTGGTCTGGCGTTGGGCGCGTACGGCGAACACGGACGCGGTGGTGGCTACGAGCAGCAGCACGGCGAGCAGTGCGACGACTCGGCGCAGGTTGGTGGTGCGGCGCTTCTCGGTGGCGAGGCCGTGTTCGACCGCGGATTTGCTGGCGTCGAGGAACACCTGCTCGTCGGCGTTGAGGGCACCGGGTTCGCGATGCGCCCACTCGGAGGCCTGGGTGAGCGGCGCGCCCCGGTAGAGGGAGCCGGGGTCGCGGCCGTGGGCCTCCCAGTCGGCGGCCGCGGCGGTGAGCCGGCGGTGCACGCGCAGGTCGTCGCGTGCCTCGGCGATCCAGTCGCGCAGGCGGGGCCAGCTGCGGATGACGGCTTCGTGGCTGATCTCGGCGCTGTCGTCGTGGACGGTGAGGATGCGTGCTCCTGCGAGGTGCTCGACGACGTCGTCCGCCCCGAGCTCGGACCGTTTGACGTGGCGTTTGGTGTCCTCGGTGCCTTCGCCGGGGGTGATCAGGCGCAGGAACACCTGGCGCGCCTGGGTTCGCTGCCGCTCGTCGAGTCCGGTGTAGGCGTTCTCGGCGGTGTTGGCAATGGCGCGGGCGATGCCGCCGCTCTCGTGGTAGCTGGTGAGCGTGAGGGTGTTGCCGCGCTTGCGTTGCCACGTCTCGAGCAGCGCGTGGCTGACGTGGGGTAGGACGCCGGGTTCGCCGGTGGCGTCGGCGATGAGGCGGGCGACGAGTCCGGTCTCGAGCGCGCAGCCGACCTCGACGGCGGGCTGGGTGATGGCCTTGCGCAGTTCGTCGGTGGTCATCGGGCCGACCAGGACCTGGGCGTCCTCGACGGCGTCGAGGAGAGCGGGGTGGCGGGCGCAGTGGCCGTAGAAGTCGGCGCGCAGGCCGATGACGGTCTGGCCGTCGCGTGCGGTGAGCGCGGCGATGAACTCGTCGCGGTGGGGGAGCGCGAAGATCTCCTCGAACTGGTCGACGACCAGCAGGCCCGGGGTCTCCGGGATCGCCTCGGAGGTGCTCGGGGTGATCAGCTCGCCGGGCTTGCGGGCCAGCAGACCGGCCCTGAGCAGCGACGACTTGCCGGAGCCTGACGCGCCGATGACCAGCACGGTGGCGTGCTGGTCGAGTTTGGTGAGCAGCTTGCCGACGAGCCGTTCCCGCCCGAAGAAGCGGTCGGCGTCGTGCTCGGTGAACGCCTTGAGGCCGACGTAGGGGGAGTCGGCCACGGGGGAGGGCTGCTCGGTCTCGCCGATCTCGCGCCAGCGCCGTTCCCAGGTCTCCTCGTCACCACCGCAGGCCCGGACGAACGCGAGCGCCACGGCGAGGCTCGGCAGCCGCTGGCCGCGGGCGGCGTCGGCGAGGGTGCTGGCGGAGTAGTGGCTGAGCTTGCCGAGTTCGCGGTAGCCGGGGGAGCCGGCCTTCTCGCGGAGCTTGCGCAGGTCGAAGGCGAACTGTTCGACGGGCCCGGCGAACGGGTCGAGCGGTTTCTCCGGGCGGGGCATGACGGTGATTGTTTCATCCGCTTACTTCTCGTCATGCTCTATTGCTTCAGTGTTGACTGAAGTAGATCATCAACCGGTGTTCACCTTCGCCCGCCAGGTACAGCGTCTCGAACACCAGGAGGTGAGCGCCCCAGCGTTCGGTGCCGGTGGTGGGCGGCAGGGACGATGCGGCGTCGTAGCGGTCGGTGAAGGCGGCGCCGGCGGTGATGGAGAGTTCGAATGCGAGCGCGGCCGCCTGGTGATCGCCCAGGTCCGCGGCGGCGCGCAGGGCGGCGGCCCGGTCGTTCGCTACCTGCTCCCAGTCGGGGTAGTGGGCCTTCGAGTCGGGGCTGAACGCGAAGCGGACGAGGTTCTGCTCGTCGCCCAAGCCGGAGATCTCGCCGAACCGTGCGGTGCTCGCGAGGACGTCGCCGGCGGGGGAGAGGACGGCGGCCGCGGTGGGGCCGAGGGCGTCCAGGGTGGCTGTCACGGTCGGGCGCAGCGGCGGTGGCGGGGGAGGAGCGCAGGTCGTGTCCGCCTTGATCAGCCGGTACAGGTGGACGCGCTCGTCGGCGGTCATGGCCAGGGCGTCGGCGAGGGAGGCCAGGACCTGGCCGGAGGGGGACCGGTCGGTGCCGCGTTCGAGGCGGGTGAGGTATTCGACGCTGATGCGGGCGCGGTCGGCGAGTTCGCCGCGGCGCAGTCCCGGGGTGCGGCGGCGTTCGGTGCTCGGGGGTGTGGTGGCTTCGCGGCGGGCGCGCAGGAAGCGGCCCAGTGCGTTGTCGGCCATGACGGCTGAGCTTAGAGGGGCCCTGAGCCGGTCTCCCTGCGTTCGTCGTCCGCGGTGATGCTGTGGATCATGCGATATCGACTGTTCGGCCGGACCGGTCTGCGCGTCTCGGAGTTGTTGCTGGGCACGATGACGTTGCGGTCCGAGGACGTGGCGCGGCGGGTGATCGACGTCTACGCCGACGCCGGCGGCAACTTCCTCGACACCGCTTCGGCGTACGGGGAGAGCGAGGAGGTGCTTGGCGCGGTGCTGGGGCGGCGTGACCGGTTCGTGGTGGCGACGAAGTACACGTTGTCGCGGGACGCGGCGGATCCGAACGCGGGCGGGAACCACCGCAAGAACCTGGTGCTGTCGCTGGAGCAGTCGTTGCGGCGGTTGCGGACGGACTACGTGGACGTGCTGTGGGTGCATCTGTGGGATCGGCACACGCCGGTCGAGGAGACGATGCGGGCGCTCGACGACGTGGTGCGGGCGGGGAAGGTGCTCTACGTCGGGGTGTCGGACGCGCCGGCGTGGTTCGTGGCGCGGGCGAACACGCTGGCGGAGTGGCGGGACTGGACGGCGTTCTCGGGGTTGCAGGTGCCGTACAACCTGCTGAAACGCGATGTGGAGCGTGAGTTGCTGCCCATGGCGTCGGAGCTGGGGTTGAGCGTGGCGGCGTGGGCGCCGTTGGCGGCGGGGAAGCTGTCCGGTGGCACGCGGCGCTCTGGCGTGCTGACCGGGCCGGAGGAGCGGGCGGCGCGGGCTGTGCGGTCCGTGGCGGAGGAGTTGGGTGCGACGCCTGCTCAGGTGGCGCTGGCGTGGGTGCGTGCGTCCGGGGCGCTGCCGCTGGTGGGCGCGCGGACTCCGGAGCAGGTGCTGGACTGCCTGGGCGAGGTGGTGCTGCCGCCGGAAGCGGTCGCGCGCCTGGAGGCGGCGGCCCCGTTCGAGCGGGGCTTTCCGGCGGACTTCATCGCGGAGTGCGAGGCGGGTGCGTTCGGCTCCGCCGTTGTCGTCAGGTGATGAGGCCTGGCAGCAACGCGGGCTGGCGCTTGCGGCGCAGCCACATCTTGCGGGAGCCGTCGCTGTAGAGCAGCGTGCGGGACAGTTCCCAGCCGGCGAACTCGGCCTGGATGGCCAGCTGCGTGGTCGCGGTTCGGCGGGAGATGCCGGGCGGCAGACGCAGCGGCCGGTATTCCCAGTCTCCGTCGATCACCCCTTCGTTCATGGTGCGATCACCTGTATCCCTCCGTTGTCGCCGGACGTCACGGTGACGCGTCCGGATTCCTGGTCGACGCTGACGGTGTTGGGTTGACGCACGGTGGGGAACCGGTACTTCTCGGCTGGTTCTCCCGCGGCGACGTTGAGCCCGACGACCTCGTTGCGGTCGGTGAGTGTGATCCACGCGATGTCGCGCTTGCCGTCGTAGGCGATGCCGTACGGGGTGCCGGGCATGGGGTAGCGCTGGCGCATGATCAGCGGGTTGATCGAGAAGGCGATGAACTCCCCGCCGCGGGTGTCGACCACGAGCAGCCGGCCGAAGCGGTCGGGGACGCCGTTGGTGGCGCCGTCGCCCGCTCGCAGGCCCGCGCCTCTGGTCTCGGCGCCCTTGTCGTCCTCGGTCATCTCGAAGACGGCGCTGCGCAGCCGGTCGAGTTCGACGTCACGGCCGTTGACCTGGAACTTCAGCGTGGTGCCGGTCTCGGTGAACGTGCCGCCGGGCGTGATCTCGCCGGGCAGGGTGGCGTTCTGGGCGGGGGAGTGGGCCGGCTTGGCGGCTTCGAGGGTCTCCGCGACCTGCAGGGGATCCTGTGACCCTTCGCTCTGGCCGCACGCTGCCAGCGTCGCGGTGGTCAGGAGCAGAGCAGCGAGCCGGCGCAAGATCGGGTTCCCTTCGCGGAAGTCGTCCTCTCCAGCATCCCTGACGGGCGGTCATAGGTCACGCAAGGGGTGGGGTGAAACCCCGTTCGGCCGCTTCGTCTGGCAGTTATCTCTATTGCTTCAGTGTAGACCGAAATTTAACATCCCGAGTTCTCCGGCTCCAGATTCCCTCCGAACCACAAGCCAGCAACGAAAGAGGGGCTCAGGGCATGGGGCGTTCGGGGTAGCCGAGTTCGATGGCGCTGACGTCGTCCAGAGCCGCCCTGATCGCGGGCGGCAGGGTGAGCTCCTCGGCTTCGAGCGAGGCGATGAGCTGGTTCGTGTCACGGGCGCCCACGACGGGGGCGATCACGCCGGGCCGGTCGCGGACCCAGGCCAGGGCGACGCACAGTGCGGAGGTGCCGAGGCCTTCCGCGGCGGTGGAGACGGCCTGCACGATCCGGGCGGCGCGTTCGTTGCGGTGCTGTTCGACGTAGCCGGCGAAGTGCGCGGACGCGCCGCGGGAGTCGGGTGGGGTGCCGTTGCGGTACTTGCCGGTGAGCACGCCGCGGCCGAGGGGCGCCCAGGGCAGGAGGCCGAGTCCGTGGTGGCGGGCGGCGGGGGCGACTTCGCGTTCGATGCCGCGTTCGAGCAGGGAGTACTCGACCTGGGTGGAGATCAGCGGGTAGGTGGTGGGGGTGAGGGCGGCGGTGGCGAGTTGCCAGCCGCTGTAGTTGGAGATGCCGGCGTAGCGGACTTTGCCGGAGGTGATGGCGTGGTCGAGGGCGGAGAGTGATTCCTCGATGGGGACGCCGGCGTCCCAGGCGTGGAGTTGCCAGAGGTCGATGTGGTCGACGCCGATGCGGCGCAGGGAGCCGTCGAGGGCGGACAGGAGTGCGCCGCGGGAGGCGCCTCCGCCGAAGGGGCCTTCGGTGCGGCGGGCGACGGCTTTGGTGGCGAGGACGAGTTCGTCGCGGGGGACGACTTCGTCGAGGAGGGTGCCGAGGAGGCGTTCTGCTTCGCCTTCCGAGTAGACGTCGGCGGTGTCGATGAGGGTGCCGCCGGCGTCGGCGAAGGCCATGAGCTGGGTGGCGGCCTCGTCCGCGTCGGTGTCGCGGCCCCACGTCATCGTGCCCAGTGCCGTCCTGGACACGCGGAGGCCGCTGCGGCCGAGGTATCGCTGTTCCACGTGCGCGATGCTAAGGGGTGATCATCGGCTGAGCCTGGCAATCGGTGTTACTGACCGGTAGGGTCTCGCCGTGTGAAGCTCGGACTGAACCTCGGATACTGGGGCGCCGGCAACGACGCCGCGAACCTTGAGCTGGCCAAAGAGGCCGACCGACTCGGTTTTTCGGTGGTGTGGGCCGCGGAGGCCTACGGCTCCGACGCGCCGACGGTGCTCGCGTGGGTGGCCGCGCAGACCGAACGCATCGACGTCGGTAGCGCGATCTTCCAGATTCCGGCGCGGACGCCGGCGATGGCCGCGATGACCGGGGCCACTTTGGACACGTTGTCCGGTGGGCGGTTCCGGATGGGTCTTGGTGTGTCGGGTCCGCAGGTGTCGGAGGGTTGGCACGGTGTGCGGTTCGACAAGCCGTTGGCGCGCACGCGTGAGTACGTGGAGATCGTGAAGAAGGCGCTGTCTCGCGAGAAGCTGCGCTATGAGGGTGAGCACTACACGCTGCCGTTGCCGGATGGTCCCGGTAAGGCGTTGCAGCTCACCGTCCACCCGGTACGGGAGCAGATTCCCATCTACCTCGCCGCTGTGGGCCCGAAGAACCTGGAGTTGACGGGGGAGATCGCGGACGGCTGGTTGGCGATCTTCTTCTCGCCGGAGTACTCGGCGGAGTCGCTGGCCAGTGTGAAGGCGGGCCGGGAGAAGGCCGGTCTGACGATGGAGGGCTTCGACGTCGTTCCTACCGTCCCTCTGATCGTCGGTGAGGACTGGAAGGCGTGTGCTGACCCGGTTCGCGCGTACACGGCGCTGTACGTGGGCGGCATGGGTTCGCGCAAGCAGAACTTCTACAACAACTTGATGGTGCGCATGGGTTTCCCGGCTCAGGCCGAGGAGATCCAGGAGAAGTACCTGGCTCGTGACTACGCGGGTGCGATGGCGGCGATTCCGCTGGAGTTCCTGGACGCGACGTCGTTGCTGGGCCCGAAGGAGCGCATAGCAGACAAGATGAAGGCGCTCGCTGCCGCGGGGGTCACCACGCTGTCCGTTTCGCCGATGCTGCAAGATCTGGAGCAGGGGATCGCGGGTCTTCGGACCGCGGCCGAGGCTTTGGATCTGGCAGGAGTGGGTAGTTGAGCTGGTTGCAGGCTCTGGTCCTCGGACTGGTCCAAGGACTGACGGAATTCCTGCCGATTTCCAGCAGTGCGCACCTGCGCATCACGTCGACGCTGTTCTTCGGCAACGACGCGGGCGCTTCGTTCACCGCGGTGATCCAGTTGGGTACCGAGGTGGCGGTGCTGATCTACTTCGCCAAGGACATCGGGCGCTTCATCAGCGCCTGGTTCCGCGGCCTCTTCAGCGCGGAGGCGCGCAAGGAGAAGGACTACCGGCTCGCCTGGTACGTGATCATCGGTTCCGTGCCGATCTCTGTTCTCGGTTACCTGCTCAAGGACGAGATCCGGACGTCGGCGCGGAACCTGTGGATCACGGCGACGATGCTGGTGGTGTTCGGTCTGCTGCTGGGTCTGGCGGACCACATGGCCAAGCAGCAGCGGGACGAGCTGCGGATGAAGGACGCGATCGGGATGGGGCTGGCGCAGGCGCTGGCGCTCATCCCGGGCGTTTCTCGTTCGGGTGGCACGTTGACTGCGGGGTTGTTCCTGGGGCTGACTCGGGAGGCGGCGGCGCGGTACTCGTTCCTGCTGGCGATTCCGGCGGTGTTCGGGGCGGGGTTGTTCTCCATTCCGGACGTTCTGGAGCGTTCGGGTGAGGGCGCGCAGGCGTCGGTGCCGCAGATGATCGTGGCGACGCTGATCGCGTTCGTGGTGGGGTACGCGACGATCGCGTGGTTGTTGAAGTACGTGTCGAAGCATTCGTACTCGGCTTTCGTCTGGTACCGGTTGATGCTGGGGCTCGTGCTGATGGGGCTGCTGTCGATGGGGTTGCTGCAGCCGATCTAAGGTGGGTGTCGTGGCCACGGTGATCCTGCTTCGACATGCTCGTTCGACCGCCAACGGTTCCGGTGTGCTCGCCGGGCGTTCCTTGGGCGTGGGTTTGGACGAGCGCGGGCAGGGTCAGGCCGCGGCGTTGGTCGGCCGGTTGAAGGACGTTCCGGTGAGCGCGGTGGTGTCGTCTCCTCTGCAGCGGTGCGAGGAGACGTTGGCGCCGTTGCTGGCGGACCGTGCCCTGGAGGCGGTCGCGGAGCCGGATCTGTCCGAAGTGGATTACGGGGCGTGGACCGGTAAGGCGTTGAAGGATCTGCTGAACGAGCCGTTGTGGGCGGTGGTGCAGCAGCATCCGTCCGCCGCGGTGTTCCCCGAGGGTGAGGGGCTCGCGCACGTTCAGGCTCGCGCTGTCGCGGCTGTGCGTGCGCATGATGCGCGGATCACCGAGGAGCACGGTCCTGGCGCTGTGTGGGTGTTGTGCTCGCACGGTGACGTGATCAAGTCGATTCTCGCGGACGCGTTGGGTGTGCACCTGGACGGGTTCCAGCGGATTGTGGTGGATCCGTGTTCGATTTCGGTGGTGCAGTACACGACGACGCGGCCGTTCGTGTTGCGGACCAACGACAACGGTGGCGATCTGAAGGGTGTGGTGCCTGTGGCGCCGCCGCAGGAGGAGCCGTCGTCGGACGCTACCGTGGGTGGCGCGACCGGGACCTGAGGTAGCGCTGTTCTGGTGCGCTCAGGGTGAGTTTGGCGGCTTTCTCGTACTCCTGCCGGGCCTGTTCGTGTTGTCCTTTCAGGTCGAGGAGATGTGCTCGGACGGCGTGGACGCGGTAGTGGTCGAGGTCCAGTGTGGACAGTTCGTCGAGTGCCTGCTGGGGGCCGTGGACCATGGCGACTGCGACGACGCGGTTGAGTGAGACCATCGGGCCGGGTGCGGTGACGGTGAGCAGGTCGTACAACCCGAGGATCTCGTGCCAGTCGGTGTCGTCGGCGGTCTTGGCGTCGGCGTGGACGGCCGCGATGGCCGCCTGCAGCTGGTAGGGGCCGATCTGTGCGGTCCTGAGCGCCGTGCTGATCAGGTCGGCGCCTTCCGCGATGGCTGCGGTGTCCCACTGGGAGCGGTCCTGTTCCGCGAGTGGGATCAGTGTGCCGTGGGTGTTGGTGCGGGCGGGGCGGCGTGCGTCGGTGAGCAGCATCAGTGCGAGCAGGCCGGTGAGTTCGCCGTCGTCGGGCCTTCTGCGGTGCAGTTGCCTGGTCAGCCGGATGGCTTCCGCGGTGAGGTCGACGCGCACGAGGCTGTCGCCGGAGCTGGCGGTGGAGCCTTCGGTGAAGATCAGGTACAGCACGTGCAGGACGGCGGTGAGGTCCTGCGGTGGCCGGAACTTCGCTCCCGACTGTTTGATCTTCTGCTTGGCGCGGCTGATGCGTTGCGCGACCGTCGCCTCCGGCACGAGGAACGCGCGCGCGATCTCGGCCGTGGTGAGACCGCCGACCGCCCGCAGCGTCAGGGCGATCTGTGAGGCCGTGGTGAGTGACTCGTGGCAGCACAGCGCGAGGATCGTGAGCGTGTCGTCCTGGGCGGGCACCGGGTCCGGTGGTGCGGGGGTGAGGGCGACGACCTTGTCCTCGCGTTGACGGCGTGCGGTGTCGGAGCGGTACTGCTCGATCCACCGGCGGCTGGCGGCGGTGATGAGCCAGCCCTTGGGGTTGTCGGGGATGCCGTCGGCCGGCCACTGCTGGGCGGCGCCGAGCAGGGCTTCCTGCACGGCGTCCTCGCAGACGTCGAACTGGCCGTGGCGGCGGACGAGGACGCCGAGGACCTGCGGCGCGAGTTCCCGCAGCAGGCCCTCCACCTCACGGTTCACATGCCGTCCAGCATCGAGACGTCCCAGACGGGCCGGACCTCGATGCCGTCGTTGTGGGCGTCGGGCAGAGTGGCGGCGTGGGCGATGACCTGGTCGATGTCGTCGGCTTCGACGAGGTAGAAGCCGGCGAGGTACTCCTTGGCCTCGGCGAACGGGCCGTCGGTGACGACGACCTCGCCGTTTCGGATGCTGACGCCCTTGCCGGTCTCCGGTCCGGGCAGGCCTTCGCTGACGATGAGTTCGCCGGAGGCGCGGAGTTTGTCGGACAGGTCGTAGTGGTCCTGGCCGAACTTCATCTGCTGCTCTTCGGTGAGCTTGTCCCACGCGGCCCGGGACTTGGGGTTGCTGTAGATCAGGATCAGGTACTTCACGTGCGGCCTCCCGGCTCGTGGCTGGCTGGCGGAAAAATCTTCTCACCGCCATGTCGAGACCGCGGGCTGTGTCTCGACACCGGTGTGTCAGCCACTTTCGACGGAGGAGTTCGGGATGACTCACACGCTGGTGCAGGACGAGGTCGCGATTCTCGCGGTGTTCACCGAGCACGAGGAGGGGATGAGGCTGCGGGATCCCGCGCGGATCGTGGCGCGGTATGCGCAGGACGCGGTGACGTGCACGTTGGCGCCGCCGTTGCGCAACACGGGTCTGGACGCCCGTGATCCGGAGGCGTTGGCGGGGTGGATGGCCGGGTTCAGCGGGCCGATCACGATCGAGCACCGGGATCTTCAGGTCGCGGTGGCCGGTGACGTGGCGTTCGTGCACGGGCTGGCGCGGATGGCGGCGGTGCCGGTCGGGTATCCGGAGGGGTTCTCGATGTGGATGCGCACGACTGTGGGGTTGCGGCGTCGTGACGGGCGGTGGCTGGTGACGCACGAGCACCAGTCGGTGCCGTTCCACATGGACGGGTCGTTCCTGGCGGCGACCGATCTGGAGCCCTGACATGGGCCTTGCCGAGGCCCGGACCGTGCAGGGGGTCGGTCCGGACCTCGGCGCTTCTTGCGGGGTGGTCTGCTACTTGACGTTGACCGCTGCCCAGGCCCGGTTGACCGCCGCGTACTCGGGCGACGAGGCGCCGTAGAGGTCGGCGGTGGCCGCGAGCGTGCCCGTGCGGGCGGCGGCGTACTTGGTGCTGGAGGTGAACTTGGTGGTCAGTGCGCGGTACCAGATCTTCTCGGCCTTGTCGCGGCCGATGCCGGTGACGGACTGGCCGTCGGTGGTGGGGGAGTCGTAGGCGACGCCGTTGATGGTCTTCTGGCCGCTGCCCTCGGAGAGCAGGTAGAAGAAGTGGTTGGCGATGCCCGAGGAGTAGTGGACGTCGACGTTGCCGGCCGTGGAGGACCAGTAGTCGAGGCTCTTGCCGTCCTTGGAGGGCTTGTCCATGTAGCGCAACGGCTTGCCGTCGCCCCGGATGTTGATCTTCTCGCCGATCAGGTAGTCGCCGACGTCGGTGGTGTTGGCGGCGTAGAACTCCGTGGTGGAGCCGAAGATGTCGCTGGTGGCCTCGTTGAGGCCGCCGGACTCACCGGAGTACACGAGGCCCGCGGTCGAGGCGGTGACGCCGTGTGACATTTCGTGGGCCGCGACGTCGATCGAGGTCAGCGGGTTGCGGTTCTGGGCGCCGTCGCCGTAGGTCATGCAGAAGCACGAGTCCGACCAGAAGGCGTTGCTGTAGTTGTTGCCGTAGTGGACCTTGCTCAGCGCGCCCTGGCCGTTGTTCTTGATGCCGCTGCGGCCGTGGACGTTCTTGTAGTAGTCCCAGGTCTTGGCGGCGCCGAACGCGGCGTCGACGCCCGCGGTGGCCTTGTCGGTGTAGGTGCCGTTGCCCCACTTGTTGTCGGCGTCGGTGAATAGGGTGCCGGTGCCCGTGCCGTTGTTGAGGTTGTTGACGGCCTGGTTGCCGCGGGCCGGGTCCTTGAGCTGGAACGTGGAGCCGGACTGGGCGGTGTTGAGGGCGACGGTGCCGGTGTAGGTGGACTGGCCGGTGCCCTCGGCGTGGTGCACGCCGTCGTAGGTCAGCAGGGTCTGGCCGGTCTTGGCGTCGGTGAAGGTGTGCAGTTCGCTGGGCGTCTGGTCTTGCTTGACGCTGTGCGTGACCGTCTCCCACGCGAGCACGGGGGTGTGGTCCAGGGCGAACACGACGAGCGTGCCGCCGGCGGCCGCGGTGGCGGGCGCGGAGGTGTCGAGGCCTGCGAGGGCGGCCTCCGACGCCTTGGTCACGCCCGTGACCTGGCCGGACTTCTGGGCGACGACGAGGTCGCCGCCGATGACCTTCAGACCGTTGAGAGTGCGGTCGAAGCGGAGGTGGTGCGTGCCGTCGGCGTCGCGCACGACGTCACGGGGGACGAGCTGCTCGCCGCCGGACAGGCCGAGGGCGGAGGAGATCGTCCCCGCCTGCTCGGCCGCGGCGTGCAGAGCTTCCTGTTGCGTGAGGCTCCTCGGCTGCGGTGCAGCGTTGGCTCCCAGCGTGCCCGTGGCGGCCAGGGCCGCTCCGGCCACCAGGGCGGTGGTGATGCCCAGGGTTTTGCGCTTCATGAACGCTCCTTGTTCCGGTGCAGGGAGTGATCGCTCCGGGCGTTACAGGGGTGCCGGGTCGATCACCGTGGAACATCCCGACCATCGTCGATGACCGGGCGTGGTGATCGTATTGCTCTCAGTACATGCGACCAGCCACTCCCAAAGTGCGAGATTGCTTCACGATTTGAGCTGAGGCGCTGGTCAGGACACCGGGATTTGTCCGAATGGCGGGACAAAAGAGCAGCTCAAACGGCGTGGAAACACGACGGAAACTTCTGGGCACGCCGGTGCCGATGGAGTAGCGCGCTGCTCTGTTCGGTGCAGCCCTACCGGAGGGGATCTTGTTTACAGTTAACTACGCACAGTGAGACCTGGGTCACAGAATCAGAGGCCCAGGCGGGTCACGGCGTTGTCCTCGAGGGGGTTCGCGGTCCGGATGTAGCGGTGCACCGTGCGCGGATTCGTCCACCGGCCCTGCCGCATGATCTCCCGGTCGCTCGCCCCGCCCAGCGCCGCCTGCGTCGCGAACCCCGCCCGCAGCGAGTGCCCGCCGAACAACGCCGGATCCAGCCCCGCCCGCACCGCGTAGCGCTTCACCAGTTCCGCCACCGCGCGCCCCGACATGGCCTTCGCGCCGATGCCGCCGTGCCGGTTGATGATCGGGAACACCGGGCCCTGCGGGCGGGTGGCCTGGTAGCCGTGGCAGCGGTGCAGCCCGGTCTCGGTGATCTCGCGGCCGTCCAGCACGTCGGCCCAGTCCGCGAACGCGCACACCGGGCACGTCGGCCGCCTGCTGCCGCGCGGCAGCACCACCGACTGCTGGTGCTTGCCCGTCTGGTCGGTCTTCGTCGTCCCCAGCCGGATCAGCAGCAACGGTTCGTGGGTGCGCGGATCCACGTCCACCGTGACGTCCTCGAACTCGATCTGCGCCAGCTCACTGCGCCGCAACGCTCCCGCGAACCCGACCAGCAGCAGCAACGCGTCCCTCGCGCGCGCCGGGCCGTCCTGCGGACGTTCGTTCAGGAGCGCTTCGAGCGTGTCGAGCAGCACCGGCCGTTTGCGTCGCGGCTGGGTCTTGCGGGTGCGCCGGATACCGCGCAACGTCAGCCGCACGACATCACTGCGCGTCGGGCTGGGCAGGCCGTTGGCCGCGTGCACGGCCGCGATCGCCGCGGACTTGCGTTCCAGTGTCGACGCGCCGAACGCCGGTGACCCGTCCGGTTTCACCGTGTCCGCCGCGACCGCCAGGTACACCGCCACGTCCAGCGGATCCGCGGGCAACGCCTGACGGCCCTCCGCCTGACACCAGCCTGCCCAGGCGATCCAGTCCGACCGGTAGGCGCGCACCGTGTTCGGGGATTGAGCGCTGCGCAGATAGCCGCTGAGCGAGGCCGCCTGCTCGTCGTCGAACCGTTCGCGCACCCTCACGAGCGCGTCGGCGTCGATCAGCACCGAGTGCGAGACCCTGACCAGCGCGTGCTGGACGGGTTCGGGCAGGCTCACACCCGCGATGGTAGTCCTCTGATCAACTCCGCGACCTCGCGCGGCGCGAACTCCAGCCCGCTGATCCCCACGCTCACCTCGAAGCTGCACCGGCGCGGATCCGGATTCGACCGCGCGTACAGGAACAGCCTGATCCCCATCTCCTCCAGCAGGTTCTGCGCCGCCCGCTGCGCGTCGTGGCGCGACATCGGCAGGTGGACGTGGAACAGGGGAGTGGCGGGCACGTCCGGGGTGGTGTGCGCGAACCCGTCGGCGTTGATCGCCTCGGCCAGCGCCCGCGCGTGGTCGCGGAACTCCGCCATCCTCGGCAGGTTGGTGTCCATGCCCATCAACGCGATCGCCGCCAGCGGCCACGCGTCCGCGATCGCCCCGCCCATCCGGCGCTGCCACACCGCCGCCTGCCCGATCGTCTCCGCGTCCCCGGCCAGGACGGCGCCCCGCACGCCCTCGAGTCCTTTGTAGAGCGACACGTACACCGTGTCGAACAACGCGCAGATCTCCGCGAACGTGGCGTCGTAGCCGGTCTGCGCCTCCCACAGCCGAGCCCCGTCGCAGTGCGCGGCCGCACCGCTCTGCCTCGCCCACGCGGTCTGCGCCGCCAGATCCCCGAACTCCGGCAGCGCTCCGCCGATGTCGCGTTGCGGCAGCTCGAACACCACGGCCGCGAGCGGTTCGCGCACCGCCGCCAGATCGTCGAGGCCGAACAGCTCGTTGCGGTCACCCACCGGGTGGAACCGCAGGCCGTGCAGCACGTTGTAGCCCTGGTTCTCCCACACGTGCAGGTGGGTCTGCGGATGACCCGCGAACGCCTGCCGGCCCGTGCGTTCCGCGTGCACCCGCAACGCCACCTGCTGCGCCATCGTCCCCGACGGGAAGAACAACGCCTGGGGCTTGCCCAGCAGCGCCGCGACCCGATGCTCCAGCTCCCGCACCGGATCCTCCGGCCGCGTGTCCGCCGTGACGTGCCCGGCCAGGCGGCGCACCAGCTCGAACGGCGACTTGCGCGGACCGCTGTGCTGCGACAGCGAACGACGGATCTCCATGACCGGACGATACCTATTGCAACTTACTTGCAACAGACCCGTTCGCCGTGATCAGGCACCTGATCAGGCCACTGTGATCAGGCAGCCGCGCTCAGGCGTGCGTCCAGCTCGGCCTCGTCCGCCACGAACCACAGCTGACGGCCCCGGTTCGACTCGTAGACGAAGTCCCGCAACGCCGTGCTCGCTGCCACCTGCTCGGCGATGTCCCCGACCACCACGACCTTGAACCCGTACTGCTGGAACTTCTGCACCACCGCACCCGCCACCCGAGTGCGCAACACGAGGAAATCGTCGGACAACCGCGCCACCGGCAACACCAGCCACTGCACGTCCTGACCCCACAACGTGCCCATCAAGTCCACAGCGGACTGCTCATCGGTGATCGCGGGACCGTCCGGCGCGCACATCAGCACCGTCGCGCCATGGCGCGTCTGCACAACATCAGGCATGGCACCGGAACCTAGTCGCGGCCCGCATCCGATGTCGCGCCGAATATCGCGCGCGGCCGCTGATCACCCCTTGCTAAGATCACCGCACGCGATCGACCCCGAGGAGGTGAGTCCCATCAACGCGGTCACCCCAGATGGGCGTTCCCTCCCAGCCTCGGCCTGACGCCGTCCGCGCGTCGCCACGGGAACGCTCCAGCAGCCGTCCCGAAAGGCGAACAGCCATGCGCTTCACCACCGAATCGACCTCCTCCGACGGCACCACCGAACGCGACTTCGTCCTCGACGGCGTCCCCGGCGTGCTCTGGACCCCTCCCGGCACGCCGACCGGACTCGTGCTCGGCGCCCACGGCGGCGGCCAGCACAAGCGAGCCCCCGGCGCCATCGCCCGCGCACACCTGTGCGCCGCCGCAGGACTCGCCGTCGTCACACTCGACTCGCCCGGCCACGGCGAGAGGCCCCGCACCGCCGAGGACGACCGGTTCATCACCGAGATCCGCTCCCGCATCACCGCGGGACGCGACGCCGGCGCGCTGCTCGCCGAGTACAACGCCCTGCTGGCCGCCCGCGCGATCCCGGAATGGCGATCGGTTCTCGACACCCTGCCCGACACCGGCGTTCTGCCCGGCACCGGCGCCACCACCGGGTTCTGGGGCACGTCGATGGGCAGCGCCATCGGCATCCCGCTCGTCGCCGCCGAACCCCGCATCCGCGCGGCCGTGTTCGGACTGGTCGGCGCGACCGAAGCCCTGACACGCGCGGCCGCGGCGATCACCGTGCCCGTGCGGTTCCTGCTGCAGTGGGACGACCAGCTCATCGCCCGCGACGCCGGACTCGCGATGTTCGACGCCTTCGCCACCCGCCAGAAGTCGTTGCACGCCAACCCCGGAGGCCACGGCGAGGTCCCCGAGCACGAACTGCCCGCCGCGGTGACGTTCCTCGCCGGCTGACGCACCCGAAAATCCCGGGCGCTCCCAGGCGGGCCTGGGTAGCGTCGCGCCACATGCGTGACCTCGCGACGTTGCCCAAGGCCCACCTGCACGTGCACCTGGAAAGCACCGTGCGCCCGGACACCCTCGCCGAACTCGCCGAGCACCACGGCGTCGCCGTGCCGGCCGTGCAGGCCGGATCGTTCGACGGCTTCGCCGTGCAGGCCGGATCGTTCGACGGCTTCGCCGTGCAGGCCGGATCGTTCGACGGCTTCGCGCAGTTCGCCGCCCACAACGGGGCGGTACGGGACTGCCTGCGGCGAGCCGGGGACTTCCACCGGATCGCGTACGAGTTCTGCGCCGAGGAAGCAGCGCAGGGGACCCGGTACGCCGAGGTCACGTTCACCGCGGCAGCGCACGGAGAACGACTCGGTGATCCGGACATGCCGCTCGAAGCGGTGTTGTCCGGGCTCGCCGCAGGACAGGCCGCCCACGGCATCGAATGCCGTGTGATCGTGGACCACCCCAGAAAACGATCGGTGGCGCGGTTTCAGGACTCGCTTCGCCTCGCGGCCACGCACCCGCGGGTCGTCGCGATCGGGATGGCCGGAGCGGAAGACCACCCGCTCACCCCGTTCACCGCCGTGTTCCGCGCCGCGCGAGAAGCCGGGATCGGGCTCGTGCACCACGCCGGAGAGTGCTGCGGGGCACCGAGCGTCGCCGAAGCCGTCACCATCGGGCTCGCCGACCGGATCGGCCACGGGTTCCGCGCACTCGACGATCCGGAAGTCGTCGCGCTGCTACGGGACCGCGCCATCCCACTCGAAGCCTGCCCTTCGTCCAACGTCGCACTGGGACTGGTCGACTCGCTCTCCTCTCATCCGCTGCCACACCTCATCGACGCCGGCCTGACCGTCACGCTCAGCACCGACATCCCCGCCTCCACCGGCACCACGCTCACCGACGAGTACCGGCTGCTGCGCGACCACCTCGGCTTCGACGACGACCTGCTCGCGCGCATCGCCACCAACGCCGTCGACGCCTCCTTCGCCCCCGAAGGCACGAAGACCGCGCTGCGTCAGGACATCGCCACCTGGCGGGCAGGCTCGAAACACACCAGCCCGTGCCTCGACGCCAGCAACGCCACCAGGTCCAGCACCTGACGCTGACCCGGCCACACCACGTGCACGATCACCGCGTCCACCCCCACCGTCAGCGCCTCGTCCCACGACACCGCCGAAGCGGGATCCGGCGAGGTCTGCCGCAACTCCCGCACGAACGCCGCCACCGCGGGCTCGAACGCGCCCAGCGGCGAGGACCGCAACTCCGCGTACCGGGCCGCCGCCTCCGGGAAGGACGCCGGACCAGGAGCCCGCCACACCGCCACATCGACCTGGACATCGACCGGCTCGTCCATCACGCCACCTTCCCGAACAACGCACCCAACCGCGGAATCCGCGCGGAGATCTCCGCCGGATCAGCGAAATCCCACTGCTCACCAGCCGGATCCGGCGACACCAGCAGCCCACGCGAGGCCACCACCGCCTCCAGATCACCGTCGAACGCCTCGGCCGCCACGTAGTCGAGACCCTCCCAGTCCGGCCAGTCCTCATCCGCCCACGCGTGCACGCCGCCCCGCGACGCCAGCAACCGCACGTGCGGCAGATCGGCCAACGCGTCCGGCGACGAGGCCACCGCCTCGAACACCGCCCGCCCCTGACCCACCAGCCACGCCTGGAAGTAGAAGAACCCGTCGTCCGAACACAACCCGCCGCAGATCACGTCCGCCGCGTGCCAATGCGCCCACGTGTCGACCCGGCGACGCACCTCGTCCAAGCGCACCGCGAACTCCACCACCTCGCCGGCAGGCAGCACGGCCAGCGCGGCCGTGAGCCGCTCCAGCCGATCGTCCTGGCCAGAGGCCCCCGCAGCGGAGGACTCCACCAGGCCCCAGAACGCGTTGAGGTCCATGCCCGAAACGCTAGCGAGAGGGTCTGACAATTTTTGAAGCCCCGACATCCGCCCAGCTCAGAAGCCAGAAGAGGCAACGGCGGGCGCGGCGAGAGGACGCCGCCGAGGTCCGCACGCGCTATCGCGGCACCGTCCCGAACAACGCCCACAACCGCGGAATCCGCCACGCGATGTCGGCCGGATCCTCCATCCCCACGTCCTCACCACCCGGCGACACGTCGAACGCCCGCCCCTGCCCCCGCGAGGCCAACAGCTCGTCCAGGCCCCCGGCGTGCACCGCCTCGAACGCCGCGTCCGGTACCCGGTACAGCGCCTCCCACTCGGGCCAGTCCTCATCGGACCACTCGTCCACCGGCCCCAGCGCCGCCAGCCGCCGCACCGCGGGCACGTCCGCCAGCGCGTCCGGAGACGCCGCCACCGACGAGAAGACCTCGCGGCCCTGGCCGATCAGCCACGCCTGGAAGTAGAAGAACGAGTCCATCCCGCACAACCCCGAACAGATCAGCGTGGCCGCCTGCCAGTGCGCCCACGTGTCCACCCGGCCGCGCTGCTCCTCCAGGCGCACCGCGAAGTCGGCGATCTCACCCGCCGGCAGCAACGCGAGCCGCCCGGACAGCCACTCCCGCCGTTGTTCCAGGTCAGCGGTGGCGGCGACGGCGTGATCGACCAGCTTCCACAAGCCCCCGGAGTCCATGCGGCGAGGCTAGCGGCGGGGTCTGACGGTTATTGACGCGAGCGAACCCGATGCTCCTGACTATCCTTGACGCCAAATGGACACCCCGCACGCTGAACTGCACAAACGCCTGCCCGAGCTCATGCCGCGTGATCAACGCCGGCTCGCCAGGCGCCTCGACGGCGCACGCAAGGTCAAAGACCCGCTGGCGCGCCGCAAGATCACCGAGGAGATCGCCGCCCAGATCGACGAGGCCGCGCTCAAGGTCGCGCTGCGCCGGGAGTCCGTTCCCAAGATCACCTATCCCGCCGAACTGCCGGTCAGCCAGCACAAGGACGAGATCAAAGAGCTGATCGCGAACCACCAGGTCGTGATCGTCGCCGGCGAGACCGGATCCGGTAAGACCACCCAGCTGCCCAAGATCTGCCTGGAACTGGGCCGCGGGATCACCGGCCAGATCGGCCACACCCAGCCCCGCCGCATCGCCGCCCGCACCGTCGCCGAACGCGTCGCCGAGGAACTCGGCACCAAGCTCGGCGACACCATCGGCTACAAGGTCCGCTTCACCGACCAGTCCGGCGACGAGACCCTGGTCAAGCTCATGACCGACGGCATCCTGCTCGCCGAGATCCAGACCGACAGGTCGCTGAGCCGCTACGACACGATCATCATCGACGAGGCCCACGAACGCAGCCTCAACGTCGACTTCCTGCTCGGCTACCTCAAACAGCTCCTGCCGCGGCGCCCCGAACTCAAGGTCGTCATCACCTCCGCGACCATCGACCCGCAACGCTTCAGCGCGCACTTCGAGAACGCCCCGGTCATCGAGGTCTCCGGCCGCACCTACCCCGTCGAGACCCGCTACCGGCCGCTGGAGGAGGACGACGACCAGACCCAGGGCATCATCAACGCCGTCCGCGAACTGCAGGCCGAAGGCCCCGGCGACGTCCTGGTGTTCCTGTCCGGCGAACGCGAGATCCGCGACACCGCCGAAGCCCTCAAAGCCGAGGACCTCCGCAACACCGAGATCCTCCCGCTCTACGCGCGCCTGAGCGTGGGCGAGCAGCACCTCGTGTTCCAACGCCACACCGGCCGCCGCGTCGTGCTCGCCACCAACGTCGCCGAGACCAGCCTCACCGTGCCCGGCATCAAGTACGTCGTCGACCCCGGCAACGCCCGCATCTCCCGCTACAGCCACCGCCTCAAGGTCCAGCGCCTGCCGATCGAACCCATCAGCCAAGCCAGCGCGAACCAGCGCAAGGGCCGCTGCGGCCGCGTCAGCGAAGGCATCTGCATCCGCCTGTACTCCGAGGATGACTTCGAGGCCCGCCCCGAGTTCACCGACGCGGAGATCCTGCGCACCAACCTCGCCAGCGTCATCCTGCAGATGACCAACATCGGCCTCGGCGACGTCGCCGCGTTCCCGTTCATCGACCCGCCCGACTCCCGCAACATCAACGACGGCATCGGCCTGCTGCAGGAACTCGGCGCCATCAACGCCGCCGAGAAGAAGCTCACCCCCACCGGCCGCAAACTCGCCGCCCTGCCCGTCGACCCGCGCCTGGGCCGCATGGTGCTGGAGGCCGACACCACCGGCTGCCTCAAAGAGGTCATGATCATCGCCGCGGCACTGTCCATCCAGGACCCGCGCGAACGGCCCGCCGACCAGCAGGAAGCCGCCACCCAGCAGCACGCGAGGTTCGTCGACAAGGAATCCGACTTCACCACGTTCCTCAACCTGTGGGAGTACCTCAAGCAGCAGCAGAAGGAACTGAGCGGCAACCAGTTCCGCAAGCGCTGCAAGGCCGAGTTCCTCAACTACCTGCGCGTGCGCGAGTGGCAGGACATCTACCTGCAGCTGCGCCAGGTCGCCAAGCAGATCGGCATGCACGTCAACGACCAGCCCGGCGACCCGCGCAACATCCACATCGCGCTGCTGTCCGGACTGCTCAGCCACATCGGCGTCAAGGACATCCTCAAAAAGCAGGCACCCGGCGAGAAACGGCGTCCGCTCACGGAGTTCCTCGGCGCCCGCAACGCCAAGTTCGCGATCTTCCCCGGCTCCGCGCTGGCCAAGAAACCACCGCAGTGGGTGATGGCCGCCGAACTCGTCGAGACCAGCCGCCTGTGGGGCCGTATCGTCGCGAAGATCGAACCCGAATGGGCCGAACGCCTCGGCGAACACGTGATCAAACGCCAGTACTCCGAACCGCACTGGGAGACCAAACGCGGATCGGTCGTCGCGCTGGAGAAGGTCACGCTGTACGGGGTGCCGATCGTCGTCGGCCGCAAGGTCAGCTACGGCCGCATCGACCCCGAACTGTCCCGTGAGCTGTTCATCCGCCACGCACTGGTGCAGGGGGAGTGGACCACGCACCACCGGTTCTTCCACACCAACCGCGCCATGCTCGAAGAAGTCGGCGAACTGGAGAACCGCGCACGCCGCCGCGACATCGTCGTGGACGAGGAGACGCTCTACGAGTTCTACGACAAGCGCGTCGCCCCCGAGGTCGTGTCCGCGCGGCACTTCGACTCGTGGTGGAAGAAGCAGAAGGACAAGAACCAGCTGACCTTCACCAAGGACATGCTGGTCAACGACCGCGCCGACGTCACCCCCGACGCCTACCCCGACCAGTGGCGCCAAGGCGAGCTCACGCTGCCGCTGAGCTACCACTTCGAGCCGGGCACCAAGAACGACGGCGTCACCGTCCAGCTCCCGCTGCCGGCGCTCACGACGCTGGACGACGACGCGTTCTCCTGGCAGATCCCCGGCCTGCGCCACGACCTCGTCGTCGCGCTCATCCGGTCGCTGCCCAAGCAGATCCGCCGCAACTTCGTGCCCGTCCCCGACGTCGCCACCGCCGTCCTCGCGCGCATCAAGCCCGAGGAGACGTCACTGCTCTACGGCGTGGAACGGGAACTGCGGGCACTCACGGGCGTGACGGTGCACCGCGAGGACTGGCAGTTCGACGCCGTCCCCGACCACCTCAAGCTCACCTTCCAGGTCGTCGACGAGCACAACCGCACCCTCGCCGAAGGCAAGGACATCGCGGCGCTGAAGGAGAAGCTGCGCGACGAGGTCCGCGAGTCACTCAGCCAGGCCGCCGGCCACCTCGAACGCACCGGCCTGACGACCTGGGACTTCGACGCCCTGCCCCAGACCATCGAGCAACGGCAGTCCGGCATCACCGTCACCGCCTACCCGTCGCTGCTCGACCAGGGCGAGACCGTCGCGATCAAGGTCCTCGACACGCCGGGCCGCCAGGCCTACGCCCACCGCCGCGGCGTGCGCAGACTCCTGCTGCTCGGCGTCAACTCGCCGGTCAAGCACCTGCAACGCCACCTCGACAACGCCGCCAAGCTCGCCCTGACCCGCAACCCGCACGGCAGCGTCGCCGCGCTGTTGTCGGACTGCATCATGGCGGCGGTCGACCGGTTGATGGGCGACCCGGCCTGGAACGCCAAGTCCTTCGCGGCGCAACAGAAGAAGGTCCAGGCCGCGCTCAACGACACCACCTGGGTCGTCGTGCAGGAGGTCCGCAAGGTCCTCGAAGCCGCCCACCAGGCCGAACTCGCGCTGAGCGGCCTCAAGGGCGCCCCCGATTCGGCCGCCGACATCCGCGCGCACCTCAACTCGTTGGTGTACAAGGGATTCGTCACCCACACCGGCTACGACCGGCTGCCCGACCTGGTCCGCTACCTCAAGGGCATCGCGCGGCGCATCGAGAAACTGCCCGAGAACCCGCGCCGCGACCTCGACTGGACCGACAAGATCCACCAGGTCCACGCCGAGTACCGGGAACTGCGCGCGCAGACCCCGGCCGACGAACCCGCGCCCGAACTCGACGAGATCCGCTGGATGATCGAGGAACTGCGCCTGTCGTACTTCGCCCAGACCATCCCGACCCGCTACAGCGTCAGCGACAAGCGCATCTACAAAGCGCTCGACGCCGTGCCCTTGTAAACCTCGCTACCGTGGAACATGCAGTTTCCCGGGGATTCCACGTGGCAGGTGTCCTGCGGCGACGACGGCACCTTCCCGCTCTACGTCCGTGACGCACTCGGCGTCAGCACACCCACCGCCGCCTCGATCCCACGCCTGACCCCGCCGGTACCGCGCGACCACGACGCGTACGTGCCGGAGACCTTCGGGTCGGCGTGGGACCGGTGGTGGACCCAGTCGCTCAGCACCCTCGGCCCAGGGCACCCGCCGGTCGGGATGCCCGAGCAGATGCGCGCCGACTACACCCGGTGGGGGCCCGACTGGTCCTCGCCCGAGCAGCGCGCGCTGCGCCACCACGCCAGGACCGTCTCCTACACGCTGCTCAGGGAGATCGTCGACCAGCTCACCGTCGAACTGGGCCGCCAGCCCGTCTTCAACCTCCGCATGATCGAGATCCCCGTCGAGGGCCAGTTCTGGCGGCGCGTCGACAAGCACACGGTGCTCGTGTCCGACGAGCTCAAGATCTCCCGGCACGTCATCGCGCCGCTGGAGTCAGTCCTGCGTGAGCTCGCCCAGTAACGCCTCACCCGTGCGGTACAGCTCCACCAGCAACGGCCGCAGCACCATCCCGGCCGGCGTCAGCGCGTAGCACGTCCGCACGGGAAAGCCGGGGGAGCGGGAGCACGACACCAATCCCTGCGCCACCAACGACTCCAGCCGCTCGGTCAGCACCTTCGCGCTCAGCGACGGCAACCCCTACCGCAACGCCGAGAACGACCGACTGGACCATCGGCGACGCGCACGGCACCGCCACCGACCTCGCTCGCCGGGGCGAGGACGGCCGGTGGCGGTACGTGATCGACAACCCCTTCGGCGTCAGCCAGGCGGTTCCATGGCGCCGGTCATGATCGCCACCGCGTCCGACATCGAGATGGACTTCGGATCCACCACCGCCTTGCGCCGGCCCAGGCGCTGGATGTGGATGCGGTCGGCCACCTCGAACACGTGCGGCATGTTGTGGCTGATCAGGATCACCGGCAGACCGCGCTCGCGGACCTGCAGGATCAGGTCCAGCACCGCACGCGACTCCCGCACGCCCAGCGCCGCCGTCGGCTCGTCCATGATCACGACACGGCTGCCGAACGCCGCCGCCCGTGCCACCGCCACGGCCTGACGCTGGCCGCCGGAGAGGGTCTCCACAGCCTGGCCGGGGTTCTGGATCGTCATGATCCCCAGCGCGTCGAGCTGACGGCGGGCCTCGTCGCGCATGCCGGTGCGGTCGAGCATCCGGAACACCGAGCCGAGCACGCCCTTGCGGCGCAGTTCCCGGCCCAGGAACAGGTTCGCGGCGATGTCGAGCGACGGCGACACGGCCAGGGACTGGTGCACCGTCTCGATGCCGGCGTTGCGCGCGTCCAGCGGTGTGGAGAACGACACGGGGGAGCCGTCGAGCAACACCTCGCCCTCGTCCGGCACCACCGCGCCGGACAGGGCCTTGATCAGCGACGACTTGCCCGCGCCGTTGTCGCCGATCACCGCGAGGATCTCGCCCGGCAGCAGCTCCAGGTCCGAACCCGCCAGCGCCGTCACCCTGCCGTAGCGCTTGACCAGGCCCGTTGCCTGCAGGATCGGGGTGGTCATGCCTTCACCTTCCTGATCCACTGGTCCAGCGACACCGCCACGATGATCAGCACACCGACCGCCATCGTCTGCCACAACACGTCCACCCCGGCCAGCGCCAGGCCGTTGCGGAACACGCCGACGATCAACGCGCCGATCAGCGACCCCACCACCGCGCCGCGGCCACCGAACAGCGACGTCCCGCCGATCACCACCGCCGTGATCGAGTCCAGGTTGTCGGTCTGCCCCGCCTGCGGTGAAGCCGAGGCGATCCGGCCGATCAACGTCCACGCCGCCACCGCGTAGATCAGCCCCGCCGTCGCGTACACGGACAGCAGCACCCGCGCCGTGCGGATGCCCGACAGACGGGAGGCCTCCAGGTCGTCACCGGTCGAGTAGACGTGCCGGCCCCACGCGGTGTTCTTCAGAACAAAAGCCATGGCCGCCACCAGCAGCACCAACATGATCGAGCCGTAGGTGATGCGCGTGCCGCCGACGGTGAACGTCTGCCCGGTGAACAGCAGCAACGACGGCATGTCCGTGCCACGGATCGTGGCACTGCCCGAATACCAGAGGTTCAACGCGAAGAACACGTTCAACGTGCCCAGCGTGACGATGAACGGCGGCAGCTTCAGCCGCGTCACCAGCAACCCGTTGAGCAACCCGCACACCGTGCCCACCAGGAAACCCAGCAGCAGCGCCGGCAACCCGGGCAGACCCGTCTCCGAGGCGACCTTCGCCATCACGATCGAGGTCAGCACCATGATCGCCCCGCACGACAGGTCGATCCCGGCGGTCAGGATCACGATCGTCTGCCCGACCGCGAGCGTGCCCACCACCGCCACCTGCTGCAGGATCAGCGAGATGTTGCCCGGCGTCAGGAACCGCTCCGAGAGCAACGCGAACACGATCACCGACACCAGCAGCACCACCGCCGGTCCGATCGTGGCCTGCGCGTGCAACAGGTGCTGCACGCGCGTGAGCACGGAACGATCCCGTTCCTCCACCACCGCGGTCACGGCTCAGCCCCAGCAGTTCTGCAGGCCGAACGCCGAGTCCTTCGACTCCACGCCGTCCGCGGGCTGATCGGTGATCAACGTGACCCCGGTGTCGGTGTTCTGCGGCTTCGAGCCGTCCTTCGCGAACTTCGACACCGCCTCCACCCCGAGCTGCGCCATCTTCAGCGGGTACTGCTGCGACGTCGCCCCGATCACCCCGGCCTTGACGTTGTTCACGCCGGGACAGCCGCCGTCGACCGACACGATCACGACGTCCTTCTCCTTGCCCGCCGCCTTCAACGCCTCATAGGCACCGGCCGCCGCGGGTTCGTTGATCGTGTAGACCAGGTTGACGCCCGGATCCTTCTGCAGCAGGTTCTCCATCGCCGTGCGGCCACCGGACGGATCGCCGTTGGTCACGTCGTGGCCCACGATCCGCGGATCGGACTCGTCACCGATGCGGGCCTTGTCCTTCACGTCGACGCCGAAGCCCTCCAGGAAACCCTGGTCGCGCTGCACGTCCACCGACACCTGGTTCGGGTTGAGGTCCAGCAGCGCGATCTTGGCCTGCTTGCCCTCCTTCGCGAACTTCGACTTCGCCCACTGCCCGATCAGCAACCCGGCCTTGTAGTTGTCGGTCGCGAACGTCGCGTCCGCGGCACTGGCCGGCTCCAGCGGTGTGTCCAGCGCGATCACCAGCAGACCCGCCGCCCGCGCCTTGTCCACCGACGGCACGATCGCCTTCGAGTCGCTCGGCGTGATCAGAATGCCTTTGGCGCCCGACGCGATCAGGTTCTCGATCGCGTCGACCTGCGTCTGGTTGTCACCGTCCTGCTTGCCCGCGAACGACTGCACCGTCGCGCCCGCCGACGAGGCCGCCTGCTGCGCGCCCTCCTTCATCTTCACGAAGAACGGGTTCGTGTCCGTCTTCGTCACCAGCCCCACCAGCGTCGTGCCGCCGCTGGAGGACCCACCACCTCCGCACGCGGTGACCAAGGTGAGCAACGCCGCTGCGGTGACCCCGACAGTTCTACGCATGGCAACTCCTACGTCAACGTTGACGTAACCGCCCGCCCGAGGTCCCTCGGATCGTGAACGGAAGAGCGGCTACGCGAGCTGTGCAAACGGGTATACCGTTGCGTCATCGTTGACGCAAGAGTCGTAGGACGTGGACATGGACCGAGCAGACGGCAGACGTGAACCCACGATGCGCGACGTCGCCGCGCTGGCGAAGGTCAGCACCAAGACCGTCTCCCGCGTGATCAACGGCCTGCCCGGCGCCGGCACGGAGGTCACCGACCGCGTCCGTGAGGCGGCCCGCACCCTGGGCTATCGCCCGAACCTGACCGCCAGCAGCCTGCGCCGCTCAGACCGTCGCAGCGCCACCATCGGCGTGCTGTTCGAGGACCTGTCCAACCCCTTCGACGCCGCCCTGCTGCGCGCCGTCGAGGATCGCGCCCGCCACGCCGGCGTCCTCGTGCTCGCCGGCAGCAGCGAGGACGACCACACGTTGCAACGCGAACTGCTCGTGTCGCTGTCCACTCGCCGGGTCGACGGTGTCGTCGTCATGGCCGTCGGCGGGCACCAGGACGCCCTGCAGCAGGAACGCGACCGCGGCACCCCGATGGTGCTCGTCGACCGGCCCCCCACCTTCGGCGGCACCGACTGCGTCACCACCACCAACCGCGACAGCTCCCGCGACGCCGTCCTGCACCTGGCCGCACTGGGCCATCGCGACATCGCGTTCCTCGGCGACCGCCGCACCCTGTGGACCAGCCAGGAGCGCTACACCGGCTACCTCGAAGGCCTCGCCCAGGCAGGCCTCACCCTGCGCGACGAGCTCGTGCGCACCGACCTGCACGGCGCCGACCTCGCCGAGACCGCCACCGGCGCGCTGTTCGACCTCGACCGGCCGCCCACCGCGGTGTTCACCGCCCAGAACCTCGTCACCGTCGGCGCCATGCGGCTGCTGCGCGCCCGTGACCTGCACCGCCGCGTCGCCGTCATCGGGTTCGACGACTTCCCGCTCGCCGACATGCTCGACCCCGGCATCACCGTCGTGCGCCAGGACGTCCCCGGCATCGGCCGCAGGGCCGCCGAGCTCATCCTCGCCCGCATCGACGGCGACACCTCACCGCCCGTGCACGCCGTCGTCCCCGCCGCCCTCGTGCGCCGCGGGTCCGGCGAGATCGCGCCGGTCAGCTGACCGACAGCACCGCGTCGATCACCTGCGGACCCGACACCAGCACCTCGTCGTTGTGGTCCGCGCCCGCGATCTCGACCAGCTTCGCGCGCGCCGCCGTCGCCACCTCACGGCTCTGCGCGGGCGGCACCACCGAGTCCTTAGTGCCCAGCAGCACCACGGCCGGAACGTCCACCGCGGACACCCGCTCCGTCACGGGGAACTTGTCCTGCAACAACATCTTCACCGGCAACCGCGGGTAGTGGTGCGAGCCGACCGCCGCCAGCGACGTGAACGGCGAGCGCAACACCATGCCCTTGGGGGCGCGGAACGTCGCGAGCTCCGCGGCCACCGCCGCGCCCAGCGACTCACCGAAGTAGACGACCGGCCCGTCGATCAGGTCCAGCGCCGCCCGCGCGTCGAACGTCAGGCCCTCCTCCGACGGCTTGCCCGGGTTGTCGCCGTAGCCGCGGTAGTCGAACAACAGCACCGACAGGCCCCGCGCGGTCAGCTCCCGGGCCAGCGACACCCGACCGGCCCGGTTGCCGCCGTTGCCGGGGAACACGATCACCGTGACGGTCGCGTCCGGCAGCTCGAAGTGCCAGCCGTCGAGCAGCAGACCGTCCGCCGTCACCAGACGAACGTCGCGCCCACCGGGCAGCACCTCCTCGGCTGCGGGCACCGGGCCGGGGGAGGGGAAGTACACGAGCTTGCGCTGGAAGGTGAAGACCACGGCGACGATGGTGACAACCACCGCCACCGCGATCAACACCGGCCTCCGCATCAGCTCATCTCAGCACCGTTTGGAGGTCGTGGCGAAGTGCGCGTACTCCGGGTTGTCGTAGAGGTGCCCCTGCGCCTGGGTGCACACGTCCAGCGTGTCCGTGCCCGACGACCACACCTCCTGCTGCCGGTTGCCGCCCTTCTTGTAGCCCTTCGTGCCACTGGACGTCAGCACCCCGGCCGAGACGCGGTAGTCGTGGCCCAGGTTGTGGTAGCTGTCCCACACGTACACGTAGGCCCAGTTCTTGCCGCACCCCTTGAACTGCTTCACCGACGCCCACTGCGCGCCGGCCTCCCAGCCGATGTAGGCGGTGCTGCCGATCTGCGTCACCGGACCACACCCCGGCGCCGACTCCGCGTGCGCCACCCCCGAGGACAACCCGGCCAACGCGAAAGCGGCCACTGCCGCGACAGAAACGAATCTCACGACCCGACCGTGCGCCTCGGCGGTTAGCCGGCGGTAAATCACTCGAAGGTGTGGACTTCGTCCGCCCAGACCTGACGCACCGCGTCCGCCTCGGCCGCCAGGAACTCGTCGAACGTCCGCGCCGGCCGCCCGATCAACCCGGCCAGATCCGGCGTCGTCCCCTCCAGCCGGCCACCCGCGACATCGGCGAACAACGTCGCCACATCGCCCGCGAACGCCTCCGGCACACCCAGCGCGACCAGGCGCTTCGCGAACTCGACCGCGGGCAGGTCGACGTAGCGGATCTCGCGGCCGGCCACCACCGACAGCCGCGCCGCGATCTCGGCCTGCGTCAGCGCCTCCGGCCCGGTCAGCACGAACGTCGACCCCGGCCGCGGATCCCCGGTCAGCAGCACCGCCGCGGCCGCCGCGATGTCCGCGCAGTCGACGTAGGACACCCGCGCGTCCCCGTAGGCGCCCAGCAGGTGCCCGTTCTCGGTGAACGTGCCACCGCCGGTCACGAAGTTCTGCATGAACCCGCTCGGCCGCAGCACGCTCCACCCCAGCCCGGAGGACCGCAGGTGCTCCTCGACCTCCCAGTGCGCCCCCTCGGCGAGCAGACCGTCCGCGGCCGCGTGCCACACCGACAGCTTCACCACGTGCGCCACCCCGGCCGCCACCGCCGCGTCGATCACCGCCCGCTGCTGCCGCACCATCGGCTGCTCGCCGGGCGCAGGCACCGCGCCGCCCGCGTTGAGGAACACCCTCTCCACGCCGACCAGCGCCGATGCGACCGACACCGGATCGTCCAGGTCCCCGACGACGTACCGGCAGCCCAGCGCGGCACCCTTCGCCGGATCCCGCGCGAACGCCACCACCTCGTCCGCGGGTAGCAGCTCCACCAGGCGACGGCCGATGCTGCCCGACGCGCCGAACACCAGAATCATCAGTTCCCCCATAGACTGAGGCGGCCTCGACTTCTTATTTCGAGGCTACCTCGACTTAAGCGGGAGCAGCAACGGTGCCCACCAGGAAGCCGCGCGCGGACGCACGCCGCAACTACGAACGCCTGCTCACCGAGGCCGACGCGGTGTTCGCCGAGCAGGGCACCGACGCGTCACTGGAAGCCGTCGCACGGCGTGCGGGCGTCGCGATCGGCACGCTCTACGGGCACTTCCCGAACCGCCGCACACTCGTCGGCGCGCTGCTGCGGGAACGCAACGAGGAACTCTTCGACACCGGCGAGGACCTGCTCGCCGCACCGCAGGCGGCCGGGGCGTTGCGCCGCTGGATCGACCTGGTCGTCACGCACGCCGCGAGCTACCAGGGACTCGCCGCCCTGCTCGCGGACAGCACCGAGGACGAGCTGCACGAGTCGTGCGTGCGGATGACCGGCATCGGCGACCGGCTCGTCCGGCGCGCCATCGAGGCCGGCGAGGTCCGCGCGGACCTGACCGGCGAGGACGTGTTCACCCTGATGAACGCGGCGGCGTGGACCAGGGAACACGGCACCGCGGGTCAGGCCGAACGGCTCGTCGACCTGACCGTGCGGGGTTTCACTCCGCCGGAGCGAACGGCACCAGCACCACGGTGATGTTGTCGTGGCCGCCCGCGTCCAGGGCGACCTTCACGAACTCCTCCGGCCCGCACGGCAGCAGCGGCTGCAGGTCCTCGGGCTGCGGACGGTAGTTGTGCAGGCCGTCCGAACACAGCAGGAACACGCCCGGCGAGGTCGGCTTGAGCGTCACGACCTGCGGTTCCACCCGGCCCGCGTCCGCGCCGATCCACCGCGACAGCACGTGCGCGCGACGGTCCGTGCGCGCCTGCTCCTCGGTCAGCACGCCTTCGGCGACCAGCTGCGCCGCCCACGTGTCGTCCGTGGTGAGCTGCTTGGAGCCCTCGTCGGACAGCCAGTAGGCGCGGCTGTCGCCGACCCAGCCGATCGTCACCGCGTTCTCCGTGACCAGCGCGGAGACGAACGTGCACGACGGCGCGACACCCCGCCCGCCCGCCTCCATCGGCTCCAGCTCGATCAGCTGCTCCACCGCGGAGCACGACGCGGCGACCGCGTCGACCATGGCCTGCTCGGCGTCCGCGGTGTCGATCAGGGCGTTGAGCAGCACCTCCACCGCGGCGTCCGCGGCGGCCTGCGAAGCCTGCTCGGCGCGTTCGGAAGAGGCCACGCCGTCGCAGACGACGGCGGCGACACCCTTGCCCGCGACGTGGCCGAACGCCATCGAGTCCTCGTTGCGCGCCCGCCGCTTGCCCCGGTCCGACACACCGGACACCGCGCCCAGCGCGTACTCGACCCGGTCACGCGCCGAGGGCTGGTGACGGCCGCACTGGGTGCAGTAGTCCTCGTCGTCGATGTCGGGCGACCCGCACAGGATGCACGAGGCCTGCGCGGGACCGGTCGGTCCGCCCAGCGGCGTGCGGCGGACCAGCAGGTTGCGTCCGCACGCCTCGCAGAACCGGTCCTCCGCCGCGACGGGCGCGAAGCACTCCGGGCACTTCAGGGTGTCCATCAAACCAACGTCCTAGGCCTTACCGCGTTCGCGCGGTCCACCAATGCGATCCGTTCCTCCGGCGTGGCAGCGAACCGGGCCAGCGTGCGGTAGCGCCGCTCGAGACCCAGCCGAAGCTCGTGTTCGGAGAGTGCACAGTCCAGCACCTTGCCCTCAGCGGCCTGATTGCGGGTCACGTAGTCGTACGCCGCCTCCAGCACCTCGGCCGACAGCTGCGTGTGCGAATGGACGTCGATGTCCAAGGCGTGCAACCGTTCCCCGGCCGCGACGAGGTCCTCCGCGCCGCAGTCGCCGAGCTGCGCGCGCACCGCCGCGATCTGCGCGGCCAGATGTTGCGACGACGTGTCCGGCACCGACAACAGCACCTCGACCGCCCGTGCGCGGTCCCCGCACGCCAGCAGCACCCGCGCCAGCCCGAACGCCGCCGACACGTACGAGTGATCCGTGCGCCACACCAGCTCGTACCAGCCCGCCGCGGCCTTCAACTCCCCGGTGGCCTCCGCGCACACGCCCAGCGCCAGCTTCGGGGCAGCCTCACCCGGTACCGCCGAGCACACCGCGTCGAAGAACCCCAGCGCGTCGGAAGCCCGGCCATCGGTCAAAGCCGCCAGGCCCCGGTACCAGTCCGGGCGCCAGTCCTCGGCCGGGTCGAGCTCCGGCTCGTCGAACATCGACGGCGCCGTCAGCGAGTCCAGCTCCTTCAACGCCGCCTCGGTGTCGCGCGACTCGATGAGCACCCGCACGATCCGCAGCCGCACCTCCACCGTGAACTCCGGTGCTTTGCGCAGCCCCGCCGGGTCCGACGTCGTCGCCGTCGCCAGCCACGAGGCGGCCGCGTCGGAGGTGCTCACGCTCGGCGCCGGCAACGCCAGCGCCACCTCGGCGAGGTCGAGCGAGCCTTCCACGCCGAAGCGGCGGCGTTCCGGCGTGAACTGCCGCGACAGGCCCGGCCGCACCACGCCGTCCTCGATCGCCAGCACCTCGCGCAGCACGCCCGTGAGCTGCTCGGCCATGTCCTCGGCGGAGGAGAACCGCAGCTCGGGGTTCGGGTTCGTGGCGCGCAGCAGCAACCGGTGGAACGACTCGAACCGGCCCAGCAACGGCTCCTCGTCCACCGTGGGCAGCCGGTCCTTGCAGCGGCCGCGGAAGTCGAACGGGAAGCTCATCACCGCCAACGCGCGCCCGACCGTGTAGATGTCGGAGAACACCGACGGGCCGATCGTGCCGATCTCCGGCGCCTGGTAGCCGATCGTGCCGTAGATGGGGGAGTGGTGGTCGTCGATGCGCCGCACCGCGCCCAGGTCGATCAGCTTGAGCTGCTCCTCGGTGTGGATCATGTTGTCCGGCTTGAAGTCGCAGTACAACAACCCCACGCCGTGCAGGTAGCCGACCGCGGGCAGGATCTCCAGCACGTAGGCGATCGCCTGCGCCAGCGGCAGCGCCTCGTCTCCGCGGCCCTCCCGGCGCCGGCGCGTGATCATGTCCTTGATCGACTCGCCGCCGACGTACTCCATCACGATGTACTCGACGCGCTTGTCGCTGTCGCGGCTCTCGTGCCGGATGAAGTTGTGGATCTTCACGATGTTCGGGTGCTCGACCTCGGCCAGGAACCGGCGTTCGGCCAGCGCCGCCGCCATCGCGTCCGCGTCCCCTGAGTCGAGCAGGCCCTTGAGCACCACCCACCGGTCGCTCACCGCGTGGTCGAGCGCCAGGTACAGCCAGCCCAGGCCGCCGTGCGCGAGGCAGCCCAGCACCTCGTACTGGTCGTGCAGCACCTCACCGGGCGCGAGCTTCGGGGTGAACGAGTAGGCGTGCCCGCACTGCGGGCAGAAGCCCTCCACCCGGCCCTGCTTGCCGTCCTTGCGCCGCCCGACCTTCTTGCCGCACTTCGAGCAGAACCGCTTCGCCTCCGGCACCTCCGGCTGCTCCAGCACGGCGGTCTTCGGATCCCGGTACGGCACCCGCGGCACCTCGACCAGCCCCGCGCCCAGCCGGCCACGGCTCATCGACCGCGCGCTGCCCCGCCGCGTGCGGCCCGAGTTCGACCGCGACACCTCCTGCGACGACGACCAGGGCGCGGTCCCTGGCGCCGTCGACGGCCCGGTCTCGGGCAGATCAACCTCTTCGCTCATCGCTGCCCCCTAGTCCCGATAACGCGCGACGGGCGGCGTTGGTGCCGGACCCAGCGGGGTCAGCCACCGCCGGTAGATCCCACTCCACGTGCCGTCGGTGCGCATCCGTTCCAGCACGCCGTTGACGAACCGCACCAGGTCCTCCTGGCCCTTCGGCACGCCCACGCCGTACGACTCGTCGGTGAACCGCGACCCCACGACCTCGGTGTACGGGTCCTGCGCCGCCAGTCCCGCGAGGATCGTGTCGTCGGTGGAGATCGCGTCGGTCTGCCCCTGCTGCAGCATCACCAGGCAGTCCGTCCAGTTCGGCACGCTCACCGTCGTCTTCACGCGGTTCACCACGTTGCCCAGCGACGTCGACCCCGACGCCACGCACACCCGCTTGTCCGCGAGGCTCTCCACGCCGGTGATGCCGGAGTTGCGGCGCACCAGCACCCGCTGTCCCGCCTGGTAGTAGACCTGCGAGAAGTCCACGTCCTTGAGCCGGTCGCAGGTGATCGTCATCGTGCGGACCACCACGTCCACGGCGCCGCTCTGCAGCATCGGGATCCGCTCGGCCGCCGTGACGACCTTGAACTGCACCTTCTTCTCGTCACCGAACACGGCCTTCGCGATCTGCCGTGCCACGTCGACGTCGAAACCCTCGATCTCGCCGGTGAACGAGTTGCGGAACCCCATCAGGTACGAGTTCTGGTCCACCCCGGCGATCAACCGGCCCCGCTGCGCGATCTTCGCCATCGTCGACCCGGACGGCATCTGCCCGGCCACGGGCAACGGGCCGGGCCGCAGGCTCGCCGTCGCGTCACACGACGGCGGCGGGTTCGCCGCACTGCTCGGCGCCGCGGCGACCGTGCTCGCGTTCGCCGGTTGCGGTGCCGCCGCGCTGCGCGGCACGACCTCGCTGGGCGCAGGACCCGCCGAACACGCTCCGAGCAGCATCACCGCCGCCAACGCCAGTCGCCTCACCGGTACTCCTTGAGCCGCTGCCACAACCCCATCGCCGACCCCGCCGCGCCGATCACCGCGAGCACCAGCACCCCGACCACCGTGCCCGCCAGCGACGCCCGCGCCACCGCCACCTCGTCGCTGAAGTCCTGCCGCGCCTCGCCGATCGCACGCACCAGGGACTCGTCGAGCGAGTCGAAGTACGGGTTGTCGATCAGCGCCACCGCGTCGTTGTACTGCCCGGCGTCGTCGGCCTCGCGGATGCGCTGGTGGACCTGCTGCCACTGCCGGAACTGCCGCATCGCCTGGTCCACGGCCTCGGTGTTGCCCAGCCGCAGCGCCTGGTCGAGCAGACCTTCGAGCCGTTCGGAGACCTCGACGAAGTTCTTCTCGTAGGCCTGGCCCGCACCGCGCGCGACCAGCGTCAGCGTCTCCTCGCCCCGCGCGGTCAGGGTCGCGATCCGCGCCTGCGCCAGCACGTCGACCTTCTGCGAGGCCGCCCGCGAGTCCGACACGTCGTTCATGACCAGCACCGACACCGTCGTCACCCACAGCAGCGACACCACCGCCGCACCCGTGGCCACCAGCAGGCCGACGTTGAGCAGCCGGTTCGTCCGGCGGGTCAGATACCGCTGCGTCAGCACCAGCGCGACGACGAACGCCAGCGCCACCCCGACCGAGCCCCAGGGGAAGTTCGCCTCGTCCTGCGCCCGCGACACCCGGTCCGTCTCCGCCCGGTACAGCTCCTGCGCCGCCGGCAGCAGCTGCGTGCGCATCAACCCCGACGCCTCACGCAGATACGCGGCACCCACCGGGAAACCCTGCCGGTTGTTCGTGCGCGCCGTCTCGATGAGTCCCGTGTAGACCGGCAGCTGCGCCGCCAGCGTCGCCGTCAGATCGGGGGAGGAGGCCGTCGCCACCGACAGCGCCGCCTGCGCCTGCGCGATGTCCTTCTCGTAGCGTTCCCGCAGCTGGGAGGGCTCCAGCCCGCCAGACAGGAACGCGCTCGCCGCCGTCGCGTCGGCGTCCTGCAACGCCCGGTAGACCTCCTGCGCCGCGTGCGCCAGCGGTTCGGACCGCGTCGCCAGGTCCTCCAGCGCCCGCTCCTGGCGGTTCACGCTCCACGTCGACAACCAGCCGCTGGCCAGGCTCGCCACCACCAGCACCACGACGATCAGGCTCAGCCGTCCCGGGGTCGACCGCGCCAGGCCGGTGACGCGGCGCACCAGCGCCTGCCGGGGCTGCGAGTCGATCACCACGAGCGGGCCTCCCAGCGGTGAAGTTGATCGGCGTGGCGTAACTGTAGGCACCCAAGTGACACCGTGTGGGAATTAACGACGCATCCCGCAAGGTGTCACTCAGCAGTTACAGCCGACGCGACTCGATCAGCCGATTGACGCCGTCGAGGAGCATCTCCAGCCCGAACTCGAACGAGTGCTCCGGGCTGAACGCGCTCTGGTGCGCCTCCCCGACCGCGGCGCCCACCCGTGCTGCCACCGGGAAGCGGGCCGGGTCGAACACGGTCATCAGCACCGGCGCCGCCGCGTCCCACCACTGCTGATCGGTCAATCCTGTTTCCTTCTCGGTCACCGCCGCCGCGGTCAGGCCGCGCGCCGAGTTCTGCACGTGCCCGAGCACCAGGTTGAGCACCGAGTCCATCTCCACGTCCGACAGACCGACGCCCTCCAGCCCGCAAAGCTCGAAGTCGTACTTGGCCGCGACCTGCGGGCCCAGCACCGTGCGGGACGGCGCGACCTGCAACAACCACGGATGCCGCCGGTACAGCGCCAGGTTCTCCCGCGCCACGTACGTCAGGTGCTCCCGCCAGGCGCCGGCCGCCTCGCGCCCGGTCGCGGCCTGCACGGTGTCGACCATGACGTCGATCAGCTCGCCCTTGCCCGGCACGTAGGTGTAGAGCGACATCGTCCCCACGCCCAGCGACTCGGCCACGCGGCGCATCGACAGCGCCTTGAGCCCGTCCGCGTCGGCCAGCGCGATGCCCGCCTGCACGATCCGGTCCACGCTCAGGTCCGGCTTGCCCTTGCGCGACACGCGTTCCTGGGTGCGCCACAGCAACGCCAGCGTCCGCGCAGGGTCACCGCTGCCCGTGTGTTCGATCACGAGCGCGACCCTACCGTACCGTATGGTGTACGGTACAGGGTATGTTCGTGCCTGCCGACCCGCCCAGATTCGGCCAGCTCCACGGAAAACCCCTGCTCGAAGCCTTACCGGACGTGCTTGACGACGACGGTTACTGGGGAGTGGCCGCCGCGACCGCCCTCACCCTCGTCGCCCGCGGCCGGATCGTGCCCGGCGTGACGGCCGGGGGCCACGACACCTGGCGCGTCGGACCGCTCGACCACGCAGACGAGCTGCACCTGCGCCAGCTCGCCGCGCACGGCGACTACGACGAACTCCGCCGGTTCCTCGACGCCGTCGCCGACACGCTGCCTCGCACCGGCGAAGGACCCTTCGCCGGCACCGAAGCGCACGACGTCCCCGAGCTCAAGGCGTGGGCCGACGAGCAGATCAAGCTCTCCCTGCGCATCGAGACCACCGACGACCAGCGGTTCCGCGCGATCGTGCAGGTCCGCGCCATCACCGACCCCTACCCGCGCGACGTGCGCGGCTCCGGTCGCGAGCTCGACGCCATCAGGGCGATGGCCCGCGTCGACTGGCCACCGCTGCAACGCCTGCTCGACCAGGCCGACCTCACCGACGGCGAGGTCGCCGAGCTGCTCGGCACCGACATCGAGGTCCACTGGCCCCGCGACCTCACCACCACGTTGTCCGCGAAGGCCGTCATCGGCGAGGCCGGCGGCCGGTTCCAGGCGGGCGACCTGCTCACGTTCGACTGGCGGCTCGCGCTCGGCGGCGAGGACCTGACCGAGGCCGAGATGGACGTCATCGCCGAGGCGTCCCGGCCGATCGTGAAGCTGCGCGACCAGTGGGTGCTCGTCGACCCGTTGCTCAAGAAGAAGGCCCGGCAGCAGCTCAAGCCGATCACCGCCGCCCAGGCCGTCACCGCCGCACTCACCGGCGTGGCGATCATCGACGGAGAGCACGTCGAGGTCGCCCCGCACAGCCTCACCACGGCCATCGCGACCGTCCCGTCGTTCCCACAGCCCGCGTCCTTGCGGGCGCAGCTGCGCGACTACCAGCTGCACGGCCTGCGCTGGCTCGCCCACATGACCGGCCTCGGACTCGGCGCGTGCCTCGCCGACGACATGGGCCTCGGCAAGACCATCACCCTCATCGCACTGCACCTGCACCGCGACCACGAACACCCGACGCTGGTCGTCTGCCCGGCGTCGCTGCTCGGCAACTGGGAACGCGAGATCCACCGGTTCGCCCCAGGAGTCCCCGTCAGCCGCTACCACGGTCCACAGCGGACGCTCGCCACCAGCGGCGTCGTCCTCACCACCTACGGCACCATGCGCCTGGACGCCGAGGCGCTGCGCGAGCACGAGTGGGGCATGGTCGTCGCCGACGAGGCCCAGCACGTCAAGAACCCGCACTCCGGCACCGCCAAGGCACTGCGCTCGATCCCGGCCGCCGCGCGCGTCGCGTTGTCCGGCACGCCCGTGGAGAACTCGCTGTCCGAACTCTGGGCCGTCCTGGACTGGACGACACCGGGCCTGCTCGGCACGCACCGCGCGTTCCGCACCCGCTGGCCAGAGCCCGACGACACCCTCGCCAAGGTCGTGCGGCCGTTCCTGCTGCGCCGCCGCAAGTCCGACCCCGGCGTCGCCCCCGAACTGCCCGCCAAGACCGAGACCGACCGGTACGTCTCGCTGGGCGTGGAGCAGGCGGCGCTGTACGAGGCGCTGACCCGCGAGACCCTCGACCAGATCGCGTCGAGCGACGGCATGGCCCGCCGAGGTCTCGTCCTGAAGCTCCTGACGGGACTCAAGCAGATCTGCAACCACCCGTCGCACTACCTCGGCCACCCCACGCTGCAGGGCACCTCCGGCAAGCTCGACCTGCTCGACGAACTGCTCGACACGATCGTCGCCGAGGACGGCTCGGCGCTGATCTTCACCCAGTACGTCGGCATGGCCCGGCTGCTGGAACAGCACATCAAGCAGCCCACCCGGTTCCTGCACGGCGGCACCCCCGTGCCGCAGCGCGAGCAGATGGTCGACGACTTCCAGAACGGCCGCGCACCCGTGTTCCTGCTGTCGTTGAAGGCCGCCGGCACCGGCCTCAACCTCACCCGCGCCGACCACGTCATCCACTTCGACCGCTGGTGGAACCCCGCCGTCGAGGACCAGGCCACCGACCGCGCCTACCGCATCGGCCAGACCAGACCCGTCCAGGTGCACAAGCTCGTCACCGAAGGCACCGTGGAGGAACGCATCGCCGCACTCCTGCAGGACAAACGAGACCTCGCCGACGCCGTCCTGCACGGGGGAGAAGCCGGGTTCACCGAACTCACCGACGCCGAACTCGCCGAACTCGTCCAACTCAGGAGCGCCCAGTGACCGCCCGCGGATTCGCCGCGTTCCCCAAGGTGAAACGCCGCGTCGCCACCACCTGGTGGGGCAAGGCCTGGGTCAAGGCCCTCGAGGACACCGCGCTCAACACCACCCTCATCCGCCTCGCCCGCCGCTACGCCCACGCCGGCGTCGTCGGCCCGATCACCGTCAGCCCCGGCCGCCTGCACGCCCAGGTCCACGACGACGACACCGTCCACAGCACCACCGTCAGCGTCCCGGCGCTGTCCGAAGTCCAATGGGGACGGTTCCTCGACCGCGTCGCCGAACACTCCGGCCACATCGCCGCCCTGCTGGACAACGACATGCCCCGCGACCTCGTGCTGGCCGCGGAAGAGTCCGGTGTGGACCTGCTGCCCGGCATCGGCGACCTCGAACCCGAGTGCGACTGCGACGACTGGGAACTCACGTGCCGTCACGCCGCCGCGCTCGCGTTCCAGGTCGGCTGGCTGCTCGACGCCGACCCGTTCGTGCTCCTGCTGCTCAAGGGAAAACCGGAACAGGAACTCCTCGACGCACTCCGCGAGCGCGTCGCCGGACCCGTCGGGACCAGAACACCTGTGGTGGTTTCCGCCGAATCCGCAGGTCAGCTGCCCGCTCGCCCAACGGTTCCAGCCACCACACCTGTGGTACTCGCGGTCGAGTCGCCGCCTGGATTCGAGGCCGCGGATCTCGTTGCACTGATGGAGATCGCCGCGTCTCGTGCCCGCGCGCTGCTGCGTTCGGGCACTCTCGAAGGGTGATCACCGAGAAGCAGAAGATGACGACCGGCCGGCTGTACAAGGACTCCGACCCCGAACTGGTCGCGGAAAGGCTGGCCGCGCAGCAGTTGGTGGACGAGTTCAACGCCACCCGCTCCGGTGCGGTCATCTCCCGGCTCTTCGGCTCCATCGGCGAGGGCTCGTGGGTCATGCCGCGGTTCCAGTGCGACTACGGCTACCAGATCCACATGGGCTCCAACAGCTTCCTCAACTACGACGCCATCCTCATGGACTGCGCCACCATCACCATCGGCGACGACGTCTCCATCGGCCCCCGCGCCCAGTTGCTGACCGCCCTGCACCCCCTCGAAGACCACGAGGCCCGCCGCCAGCGCTTCGAGTCCGCCGCCCCGATCACCATCGGCGACAACGTGTGGCTCGGCGGCGGCGTCATCGTCTGCGCGGGCGTCACGATCGGCTCGAACGCCGTCATCGGAGCCGGTAGCGTCGTCACGCGCGACATCCCGCCGCGCGTCCTCGCCGTCGGCAATCCCTGCAAGGTGATCCGTGAGCTATGACAAGCGCGTTGAACCGCTGATCCTGCTCGGCCTGACTCTTGTCGCCCTGATCGCGTCCGGCATCGGCCCGTACGACCGCGCGACCTGGTACCTCGAAGTGGCGCCCGTCGTGATCGGCGGGGGTGTGCTGATCGCGACGTACCGGCGCTTCCCGCTGACACCGCTGCTGTACCGGCTGATCTTCCTGCACGCGCTGGTGCTGATCCTGGGCGGCCACTACACCTACGCGCGGGTGCCGGTGGGGTTCTGGGCGCAGGACCTGCTCGACCTGGCACGCAACCACTACGACCGGTTCGCCCACTTCGTGCAGGGGTTCGTGCCGGCCGTGCTCGCACGCGAGGTCCTGCTGCGGCGGACTCCGCTTCGACCTGGTGGGTGGTTGTTCTTCCTGGTCGTGTGCGTGTGTCTGGCGTTCAGCGCCACCTACGAGTTGGGGGAGTGGCTGGCGGCGGTCGTGGGCGGGTCGGCGGCGGACGAGTTCCTCGGGACCCAGGGCGACGTGTGGGACACCCAGTGGGACATGTTCATGGCTCTGCTGGGGGCGTTGACCGCGCAGCTGGCGTTGTCGCGGGTGCACGACCGGGCGCTCGCTCGTGTCGGTTGAACGGGCGCTGAAGCACATCGACGCCCTGTCCGCCGGCGGGCCGATGCCACGCGACCTGCGCGTGACGCTCAACTTCCACCCCGGTCGCGGCGTCCTGGCGAAGCTCGCGGCGGACGGCGTCTACCGCTCCCAGTTCGAGACCGGCACCAGCAACGGCGGCCTCACCGCCCACCCCGGCGGTGACCGCTGGGACTGGGAAAGCCGCCTCTTCGGCGGCGCGTACGACCACGCGAACCCCGCCGACCGCCCCAAGTACGGCGCGCTCAACCACCGGAGGCTCCCGCACGGCGCCGCGCCGCGGTTCGGCTCCGCCCACCTGCGCCTCAAGGAGGACGTGCTCGACCGCACGACGTTCTGCTACCCGGACAGCGTCTTCGACCCGGTCCACTTCGGCACCGCACACCACTTCGTCCTGATCGAACTGGCCGACGCCGACGACCGCGACCCCCTCGACGCCTACGTCGAGGCCCACGTCCACGGCCCCGTGACGCTCGACGACGTCGAAGCCCTCGTGCTGGACCCGACCTTCCCCGACGTCGACCTGTCCTGCCCGGTCGAGCGCCATCCGGGCTTCCGGCTGTCCACACAGGACCTGCTGCGGCACGCGGACTACCGCACCCCCGAGTCCGTCGCGTTAGGTCTCGCGATCGCACGGGACGGGGCCATCACCCCGGACCTCCTCGACGACGCCGAGGAACCACCGCAGGTCGTGAAGCACCTGTGGCACCACCTCGCGAGGTTCGGTCACCCCAGGTAAATCGACGCCAACGCGCGCACAGCCGCCGTGACCTGCTCGCGCAGTTCCTCCGGTTCCAGCACCTCGACCTCGCCGCCCATCCGCAGCAACATCCCGGTCGCGTGCCCGAGAGACTCGATCGGGATCGTCACCCGGACGCCCTCACCGTCGTCCACAGCGGACTCCTCGGCCGCGCGCGCCACCACCGGCAGCACCTGCGACGAGAACGACTCCCAGCCACGCGCCGACAGCCTGATCACCGCCGAGCCCGTGTACTGCCGTGCCTGGAAGTCCTCCAGCGACGCCGTCCAGTGCGCCACCAGGTCGAACCCGTCCGGCCGTTCGAACGTCTCGTCCAGCACGGTCGCCGCCTGGATCTGCGACACCCGGTACGTGGAGATCCGCGTGCTGCCCTGCGCGACCAGGTACCAGCGGCCGGCCTTGAGCACGAGACCCAACGGCCGCAGCACGCGCGTGACGTCCTCAGGCGCACGCCACCGCCGATAGCTGACCTCCAGCAGTCGCTCACGCCACACCGCGTCCGCCACCAGTCCCAGCAACGGCGAGCGCTCCGGGTCGTAGTACCAGGCAGGCGCGTCGAGGTGGAACCGCGTCGCCATGTGCGAGGCCCGGTCGCGCATCGACGACGGCAGCGCCGCCATCAGCTTGAGCTGCGCCGCCGACACCGCGTCCCCGAGCCCCAGGTCCGCCGCCGCACCCGGCAGCCCGGCCAGGAACAGTGACTCCGCCTCCTGCTCGGTCAGCCCGGTCAGCCGCGTTCGGTAGCCGTCGAGCAGCTGGTAGCCGCCGGACGGGCCCGCGTCGCCGTACAGCGGCACCCCGGCCGCGTGCAGCGACTCCACGTCGCGGTAGATCGTGCGGACCGAGACCTCCAGCTCGTCGGCCAGCGCCTGCGCCGTCATCCGGCCCTTGGCCTGCAGAAGGAGCAGCACGGACACCAATCGGCTCGCACGCACGCGGATACACTGACACACCCTGTCAGGGTTAGCTCATACGTTCGACCCATGGCTTTTTACGAGAAGGAGCTGGCGGTCAGGGAACCGCTGGTCGTCGCGGGCAGGCACGTCAAGCGCTACGAGGTGGTCACCCCAGGACTGGAGATCACCGACGACATCCGCGCGGCCGCCTACGCGTTCCTGCCGAAGATCTACCCGGACTTCGACGACCCGACCCCGCCCGCCACCGTGACGGTCCTGCACCGCAGCTCCGCGGGGATGTACCTCAACGCCTACAACTGGGTCTGGGACAACGTCCTGCACTGCCGCACCGCTGTGTCCGGAGATCAGCCGTTCCTCGGTTCGACCGACCCGGACCTCACGCACTTCACCGTCATCCCGAAGGACCTCATCGGCTGCGTCTGGGAGCTGCCGCCGCTGGCCCACGAGCGCACCGCGTGGGTGCGGCACGTGCTGGAACCGGACACCCCCGACTTCGAGGGCTACCTCGCCGACGTGATGGCCGAGGGCCTGGTGGGCCGATGAGGCAGGACTGGCAGGGAGCGCCCTCCCGCTGAAGCCGAAGCTGAAAACGGGTGGACGGCGGCGTTAGGTTCGCAGGCATGACCACTCCGGAATCCGTCGTGCGCGCGTTGGCCGAACCCACGAGGCTGAGGGCGTTCGCCGCCGTCGTCCTCGGCGCGGGAACGCTGGCCGACGTCGCCGCCGCCTCCGGACTCAAGGTCAAGGACGCCGGCACCGCGCTCATCAAGCTCCGCGAGGCCGGGCTGGTCGAAGGGGAACCGGCCCGGCCCGCCGATCTCAAGCCACTCGCGGCGACGCTCACCGAGGCGATGCCGGCGGACGGGCTCGCGCCGTTCATCAGGGGCGAGAAGCTCGTCTCGTTGCCCGTGGCGCACGAACGCCGCCGCAAGATCCTCGAGCACGTCGCCTCGCACGCCTTCACCCCGCAGACCTACTACGAGGAGAAGGAGATCAACGAGCGGCTCCAGGCGTGGTGCGACGGGGGAGAGGTCGACCACGTCACCATCCGCCGCTATCTCGTCGACTTCGGTCTGCTGGAACGCGGCGGCGGCCTCTACCAGGCTCAGCCCCTGCCGATGTAGGGCATCGCCGTCGCCATCACGGTCATGAACTGCACGTTGGCGCTCAAAGGCAACTGAGCCTGGTACAGCACGGCGTCGGCCACGTGCTGCACGTCGAACGTCGGTTCCGGCTTGACCTCGAAGTTCGCCTGCAGCACACCGGCGCCCATCCGCGACGTCATCTCCGTGGCGGCGTTGCCGATGTCGATCTGCCCGCACGCGATGCCGAAAGCACGGCCCTCCAGCGACAACGACTTGGTCAGCCCGGTCATCGCGTGCTTGGTCGCGTTGTACGCCACCGCGTGCGGGCGCGGCACCGACGCCGAGATCGAGCCGTTGTTGATGATCCGCCCGCCGCCGTGGGTCTTCATCACCTTGAACGCCTCGCGGGCGCACAGGAAAGCGCCCGTCAGGTTCACCCCGACGACCTTCTCCCACGCGCTGAGGCTGAACTCCTCAAGTGGTGTCGCCCGCACGTTCATCCCGGCGTTGTTGAACAACACGTCCACCCGGCCGAAGCGCGCGACCACCGCCTCGAACAACGCGACCACCGAGTCCTCACGCGACACATCCGTCGGCACCACGAGAGCGTTCTCGGGAAAGCCCTCTCCGGTCTCGATCAACGCGTCCTCGCGCCTGCCTGCCAAAGCGACCTGGAATCCCGCCGCCAGCAGGGTTCGCGCCGCCGCGCGCCCCACCCCGGAACCCGCTCCCGTCACGACCGCGACTGCCATCGATGATCTCCCCTCGATCCAGCGATTGCCCGAAGTGTCCCCTGTGGAGTACTTACAGGTGTGGAGTGTGAAGAGGACACCTGCCTGCTGTGCGCAGGGTCCGGAACGATGTCGTGGCAACAACCCGTTCCCGGTCCGGAAGGCCTTGTGCTGCACGAGATGTCGCACCCGTGCCCGCGCGGGTGCTCCGGCTGGTGGAAGCTTCCGCACGGGGAAAGCAGAGGCATCGTCGCAGGCAATGTCGCACGGGCCAACGAGATTCCGGCCGGACCGTCCACCCAGGCTTGATCACCGAGCGTGAACGGTGGGGGTCACCCATTATTGCCGGAGGGGTCCCTGCTTGGCGGCTGCCCCCACTCGGAGTAGAAGCGGACACTGTTCTTCTGTGAAGGAGTGCAGCCGTTGCCTTGGTTCTGGACTCAACGAGGACCGGACCGCCTGCCGGGTCTGCGGGGGCTTGGGACAGGTCCCCGACAGATAGGTGTCGCTGAGCCCTATTTCTTCGTCATCAAGGTCGGGCCGAGGATCCGGCGGGCCAACCGCCGGGTCAGCGACTTGGACTGACGCTCCTGCGCCGCGGTGGTCGCCGCCGGTGCGGGGGCCGGTGCGGGAGCCGGTGGAGTGGCCGCCGCGGGGGCGGGCGTCACCGGGGGAACACCGGGAATCGTCGCCGCGTCGTACTCGGGGATCGTGATCTTCGCGAACACCTGGGTCTCCGCCTCGACATTGCCGGGCTGCTTCTGCTCGATCGGCACGGCGAAGATCTTGCCATCGGTGTCATTCACGCCTCGAATGAGGGGCGGCTCCCCAGCGCGAGGTGACGCGCGTCACGCAGCACACTGGGCCGTGACGGCCCCAGGCGGAGTGTGATGACTGAGACGACCGAGCGTGCGAACGTCGGGCCGCCCGACACGCGCCTCTGGGAGCAGATCGCGAAAGGCGACCACGCCGCGTTCACCGAGCTCTTCGAACGCCACGCCGAAGCGGTCTGGAACTACGCCTACCGGCTGACGGCCTCCTGGTCGCAGGCCGAGGACCTGCTCTCCGCGACGTTCCTGACGGCGTGGCGCAAACGCGGCGACGCCCAGCTGGTGCGCGACTCCGCCCTGCCGTGGCTCTACACGGTGACCGCGAACCGCGCCCGCACCGAGTGGCGGGCCTCGCGCAGAGCGTTGCGGCTGGTCACGAAGCTGACGCCGCAGGACGAACGCGACCACGCCGACGAGGTCGCCGCCCGCACCGACGCGCAACGCCGCCTCGCCGCCGTGGTCGCCGCCATCGCGAAGCTGCCGGCCTCCGAACGCGAGATCGCCCAGCTCTGCCTGCTCGGCGACATGTCCACCGCCGACGCCGCCGCGCTCCTCGGCATCACCGAGTCGAGCGTCCGCGCCCGCGTCTCCCGCACCCGCGCCCGGCTGCGCGACCTGACCCCCGAGGACACCCCGTGATCGACCAGCTGCCCGAACACCGCGCGCTGCCCGACGACGTCCGCATGCGTGCCCGTCAGCGTCTCTCCGAAGGCATGCGCCCCGCCGCCCGCAACGGCAGGCCCGTCCTGATCGCCGCCGGCGTGAGCATGCTCGCCGCGGGCGCGGTCTTCGCCAGTCAGGCGCTAATCGGCGGCTCCGCCGACGTCGCGGAGCCGCCCGTGCAGCACAACGGCGAGTTCGTCGGCAAGGACCGCGGGATCGTCAACCACGTCGAACGCGAGAAGGTCGCCCCCGACGTGCTGGCCCGCTGCGCCGCGGCGGCCACGGCCCACACACCCGTCTCCGAATGGGTGCCGATGGCGACCAGCCACAAGAACGGCACGGTGCTCACCGCCTTCCGCACGGCGGCCGGTGTCTTCTTCTGCGCGAACACCGCCACCACGACGACGATCTCCGCGCCGAACCCCGCCGTGCCCGAGGGCCGGCGCCAGGTGGAGATCCTCTTCACCACGCCGACCGGCGCCATGGCGGGCATCGTCTCGTCCGACGTGAAGTTCCTGAGCCTGTCCCAGATCGCCGCCTCGGGCCAGAACAACACGATGCCCGCCCTCGTGGACGGCCTGTTCCTCGCGCCCAGCGGCTTCCAGAAGGCGGAGAACGGCACAAAAGCTCTGGTCAACGGCGAGGAGTTCGCGGTGCGGGGCGTTCCGAAGCCCACCGCGTCCGTCGTGGACCGCCCGCTGCCACCCGCGGCCCGCGACACGGCGGAGGCCCAGCGGTTCGGCGCCTGCCTGAAGGACAGGGCGGTCCCGGACCCCGGTCAGTTCGCGCACGGCCTCACGGCCAAGGTCAGCGCCACCGACACGATGATCACCGGCCGGTTCGGCGACCTGCTGTTCTACTGCCGGGACGCCGAGCACGACCCGTCGGCCGGCATGGTGTTCGACCTGGACGACCTGACCGAGTTCCGCGGCCAGACCATCGCGGCGATGACGGCGTTCTACGACTTCAAGCCGTACAAGGTGAACGAGCAGGGGGAGTACTACGACGGCGGCAGCTCCAGCGCCGCGGCCGTCGGCCTGGTGCTCGACCCCCGGGTGGCCTCGATCACCTACACCAGCCCCGGCACGGCCGATGTGCCCGCGACGCTGGGCAACGGCACGTTCGTGCTGGCCGCGAAGCTGCTCGACCGCCATCCCGACGCCCGCGTGGTGGTCAGGGACGCCGGCGGGAACGTGCTGGAGACGATCACGCCGCAGAACCCGTCGTAGGCGGATATGTGGCAGAGGTCGCCGCCCCGAGCCGACCGACAGTGAACTGATCTGCCCCGTGGTGGCCCAGACACTGCTGGGCCACCACAACGAGCGACGCTGGGTACGGCACGTGCATGCCGGCGCTGAACTGCACGCTGGGTTCCCCCGATGGTCCGACAGCCAGGCCCTGTTCGACCCCAACCACCTCCTGCACAACGTGACCTCGGTGATCAGCCGTCGGGACGGCCTCAGTCGAAGTCGCGAGAGTGCTTGGCGGATACGGAGCTCGCGATGAGCACTGACTGTGCTGCGAACCGGGCAAGCTTGATCTCTTGTACGAGGTGGCGCATCTCCGCCGAACCAGGCACGAGGATGAACGAGCCCTCGTTCCGGTTCTCTCCCTTGGCGTGGACGAGCGTGTTCCTGATCCCGTGGATCCGGCGAGCCATTCGTTCGACGAGCTGGTCGCGCTGAGCCGTGACGACCTGCGGTACACCGGGAATCGTCTTCTTCGTCAGGTGACTCCGCAGGTCGTCATCCGATTCAATGAAGTCCGCGAGTTGGTCGACGTCGATGCAGTGCTCCAATGTCGCCAGCAGCCCTGGAAAGTCAGTGCCCTTTGATTTGACCTGGTCACCGATGGCGTTGACAAACCGGGTCAGCGACTCGCTGTTGGCGGGGTCGAACCTGGGGTCCTTCAACTTCTGGCGGGCGAACTCCAGGGTCCTCGCCAACGCGTACTGCGCGAAGTGATACTCAAGGACCTGGTAGTAGTTAAGGTACTCCATTACCGGGATCGACTCCGACTGGCGGGCGTGCCAGTAGTAGCTCAACCCGTCCTGCGAGTATTCGTTCAGTGTCAAAGTGAGCGGTTGGTGCACGCTCATGCGCTCGTTCTTCGGTTCGTTCACGAGGTCGTAGCTGTCCGGCGGCCACACCGGGCGTTCGCAAAGCTCAAACCCCGCAGAGAAGCTGACATCGAGCTCGTAAGACGTCGAGCGGGTCACCTTGTCCAGAAGTGCGACCGCGTGGTCGCGGTCGCGGATGCCCGCCGGTCGCCAGATCTTGATTGTCGCGAAGTACGCCTGACCCGCCCAGGCGGAGGAGCGCAGGAACGGCCCGTGCAACCGGTGTTGCAGCACCTCAGCCATGATGCTCGGCGCGGATATCTCGACGAAGATGCCAAGTCGGTCGTTCCGCGCGGTCATGCGGCCCTGGTTCGGAGTGGTGAAAGGCTGGAAACGACGTGCAGAGTCCGGCTTTGTCGTCACGTCGGGGAACAGGTCGGGGTCGACCCGGTATGTGTAGGCGGCGACCCACGACGGGAGATCTACTTCGGGGCGCACCGCCCTGATGGCGGCCTCGATGTAGCCCTGGCCCATCTCCGCGAAAGCCGACCGGTCACCGAGCCACTCAATTCCCGACGCCACAGCCTGCACGGTTCGACGAAGCTCGGCAACATTGCTCCAGCTCAGGGGGACCTCGACGAGGTCCTTTCCATCAGGTACGTGCAACGTGAACCGGTCGTCCTCCCGATTGAGTCCGCCCTTTCTCGACTCAAGGCGGTAACCGCTGACGGCGCAGCGATCACGAAGCTTGCCGATCAGCACCTCCTTTGCGATGCGTGTCGCTTCGGCTCGGCGTCCGTCGGTTTCCGGCTGCAAGGCCGTCGCGAACCTGTTCTTCGTCTTTCGTTTGGGTACAGGCACGGTGACAGTTAACCGCCAAGCACAGTTCACACGCTCGCGAGTTTCGACGTAGCGGCCGTCTGCTCGACCCGAGCGGCGCGGCCTGGTCGGCGTGTGCTGGTCACCGACGTGACCAGCACATGATCGCTGGTGTCTTCCGGCGACGTTCCGAGTCACTCCACTCGACAGGTTGGTTAGCATGGCGAAGTGACTGTGCAGGCGGCTCCGGCCGGGTACAAGTGGATCGCGCTGTCCAACACCACGCTGGGCATGCTCATCGCCACGATCAACTCCTCCATCGTGCTGATCGCGTTGCCCGACATCTTCAAGGGCATCGCGATCAACCCGCTCGACCCGGCCAACACCGGCTACCTGCTGTGGATGATCATGGGCTTCCTGGTCGTCACGGCGGTGCTCGTGGTCAGTTTCGGGCGGCTTGGGGACATGTACGGCCGGGCCCGCATGTACAACCTGGGCTTCGCGATCTTCACGTTCTCCTCGGTGATGCTCGCGATCACCTGGTTCGACGGTGACGCCGCCGCGCTGTGGCTGATCGGCTGGCGGATCGTGCAGGGCGTCGGCGGGGCGTTCCTGATGGCGAACTCCTCGGCGATCCTCGCGGACGCCTTCCCGGTGACCCAGCGCGGCATGGCCCTGGGCATCAACGGCGTCGCCGCGATCGCCGGGTCGTTCCTGGGCCTGGTGGTCGGCGGTCTGCTGGCGCCGGTCAACTGGAACCTGATCTTCATCGTGTCCGTGCCGTTCGGGCTGTTCGGCACGGTCTGGGCCTACCTGAAGCTGCACGACACCGGCGAACGCCGCCACGCCGAGATGGACTGGTGGGGCAACATCACCTTCGGCGTCGGCCTGATCGTCCTGCTGGTCGGGATCACCTACGGCATCCAGCCGCACGGCACCTCCCAGACCGGCTGGACCAGCCCGTTCGTGCTGACGTGCCTGGTCGGCGGCCTCGCGGTGCTGGCGGCGTTCGTCGTGATCGAGCACCGCGTGCCCAACCCGCTGTTCGACCTGCACCTGTTCCGGCTGCCGTCCTTCACCTGGGGCAACATCGCGAACTTCGCCTCGGCGCTCGGGCGCGGCGGGCTGCAGTTCATCCTGATCATCTGGCTGCAGGGCATCTGGCTGCCGCTGCACGGCTACTCCTACGAGGAGACGCCGCTGTGGGCCGGCATCTACATGCTGCCGATGACCGTCGGGTTCCTGCTCGCCGCGCCCACCGCCGGCATCCTGTCCGACCGGCTGGGCAGCAGGGCGCTCGCGTTCGCCGGCAACGTGCTGACCGCGGTGACGTTCGCGCTGCTCATCGCCCTGCCCGTCGACTTCCCGTACTGGGAGTTCGCGCTGATCCTGGTGTTCACCGGCATCGGCATGGGCATGTTCTCCTCGCCCAACCGCGCCGAGGTCATGAACTCGTTGCCCGCCAACGCCCGCGGCTCGGGCAGCGGCATGATGACCACCTTCCAGAACACCGCGATGGTGCTGTCCATCGGGTTCTTCTTCAGCCTGATCATCGTCGGGTTCTCGCAGTCCCTGCCCGGCGCGATGCGCACCGGACTGGTCGAGCACGGCGTCGCTCCCGCGGCCGCGGCCCAGGTCGCGGCACTGCCCGCGGTGGCCGTGCTGTTCGCGGCGTTCCTCGGCTACAACCCGATCCAGCAACTGCTGGGCGACCAGCTCGCGACGCTGCCACCGGACCAGGCCGCGTTCCTCACCGGGCGCGGGTTCTTCCCCAGCCTGATCTCCGGGCCGTTCGCCCAGGGACTCGCGATCGCGTTCGGCTTCGCCATCGTCCTGTGCCTGCTGGCCGCGTTCGCCTCGCTCAAGTGCGGCAAGATCTCTTCGTGGAAACGGAACGACTGACGCTGCGCCCGCTCGCGCGGTCCGACGTGGACTCGTTGCGCGCCCTGCACGCCGACCCCGAGGTCATGCGGTACCTCGACCCGGCCCCGGTCGAGAACTACCTCGGCGACAGCTTCCTCGCGGCCATCGAGAAGGACACCGGCCGGTTCGTCGGCTGGTTCGAGTTCAAGGGGACCGGCGAGGTCGAGCTCGGCTACCGGCTGCACCGCGAGTTCTGGGGCCTCGGCTACGCCACCGAGGGCGGGAAGGCCCTGATCGAACGTGGGTTCACCACCGGCGGCGTGCGGCGCGTGGTCGCCACCACGATGTTCGTCAACGCCGGATCGCGGCGCGTGATGGAGAAGTGCGGGCTGCGGCACGTCCGCACGTTCCACCTCGACTTCCCCGACCCGCTGCCCGGCTCGGAACACGGAGAGGTCGAGTACGCGCTGACAAAAGAAGAGTGGCTACGAGTTCAGGGGGAAAGTCATGTGGCAGACGGAATTAGTTGACCTGGACGCGTACTTCGCGCGCACGGGAGCATCTGCGTCGAGTTCGCTGACGGAGTTGCACGAGGCGCATGTGCGCGCTATTCCGTTCGAGAACATCGACGTGATGCTCGGCCATGTGCCGTCACTCGACCTCGGCGACATCCAGGACAAGATGCTCGGACGACGCCGTGGTGGCTATTGCTACGAGCACCAGCTGCTGTTCACGGCCGTGCTGGAACGGCTCGGACACTCCGTCCGGAGGCGGATGAGCCGCGTGATGACCGCGCCGCGCACGCACTTCATCTCACTGGTCGACGACCAGCTCGTCGACGTCGGGTTCGGCGCCGGGATGCTGCACCCGATGCCGCTCGTCGACGGCGCGATCGTGGACCAGGCCGGATGGCCGCACCGCCTGCGCCACGAGGACGGTCGCTGGGTGCTGGAGAAGCAGTCGGCGGACGGCTGGGACCTGCAGCACGCGTTCGAGCCCGACGTCGAACAGCGCCCCGTCGACTACCTGGCCGCCAACTTCTACGTCGCCAAGCACGAACGGTCGGCGTTCAGCAGGCAGCTCGTCGTCATGCGACTCGAACCAGGGCTGAGCCGCCGTCTGGTCGGAACGACGCTCACCGTCGAGCACGCCGGCGAGAAACCTGAGAATTCTCAGGTCGACGACCTCGGAAAAACACTGGAATCACTGGACATCACGCTTACCGACAGGGAGCTGAGTCACATCAGCTCAACTTTGGGAACAACCGAGGGGCCGCGTTCGTAATAGTGGGTGTAGGGATCGCAATTCGGAGGTGTTGGAAATGACCACCGCGACTCCGTTCGCCACGGGAGCAAATTCCACGGGCGTCAACGCACTGCCCACTCCGCCCACCGGCTGGCCCATCGGTTCCTACGGAACCTACGAAGAGGCCCAGCGGGCCGTGGACCACCTGGCGGACAACGACTTCCCGGTCGCGGACGTCACCATCGTCGGCGTCGAGCCGATGATCGTCGAACGCGTGACCGGCCGCCTGACCTGGGGCCGAGTCCTCGGCGCGGGTGCCGCGTCGGGTGCCTGGTTCGGTCTGTTCGTCGGCCTGCTGCTCGGTTTCTTCTCGACCGGCGGCGCCCTCGCGCCGATCATCGCGGGTCTCGTCTTCGGTACGGTCTTCGGCCTCGCGAGCGCGGCTGTGCGCTACAAGGCGACCGGCGGGCGTCGTGACTTCGCCTCGGTCACCCAGCTCGTGGGCGGCCGGTACGACGTGCTCAGCGCCCCGCGCAGCGCCGAACGCGGCAAGGAGATGCTGACGACGCTGGCCTGGCGGTCATGACCACCCGGCTGGCAGCCTGACACTCGCTCCCACCACAGAGGAACGCCGTCCCGATCTTCGGGGCGGCGTTTCCGCTTTACTGGCGGCATGTCCAACCTGGTGGAGACGGCGCGGCTGCACTGGTGGAAGGCCGCGCTGCTCGTCGCCGCCGTGATCGTGGGGTCGTTCCCGTGGAACGCGCCGTCCAGTCTGTTCGGCGTGGCGCCGATCCTGATCTGGTGCTTCCTGGCCCCGTCGCGCAAAGCCGGGGTGACCGTCGGGCTGATCCTGCTGGCTGTGCTGGTGTGGTTCGCGGTGCCGCGCGGACTCGGGTGGTCCGGACCGCTGGTGCCCTCGGAGGTCGAGGTGTACTGGCTCTACCCGGTGATCGCGGCGGCCGTGTGCCTGCCGGCCTTGCGGCGGGTGTCGACCGGTGTCCTCGGACTGGCGACGATGGTCCTGGCGGGATTCCTGGCCACGGCGGTCGTCCTGCTCGGCCGGCTCGAGGCCAAGCCCGGTGACGAGGGCGTGCTGCCCGCGCCGTCCGGGCTGCGCGTCGCCGAAGGCAGTGGCTACTGCGGTTCCGGCAACTGCTCGCGGGAGGTGACCGCGACCGGCGACCACGCTACCGACGTGATGCGCGAGCACCTGGAGGCACGCGGGTTCACGGTTCGGACGCCGGAACGGATGTGCCGGGCCACGGGGCTCGTGTTCACGCACGAGGTGTGCGCGGAGTCGAAGAAGATCTCCTCCGACGCGGTCGAGGTCACCTGGTACGTCAACTAGAGGTACGGGCGGCGGCTGCGGCGACGGTTGCCAGGTCTTCGCTCGAGAAGCCGGCCCGGCTCAGCACCGCCAGGGACTTGTTCGCTGCCAGCGTGCACAACGCCAGCTCCGCCGCCTCCCGCTCATCGGCGCCCGCCGCCAGCAGCGCCTGCTCCAGCATCGCCCGCACACCGTCGATCATGGCGCGGACCATCGCCTGGCCGTCCGCGTCGAGGGCCGGCATCTGCGTTGCCGACACCGTGAGCAGGCAGCCGTCCGGAACCGCCGGATCGGCGATGCGGTTCAGGGTGACCCGCAGGTAGGCGGCCATGACGGCGCTCGGGTTCGGGTGTGGGCCGGACAGTGCCTGGTCGTACAACGGGTGGTAGGTCTGCGCGTACCGTTCGAGGCTTTTCCGGAAGAGGGCGCTCTTGTCGCCGAAAGTGCTGTAGAGCGAGCTCCTGCCCAGGCCGGTGCCCTCGGTGAGGCGATCGATCGAGGCCTCCGAATAGCCCCAGCGCCAGAAGACGTGCATCGCGCGTCGTAGCGCCTCGTCCACGTCGAACTGCTTGCGGCCCACCATGGTTCAGCAGCTTACACATCTTGCACCGATCGTTCCAATATGCGTAGGGTCGCCGCCATGACAAGTTGTACTGATCGGTCCATGATGAGTTCGCTGCGGCTGCCCGACGGGTTCACCGACGTCTTCGTCAGCCAGTTCGTCCAGCTGGACGGCCTGCGACTGCACGCCGTCACAGGCGGGGAGGGCCCGCCGCTGCTGCTGGTCGGCGGGTGGCCGCAGACCTGGTACGCCTGGCGGGAAGTGATGCCGGCGCTCGCCCGCGAGCACACCGTCGTCGCCGTCGACTCGCGCGGGGCCGGGCTCTCCGACAAGCCCGACGACGGGTACGACGCCGGCACGCTGGCCGCCGACCTGGTCGCGCTGATGGCCGCGCTCGGGCACGACCGGTTCGACGTGGCCGGCCACGACATCGGCATGTGGACCGGATACGCCCTCGCCGCCGATCACCCCGACCGGGTGGGCCGGCTCGCCGTCGTCGACGCCGTCATCCCCGGCCTCACGCCGATTCCGTCGGTCTTCAGCCCGGCCGCGGTCAACCAGCGGCTCTGGCACTTCGGCTTCAACCGGCTCACCGACCTCAACGAGGAGCTGGTCCGGGGACGGGAACATCTCTTCTTCGGCCACCAGTTCGCCACCAAGGCAGCCACGCCGGACGCGATCCCCGCGTACGCGGTCGACGTCTACGTCGACGCGATCGTCGCGGATCCTCGCGGGCTGCGGGCGAGCTTCGGGTACTACCGGGCGCTGGACGAGACGATCGCGCAGAACGAGCAGCGCGGGAAGACCCGGCTGACGCTGCCGGTGCTCGCCGTCGGCGGCGCGCGGTACAGCGGCGCACTGGTCGCCCAGACGATGCGGCCGGTGGCCGACGACGTCACCGAGGTGGTCCTCGACGATTGCGGCCACTACGTGGCAGAGGAGCAGCCGGCGCGGTTCGCCGAGATCCTGCGGGACTTCCTCAGGGGCGAACCGGTAGCAGGCTGACCCGTTCGCGGACGGAGCGCCAGCGGGCTGCCAGCGCGGTGAGCGTCGGCTGTCAGCGGCCCCGGCCAGGGTCTGCGGTGTGACGATCACCCTCAACCCCGCGAGCACCGTGATGTTCACCGGCGACTCGATCACCGGCCTCTGGCGACAGGACGGCGACGACCGGGCCGCCTACCCGCTGCAGGTGGCGGGCCGGTGGAGCTTCGAGCACCCCGACCGACCCCTGACCTGGCTGAACACCGGCTACCGCGGCAACACCACGGCCGACCTCGAAGCCCGCTGGCAGACCGACGTGCTCGACGCACGCCCCGACGTCCTCTCGATCCTCGTCGGCATCAACGACGCCGGCGGCCACACGCTCGACCCGGACACGCCGCCGGTCTCCGCCGAGGAGTTCGCCGCGACCTACCGTCGTCTGCTCACGCCCCTGACCGACACCCGGCTGATCCTCGTCGAGCCGTTCCTCCTGCCGATCGACGGTGTCGTCGAGGCCGGCGGGATGCTGATCGGCGAGCAGGAGCGCAAGCAGTGGCGCGAGGACCTGGAACCGAAGATCGGGGTCGTGCGCGCGCTCGCCCGCGAGTTCGGCGCCGAGCTGCTGGAGGCCGACCGCCTGTTCACCGAGCTGTCCGCGCGCAGGCCGCCGGAGCACTGGGCCGAGGACGGTGTGCACCCCACAGCCGCAGGTCACAGCGCTCTCGCGGAGGCGTGGCTGGAGCTCGTCGCGTGAGTCCCACCCATTTCCGTAGGGCGTACGGTATTGTTTCCGTATGGCCTACGGAAATGGGGTGGACGGATGGCCGCCGAACGCAGCGGTGGGGGAGACCCGGCCAGGACGCTCGCGTTGCTCTGGCGCACGCCGCAGGAGCCGAAGCCGGTCGGCAGGAAGCCCAAGGTGAGCGTCGACCAGATCGTCACCGCGGCGATCGCGGTGGCCGACCGCGAGGGGCTCGGCGCGATGTCGATGGCCCGCGTCGCGCAGGAACTGGCCGTCGGCACGATGTCGCTCTACACGCACGTGCCCGGCAAGGGCGAGCTGATCGACCTCATGGCCGACACCGTGTTGCAGGAGCGCGACCTCACGGCCGAGGGCACGTGGCGCGAGCGCGTCAAGCACTACGCCGACCGCACGCGCGCGGTCTACCAGGCGCATCCGTGGATGCGGGACGTGTCGATGGTGCGGCCGCCACTCGGGCCGGGGCTGATGGACGGCCAGGAGTTCGTGCTGGCCGCGCTCGCCGACTCCGGGCTGGCACCGAGGCAGGTCACCGTCGCGCACGTCGCGGTCGAGGGGTTCGTGCACGGCGCGGCGGCGTCCGAAGTGGACGATCAGCAGCTCGCGGCGGTGACCGGTGAGTCCGGTGACTCGTGGTGGGGAGCCCGGCAGGTGTTCTGGGACGACTACTTCGACGTGGAGCGCTACCCGGCGATGACGGCGCTGTGGAACGCCGGGGCCTACGACACCGAGGGCACGCTCGCGGACAACATGCGCAGCTCGTTCGACTACGGGCTCGACAAACTGCTGGACGGCATCGAAGGGGGCATGCGATGACGACGCTGGTGACCGGTGCGACGGGCAACGTCGGCCGATTGGTGGTGCGGGGGCTCACGGGCCCGGTGCGGGCGATCACCCGCGACCCGGCCAAGGCGGACTTCCCCGCGCACGTCGAGGTGGTGAAGGCCGACCTCGACGACCCGGCCGGCATTCCGTTCGACGGCGTGGAGAAGCTCTACCTGTTCGTGCATCCACCGACCGCCCAGGAAGTGGTCGAACGCGCGGTGCGCGCGGGCGTGCGCAGGATCGTGACGCTGTCCTCGGGCGCGGTGACCTACGGCTACGACACCAGCCACCACCTGCCCGTCGAGCAGGCCGTCGAGGCGTCCGGCGCCGAGTGGACGCACCTGCGGCCCGGCGAGTTCGCGGCCAACAAGATCGACCTGTGGGGTCCGTCGATCCGCGCGGACGGCACGATCGTGCACCCCGAACCGGACGGGTTCGGCCAGCCCGTCCACGAGGCCGACATCGCCGACGCCGCGATCAGGGTGCTGCAGGAGGACGGTCACGCGGGCAGGGCCTACGACCTGTCCGGACCACCGCAGCTCACCCAGCGGGACATGGCCCGCGACATCGGCGCCGCGATCGGCCGCGACCTGACGTTCCGCGACGTCACCACCGAGGAGGCGCTCGCCTACTACGTGAGCGTCGGCTGGCCCGAGGAGATCGCCCGCTACATCCTCGGCCTCGGCGGTTATGAGGGCGGGGAGGCCGACGACTTCTCCGACTACGAGTTCGTCGTGTCGCCGGACTACGAGAAGCTCACCGGCAGGCCGTACCGGACGTTCGCGCAGTGGGCGCGCGATCACGCGGCCGACTTCCGCGGCTGATCATCGCGTCGATTCCGGGCCTCCTCGTTCGACGTACCGGTAGACGGCGAACGAGGAGGCCCGGTGCGGTTCATGGTGTTCGTCAGGAGCCCGATCCCGTTGGCGGCACGGCACGGGGACGTGCTCGTGCGCGCGGGTGTCCTGCTCGACGCCGGGGACCTCGTTCCCGGCGCGTACGGGGTGTCGGGGTACTGGCTGATCGACGTGCGGGACCGGGAGGAAGCGGTCGAACGGATCCGGCGCATCTGCCTTCCGGCGTGCGTCGTGGAAATACGTCAGGTGGCTGTGGTCTGATTCCTCCATGGGGGCTACCTCGGTGCATCGCACCATCGACGCGGTCTGGCGGATGGAGTCGGCGAAGGTCATCGCCGCCCTGGCGCGGTACACCCGCGACGTCGGACTCGCCGAGGAGATGGCCCAGGACGCGCTGGTCGCGGCCCTGGAGCAGTGGCCGGCCGAAGGCGTGCCGCGCAACCCCGGCGCGTGGCTGACGACGACGGCGAAGCGGCGCGCGATCGACCAGATCCGCCGGCGCGAGAACTTCAACCGCAAGGTCGAGGAGATCGGCCGCGACGTCCAGGAGGCCACGCCCGATGCCGGCGACGGCATCGAGGACGAGATCGGCGACGACCTCCTGAGCCTCATGTTCACCGCCTGCCACCCGGTCCTGGGCACCGAGGCACGGGTCGCATTGACGCTCAAGATGCTGGGCGGCCTCAAGACCGAGGAGATCGCCCGCGCGTTCCTGGTCAGCGACGCGACCGTGGCGCAACGCATCGTGCGCGCCAAGAAGGCCCTGGCCGACGCGGGCGTGCCGTTCGAGGTGCCGGAAGGCCCCGAACTCGCCACCAGGCTCGCGTCGGTCCTCGAGGTCATCTACCTGATCTTCAACGAGGGCTACTCCGCCACCCAGGGCGACGACTGGCTGCGCCCCGAACTCTGCGCCGAGGCGTTGCGGCTCGGGCGTGTGCTCGCCGAGCTCGCGCCCAAGGAGGCCGAGGTCCACGGCCTGGTCGCGTTGATGGAGATCCAGGCCTCCCGGACCAAGGCCCGCACCGGCCCCGGCGGCGAACCCGTGCTGCTGCTGGAGCAGGACCGAGGTCGTTGGGACTGGCTGCTCATCGGCCGCGGCCTCAAGGCCCTCGAACGCGCCGAAGCCCTCAACCAACCACCCGGGCCCTACTACGTTCAGGCCGCTCTCGCCGCGTGCCACGGCCGTGCGCGCAAGGCCGAGGACACGGACTGGCAGCGCATCGCCACCCTCTACCAGGTGCTGGCGGGCATCTCGCCGTCCCCGATCGTCGAGCTCAACCGCGCGGTGGCGTTGTCGATGGCCTTCGGGCCCGCCGCCGGCCTCGCACTCGTCGACGAGATCGCGGGCGAGAAGGCGCTGCAGGGCTACCACCTGCTGCCCAGCGTGCGCGGCGACTTCCTGGCGAAGCTCGGTCGCAACGCCGAGGCGAAGGCCGAGTTCGAGAAGGCCGCCTCGCTGACCCGCAACGAACGCGAACGGACCCTGCTGCTGGAGCGCGCCGCGAGCTGCTGACCGGGACCCCTCCCGGACCGGCCCGCCTACGGTGCCCCGGTGAGCAGGCGCGAGACGATCGATGGAGTCGTGTACGGCGGTGCGTCCGTTCTGGCGTTGCTGGGCGCGCTGCCCGCCGCGATCCTGACGCTCACCGGCCACGCGCTGTGGCCGTTCTTCTTGTTCGTTCCGTGCGCACTGATCAGCCTGATGCTCGTCTACGCGCTGCTGCGAGGGCATCTGCGCGTTCGCCGTCCATGGACCCCCTGGCGCAGGACTGGTGCGGTGGCCGTCGCCGGGACCCTGACGACGACGCTGGCGCTGGGCGCTCTGCTGATCTCCTACGCGATCCTGGGCATGCCCCTGAAGGACGACGACCTGCGCCGGACGTGTGCCGACCGCACGGCCAACCCCAGGTCGGCCGCCCCCTCCTCAGGTGAGCAGGTGACTCGCGCGTACATCGACAGCGGCAGCGGGTTCTGGCGCATGCCGGAGTCCGACGTGCGGCCGGTCGAGAAGGTCGAGGACCTGCCGGCCGTGCAACAGGTGGCCTGTCTGAGCCTGCTCGGATCGGGAGGGCGGCTGGGCACCTGCAGCTACGGCATCGGCCCTGGCACAGGGGTCTCCTCGACGACGACGCACTACCGAGGCCGGTGGGAGCTGTCCGTGCGTGAGACCCGCACCGGACGCAGGATCGCCGTCCGGTCGTTGGAGGGGACGACCGACGGCGCGTGTTCGTCGGAGAAGTGGGTCGTGAAAGGCCAGACCTCGTCGGAGTACTACACCCCGCCGTCCGCCGCCGACGTCCAGGCGGCACTAGCTCAGCGCTAGCTTCACGCCCAGCGCCGCGAACGACGCCGCGAAGAACCGGCGCAGCCACACCATCACCCGCGGCCGGGCCAGCACCCGGTCGCGCATCGACGCCGCGAACACCCCGTAGACGGCGAACACCACGAACGTCAGCGCCATGAACACCGCGCTCAGCGTGACCATCTGCCCGAACCCGGTCGCGAACTGCGGCAGGAACGCCACGAAGAAGATCGTCAGCTTCGGGTTGAGCAGGTTGATCAGCACCGCCGACACCACGACCCTGCGTGCCGACGCCGGTGCGGCCGCGGTGTCCACGACCAGGTCGCTCTTGTCCCGCAACGTCGCCCACGCCAGGTAGACCAGGTACGCGACACCGAGGTACTTCACGATCTCGAACGCCAGCGCGCTCGCGTGCAGCAGCGCCGCCAGCCCGGTCACCGTGGCCAGCACGTGCGGCACGATTCCCAGCGTGCAGCCGAACGCGGCGACCACGCTCGCCTTGCGGCCGTGCGCGAGACCGGCGGACAGCGTGTACAGCACACCGGTGCCGGGCGTGGCGACCGCGATCAACGTCGTGATCAGGAATGCGAGGCTCATGCCGGTGACTCTGCCGCCAAAGCGGTCCAGGCAGGAGAGCCACAAACCGCCCGCGAAGTTGGACCACTTTCGATGTCGAGGATCGGTGAACGGCTCCGTCCCAGGGGCATGAGCATCAAGAGCATGCACCACGTGGGAATGACCGTCACCGACCTCGCGGCCGCCGTCGCGTTCTTCGAGGCGCTCGGCATGGAGCTCGAAGGCAAGGCGCACATGGAGGGCGACTTCGTCGACGGCGTCATCGGGCTCGACGGCTCGAACAGCGACATCGCCATGCTGAAGACGCCGGACGACCAGTACCGGATCGAGTTCAGCCAGTTCCAGACCCCGAAGAGCATCGACGGCAGCTCGCACGCGCCGATCAACGCCCTCGGGCTGCGGCACATCGCGTTCGTCATCGACGACCTCGACGCGACCCTCGCGCGCTTGAAGCCGCACGGCGCGGAGCTGGTCAGGAACGTCGAGACGTACGAGAACATGCTCCGGACCTGCTACGTGCGCGGTCCCGAGGGGATCCTCGTGGAGCTGTGCGAGTACTTCAGTTAAGCGCCCGCGCGTACGCCGTGGGGGAGACGCCCACGGTCTGCGTGAAGTCCCGGACGAGGTGGGCCTGGTCGCTGTACCCGAGGTCAGCGGCCAGATGCGCCCACTCCACGTCCGACTCGGCGCGTTCCAGCGCCTCGTGGATGCGGTACCGCAGGATGACCCACTTCGGGCTCACGCCGACGTAGTCCGCGAACAGCCGTTGCATCGTGCGGACCGCGACACCGCAGTCCCGTGCGAAGTCCGCGACCCGCCGGATCTCCCGGTCGTCCCGGATCCGTTGCACCAGCTCCATCGCCAGCGTCGCCTGCGGATCGGGCACGGGTCCCATCGACAGCAGGAACGCGTCGAGCGCGGCCACCCGGTCGTCCTCGTCCTCCACGTCCAGCACCAGCGACGACGGAGCGTCGAGCCGCACGTGCCGCCCGGTCCACTCCGACACCGGCTCGGCGCGGAACGGCCGGAACCCGCCCGGCCGGAACTGCACGCCCGCCACCCGGATCCGCCCGTCCAGCACGCGGCTGAACAGCCCCAGTCCCACCCCGGCGATCTCCGGCTGGGCGAAACCGCGCTCGAAGACGACGTTCACGGACGGATGCGGCACGACGTGCGAGGTGTACGGCGTGTCCAGCTCACCGTCGATCAGCCAGTAGTGCTCCAGGTACGGCTGCAACTCCACGCACGGCATACGGCGGCGAAACCGCACACGGGCGAAAAGCTCCCGTGCGTCGATGATCCCCCGAGTGTCCCGACGCGGCCCCTGCACAGCCCAGATCCTAGGTTGGCGCGTTTCTTCAAGAGCGGCGAGACGCACGAAAATAGGCTCGCAACCATGAAGCTCAGCGTTCTGCTCGACCGAGCCCGCGACCACGCACTGCCAGTCATCGCGAACATCACCGACGACGACCTGTCCAAGCCCACCCCGTGCGCCGACTACGACGTCCGCGCCCTGCTCGACCACCTGCTGCACGTCGTCGTGGAGTTCCAGAAACTCGCCGCGAAGCAGGACGCCGACTTCAGCCACACGCCGTCCTACCCGGACTGGCGTGCGCGGTACCCCGCCGAGTCCGCGAAGCTCGTCGAGGCCTGGGGACAGCCCGGCGCGACCGAGGGCATCGCCGGCAACATGCAGATGCCCGCCACCGTCGTCGGCGGCCTGGTGCTGCTCGACCTCACCATCCACGTCTCCGACCTCGCCCAGGCCACCGGCCAGCGCTTCGAGCCGGACCCCGAGGTGTTCACCGAGGTCGAGGGCCTGGTGAACCAGATGGGCCCGATGGCCATCGAGATGAACGTGTTCAAGGCACCGGTCGAGGCACCCGCGGACGCGTCGCCGTTCGAGCGGCTGCTGGCCACCACCGGCCGCGACCCGCGCTGGAGTGCTTGACTGGTCGCATGCTGACGATCGGGATGCTGGGCGGAATGAGCTGGGAGAGCAGCGCGGAGTACTACCGGCTGGCGAACGTGCTCGTACGTGAACGGCTCGGCGGCCTGCACTCCGCGAAGGTGGTGCTGCACTCCGTCGACTTCGCCGAGATCGAACGCATGCAGGTCGAGGGCCGCTGGGACGACGCGGGCAAGGCGCTCGCCGAGGCCGCCGCACAGGTGCAGGCAGGCGGCGCCGACTTCCTGCTGATCTGCACCAACACCATGCACAAGGTGTTCGACCAGGTCCAGGCGGCCGTCGACATCCCGGTGATCCACCTCGGCGACACGACCGCGCAGGCCATCAGGCAGGCCGGCTTCACCACGGTCGGCCTGCTCGGCACCGGCTTCACCATGGACCAGCAGTTCTACCGCGAACGCCTGGAGTCGCACGGCCTGAAGGTCCTGGTGCCGTCCGCCGAGGACCGCGCGACCGTGCACCGGATCATCTACGACGAGCTGTGCCTCGGCATCGTCCGCGAGCAGTCCCGCCGCGCCTATCAAGACGTGATCGCACGGATGGAAGGGGCGGAGGGAGTCATCCTCGGCTGCACCGAGATCGAACTGCTGATCTCCCAGGCTGACGTGCCGATTCCGGTGTTCCCGACCACCCGCCTGCACGTCGAGGCGGCCGTCGAACGGGCAATCCAGGCAAATCTGTGAACATGTGATGCGGACCACCCAGCAACGCCGCAACCGTGCGGAGTGTCTTAGTCACTGAGGGCTATTCCCTCCTCGGTGAACTAAGGGGAGTTCGCTTGAAACGATCACACATCGCTGCCGGGCTGACGGCTGTCGTGGTTGCCGCCACGGCAGCCGTTCCTGTTTCGGCGGCGCCACAGGAGCAAGAGGTGCGTGCCGACGGGCTGACCACGAAGGTCACGCTCATCACCGGTGACGAGGTCACCGTCACCAACGGCAAGGTCCACGCGAGGGCGGCGCAGGGCAGGGAGACCGTCGGGTTCCGCAGCTTCAAGGACCCGCGCGGCGACCTGCACGTCGTCCCGCTCGACGCCCAGCACAGGCTCAACACGGGCGAGCTGGACGCGCGGCTGTTCGACGTCTCGCTGCTGGCCAGATCCGGCTACGACGACGCGGCGAGCAGGACGCTTCCGCTGATCGTGCAGGGGCAGGGGATCAGCGCGGCGAACGCCGAGTCGTTGCCGAGCATCGACGCTCGGGCGATCAAGGTCGACAAGAACGGCTCGTTCTGGGCCGGCGCTCGGGCGGCGGGCACCGGCAGGATCTGGCTGGACGGCAAGGTCACCGCGTCACTGGACCGCAGCGCCGCGCAGGTCGGCGCGCCCCAGGCGTGGGAGAAGGGCTTCACCGGCAAGGACGTCACCGTCGCGATCCTCGACACCGGCGTCGACGAGACCCACCCGGACCTCGCGGGGGCCGTCGTGGAGTCCAAGAACTTCAGCGACAGCGACACCACCGACGACCGCGTCGGCCACGGCACGCACGTCGCGTCGACCGTCACCGGCGACGGCAAGTACAAGGGCATCGCACCGGACGCGAAGCTCGTCAACGGCAAGGTGCTCGGCGACTACGGCGGCGGCGCCGAGAGCGACATCATCGCCGGCATGGAGTGGGCCGCGGCCAAGGCCAAGGTCATCAACATGAGCCTCGGCAGCTCCTGGCCGGACGAGGGCACCGACCCGATGTCGCTGGCGCTCAACCGCATCACCGAGCAGACCGGCGCGTTGTTCGTCGTGGCCGCCGGCAACTCCGGTGGCCCCATCGGCTCACCTGGCTCCGCCGACGCGGCCCTCACCGTCGGCGCCGTCAACCGGGACGACACGCTCGCCGAGTTCTCCTCGCGCGGCCCGCGCTGGGTGAACAACGCGGTCAAGCCCGACATCACCGCGCCGGGCGTCGACATCGTGGCCGCCAAGGCCAAGAACGGCCAGATCGGCACGCCCGTCGACGAAGGACACGTCGCGTTGTCCGGCACGTCGATGGCCACCCCGCACGTGGCGGGCGCCGCGGCGATCCTGGCCTCGAAGAACCCGGCGTGGAAGGCGGAGGACATCAAGGCCGCGCTGATGAACAGCGCCAAGCCCAACCCGTCGCTGAGCATCTACGAGCAGGGCGCAGGACGTCTCGACGTCGGCCGTGCCGTGTCGACGTCGGTGACCACGAACCACGGCAGCTTCTCGCTGGGCACCGCGGTGTGGCCGCACGACGACGACAAGCCCATCACCCAGAAGCTGACGTACCGCAACAACGGCACGTCCGCCGTGACGCTCGACCTCAGCGTCACCGACGTGAAGCCCGCGGGCGCCGGCCTGTTCAGCGTCTCGCCGTCGAAGCTCACGATCCCCGCCGGTGGCACGGCGGACGCCACCGTCACCGCGGACACCAAGGCGAACGTGCCGGACGGCGTCTACGGCGCCGTGGTCCTGTCGTCCGACGGCGTGCGGGTGCCGATCGGCGTGGTGAAGGAGGTCGAGAGCTACGACGTGAAGATGACGTTCCTCGACCACAACGGCGCACCGACGCAGTACTACGACTACCGGTTCGTGAACCTCGACGTGGCGCAGGCGTACTTCCGCTACGACCCGTCGGGCACGCTCGTGCAGCGACTGCCCAAGGGCAAGTTCTTCTTCGACGGCAGGATCAACACCAGTGATCCCGACCCGACGAAGAACGGCCTGACCTCGATCCTGACCGAGCCCGCGTTCGAGGTCACCGGCAACACCGAGGTCGTGTTCGACGCGCGACAGGCCACCCAGCCGGTCATCGCGATCGAGCAGAAGGACGCCAAGGCCGTGAGCGCGGGCCTCGGGTTCCTCATGCAGGCCAACTGGGGTGAGACCGGCGGGACCTGGTACCTCAACAGCTTCGACTCGATCCGCGTGGCCCCGTCGAAGACGTCGTGGCCGAAGTTCGAGTTCTACGCCGAGTCGGTGCTGGCCAAACCGGACGCCAACGGCAAGTTCGACGGCAGCCCGTACCAGTACCACGTGCGGATCAGCGAGAAGACCCGCGTGCCGGCGAACGTCCAGCGTTCCGTCAAGGACCGTGAACTGGCTCGTGTCAACTCGGTGACGCACGCCCGCGTGCCGGGCTCCGTCGGCCAGCGCGACAACGGCGCCTCCGGTCCGTTGCCGTTGCGGCTCAAGGAGTTCTACACGCCCGGCGTCGACTGGTCCGGCTCGCTGACGGAGTTCACGAAGGTCGGCGAGTACCCGAGCCTCGGTTACCAGTTCTCGGCAGTGCCGCGCGTCTTCCAGCTCGGCAGGCCCGTCACCGAACACTGGAACAGCGCCGTCTACGGCCCCGGCGTGCCGAACGACCCGCGGTACGTGCGCTTCGCGGGACGTGTGGGCAACCTGCTGCGCGTCGACCTGCCCGTGCACAGCGCCCAGGGCATGACCGGTGCCAGCCCGAGCACCGGCCGCACCACCGTGACGATGGACGGCAAGGTCATCTCGGACCAGCCGGAAGCCGGGTACGCCTACCTCCCGAACGTGCCCGCGGAGAAGAAGCGCTACCAGGTGCACACCGAGGCGACCCGCGACTCGTTCTCGTCGAAGATCACCGCCGACTGGTCGTTCTACTCCGAGTTCGTCGCCGGCGATCTGTACAAGCCGGTGCCGCTGCTCGCCGTGCGGTTCACGCCGCAGCTCGACGACCACAACCGCGCCGGACGTGTCGTCACCGTGCCGATCACGGTGGAGCGCAACGGAACGGGCACCGTCACGAACATCAAGGACCCGGCGGTGCAGGTGTCCTACGACGAGGGCAAGACGTGGAAGCCGGTGCCGCTGCGCAAGACGCGCGCCGGCTGGCAGGTCACGCTGATCCACCCGCACGGAGCCAAGAACGTGTCGTTCAAGGCTTGGGCGGCGGACGCGGGCGGTGACGTCCAGCAGACGATCATCCGCGCGTACGACCTGAAGTGACCGCGTGAGGGGCCGGGCCTCGTGCTCGGCCCCTCACCGCTACTTCTGGTACGGCGCCAGCGTCTCCGGGTCCACGTCGGGCGCGCTCATGATCGGGTGCACCTCGATCGGCTGGTTCAGGAGCTTCCCGCCCGGCCCCGGGCACGCCGAGGCCTTGCGGGCGATCTCCAGCAGCCGTTCCTGGCTGTCGACGTCGACCACCCAGTACCCGGCGATGACCTCCTTGGACTCGGCGAACGGCCCGTCGACCACGACCGGGCCGTCGTCGCTGCCCCGCACCACGAACGCCCGCGCCGGGCCGCTCAGTCCCTCGGACTGCAGCAGCTCACCGGAGGCGCGCAGTTCGGCGTCCAGGTCGCGCATGTAGGCGATCATGCGGTGCATGTCCTCGTCGGACCAGGCGGCCAGGCCTTCCCAGTCCTCCTGGCTGCCGCCGTAGCTGACCAGCATGTACTTCACTTCCACTCCCCACCGGTAGCGCGGGCCTTGATCTCCTGCACGGCCCAGCTGTTGCCGTCCGGGTCGTCGAAGAAGATGAACGACCCTCCGTCCGCCTCGTTCATTCGCACGATCTCGCCGACCTCGACGCCGCGCTCGACGAGCTGCGCGCGGGCCTTCTCGAGGTCCGACACGACGAGTTGCACGCCCTTCAACGACCCCGGCTCGCCCTTGACGATGCCCTTGCCCATCACGATCGAGCAGCCGGAGCCGGGCGGGGTGAGCTGCAGGACCCGCGTGTCCTCGTTGAACGTCGTGTCGTGATCGACCTTGAATCCGAGCTGCTCGGAGTAGAACTGCTTCGACCGGTCGAGATCTGACACCGGTACGACGATGACTTCCAGGGTCCAGTCCATGTTCGTTCCTCTCAGCGGCTGCCCTACACGGATCCGTCGAAGTGCTCAGAGACTTTTCGACATGGGGTCCCGGCCCACATACCCGAGCAGCCTGTCCTGCAGCGGAGCGTCCTGCGGCACCTTCACCTCGGCGCCGTAGACCTCGATGCCGGGACCGAACGCGCCGGGCGTGCGGAAGCGTTCCATCAGGTCGGCGGGCACGGCCGTCGCGGTGGCCCAGAGGCGTTCCACGTCGGTCGCCGGGATGGTCTCGTCCTGGCCGGTGGCGCGGGCGAGGTCCCAGCCGTGCAGCACCAGGTCGTCGCTCACGACCTGGTCGACGTGGTCTTCCAGCGTCATCTGGCCGGCGGGCGTGGAGACCTCGCTGCGCGCCCGATCCGACTCCAGCGCCTCCTGGACCTGGCGGCGGGCCTCGCGGAAGTCCGTGAGCGGGTCCTCGGTGCGTGGGATCTGATGGCCGAGCATCACGCCGTGCATGTCGATGACGTGGTCCACGACCTCAAGCGCCGTCCACTGTGCACACGGCGACTGGTCGCCCCACTGGTCCGAGCGCACGTTCGCGACTTTCGCCTCGAACGCCTCCGCACGAGCCCGGTATCTCTCCGCGATCATGGCCTCACTCCTCGACTGCGCCGCCGATCTCGCGCAGGTGTTCGCGGAACGTGCGTCCGCTCGCCAGGTACTCGCTGAACCGCAGCTGGCTGCGCAGGGACTCACCCTGCCGCACGCGGTCCGCCTGCGCTCGTTCGACGTCCCGGATGCCGCGCGCCTTCACGATGAGCGCCTCCGCGTCCGAGGCCGGCACGAACAGCACGCCGTCGTCGTCACCGAACACGATGTCGTCGGACGTGACGGTCCACTGGTCGATCTCGGCCGTCGAGAGAGCCTCAGGCGCACGGTCGCGCAGGCTCAACGGTCCTGTGGGGTTCGCGCCGAGGCTGAACACCGGCAGCCCGATCGCGCGAATGTCCTGCGTGTCGCGGTGCAGTCCCCAGATGACCACGCCCGCGAGCCCGGCCTGCTGCGCCTCGAGGACGATCAGGTCGCCCACGCAGGCCTCGTCGGCGCGGCCGTCGTTGTCGACGACCAGCACGTCGCCGGGCTCGCTGCGTTCGATCGCCTCGAGGAAGATGTCGACGCTGCCCGCGTGCCGGGCGGGCAGCACGCGGCCGCAGGTCCTGGAGCCGGGGATGACCGGCGTCAGGGTGGCGGTGCGGACCGGGATGTTCGCCCGGATGCACGCGTCGGCCAGATGTGCGGTGGTGAGATCCAGTTCGGCAAGATCCATGCGCGCATTCTTACGCCGAGACCTTCTCCTCGGCGGAATCGGTCCGCAGAACGTTCGCCGACGCGGCTGCGACCAGGCACAACGCCACCGGGAGCAGGAACGCGATGTTGAGCGGCACGACGTGGGTCAGCCAGCCGATCACCGCCGGTCCGGCCAGCACGCCGAGGTAGCCGAGCCCGGCCACGCGCGAGACGTTGGCGCCCGCCGCGCCGGGTTCCGCGTGCCCGGCGGCGCTGAAGAGCTGCGGCACGGTGCCCGACAGGCCGATGCCGGCGATCGCCCAGCCCACCAGCGCGAGCCAGATCCACGGTGAGAGCGCCGCGGTCGCGATGCCCGCCGCGCCGACCACGGAACCCCAGCGCAGCACCGCCACCGGGCCGACCTTCGCGGTGATCCGGTCCGCGAGCAGCCGTCCGACGGTCATCGTCGTGGCGAACGCGCCGTAGGCCAGTGCCGCGATCTGCGGCGGGGCGTCGAGGACGTCCTGCAGGTGCAGCACGCTCCAGTCGTTGGCCGCGCCCTCGCTCAGCATCACCAGCAGGGCGAGCACGGCCATGATCCAGATCCGGCGCGGCACCTTGCGCTTGCCGGTCTGCGCGGCGGCGTGCTGCTCCTCCTTCTCGTCGAGCAGCAGCCTCGCGGTCACCAGGCTGACGACGACGCCGAGAACGGCGGCGGCACCGAGGGTCGTGGCGGGGGAGAGCTCCCAGCTCAGCGTGCGTGCGCCGGTCAACGCGGCAGCGACACCGCCGAGGGACCACGTCGCGTGGAACGCCGACATGACGGGACGCTTGTAGTGCCGTTCCACGACCACGGCGTGCGCGTTCATGCTGACGTCGATCAGCCCGTTGCCGATGCCGAAGATCAGCAGCGCCGCACCGAGCGTCCACTGGTTGACGGCCACACCGGGCAGGAAGGCCGTGACGCTGCAGAACACACCCGCGGCGGGCACGACCAGCTTCACGCCCACGCGGTCGGTGAACTTGCCACCGAGCCGCATGCCGATGAACGCGCCCAGGCCGAGCAGGAGCAGCAACCGGCCGAGTTCGGCGTGGTTGATGCCCGTGCGGTCCTCGACCGTCGGGATGTGCACGAGCCACAGCCCGAGCAGGAACCCGTTGAGCCCGAAGTACGTGAAGGTGGCCACCCGCGCGGCCTTGAGAGCGTTCACACGGTGCACGCTAAACGAACGGACCACCTGTTCGAAAGATTGAGTTTCGAACATCACTCGTGTTCAATCACGACCGTGTCCCGACTGAAGCAGATCACCGAGGCGGTCCGCGACGCCGGCTCCCTCGGGGTGGCGGACCTGGCGACGATGACCGGCGCCTCCGAGATGACCATCCGCCGCGACCTGGAAGTTCTCGCAGCTCAGGGCGTTCTCGAACGCTACCGGGGCGGTGCCAGGAGCCTGCTGCTGCGTGGCGAGGAACCGCCGTTCGCGCTGCGTTCGGACGAGAACATGGACGCCAAGCGCCGGATCGCCGCCGCCGTGGCCGGTCTGATCGCGGACGGCGAGTCGGTCGTCCTGGACAGCGGCACCACATGCCTCGAAGTGGCCCGCCTGCTGCACGACAGACGCGTGACCGTCATGCCGTTGTCGCTGCACGCCGTGAACGCGCTGTCTTCGTCGACGACGCTCACGCTTCTCGTACCCGGCGGCCGTCCACGTCCGGGCGAACTCGCCCTGACCGGCCCGCTGACCTTGGCCTCGCTCCAAGCACTGCGCTTCGACACCGCCGTGATCGGCTGCTGCGGCCTGTCCGCGGCACACGGCCTGACCGCCTTCGACCTGGAGGACGCCTCGGTGAAACGAGCCGCCATCACCTCGGCCCGGCGCGTGATCGCCGCCGTCGACGCCTCGAAACTGACCCGTACCGCCCTCGCCCACGTCGCCCCGGTGTCCGCGCTGCACGCCGTGGTCACCGACGCGGACGGCGACGACGGCCTGACCGCCGCGGGCGTCACGGTGGTGACGGCATGATCATCCTGTTCGACATGTTCGGCGTGATCGCCCGCGACCAGTCACCCGAGGTCATGGCCACGATGAGCACCGACCCGGACTTCTGGGACGCCTACTGGGCGCACCGCCCCGCCTACGACCGCGGCGACGTGACGGCGGAGCAGTACTGGGCGCTCGTGGGCCACCCACCGCTCGTGGAGAAGGACGTCGAGAGCTGGAGCCGCGTCGACTACGAGATGGTCGCGCTGCTGCACGAGCTGCACAACGCGGGCGTGCGCATCGCGTTGCTGTCCAACATCCCCGAGGACCACGCGCAGAACTTCGAACGCACCTACGCGTGGCTCGACCTGTTCGAGGTACGCGCGTTCTCGTGCCGCATCGGCCACGCCAAGCCCGAACGCGCGGCCTTCGAGTGGTGCCGCGACGCGCTGGGCGACGACGACGTCCTGTTCGTGGACGACCGGCTGGAGAACGTGCGGGCCGCCGAACTGACCGGGATGCGCGGACACCACTTCACCGGCATCGATGGACTGCGCCAATTGCTCCGCACGACGCACGTGTAACAAAGATTCATTGCCGACCGAAGTCCGGGCATCGGAACAGCGGAAGGCAGACCAATGCCGAAGATCAGCAGACGCACAGTCCTCAAGGCCAGCGGCGCCGCGGCCGCGTTGACCGCGGTCGGGATCAACACCGGCACCGCACATGCCGCAGCGCCAACGGGTGCGAGCTTCGTGAACATCATCGCGCACTCAGACGACGACCTGCTGTTCATCAACCCGGACATCCAGCCCGCGATCCTGTCGGGCTGTCCGGTGAGGACGGTCATCCTCACCGCCGACGAGTTCAACGGCACCGACGACCTCACCCGCGAGCAGCTGTCCGCGGAGCTGCACAAGGGCCAGCGCAACGCCTACGCGTCGCTGGCCGGCGTGGCGAGCCAGTGGACCCGCACGGCGATGGTCGTCGCGGGCAAGACCGTCGAGGTCAACACGCTCGACGGCAAGCCGACCGTGCAGCTGATCTACCTCAACCTGCCCGACGGCGGCGACGACCTGCACGAGGACGCGACCAAGAACCTCTGGACCAACACCTCGTACAGCACCAGCACGATCGTCCCCACCGGCAGCCCGGCCAACCGCGTGCAGACCTACAAGCACGCCGACGTGGTGAACGTCCTGGTTGGACTGTTGCAGCAGTTCCAGGCGACGGTCGTGCGCTGCCAGGACCCGTTCCCCGACGACGTGCGCTACGCCAACGGCATGCCGGACCACCTCGACCACATCCACACGGCGAAGTTCGCGCAGAAGGCCGTGAAGTCGTACATGGGCCCGACCGGCCGCCCGTACGCGCTGCTGGTCCGCTACCGCTGCTACAACACCCGCCAGGCGCCGGCGAACGTGCCGTCAGCGCTGCGCACTCCGAAGACCGCCGCGTACAACAAGTACAAGGCGCAGGACCCGTTGAGCGGCGACGTGTTCGACGTGAACCTGTCCCGTTCCTACGAACGCTGGCCCGTCGCACCGCAGTGGTCCACGATGGACAGTGCCGGCACCGTCCACGCGTTCATCGTCGCGGGCGACTCGCTCATGTGGTGGCGTCAGCCCAACGGCGGCGCGTGGGTTGGCCCCACCACGCTGCTGAACGGCTCGTTCGCACCGGGCGTCGCGGTGGCCATGCGCGGCGACAACCGACTGCAGCTCGCCGTCCTCGACCTCGACACTGCCGCGATCCGCACGTGCACCCAGACCGCGGCCGGCGCGCAGAGCTTCGGCACCTGGACCTCGCTCGGCAACCCGAACAACGCCTCCGCCGCCTACCAGACACCGGTGCTGGCCGTGTCGAACGGCCTGCTGGAACTGTTCGTGGTCAACAGGTCCGGCACGCTCGGCAACAAGTGGCAGGAGGGCACCGGCTTCAACAGCACCTGGGCCACCGCGACCGGCGGCAACGGCAAGGCGATGTCCCAGCTCTCCGCCATCACCGCGCCGGGCGGTCGCATGCACGTGTTCGGCGACGGCAACGGCCGGGCGTTCCACTGGTACCAGAACGTCGGCGGCTCCACGATCTACCAGGCCCTGACGACCGGAGCGGAAAGCTCCGCCTCCGTCGGCGTGGCACTGGACGCGAGCCGGGTCCGGGTCTTCAGCCGCCGCACCAACGACGGTTCCGTCGGCACGCTGCGCGAACAGACGCCCAACGGCACCTGGGAGACGACGCAGAAGAACATCGGCGGCATGGGCGGCCTCGGCCCGATCGCCGCCGTGACCTCTGGCGGGCGCACGCTGGCGTTCGCGCGCAACAACGACTACGGCCTGAGCGTCGTGCGTCAGGACGCGGCAGGGAACTTCACGCCGTGGACCGACCTCGGCGGTTACGTCGAAGTCGGTCCATCAGCCGTGGTCGACGCACAGGGACTCGTGCGCGTGTTCATCCTCGGGGCCGACATGCGCCTGCGGTACCGCGTGCAGACGGCGGTCGGCCCGGACGCGCCGTTCGGCGACTGGGTCGTGGCGGGCAGCTAGAACAGCGACGACCAGTAGAACCAGAACGCCTGCAACACTCCGGCCGCGATCACCAGGTACCACAGGATCAGCACGACGCTGTGGAACTGGAACGCCGGCCGGATGTTGCGCAGCGTCGTGTACCAGAAGATCGGGATCATCACCGCCCACACGACCATGCAGTACGGGCACAACGCGCCGATCTCGTACAGCGACTGGAACATCAGCCAGTGCACGAAGAGCACGCCGAACGTGACCCCGACCTGCAACCCGATCCACACCCACGACGGCAACGACACCCCGGCGACCAGCAGCACGCCGAGCGTCGTCACCACCGCGAAGCCCGCGACGCCGATCAGCGGGTTGGGGAACCCGAACACCTCGGCCTGCGCGGTCTTCATGATCGAGCCGCAGCTCAGCACCGGGTTGATGCTGCACGTCGGCACGTAGAAGGGGTCCTTGAGCAGCGCGATCTTCTCGATCGTGAGGACGAACGACGCGACGAGTCCGACGAACCCGCCGACCGCCAGCACCCAGGCGACGATCCGGTTCACGAACGCACCTTCTCGATCGCTGCCTTGAGACCGTCGTAGGTGGGGGCGCCGGTGAACTTGGTGCCGTTGATGAAGAACGTCGGCGTGCCCGTCACCCCGGCCTTGCCGCCCTCCGTGCGCTGCGCCAGCACGCGCTCCTTGAGCGCCGGGTCGTCCAGCGCCTTCTCGAACGCGACCGCGTCGAGCCCGAGCTGCTGGGCGAACCCGCTGAACACCGCGCGCTGCGACGTCTGCTGCCCGCCCCACTCCTGCTGCGAGTCGAACATCAGCCGGAACATGTCGTCGCGCTTGCCCTGCGCCCCGGCGGCCTCGACCGCGACGGCCGCGAGCTCTGCGTTGCGGTGGCTGGGAATCGGGAAGTGCCGCACGTCGAACGTCACGCGGTCGCCGTACTCGGTCTTCAGCCTCTCCACGCCGGGGAACGCGGCCCGGCACGACGGGCACTCGAGGTCGAGGTACTCGACGACGGTCACCTTGCCGTCGGCGGACTGCGGCGCCGCGGTGGTGTCGTTGCGGCTGAACAGGAAGAAACCGGCGACCACGACCGCCACGACGGCGACGATGATCAGGGACAGACGAGCGTTCTTGGACATGACGAAGAAACCTCCACGAAGGCGGGATGGACCGAACCGAGGAACGGGTTCGGTCTAGGCGCGCAGCACGCAGAGCTGCGCCAGCCGCACTTCCAGCCGACGTGAAGGGGGAGACAGAACAGAAGGCAGGCGCACCGCGAGCAACGCGAACGAACCGGATCGCCGCAGCAGGGCGAACCCGATCAGCACGGCCAGCGCCACCACCAGGCAGCACCCGGCGACGAGGATTCCGTCCAGCAGCGACGAGCCCGCGTCCACGTCGTCGACCACGTAGGTCAGCGCGGACGTGGCGGACGTCGGGCACTGCGCGGTCCAGGCGAACTCCGTCTCGCACGGGGTGCCCTGCATCATCGCGACCCCGGCGACCAGCGCCAGCACGGCGAAAACCCGCGCGAGATACGCGCGGGTTCGCGAGCTGCGGGTGCCGGGCACGTGATCCAGAGTAGCGATTCCCGGCCTGGGCTCGTGCGCATGGGGGAGAAGTTGCACGAATCAGACAGGCTGGTGACCACATGGCCGCCCAAGCACTCAGACCCCGGTGAAGGTCGGCGTCGCCTCCTGACCGTCCCAGTTCACCTTGAACGTGAACGCCTCGGTCAGCGCGGCCCGGTACTGCTCGCCCTGCGCCTGCGTGATGGTGCCGGCGGTGACGAGCTCGTCGATCGCCGGGCTCCACGAGTCGACCATCGCGTTCACCAGCGTCGTCGGGTCGATGCCGAGGTCGGTGGCGACGGCGGCGAGGTTCTGGCCGGAGTCCATGCGCACGTGCAGTTCGTCGTGACTGATCGACAGCACCTCGTCGAGCACGTCCTGCACGGGCTCGTGCCCGCGGTGCAGACCGAGGCCCGCCTCGCCGTAGGCGGACTGGACCAGCGCGTTCAGGTCCTCGACCGACGACACGGAGCTGACGTCGACACCACCGGGCCCGCCCTGGCCTCCCGGGCCTGCCTGCTGCACCTGGGTCGTCGCGGCGGCCGTCTCGCCGGTGGTGCCGCAGGCCGCGAGGGGAACGACGGCGACGAGCAGCAGAGCGGCGGCGGCGATGGTCTTGCGGATCTTCATGGTCGGCTCCCGAGGTGGTGGTTGAGAGCCAGGAAAGGCGCCGAAGCTGGACGCACGTTGTGCGTTGCCTGTGAGCGGGCTGTACACAGCGGGCTCACAACGGACGCACAGGTTCGCTCCCGAGTATCTATCGCATGACCTGGCGATTCCTCCGGCGCGTGACCGCCGTTCTGCTCGGCCTCCTGCTGCTCGGCTCCACCCAGGCGCACGCGCACAGCCTGGACAGCAGCACCCTGTCCGTGCGCGTCACCGACAACGCCGTGAGCACGACCGTCAGCGTCGCCGTGGACACCGTCGACAAGGCGCTCGGCGTCGACGACGCGACGACCGCCGAGTACGCCGCCTACATCGGCGAGCACCTGACGGTCACCGGTGCCGACGGCGCGGAGTGGGCCGAGACGGTGTCGAACCCGGTGCTCGAGCAGGTCGAGGGCATCGAGTCGTTCAGCGTCGACGTGGCACTCGACGCGGCCGGCGACCCGTCCACGTTCACCCTCACCTACGACGGGATCATCGAGGCCGACCAGGCGCATCGGGCGGTCGTGGTTCTCACCGACGCCGCGGGGAAGATCTCCACGGCGGGTGTTCTGACCGCGGACGACACGTCCATCCGGATCGGCGACGCCGCCTCGACCGGCGTCACGGACATGATCGGCTACGGCTTCCACCACGTGCTGGAGGGCGCCGACCACCTGTTGTTCCTGATCACCCTGCTGCTGGTCGCGCCGGTGGCACTCGTAGCGGGCCGATGGCGTGGGCGCAAGCCGCTCGCTCCCACGGCACGGTCGCTCCTCGGCGTCGTCACGGCGTTCACCGCCGGCCACTCGCTCACGCTCATCGCGTCCGCGCTCGGCTGGATCTCTCTGCCGGGCACGCCCGTCGAGGTGCTGATCGCCGTGTCGGTCGCGGTCGCGGCGGTGCACGCCCTGCGTCCACTCGCCCGGCACGGCGAGAACGTCATCGCCGGGGCGTTCGGCCTGGTCCACGGGCTCGCGTTCGCGGGCATCCTGAGCGGACTCGGCCTCGACGGCACGCCGTCGCTGCTCGCTCTGCTGGCGTTCAACGTCGGTGTCGAACTGGCCCAGCTGGTGACGGTCGCGCTGCTCTTCCCGTCGCTGTACGTGCTGTCCGGCACGCGCTGGTATCGCGCGGTCCGGCTCGGGGGAGCGTCGATCGCCCTCGTCGCCGCGGCCGCGTGGGCGATCGACCGCCTCGGTGTGCTCGGCAACCCGCTGGCGAGCGGCGAGGAGTTCCTGATCAGCCACCCCTGGTACGTGGTGGCCGGACTGGCGCTCCTCGCCGCGGCCTCCCGCCTAGTTCCAGAACGGAAGCCGGTGCTCGGCGGCGTAGTCCACACGACCGATGGCGCCGGGAGCGAGTGACTGCACGTACTGCCCTTCGGAGAACCGCGGCCACCCCGGCGTTCCGGTGCGGGCGAAGTCCGTCCACGCCTTGATCATGTGGTCGGACAACCCGCGGTCCTTGGCGAAGTCCCGATCAGGGAACAGGTAGTCGATGTCGGACGAGTGGTTCGCGCCGTGCAGTTCGGGCGGCATCGAGGGATCCGTGGCCGCGTTGCGGTCGGCGAACTCGAACGCGTAGACGGGCGCCTTCTTCGCGTAGAGCGTGTTCTGCCGGAACGTCGAACGCGCCCACATGCGGTCCGTCAGCAGCGTCGCCCACGCCTGCTTCGGTGACGCGAACGCGCTGACCGGGTACTCGCGCTCGATCTCGGCCGCACGGTCGGGGAACGCCTCCCGCACCAGCCGCGAGTAGTCCTCGGCCGACATCGGGTCCGGCCGGAACAGGCCGACGAAACTGTTGTGCTCGTCGCGCGTCGCCCCGGCCAGGATCGGCACGCCGGCGAACTCGCCCGCCTCCAGCGACTCGCCCGGCAAGCGGGGGAGCAGCGCGCCGCCGTACCCGACGGACTGGAAGATGTTCATGATCTGCGGGTAGTCCAGCAGCTTCTCCACCGGCAGTCGCCGCAGGCACTCGACGTCCGCGCAGCCCAGTTCGGCGCTGATCATCGTGCCGATCTCCTGGATCTCCTGCACCGGCCGCCACGCGAGCGACGGCAACGCCTCCAGGTCCGGGAACCAGGCACCGCGAGGCACGTCCACCAGCGTGAACGAGCTGTGCATGATCGCCTTGTGGAACAGCGGCTTCTGCCCGATCAGGTGCGCGCTCACCGCGGTCGCGCCGAACGAGACCCCGAACAACGTCACGTTGCCCGGATCGCCGCCGAAGCCGGAGATGTTGCGTTGGACCCACTCCAACGCCCCCCGCTGGTCGAGCAGCCCGAACTCGCCTGAGTGCTCGAGCCCCGGCAGCCCGAAGCCGCCGAACACGCCCATCCGGTAGTTGAACGTCACCACGACGACATCCCCTTGCCGCGCAAGGCGTTTCGCGTCGAAGAAGTGCCCGGCTCCGATCGCGCCGTCGCCGTGCACCCACACCAGCACCGGCTTGCGCCCGCTCGTCGACGGTGTCGTGACGTTGGCGAACAGGCAGTCCTCGTCCGTGCTCTTCGTCTCCGAGTAGCTGGATCCGACCTGCGGGCACGGGCTGCCTGGCTTCACAGCGTCCCGAACACCGCTCCACTCCGCAGCGCGCACCGGCGGCTCCCAGCGCGCCGCGCGGGCGTACGGAACCCCCTGGAACCGCAGATGCCCGTCCCGCACCTCACCCCGAACCTGCCCGGTATCGGTCTTCACGACGTCCGATGGCATGGCTTCCCCCTTCCCACACGTGCTGAGCAGCAGTAACGCGGCAACTAGCAACGTCCCCCGACGCATGGTCAACTCCTTGTCGCCAGATCGACGGCCGCGACCAACTCCCGTTCGCAGACGTCGAGATCGAGTGACCCGGACCGCTGCACGACGCTGTTGCGCAGCGCGAGGACGAACACCGCCATCACGTCCGGGTCGAACACGCGGAACTCACTGGCCTCCTGCCCCTGTCGCAGCAGGTCGGCGAGCCCTGCGTGATCGGAGTCGGCGATGCCCCCGTCCGTCACCGCCGCGTGGGCCCTGATCCGCAGGAACGCCACCATGTCCGCGCGGTGCTCGCGCAGGAACGCGATGTTGGCGACCAGGAACGCCCGCAGTTCCTCACGAGCGCTCGCCTGGTTCATCCGCGCGCTCACGAACCCTTGGAAGCGCTCCAAGATGTCCGCGAACACGACGTCGACGAGCTCCTGCTTGTTCCTGAAGTGGTACGAGATCAGGCCCGTGCTGCTCAGTCCTGCCCGCGCCGCGATCGCCTTGAACGACGTCTCCGCGTAGTCCAGCTCCGCGATCGTGGCGATCGCCGCCGCCACGATCTGCGCCCGCCGGGCCTGCTCGGTCACGGACTTTGCTCGCATGAGCAAAAGTTAGCACGCCCGAGCAAAAGGCGACGGTCTCACGGCCGGACGAGCCCCTCCACGGCCGCCGTCACGGCCTTCCTGCCACCGGAATCATCGGCACGAAGAGATTTCAGCGACCAGGACGCGGTGTCCCGGCTGATGACCAGCGCGACCACCATGGCCAGCAGGTCGATCGCGGGGATGTCGGCGCGCACCCGGCCCTCGTCCTGGGCGGCGCTGATCGCGGCGACGTTGCGCCGGTACTCCTCGACCTCGGCGTCGATGGGCTGCGGCCGTTCGAGGCCGGCCCACAGGTACAGCCGCCGCACGTGAGGACGCTGCTCCAGCGCGTCGAAGAGCCTGCCCGCGTACCCGGGAAGGTCGCCGGCGTCGACCGAGACCGCCTCCGCGAGCTCCACCATGCTGTCGGCGACGACCTTGTCGAACAGGTCCTCCTTGGCGCCGAAGTGCATGTAGATCGACCGCTTGTTCGCCGAGGCCTGCTCCGCGATGCGGTCGACGCGCGCACCCGCCAGGCCGTAGGTGGCGAACTCGTCGATGGCGGCCTTCAGCAGTCGCCGCTTGGTCTCCGTGGCATCGGGTGGCATGTGGCGATCGTACATAACCATCCAGATATTTACATCGGAGGAGCGAGCGCGTATGAATGTATCTAGTTAGTTACCTACCGAGGAGCACCCGATGCGCACCTGGTTCATCACCGGCACGTCCTCCGGCTTCGGCCGTCACCTCACCGAGCAACTGCTCGAGCGGGGAGACAGGGTCGCCGCCACCGCCCGCCGCCTGGACACCCTCGACGACCTCGCCGCCCGCCACGGCGACCGGCTCTGGCGTGCGCGTCTCGACGTCACCGACACCACCGCGTTGCGTGAGGTCGTGGGACGCGCGTTCGCCGAGCTCGGCCGGATCGACGTCGTCGTGTCCAACGCCGGCTACGGCCTGTTCGGCGCGGCGGAGGAACTGAGCGACGAGCAGATCGACCGCCAGCTCGCCACCAACCTCACGGCCTCGATCCACCTCGCCCGCGCCGCCACCCCGCACCTGCGCGACCAGGGCGGGGGCAGGTTCGTGCAGGTCGCGAGCATCGGCGGCCAGGTCGCCTTCCCCGCCATGAGCCTCTACCACGCCACGAAGTGGGGCATCGAGGGCTTCTGGGAGTCGGCCGCCGCCGAGCTCGCGCCGTTCGGCATCGGCGTGACGCTCGTCGAACCCGGCGTCGCCCGCACCAACTTCGGCACGGGCGCCTTCGCCATCGGCGACCCGCTGCCCGCCTACGCCGACGGCCCGTCCGGACAGCTGCGCCGCATGATCTCCGGCGAGCTGCCGCCACTGCCCGCGCCCGGCGACCCCGCGAAGATCGCCGCGGCCATCATCGCCTCCGCCGACCAGCCCGACGCACCCCTGCGCCTGACGCTGGGCTCCGACGCCCACGCGCTGGCCACCGCCGCACTCCGCGACCGCCTCGCCGCCCTCGAAGCCGGCCGCGCCCTCGCCCACTCGACCGACGCCGACGACGTCTTCGCCAGCTGAAGGAGCCCGCCATGTTCGACTTCACCAGCAAGACCGTTCTGATCACCGGGGCCTCGGGTGCCCTCGGCGCGGCGCTGGCCACCCGGTTCGCCCGAGCCGGAGCCAACACCGTCGTAGCCGCCAGGACCGGCGCCGAGCAGATCGCCGCCGCACTCGACGGCCCGGCGCTCGGCGTGCGGCTCGACGTCACCAGCGAGTCCGACTGGACCGACGCCGTCACCCGCACCGAGGAACGCTTCGGCCCGATCGACGTGCTGATCAACAACGCCGCCTACCTCAGCGTCGGCACGACCGAGAGCATCCCGCTCGACGAGTTCCGGCGCGTGCTCGACACCAACCTCACCGGCGCGCTGCTCGGCATCCGCGGCACGGCACCGTCCATGCGCAAGGCGGGCGGCGGCGTGGTCGTCAACGTCAACTCCATCGCCGGTCTCACCGCCGCACCAGGACTCGTCGCCTACAGCAGCAGCAAATGGGCGCTGCGGGGCCTGATGCGCGCCGCCGCCAAGGAACTGGCGCGCGACAACATCCGCGTCAACTCCGTGCACCCCGGCATCATCGGCACACCCCTGGCCTACGCCCCGGACGGCAGCGAACTCGTGCCGGTCGCCGGCTTCGCCATCCCGCGCCAGGCCACCCCGGACGAGATCGCGGGCTTCATCCTGTTCGCCGCCTCCGACGAGGCGCGGTTCGCGACGGGAGCGGAGATCCTCGCCGACGGCGGGTTCATGCTGGGCCCCGTCGCCTGAGCCGGGGTCACGCTGAGTCGAGGTCGGAGAGGTCCAGGACGAAGCGGTACCGGACGTCGCCGCGTTCGAGCCGGTCGAGCGCCTCGGTCACGCGCGCGGACGGCAGGATCTCGACGTCGGCGGTGATGCCGTGGGCGGCGCAGAACTCCAGCATGGCGGCGGTGGCGGGAAGCCCGCCACTGCCGCCGGAGCTCAGCTTCTTGCGGCCGACGAGCAGGTCCATCGTCTCCACGGTGACGGCGCCGAGGTAGCCGACCTGGCTCAGCGTCCCGTCCACGGCCACCAGCCCGAGGTAGGGCGCGAGGTCGTGGGCCACGGGGATGGTGTCGATCAGCACGTCGAAGCGGTCGCGGGACGCCGCCGCGCTGTCCGGGTCGGTGGAGACGACGACGTCACGGGCGCCCAGCCGGATCGTGTCGCTCGCGCGGTCCGCGGACCGGCTCACGACCGACACCTCGGCGCCCAGGGCCGCGGCGAACTTGACCGCGAGGTGCCCCAGCCCGCCCAGACCGGCCACCCCGACGCGCGTCCCCGGCCCAACGCCCAGGGCGCGCAGCGGTTCCCACACGGTGATCCCGCCGCACAACAGCGGCGCCGCGGCCGCCGGGTCCAGCCCGGACGGCAGGGGATGGGCGAACCGGTCGCGGACGACGTACTCGCGGGAGAAACCGCCCAACGTCGTCGTCCCGTCGTGGCGATCGGTGCCGTTGTAGGTGAGCGTGGGGAACTCGCGGCAGAAGTTCTCCTGCCCAGCCGTGCACATCGTGCACACGCCACAGGAGTCGACGATGTTGCCGACGGCGACGGAATCGCCGACCTGGAACGCCGTCACGTCCGCACCGGTCTCGAGCACCACGCCGGTGAACTCGTGACCCGGTACGAGCACGCCGTCTCCGTCGTGCCCGCGCACGGCGTGCAGGTCGGTGTGGCAGACGCCGCAGAAGTCCACCCGCACCGCGATGTCGTCGCGCCGCAGGTCACGCCGGGAGATCGGCACCTCGTGCAACTTGGTGGGTCCGTCGGCCTGCCAGCCGGTGGTGCTGCGCATGACTCTCCTTAAACAGACTGTTCGGTCTATTTCACGCTACCCCCGAAGAGGAGGCAAAGTAAACCGACTGGTCTGTCGGTACAGTTCGACCATGTCCGACCAGCAGCTGACCGCCCGTGGCGCGGCCACGCGGCAACGCATCATCGACGTGGCCACCCGCGAGTTCGCCGAGCACGGCATCGCCGGAGCCCGCATCGAACGGGTCGTCGCCGCGGCGCGCACCAACAAGGCCCAGCTCTACGCCTACTTCGGCAACAAGGAAGGGCTGTTCGACGCGATCTTCTTCGGCTCGCTGGAGCGGATCGTCAACGTCGTGCCCATCAACGCCGCCGACCTGGCGGACTGGGCGGTGCGCCTCTACGACGAGTACCTCGAGCGCCCCGACCTCATCCGGCTCGCGACCTGGGCCCGCCTGGAACGACGCCCTGCCGGCTACCTGGTCGCCGACGCCGATCGCATGGACCAGAACAAGCTGCGGGCGATCACCGAGGCGCAGCAGGCGGGGCTGGTCCGCGACGGCGACCCGTTCGACCTGATGGCCATGGTCATCGCGATGTCGATGGCGTGGTCACCGGTCAGCAACGTCTACGCGGCCACGAGCGACGAACCCGCCGAGACCCACGACCGCCGCCGGGACTTCCTGCGCGACAGCGTCCGCCGAGCCGTCGCGCCGAACTAGACCACGATCGGCGCCCGGCAGGCCAAAATCAACTTCCATGACCACCAGGCAGCAGCAGGCCCTGCGACCGCTTCGCCGATGGGTGATCGTGGTGTGCGGCGTGCTGGCCGTCGTCCTGACCGCCGCGGTGCTCGTCTGGCTGCTCGCCGAGGCCGGCAGCGACCCCGGCCGCCGCATCGAGGCGATCAAGACCGGCTTCACCGTCGGCCTGGCCGGTGGCGGCAGCATCGTGCTGTTCCTGGCGGTGCGCCGGCAGTGGCACCAGGAGGTCGTCGCCGTCATCACCGCGCGGGACGCCGACGAACGGCGCCTCACCGACCTCTACGTCAAAGCCACCGAACACCTCGGCTCACCGCTGGCCCAGGTCCGCATCGCCGGCCTCTACGCGCTGGAACGCCTCGCCCAGGAGAACCCGCACCAGCGCCAGGTCGTCACCGACGTCGTCAGCGCCTACCTGCGCATGCCGTTCGCGGACGGCGACCAGGACCTGGAGACCCAGCAGGAACTGCACGTCCGCCGGTCCGCGGGCACGATCCTCACCACCCACCTGCGCGAACCGGAGTTCTGGGGCGTCAAGGTCGACCTCAGCCACGCGGTGCTCGTCGACTTCAACGCCCGAGGCTGCGTGTTCACCGGCGGCCTGAACTGCGAGAAGGTCGTCTTCATCGGCGTCGCCCGCTTCACCGACGCCCGCTTCGCCGGTGTCGCCAGGTTCGTCGACGCCGACTTCCGCGACACCAGCCGCTTCACCGGCGTGACCTTCGAGGACGACGTCCTGTTCAGCGGAGTCCGCTCCCGCGACTCGCGCTGGTTCCTCGGCGCCAGGCTCACCAATCACAAGGCGGTGCTGGAGATCCCCGGATTCCACGTCGAACCCGACGGCACCATCAGGCCCGACGCACCAGCCCGATGAGGTGATCGACGGCCGCACCCAGGTCAGCGGGCCCGTCGACGGCGATGCCCGAGCCACCGAGCCGCTGCAACGGGGCGATGTCGATGTCCACCCGGTCCCCGACGCTCCACGTTCCCTCCGCCGGCACCCCGAGGCGGTCGAGCACCACCTGGAACGCGCCGGGATCGGGCTTGGGCGTGTCACGGGAGTCCTCGGAGCTGAACACCTCCGTGAACCCCCCGGTCCCGATGCCGACCTTGCCGAGGATGGCCTCCATGGACCCCCTGGTGTTGTTGGTGAGCAACACGATCGGCACCACCTCACGCAGCCTGCCGAGCTCCCGGACGACGCCATCGTCGCGGCGCAGTCCGTCCGCGATGGACAGATGCGTCTCGCGGTACTCCAGCCACTGCGCGACGTCGAACCCGTTGGCCCGCACGAACGACGTCGTCGACGTGCCGGACCAGTTCGTCCGCATCGCCTCCCGCAGTTCGGCCACCTTCGCCTCCGCGTGCGTCTCGGAAGCGCCCTGCAGTTCCACGAACATCCGGCCGATCACGGCGAGCACCTGCTCCGCGTACGCCTCCTTCGGATACAGGGTTCCGTCGAGGTCGAACACGACGAGTTGAGGCGCGGATCCGTTGCCGAGAACGTCGATCATGCGCCTACCCAACCACGCCCATGACTTTGGAAGATGTCCAAAGGGCATGCTTTCAGGTTGACCTGCGGCGAATGGGTGGAGCCAAACGGAACGCCGCCTCTACCGTCCCTGCATGCCTTTGCGGAGATCAACGGTGCGCGGCCGCGAGTTCGGCGACGCCATACGCGCACTCCTGCGGGCGGCCGACCTCACCAACCGGGCCGCCGCCGAATTGCTGGGCTGGCAGGAAGCCAAAGTCTCGGAACTGGTCAACGGCAAGGAAGGCGTCAGCGACGTCGACCTGGCCAAGCTTCTGGGCCTGTTGCGCACGCCGCCCGACGAGTTCGACCACCTGATGGCGCTTCACCACGAAACGCACCAACGGGACTGGTTGCAGCCCGCCAAATCCGGCGTCACGGACCGAGCGCGCACACTGCGCGAACACGAGAACATCGCCTCGGAGATCACCGGCTGGTCCATGAACGTCGTGCACGGCCTGCTGCAAGCGCCGGACTACATCCCTTACGTGGTGCACGCTTCGAGCAAGTTGTCCGCCGACGAACGGCCCACGGTGATCAGCAATCGAATCGCACGCCAGAACGCCGTTCTCGACGGCTATCGCTCCGTCACGATCTACATGCACGAACATGCGCTGCGGCTGCCGGTCGGAAGCCCGGAGATCATGAAGGAGCAGTACCACCACCTGCTGATGCTCTCGGTGCGGCCGTACCTCACGATTCGGGTTGTTCCCGCCGCGTTCGGGCCGCACGCCGGGCTCGCGGGTGACTTCGACCTGTTGAAGTTCAAGAAGATCCCGCCGATCGTCTACGTCGAGAGCGAGGGGGCTAACGTCTTTCTTGAAGATCAGCCTTCAGTCGGTCTCTACGACACCGCGTTGATGTCACTCGGACGGGCGGCGTTGGACGAGCCGCAAACCAGGAAGCTGATCACCGACATCATCGGTGAGGAGTTTCAGCATGACCAGGTGGCGGAAGAGTAGTTACAGCGGCAGCGACGGCAACTGCGTCGAAGTGGGGCGCGGCGTCGGCATCCGGGACAGCAAGTCCCCGTGTGTCGAACTCCCGCTCACGGCCCGCCAGTGGGCACCGCTCCTCCAACTCGTCAGGACTCATCCCACGGCGAGGTGACGGAGGCGTCCCACTCCTCGTCCTCGAAGGACCGGCGCGGTCGCACCGGCTCCGGCAGCACGGGCGGGTCCAGCAGGCTGGCCGCGACGACGAGCGTCTTCTCGGCCTCGGCGAGTTCCGCTGGTGACACCGTCCGCATGAGCTGGGGTGCCTCGGCGGCCGCGGTGGCGAAGCTGTCGCGGTAGGCGAGGCTGCCCACCGCCGCGCCCATGGTCATCCGGCCGGACAGCACCTCCTGCGCCATCTCGGCCATCGGCTGTCCCGGCGCCGACCTGACCAGGTTGCGCAGCACGGCTTCCCGCAGCCGTGGCTCGTCGACGCCGGTCACAGCGGCGATCCGGGGGAGAGCAGCATCCTGGGCGGTTTGACGTCGCGCAGGCGGCCGAACTCCACGGCCCTGACCAGGCCCACGACGCCTGCCGCGCGGTCCTTCGCCTTGCCCCACAGCGACATCGCCTCGGAGACCAGTTCGATGATCTGGGAGGCGTAGTAAACGATGGCCGCGATGACCGCGCCGCGGCGGAAACCCCTGCTGAGCGGCAGCGACACCATGGAGGCGAGCCACAGGCCGGCCATCTCGGTCAGGGTGGCGGCCACCGCTGCGAGTGCCTCGTTGAACTTCTGGGCGGCCTGGACACCGGATTCGTAGTGCTCGGCGAGTTTCGCGCAGATCGGGGCGAAGTCGCTGACGGAGCGGGCCAGTTCGTTGAGGTACTGCTGGGCCTCGTCGGAGGCGTTGCCGCGCCACACGGCCTCGGTGTCACTGCCGGCGCGGCCGATGTTCGCCCCGATCGGCTCGCTGGCGGCGCCGACCTGCTTCCAGACCGTGACGCAGCGGTGGTAGGCGATCCAGTCGCCGCTGAGCCAGCGCACCATCGCCTCGAACGGGTCGCGGCCCGCCACCTCGACGCACACCCCGCGCACCGCCGCGACCGGGCTGAAGATGTCGGACGAGGGGTCGTACTTGAAGAGCGGGCCGTCGTCGGCGGGGCGGTCGGGTTGTTTGAACTGGTCGGACGGTTCGGCGGAGTCGCTGAACGCCGGGCCGCGCATCGTTTTCTCGTAACGCGTGAAGTCCGGCCGCGACAGGGACGGGTCGAGGCCGCGGAACAGCTTGTCCAGCCGTACGCGTGCCGCCTCGTCCTCGCGCATGTAGGTGTCGACGGTCTGGGTGATGGCCTGTGAGGCATAGCGACCGCGCACGGCGATCGCTTCCATCGCGCCGCGCACGAGGTCGTAGGCGTGTTCGTGGGAGGCCATCGTGTCGAGCAGGACACCTTCTTCGGGCAGGGTCAGGTCCGCGTACTTCTCGACGTGGCGTTGTCCTGCCGCGCCGTCGTCGCCTGCGCGCCGCAGTTGGTCGGCGAGTTTCCCCAGTGATGCCGGTGATTCCAGAAAGAATTCGGCCACCCACCCAGTGGACCAGTGGATCGGTGGCGCGGCGATCACGCAGGCGGCGTAACCGGTTCAGCGCACGCCGACGTCGTTCCACGCCTCTCTTACGACGTTCGCCACGTCGTTGCCGAACAGCGCCTGCGCGCTCGCGGTGGTGGCCGCGGCGGCGTCGGTGAAGTTCGAGTTCACGCGGAGTTTCGTGGCGAGCGCGTCGTACCAGACCTTGCCCGCGCGGTCCCAGGCGTTGCCGCCGAGCCGAGTCGCGGCGAGGTGGAACGCCTTGTTGGGGATGCCGGAGTTGATGTGCACGCCGCCGTTGTCGTTGCGCGGGTTGCCGTCGTCGGGCAGGTCGACGTAGGAACGCATGTGCGCGGGCTGGCGGTCGAGCTGGTGCGCGCGGCCGGGATCTTTCATGGACCGCAGTGCGACGCCCTGCAGTTGCGTGCCGAGGATGCCCGCGCCGATGAGCCAGTCGGCCTGGTCGGCGGAGTGTCCGAGTGCGTGCTGCTTGACCAGGGAGCCGAAGACGTCGGCCATCGACTCGTTGAGGGCGCCGGACTGCTTCCGGTAGCGCAGGCCGGCCGTGTACTGGACGACGCCGTGCGTGATCTCGTGCCCCACGACGGTGATGTCGCGGGCGAGGGCGCCGGGCTGGAAGACCTTGCCGCTGCCGTCGCCGTAGACCATCTGGGTGCCGTCCCAGAAGGCGTTGTCGAAGTCACGTCCGAAGTGGACGGACGAGACGAGCTTGAGGCCGTTGCCGTCGACGCTGTGGCGGCCCAGCACGTCGCGGTAGAAGTCGTAGGTCCGGTCGGCGTTGTCGAACGCGTCGTTGACGGCGCCGTCGTCGATGAGGCCGTCGCCCTCCTTGCGGCGCAGGACGCCGGGCAGGGTGCGTTCGTCGCCGCCCTGGACGTCGTGCACGGCCTTGAACTCGCCGGCCGGGCCACGCAACTGCGCGGCGTTGAGGTCGAGGAACTGCACCGCCTCGGTGAGCGTGGCGCGCTGAGCGCGCAGCGTGGCGGAGGCGAGCAGGGTTCTGATGGCGTCGCGGAGGTCGACGTTGCCGGCCTCCGCGAGTTCGATCTGCAGGTGTGCTGGCAGGATGAAGCAGGTCATGGGCTTGGTCCCCTCTTTTCCGTACCTGGGAAGAGGGAGCGCGCCGCAGGGAAATACAGGTCAGCCGCGGGCCCACTGGGTGACGACCGCCGTGCCGTCGAGCGCCGTCACGCGGATGCGGACCAGGCCCGGTGGCACCTCGGTCACCATGAACCAGCCGTCGGTGATCGGCACCGCACGGCGTGACCGGGGCGTCTCCACCACCACCTCGCCCTCGGCGCCGGTGACGAACCCGCGCACCACGTCGTCGATGATCTCCAGGCTGACCGTGACCCGGTCGGACTCGAACGCGAGCGACAACGGCCCGTCGCCGCGCACCAGAGCCTCGGACTCGACCAGCTCGGCGAGTTCGGCGTCCAGCGTCCGCAGCGCCAGGGCGGCGCTCGCGTCCCGCAGCACGCCGGCCGGGACGGGATCGAACGCGTCGGCGGTGGCACGCAGGACGTCGAGGAAGTCGTCGTCGTTCATGACCGGTCCTCCAGCAGCTCGTTGCCCCTGACCAGTACTTTCAAGCGTCCCAGGCAGCGCTGGCGGATCGGCCCGATGCTGCCGACCGGCATGTCCAGCGCCAGCGCGACCTCGGCGTAGGCGGGCGGTGGCGAGGCCATCAACACCCGCAGCAGGCGCCGGCAGCGGTCGGGCAGCTGCTCGAAGACCTGCCAGAGCGCGGCGTTGCGTTCGCCGGTGAGCAGGTCGTGGTCGACCTCCGGCGCGGGGTCGGGGGAGTCGGCGATCTCCTCGGTCGGCTCGGGCAGGCGCCCGGCGCGGCGCAGCAGCTGCAGGCACTCGTGCCGCGCGGTCGTGGAGAGCCACCCGGCGAGTCGTTCGGGCTCGGTGATGCGGTCGAGGTGTTCGACCAGCTTGATCCACGTGCACTGCACCACGTCCGCCGAGTCGGCGTCGTTGAGCCGGTAGGCGCGGGCGATCGACCACAGCAGGCCGCTGAACTGCCTGATCAGGGCGTCCCACGCCGTCTGGTCACCACGCCCGGCCGCGGCCAGCGACGCCGATATGTCCATGGAGACATGATGCCCCTCACACCCGCTCAGATTCGTCGTTCGAATCCGTTCGTCGTGTTTGGCGAAATTGCCGCCCGTGAGCGCCGTCACAGGTGCATGCTGTGTGCACCAGCTCAACCCGAGGACTGATGACCATGACGAGTGCGACCGCGGGCTCCCGCCACAACTGGGACTCCGACCTGGAGCGCTACCGAACGAGGGCGGTCCAGGTGCTCGACACGCACCTGCCCGCCACGACCGGCTGCACCGAATGCGGCGACCCGTGGCCCTGTGCCCGCGCCTGCAGTGCGGAGCTCGTCCTCGAACTCTGACACCTACGAGTTCACCCGATCGAGGAACGCGCGGACCCCGGACAGCATCCGCTCGACCTGCTCGTCGACCGTGATCGACTCCTTGAACCGCGAGCCGGGTCCCGCGCTCTTCTTCCCGCGCAGGTACAGCGAACACCGCAGGTCGGCGCACACGTAGACGCCGACCGTGTTGCCCATTTGCCCGGACTTGCCGGCCTTGCGCGCGGACATCAGCGACACGCCGTCACCGGAATGCGTGGTCAGGCACCACGAGCACATCGTCTTGCGCGCCCGCCCGGCCTGCTGCGCCCTTCGCAGCGCGATGCCCGTGAGCGTGCCGTCCAGCTCGATCACCAGATACGAGCGGTCGGGCGCGGCCGGGTCGGTCCAGCCGAGAAAGTCCAGGTCGTCCCACGGTCGTTCGCCCAGATCCTTGGGTACGTGCATGCGCTTCGCCTCGCCCTTGGTGGAATTGACGAAGGACGCGCGTATGTCGAGTTCGGTCAACGGCTTCATACCAGGGACGCTAGGCTTACCTAGAGGTCCTAGGCAAATCATTATGGACCCTAGGAAGGGTGACGGATGGCACGTGCGGGGCTCACGGCCGACCGCCTCACGCAGGCGGCGGCGGACCTGGCGGACGAGGTCGGCTTCGAGAACGTGACGGTGTCCGCCCTGGCCCGTCACTTCGGCGTGAAGGACGCCTCGCTCTACTCGCACATCCGCAACGCCCAGGACCTGCGCGTCCGCCTGGCCGTCCTGGCACTGGCCGAACTCGCCGACCGGGTATCTGAGGCGATCGCGGGCCGTTCGGGCAAGGACGCCCTGGTGGCGTTCGCCAACGCCTACCGCACCTACGCCCGCGAGCACCCCGGCCGCTACTCGGCGACGCAGATGGCGCTGGACCCGGACATCGCCGCGGACAGCGCGGCCGGCAAGCACTCCGAGATGACACGGGCACTCCTGCGGGGCTATGACCTGTGGGAACCCGATCAGACCGACGCCGTCCGGCTGCTGCACAGCACGTTCCACGGGTACGTGTCGCTGGAACGTTCCGGGGCCTTTCACAGTCATCCGCGCGGGGTGGAGGCGTCGTGGCTGAGAGCGCTGGACGCGCTTGATTCGTTGCTCAGGGCGTGGCCGCCGGGCTAACCTCACGCCCATGATCGACAGAATCGAGTCCCGCGTCCGCGCATGAGCGGATCCCTGTACGAGCACGCGCTCGCTTTGCATCGTGAGTTCCCCGAGGAACCGCTGCCCAGAGACGGGTACCCGTTCCCGGACGAGGACCTCCACCGCGCCACCTCCCGCCGCCTTCGCAAGCGTGGCCACAGCCAGCGCAAGATCGGCGTGGACGTCGCATCAGCGCTGGGCGACCACTTCTCGGCGAAGAAGTCCTCGCCCGCCCGGCTCGCCAGGACGTTGGCGGGCCTGGACGTCCCGATTCACCGCAACGACCACATCGCCGCCGCGGCACTGCGCGCCAGACGATCCGAGGTACGGCGAACCGGCCGGTGGCTGGTGCGGCACAGCGACAACCGGCGGGCCGCCGTGGCCGGGCTGGCCCTGCTCGCGGCCGACTACGAAGAACGGGACATCCCGCTGATCCAGACGATCGGGCTGCTCTCGAACCACTTCGGCCCGCTGGCCGCTGACGCGCTGGCTCGCCGCCAAGGCGGCATCGAGGCGTTGACCTGGCTGGGCGACCGGGTCTCCGGCTGGGGCCGCGTCTACGTCGTCGAGGCGCTCTGCAAGAGCGGCCTCGCTCGTGAGTGGCTGCTCCGCCATGCGTGCGATGGCGATTTCCTCAACGCCTACTTCGCGGCCCAGGCCGCCACCGCCTCCCACCTGCTCCTGGCCATCAGCGCGGACAACGCCGACGAGGAGATCGTCGACCACGCCGGGCGACTGCTGAACGTCCTGACCTGGTCCAGGGGAATGAGCGCGGACCTGTGGAACTACCCACCCGCCGCTGCCCTGGTCGAGGCCTACGCCCGGCACGTCACCCGACTACCTCTCACCGATAGCCGCCTGCATCACCGCACTCAGCTCGCCGAGGCCCTGCAGAAGGTTCCGTTGATCGGTCTCGACACTTCAGCGGTGACCGCCGCACTGCTTGGATGAACTCCATGCGAGCCCTGCTGCTCTCCCTGCTGCTGACCATCTCCGTCGCCACGCCCGCGCACGCCACCAGCGGGTTCGTCGTGCTGCGCGACGTCGACCCGACCATCCAGCACGACATCCGCTACTACACCGCGCACAACTTCGTCGGCACCCGCATCGACGGCTACCGCGCGCCCCTGTGCATCCTCACGAAGCAGGCCGCGAAGGCGTTGCGGACCGTGCAGCGCGAGATGCTCAAACAGGGCTACACGCTCAAGGTCTACGACTGCTACCGGCCGCAACGCGCCGTCGACCACTTCGTGCGGTGGGCCCGCGACCTCGCTGACCAGCGGATGAAGCCCGAGTTCTACCCGCGCGTCGACAAGACGCGGTTGTTCGAGGACGGCTACATCGCCGAGAAGTCTGGCCACAGCCGCGGGTCGACGCTCGACCTGACCATCGTGAAGTTGCCCGCACGGCACCAACGCCCGTACGTGCCCGGCGAACGGCTGGTGGACTGCGCCGCGCCCGACCGGTTCCCCGACAACACCGTCGACATGGCCACCGGCTACGACTGCTTCGACACGCTCTCGCACACCGACGACCCGCGCGTGACCGGGCAGGCGCGGGAGAACCGGCAGCTGCTCAAGTCGGCGATGGTCGGCGCCGGGTTCCGCAACCTGGCCGAGGAGTGGTGGCACTTCACGCTCAACGACGAGCCGTTCCCCGACACGTACTTCAACTTCCCCGTAGCGCGCTGAACGTGCGGCGCAGGTCGCTGACCCACGCGTCCGGGTTCTCCCACGGGATGAAGTGGCCGCCGTGCTCGTGGGCGTTCACGTTGACGTGGTTGAAGTAGCCGGCCAGCGGTCCGGACTTGAACGCCTGAACGCGTTCGGCGGCGGTGTGGATGCCGGGCGGGTTCTCGTAGGTGACGAAGGTGAGGCCGGTCGGCGCCTGCACGACCGGCCTGTGGTCGTGCGACGGCGTCCACGGGTAGCGGTTGGCGTTGGCGTAGTAGCGCATCGACGTGGCGATGGAGTTGTTCGCCCAGAAGATCGTGGCGTGGGTGAGCAGGTCGTCCCTGGTGAAGACCGACTCGACGTCGCCGCCGTTGTCGCTCCACGAGTTCCAGCGTTCCAGCAGCCAGGCGAGCAGGCCCGCCGGCGAGTCGCTCAGGCCGTGGGCGAGGGTCGCGCCGTCCAGCATGTGCGCGGTGAGGTGCGGTGCCCAGCGGTGGTCGAGTTCGATGGTGCGGGCGCGGGCATCCGGGTCGTCGGGCAGCGGGCGGTTGCGGGCGAAGTCCCAGGCCCGGTCGCCGGTGAAGAAGTCGAGCGGCAGCCCTGAGCCGATGTGGATGCCGTGCAACGAGTCGGCGTACTTGTGGCCGAGCTGGCTGGAGATGATCCCGCCGATGTCGCAGCCGCCGGCCGCGTACTTCTCGTGGCCGAGGGTCTCGGTCATCAGGGTGTGCCAGAGGTCGGCGACCTTCCAGAAGTTGACGTCCGGGAAGCCGGTGAGCGGACCGGGGAAACCGAAGCCCGGCAACGACGGCACGATGACCTCGAAGTCGTCGGCGAGCGCGTCGACCACCTTCGACCAGTGCCAGAACGTCCACGGCCAGCCGTGCGTGAGGATCAACGGGATCGGGCGCGCGCCGCGGCCGGGCTTGCGCATGAAGTGGATCGGGACGCCGGCGACCGTCACCTCGTAGTGCTCGTAGGTGTTGATGGCGGCCTCGGCCTGGCGCCAGTCGAAGCCGTCTCGCCAGTGGTCGACCAGTTCGCGCAGGTAGCTCGCTGGAACGCCGTAGGACCAGTCCTCGTTGCCCTCGTCCAGCGGTGAACGGGTCAGCGCGAGGCGGGCGCGCAGGTCGTCGAGGACCTCGTCGGACACGTGGATCGGCGTGGGCTCCAGTGGGAAGGTCACGCCTCGACGATAGTGATCACACGTGTCCGACCGAGTCCTAGGAGTGCGCCGCCCCGATGGGCGGAAGAGCCCTGGGGGTGTCGGCGACCTGGGTGAACTTCGCCGTCAGGGGAGACAGCAGCGACGAGGTCATGGCCTTGTCCGCCAGGCGGCGCAGGGCCAGCCCGAGCCGGGTGCGGGGGTAGGCGATCGGCACGATCCAGCGCGGGAGGGTCTGGACGTCGTCGACGAGCGGCCGCATCCACTCGTCGTAGGCCGCGAGCCCTTCCTCGAGCCGGTCTCCCGACGTGGACAGGCACGCTGCCAGCACGTATCCGCTCACGAGCGCGAGCGAGGCGCCACCTCCGCCCATCGGGGTCACGCACCAGGCCGCGTCACCGGTCAGGCACACCCGCCCGCGGTGCCACACGGGCATGCGGATCTGGGTGAGGTGGTCGACGTAGACGTCGGCGGAGGTGTCGAACCCGTCGAGCACGCGACGAGCCTCCCAGCCCGCGTCGGCGAAGTGGTGCCGGAACTCGGCCAGGGCGTCCGCGCGATCGAGCCGGGTGACGTCCGCGGATCGGGCGTGGGCGAGCATGGCGCGGGTGGTGCCGTGGTTGTCCGGGCGCAGGTGGACCTGACGTCCCTCCGTGGTGGTGTACCAGCGCCACCGGCTGTCGTCGGAGGCCGTGCGCGGGATCGTGCCGAAGACCATGGAGATGCCGAGGTCGCGGCGGTCGACCAGGTCGCCGAAGAGCTTGTCGCGGGTGGCCGAGCGGACTCCCTCGGCGACAACCAGCAGGTCAGCGCTCAGGACGCGGCCCGAGGCGGTGGTGACGGTGACCGCGTCGGCGCCGTCGGCCACCTCGGTGATGGTGTCGCCGTAGGTGATCTCGACACCTTCCGGCAGGTGCTCCAGGATCGTGCGGGCGAAGTCGCCGCGCAGGACCTCGAACTCGGCGGTGGCGCTGTCCGGTCCGGTGGAGGGCAGCTCGGCGAGCACGCGGCCGTTCGTGTCGACGAAGACCGTGCCCGTCTCGGTGGTGTTCTGCGCCTTCACGGCCTCGGCCAGTTCCATCCTGGCGAGCACCTCACGTCCGACGCCGCGGACGTCGACGTTCTGCCCGCCGTCGCGGAACTCCGCGGCCCGTTCCAGCACGGTCACCTGCCATCCCGTGCGCCGCAGCCAGAACGCGGCCGAGAGGCCGGCGATGCTCGCACCGGAGATCACCGCGTGTCGTGCAGCCATCTGAAACTCCCCTGTCAGTAGCTTTGCTGCAAAGCTACTTCGGAGCTAAGGCGCGTGCATGACAGAGAGCGATCCGCTGACCGCGGACTGGACGCCGGCACAGATCGAGGTGATGCATCGCCTGCGCGACTGGGTGATCGACTTCGGTGAGCTCAACCAGCACCTCGCCACCTGGATGCGACTGCCGGGAGCCGACGCCAACGCGCTGGGCCAGATCATCTGGGCGGCCGAGACGAACGCCCCGCTGTCCCCGGCGCGACTGTCCCGGCAGATCGGCATGACGACGGGCGCGACCACCATCCTGCTCAACCGGCTCGAAGCCGCAGGTCACGTCCACCGCACGCGGGAGAGCACCGACCGCCGCCGCGTCACCCTGCGCCCCACGCCGGCCGCCCGGGATCGCGCCCGCGAGTTCCTCGGCCTCGCCGGCGCCGAGATCGCGAACGTCCTGCACACGACACCGCCGGCCGAACTCCGCACCGTCGCGACGTTCCTGGCCCGGATGACCGCGGCCGCGGACGAGGCGAACCTGCGTCTTGGCCGGAGTTGACCACTACAGACGTGGCCGGGTCAGCAGTCGCGACAGCACTATCGCGCTCTCGGTGCGGTCCACGGGTGCGGTCGCGCGCACGCGCTGGATGGCCTGTTCCAGGTGCGGGATGTCCCTCGCGAGCATGTAGAGCATCGCGTCGGCGGCGCCGGAGACCGTGCACGCCTCGATGACCTCGGGAATGTCGTGCAGCGCCTTGGTCAGTTCGGCCGGCGTCGGGTTGCCCTTGCAGTACACCTCCACGAACGCCTCGGTGTGCCACGCCATCGCCTGCGGATCCACCAACGCGCTGAAGCCGCGGATCGCGCCGGTGGCGACCAGGCGGTCGAGACGTCTCTTGGCGGCGGACGGGGACAGTCCGGCCGCCTTGCCGATCTCCGCGTACGTGGCACGGGCGTCGCGCAGCACGCACCGGATGATCGCCTGGTCGATGTCGTCCATGCGCAAAGAATTGCCACAGAGCCCTGTTCTTTGCAAAGGATGCACCGCCGAACGCTGCTTCTGCCGATTGTTTGCGCAGGTGAGCGACCCTAACCTCCGGCCTGTGACCATCAACGATGTCGAGGCGGCCGCACTGGCGGCCGTGGACGAGACGGCGATCGGCCGGCTCCTGCTGGACCTTCTCGCGGTGCCGAGCGTGACCGGCACCGCCGCCGAGTCCGAGTTGCAGCACGTGCTGGCCGGGCACCTGGAACAGCTGGACCTGGACGTCGACCTGTGGTCGATGAACCTGCCCGAACTGCGCGCCCACGCGGACTTCCCCGGCGGCGAGGCATCGCGCACCGAGGCATGGGGCCTGGTCGGAGGTACCGGGAAGAACGATGGTCCGACGCTGATCCTGCAGGGGCACGTCGACGTCGTCCCGCCCGGTGACCTGGCTCAGTGGGACGGGGATCCGTTCCGCCCGCGGGTGGTGGGCGACGTCGTGCACGGGCGCGGCGCGTGCGACATGAAAGCGGGCGTGGTCGCGATCCTCGCCGCGGTGTCCGCGATCCGGGCGACTCGGTTGCGCGGCCAGGTCGCCGTGCACTTCGTGGTCAGCGAGGAGGACGGCGGACTCGGTGCGTTCGGCACGCTCCAGCGTGGCCACACCGGCGACGCGTGCATCATCACCGAACCGACCGGCGGCGCCTTGATGGTCGCCAACGGTGGTGCGCTCACGTTCCGCATCGAAGTACCCGGCCAGGCCACGCACGGCAGCACCCGGTACGCCGGGGTCAGCGCCTTCGACGCCTACCTGCCGATCCACGCCGCACTCGCCCGGCTGGAGACGCGCCGCAACGTCGACGCCGACCCGCTCATGTCGGCGTACCCGATCCCGTACCCGCTGTCGGTCGGCACCGTCCAGGCAGGGGACTGGGCGAGCAGCGTGCCGGACCTGCTGGTGGCCGAGGGGCGGCTGGGCGTGGCGCTGGGGGAGGACCCCGCTCGTGCTCGCGCTGATCTTGAGGCGTGCGTGGCCGAGGCTTGTGCGGACGACCCGTGGTTGCGGGCGCACCCTGCCGTCGTGACGTGGCCTGGCGGACAGTTCGCCAGCGGCCGGTTGCCGGTGGGGCACCCCCTCGCCGGGCTGGTCGGTACCGCGCACGCCAACGTCACCCGAGCCTCGCGTCCCGCCGAACAGGGCGCTCCGTACGGCAGCGATCTGCGGTTGTACGCGGGTGCGGGGATCCCCACTCTGCAGTACGGGCCCGGTGACGTGCGGCTGGCCCACGGTCCCCGGGAGCAGGTTCTGCTGAGCGAGGTCGTCACCGTCGCCCGTGCGCTGGTTCTCGCGACCTTGCGTGCGGTCGGCACCGGCTGATCTATGCGGGCGAGATCCGCAGCACGGCCGAAGCACCCACCACGGCGACGACCACCACGGTCACCTTGTTGAAGGTCGCCTTCGCACCGACCCGAATGGTCATCACGATGCCCTGGGTTCCATCGACCAGCGTGCCGCTGTTGAGGCAGGCGTTGATCGGGTCGCAGTCGGTCGAGAAGTTGATGGCGGTCGGCGAGAAAGCCAAGGTCACAGAGCCGTTGCCGACCGAGTTCAGGGTGAGTCTGGCTCCGGTGGCCGCGGGCAGCGAGGTAGGTGTCGGCGACTGGACTGGACGTGCTGACCGCCGTCGTGACCCCACAAGCGGCACCTACCAGTTTTTCATGGGCGAATCAGATCGCGAAGCCAGCGGGGCCGGTCCCGTCCGCGATCCAATCCCGTCGGATCCTGGCCGCCGATAATGTTCACTTATCGGCGGCCAGACTTCTCATGCCCAATTGAGTAGCGTTGCGTTGGTTAACGTTAGTGCACACGTTATTCTGCTACGATATTGCCGTGGAGACGAGCTGTAACTTTCCCGGCTGTGAGCGCCCCGTTTTTCGAGGTGGCGGGCCCGGCAGGCCTTCGGAGTACTGCGACCTGCCCGAGCACACGCGCTGGAGGGCGTGGCGGGAGCGGCAGCGGCTGGCGGAAACCCCCGAGCAAAACCTGGAGGTCGTCACCGTGACGAATCTCCCGAGGGTCTCCGGTACCGCCAAGATCAGAGCTGAAGAGCTTCTCGACCGGTTCCGGGTGCTGTCGGAGCAGATGACGCAGACCCTCGGGCGGGCCGTCGGCGAGCTGAACGCCATGGCGGACCCCAGCGTCGCCGAGAGTCAGATCCAGGCCGCCGAGGCCGAGGCCGCGCGGCGGGTCGCGGAGGCGCAGTCCGAACTGGCCTCCGCCGAACGTCGCCGGCACGACGCGGAACGGGCGCGCAAGGCAGCTGAGGAGACCACCGAGCAGGCGGTCCGGGCGGCGGAGGAAGCCGACGACGCCGTGGACACCGCCGTGACGGAACGGGACGAGGCCCGGGAGGCCGCGCGGGCTGCCGGTGAGCGGGCCGAGGCGGAGGTCGCCGAGGTTCGGGTGCAGGCGGCGGCGCTGATCGAGGAGATCCGGGGCGAGGCGGAGCAGGCCAAGGCCGACGCGGTGAAGCACGCCGAGCAGGCTCGGCGGCAGGCGGCCAAGGAGATCGAACAGGCACGCGCCGAAGCCCAGGCCGAGGTCGAGCGGGTTCGTGCCGAGGCGCAGGGCGAGGTGGACCGGGCTCGCGCGGAGGCGCAGGCGCTGGTGCAGCAGGCCAAGGCCGACGTGCTCGCCGCTAGTCAGGCCGCTGACCAGGTGCGCGGTGACGCGGCGGCGCAGGTGGAGAAGGCGCGCACCGAGGCAACGGAGACCGTCAGCCGGGCTGCCAAGGCTCGTGACCAGGCGCTGGTGCGCGCGGAACGGGCCGAGCAGGCCGCGGCGGACGCCCGCACGGAGTTGGAGCGGTCACGCGCGGAGTTCGAGACGCGGTTCGCGCAGGTCCGGCAGGAGAGCGCGGAACAGGTGGCGGCGGTGAGGCAGACGCTCGCCGTCGTGGAGGACGCGCGTGCTCAGACGTTGACGCGCGCTGAACGGGCCGAGCGTCAGCTGGACGAGGCGGCGGAGGAGCTTCGGGCGGCGCGGCGGGCGAAGACCTCGTCCTGAGAGGCGGCCATCTCGCGCAGTGCGGACTTGCGTTCGCGCTGGGTGAGGCGGTCCAGGTAGAGCCTGCCGTGCAGGTGGTCGGTCTCGTGTTGCAGGCAGCGGGCGAAGTAGCCCCTGCCCTCGACCACGATCGGGGCGCCGTCCTGGTCCTGGCCGCGCACGACGGCGCGGTCGGGGCGGGCGACCACGCGGTACGGGCCCGGCACGGACAGGCAGCCTTCTGGTTCCTCGAGCAACGTGCGCTGGTTGGCGGGGAGGTCGTCGAGCACGGGGTTGAGGACGTGGCCGGTGTGGCGGGTGCCCCGTTCGTCGCGCATGTCCCACACGAACAGCTGCAGGTCGACGCCGACCTGGTTCGCGGCGATGGCGGCGCCCTCGGCTACGTGATTGGTGGCGAACATGTCCTCGATCAGCCGGGCGAGCTCCGGTGTGCCGAACTCGGTGGCCTCGCGGCAGCGGCGGGTCAGGATCTCTTCGCCGACGACGGTGATGCGGCGCGGTGCGCCTCGGTGGATCTCGGACATGCTTTGCAAAGTAGCAGTCTTTGCAAAGCATTCGGTAGGGTGCGTTCATGTCTCGACGGCCGCTTCCGGACCATCCCGTGCGCATCGCCTTGCTGGACCTGCTGGCCGAGCACGGAACGCTGACCTCCACCCAGGCCGCCGCACGGCTCGGGCAGAGCTCCGGGTTGTGCTCGTTCCACCTGCGCCGGCTCGCCGAGTTGGGGTTGATCGAGGAGGCGCCGCACCAGGGCGGCAAGGCACGGCCGTGGCAGCTGCGGTGGGAGACCGAGGACGAGCCTGCGCCGGACGAGTCGTTCAGCGCGCTCATCCACGTGACGCCGCAGGAGATGACGGAGATCGGCGCGTCGATCCGGCGGCTGCTGTTCCGCTACCGCGACCGGGGCACGCGTCCGGCGGACGCGGTGGCCGTGACCGCGGAGGTCCGGTTGCTCACCGGGGACCCAGTAGGCTGACCAGGCGATGGAAGAGCTGAAAGGCGACTGCGCCAACTGCTTCGGGTTGTGCTGCGTCGCGCTGCCGTTCGCGAAGTCGGCGGACTTCGCGGCCACCAAGGACGCGGGCACGCCGTGCCGGAACCTGCTGGCCGATCACCGGTGCGGCATCCACGACCAGTTGCGGCCCAAGGGTTATGCCGGCTGCACGGTCTACGACTGCTTCGGCGCCGGCCAGCGGGTGTCGCAGACGGTGTTCGCCGGCGTCGACTGGCGCGTCGCCGAGCGCGAGAAGATGTTCGTGGTGTTCCCCGTGGTCCGGCAGTTGCACGAACTGCTCTGGTACCTCGCCGAGGCCGCCCGTCTCGACCCGCACGACGACCTGGCCGCCGCGTTCGCCGAGGTCGAACGGCACACCGTTGCCGCACCGGACGAGGTCCTGGCGCTCGACGTCGCGGAGATCCGGGCGAAGGTCAACGTCCTGCTGCTGCGCACCAGCGAACGGCTGCGGTCCAGCGCCAAGTCCTACCGGGGCGCGGACCTGATCGGCGCGCGGCTGCGGAACAAGAACCTGAGCAGCGCGGACTTCCGCGGCGCGTACCTGATCGGCGCGGATCTCACGAACTCCGACCTGTCACGGGCGGACATGATCGGCGCCGACCTGCGGGGCGCGGAGCTTTCGGGCACCGATCTGAGCACGTGCCTGTTCCTGACCCAGCCGCAGGTCAACGCCGCGCGCGGCAACGCGAAGACGAAGCTCCCCGATGCGCTCTCCCGGCCGTCGCACTGGACGCCGGAACCTTCCCGGCGTCGCTGACCTCTGTATGCACCTTCACGGCTGCTACCAGCGGTTTCGGTTTGACTGAAATTTCAGTCAGGTTTACCGTGGAGGCATGAACAGGCGCAACTTCGTGCAGTCGGCGGCAGCGGCCATCAGCGGTCTGCTCGTCGGCTGCGGGAGCGAGACCGGTGGTGCCACCACGAGTGGGGCCGGGGAGAAGTCGTGGGTGATGCCCGAGGAGGGCGAGCCGCATCGGCGGACGTGGATGGCGTTCGCGGCCAGCGACCGGATCTGGGGCCGGGACCTGCTGCCCCAGGTGCGTCGTGACCAGGCGACGATCGCGACCACGATCGCGCGCTTCGAGCCGGTGTCGATGCTGGTGCGGGCCGAAGACCTGGAGCTGGCGCGGTCGCTGATGCCGGGTGTCGAGCTGGTGACCGCGGAGCTCGACGACCTGTGGATGCGGGACACCGGTCCGGTGTTCGTGCGCGGCGGTGGCGCGGTCGACTTCAACTTCAACGGCTGGGGTGGCAAGCAGGAGCATCGCCGCGACGCGCGGGTGGCGGGGTTCGTCGCCGGCCAGGCCGGTGCGGAGCGGGTGCGCACGGATCTGGTGCTCGAGGGTGGCGCGCTGGAGGTCGACGGTGAGGGCACGGCGATCATCACCGAGAGCTGCGTGCTCAATGGCAACCGCAACCGGGGTTGGAAGAAGACCGACGTCGAGCAGGAGCTCGCTCACCTGCTCGGGATCCGGAAGGTGATCTGGCTGCCGGGCATCGCCGGGCGCGACATCACCGACGGGCACACCGATTTCTACGCGCGGTTCGCCGGGCCGGGTGTGGTGGTGGCGGGGCTGGACAACGACCCCGAGTCGTTCGACTACGACGTGACGCGCCGCCACCTGGAGATCCTCAGGGCAGCCAACGACGCGGCAGGACGGCCGTTGCGGGTCGAGGTGCTGGAGGGGCCGGAGACGGTGCGGGTGCGTGACGAGGACTTCGCGGCCGGGTACATCAACTTCTACGTCTGCAACGGCGCGGTGATCGGGCCGGAGTTCGGTGACCGGCGGGCCGACGCCGCGGCGAAGGCGACGCTCGAGCGGTTGTTTCCCGGACGTACGGTGGTGCAGATCAACATCGACGGCATCGCGTCGGGCGGTGGTGGTGTCCACTGCACCACGCAGCAGGAACCCAGCTAGGAAGGACGTCGTCTTGTCGGAGCGCAGGACCCAGATGCTCGAGGCCGCGGTGCGGGTGATCGCGCAGGACGGCGTGCGCGGGTTGCGGGTCGAGAAGCTCGCGGCGCAGGCCGGGGTGTCCACGGCGTTGATCTACTACCACTTCAAGGACCGCGCCGGGATCCTGCGGGCCGCGCTGGAGCACGTGAACGACCGGGCGCGGTCCTACACCGGCGGCGTGGAGTCCGATGATCCGCGCGCGCAGGTCGAGCAGATGCTGCTGGCCGAACTGCAGGACGACTCGGTCGTGCGGGAGACGAGCGTCGCGTGGGGTGAGCTGCGGGCCAGCGCGGCGTTCGAACCGGAGCTGCGCGCCACGTTGCGCGCGGCCACCGAGGCGTGGAACTCCGACGTCGAAACCCTTGTCCGCCAGGCGAATCCGGCCCTCGACGCGGCGGCGGCAGCCGAACGGCTCACCGCGATGGTCGAGGGCTTGAGCGAGCGCTGGCACAGCGGCTCGCTCACCCTGCACCGCGCGCGGGACCTGCTGGCCGGCGCGATCGGCCGCGAGCTGGACTAGACGCGCCCTGATGGAACGAGGAGCCTGATCGCGGTGGTCATGCGGGACACGTACGACTCCCGGCTCTCGACCTGGTGCTTCACGCCGATGGACGCGCTGATCAACGTCTGCGCGACGTCCGTCTCGGCCGCTCCGCCCAATGCCGTCAGGACGAGCTCCTCGAACCGCTTCGGTGCTGTGTGGATGATCGGCCCGAGGAGGTCGGGGTTCTGTTCGATCACCTCGGGGACGTCTTTGCTCATCGGCCCCACGTAGCGGCCCGCCCACTGGTCGAACGCGCCGATCAGCCTGTCCCGCAGCGGTTCTGCGCTGTCGGTGAGGATCTTCTCCACCGCGACGAGGTCCTCTTCGAGCGCTCGGGTGACCGCGGCGCGGAACAGGTCCTGCTTGGACGAGAACAGGAAGTACAGACCGGGGCGCGAGATCTGGGCCGCTCTGGCCACCTCGTCCATCGAGGTCTTGCGGTAACCGTGCCGGGCGAACGTCAGCAGCGCGGACTCGAGCACCGCATCCCGCCTGGCGGTGTCGGCGACGTTCGAAGGTTCGGAGGCGACCACACGGCGACCCTACTGGGGCTGAGCACGCTTTACAAGTTCCGTCTAGTTTGTATAGTCGATGCATGGCCACGAGCAAACTGATCACCACGCCGTTCACCGCGGCCAGCACCGCCGACGAGGTTCTCGCCGGCATGGACCTCCACGGCGTCCGCGCGATCGTGACCGGGGCATCGTCGGGCATCGGCGCTGAAACCGCCCGCGCCCTGATCGCCGCCGGCGCGGAGGTGACACTCGCTGTCCGCACCCCGTCCACCACGGCTGCCGGCGCCCGGCTCGACCTCGCTGATCTGGGCTCCGTTCGCCGGTTCGTCGAGGGCTGGGACGGACCGCTTCACCTGCTGGTGAACAACGCGGGCGTCGTCACCGCAGGACTGGACCGCACCCCGCAAGGCTGGGAGCTGCAGTTCGCGACCAACCACCTCGGTCATTTCGCCCTGGCCACCGGTCTGCACCGGGCGCTGGCCCTCGGCGCGGCGCAACGCGGCGAGACGCGGATCGTCTCGGTCAGCTCGACCGCGCACATGCGCGCCGGCATCGACTTCGACGACCTGCATTTCGAGCGCCGCCCGTATGACCCGCAGATCGCCTACGCGCAGTCGAAGACGGCCAACTCGCTCTTCTCGGTGGAAGCGACCCGCCGCTGGGCCGGCGACGGGATCTACACGAACACCGTCAACCCCGGCGGCGTCGCAACCGGGCTGCAGCGCAACTTCACCCCACAGCAGAAGGCATCGCTGGACGCGGCCGAAGCCGCGGGCATCTTCACCTACAAGACGGTGGAGCAGGGCGCGGCGACGAGCGTCGTCGCCGCGGTGGCGCCGCAGTTCGCTCGCACAGGCGGCCATTACCTCGATGACGGCCAGGAGGCGTACACGGTGCCGGACGACTCCGCGCTTGCCGACCACCCGCACGGGGTGAAGGCATGGGCACTGGACCCGGCCGTCGCACACCGCCTGTGGCAGGTCTCGGCAGACCTGATCCGGGCCTGACCGACGGACGCGCCCTAGACCGACAGGCGCTGCTGGGCGACGGCGCGCGCGAAGCCCTCGACGTTGTCGATCATGATGTTGTGGCCGGTGTTCGGCACGGAGACGAGCTGGACACCGGACGCGGCGAGCTCGCGGCCGCCGCTGGGCGGTGCGTCCTCGGGGTGCAGGAAGACGCGCGGGATCTCCAGTTCCAGCAACAACTTGCGCATCGTGGGCGAGGTGCCGCGGACGAGGTCGACGGCGCTGCGGTAGAGGGCTTCGCGGCCGGCCATGCGCATGGTGGCGGCCCAGTGCGGGCCGACGTCGCGCAGCACGCGGTCGAAGCCGTGGCTCAGGAAGTCGGCTTCCCCGTAGGCGGCGATGCCCCGGCTGCCGGGTGCGCCGAGCGAGGGGGTGTGCGGGTCGATGTGGGGGTCGACGAGCACGAGGGAACGCACCATCTCGGGGTGGCGCGCGGCGAGCACGATGGCGACGGCGCCGCCCATGCTGTGGCCGATGATCTCGCTGCGGCGCAGCCCGATCTTGGCCAGTGCCACGGCGAGGGCGTCGGCGTGGCCTTCCAGTGAGTAGGCGAAGCCGCTGGGCCGGTCGCTGATGCCGAACCCGAGCAGGTCCATCATCAGGCTGCGGCGCCCTGCCAGCAGCGGGTGCGCGACGGCTTCTGCGTAGTAGGGAGCCGACGAGGCGCCCAGTCCGTGCAGGTAGACGCGTGCGGGCGAGGCGCCCGGCACTTCGACCCAGCGGATCCGGACCCCAGGTCTGATCTCGACGGCGCGCATGTCTCTCCCGGCGGTGTATCGGTGTCCGGACCCTACCCCGCGCTCAGCCGAGCCGAACGCGGTTTCGAGAGTCCGTTCTCATCTGGTCAGCGAGCCGCGCGGACGCCACTGCGGACAGCAGCGTGAGCACGAAGGTGTAGCCGAATCCTATGGCGGCGCGCAGGTGGGTGATCGCGCTCCCTGGCAAGGCCATCGCGTGATGTTCGTCCACATGAACGCTGGACGACAGCGACCGAACGGCGGCTTTTAGCCGCGTCGGGGCGAATCGGCAACCCCTTGGCCACCAAGGGTTCCGGCATGTGGGCGCCGTTGGCCGATCTTGCCGACGTCCGGATCATGGCGTGTGACCCGACTGATTGGACGGCCGGCATGCGACAACTGATCCTCCTCGCGCTGGTGGGCCTCGGCGCGCAGCTCGTCGACGGCAGCCTCGGCATGGCGTACGGCGTGACCTCGACGACCCTGTTGCTCGCGATCGGCACCAACCCCGCCGCGGCGTCGGCGACGGTGCACCTGGCCGAGATCGGCACGACGCTGGCGTCCGGGTTCTCGCACTGGCGGTTCGGCAACGTGGACTGGAAGGTCGTCGCGAAGATCGGCATCCCGGGTGCCGTGGGCGCGTTCGCCGGGGCGACGTTCCTGTCGAGCCTGTCCACCGAGGTGGCCGCGCCGGTGATGTCGCTGGTGCTGCTGGTGCTGGGTCTGTACGTGCTGATCCGGTTCACGACGTTCGGGCTGCCGCGCACGAACCTGGGCAAGCCGCTGCGCAAGAGGTTCCTGGCCCCGCTGGGCCTGGTGGCCGGGTTCGTGGACTCGACCGGCGGCGGTGGCTGGGGCCCGGTCGGCACGCCCGCGATCCTCGCCAGCGGCCGGTTGGAGCCGCGCAAGACGATCGGGTCGATCGACACCAGCGAGTTCCTCGTCGCGGTGGCCGCGAGCGTCGGGTTCTTCGTGGGCATCGGCAACGAGGGCGTCAACTTCACGTGGGTGCTCGCGCTGCTGGCCGGTGGCCTGATCGCCGCGCCGGTCGCGGCCTGGCTGGTGCGGCACATCCCGCCGCGCGTGCTCGGCTCCGCGGTCGGTGGCGTGATCATCCTGACCAACGTCCGCACGTTGCTGCGCAGCGACTGGATCGACGCGAGCGACGCGGTGAAGTGGCCGATCTACGGCCTGATCTACGTGGTGTGGGCGGCGGCGCTGGCCTACTCGATCCAGCAGCACCGGGCGAACCGCGACGTGGAGCCCGCGACGGAGAAGGTCTAGACGCCCAGGGCCGCGCGGGCGGCCGCGACGGTCGCCGCGCGCAGCTCGTCGACGGGGGTGTCGGGGAACTGCATGGTGCAGTCCTGCATGCCGCCGAACGCCAGCACCGCCCTGGTCTGCTGTTCCAGCGTCGCCTCCGGCCCGAACACGAGGTGGGTGAGCCGGGCGCGCCAGGACAGCACGACGTCGATCAGGCCCAGCTCCGCGAGCGTGGTCAGCTCGGTGAGCAGCAGCATCATGTCCTTGCGGTGGCGGTGGTGGAAGTCGAAGAAGCCCTCGATCAGCTCGACCGCCGCCACGTCGTGGCGTTGTTCCATGCGCGCGAGGAACCCCTCGCCGTCGTCGAGCAGCGGGGTGACGATGCTGCGGATGAGCTCTTCGCGTGAGGCGAAGTGGTAGTAGAGCGCGGGTTTGGTGATGCCGAGGCGGTCGGCGATCTCCTGCAGGCTGGTCTGCTGCACGCCCTGGGAAGCGAACAGCTCCCGCGCGGTCTGCAGGATCCGCTGCTTGGTGTCGGACTTGGCCACGCGCCGAATCTTACTTAACGATCGGTAAGTCGCGGGTGTAGGCTCGCGCCAGTTCACTTACCGACCGTTAAGTAAGGAGCGTTGACGTGCGAGTTCTCGTTTCCGGGGCGAGTGTCGCTGGTCCGGTGCTGGCGTACTGGCTCACGCGGTACGGGCACGAGGTGACGGTGGTCGAGCGGTCGCCGGTGCTGCGCAAGACCGGCGGGCACGCGGTGGACCTGTTCAAGCCGGCGATGGACATCTCCGAACGCATGGGGGTGCTGCCGCGCATCGAGGCGCTGGCGACCGGGACCACGCGGCTGACGTACCTGCGGGAGGGCACGCGCAAGCCGATCAGCGCCGACGTGACGAAGCTGTTCGCGGCCGCGTCGGACCGGCACGTGGAGGTCATGCGCGACGACCTGAGCGAGATCTACTACGACGCCACGCGCGCCGACGTCGAGTACGTGTTCGGCGACTCGATCACGTCCATCGGTGACGAGGTGAGCTTCGAGACCGGTGCGCCGAGGCGGTTCGACCTGGTCATCGGCGCGGACGGGCTGCATTCGAACGTGCGTCGGCTCGTGTTCGGTGAAGTCGAGAAGACGTTCGTGGGCGCGTACCTGGCCGTGTTGTCCGTGCCGAAGGAATTGGGCCTGCCGGGTGAGATGACCGGGCACATCGGGCCTGGACGTACGGCGGCGGTGTACGGCGCACGGCACCTGGACGACGCACGCGCGGTGTTCCTGTTCCGCTCGCCCGAACTCTCCTACCACCACCGGGACGTGGCGCGGCAGAAGCAGCTGCTGCGGGAGGCGTTCGCGGGGATGCACCCCGAGGTCGACTCGTGGCTGGAGCGACTGGACGGCGGGGCGTTCTACTTCGACTCGATCACCCAGCTGCGCGAGGACACGTGGTCGCGCGGGCGGGTGGCGCTGGTCGGCGACGCGGCCTACTGCCCCGGTCCGGCGGTCGGTGGCAGCACGAGTCTCGCGGTGCTGGGCGCGTACGTGCTGGCGGGCGAACTCTCAACAGGTTCGGACCACGAGGCCGCGTTCGCGCGGTACGAGAACGAGATGCGCGACATCGTGCACCGCAGCAGGGCGTTCGCGCTCGGTGTGGCGAAGACGTTGATCCCGTCCACGCGACTGGGGGTGACGGCGCTCGTTCGAGGCGCGCAGTTGCTGACGTCGTTGCCGTCGTGGGCGGTGCGGCCGCTGGCGAAGCTGAACTCGAAGGGCGTGCGAATGCACGACTCGATGCACGTGAAGGACTACGGGCGTCAGGGCGCCGGCGTACCGGCGCCCTGACTCACCGCACTAGAACTGCAGGCTCCACTTGTCGAGGAACCCGGTGTCCTGGTTGGCGTTGTCGTTGACCCTCAGCTGCCAGGTGCCGTTGGCGACCTCGCTGGAGGCGTTGACGGTGTAGGTGGTGTTGATGTTGTCCGTGCCGCCGCCCGCGCGGTTGTGCAGGACGTAGACGGTGCCGTCCGGTGCCACCAGGTCCACCTTCAGGTCGCCCTGGTAGGTGTGCTTGATGTCCACCGCGACCTTGAGGGTCGACGGCGCGTTGCCGGTCACCTCGGACACCGTGATCGGGGAGTTGATCGTGGTGTTGTCCCCGATCTGGAAGTCCGCGGCGTTCTCGAAGAACTTGCCCGGGCCGGGCGGGGTGACGCCGCAGTACTGCGCTTCCTTGCCGATGGCCTCGTACGGGCAGTCGGCGCGTTCCAGCAGCTGCAGCACGGCCTCCTTGTTGCGGGAGGTCTGCGCCGGGATGACCTCGTCGGGCGGGTAGAAGCCGCCGCCGCCGGCGCTGCCGGGGTACATCTCGAAGGTGTAGGCGAAGATGCCCTGCGTGCCCCACAGCCAGTCGGGGATCGAACCGTCGGTGATGTACAGGTCGCTGGACTGCTCGGGCGTGTAGCCGTTGCTCTGCGCCATGGACTGGCCGATGGTGGCGAACGTGTCGCGCTGGTCCTGGGTCAGGCCGGGCGCGACGTCGTCGTAGGTCCAGCCCCACGGCCACAGGATGAGCTCGCTGTAGGTGTGGAAGTCGATGGACGCGCCGATCTGCTGCTTGCCACCGACGTTGCGGCCGCGCACGAAGTCGGACACGACCTTGACCTCGGGCGCGGACGCCGCGCTCGGGCCGCGGTAGGTCTCGGAACCGGTGCTGCCGCTGGAACCGCCGCAGCAGCCCCACTTGTAGTCCCAGTTGCGGTTGAGGTCGGTGCCGACGTTGGACGAACCGGCGTTGGGCTGCCGGTTCTTGCGCCAGGACCGGTAGCTGCCGGTCGCGATGTCGTACTCGCCGCCGTCGGGGTTGACGTCCGGGATGATCCAGATCTCGCGGGTGTCCACGAGGCCCTTGATGCGCGCGTCGGACGCGTACTGGGTCGTGAACTGGTTGACCAGGTACAGCGCCATCTCGACGGTGAGGTGCTCACGGGCGTGCTGGTGGTGCGTGAACAGCACCTCCGGCTCGTTCTCGTCGACGCCGACGTTGTCGCTGATCTTGAGGGCGACGATGTCGCGGTTCTCGTAGGACTTGCCGATGACCTGCTTGCTGATCAGGTTCGGGTACGCGGCGACGGCGTTGTTGATCTCCGTCGTCATCTCGGCGTAGTTGTGGTATTTCGAGTCCGCCGCGGGGAAGTCGAACGGCCCGACCGCCGCGTTCGCCTCCATCCGCTTGGGCAGCTCGGTGACCTCGAACCCCTGTGCCTTCAGGCTCTTCGCCTCGCGCGCGGTCGCGGTGATCACGACGATGCCGTGCTCCTCGACCGAGTCGATCGCGGCACCGGACTTGGCGAGCTTGCTGCGCTGCTCAGCGCTGCGAACGTTGCTGACCTGGTAGTTCGTCGACGTTTCCTCGGCACCGGGGGCCGCGCCGGTGGGCACGCCTCCCATGGCGAACACGACGCTCGCGGCGACGGTGACCCCGATCAGGGGTCTGAGATGGCTCTTTCGCATGCAGGGCAACCCTTTCGTACCACGGCAGGGACATGGCTCCGCAATGTGTAGTGCGTGTGAAGGCACGCTGTCATCCCGCCATCCGTATGGGGTTACCTGGTGAGATGGGCCGTGTGGATGAAAAAGCTCTGCTGCACCGGTATCTGACCGCGGCGCGTGAGGCGTTGCTGTGGAAGCTCGACGGCCTGTCGGAGTACGACGCGCGCCGCCCGTTGACGCCGACGGGCACCAATCTGCTGGGGCTGGTGAAGCACGCGGCCGGGGTGGAGCTCAACTACTTCGGGCGCGTGTTCGACCGGCCGTTCCCCGACCCGCCGCTCTGGTCGACGGCGGACGCCCTGCCCGCGTCGGACATGTTCGCCGACACCGGCGAGTCGCGGAACTCGGTCGTCGCCTTCTACGGGCGGGTGCGGGAGTTCGCCGACGCGACGATCGCCGCGCTGCCTCTGGACGCGCCGGGCCGGGTGTCGTGGTGGTCGGAGGGGCGGCGGGAGGTGACGTTGCGGCAGGTCCTGGTGCAGGTGTCGATCGAGCTGCACCGGCACGCCGGGCACGCGGACGTGGTGCGGGAGCTGATCGACGGCGCGACGGGCATGCAGGACGGCAACACGAACATGCCGCCGGTGCCCGCCGGGTGGTGGGACGGGCACCGCGCCCGGCTGGAGGAAATCGCCGCCACCGCCGACGCGACTCTGCGAGGGTGAGGGGCATGGCCTCTGATCCGAAAGCCGACCTGCACCGCTATCTGAAGGTCGCCCGTGAGGCGTTGCTGTGGAAGCTCGACGGCCTGTCGGAGTACGACGTGCGCCGCCCGTTGACGCCGACGGGTACGAACCTGCTGGGCCTGGTCAAGCACCTGGCCGGGGTCGAGGCGGGCTACTTCGGTGACTGCCTGGGCCGGCCGTTCCCCGAGAAGCTGCCGTTCGACGTCGACGCGGACCCGAACTCGGACATGTTCGCCACGGCGGAGGAGTCCCGTGAGGACGTGCTGGCGTTGTTCGCGCGGGCGACGGCCTTCGCCGACACCAGCATCGAGGAACTGCCGCTCGACGCGCCCGGTGTGGTGCCGTGGTGGCCGGAGGAGCGCAAGTACGTGACGCTGCACCTGCTGCTCGTCCACGAGATCGCCGAGGTCAACCGGCACGCCGGGCACGCCGACATCCTGCGCGAGGGACTCGACGGGGTCGCGGGCCTGCGCGCGAACAACTCGAACCTGCCGCAGCAGGACTGGCAGGCCCACTGGGACCGCGTCGAGCTGGAGGCGCGCAAGGCCTCGGGCCAGGCGTGATCGGTCAGTGGAACTCGGCCTGCTGGTAGGCCGAGAAGTACTCGCGGACGTCGGCCACGTACAGGTCGGGCACCTCGGAGGCCGGGAAGTGGCCGCCGCGGTCGTACTCGGTCCAGTGCTCGACCTCGTGGCCGGGGTCGAGCAGCGAGCGGATGCCGTTGTCGGCGCCGAAGGTCGCGAACCCGGTGGGCGCGGTCGCGGCCGCCCAGGTGCCGGGCGCGTTCATCGACTCGTAGACGAACTCGGCCGAGGTGGCGCCGGTGCCGGTGAACCAGTGGATCGACACGGCGGTGAGCAGGGCGTCGCGGTCGACCTCCGTGCTCCAGGCCTGGAACTTCTCGAAGATCCACGCCAGCAGGCCGGCTGGTGAGTCGGTCAGGGAGAAGCCGATCGTCCAGGGCTTGGTGGACATCAGCTGCAGGTAGCCCAGACCGGTGGCGACGGCGTCGTTGAACCGTTCGGCGCGCACGAGTTCGACGCCGGTCAGGCCGTCGAGCGGCAGCGGGCCGCCGAACGGGTGGGAGCTGGGGCCGTTGACGTGCAGCGCGGCCACGGCCGGGGTCAGGCGGCTCATGGCGCCGGCGATGCCCGCGCCGACGTCGCCGGACTGGATGCCGTAGCGGCCGTAGCCGAGGCTGTCCATCAGGGTGGTGAACGCGGCGGCGGTGCGGGAGACGTCCCAGGCGCCGGTGACCGGGGTGGAGAAGCCGAAGCCGGGGATGGACGGCACGACGACGTGGTGGTCGCGGGCGAGTTCGGCGATCACGGCGGTGAAGTCGGCGAACGTCGAGGGCCAGCCGTGGATGAGCAGCAGCGGCAGGGCGTCCTCGCGGGCGCTGCGGACGTGGACGAAGTGGATCGGCTGGCCGTCGATCTCGGTGACGAACTGCGGGAAGGCGTTGAGGCCGGCCTCGATCGCGCGCCAGTCGAAGTCGTCGGCCCAGTAGGCGGCCAGGGCCTGCAGCTCGGCGACGGGGACGCCTCTGGTCCAGCCGCCGGTGCCGGACTGGGCGGGCCAGCGCGTCGCGGCGAGGCGGTGGCGCAGGTCGGCGAGGTCGGCGTCGGGGATGTCCACGCGGAATGGGTTCATGGATGCCATCCTCGCCGCGATCGCGGAACGGTTCGTTCCTCGATCGCGGCGAGGATGGTGCGCATGCTGGAGACGTCGGCGCGGTTGCTGAAGCTGCTGTCGTTGTTGCAGGCCGCCCGCGACTGGACCGGTCCGGAGCTGGCGCGACGGCTCGAGGTGACGACGCGGACCGTGCGCAACGACGTGGAGCGGCTGCGCAACCTGGGCTATCCGGTGCACGCGACGTCCGGTGTGGCCGGCGGGTACCGGCTGGGCGCGGGGGCGAAGCTGCCGCCGTTGCTGCTCGATGACGACGAGGCGGTGGCGGTCGCGCTGAGTCTGAGCACGCAGGACTCCGAGACAGCGGACCGGGCGCTGCGCAAGCTCGAGCAGGTGCTGCCGAGCAGGCTGCGGCATCGGGTCAGCTCGTTGCAGGAGTACACGGTCGGCACGGCCTCGGAGCTCGACGCCGAGGTGACGGTGCAGATCGTCAACGCCTGCCGGGCCCGGGAGCGGCTGCGGTTCGACTACGTGAAGTTCGACGGCGAGCAGGACCGCCGCGAGGTGGAGCCGTACCGGCTCGTGCACATCCGGGGCCGCTGGTACCTGGTCGGGTGGGACGTCGGCAGGCAGGACTGGCGCACGTTCCGGGCCGACCGGGTGCGTCCGCGCGTGCCGACCGGCCCGAGGTTCACCCCGCGTGCCCTGCCGGATCTGGAGGCGCATCTGGCGAAGGGGCTGGCGACGGCGGCGTGGCGGTTCCGGGCGACGGTGACGGTCCACGCGCCGGCCGCGGAGGTGGCGGCGAAGGTCCCGGCGGCGCTGGTGGAGGCGACGGGCGAGTCGTCGTGCCGGTTGACGGCGGGCGCGGACACGGTGGAGATGCTGGCGGTGTACCTGGGCATGCTGGGGTGCGGGTTCTCCGTCGACGGGCCGCCGGAGCTCGTTCACCACCTGGGAAAGGTGGCTGACAGGTTCCGCGAGGCGATCGATACTGCTTCGCATGGGTAAGGAATACGAGCGGATCGAGCCGCGGCTGCAGGAGTTCATCGAGAACCAGAAGGTGTTCTTCGTGGCGAGTGCTCCGCTGGCGGGTGACGGGCACGTCAACCTCTCGCCCAAGGGCCGGCAGGGCACGCTGCGGATCCTGGACGACCGCACCGTGGCCTACCTCGACTTCGGCGGCAGTCACGCCGAGACTATCGCGCATCTGCGGGAGAACGGGCGCATCACGTTGATGTGGTGTGCGTTCGAGGGGCCGCCGAACATCGTGCGCGTGCACGGCCGCGGTGAGCCGGTGTTCCGCGACGACCCGCGTTTCGCCGAGCTGGTGGCGGGGTTCGGGGAGGCGGACGGGCCGGCGCTGCGGGCGGTGATCGTGGTGACCGCCGAGCTGGTCAGCGACACCTGCGGGTTCGCGGTGCCGTTCATGGACTACCGCTCGGAGCGGGACCTGCACGCGGACTACTTCGCCCGCAAGAGCGACGAGGAGTTCCGCGAGTACACGAACAAGAAGCCCTACAACATCGCGAGCATCGACGGTCTGCCCGCGGTGGAGCTGCCGCTGCCACCCCGGTAGAAAAAATCTTGGGCGGGGATGTCGAGAACGTCGTCACGGCTCCGTCCCCTGGGCATGACGACGATGACGCAGAGCGAGATCACCGAGGTTCTGAACCGGCCGTACAGCAAGGAGCTGCTGCACCGCGACATGCTGCGGATGGCGTACGTGGCCAAGGACGGCACGCCGCGCGTGGTTCCGATCGCGCACACCTGGAACGGCGAGCACATCGTGCTGTGCACCTCGACGAACGCGCCGAAGCTGCACGCGCTGCGGGCGAACCCGACCGTGGCGCTGACGATCGACACCGAGGTGCACCCGCCGAAGATCCTGCTGATCCGCGGCACGGTCGAGCTGGACGAGGTCGCGGGCATCCCGGAGGAGTACCTGCAGATGAACGGCAGCTACGACATGTCGCCGGAGCAGCGGGTGGAGTGGGAGCGCGAGGTGCGCTCGCTCTACGACGGCATGGTGCGGATCGTGGTGACGCCGACGTGGGCGAAGCTGATCGACTTCGAGACGACGCTGCCCAGCGCGGTGCAGGAGCTCATCGAGCGGCGGTCAGCTCGACAGGAACCGGTCTAGGACGCGCACCCCGAACTCCAGGCCGGCGACGGGCACGCGTTCGTCGACGCCGTGCGCCATCGCGCGGTAGTCGAAGCCCACGGGCAGTTGCAGCGGCGAGAAGCCGTAGCAGTGGATGCCGAGCTGGCTGAACGCCTTGGCGTCGGTGCCGCCGCCCAGGCAGTACGGCACGACGGCCGCGGCGGGGTCCTCGTCGCGCAGGGCGTCGGCCATGGCGGCGAACCACGCCGTGTCGACGGGTGCCTCGACGGGCGGCTGGTGCTCGAGGACCTCGCGGGTCACGCCGGGCGAGAGCAGCGAGTCGATGGTGGCGGCGAGTTCGTCGACGGTGCCGGGCAGCGTGCGGACGTCGAGCTGTGCGGTGGCGGTGCCGGGGATGACGTTGACCTTGTACCCGGCCTGCAGCATCGTCGGGGTGGCCGAGCAGCGCACGGTGTTCTCGGCCAGTTTCGCGGCGGGCCCGAGGCGGGTCAGCGTGCCGTCGACGTCGTCCAGGTCGACCTCCACCCCCAGTGCCTTGCCCGCGCCCACGAGGAACGCCTCGACGGTCGGCGTGAGCCGCACGGGGTGTTCGAACGCCGCGATCCGCGCCAGTGACGTGACCAGCGCGGTCACCGCGTTCTGGTCGTTGCGCCGCGACCCGTGCCCGGCGCGGCCGGTGGCGGTGAGCTTCATGTGCGACGTGCCGCGCTCGGCGGTGCCGATCGGGTACAGCCGCACGCCGTCGACGTCGTAGGAGAACGCGCCGGACTCGCTGATCGCCGCCTGCACCCCCGCGAAATGGGCGGCGTGGTGCTCCACGAGCCAATGCGCCCCGTAGGCGCCCTGGTCCTCCTCGTCGGCCACGAACGCCAGCACCACGTCACGGCGTGGACGGCGGCCCTCTTCGTGCCAGCGGTTGAGCACGGCCAGCGTCATGGCGGCCATGTCCTTCATGTCCACCGCGCCCCGGCCGTGCACGAACCCGTCGCGGACGTCTCCGGCGAACGGGTCGAAGCTCCATTCGGCGGGATCGGCCGGCACGACGTCGAGGTGCGACTGGACCAGCACGGCGGGCAGCGACGGGTCGGTGCCGTGCACGCGCGCGAGGACGTTGGTGCGCCGCGGGGCCGGTTCGAGCAGCGTCGGCTGCACGCCGTTGTCCTGCAGGATCGCCGCGACGTGCTCGGCGGCCTCCCGCTCACCGGCACTGTCACCGCCACCGCGGTTGGTGGTGTCGAACCGGATCAGCTGTGCGCACAGCTGCGCCACGTCCAGCGTCATGAGCGCCACCGTATCCGCCGCCGGGGTGTGGAATTGTGACGGGCCTGTGCCGATCGCGCTGGGGCACACCGGCGCACCTGCAGACGGCCCTGGAGGACCTCGCGCTCAACCCGGTGCTGCCCGAGGAGGCGTTGACCGCGTTGTTCAACGACTCCGCTGACCCGCTGCGGCTCGCCGGCCTGTGACTCAGCCGTAGACGTCCTCGATCGCCGCCCCGGCGATGTGGGTGACGACCTTGAACGCCTTCATCGCCTCGGTCATGGAGACCGCGTCGAACCCGACGCGCCGCACCCCGATCAGGTCCACGGTCGGCACGACGGCGGCGGCTTCGGCCAGGTGCGAGGCGTCGAACTCGACCTCGATGCGATGCGGCTCCACGACAGCGTCCGAACGCCCGGCCAAGGCCATCGCGGCGGTGGCGGCTTCTGTGATCTGTGAAGAAGTCACCGCCGGTGGCAGGCACACGGCCGCATAGCGCGACACGCACTCCTTGACCGCCACCGTCCACGCCGGCGCCGCGTAGGACGCGGCGTCTTCACAGGTCAGGTCGTCACCGGTCACGAGCAGCACGGGAACGCCGTACTCGGCGGCCAGCGCGGCGTTGAGGCGCCCTTCGGAGGCGAGGACGCCGTCGAGCCACACGCCGGTGATGGAGTTCTCCATGTAGGTGTGGGCGAGCACGCCGCGGGAGCCCGCACCCGTGTGGTAGCCGAGAAAGACCACTCCGTCCACATCGGAGTCGATACCTTGCATCATCGACAGCGGCTTGTGCCGGCCGGTGAGCATCCGCGCCGAGTCGTGGAGTTCTTCGAGCAGGAGGTTGCGTTGCGAGGAATGGGCCTCGTTGACGATGACCTGCTCCGCTCCGCCCGCGACCAGGCCGCTGACGCAGGCGTTGACGTCTGCCGTGGACAGGCGCCGGAACCGTTGCCACTGCTCGGTGCCGGGGAGGACGTCCCCGGTCCAGGTGACTCCGGTGGCGCCTTCCATGTCCGCCGAGATCATGATCCGCACATCTCGGTAAGTTAGCGGTGGGCTGCTGGGGAAGAGGGGTTTTCGTGCGGGTGAAGTTGTGCGCGTTGCTTGCCATAGCAACGACTGTGGGGCTCTCGGCACCTCCTGCGACGGCGCAGGCACCAGTGATCTTGAAGGTCGCGATCGTGCAGCAGATCGACTCGATGAACCCGTTCCTCGCGGTGTTCCAGTCGAGCACGGAGATCGGCCGGTTGATGTACGACTACCTGACCGCGTACACGGCGGCCGACCAGACGGTGACCGAGGGCCTGGCGAACAGATGGGAGCCCTCGCCCGACAAGCTCACCTGGACCTTCACGGTCCCCGAGGGCAAGAAGTGGTCCGACGGCGAGCCGATCACCGCGCGCGACGTCGCGTTCACCTACAACCTGATGCTGACCGACTCGGTCGCCAGGACCGCGAACGGCAGCTTCGTCGCGAATTTCCAGGACGTCACCGCGACCGACGACCGCACGGTCGTCATCCGGACGAAGACGCCGCAGGTGACGATGCTGGCGCTGGACGTCCCGATCGTGCCGAAGCACGTGTGGGAGAAGGTCTCGAGCATCAAGGACCACGCCAACGACCAGATGCCGGTCGTGGGCTCGGGCCCGTTCGTGCTGACCGAGCACGTGGCGGGGCAGTTCATCAAGCTCAAGGCCAACAAGAACTACTGGCGGGGTGCGGCGAAGTTCGACGAGCTGCACTTCGTGTACTTCCAGAACTCCGACGCCGCGGTGCAGGCGCTGGGCAAGGGCGAGGTCGACCTGGTCAACCGGATGGCGCCGGCCCAGTTCGACTCGCTCGACGGCAAGGCCGGGGTGACCCGCAACAAGGCGCAGGGCCGCCGCTTCACCGAGCTGATGATCAACCCCGGCGCGCAGACCCGCACCGGCGAGCCGATCGGGGACGGCAACCCGGCGCTCAAGGACGTGCGGGTACGGCGGGCGATCGCGCAGGCCGTGGATCTCGACGCGCTCGTGTCGCGGGTGAACCTCGGTTACGCGGAGAAGGGCTCGGGCCTGGTGCCGCCGGTGTTCGGCAAGTGGCACTGGCAGCCGGGTGCACAGGAGCAGCGCAAGTTCGATCCGGCCGCGGCGAACGCGGCACTCGACGCCGCCGGTTTCCCGCGCGGGGCCGACGGCACCCGCTTCCCGCTGCGGCTCGTCGGACGGGCCGGGCGTGCCTATGACGAGCAGGCGTCGGAGTACCTCAAGCGGTCGATGAGCGACATCGGCATCCCGCTGGACGTGCGGCTGGTGTCGGACAACCAGCTCAACGAGGCCACCACCGCCGCCACCTACGACCTGGCGTTCTCCGGCTGGGCGACGAACATCGACCCGGACTTCATCCTGAGCCTGCACACCTGCGCGCAGCGGCCGGGCGCGGACGGCAAGGGCGGCACGACCGACGCGTACTTCTGCGACGAGACCTACGACAAGCTCTACGCCCAGCAGCTCTCGGAGTTCGACGAGGGCAAGCGCGTGGAGATCGTGAAGCAGATGCAGGCCCGTTTCTACGACCAGGTGCCCGCGGTGGTGCTGTCGTACGAGAACGCGCTGGAGGGCTACCGCTCCGATCACTTCGCGAAGTTCCTGACGCAGCCCGCGCAGGGCGGCGTGATCATGGCCCAGAACGGCATGTGGGGCTACTACGGCGCCGAACCGGCCGGCCGGGCCGTGCAGGCGCAGGGCAGCCGGTGGGCGGGGCTGGCGCTGGGGGGTGCGGTGATCGCCGCGCTGGCGCTGGCGGTGGTCGTGATGGCCCGGCGGCGCAACGCCACGGCAGGGGAGCGCGAGTAGGTGCGTCTGGCCGGTCGGTTCGGTGGTGCGGCGCTCAGCCTGGTGATGGTGGCGGTGCTGGGGTTCTTCCTGTTCCGGGTGGTGCCCGGCGACCCCGTGGTCTCGATGACGCGCGGCCGTCCGACCACGGCGGCGATGCAGGCCGAGCTGCGTGCGCAGTTCGGCCTGGACCGTCCGCTGCACGAGCAGTTCTGGAACTACCTCACCTCGCTGCTGCACGGTGACCTGGGCACGTCGTTCACGTTCCGCCGGCCGGTCTCCGACGTGATCCTCGAACGCCTCGGGCCGACGTTGCTGCTGGTCGGCACGGCGACGCTGATCGCGGTCGGTCTGGGGCTGTGGCTCGGGGTGCGGGCGGCGTGGCGTCGTGACTCGGCCTTCGACCGGGTCACGACGGGGGTGTCGCTGACGTTGTGGGCGGTGCCGACGTTCTGGCTCGGCATGCTGCTGATGATGGTGACCGGGGACCTGTTCCCGTCGCGGGGCATGCGCGACACCGACACGGCGCCGGACTTCGTGTCGCAGGCCCTCGACGTCGGCCACCACCTGGTGCTGCCGTCGATCACGCTCGTCGCGGTGGTGTGCGCGGAGTACATGCTGGTCATGCGGTCGTCCTTGCTGGAGGAGATGCACGCCCCCTACCTGACGACGGCGCGTGCGAAGGGACTGCGCGACGACCTGGTGCGGCGCCGTCACGCCGTGCCGAACGCGGTGCTGCCGGCGATCACGCTGGTGTTCCTGCGGTTCGGGCTGGCGGTGGCCGGGGCGATCACGACGGAGACGGTGTTCTCCTGGCCCGGCCTGGGCTTGTTGTTCTACGACGCGCTGACCGGGCCGGACTACCTGCTGCTGCAGGGGTTGCTGGTGGTGACGGCGAGCGCGGTCGTGGTGATGAACCTGCTCGCGGACCTGCTGCACGGGGTCCTGGATCCACGGGTGAAGGTCGTATGAGCAGGATGGACGGGTTCCTGGCGCAGCGCGCCGGGGTGGCCGGTGCGGCGGTGCTGGCCGTGGCCGCGCTGGTCGCCCTGCTCGCGCCGCTGCTGATCCCCGCCGACGCCCTCGACGTCACGCGCGTGACCGACGGCGCGTGGCGGCCGCCGGGCTCGGGGCACTGGCTGGGCACCGACCACACCGGACGCTCGGTGGCGTTGCTGATGGCGCAGGGCACGGGGACGTCGTTGTTCGTCGGGCTGACGGCGGCGGTGCTCGCCGTGGGCATCGGCACGCTCGCCGGCATCCTGAGCGGTCACTTCGGCGGTCTGCTGGCGGGGGCGTTGCTGCGGGTGACGGACTTCTTCCTGGTGCTGCCGGCGCTGGTGCTGGCGATCGCGTTGTCGACGGTGCTGCCGCGCGGTATCGGCACGATCATCCTGGCGATCGGGCTGACGAGCTGGCCTGCGACGGCACGGATGGTGCGGGCACAGACGCTGACGATCGAGGCCCGTCCGTTCGTGGAACGCGCACGGGCGCTCGGTGGCGGCCACACGCACGTGATCGGACGGCACGTGTTGCCGTCGGTGGTGCCGTTGGTGCTGGTCAACGCGACGCTGGCGGTGGCGTCGGCGATCGTGGCGGAGTCGACGCTGGCGTTTCTGGGGCTGGGTGACCCGACGCGGATCTCGTGGGGCGCGATGCTGCACCAGGCACAGCTGCACGGGGCGGTGCCGCAGCGGGCGTGGTGGTTCCTGCTGCCGCCCGGTCTCGCGATCGTGGCGGTGGTGCTGGCGTTCACGCTCGTCGGGCGCGCCCTCGAAGCCGTCGTGACGCCGAAGAGGTGAACCCGTTGCTGGAGTTGAAGAACCTCACCGTCCACTACGGACCGAAATGCGTCGTCAACGACGTGAACCTCGCCCTGGCGCCCGGTCAGACGCTGGGTTTGGCCGGTGAGTCGGGTTCGGGCAAGTCGACGGTGGCGATGTCGGTGCTGCGGCTGCTGCCCAAGTCCGCGACCGTGACCGGCGAGGTCCTGCTCGACGGCGACGACGTGGCGACGATGTCGTGGGGCCGGTTGCGGGCGGTGCGGTGGGCGGCGGCGTCGATCGTGTTCCAGGGCGCGATGCACTCGCTCAACCCCGTGCAGCGCGTCGGGGACCAGATCGCCGAACCCATGCGGCTGCACGGGGTGGACGGCAGCGCGCTCGATCTGCTGGAGCAGGTCGAACTGCCCCGGGACAAGGCGCGGGCGTATCCGCACGAGCTCTCGGGCGGGCAGAAGCAGCGGGTGATGATCGCGATGGCGCTGGCGTGCGGGCCGCGGCTGGTCGTCGCGGACGAGCCGACCACGGCGCTCGACGTGGTGGTGCAGGCCCAGGTGCTGGCGTTGATGACGCGGCTGGTCCGCGAGCAGGACCTCGGGTTGCTGATGATCAGCCACGACCTGTCGGTGCTGGCCGAGACGTGCGACGACCTCGCGGTGATGCATCGCGGCGAGCTGGTCGAACGCGGCCGCACCCGTGAGGTGATCGCGAACCCTCAGCACCCGCACACGGCGGCGCTGACGGCGGCGTTCCCGGTGATCGGCGACCCGGCGCACCGCTGGGCCGAGCCCGCGCCGACACCGGAGCCGTTGCTCGAAGTGCGGGATCTGGTCGTGGACTACGGCCGGACGCGCGCGGTCGACGGGGTGGACCTGACGATCGGGCGGGGCGAGATCGTGGCGCTGGTCGGGCAGTCCGGATCAGGCAAAACGACACTGGCTCGTACCATAATGGGGCTGCGAAAGCCGTCCTCCGGTCGGGTGATCTTCGACGGCGCCGAGGTGGGTCGCGGCGGCAAGGCGCTCAAGGCCTTCCGGCGCCAGGTGCAACTGGTGCTTCAAGATCCTTCCAGCGCCCTCAACCCGCGCCACAGGGTCGTCGACGCGGTGGCGGAGGGACTGCGGGTGCACGGCATTCCCGGCGATGAGGAATCCCTGGTCACGGCCGCTGTGGAACGGGCTGAGCTGCGTCCGGCGAGCCTGTACCTGGAGTCGCTTCCGCACGAGCTGTCCGGGGGGCAGCAGCAGCGGGTGGTGATCGCCGGCGCGCTGGTGCTGGAGCCCCGGTTGCTGGTGGCCGACGAGCCCGTCGCGTCGCTGGACGCCTCGGTGCGCGGGGAGATCGTGGCGCTGTTGCTCCGGTTGCGCCGCGAACTGGGCCTTGCTTCATTGATCATCACGCACGACCTAGGGCTGGCGTGGCAGATCGCCGACCGGGTCGCGGTGATGCATCAGGGGAAAATCGTGGAACAAGGCTCGGTCGAAGAAGTCCTGCTCACCCCGTCTCACGACTACACGCGTGCGTTGCTGCGCGCGGTGCCGCAGGTCTGAGAGTGATCCCGATCGAACACGCCCGGTATCGGGCCTCGCTGACGCCTGCCGAGATCGGGCGGGGCGGGGCAGATGGCTGGGTGGGCGTCGACGAGGTGCCGACGCTGGCGAGGCTGGCGTGGCACGACCTGGGCTGCCCGGCCGGTGTGCTGGGTGAGCTTGCGCAGGCCAGCGAACCCGGGCACGTGCGGGAGCTGTGCCGGATCCTGGCCTCGACCTCGCGTGCCGACACCGCCGCGGTGTGGCGCTACCTGGCCGCGGACTGGGAACGCACCGGTGAACGCTCCGACGGCCGGCAGCGGTTCCTGCTGGACCGGGCGATGCGCGGTGAGGGCGTGAACTGGCACGACTACACCGCCCTGATGGGCATCGGCCGCCCCGAGGAGGTCGACGCGGCGTTCGACCGCGGCGAGGACATGGTCGGTGTCGCGGTGATCGGCCTGGCGATGTCGCATCCGGACCCGTTGGTCGCCTTACGCCGCGTCGCTCGCGCGTTGGACCACAACCGCATCGAGGTGCGCCGGCAGGGCGCGACGGCGCTGGCGCACGTGGCCCGGATCCACGGGGTGGTGTCGCGGGAGTGCCTGGAGGTGCTGCGCCGGCACCCCGACGAGGTGGCCGAGGACGACCTGTGGACGTTCATCGAGCACCGCAGGCTGCCGGCGTGGTTGTGGTGGCGGCGGCTCAGGGCACGGCCAGGGCGGCGAGTTCCGCGCGCACGGCGGTCTCGGTTACGAGGTTGCGCTGTCCGACGGCCCGGCGCAGCGCCTCCTCGAAGTGCCGGCGGGCCTTGCCGGGATCGCCTTCGGCCTTCGCGACGCGGCCGCGTTGCACGGCGATGTGGCAGCGCATCTCATCCGGCCCGTACCAGCCGCCGGGACACCGTTCCCACGCCTGGTCGCACTCCCGGTAGGCGGTCGCGTAGTCCCCGGTGACGCGGGCGAGTTCGGCCAGCCCCAGGTGGGCGCCCGCCTGCACCACCAATGCTCCGGCACGCCGCGACAGGGTCAGCGCGAGCAGGAAGTCGGTGCGCGCTCCGTCGAGGTCGCCGGTCATCAGGGTGGCCTGGGCGCGGGCGATGACGGCCTCGGCGGTGTCCTCGGTGGCGCCGAGCTCGTCGAGCAGGCCCCGGCCGCGTTCGATGTGGATCAGGGCGTTCGCGGCGTCGCCCTGATCCAGTGCGATCTCGCCGAGCTGGTTGAACGCGAGCGCCGCGCCCCACCGGTCGCCGACCTCGGTGAACGCCGCCGCGGCCTGGTGCAGCAGCTCGGCGCCCGTGGCCGGGTCGCCGCCCATGCGCGCGACGAGTGCGTCGCCGACCAACGCGAGAGCGGCGCTCCACGGGTCGTGGCCGAGCAGCCGGTGGCGGCGGTGCCACACCTGTGAGTCGTCCTCGGGCGCGCCGAGCGCCATGCCCCACATCATGGTCATGATCGGGTAGCGCGGCGGGTCGACGAGCTTGTCCATCAACGTGTCGGCCTGGCGGATGCGGGCGCTCTGGTCCCCGGTCGCGACCGGCCACGCGATCAGCAGGCACAGCGCGTACTCCTGCTCGCGGCCGTGTGGCGGGGTTTCGCCGCACGCGTGCAGCACAGCGTCGGCCTGCTGGGCGGCTTCGGTGCGCAGGCCGCGGAACCAGTAGTAGGTGGCGAGCGCGGCGACGAGTTCCAGGGCGAGTTCGTGGTCGTGGGCGGTGGCCCAGGTGACGGCGGCGACGAGGTTGTCGTGGTCGGCGGCGAGCCTGGCGAGCCACCGGATCTGGTCGTGGGCGCGCAGGTGCGGTTCGGCCTGCTGGGCGCGGTCGAGGAACCACCGCGCGTGCTCGCGTCGGAGGTCGGGCGCGTGGGTGGCGCAGAACGCGCGGATGGTGTCGAGCATGCGGTAGCGGTCGTCGGCCGCCTCGACGAGTGACTTGTCCACCAACGACGTCAGAGTGTCCACATCGGACTGGCAGACGGCGGTGGCGGTGTCGAGTCCCGCGCCGCCGCTGAACACGGTGAAGCGGGCGGCGAGGTCGCGTTCGGCGTCGGTGAGCAGGTCCCAGCTCCACTCGACGACGGCGTGCAGCGTGCGGTGGCGGGGTGCGGCGGTGCGGCTGCCCTTGGACAGCAACCGGAACCGGTCGTCGAGCCGGGCCGCGATCTCGTCCAGGGGCAGCGACCGGACGCGGGCGGCGGCGAGTTCGATGGCGAGCGCGATCCCGTCCAGTCGCCGGCACACCTCGGCGATGACGGCCGGATCGGCGTGGAAGCCCGGTTTGACGGCCTGGGCTCGGTCGAGGAACAGGCGGGTGGCGGCCTCGGCGTCCAGCGCGGTGACGGGGCTGAGGGTCTCGCCGGTGATGCCGAGCGGTTCGCGGCTGGTCGCGAGCACGCGTACGTCCGGGCAGGCGGTGAGGATGCCGCCGAGCACGCGGGCGGCGTCGTCGATGACGTGTTCGCAGTTGTCCACCACGAGCACGACCTCCCGTGTCGCCAGCGCGGCGCGCAGCCGGTCCTCGACGCTGAGCGGCCCGGCCGTCAGCAGTCCGGCCTCGCGGATCCCGAGGCCGTCGAGCAGGGCGCGGGCGACGTCGGTGGTGGCGCTGAGGTCGACGAACGCCACCTCGCCCGGTTCGCGGTGCGCGACCTCGACGGCCAGCCGCGTCTTACCGGTCCCGCCGGGGCCGATCAGCGTGACCAGCCGGTTGTCGCGCAGCCACTTCGACACGCGCCGCAGGTCCTCGGCGCGGCCGACGAAGCTGGTGAGCTGCGCGGGCACGCCCCGGTGCGGCGCCTGGGCCCGCAGCACCTCCAGATGCGCGGCCGCGAGCGTGGGGGAGGGATCGACACCGAGCTCGTCGGCCAGCAGCGCCCGGCCCTGCGCGAACACGTCCAAAGCCTCGGTCTGGCGGCCTTCGCGGTGCAGCGACCGCATCAACGCCGCCCGCACGTCCTCGCGCAACGGATGCTCCGCCACCAGGTCACGCAACTGCTCGCTGCTCCCGCCGGAGACGACGCAGCGGATGAGCACCTCGGTCAGCCGCTGCCTCGCCCCCGGCACGAACGGCGCGTCGACATCGGCCAACGCCGGTCCGCGCCACAACGCCAGCGCGTCGGCGGCCCGACCGGACTCGAGCAGTTCGACGCACCGCAGGTGATCCACGTCCGACGGCTCGGCGACGAGCCGGTAGCCGGCCGGGTGGTGCTCGATCACCAGCCCCGGCACGACCCGGCGCAGCCGCGAGACCTGCGACTGCAGCGCGTTGGCCGCACCGGCGGGCGGCTCGGCGTACAAGCCGCCGATCAGCTGGTCGTGCCCCACGATCCGCCCAGCGTCGAGCACGAGCATCGCCAGCAGGGCGCGCTGCCGTGGCGCCGCGACCTCCACGCCGTCGACCAGCACCGGACCGAGCACCCCGAACGTCACCAGGCTGATTCTTCCCGAGTCACAAGATCCACGAGACCGGAACCGGCCTTGGTCCGAATAGGTCGACTATCGATGCATTTCGGTGACCGGGCGTATCAGCTCCGCCACGTGCGGTCTCCTTCCGTTCGGTCGGGGACGAACCAACGAGCGGAGAACCATGAGACCCAGCATCACGGTCGGCGCCGCGCTAGCGGCCACCGTGGCACTCGCCATCCCTGCGCACGCGGCCACCGGCAACCTGCCCGGCGGCACCTCCATCGGGGTGACCATCACCGGCCCGGCGAACAACGCCGTGGTCGTACCCGGCCCGGTCACGGTGACCGGCAAGGCCTCGATCGGCACCGGCGCCGCGGTCGTCGACACCGCCCTGACCTATGTGCTCGACGTGTCCGGTTCCACCGGCGGCACCGTGACCGCGGGCTGCGGCGGCGACCAGAACGGCGACGGCAACCCCGCGACGATCCTCGACTGCGAGATCGCCGCCGCCCGGTCCCTCAACGCCAAGGCCGCGGTCCCCAACACCGTCGTCGGCAGCGTCGGCGCCGCCGTGTTCGGCTCGGACAGCGCGACCGTCGACGTCGGCCCGGCGGCCGGTGACCAGAAGGTCACCGGGCCCGCCACCGACGCCAACGGCAACGGCACCCCCGACATCTCCGAAGCACTGGGCAGCGCCCACATCGGCAACGTGCAGCTCTTCACCCCGCACAGCTTCGCCTCCGGCACCAACTACACCGCGGGCCTGACCGCCGGTCTCGCCTCGGCCACCGCCGCGCCGCAGCAGCGCAAGCTGATGATCTTCCTGTCCGACGGTGCCGGTTCCGGTTCCGTCGACGCCCAGCTGCAGCAGGCGGTGAACGCCGGCATCAAGATCTTCACCTTCGCCGTGTCCAACGGCGTCGCCTGCGGCGCGGCGAACGCCGCGAACTCGTTGCGCAAGATCGCCGAGACCACCGGCGGCACCTGCACCGAGGTCCCGGACGTCTCCCAGCTGCCCGACGTCGTGCCCGGCGTCATCGCCTCCAAGCTCACCGAGCTGACGCTGAAGGTCGACGGCGGCGCGGACCTCCCGATCACCTCGATCACGCCGGGGCTGCCGCAGGACGGGCCCGCGACGGTCGACTACACGGTCAACACCCCGGCGCTGACCGCGGGCACGCACGAGCTGTGCGTCACCGCCCGCGGCACCGATGGCGGCGGAGCCGGTGGCGTGACCGAGTGCGTCACCGTCAAGGTCAACGCCCCGCCCGTGGTCAAGCCCGGCGGCCCGTACGCCGGTCAGGAAGGCACCGACGTCGATCTCGCGGGACTGGTGACCGACCCGGACGGCCCGTCGCTGACCACGGCGTGGACCGCGGCCCCGCAGTCCGGCGTCGACGCGGGCGCGACCTGCTCGTTCGGCAACGCCGCCGCCCAGACCACGACGGTCAAGTGCACCGATGACGGCGTGTGGCAGCTGACGCTGACCGGCAACGACGGCGTCAACCCGCCCGTCGCGGTGTCCACGACGCTGACGCTGTCCAACGTCGCCCCGCAGGTCGCCCTGAACGCCGACAAGACGCTCGTCACCCGTGGCACCACCGTGAACTTCTCCGCGCCGTTCACCGACATCGCCACCAACGACAAGCACACCTGCACCCTCGACTTCGACGACGGCAGCCCGGTCGTCAACGGCACCGTCGCCCAGGGAGCCGGTAGCGGCACCTGCACCGCCTCACGCACGTTCACCGCGCTCGGCGCGCACAACGTCCTGGTGAAGGTGACCGACGACGACGGCGCCTCGGCCACCGCCGTCGTGAAGGTCGTCGTCTACCTGCGCGGTGAGGCGTGGGCGCTCAACGCGACCGGCCTGATCACCGTCGCCAAGACGCCACACGCCCAGTGCCCGCCCAACGAGGACAAGACCGTCGCCTCGGTCAACGTCCTGGGCCTGGCCTCGGTGAACGCACTGCACGCCGACTGCGCCCTCGACGCGAACACCGGCCGCACCGTCGCGTCGGCACGGGTGGAGGGAGCCTCACTGCTGGGAGGAGCGATCACGCTCAACGCCATCGAGGCCAAGTGCGTGAGTGACGCCAACGGCGTCACCGGCTCGTCGAAGGTCGGCACGCTCAACGGCCAGCCCATCGGCACCGGCCCCGCCACCATCGGCATCCCCGGTGTCGCGACCGTGCACCTCAACGAGACCGCGACCGGACCGAACGGCCAGCTGATCCAGAACGCCGTCCGGGTCCGCACGCTGCTCGGCCAGGAGATCATCGTGTCGGCCTGCCGCCTGGGCTGACCTTCTGAGTGAGGCTGGGAGGGACCACGCCCCCTCCCAGCCTCACCCCAGCTCGTGCCCGGTCGTCACGTCGACATACGCCGGCACCTCCTCGTGCCGATCACCCACGGTCAACGTCCCGGAGGGCTCGAACAACAGAATCCGCGCACCGTGCGGGGCCACCGGCTTGTGGAACGTCCCGCGCGGCACGGTGAACACCTCGCCCTTGCCGAGCACGACCGTGCGCTCGCCACCGGACTCACGCAGCCCGATGTGCAGTTCGCCGTCCAGCACGAGGAAGAACTCGTCGGTGTCGTCGTGGACGTGCCACACGTGCTCACCCTCGACCTTCGCGACGCGCACGTCGTAGTCGTTGACGCGGGTGACGATCCGAGGGCTCCACAGGGCGTCGAAGGAGGCCAGAGCCTGGTCCAGGGCGATGGGTTCGTTCATGCCGTCGAGCCTGGCCGGTGGCGGCACCTGGGCGTGAGTGCTAGGAATCGCACATGCCGCAAGAATCCTCGCACCGCGTCGTCGTCATCGTGGACGAGAACTCCAACCCGTTCGAACTCGGCTGCGCCACCGAGATCTTCGGCCTGCACCGCCCCGAGATCGGCGGCCACCTCTACGACTTCCGCCTCTGCTCACCACAGCCGCACACGGCGATGCGCGACGGCTTCTTCACCCTCACCGGCGTGCACGGCCTCCAAGCCGCCGAGCACGCCGACACCCTCATCGTCCCCAACCGCCCCAACGTCGAGGTCCCCAGACGCCCCGAGGTCCTCGACGCCATCCGCCGAGCCCACACCCGCGGCGCCCGCCTCGTCGGCTTCTGCAGCGGCGCCTTCACCCTCGCCGAAGCCGGAGTCCTCGACGGCCGCCGCGCCACCGCCCACTGGCAGTGGGCCGACGACTTCCGCACCCGGTTCCCCGCCGTGCACCTCGAACCCGACGTCCTGTTCGTCGACGACGGCGACATCCTCACCTCCGCCGGCAGCGCCGCCGCCCTCGACCTCGGCCTGCACCTCGTCCGCCGCGACCACGGCGCCGAGATCGCCAACTCCGTCAGCCGCCGCCTCGTCTTCGCCGCCCACCGCGACGGCGGCCAGCGCCAGTTCGTCGAACGCCCGGTACCCGACCTGCCCGACGAGTCACTCGCCCCCGTCCTCGCCTGGGCCCAGCAACACCTCGACACCCCGCTGACCGTCCTCACGCTGGCCGCCCGCGCCGCGGTCAGCCCCGCCACGCTGCACCGCCGCTTCCAGGCACAACTCGGCACCACACCGCTGGCGTGGCTGACCGGCGAACGCGTCACGCTGGCCTGCCGGCTGATCGAACTGGGGGAGCGGCGCTTCGACGTCGTCGCCCGCCGCACCGGCCTGGGCACCGCCGCCAACCTCCGCGCCCTGATGCGCCGCGAAACCGGCCTCACCCCGTCGGACTACCGGCGCCGCTTCAGCCCAGAGCCCGCAGAATGATCCGCTCCACCACCCGCGTCTTCGCGTCGGCGTAGTCCTGCACCCGCTTCCAGGTCCGCCCCGCCAGCTCCCGCTTCGTGCGCTCGTACTCCTCCCGATCCTCCGGGTGGTCGCGCAGCCGGTCGCGGAAGGCCAGCATCCGATCGAGCTCCTCGCACCTGGGGGAGTAGACGTGCAGGTTCACGTTCGGCTCCACACCCTTGAGCAACCGGTGCCCGTGCCACACGGGCTCGCGCAGCCGCAGGTAGTAGCCCGCCTCCACCAACGCCGGCACGTAGGCGTCCTCATCGGCCGAGTCCGGCACGATCAGCATGATGTCGATCAACGGCTTCGCCGCCAGCCCCGGCACCGACGTCGACCCCACGTGCTCCACCCGCACGACCTTCCCGCCCAGCGCCGCCCGGATCTTCGCCTCCTCGACGGCGTACCACCGCGGCCAGTCCGGGTTGTAGTCCTCCAGCACCACCGGGGCGTTGTGCGGCGGCGTCTCCGTCACGAACTCCACCTCACCCGGCTCCACCGGCCGCGCCAGGTATGCGCGTTCGAGGATGTCCAGCACGACCTCGTTCTTCGCGTCGGCGTAGTCCTGCACCCGGTCCCAGGCACGCGACGCCAGCGCACGCTTGGTCGACGCGTACAACTCGCGGTCCTCGGCGGTGTCACGCAGCCAGTCGCGGAACAGCAGATGCCGCCGCACCTGCGCACACCCACGCGGGAACACGTGCAGGTTGATGTTCGTGTCCGGGCCCTTGAGGATCCGGTGGTCGTGCCAGTCGTCCTCCCGCACCGTCACCCGATACCCGGCCGACTCCAACGCCGGCACGTACGACACCTCGTCCAGCGGGTCGTCCACCACCAGCATCAGGTCGATCACCGGCTTCGCGCACAACCCCGGCACCGACGTCGACCCCACGTGCTCCAACTCGGCACCCGGCAACGCCACCAGGATCCGCGCCCGTTCCCGTTCGTACAGACCAGGCCAGGCGGAGTCGTACTCGGCAAGCTCGATGTTCACGGCAAACCCCCACATAGGCAGTCGGCCAGAATATCAACTCCCGAACAGATCACCCGCCGACTCGACCCGCTCCAGCACCTCGTCCGCCGTGAACACCAGGTCCTCCACGACCTCGCAGTCCTCGACCTCGTCCCACGTCACCGGCGCCGACACCGCCGGCCGCTCCCGAGCCCGCAACGAATACGGCGCGATGGTGGTCTTCGCCGTGTTGTTCTGCGACCAGTCGATGAACACCTTCCCCGGCCGCTGCGCCTTCGCCATCGTCGACACGACCAGCTCCGGATGCTCCTGCGCCAACCGCTGCGCCACCGCCTTCGCGTACTCCGACGTGTCCTTCGCCGGCGCGTACGCGTACACCTGCATGCCCTTGTTGCCCGACGTCTTCGCCCACGAGTCCACGCCGTCGTCGTCCAGCACCACCCGCACCTGCTCCGCGACCCGGCAACACTCCACCACCGACGCCGGCGCACCCGGATCCAGGTCGAACACCAGCAGGTCAGGATCCCGCTTGCCCCCGCGCGGCCCCACCGTCCACTGCGGCACGTGCAACTCCAGCGCCGCCAGGTTCGCCAGCCACACCAACGTCGCCAGCTCGTCCACCATCACGTAGTTGACGGTCTCGTTGCCCTTCGAACTGCCCGGCGACTCCAGCCGCATCGTCCGCACCCAGTCCGGACGATGCTCCGGCGCGTTCTTCTCGAAGAACCACTTCCCGTCCACCCCGTTCGGATAACGCTTCAACGTCACCGGACGGTCCTTCAGATGCGGCAACAGCACCGGCGCGATCCGGGTGTAGTAATCGATCACCTCACCCTTGGTGAACCCGAACTCCGGATACAACAACTTGTCCAGGTTCGTCAGCTTCAACACCCGGTCCTCGACCCTCACGGTCGCGTCACTGCTGGTCAACCCGACGCACCTCCTCCGGCGTCTTGTCCGGCCGCAACCCGCGCCACGCCGGAAACCGCATCCGCCCGTCCGGCGTCCACTGCCGGAACACCACCTCCGCCACCAACTCCGGCTCCACCCACAACGCACCCTTCGCCCGTTCCCGCGGCATCTCCGTCACGAACGGCGAACCCTTGCGCGCCAACGCCTTCAACCGCGGCGTCAACACCGCCAGCTCCGCGTCGTTGAACCCCGTGCCCACCGACCCGGCGAACGCCAGCCCGCCGTCCTGGGGGATACCCAGCAACAGCGCCCCCACCACACCCGCACGCTTGCCCTCACCCATCCGCCAGCCGCCGATCACCACCTCCTGCGCCAGCAGGTCCGTGATCTTGCGCCACACCGGACTGCGCGTCCCCGGCTGATACGCCGAATCCAGCCGCTTCGCCACCACGCCTTCCAAGCCCTGCTCACGGCTCGCCGCCAGCACCGCGGCACCGTCCTCGTCGTAGGACGGGGGAGTCAGCCAGTTCGAGCCCTTCAACTCCAGGCTTCGGAGCAGATCACGACGTTGCCGGAAGGGGAGAGGCATCGTGGAACTGCCATCCAGGTGCAGCAGGTCGAACAACAGCAACGTGGCCGGAAACTGCCTCGCCGCCCGCCGCGCGGCCTCCGACTTCGTCACGTGCATCCGGTTCTGCAACGCGCTGAAACTCGGCCTGCCGTTCTGCAACGCCACGATCTCCCCGTCGAGCAGCGCCTCCGTCGACCCCAACTGCTCACCCACGCCCTGCAGCTCCGGATAGGCGACCGTGATGTCGTTGCCCAGCCGCGACCACGCCTGCACACGGCCACCCTCGACCCTCAGGATCGCCCGGACGCCGTCCCACTTGAACTCGTAAGCCCAAAGATCATCATCGTCCTGGGGGAGGGGACCGGGAACAGCGAGCATCGGCTTCAGCTGCTCCGGCAAGGTCTTCCAGTCCGGACGCGCCGCAGCGTGCCGGCGCTTCATCATCCAGTTCTTCTCGTCCTTGCCCGACCGGAAGAACACGAACTGACCCTGCACCCGATGACCGTGCAGAACAACGTCCACCTCACGGTCCGACCACTTCACCGTCTCATAGCGGCCCCGGTCCCAGATGACCATCTCACCGCCGCCGTACTCACCCTTCGGAATCTCCCCGGAGAACTGCGCGTACTCCAACGGATGATCCTCGGTGTGCACAGCCAGACGCACCACATCAGTCGTGGACGGCAAACCCTTCGGCACCGCCCACGACACCAAAACCCCATCACGCTCCAACCGCACATCCCAATGCAGGCTGCTCGCGTGATGCTCCTGAATCACGAACGTGTCGTTGTCACCCTTCGGCAACTCGTCCGCGCTCGGAACGGGCTCCGGCGTCCTGGCCGGATCCCTCTTGCGCCGGTACTCGTCGAGCCCGGCCATCTACGCCGACGAGGCCTTCTTCTTCGGCGGCGCCTTCTTCTCGCTCTTCCGCCCGGCCTTCGCCTTCTCCACACTGCGCTCCAGCGCCGTCATCAGATCGATGACATCGCCCTTGTCCTCGGCCTCCGGCTGCTCGGGCAACTCCGCACCCTCCGCCTTCGCCGCGATCACCTTCTCCAGCGCGTCCCGGTAGTCGTCGGTGAACGTGTCCGGATCGAAGTCACCCGCCATCGACTCCACCAGCGACGTCGCCATCTTCAACTCCTGCGGCCGCACCTCCACGTCCTGGTCCAGGAAGTCGAACTCCGCCTTGCGGATCTCGTCCGGCCACAACATCGTGTGCATCACCAGCACGTCATCCCGCGCCCGGATCGTCGCCAGCGTCTCCTTCTGCCGGATCGTGATCTTCACGACCGCCAACTGACCGGTTTTGACGAGAGCGTCCCGCAACAGCACGTACGGTCGTGCCGCCGCCTTGTCCGGCTCCAGGTAGTACGTCTTCTGGAAGTAGATCGGATCGATCTCCTCCGCCGGCACGAACTCCAGAACGTCGATCGACTTGTCCGTCTTCACCGGCAACTTGTCGAAGTCCTCGTTCTCCATGATCACCATCCGGCCGTCGTCCAACTCATAGCCCTTGGTGATGTCGCCGTACTCGACCTCTTCGCCGCACACCGAACAGACGCGCTTGTACTTGATGCGCCCGCCGTCCTCCCGGTGCACCTGGTTGAAACGGAAGTCGTGCTCCTCGACAGCCGTGTAGAGGCGCACGGCGATCGTCACCAACCCGAAGGAGATGGCCCCACGCCACACGGATCTCATTCTCATTGGGTACCCCTGAAATGCGGTTTTCGCACTATCAGGTCACCCACTTGGCCTAACGATCCGGCAACCGGGCGACCCCCGGCACAAGCGTCATAGCCGAGCGTGCCGCATCCCGGTGGAGCACCGCTAGATGTCCTTGAGCGCCCGATACGTCCTGTTGCTGGCCACCGCGGCCCGTCTCTCACGCGCCGTCGCCTCGATGTAGTTCTGACTCGTCGCCAGACTCGCGTGCCCCAGCAACGCCATGATCTCGCTCGCGTTCGCCCCGTCCTCGGCCAGCCGCGTCGCGAACGTGTGCCTCAACGCGTGCAGACTCGCGCCCGTCGGCACGCGGTCGTTCAACCCCGCCCACCGGAAACACGACTTGACCAGGTACTCCAGCCCACCCCGCCCGATCGGCTCACCGTGGCGATCCCGCAGCAACGCCGACTCACGATCGAACCGCCCCTGAGGAAAACGCTGCCTGCAGCTCTTGAGGTAGGCGTCCACGATCCGCTCCATCGGCGGCTCGATGGGGACACTGCGGTCCCGGTTGCCCTTGCCCTTCACGTGCAACCGCTGATCACCCTCCCGCCCGACCACGCTCGCCAACGTCAGCGTCCGCATCTCCGCACTCCGCAGCCCCGCGACCAGCCCCAGCGCGATGACCAGCACGTCCCGCTCGGGCCACGGATCACGCCCCTTGCTCGCACCCTCCGCCGCGGCCGTGAGCAACTGCTCGGGCGTGTCCTCACCACGCAGCGGCTTGGGCACGAGCGGAGGCGTCTTCGGCCGGGCGATAGCGCCCATCGGGTTGCCGGCGATGAGGTCCTCGGCCACGCAGAACGTCAGGAACTGATTCCACGTGGACCAGGCCCGCAGCACGGAACTCTTGGCGTGGGTGTCCGCGAACAACCCGAAAGCCTGACGGAGGTTCGCCCCGGTGAGCTGGCCCATGACTAGTTCCTCGACGGGGGAGAGGAGGGCCTCGGCCAGGAGTGTGTTCACGCCGGAGAGATCCCGCTGGTAGGCCGCTGTGGTGTGCGGGGAGTCCTTGCGGGTCCGGCGGGCGAGGAAGAAGGCGTCCTGGGCGGCGAGCACGTGCATATGGATCTTGTACCGCACACCACCGACAATTCCGCGCACTGTGCTGGATAATGGCGATTATGCATGAAATGTCCGTTTCGCCGGGATTCGACGTGGCGGAGGAAGCCGCTGGACCAGGTGGCGTCACTTGGTGGGGATCGCGAACGTAATGGCGCCCCGCCACGTACGTCTCACTGACGACACGTCGGTGTCGACCGCGCTCCGACATCGCCGTGGATCTGATGTTGTGGCGTCTGCAAGCGCAGCCGGCCTGCCCGTTGGCTGTGACTTGCAGACGCGCCAACACGGGCGTTTCAGCCCCTTCTGAGACGATCTTCGCAGGTCGCCGTTTCGCCGATAATCTACATTATGTCAAGTAACGGAGATCTGGGCCGCTCCGGCGACTCTCCCGCGCCCTGTCCCTTGGTCTGTCGTGGCTTGGATCTGTTCTTCTCTTCACGACCGGCGCACGCGTCCGTTGCGCCTCGGCTCGGCGACGCTGCTGTCGGTGGTGCGCTCGCGGTGATCCTGTGGGCACACACCAGCGGAGCGTCCTGAAGGTCCGCTCTGCTGCTCCGCCGCGTTCGGTCTTACGTCACCGTGGCGATAAAGGTTCGCGGGAACCGGACCGCGCTCGGCTGGCATCCTCGATGTCATGATCGATGAGTTCGCCAAGGAATACCTGCACAGCGATCTGCGTGAGTTGCGCGAGGCGCTGGTGTGGAAGCTGGACGGGTTGGCCGAGTCGGAGGTACGGCGTCCGCTCGTGGCGTCCGGGACGAACCTGCTGGGGTTGGTGAAGCATCTGACGTTGTCGGAGTCGCGGTATTTCGGTGAGGTGTTCGGGCGGCCGTTTCCTGAGCCGATGCCGCGGTGGGACGACTTGGCGGCGCGTGGGTTGGACATGCGGGCGACCGAGTCTGAGTCGCGTGAGGAGATCGTGGAGCGTTATCGGCGCGTGTGGGCGCATTCGGACGCGACGATCTCTGCGCTTGCGGTGGACTCCCCTGGGCATGTGCCGTGGTGGCCGCGTCCGGACGTGATGTTGTTCAACATTCTTGTGCACGTGCTGACGGAGACGGCTCGTCATGCGGGGCACGCGGACATCCTGCGGGAGCAGATCGACGGCGCGACCGGTGAGGGGCGCTGGTGAGGGTGCTGGGGCAGACTCCCCCGCATGCGTTTTGCGATCTACGTGCCTTGTTATGGCGAGACCTATGGCGATCCGTCTGTTCTGGTGTCGCTGGCCGTTGAGGCCGAGGCGGCCGGCTGGGACGGGTTCTTCATGTGGGATCACCTGGTGGCGGAGCCGTTGGTGGCTGATCCGTGGGTGACGTTGGGGGCGGTGGCGGCGCGGACGTCGCGGATCACGTTGGGGCCGATGATCACGCCTGTCCCCCGGCGTCGTCCGTGGAAGCTGGCTGTGGAGGCGTCGACCTTGCAGCGGTTGTCGGGTGGGCGGTTGGTGCTCGGGGTGGGGATGGGTGTGCCTCGGGATTACACGTCGTTCGGTGAGGCGTCGGATGCGCGGTCGCGTGCGGCGCGGTTGACCGAGGGTGTGGAGTTGGTGCAGGAGTTGCTCTCGGGTGAGCCGGTGGAGCATCGGGGTGGTGTGTTCGAGGCGTCCGGGGTGCGGTTGGCGCCGGTGGAGGTGCCGGTGTGGACGTCGGGGATCTGGCCGCGGAAGGTGCCGTTCCTGGCGGCGGCGCGGGCGTCGGGGTTGTTTCCGATCATTCAGGACGGGTCGGGTGGGTTCGCGGTGGCGTCTGCTGAGCAGGCGGCGTTGATGAAGGCTGAGTTCGTGGCCGCGGGTGGGCCGGTGGACGGGGATTTGGCGATCTGGGGTGGTGGGGCGCGGCCGTCGGTGGCGCAGGTGTCGGAGTTCGCGGATGCCGGGGCGACGTGGTTGTTGCTGGATGGGTGGAAGGCGTCGCTTTCGGAGCTGCGTTCGTACGTTTCCGCTGGTCCGCCGCGTTAGAACGATCTTGTCGGGGGTGCTTGCCACACTGAGGGGCATGGATTACGCGATCTATGTTCCTTCGTTCGGTTCGTCTCTCGGTGATCCTTCGGTGCTGGTGTCGCTGGCTGTGGAGGCTGAGGAGGCAGGGTGGGACGGGTTCTTCCTGTGGGATCACGTGGTGGTGCCGGAGGAGCCTGTGGTGGCTGATGTCTGGGTGACGTTGGGGGCGGTGGCGGCGCGGACGTCGAGGCTTCGGCTGGGGCCGTTGGTGACGTCGCTGGGGCGTCGGCGGCCGTGGAAGGTGGCGTTGGAGGCGTCGACCCTGCAGCGGTTGTCGGGTGGGCGGTTGGTGCTCGGGGTGGGTGCGGGTGTGCCGCAGGACTACTCCCCCTTCGGCGAGCGTGCGTCGCGTGCCGGTGCGATGTCGGAGGGCGTCGAGTTGCTGCGGGCGTTGTTGTCGGGTGCCGAGGTGGAGCATCGGGGTGCGTTGTTCGAGGTGTCGGGTGTGCGGTTCGCGCCGGTGGAGGTGCCGATCTGGGTCGGCGGGAACTGGCCGCGTTCGACGCCGTTTCGTGCGGCGGAGCATGCGGCGGGTGTGGTGCCGGCGACGTTCGGCCCTGACGGCCTGGTGGTGCTCTCCCCTGACGACGCCGCTCGGTTGAAGGCGGACTTCGTGGCGTCGGGCGGCCGTGCCGACGGTGATGTCGTGCTGTGGGGTGGCGGCGTGTTGCCGGAGGAGGTGAAGGAGTACGCGGACGCTGGTGTGACGTGGATGCTGACCGATGGCGGCGCGCGGGGGCTTGATGAGTTGCGGGCGTTCGTGGCGGCGGGTCCGCCGCGGTCAGGCGTGTAGGCCGCGGAGCAGGGTTTCGAGGTAGCGGCGTGCGGTGGCGAGCCGGTCGGCTGGGCCGGCGCTGTGCACGTAGGTGGCGTAGGAGATGCCGCACATGAGCGGGACGAGGTCGTCGTCGTGCACGTCGGGGCGGACGGTTCCGGCGTCGCGGGCGCGGGCGAGCAGTTTGGCGCCGGTGGCCAGGATCTGTGCTTTGAGTTCGGTGGTGCGTGGCAGCACGTCTTCGGTGGTGGCGGCGACCTTGACGAGTGCGGGGTCGGTGACCTGGCCTTCGACGAGCCTGGTGAGGAAGTCGGCGAAGGCTTTCCACGGGTCGTCGTGGGTGAGGGCTTGTTCGCCGTGGCCGGCGAGTGCTTCGAGGCAGGGCGTGGCGACGGTTTCGAGGAGCGCTTCGGTGGTCGGGAAGTGCCGGTAGACCGTGCCGACGCCCAGTCCTGCGCGGCGGGCGACGTCGTTGAGCTGCAGCGGGGTGCCTTCGTCGACGAGTTCTCTGGCGACGGTGAGGATGTGCTCCCAGTTGCGGGCGGCGTCCTTTCGCTGCGGCGTCATGTCTCCAGCTTAATTGGATACGCCATCCGGAACGTGGACGAGTGGCGCGTGCCTCTCGCTGAGCTTGCGCACGGCCTGTTGGACGCGTGGGTCTGTGGCCGCGCGGTTGGGTGAGACGGGGGTGGCGCGTCGTCCGATCACGGTGCCTGAGGCCAGCGTCGTGTCGGTGGCGGCGAGGATCGAGGGCCGGGCGGCGACGGAGGCGGGTCCGGAGGTGGCCCGTTCGAAGGTGCGGCGGACCAGCGGCCACAGCAGCCGCAGTCCAGGTGACACGATCTTGGGTGTGCGCAACGTGCCGTCGGTCATGTCGGTGGCCGCGCCGCCGGGGTCGGCCGCGAGCACGGCCACCTTGGTCTGCCGCTGGGCGAGGTCGAGGGTGTAGGCGAGGTTCGCGAGCTTGGCGCGCCCGTACCAGTGGAACCCGTAGTAGCCGCCGGACGGCTCGACCTCGTCGAACACCTTCTTGGCGGTCGCGATCGACCCGGAGGTCACGTTGACGACTCGCCCGGTCAGCGTCGGCAGCAGCAGTTCGGTGAGCAGGTAGGGCGAGAGGTGGTTGACCACGAAGGACGCTTCGAGGCCGTCGATCTCGGTGTGGTCGGCGAACATGGCGCCGACGTTGTTGACCAGCACCTCCACCTCCCCTTCCGCGGCGATCCGCGTGGCGAGCGCACGCACCTCGTCGAGCGAGGCGAGGTCGGCCTGCAGGAACCGCGCGGGCTCCCCTCCCCCGGCGTTGATCTTCTCGACGGCCCGCGCGCCACGTTCGGCGTTGCGCCCGACGACGGTGACGGCGAACCCCGCCTGAGCGAGTCCGAGCGCCGTCTCCAGCCCGATGCCGCCGGTCCCCGCGGTGACCACTGCTCTGCGTGCCATGACAATCCCCAATCCGGATAGCTGATCCGCTTGAGATCGACGCTAGCACACATCCGGATGAGCTATCCGCTTCAAGGTGAGCAAGAATGCCGCCGTGGATCTTGGGGTGATCGGCCAGGCGGCAGGCATGTTCGCGGTGACGAACGTCGACGACCTGGTGCTCCTCGCGCTGTTCTTCGCGCGGGCGAAGTCGGCCTGGCAGGTCGTGACGGCCCAGTACCTGGGCTTCACCGCCATCCTCGCGATAGCCGTCATCGGCGCCCTGGGCGCGTCCCTGCTCCCCGCCCAGTTCCGCCCGTGGCTGGGCCTGATCCCCCTGGCACTGGGCCTCAAAGCCGCCTGGTCCCTGTGGCGAGGCTCCGACGACGATGACGAACCGGCCGCCGCTCCCGGCGTCCTCGCGATGGCCGGCGTGACCCTCGCGAACGGCGGCGACAACATCGGCATCTACGTCCCGGTCTTCGCCGTGGCGGACTCGCTGTGGGTCTACGTCGCCGTGTTCCTGCTCCTGGTCGGCGTGTGGTGCCTGGCGGGCTGGTTCCTGGCCTCCCGTCAGGTGGTGGCACGAGCCCTGGCCAAGTGGGGCCACATCGCTCTTCCGGTCGTACTGATCGCCATTGGTCTTTTGGTGTTGTTCTCGGCCTGATCAAGCGGCGGTCAGGTACACATTTCGGGTGCGAAAGACCTACAGCTACAACGAGGCCGTCAAGATCCTCGGCGGCAAGGAGCACCCGATCGTCGCCGCCATGGACAAGGTCCTGGGCGGGTTGCTGCTCCTGGGTTCGTTGGGCATGTGGGAGGTGCTGTCCCTCTTCGACGCCAAGCCGGACTTCCTCCGCCTGAGCAACGAGCTGATCTCCAAGGTCTCCCAGAAGCGTCGAGGCGTGAGCCGCTACACCCGCACACAGCAGCTGCACGCCGCGCACGCGGTCTTGGTGATGACGGCGTACTTCGAGGCGTTCGACGAACAGCAGCCCCACGTGAAGCTCACCAGAGAGGACCGCGACCTAGTTGCGAAGTTCAACCCGTGGGAGCTGGAACTGCCGCTTCCATCGGTGGGACGTTCCTACGAAGACAACCTGGTCGTTCTGGAACGCACTTACGACATGCTCTCCTCTGAACTGTGCGCCGTGGTCAGGAGTCTGGCGTTCTGGGATGGCCTCGACAGGACCGAACAGGCACGAGTGCACAGCGCGGTTTATCGCGTCGTGGGACGGGCGCTGGAGCGGTACCAGGAGTTGCTCGGGCAGCTCGCCGCCGAGTTTCCCGAGATCAGGTTCTGGTGCGCGATCGAGGACGCACGATCGGCGCGCAAGGCATTGGCACGACTGGAGGACGTGCTCAGCGAGACCACCACCGACCTGAAGCCCGAGGTGCGGCTGGCCGAGCTGGCCGGCGCCTATCGCGGCGCGTTGCGGCGGCTGTTGGTGAAGTCGACCGAGGTGCCCGACGGCGTGCGGATTCCGAGCCTGTCCGACGCCTACGTCGATCCCCGGTTCCAGGTCGTGACCGACACGGACCGGGCCCTGGCGCCGTCCGTGCTCGCGTGGTGGGACGAGGTACCCGTCCGTGACGATCTCTACGCCTACCTGGCGGGGTACCTGACCTCGCCGGAGGCGTTGGCGGCTCCTCTGCTCGTGCTGGGTGATCCGGGTTCGGGCAAGTCGGTGCTGACCGAAATGCTCGCGGCGCGGTTACCGGAGTCGGACTTCGCCGTCGTGCGGGTGGAGCTCCGCTGCACACCTTCGGACGCCGATCTGGTGCACCAGATCGAGTGCGGCCTGCACACGCTGCTACAGGAACCGGTGAGCTGGGCGGACTTCTCCCGCCACACCGGTGGCGCGTTGCCGTTGGTGTTGCTGGACGGGTTTGACGAACTGTTGCAGGCCACCGGCGTCAGCCAGACCCAGTACCTGACGAAGATCGCCGAGCTCCAGCAGCGCTTCGAGGACATGGGCAGGCCGGCGGTGTTCGTGGTGACGAGCCGGTTGAGCGTGTGCGCGGGCCTGGAGATGCCGCTGGGCACGCAGGTCGTGCGGCTGCTGCCGTTCGACGACGGCCAGGTCCGCTCCTGGTTGGACGTGTGGAACGCGGTCAACCGCACGCTGCCTGCCGAGACCGTGTTGCGCTACCGGGATCTCGCCGCGCAGCCGTTGTTGTTGCTGATGCTGGCGTTGTACGACGCGGTCGACGCATCCTTCCAGCGCGACCACCTGAGCCTGAGCCGCGGGCAGCTGTACAAGCGCCTGCTCGACCTGTTCGCCCGGCGCGAGGTGACCAAGAGCGGTGAGTCCCGCTCCCCTGCCGATCTGGACCGGGACGTCGAGTTCGAGCTGGACCGGTTGTCGGTGGTGGCGCTCGCGATGTTCAACCGCGGTGTGCAGTGGATCGCCGAGCAGGAGGTGACGGCGGACCTCGTCGCGCTGCTCGGAATCGACTCCCCGGACAGGCTGGTGGGAACCCACACCCGCCTGTCGGCCGGTGAGACGGTGCTGGGCCGGTTCTTCTTCGTGCAGAAGACCGAGGCCGTTCGCGAGGACAAGACCACGTTGCGGACCTACGAGTTCCTGCACGCCACCTTCGGCGAGTACCTCGTGGCGCGATTCGTCTGGAACAGATTCACGGAACTGCGGGAGGAGGACCGGGCCCGGTCGAAGCGCAAGGCCTCGGCGGACGACACCGAGCTCTACGCCGTGCTGTCCTACATGGCGCTCGTGACGAGCAAACCGGTGCTGGACTTCCTGCGGGAGTTTGCGGCGACGTCTGACCGGGATGGGCTGTTCGACCTGGTCTCGCGCTTGTTCGCGGCCCGAGATGAGACGAGGAAGTCGCGTGGCGACTACACGCTGGTGGCGTTGCCCGACTCAGTGCGGGACGCGAAGTACTCGCTCAACCTCGTGGTGCTGGCATTGGCGTTGCGGGAACGGCTCTTCGCCGACGAGCTGGGCGTGAGCGTGGACGACTGGCAGCGGCTGACCCTGTTCTGGAAATCGCGGCTGTCGTCGAGCGAGTGGGCGAACGTGGTGCTGTGGTTCTGGGTCGATCGCGACACCACCCGGCACTTCGCGGTGAGCCTGAGCAAGCACGAACGTGAAATCCACGCCGAGTGGCTTCTGATGTCGGAGCCGTACGTGACGTTGGACGAAGTCAGCATGACGCTGCGAGACGCAGTGATGCCACTGACGTCCCAGCACGGCATCGCCGTGGCAGCAACGCTGATCGACTTGATGTCGACTCCGGTCGAGAGGTGCCTGCCCGCTCTCAACCGGCTTTACGCGCTCACGGGCGGCAGGTCGCTGTTCTGGCGTGAGTTCTTCGCGAGGCTGGGCGCTGGTGGCGATGACGTCGAGCTGATGCGGCAGTTCGCGGAGGGAATCTTTGTCGCGAACATCAATGACTCGGTGGGAGGGCTGCTGAAGCTTCACGATCTTGGGGTGGACGGGAGCGCCATCAACCCCGCCCGGTTCGGTCTTGCGGGCAACCTGGAACGTTTCAATCAGGATTCCGTTCGGGAGCTGCGACCTGATCTGGTCAAGCGGGCCAGGCGGGCGGCGGAGGAACTGGGGGTCGCGTTGACGTGGTGAACTCGGCGGCCAGCGCCTCAAGCTCCTGCTCGCTCAGGTCGCGCTCCCCCACCCGCCGCAGCAACTCCCGCCGCGAGCACACGACGATCGCCCCAGGCCGCTGCCCGAGGTCCGCGGCGGACACGATCTCCGCCTCCCCGTTGTGCACGACCAGGACCGGGTCGGGCGTCTCGGTGTAGAGCAGGTGCTCGATGTCCCGTCCGGTGATGGCCATGGTCAGTCTTGTACGGCTCGGGCGTAGCGGGCCGCAAGAGAGCGAACGTGTGCCACCAGCTCCGGTGGCGAGGTGACCTCGAAGTCGAAGCCGAGCACGCCGATCCACACGGCGAGCGTTTCGACGGAGTCGGAGCCGGTCACGAGCACGCAGGACGCGTCATCCACGGCTTCGACGGTGCCGATGTAGGCGTTGATGCGGGCGGCCACGACGTCGGCCGGGGCGCGGACCACGACTCGGGCCTGGAAGCGCCAGGCGGCCTGGTTCACGCGGGAGGCGACGTAGGTGGTGGCGTCGAAGTCTCGTGGGGTGAAGCGCGGGCCGAAAGGTGGTTGGGGTGGGGTGATGCGGTCCACGCGGAAGCTGCGCCAGTCCTGTTTGTCGGCGTCCCAGGCGACGAGGTACCAGCGGCGGCCCCAGTTGACGAGGCGGTGGGGTTCCACTCGGCGGCGGGTCGGGGTGCCGTCGTGGGCCTGGTAGTCGAAGCGCAGGGTGTCGCTGTCGCGGCAGGCCGCGGCCAGGACCGTCAGCAGCTCCGGATCGAGAGCCGGGGCTGGGGAGTCTCGGGGGACGGATTCGATCTGTTCCAGGGCGGAGACGCGGTGGCGCAGGCGGGACGGGAGGACCTGTTCGAGCTTGAGCAGCGCGCGCAGGGAGACCTCCTCCAGGCCCGTGACGGCGTTGGTGCGCAGGGCGGCCGCTACGGCTACGGCCTCGTTGTCGTCGAGCAGCAGGGGTGGGAGTTCGGCGCCGGCGCCGAGGCGGTAGCCGCCGAACGAACCTGTGGTGGCGTTGACGGGGTAGCCGAGTTCGCGCAGGCGGTCGACGTCGCGGCGGACTGTGCGGGGGCTGATGCGCAGTTCGTCGGCCAGTTCGCTGCCCTGCCAGTCGCGGCGTGACTGCAGCAGGGCGAGCAGGCGCAGCAGGCGCGCCGAGGTTTCCAACATGGACGGACACTTTAGGACAGAGGCTGGCCGCAAGCGTCGTTAGCCTTGGGTTATGACGGAGATCAGGGAATTCCACATCGCGATCGACGACGCCGACATCGACGAGTTGCGGCTTCGTCTGACGCGGACGCGGTGGACCGACCAGGTGCCGGGGGCCGGGTCGCTCTACGGCGACGACGTCGCGGACGTGAAGGAGATGGCGCGGTACTGGGCCGGGGAGTTCGACTGGCGGGCCGTGGAGGCGCGGCTCAACTCCTTCCCGCAGTTCGTCACCGAGATCGACGGCACGAACGTTCACTTCCTGCACGTCACGAGCCCGAACCCGGACGCGTTGCCGATCATGCTGATCCACGGCTGGCCCGGCTCGGTCATGGAGTTCGTGGACGTCGTGGAGCACCTGCGCGAGGACCACCACCTGGTCATCCCCTCGATCCCCGGTTTCGGGTTCTCCGGGCCGACCACCGAGACGGGCTGGCACTCCGGGCGGATCGCGAAGGCGTTCGCGGAGCTGATGGCGCGGCTGGGCTACCAGCGCTACGGGGTGCACGGCAACGACGCGGGGGCGATCATCGCGCCGCAGCTCGGGCAGGTCGACCCCGAGCACGTCGTGGGCGTGCACGTGACGCAGATCTTCTCGTTCCCCTCGGGTGACCCGGCCGAGATGGAGGGCCTGACCGAGGACGACCACCGCCGGCTCGGCGTGCTGCAGAACTTCTGGGAGACGATGTCCGGGTACGCGAAGCTGCAGCAGGCGCGGCCGCAGAACGTGGCGTTCGCGCTCGCGGACTCCCCCGTCGGTCAGCTCGCCTGGACGATGCAGCTGATGGGCGAACCGGCCGTCACGAAGGACTTCCTGCTCGCGAACGTGGCGATCTACTGGTTCACCGCGACCGCCGGGTCGAGCGCGCGGCTGTACTTCGAGGACGCGCACCGCGAGGACCAGCCGGCCGAGCCGACGACGGTGCCGATGGGCGTCGCGATCTTCCCCGACGACTTCCAGACCATCCGCCGCTTCGCCGAGCGCGATCACCACAACCTGGTGCACTGGTCGGAGTTCGAGACGGGCGGGCACTACTCCGGGCACGACTCGCCGGAGCTGCTGGCGGGCGACCTGAAGGTGTTCTTCGCCAAGATGTAGCGGTGCCGCAGTGGGTGGAAGCAGGGATCTGGGGACTGGCAGGCGGCGGGGCGCTCGTGGCGGGCGCGCTCGTCGCCTGGTTCCTGCGCGTGCCCCGCGACGTCGTGGCCGTGGTAATGGCGTTCGGCGCCGGGGTGCTGACCGCGGCGGCGGCGTTCGAGCTGATGGACGAGGCGGAGAAGACCGGCGGCCTGCTCGCCACCTCCGCTGGGTTCCTCGGCGGCGCGGTCGGCTACGTGCTGGCGAACCTGCTGCTGGCTCGGCGTGGTGGGCGGCATCGCAAGCGCAGCAGCAACCAGCCGACCGAGGCCGACCAGGCCGGCAGCGGCACCGCGATCGCCGTGGGCGCGCTGCTCGACGGCGTTCCCGAGTCGGTCGTGCTGGGCGTGTCCCTGCTCAGCGGCGGCGGGGTCGGGGTGGCGATGCTCGCGGCGGTGGTCATCTCGAACGTCCCCGAGGGCCTCTCCAGTGTCGCCGGCATGAAGCAGGCCGGGCGCGGACCCCGGTACGTGTTCGGGGTGTGGGGTGCGATCGCGGTCGCCAGCGGGCTGTCCGCCGCGCTCGGCAATCTGCTGCTCGACGGCGCGTCGCCGCAGCTCATCGCCGTGATCACGGCCGTTGCGGCGGGAGCGATCCTGGCGATGATCGCGGACACCATGATCCCCGAGGCCTACGAACGCGCCCGCCTCTACACCGGGCTGTGCACCACCGCCGGGTTCCTGACGGCGTTCGTGGTGGAACGGCTCGGCTGACCGGCTGGCGCGCTGCCCGCAGTGGCGGTAGGAGTGCGGTCATGGGTGTTCCGCTGGTGGACTTGTCCGGATGGTTCGACGGCACGCGCCGTGCCGAGGTGGCGGGCCGCGTCGACGCGGCGCTGCGCGAGTCGGGGTTCCTGCTGATCACCGGGCACGGCGTCCCGGACGACCTGCGCGCACGGACCCGAGCGCTGACCCGGGAGTTCTTCGCCCTGCCCACCCCGGACAAGCAGCCCTACGCGGTGCGCACGGGCGGGCGAGGCTGGTTGCCGCCCGACGAGCAGGCGACCGGACGCGCCGACGGGGCGATGGCACCACCGGACCTGAAGGAGACGCTGGCGTTCGGCTCGGACGACCCGGCGGGCGGTGACCCGTTCTTCTTCCGCCCCAACGTCTTCCCCACCCAGGTCCCCGGCCTCGAGGCGGCCGTGACGGAGTACGTGGCGCGGATGCGGGCGCTGTCCGACGAGCTGCTGACGATCTTCGCGGTCGCCCTGGGCGATCCCGGGACCCTGTTCACCCGCCACACCGGCAACGCCTCGTACACGCTCAACGTCAACCACTACCCGCCGCTGCGGCAGGTCGGGCCCGCCGGGCCGGGGCAGTTCCGCATCGGCGAGCACACCGACTTCGGCACCGTCACGATCCTGGACCGCCAGCACGGCGTGGGCGGCCTGCAGGTCCGCACCCTCGACGGGGTGTGGGAGAACGCGCCGTTCGACCCGGCCGCCTTCACCGTCAACATCGGCGACCTGATGGCCCGCTGGACCTCCGACCGGTGGCGTTCCACCCCGCACCGCGTCCTGCCACCCGACGCCTCCGCGCCCGACGAGGACCTGGTGTCGCTGATCTTCTTCTACAACACCGACCACGACGCGCGGATCGTGTCACTCGACGGCCGCTACCCCGAGGTGGGCGGGGGCGAGTACCTGCGGGCCAAGCTCGACGCCATCTCGATCGGCTAGACCCGCCAGACGGTGGCGCTGCGGGTCTCGGTGCTCTCCAGCGTCAACGGCACCGGCACCTCGTAGCGGGCCTGCGCGGTGAACAGGTCGCGGGGCAGGTGCGCGCGGTCCGGGTCGCCGAGCAGCACGAGCGCGCCCCGTGCGGCGGCCCTGGTCAGGAACGGCAACACCAGCGCGGTGATCTCCGCGTCGTAGAAGACGTCGCCGGCCAGCACCACGTCGGCGCCGTGGGCGTCGCTGTCGAGCTGGTCACCGCCCAGGGTGCTGACCGTGACGACGTTGGCCACCGCGTTGAGCTCCACGGCCGCGAGCGCCAGGGGATCGATGTCGTTCGCGGTCACGACCTCCGCCCCGGCGATGGCGGCGGCGATCGCGACCAGCCCGGAACCGGAGGCCAGGTCGAACACCTTCTTGTCGCGCACCAGTCCGGAGTGGTCGAGCACGTGCCGGGCGAGGGCCTGGCCGCCGGCCCACGGGAACGCCCAGAACGGCGGCTGGTCGTGGTGGGTCAGTTCCCACAGGTCCATCGCCTCGGCCGCGCTGTGCAGCAGCACCTCGGGCACCAGCGGCACCGGGGCCAGCGTCGTGTTGGCGAGCACGAAGTCGGTGAGCGTGGGCGCGGACATGACGGAGAAGCCTACGGGCAGCGCGAACACCGCCCGCAGAGGCGAAAGGCCACACCTTCACATGCCGCCGGCAACCCGCAGGATCGTGCCCGTCGCGTAGGACGCCTCATCCGAGAGCAGCCACGCGATGGCGTTCGCGATCTCGTCGGCCTCGCCGGGGCGGCCGAGCGGGATCCGGGAGGCGACGCGGTCGGGGCGGTCGGGCTGACCGGAGAGCTGGTGGATGTCGGTGCGGATCGTGCCGGGCTGCACGCAGTTGACCCGGATCCCGCGCGGCGCGAGTTCCTTGCCCAGTCCGATCGTGAGCGCGTCGACGGCGGCCTTGGTGGCGGCGTAGTGCACGTACTCCCCCGGACTGCCCAGCGTCGCCGCTCCCGAGGACACGTTCACGATCGAGCCGCCGGTCATCCGCCGCGCCGCCTCCCGTGCGACGAAGAACGCGCCGATGACGTTGACGTCGACCACGCGGCGCAGGTCCTCGGTGCGCAGCTCGGCCAGCGGGCCGGACGGGGAGGTGATGCCCGCGTTGTTGACCACGCCCGTGATGTCGTCGCCGGCCGCGTCGAACAGACGCGCCACGTCGTCCTCGTCGGCGGTGTCGGCCCGCACGGCCAGCACGCCTAGTTCCTTCTCCAGCGCCTGGGCCTCGTCGGCGGCCTGGCGGTAGCTGATCACGACCCGGTGCCCGTCTCGCACGAGCCTGCGCGCGGTCGCGGCACCGATACCCCGGCTTCCCCCGGTGATCACCGTTGTCATGCCACCCACCCTAACCCGTATACTCGGCGCCGGATATACGGGAGCGGATATGACGTTCAAGCGCACGAACCCCCTGGCCCTCGCGGTGCTGGCGCTGCTGTCGGAGCGGCCCATGCACCCCTACGAGATGGCGCAGACCATGCGGGAACGCCACCAGGAGGAGGTCATCAAGCTCAACTACGGCTCGCTCTACACCGTGGTGGAGTCCCTGACCCGCCACGAGCTGATCACCGCCTCGGCCGTGCAGAAGGCCGGTAACCGGCCCGAGCGCACCGTCTACGCCGTCACCGACGCGGGCACGGCGGAACTGCACGACTGGCTGCGCTCGCTGATCGCCGAACCGGTCAGGGAGTACCCGCGCTTCGAGGCCGGGATCTCGATGGTCGGGCTGCTGCCGCCGGCGGACGCGCTGGAGGTCGTGCAGCGCCGTGAGGCCGCCGTGGCCGAGCAGCTCACCGCGCTGGCCGTGCTGCTGGAGAGGCTCGCGGGCATGGGACTGCCCCAGCTCGCGTGGATCGAGCTCGACTACCGGATGGCCGTGCTGCGCGCCGAACGCGCCTGGCTGTCCTGGTTCGCCACCGCCACCCGCGAGGGCACCGTCGGCGGCTACGACACCTGGGAGGACAGACACCGATGAGACTGCTCTTCGAAGTCACCGGCGTGGTGCACGCGCCGTTGGAGGACGTGCGCGCACGGATGTTCGCCGACGCCGGCGAGTCCGGGTCGCACCGGCTCGTGGACCGCGACCAGGGCGTGATCGCCTACTGGGGCGACTGGTGGTACCGCGGCGAGGACTCGCTGCACTCCCACCCCGAGGGCGCGCTGGTGCGGCACCGCGTCTACAACATCGCCAAGCAGGGCAACTGGGCGCCCTACCTGGCGAACAAGCTGTTCCTCGGCTACCGCGCCAAACTCGAAGCGTCGATGCGCGACCGCGTGCGGCGGCTCGAAGGCTAGAGCTGACCGAAGCGCACGCCGGCGACGAACACCGCGAGCGCGCACAGCACGAAGTTGACCGGCACCGTGGCGCCCTCGCCGCGCCGGATGTGCGTGATCGCGGCACCCACCTGCACCAGCGCGAGGCCGATGGCCGCGATCGGGGTGAGGATCGGCGCGATGCCGGTCAGCCACGGCAGCACCAGGCCGATCGCGCCCGCGACCTCGACCGCGCCGATGCCCTTGACCTGCCCGTCGGTGAAGTCCCCGACCCAGGACATGCGCGGCTCGGCCAGCAGATCCTGTTTGGCCTTGACCAGCTTGGTGAAGCCCGCCATGAGATAGAGGGCCGCCAGCAGTCCCGAGACGATCCACACCGCGAGGTTCATGAACGAAAACCTAGCCCTCGCTCCGCACGACAACCACTGATGTTCGAGGTCACACCGATTGAGTAAGGGTGTCCTTAGTCATCACCCGAACGGCCGTATAGGGTGTGCAGATGAGGTGCTCGATACTCTCCGACTTCGCGGGCGAACCGCTGGCCGGCACGGCCGCGACCGCGACGGCGTGGCTGTGCCTGGAACAGCCGGGCCCGTGGGGCCGCGACGCCCTGCTGGAGAGCCACCTCGACCCTGAGCTGGGTGCCGAACTGCAGCGTCGCGCCGCCGGCACGGGCGTGCGCATCCTGCTGATCCGCCGCCCCGGCAAGCACGCCGACACCCACGTCCCCGCGACCCGGCGCCTGTACCTGGCCTCGACGAAGCCCGGCGCCTCGTGGCTGGAACAGGCCGACCTGGCCACCCCCGAGGAAGCCCTCGAACTCGACTTCGAGGAACTGGGCGCGGGCCGCTCCACCGCGTTCGGCACCCCGGTCGCCGACCCGTTGCTGCTGATCTGCACCAACAGCAAACGCGACGTCTGCTGCGCCCTGTACGGCCGCCCGATCGCCACCGCGCTCAACCTGTGGGAGTGCACCCACACCGGCGGCCACCGCTTCGCCCCCACCGGCGTGCTGCTGCCCACCGGTCACCTGTACGGACGAATCGACCACCAGTTGGCGCACCGCGTCGTCACCGAGGGCATCCTCGCCGACCGCTGTCGGGGCCGCTCCTGCTTCACCCCGCGGGGTCAGGTGGCCGAGGTCGCCGTCCGCTCGCGGATCGGCGAGACCCGCGACGTGCTCACCGTCGTCGGCGAGACCGCGGACTCCGCGACCGTGCGGCACGACGACGGACGGGAGTGGCGGGTGGCGCTGACCGAGCAGCCGGTGCCGCCGCGGCCGGCCAGTTGCGGCAAGTCGCCGGACATCGCGATCGCGCTGGTGGCCACGGCGATCGACGAGCTGGTGAGGGTGTGCCGCTAGCCTTGATCGAGTGCCTCGGCTGATCCACCTCAACGGCCCCACCGGCGTCGGCAAGTCCACGCTGGCCGCCCGCTACGCCGCAGCTCACCCCCGGATCCTCAACCTCGACGCCGACGAGATCGTCCGCCTCGTCGGCGGTTGGCGCGAGGACTTCTACGGCGCGGTCGACCTAGTCCGTCCGCTCGCACTCGCCATGGCCGCCACCCACCTGGCCTCGGGCAACGACGTCGTGATGCCGCAGCTGATCATGCGCCACACCGAACGCGACAAGTTCGCCCACGCGGCCACCTCCGCAGGCGCCGACTACGTCGAATTCGTGCTGCTCACCCCACCCGAGACCGCGATCGACCGCTACCGGCACCGCGAGCACCACATCGACCACGTCGTCGACGCGCTGGGCGGCGAGACCGTCGTCCGGCACAGCCGCGAGCGCGTCACGGCGTACCTCACCCCCGGCGCGACGGTCATCGACGCCACCGGTGATCTCGAACAGACCTACGCGGCACTGCTCGGCGAACTAGGTTGATCGAATGGGCACCCTGCGCAGCACTCACCTCGTCGGCACGGACCGGCGCCGTGTCCTGGGCCGCGTCCTGCTGGTCCTCTCGCTCGCGTGCGCGGCGATGGTCGCCCTGTCGTTCGTGATCGACCTCGACGGCGCCGAGAACGGGCTGGTCTTCGCCCTCATCCCACTGGGGCTCAACGCCCCGGCCGCCTTCCTCCTGCTGCGCAAGGCACGCAGGCCCGAGGTGATCGAGCTGCACGACGACGGCATCGCGCACGTCATCGGCGGCGTGACCCGGTCCTGGAGGTGGGATCAGGTGAGCACGATCGACGCCACCGAGCAGCTCGAGCCCGACTGCACGCTGCGCTTCTCCGACGGCGCGATGCTGCACATCAGCGGCACCACGCAGAACAGCCGTCTCATCGTCAGCACGCTGACCACGCACTGCCTCGACGCCACCCGCGCACCGCTGCGCAGCAGGCACAAGCGGTACACGGCGGTGGTCCTCGGCGCTGTCACGCTCGTGACCGGCGCTGTCGCGGTGCTCACCGGGCCGACCGTGTTCACGGTGGCGTGCGGGGTGATGGCGGTGCTCAGCCTGATTCTGCTGATCTCCGTTCTGGTGACCGGCCGGCGTTAGGCACGGTCGCGGAGAACACGCCGATCCCCAGCGCGTACGGGTCGTTGAGGCCGACGGTCTTCAGGGTCTCGGCCGGCAGGGCGAGCAGGGAGATCGCGACGCCCAGGAAGTAGGCGTCGAGCAGGCCCGTGTCGCGGACCGTGGACGGCAGGCCCGCCGCCTGTTGCAGGGCGGCGCCGGCCTCGGCGTTCGCGAGGACCATGCCCGAGAGCGCCTCGCGCACGCCGGGGCGGCGGACGGCCTCCAGGTAGAGCTCGACCATCGCGAGCATCTGCGTCGGGTCGTCGGCGACCGCGCGGCGCAGCAGGGCCGGGTAGAGCTCGGCGACGTCGGTGGCGGTGATGTCGAGCGGGGTGGTCTCGCGCAGGCGTTGCACGGCGGCCTGGTGCAGTGAGGTCATGCGGGCGGCGCACGCGGTGAGGACGGACTCGCGGGTCGGGAAGTAGTTCTTCGTGGTGCCGATGGGGACGCCGGCCTCGCGGTCGATCGCGCGGTGGGTCAGGCCCCGGCCGCCTTCCACCGCGAGGATCTGGATCGCGGTGTCGCACAGAAGCTCACGACGGCTCACGGTCCGGGACACTAGCAAGATCACCACGGCTGTGGTGTGCCGGGGCGAACGTGCTGGTCCCGGCGGTCGCGGTGAGGACGCCGCGTTCGACGACGAGGAACAGGCCGCAGACGCAGCGCACGTAGGCGACCGGGCCGTGCGAGGAGACGGCGGTCGAGCAGGGCCAGTGGCAGGCGGGGCAGGTGGCGATCATGAGCCAAGCCTGATGTCATGGTCTAGTGCATTTCAACCCTTACGGCGGGGCGGCCGCCGAGCTCGCCGCGAAGCTGGTCAACGCCGATCCGGCCGATCGGCTGCTCGACGTGCTGAAAGCCTCGGACTACAAGCCGCTGGGCTCGCTCGACGCCCGGCAGGAACGTGACGTACGAGACTGGATCGAACGGCTGCGGAAGGTGTTCCGGGAGCCGACCGTGCAGCTGCTCAACGAGCTGCTGGCCCGATCGTCGACCACGCACTACATCTCCACGCACGACGGACGCGCCCCGCACCTGCACTACGCCCGTGAGGACGCGCCGACCGACGTGCGCCTCAAGGCCTACACGGCGGCGGGCATGGCGGCGTTGTTCTGCGAGGACGCCGGGCGCATCGGCTGGTGCGGCCGCGAGGGCTGCGACACGGTGTTCGTCGACACCAGCCGCAACGGCAAGCGCAGGTTCTGCTCGACCAAGTGCGCGAACCGCGTGGCGGTGGCGAACCATCGCAGCAGGCAATCGGCGTGAGTCGTCAGTCGGCGTGAACGCGGTGCCCGAACCGGGCGTTCTCGAACGACGACTCGCCCCCGAACGCGGCGTCCACGAAGTCCTCCCGTCCCCGGAACCACGCGCCCGCGAACGACGAGGCACCCGCGAACCAGGCACGGCGGAACACCGCCCGCCCACCGAACCGCACCCGTGAGCAGTCCAGCTCGGAGCCGAACCGCGAGCAGGTGAAGTCCGCGCGCCCGGAGAACCGCATCCCGCGCAGCACCGCCGGACCGGCGACGTGGATGTGCGACAGCTCGCCGTTGCCGCACACCGTCACCCCGCGCAGCCCCAGGCCACGGGCGAACACCGACCGTGTGAGCTGCACGTGCCGTGCGAAGAACGCGCCGCGCGCCTGAAACGCCCCGAGGAACGTCGACTGGTCGAACCGCGCGTCACCGAGGAACCGGGTGCCGTCGAACCGGGCGTCGCGCAGCCGGCACTCCGACAGGTCGAAGTCGACCAGCGTGGTGTGCCGCAGGTCCACGTCGCTGCCCAGCCAGAACCCAGGTCCCGGTCGCAGGCGCGCGGCCAGCGAGGCCTGCAGGACGCTGCGCCACCGCTGGTCGACCTGCGTGCCCGGCCACGGCAGCTCCCGCAGCGCCTCGCACAGCACGTCCAGCGCGGGCTGCCGGTGCTCGGCGCGGCTCTCCCCGTGGGCGACCCAGTCCCGCAGCCCGCCCAGGCGCACGTCGGACTCGGTGGCGAGCAGCCGGGCGCGGATGTCCTGCAGCGGCGACAGGCTCCGCGGCGCCGGGCCGGGTGTCCGCCGTCGCCGGCCCCACGTCACCGCCGCGACGGTCAGGACACCGGAGGTCGCTGTGAGCCAGCGCGAGAGAAGGGACATGACTCGATGATGTGACCTGGGTCATCGACCCGGACAGTGGCGGAGTTCAACCCGGTGTTCAACGCCCAGCCCACCGGCCGTGACAGCCGGTGGGCATCAGGGGCGTCTCAGTCGATCACGTTGAGCAGCCGCCGCGGCCAGTAGTTGTCGGCCTGGGAGATGCCGTAGCGCAGGACGCGGTAGGTCGTGCCGTGGACGCTGCGCTGCTCGTAGGCGTGGTACGCGGTCCGGTAGGGGTCGGCCCACTTCTCGAAGATGACGACGTGCCGGCCGTCGGCGGTGTCCCCCGTGGTGTTGACGATGATGTCGCCCCACCGCAGTTCGGCCAGGGAGATCGACTTGGAGTGCAGGCGGTCGGCGAGGTCGGTGGTGATCTTCCCGGGCTGGTCGATCTTCGCGGCCATCGAGACGTAGCCGGAGCAGTCCTGCCGGTAGCCCTCGAACCTCGCCTGCTGGCTGTAGGGCACCGGGCCGTGACCGGGGCCGGCCGTGAGCCACGACCTGGCCCGGTTGATCAGGTCGGCGCGGGTGACGTCCGGGTAGGCGTGCGCGGGCAACGACGACACCAGGGTCGTGCTCACGGCGACGAGGACCGCGGCGGCCATCGCGAGGACTCTCATGCGTGCTACTCCCATTCCGTAGATCACCTGTGGGCGCTTAGGGTCGGTTCATGGAGCTGACGGAGCTGTGTTTCGCCGGGGCGGCCAGGCAGGCGCACGCCGTGCGGTCCGGCGAGGTGAGCGCGCGCGACCTGGTCGCCGAGCACCTGCGGCGCATCGAGCGGATCGACCCGCGGCTCAACGCGTTCCGGCTGGTCTTCGCCGAGCAGGCCCTGGCGGAGGCCACGAGGGCGGACGAACGCAGGGCCGCGGGTGAGGACCTGCCGCTGCTGGGCGTGCCGATCGCGGTCAAGGAGGACATCGCGCTGCAGGGCCTGCCCACGACCAAGGGCACGAACGCCGCCCGCACCCCGCAGCCGGGCGACTCCGCGATCGTCACGCGGCTGCGCGAGGCCGGGGCGGTGATCATCGGCCGCACCCGCATGCCGGAACTGGGCCTGTGGCCCTACACCGAGAGTTCCTGGGCCGGTCCGACGCGCAACCCGTGGTCGCTGACGCACTCGCCCGGTGGTTCCAGCGGTGGTTCGGCCGCGGCGGTGGCGGCGGGACTGGCGGCGGCCGCGATCGGCACCGACGGCGCCGGGTCGATCCGCATCCCCGCGGCGGTGACGGGCCTGTTCGGGCTCAAGCCCCAGCGCGGCCGCGTCTCGTTGTCGCCGGAACCGGAGATGTGGGGTGGTCTCGTCGTGGCGGGACCCATCACCCGCACGGTCGCGGACTGGGCGTTGGTGGCCGACCAGATCCACGGCGCCATGCCCGGTGACGCGCACGTCGCCCATCCGCCGCGCACGAGCTTCACTCAGGCCGCGCGCACCGATCCGGGCCGGCTGCGGATCGGGGTGTCGCTGCGACCGTGGGGTCCGGGCATCGCCATCGCCGACGAGGTCCGCGACGTCGTGCAGGACACCGCCGCACTGCTCACCGACCTGGGCCACGACGTGGTGCGCCTGGACCCGCCGATGCGCGACGTCACCGCCTCCACGCAGTTCGCGGCTCGCTACCTCCACAACGCCTATCTCGCGCGCACGGGCATGGAGTTCCCGGAGCTCGTCGAGGCCCGCACGCGTGCGGTCGGTGAGCTGGGCCGCCGCATCCCGCATGGCGCGGTGCGCTGGGCCGCCAAGGACGACGCGACGCTCACCGCCTACGCGAACCGGGTGTTCACCTCGGTGGACGTGCTGCTGACCCCGGCGCTGACCCGCCCGCCGATCCGCGTGGGCGAGTGGGACGGCCGCAACGTCGTCACGGCGCTGCTCGCGGCCTCGCACTACACGACGTTCCTGCCGCTGTGGAACATCGTCGGCAACCCGGCCGCCTGCGTGCCCGCCGGCCGCACGTCGGCGGGCCTGCCGCTGGCGGTGCAGCTCGTGGGCCGCCAGCACGACGAGTGCACGCTGCTGTCGGTGTCCGCCCAGCTGGAGCGCGCCCGGCCGTGGGCGGACCGGATCCCCTCCGGCCTCGATCATGCGAAATAGGATAGTACGAGTCCGGACTATCCGAATCGGTATTGGTCAGAATCCGCGCCGGGACAACTCGTCGAGCAGTTCCCGGTCGGCCACGTGCCTCGACTTGATGTGGTCCAGGTAGTCGGCGAACGCGTCGGGCTGCAGGCCGCGTAGTTGTTCGAGCAGTTCGACCACCAGGTCCTGCTCCTCGATGCCGCGCCGGGCGAGTTCGACCTCGACGATGCGCCGGTAGACCTCGACCGCGAGGCGGCTGCCGTCGTGCACGAGGTGGTTCACCAGTTCCGCGCGCAACGGCGGCCACTCGTCGGTGTGCACGACCAGCGCGCGGATCTTGAGGTAGACGTCGAGGTTCGGCCGGGCGAAGAACGCCTCCCGGCACACCTCCACCGCTCGCTGGGGTGCGCCTCGGCGCAGGTGTTCCTCCACGGCGAGGTCGATCAGCCGCAGCGCCGCGCCTCGCCCGCCCACGGCGCGCAACCCGCGTTCGACCCACTCCAGGGCCTCCTCGGAGCGGCCGTTGTCCCGCAGCACGGTCGCGACCTGCAGGTAGTGCCAGCCCGAGGACAGGTCCTTGGACAGCACGAGCAGCTGCAGGTCGACGTCCTCGGTGTACTCGGCGAGCTCCTCCATGACGCGCAGCAACGCCCAGCGGGCACGGTCGTAGCGGCCGGTCTCGCCGAACCCGATCACCGCCAGGGGCTCGAACAACGCCACCGCCCGTTCCCGGTACCGGGCGAGGCCGTCGTCGTCGAGCGAGTCGGCGTAGGCGGCGAGGCTGACGTCGGGTGCGTCGGGGTGGTGCAGCTGCAGGTCGAGCAGCCAGTCGGCCAGCCGCAGCGGGTCGGGCCTGGTCTCGGCGCAGGCGAGGGCGTGGGTGCTCAGGACGCGATGGGCCAGTTCGGCGAGTTCGACGCGGTGCCGGCGGCTGCTCGCGACCCCGTCGGCCAGCTGGGTGACGATCCGCTCGATCAACGCGACCAGCGCGGGGCCGGGATCGGTGAGCAGCAACGACTGCAGTTCGACGGACACGGCGGTGAGCGCCTGCCACTGCACCGGCCAGTCGGTGCCCTCGCCGTCGGCCTCGGCGAGCGCGGAGGCCACGGTGGCGGGCAACGAGTCCATCACAACATCATTCACGCGTCACCTGGTCGAGTGCCACCGATGTCGCCCTAACGGATTTAAGGTTCACCGTCGGTGTTCAACTGCCTACAGTTCGGCCAGCTTCCGGGTCAGCACGGCACGCTCGCGTTCGTTGCCGCAGAGACGAATGGCCTGCTCCAGCTCGGTGCGGGCCTCGTCGACCCGGCCCAGGCGGCGCAGTAACTCTCCGCGCACGCCCGGTAGCTGGTGCGAGTCCTTGAACGCGTCGCTCGACGCGAGCGAGTCGACGATCGGCAGGGCCGCGGCGGGCCCCTGGGCCATCGACACGGCGACCGCGCGGTTGAGGTCCACGACCGGGGACGGCGCGAGACTGCCCAGCCCCTCGTACAGGGCGACGATGCGGCCCCAGTTCGTCTCCTCGACCGAGGACGCCAGCGCGTGGCACTCGGCGATCGCGGCCTGCAGCCCGTAGTAGCCGTACCCGCGACCGGCGTCGGCGGCCTTCGCGAGCGCGGCCCGGCCGCGCGCGATGGCGGAACGGTCCCAGCGCCGCCGGTCCTGCTCCTCGAGCAGCACGGTCTCGCCGTCGGGACCGCGACGGGCCGGGAACCGGGCGGCGGTCAGCTCCAGCAGGGCCAGCAGGCTGTGGACCTCGGGTTCCTCCGGCATCAGCCGCGACAGGATCCGCGCGAGCCGCTGCGCCTCCCCGGCCAGGTCGAAGCGGATGACCTCGTCGCCGGAACTCGCGGACGAGCCCTCGGTGAAGATCAGGTAGACCACGCTCAGGACCTGGGCCAGCCGCGCGGGACGTTCGTCTACCGGCGGCACCTCGAACGGCACGCCGGCGGCGCCGAGGGTCTTCTTGGCGCGCGTGATGCGGGCCTGCACGGTCGCGGTGGGCACCAGGAACGCCCGCGCGATCTCGTCGCTGTTCAGGCCGCCGATGACGCGCAACGTCAGCGCCACCCCGGACTCGCGCGAGAGCACCGGGTGACACGAGGTGAACATCAGGGCGAGGGTGTCGTCGTCGATCTGGTCCGGGTCCCACAGCACGTCATCGGGTGCCGGGCCGGGCTCGGCACCGGTCAACGCGCCGCCCTCGGGCAGGTGATGCGCCATCGCGGCGTACTTCTCGTCACGGGCGCTGCGGCGGCGGAACGCGTCGATCGCGCGCCGCCGTCCGACGGTGAGCAGCCAGCCGGCCGGGTTGTTCGGCACGCCCTCGCGCGGCCAGGTCACCAGCGCTTCGGCCAGTGCCTCCTGCGCGAGGTCCTCGGCCAGCGCGAAGTCGCCGGTGTAGCGGGTGAGCGCACCGATGATCCTCGCGGAGTCGATGCGCCACACCGCGGCCACGGCCTTGCGTCCGGTGGGGTCGCTCATGAGGCCAGATCAAACCAAACGCGCGATCAGAGCTGGCCGGTGGACTCGCGCCACGCCCGTTCCTTCTTGATCCACTCGTTGTCCTGCGGGAACTCGTCGATCGTCGGCACGCGGCGGATCTCGGTCTTGAACCCGGCGGCGGTCATCGGGGTGCGCTTGGCCCACCCGATCGCGTCCTCGATGGTGGGGACGTTGATCAGGTAGAAGCCGTTGAACAGCTCCTTGGTCTCCCCGTACGGGCCGTCGGTGACGACGGGCGGTTCGGAGGAGAAGTCGACGACCACACCCTCCTCGGCGGGAGCGAGGCCTTCGGCGGCGATCAGCACGCCGGCCTCGATGAGCTCCTCGTTGAACTTGCCGACGGTCTCGAGCATCTGGTCGAAGTCGATCTCACCGAGGTTGGCCCACGCCTCGTCGGAGGCCACTCGCCAGATCAGCATGAACTTCATGATGTGCGCTCCCAGTGGGTTCGTGCGGGTCCGTTGTGGACCCTTTCACGCCAAGGTCGAACGGGCCGGGCGTTCGATCGACACACTCCCCCGAATTTCTTGAAGTTTTCTGTTTTCGCTGGTGAAACGACTGAGCGGCCCACCCCGGTGATCGGGATGGGCCGCTCGGCGTGTCTGTTGCCTCAGACCTGGTCTTCCGGCTGGTGCAACGACCGGGGCTGCTCGCTCTCGAACTCCGACCCGGCCAGTTCCGGCAGCGGCGCGGAACGGCCGACCGGACGCGGCATGCCGCTGAGCGGACCGGGCACCTCCTGACGCGCCACCGCCTCCGCGGCGGCGACGGCCTCGGCGACCTTCGGGTCGGACTTGAGGTCGAACCAGGCGGCGACCGACTCGTCCTCGTCCTCCGGGCGCGACGTCTCACCCTCCTCGGCGGCCGGCGGCTCGTAGCGGAACACGCCGTCGTCACCGGGCGCGCCGAGCATGCGGGCGAACCCTTCGAGGGCCTTGCCGTAGTCGGACGGGATCATCCAGACCTTGTTCGCGTCGCCCTGCGCCATCTGCGGCAGCGTCTGCAGGTACTGGTAGGCCAGCACCTCCGGCGTGGGCTTGCCCGCCTTGATCGCGGCGAACACCTTCTCGATGGCCTTGGCCTGACCCTGCGCCTGCAGGTAGCGGGCGGCACGTTCACCCTGTGCCCGCAGGATCTGCGACTGCCGCTCACCCTCGGCCGACAGGATCGCGGCCTGCTTGCCGCCCTCCGCGGCGAGGATCTGCGACTGCTTCTGGCCCTCCGCGGTCTTGATCGACGACTCGCGCTGGCCCTCGGCGGTGAGGATCATGGCGCGCTTCTCGCGGTCGGCGCGCATCTGCTTCTCCATCGAGTCCTGAATGGACGGAGGAGGGTCGATGGACTTGAGCTCGACGCGGGCCACGCGCAGGCCCCAGCGGCCGGTCGCCTCGTCCAGCACGCCGCGCAGCTGACCGTTGATGTGGTCACGCGAGGTCAGCGTCTCTTCCAGGCTCATGCCACCGACGAGGTTGCGCAGCGTGGTGATGGTGAGCTGCTCGACACCGACGATGTAGTTGGAGATCTCGTACACCGCGGAGCGCGGCTCGGTGACCTGGAAGTACACGACGGTGTCGATGGACACCGTGAGGTTGTCCTGGGTGATCACCGGCTGCGGCGGGAACGACACGACCTGCTCGCGCAGGTCGATGCGGGCCCGCACCTTGTCGATGAACGGCACGATGATGTTCAGGCCGGGTGCCGCGGTGTTGCGGTAGCGGCCGAGGCGTTCGATGACGGCGGCCTGCGCCTGCGGGATGACCAGCACCGATTTGACGGCGATGGTCAGCACGAAGATCGCGATTACGGCCACGACCACAGCGGTGATCGGGTCCAACTCGGTTCACACCCTTCTGCGGGCGCTCACACCGCGGCTATCACCACGGCGACGGCGCCCGAGATCTCGACAACGGTGACGGCTTCTCCTGCTTCGACCACGGACCCGTCGAGGGTGCGCGCGCTCCAGGTGTCGCCGCCGATCTTCACCTGCCCGCCGTGCTCGTCCACCTTGGACAACGCGATGGCCCTGCCGCCCAGCAGCGCCTCGTGGTGCATCCTGATCCCCGAGCCGAGCTGCAGCCGCTTCTTGAGCAGCGGCCGGGCCCCGACGATCAGGCCCACCGACGAGGCCGCGAAGACGAGCACGCTCACCAGGTCGGCGGCACCCAGTGCGGACACGCCCGCCGCGGCCAGCGCGGCGGCGCCGAGCATGACCAGCACGAAGTCACCGGAGAGAACCTCGGCGACGACGAGCAGTATCCCGACGATCAGCCAGATCAGCGCGGCCATGAGCCCATACATACACCAACGGGGAGCACCGGGCTCCGAGATTCACCGTGCTGGGCCCCGGACCGTAACGAAATCGATCAACGGGAGATGATTCCGGCGAAGGAGGCGTGATGGCGAAGTCGGTGAAGTCGAGCAGGGGCCGGTTCGTGTCCGGGCTCGTCCTGGTCGGCGCGATCGTGGGGCTGGTGATCGTGCTGCAGTCCGCGGCCGAGCAGCGGTCCTGGGCCAGCGCCGAGGCGACGGTGCTCGAGCGGATCAAGTCCGGCAAGAGCGCCTCGCTGAAGGTCGAGTACCCGCTGCCCGACGGCGGCAAGCAGGTGCAGATCCTGTCGGAGAACGGGTCCAAGCACGAGCAGGGAACGCGCGTGACCGTGCGCTACGACCTGCGCGACGGCCGGGTCGTGGACGCGGCGCTGGCCGACAACGACCAGGTGTTCTGGGTGCTGGGCGTGATGCTGGGCGTCGTGGCGCTGGGCTCGCTCGGCATGAACCTCATCGCCTGGACTCGCGCGCGCAGGCCCGAGTGATCAGTCCTGGGGCACGGTGACGAAGTCGATGAGCCGTTCGACGGCGCCGAGCAGGTCGGACTCGATGTCGCGGTAGCTGCTCACCGAGTTCAGGACGCGCTGCCAGCCTTCCCACGTCTCGCCCCAGCCCAGTTGCGCGCACACGCCGGTCTTCCAGTCGACGCCGCGCGGGATCTGCGGCCAGGCCTTGATCTTGACGGCCGCGGGCTTCACGGCCTGCCAGATGTCGACGTAGGGGTGGCCGGTGACGAGGACGTTGTCATCGCGGATCTGGTCGACGACGCGTTGTTCCTTGGAGTTCGCGACGAGGTGGTCGACCAGGACGCCGAGGCGGCGGTGCGGGGCGGTGCCGAAGTCGTGGATGCGTTGCGGGAGTTCGTCGACGCCGTGCAGGGGTTCCACGACGATGCCCTCGACGCGCAGGTCGTGGCCCCAGACGCGTTCGACGAGCTCGGCGTCGTGCTTGCCCTCGACCCAGATGCGGCTGGCCTTGGCGGTCTGCGCGCGCAGCCCCTCGACCTTGACCGAGCCGGACGCGGTGATCTTCGCCTTCTGCGGCTGCGGCATGGGTTTGACGAGGGTGACGGGCTTGCCGTCGACGAGGAAGCCGGCGGGGTTGAGCGGGAACAGCCGGTGCCGGCCGTGGCGGTCCTCCAGGACGACCTGGCCGTACTCGAACTTCACGACGGCCCCGCAGAAGCCGCTGGCGGGGTCCTCGACGACGAGGCCGGGTTCGGCCGTGATCTCGGGGACCTTCTTGCGCTTCGGGGTGGACAGGACGTCGCGGCCGTAGTCGTGGGAACGCACCTGGGAACCCTAACCGTAGAAGGGTTTGAAGGCGGTGAGCCACTCGTGGACGCGGTCCAGGTCGACGTCGGCGCCGTGCAGGTCGTAGCCGCCGTGCACGAAGTCCAGCCAGTCGACGGCCGGGTCGCCGACGCAGGCACGCGGGTCGATCGCGATCGGGCCGTCGGGGCCTTGCAGGACGTTGCCGGGGTGCATGTCGCCGTGCAGCAGCACGGGTTTGACGTTGTCCTCGGCGAGTTTGCGGGCGCGGTGGTGTTCGGTGGCGTAGTAGGTGCCGGTGCGGCGGGTGAGCAGGGTTTCGAACAGGAAGTCGACGCGGGCCTTGAGCGGCGGGAAGCCTTTCGGGCTGGCCTCGTGCAGGTGCGGGACGACCTTGGCGGGGTCTGTGGCCGGGCTGCCGGGCTGGATTCTGCGCAGGAGCAGCGCGCCGCGGGCGAGGTCGGCGTCGAGGAGGTCGACCATCGCGGGCGTGCCGGACCAGGCGGCGAGTGCTCTGGCCTCGTGCACGGCGATGTCGTGGTCCGGGGTGAGCTTGAGGACCGCGGAGGTGCACAGGAACGTGGCGCCGGTGCCGCCGGGCACGTGTTCGACCAGGCTGAGGCCCCAGCGGGCGGTGAGCGTGGCGACCAGGTCGGGCAGGGCGTCGATCCACCCGGTCACACCGGTGCCGAAACGTCGGATCAGGCGGGCTCTGGCGGCGTCATCGATCACTCAACTCAGATTAGCGAGTTCGCTCCCGATTGGCGGCGGAACTGGTAGTCGGCCAGCGCCGGGCGCCACAGTCCGTTGGCGTCGAAGCACGTGGAGAGCAGCCGCAGATCGGCGCCGTCGCCGGCGATGGCGACCTTGCCGTCGACGACCCACCGGTTGACCGGCAGCAACGGCACGGGCCACCCGGCCACGACGAGCCGGTCGCACACCAGCCGCTGCAGGCGCCCGCCGTCGTTGTCGACGATGACCGCGGGCGTGTCGAGGTCGAGTTCGCGGACGGTGGCGTGCGGGTAACGCCGGACCCCGATGTCGGCGAGCGTCGCGGCGCCGGGGCCGATCAGGTGAACGGGCCCGAACCGCCGCGCGAGACACGAGGCCGCCCACGCGCCGAGTTCGGCGGCGCCCACCACGACAATCCGTTCGAAATAGGTCATGTCCACCGGATCCCGCATTCACAATTCGAATGTTCACGCAGGTCAGAACGCCTCCAGAAGATAGGGGCACGATCATCCGCGCGTCAAACCCCGGCGGTATCTCAATACGGGAACATCAATGGGCGAGGAATAGGTCGCGGATGACCGCCACCGTCAGTAGGTGACGGTGATCGTGCGGTCCGGGCCGTTGACCTCGATCGTGCCGCCCACCGGGATGATGACCTGCGGGTCGGTGTGGCCGAGGTCGACGTCGAACACGATCATCGTGTCGGGCGCGTACTGCGCGAAGGCCTGGAGCACCGCTTCGCGTTGTTCGGCGGTGTGGGTGGCGCGGTCGGTGTCCTGGTTGGTGAAGAACCAGGCCTTGGCCCGCCCTACCAAGACGGCCGCGAATCGCTGCAGCAGGCCGCGTTCACCCATGTTGCGCAGGATCCGGTAGACCTCGGTCGCGGACGGCATCTCCTCGCTGGTCTCGAAGAACAGGACCTTGCCGTCGTAGTGCTCGGGGGCGTTGATCTCGCGGCCGGCCATCATCAGCCACGACAGGATCTCCAGGTTCCCGCCCCACGACGTGGCTTTGACCGCGGTGTGCGGCTGGTGCCAGATCCAGCCGCCGCTGGGTTCGAGGACGGGTTCCGTCTCGAACGCCTCCGGGTCCTCCCAGGGGCTGTCCTTGTCGCCGTAGGCCGTGGACTCGGTGAGCCGGTACTGCCCCGGCGTGAACAGCGCGGCCCGCAGCGAGTCGGCGGTGGCGGGGTGCATGGCGCCGGGCCGGCCGAACTGGACCATGACGCTGCCGCCGTAGAAGCCGACCATGCCGCGGTTGGTCAGCCACGTCAGCAGGTTGGTGTTGTCGCTGTGGCCGAAGAACGGCTTGGGGTTGGCCTTGATCAGGTCCTCGTCCAGGTGCGGCAGGACGGTGATCTGGTCGTCGCCGCCGATCGTGGCGATGACCGCCTTGATGGACGGGTCGGCGAACGCGGCGTGCAGGTCCGCGGCGCGTTCCCGCGGGGTGGAACCGAGCTTGCGGGTCGCCGGGTACTCGACGGGGACCAGGCCGAACTCGGTCTTGAGGCGCTGCAGGCCCAGTTCGTGCGGGAGGGGGAACAGGCCCGGCAGGCCCGCGGCCGGGGAGACGATCGCCACGCGGTCGCCGGGCTGGGGCTTGGGCGGGTTGATCAACGACATGGTCGCTGAGCGTAGTAACGCTGGGCGCGGACAGTGCGTCCTTTGTCGCTGCCGGACGCAGATCACAGGAGCTAGAACGCGGGCCAGGGGATGGCGGGCCAGTCGCCGGACGGTTCGGGGTAGACCCCGGCGGCCAGCAGTTTGTCGGTGCGCTCCCCCACGGCGCGGACCTCGGCGCGGGTCAGGTGGTCGTGCAGCGACTCACCCAGCGCGCCGTCCAGTTCGGATCTCAGGCGGCGCAACGTGTCCACGGCGTGCTCGGGGAGGGGTTCGCGGGCCCAGCCCCACAGGACGGTGCGGAGTTTGGGTTCGGTGTGCAGGCAGATGCCGTGGTCCACGCCGTAGACGGAGCCGTCGAGGGCGTGCAGGACGTGGCCGCCTTTGCGGTCGGCGTTGTTGACGACGACGTCGAAGGCGGACATCTCGGCGATGCGCGGGTGGTCGGCGTGCACGAGCACGGCCGGGTCGCCGAAGCGGTCGTGGGCGTGGAAGACGGGGATCCAGCCGGGTTTGACGTCGTCGACGCCGATGATGTCGACGAGTTCGTCTTCCTCGCGGGTCTCGACCCAGAGTTGGACCATGCCGCTGCCGAACGGGCCGGGGCGCAGCACGGTGGGCGGCACGACGCCGAAGGACGCGGCGGAGATGAGGTAGGTGGCCACCTCGCGGCCGGCGAGCGTGCCGTCGGGGAAGTCCCAGAGCGGCCGTTCGCCTCGCACGGGTTTGTAGACGCACTGGGCGTCGACGCCGTCCAACGAGATCTTGCAGAACAAGGTGGCGTTGGAGGCGTCGACGAGGCGTCCTTCGACCTCGATGCGGCCGTGTTCGAGCAGGTGCAGGGCCGACGAGGTGTCCACGTCAGTCTTCTTCGGTGCGGCGGTAACCGTTTTGCCGCGGGCAGATGTGGCCGTCCGCGTCGAGCGGTTCGGCGCACAGGGGGCAGGGTTTGCGGCCGGCGTTGATGACGCGGTCGGCGCGTTCGGCGAAGGCGCGGGCGGCGGACGGCGACAGGAAGACCCGCACGGCGTCGGGGCCCTCCTCGGTGTCGTCGAGCACGACGGCCTCGTCGACCTCCTCCTCGGAGATCGCGAGGAGTTCGATGACGACCGCCTTGGACTCGGCGTCCCAGCCGAGGCCCATGGTGCCGACCCGGAACTCCTCCTCGACGGGCACGTCGAGGGGCTGGGTGTCGAGGTCGTCGGGTGGCGCGTCCTCGGGGACGTCGGCGCCGAAGCGGCGGTGCACCTCCTCGAGCAACGAGCCGATGCGTTCGGCGAGGACCTGGACCTGCTGCTTTTCCAGGGCGACGCTGATCAACCTGCTCTGCTCTGAGGCCTGCAGGTAGAAGGTGCGGTCGCCGGGCTGCCCGACGGTTCCTGCGATGAAACGGTCGGGTGCGCGGAATACGTGAATGACACGAGCCATGGCAGATACGACCCTAGGCCACGCGGAGATCGTCGGCAGGTCCTCCCCCACCAAACACTCCGCGTATAGGGTCGGGTTGTGGTGAAGATCGCTTCGTACGGGACCTGGACCTCGCCGATCACGGCCGGCGACACCTCCAAACCGGGGGGTGGGTTCCAGTGGGCCGACCTGCACGGTGAGCAGGTGTGGTGGGCGGAGAGCCGAGCGGCTCAGGGCGGCAGAGTGGCGCTGGTGCGCGATGGCGCCGAGGTGCTGCCCGCGCCGTGGAACGCCCGCAACCGGGTGCACGAGTACGGCGGCAGGCCGTTCGTGGTGCTCGAGCAGGACAGGGTGGCGTTCACGCACTGGAACGACCAGCGCGTGTACGTGTTCAACCCCGACGCTCCCGAGCCCACGCCGCTGACGCCCGAGCCGGAACGGCATCAGGGCGTGCGGTACTCGGATCTGTCGGCGGGCCCGGACGGCGAGGTGTGGTGCGTGCGGGAGTCCGTCACGGGCGACGCGCGCACCGACGTGCGCCGCGACCTGGTGGCGATCACCCGCTCAGGTGAGATCCGGGTTCTGGGTGCCTCGCACCACTTCATGACCGGACCGAAGATCAGCCCGGACGGCACGAGGTTCGCCTGGATCGGCTGGGACCACCCGCTGATGCCGTGGGACGGCGCCGAACTCTGCGTCGCCGAGATCGGGTCCTCCGAGCACCAGGTCGTGGCCGGGTCGCGGACCGAGGCGGTGTGCCAGTTCGAGTGGGAGGGCGACTCCCTGCTGGCGCTGACCGACCCGGACGGCTGGTGGAACCTGTTCCGCGTCTCCCCCGACGGCACGCGCAAGAACCTGGCGCCGTGCGAGGAGGAGCTGGGCGGTCCGATGTGGAGGCTGGGCAACCGCTGGTTCGCCACGCTGTCGCCGGGCCGGTACCTGGTGGTGCGGTCGGGGCATCTGGCGGTGCTCGACGAACGTTCCGCGACGGTGACCGACGTGCAGACCGATCTGCCGACGTGGGCCGCGGACCTGTCGGTGCGCGACGGCGTGGTGATCTGCGGCGCGGCCGGGCCGACGTCGGACTACGCCGTGGTGCGCCTGGACCTGTCCAACGGCGAGCTGTCGTACCTGACCGGCGGCGAGCAGTCGCCGGAGTCGGCGTACCTGCCGGTGCCGGTGGAGCGGATGTTCGGCGAGATCCCCGCGTACGTGTACGCGCCGTCGAACCCGGACTTCGCCGGTCCTGAGGGTGAGTTGCCGCCGTACGTGGTGCACGTGCACGGCGGGCCCACGGGGCGTGCGTTGCCGAAGCTCGACACGGACATCGCGTACTTCACCAGCCGCGGTATCGGTGTGGTGGCGGTGAACTACGGCGGCTCCACCGGCTACGGGCGGGCGTTTCGGGAGCGGCTGCGCGAGCAGTGGGGTGTCGTGGACGTGGAGGACTGCGCGTTCGTGGCCCAGGAGCTCGCGAAGGAGGGCACGGCGGATCCGCAGCGTCTCGGGATCCGGGGTGGTTCGGCGGGTGGCTGGACCTCGGCGGCGTCGCTGACCTCGACCGGCGTGTACCGGTGCGGCATGGTGGCGTTCCCGATCCTGGACCTGGCCGGCTGGACGTCGGAGGGCGGCGAGACGCACGACTTCGAGTCGCGCTACGTCGAGGGCCTGGTCGGCACGCTGCCGGAGGCCGCTGACCGCTATCGGGACCGTTCGCCGTCGACGAAGGCGCGGTCGGTGTCGGGGCCGGTGCTGTTGTTGCAGGGCCTGGAGGACGAGATCTGCCCGCCGGAGCAGGCGGACCGGTTCGCCGCGGATCTGGCCGGGTCGGGGATCCCGCACGCGTACATCACGTTCGAGGGCGAGCAGCACGGGTTCCGGATGGCCGAGAACATCAAGACGGCGCTGGAGGCGGAGCTGTCGTTCTACGGGCAGGCGTTCGGGTTCGTCCCGCCCGGTGTGCCGGTGCTGGAACTCTCGGAGTGAGTCTGCTCTCCGCCGGGGATCGGGTCGCGCTGGTGTCCCCGGCCGGCCCGGCCCTGGCTTCGAAGATCGACGCGGGCGTGGACGTGCTGCGGTCGTGGGGGCTGCGGGTCACGGCGCCGGTGGTGCGGCCGTGGTCGTTGCCGTATCTGGCCGGGTCGGACGAGGCGCGGGCGGCGGAGTTCGTGTCGGCGTGGCGTTCGGACGTGTCGGCGGTGTTCTGCGTGCGCGGCGGGTACGGGTGTCTGCGGATGACGGACCTCGTGCCGTGGAAGGACTTGCCGCCTCGGGTGTTCGTGGGCTCGTCGGACGTGACGGTGCTGCACGCCGAGTTGAACGCGGTCGGTCAGCCGACGGTGTTCGGGCCGATGCCGGGTACCGCGGATTTCGTCGGCGATCCGCTGGCGCAGTCACGGCTGCGTGCGCTGCTGTTCGAGGGCACAGGGTCGTGGACGATGGGGACGCCTGTGGTGCCGGGTACGGCGCGTGGGGTGCTCACGGGCGGGAACGCGGCGTTGCTGGCGGCGTCGGTGGGCGGGCCCCGCTGGGAGCCGCCTGCCGCGGGGGCGATCGCGTTGCTGGAGGACATCGGCGAGGAGGCGTATCGGCTGGACCGGATCCTGACGCAGTTGCTGCGGGCGGGCTGGTTCGAGCCGGTGTCGGGGATCGTGCTGGGGTCGTGGACGGACTGCGGTGACGTCTCGGCGGTGCTGGCGGACCGGCTGTCGGGTCTGGGGGTGCCGATCCTGGGTGACGCCGGGTTCGGGCACTGTCCGGGCTCGTGGTCGTTGCCGCTGGGTGTGCGGGCGGAGCTCGACGCGGGCGCGGGGACGTTGACGCTGGTGTGAGCGCGGGTCACCCGGTGGGCGGCGGCCGTCCGGGTGACGCCGGGTAGGCTTCCCGCCGCCATGAGACCCCAGCCTCAGTGGGCGGCGTTAGACGTCTACGCGTCCAACTCCGACCTCTACGCCGATCCCCGACTGGTGGAACGGGTGGACTACCGGCGTCGCTTCAAGCGGCACCGGCCCCGTACGCAGTCGGTCGTCCTCGCCCCGCACGGCGGCGGTATCGAGGTCGGAACGTCCGAGTTGTGCCTCGCGATCGCGGGTTTGCACCCCGGTACCCGCGTGCCGATCGGCCAGACCCACGACTACTGGATGTTCGAGGGCCTGCGCACGGCCTCGAACGACGAGCTGCACGTGACGTCGTCCAACTGCGACGACCGTGTGGCCCGCACGCTGGTGTCGGGGGCCTCGCACGCGTTGGGCCTGCACGGTTGCACGGCGGCCGCGGCGGGTCTGGAGGATCACGACCGGGCGGTGCTGGTCGGCGGGCGGGACGCGTTGCTGCGGCTGGAGCTGCTGACGCGGCTGCGGCGGGCGGGGTTCCACACGATCGACGCGGTGGACCACCCGATCCTGGGCGGCTTCGACCGGGCGAACATCGCGAACCGCACCCGTTCGCGCCAAGGCGCGCAGCTGGAGCTGACGACTCCCCTGCGCACGGCGATGTTCGAGGAGAACTCGCGGTCGGACCGGCGGCACACGACGACCGAGGTGTTCTGGGACTTCGTGCACGCCTGCCGTGCTGCTGTGGCGGCGCGTGAGGCCCTCAACAACTAGCGTCGACGCCGTGCGCCTCACGTCGGTCACGGTCGGTACGTCACAGCCTCGCGAGCTCGCCGGGTTCTACGCCCGGCTGCTCGGCGCCTCGGTGGGGGCGGTGGAGGACGACTGGGCTCAGGTGCGGGTGCCGGGCGGGCTGACGCTGAACTTCGAGTTCGAGGCGTGTTTCCGCAGGCCGGTGTGGCCGAGCGTGGACGGTGCGCAGACGGCGTCGCAGCACCTGGACATCGAGGTCGACGACCTGGGCTCGGCGGTCGAGCACGCGCTGGCGTGCGGGGCGGTGCTCGCGCAGGTGCAGCCTCAGGAGGACGTGCGGGTGCTGATCGATCCGGACGGGCACCCGTTCTGCCTGTTCCTTTAGACGCGCACGGCGAGCACGCGGCCGGGCCACGTGCCGTCACGGGCGGTGAAGGCGGACACCGAGGTGAAGCCCTGCTGCTCGTAGTAGGCGACGAGACGGTGGTCCTCGCTGTCGTAGCAGTCGACGCGCAGCAGGCCGACCCCGGCGGCACGGGCTTCGGCGCGGGCGTGGGCCAGCAGTGCAGCGCCGACGCCGTTGCCGGCAAACGCGCGTGCGGTGACCAGCAGGGTCACGTAGTGCTCGGGTTCGTCGGCGGGCGGCACGTAGTCCGGTGGCGTGGTGGAGCTGATGATCACGCCCGCGGGCTCGTCGTCGATGACGGCGAGCCAGACGGTGCCGGTGGTGGCGAGGCGGGTGAACCTGTCGACGGCGGCCGGGGCACCGGACCAGTGGTCGGTTCCCCACTGTCCGGTGCGGCCCTGCGAGGCGAGCCAGTCCTGCGCGTCGTCGAGCATCTGCATGATCGCCGGTACGTCGGCCGGTCCGCCTCGCGTGACATCCATGCGTCTACAGGTACTTCTTGAGCTCCCGCTTGGCCAGCGACATGCGGTGGACCTCGTCGGGGCCGTCCGCGAGGCGTAGGGTGCGGGTGGCGGCCCAGAGTTCGGCCAGCGGGAAGTCCTGGCTGACGCCGGCGCCGCCGTGGGCCTGGATGGCCTTGTCGAGGACCCATTCGGTCATCGAGGGGGTGCCGATCTTGATGGCCTGGATCTCGGTGTGGGCGCCCTTGTTGCCGACGGTGTCCATCAGCCACGCGGTCTTGAGGACCAGGAGCCTGGCCTGTTCGATGCGGACGCGGGACTCGGCGATCCACTCGTGCACGACGCCCTGGGCGGCGATGGGCTTGCCGAACGCGACGCGCGAGGAGGCGCGGCGGCACATCAGCTCGAGGGCGCGTTCGGCCATGCCGATCAGGCGCATGCAGTGGTGGATGCGGCCGGGGCCCAGGCGGGCCTGGGCGATGGCGAACCCTTCGCCCTCACCGGAGATGAGGTTCGAGGCGGGGACGCGGACGTCGACGAACTCGATCTCGGCGTGGCCGCCGTGGGCGTGGTCGCCGTAGCCGAAGACGTGCATGGCGCGCTTGACGGTGACGCCGGCGGCGTCGCGCGGGACGAGGATCATGGCCTGCTGGCGGTGGCGTTCGGCGTCGGGGTCGGTCTTGCCCATGACGATGAAGATGGCGCAGTTCGGGTTCATCGCGCCCGAGGACCACCACTTGCGGCCGTTGATGACGTAGTCGTCGCCGTCGCGTTCGATGCGGGTGGCGATGTTGGTGGCGTCGGAGGAGGCGACCTCGGGTTCGGTCATGCAGAACGCGGAGCGGATCTCGCCGTCGAGCAGGGGCTGCAGCCACTGCTTCTTCTGCTCGTCGGTGCCGAACATGGACAGCACTTCCATGTTCCCGGTGTCCGGTGCGGCGCAGTTGAGCGCTTCGGGGGCGAGGTGGGGGCTGCGGCCGGTGATCTCGGCGAGCGGCGCGTACTGCAGGTTCGTCAGGCCCGCGCCGTGCTCGGGGTCGGGCAGGAAGAGGTTCCACAGGCCCTGGCGGCGGGCTTCGGCTTTGAGCTCTTCGAGGACGGGCTGGCGTTCCCACGGGTCGGCGGCGTCGTGCAGCTGCTGCTCGAGGACCGCTTCGGCCGGGTAGACGTGCTCGTCCATGAACGTGAGGAGCTTGGTGCGCAGTTCCTCGGTCTTGGCGTCGTAGGCGAAGTCCATTAGAGCTCCTTGTGGGCGGCGGCGAGTCCCTGCCGCACGAGGGGAACGGTGAACGCGCCGAGCTTTTCGAAGCCGGCGCCGACGGTCTTGCCGCTGGCGAAGCGGAAGTGGATGCCTTCGACGATGACGGCGAGCTTGAAGTAGCCGAAGGCGATGTACCAGCCCAGGCCGGAGGTGTCGGTGCCGGTGCGGGCGGTGTAGCGGGCGACGAGCTCGTCGGCGGACAGGAACCCGGGCAGCGAGGTGACGCCGCCGGTGATGGGGTCGTTGTCCGCGCCCAGGCCCGCCCAGTAGACGTAGAGCAGGCCGAGGTCGGCGAGCGGGTCGCCCAGGGTGGCCATCTCCCAGTCCAGGACGGCGCTGATTTCGAGGGGGTCCTGGGTGACGAGCGCGTTGTCGAGGCGGTAGTCGCCGTGGATGATCGCGGCGCGCGGCGAGTCGGGGACGGTGTCGGCGAGCTTGTCGCGCAGTTCCTCGATGCCGGGCAGGTCGCGGCTGCGGGAGGCGTCGAGCTGCTTGCCCCAGCGCTTGACCTGCCGGGCGAGGAAGCCTTCCGGGCGGCCGAAGTCCTGCAGGCCCACGGAGGCGGGGTCGACGGAGTGCAGGTCGGCCAGCACGTCGACGAGGCGCTCGGACAGGGTGCGCGCCTGGTCCGGGGTGATCCACGGGCACTGGGAGCGTTCGCGCAGCGCGGCGCCGGGCATCTCCTGCATGAGGTAGAACGGTGCGCCGATGACGGAGGTGTCCTCGACGAGCTGGTGCGCGCCGGGCACGGGAACGTTCGTGTCGGCGAGCGCGGAGATGACGCGGAACTCGCGGGCCATGTCGTGGGCGGTGGCGAGCACGTGCCCCAGCGGCGGGCGGCGCAGCACCCACGTGCGGGTGCCGTCGCTGACGCGGTAGGTGAGGTTGGAGCGGCCGCCGCGGAACAGCTCGCCGGTCAGCGGGCCCGTGCCCAGGTGTGCGGCCAGTGCCCGCAGGTCGAGTCCGGGAAGGTCGGTCACAGGTTCACTCCGAGGGTGGCGAGGTGGGCGCGGGTGCTCTCAGCGCTCGTGTGGCGGAACGCGTGCATGCCGGCGGACTGGGCGGCTTCGACGTTGATCGGCGCGTCGTCGAAGAACACCGCGCGTCCCGCGTCGACACCGACCTGCTCGAGGGTGTGACGGTAGATGCGCTCGTCGGGTTTGCGCAGGCCGATGCGGCCGCTGATCACGACGGTGTCGAACAGCTCGATCAGCAGGTCCTTCGGGTAGCCCTCGCCCCAGCTGTTGGACAGCAGCGCGGTGTGCAGGCCGGCGGCGCGGGCCTTGCGGACGAGCTCGACCATCGCCGGGTCGGGAGTCGCGCCACCGAACATGCGCCTCAGCAGCCCGTCCTCGGCGATCTTGGCGCCGGTGGTGGTGATCAGCTCGGCGGCCAGCAGCCGTTCGAACTCGGGCACCGTCAGCTCGCCGGTCTCCAGGCGGAACACCGGGTTGTCCGGGAGCGCCTCGCGGCTGAGCCACTCGCGCATGATGCGGCCGTAGACGTCGCGGTCGATGGCCTCGGCGTGCAGCCAGGCGCCGACGAACTCGGGCACGGAGACCGTCAGGACGCCGCCCCAGTCGAAGATCAGCGCGTCGACCAGTGGCTGTTGCGGAAGCGTTGTGTCACCCACGACTCGGAGGGTACCGACCGGTCGGTATGTCGGCAACCGGGGAGCGCGACCGCGACTTTCGGCGGATGGGACAAGTTCTCTTTATGCGGTTTCCGGGCCCCTCGGACCCCGATACGTTCGAGCCCGAAGGGGGTCCACATGGCCAGGATCGCAACGGTGGCTTTGGCCGCCGCGATGACGCTCGCCGTCTGCCAGTTCCCCGCCGCTCAGGCGGACGGCGGACGGATCGTGAAGACCGACAAGGGCGCGGTCGCCGGGACGGTGACCAGCACGTATCGCACGTTCGGCGGCATTCCGTTCGCCGCCGCGCCGGTGGGTGCGAACCGGTGGCGGGATCCGCAGCCTGCCGTGCGGTGGCAGGGGGTGCGGGACGCGACGACACCCGCGCCGATGTGCGCGCAGGGCGCGGGACTGGGACAGCCGCCCTCCCAGACCGAGGACTGCCTCTACCTCAACGTCACCACTCCGGCGGGGAACTCGTCGCGGCCGCGGCCGGTGATGGTGTGGATCCACGGCGGCTCGTTCACCAGCGGCGGCGCGTCCATGTACGACGCGCGGTGGCTCGCGACCAAGAACGACGCCGTGGTCGTCACGGTGAACTACCGGCTCGGGGTGTTCGGGTTCTTCGGCTACCCCGGACTCGCCGGCTCGGGGACGTTCGGGATCGCGGATCAGCAGGCGGCGCTGCGGTGGGTGCAGCGCAACGCCCGTGCGTTCGGCGGTGATTCGCGCAACGTGACGGTGTTCGGGGAGTCGGCGGGCGCGTTGAGCGTGTGTGCGCAGCTGGCCTCACCGCGGGCGGCGGGGTTGTTCGCGAAGGCGATCATCCAGTCGGGGCCGTGCGGGGTCGACGCGCCCTCGCCGACGGAGCCGGGGACGTTCGCGCACCTGTGGAAGCCGCGTGCCGAGGTCGAGCAGTCGGGTGTGGGCACGGTGGGCTGTGCCGACCTCGCGTGTCTGCGGGCGCAGCCGGTCGAGAAGCTGCTGACGGTGCACGACCAGTTCACCTCCCCCGCCTACGACACGGCGGTGCTGCCGATCGACCCGCTCGTGGCGCAACGCACGGGCCGGATGCACCGTGTTCCGACGTTGGTGGGGTCGACGCACGACGAGATGACGTTGTTCACGCCGGAGGCCTTCCCTCAGCCCGTGCCCGAGGCGGCTTACGCAGCGACGCTGGGCGCGTTGTTCGGCGCGGACGCGGACAAGGTCGCGGCCCGGTATCCGGTCAACGGCAACGGCGACGCGCGCGACGAGATCGCCAGGCTGCTGACGGACAAGTCGTGGTCGTGCGAGTCGGCGGTGACGCGCACCCGGCTGGACCGGCACGCGCGGGTGTCGGGGTATGAGTTCGCGGATCAGAACGTGCCGATGTTCTTTCCCGGCATGCCGCCGTTTCCCGGCGGCTACAAGGCGTTCCACGCCTCCGAGCTACCGTTCCTGTTCGACTTCGGGCTGCCGTTGACCGCGGGGCAGCGGGAGTTGTCGGACTACATGATCGCGGCGTGGGGCCGGTTCGCGCGCACCGGTGACCCGGGCTGGCGGGCCGACGTGCAGTCGCTGGTCGCGGGCGCGGTCGGGCCGGCGGACTTCTCGAAGGACCACCAGTGCGAGTTCTGGGGGTCGTTGTGAGGACGATGATGTCGGCGGTCGTGGCCGCCGTGATGGCCTGTGCGGTGGTGGTTCCTGCCGTCGCGGACAGTGGCGCGGTGGTGCGCACGGACAAAGGTGCCGTGCGCGGCAAGGTGACCGAGACCGTGCGGACGTTCGGGAACATCCCGTTCGCTACTCCCCCGGTCGGTGAGAACCGGTGGCGTGATCCGCAGCCTGCCGCGCGATGGCAGGGGGTGCGGGACGCGACGTCGCCCGCGCCGTTCTGCGCGCAGAACTCACAGCTGGGGCAGCCGTCGTCGGAGACAGAGGACTGTCTCTACCTGAACGTGACGACGCCGGCGGGGAACTCGTCGCGGCCGCGGCCGGTCATGGTGTGGATCCACGGCGGCGGGTTCACGTCGGGGGCGGCGTCTATGTACGACGCGACCTGGCTCGCGTCCAGGAACGACGCCGTCGTGGTCACCGTGAACTACCGGCTCGGGGTGTTCGGGTTCTTCGGCCATCCGGGGCTGGCCAGGTCGGGTGCGTTCGGGCTGGCCGATCAGCAAGCGGCACTGCGGTGGGTGCAGCGCAACGCCCGTGCGTTCGGCGGGGACGCACGCAACGTCACGGTGTTCGGCGAGTCCGCGGGTGGACTGAGCGTGTGTGCGCAGCTGGCGTCGCCACGGGCGGCAGGGTTGTTCGCGAAGGCGATCATCCAGTCGGGGCCGTGCGGGCTGAACCTGCCGTCGTTCACGGCCCCAGGTGAGTTCACCGGCGTGTGGCGCTCCCGTGCCGACACGGAGAAGGCGGGCCTCGGGGTGCTCGGGTGCGCGGACGTGGCGTGCCTGCGGGCGCAGCCGGTGTCCAAGCTGCTCACGGTGCACGAGCAGTTCGCCTCGCCGTCCTACGACACGGCGGTGCTGCCGATCGACCCGATCGTCGCGCAGCGCACGGGCCGGATGCACCGTGTTCCGACGTTGGTGGGGTCGACGCACGACGAGATGACGTTGTTCGCGCCGTTGTTCTGGCCGCAGCCGCTGCCCGAGACCGCCTACCAGGACCAGCTGGCCTGGTTCTTCGGCCCGAACGCGGACCAGGTCGCGGCCCGGTATCCGGTCAACGGCAACGGCGACGCGCGCGACGAGATCGCCGAGCTGCTGACCGACAAGGGGTGGGCGTGCCCGTCGCAGACCGCGCGCGGCGAGCTGGGGCGGCGGGCCCGTGTGTCGGGGTACGAGTTCGCCGACCCGGACGTGCCGATGATCTTCCCGGACTTCCCGCCGTTCCCGGAGTACGGGGCCTATCACGGCTCTGAGCTGCTGATGCTGTTCGACATGGGCCAGACGCTGACGCCCGAGCAGCGGAAGGTGTCGGACTACATGATCGCGGCGTGGGGCCGGTTCGCGCGCACCGGTGATCCGGGCTGGCGGGCCGACGTGCAGTCGCTGGCTCCCGGAGCGATCGGCGGCACCGATTTCGCCCTGGATCACCAGTGCGGGTTCTGGTCGTCCATTCTGTAGCTCATGCCCGGTTACCGCGGACTCGCCCGCGATCGCGAGTTCCGCGCCCTGTTCGTGGCGCACGTGGTGTCGGTGGCCGGTGACCAGTTCGCCAGGGTCGCGCTGACGGTGCACGTCTACGACCGCACCGCCAGCGCGGGCCTCACGGCGCTGACCTACGCGTTGACGTTCCTGCCGGACCTGCTCGGCGGGCCTCTGCTCTCGGGGCTCGCCGACCGGTTCGCCCGCCGCACCGTCATGGTGGCCGCGGATCTCGTGCGCGCGGCCCTGTTGTTGCTGATGGCGGTGCCGGGGCTGCCGTTGTGGGTGCTGGCGGCGCTGCTGGTGACGGTGCAGCTCGCGGGCGCGCCCCACGGGGCGGCGCGGGCGGCGTTGCTGCCCAGCATCCTGCCCGACGAACGGTATCCGCTGGCCCAGGCCGTGCTGAGCACCGTCACGCAGGCCGCGCAGGTGGCCGGGTTCCTCGGCGGCGGCGTGCTCGTGGCCTCGCTCGGGCCGGGGCCGGTGCTGCTCGCGGACGGGGTGACGTTCGCCGTGTCGGCGCTGCTGGTGGGGGTGTTCCTGCTCGACCGGCCAGCGCCGGGCCATCCGCACGTGCGGGCGTGGCCCGCGGACCTGCTCGGTGGCGCGCGGCTGGTGTGGGGTGACCGGCGGCTGCGGGCGCTGGTCGCGCTCGCCTGCGTGTCCGGGTTCTACATTCCCGCCGAGGCGCTCGCCGCGCCGCTGGCCTCCCAGCTGGGGGCGGGTCCGGCGGCGGTGGGGGCGATCTTCGGCGTGGTGTCGGCCGGGACCGCGCTGGGCATGGTGGTGCTCGCGCGCGTACCGGCCGGGCGTGGGCTGCGGTGGATGCCGGTGCTGTCGGTCGTGTCGTGCGCGGTGCTGCTGCCGATGGCGTTGTCTCCGGGTCTGGTGTGGACGTTGGTGCTGCTCGGACTCTCGGGCGCGGCCAGCGGGTATCAACTGCTCGCCAACGCGACGTTCGTGCGCTCGGTGCCCGACGCGACGCGCGGCCAGGCGTTCGGCCTGGCCGTCACGGCGCTGCGGGTGTCGCAGGGGCTGGGGATCGCGGCGGCGGGGGCGGCGGCCCACTGGTGGCGGGTACCGCACGTCATCGCGGCCATCGCGGGTCTGGGGGTGCTGGCCGCGGCCGGCGCGGCGTGGGAGTGGAAGCAGGCCTTCACGCAGGCCGGACACGCACAACCACAAACGTCACCGTGACGGTGGAGGGTGCCGGCGGGGCACCCTCCACCGTCACCACGGTTCACACAAGGCTCAGACGGTCCAGTCGGTCGACGCGAACGTCCAGTCCGTCGACGCCATGAACGTCCAGTCGGTCGAACCGGAGCTGAAGGTCCAGTCCGTCGACTTCGCGAAGGTCCAGTCAGTGGAGGTGAAAGTCCAGTCGGTGGACAGCGCGCGGTTCATCATGACCGTCTCCTTGTGGGAATGCGGGGTGTGCAATGAGGGGTGAAAACACGAGGACTACTCGGGGTGAGGTCCCCCACATGGAGCCACGACTTCGCGTGACCCGGTAGCTACAGTGGTTTGTTCCTGATGGTTTTCGGTGGGGGTGGCAGCGTGCCTAGGCTCGACCCGCGCCGGTGGAAGTTATGGTCCCTTCCTCCTGTCGTGCTGACCTACGTCGTGACGATTGCCGTGCTCGCGGCACTCGTCACGCTCGCGACCGCACGGCTTACCCCTGTCGAGGTGCGCCACTGGGCCTGGTTCGCGGCCCTCACCGCGGCAGCGCTCATTCATCTGGAAGCGGCGCGCGGAATCGAACGCATCCGCGAAATCTCCTCTGAGGGGGTCCCTCACGCGCAGATGCAATCGGTGTGGCAATTCGCGGGCGTGCTCGTTCTCCCGATGCCACTGGTCGTCCTGATGGTCGTGACCATCTACCTGCACGCGTGGCTGCGGGTGTACGAGCGCCGGGCCGTTCTCTACCGGAAACTGTTCTCCGCGGCCACTGTCGTACTTGGCTGTGCCGCAGCGCAATGGGTCCTGGCCATGTTCTCCGCCTCAACCCCGTCCGATCTGGACGGACCACGCGGCCTCATAGCACTCGTGATCGCGGGATTCCTCTACTGGTTCGTCAACTACGCCCTGGTCGTGGGCGCGATCATCATGACCAACCGCGAGAACCCGCTCAAGACCGCGCTCGGCCACGCCTCCGACGTCCTCATCGTGACCGCCTCGGTCGGCCTCGGCTCCGGCATCGCCATCATCGCCACCGCCCGCCCGTGGCTCTCACCGATCCTGCTGCTCACCGTCCTGGCCCTGCACATGGGCCTGCTGCTGCCGCAGTTCCGCGTCGCCGCCCGCACCGACAGCAAGACCGGCCTGGTCGACGCCACCTTCTGGCACGACGTCGCCGAACGCGAGATCGCCCGCGCCCGCCGCCTGGTCTCCACCGTCGGCGTGCTGATACTGGACCTCGACCACTTCAAGCAGATCAACGACACCTACGGCCACCTCGCCGGCGACCGGGTGCTGCGCGCCGTCGCCGACGCCCTCAAACACGCCGTCCGCTCCTACGACCTCGTCGGCCGCTTCGGCGGCGAGGAGTTCGCGGTCCTGCTGCCCGGCGTCGGCACCACCGAGGTCCGCGCCACCGCCGAACGCATCCGCTTCGACATCGCCCGCCTCGAGGTCGAGGTCATCGACCGCCTCGGCAACACCCGCGTCATCACCGGCCTCACCGGCTCCGTCGGCGCCGCGGTGTTCCCCGACATCGCCACCGAGCTCAGCCCACTGCTGCTGGCCGCCGACGAGGCCCTTTACCAGGCCAAGAACAACGGCCGCGACCGCGTCGCCACCGCCGCCGCCCGCTAGCCCGCCGCAGAAACGATCTTTCCGCGCGAACATCGCGAACCTGCCCGGCACGACGGCCGGCTGCGCCCGGATCGGAGCCGGCCACGACTGCTGACCGTCCTGTACCGGTTCGCCGCGGAAGGAACGGTGTCCGCCGCGCGAGTCCTTCCTGACAACCCGAGCTAGCCCGCCAGGAACTCCTCGATCCGCGACGACACCGTCGCAGGGTCCTCCACCCACGGGTAGTGCCCCACACCCTCGTGCACGAACAGCGTCGCGTCCGGGAACAACGCCGCCAGCTCCACGCAGCGCCGCACCGGCGAGATCGGATCCACCTCGCACGCGTACACCAGCACCGGATGCCCGAAGTCCGCGATCGCCCGCCGCAGCACACCCGGCACGAACGCGCCCTCGGCGTTGTAGCCCAGCGCGACCTCGTACTTCCACTGACCCAGCTCCGCGTCCGCGTGCGCCTGGGTCCGCTCGTCCCACCGCGCGTACAGCAACGGCGACGCCGCCACCCGGTTGCGCACCGAGTCGTCACCGGCCGCGTTGCGCTCCAGAGCCGCCGTCGCCACCTCGAACCACGGCTGATCGGCACGGGTGGCCAGGAACGTGTCCCAGTCGCTCTGCTCCGGCGACAACCCGACACTGCGCAACGCCGGCGTGAGCAGCACGAGCTTCCCGACCCGGTCCGGACAATCCGCCGCATACCCCATCGCGATCCCGGCACCCGCGGAGTGACCCAGCACGTCGATCACGTCCAGGCCCAGGTGACGGCGCAGCATCTCCACGTCCCGCACCAGCATGTCGCGCCGGTAGGTGAACGGATCCGCCGGCTCGTCCGAGGAGCCCGTGCCCCGGTTGTCCAGCACGACCAACCGCCGCGACGCGTCCAGCCCGCCCAGCGTCTCCAGGTACTCCGACGCCCGCCCGGGACCACCCGCCAGCACCACCAGCGGGACGCCGTCCCCTGCTTCTCGATAGGCGAGTTCGGTGCCGTCGAACGAGGTGAAGCGTGCCATGCTGCACATCATGCCGAAGATCGCCACGGCCGACCTCGTCGACCGGCCGCAGCTGCTCGAGTTCCTCGCAACCCGCCACCACGGCGTCCTCATCACCCGCCGCAGCAGCACCGACGGCGTGCAGGTCTCCCCCGTCTCCTGCGGCGTCGACGCGCAGGGCCGCATCGTCGTCGCGACCTACCCGCAACGCGCCAAGGTCCGCAACGCCCGCCGCAACCCCCACGTCACCATGTGCGTGCTCTCCGACGACTGGAACGACGCCTACGTCCAGATCGACGGCACCGCCGAAGTCCTCGACCTGCCCGAAGCGCTGGAGGACTTCGTCGAGTACTACCGCTGTATCGCCGGCGAGCACCCCGACTGGGACGAGTACCGCGCCGCCATGCTCCGCCAGGGCAAGTCCCTCATCCGCATCACCATCGACAGCTGGGGCCCCATCGCCACCGGCGGCTTCCCACCCGAACTGGACGCCTGACCCGTGAAGCTCTGGATGAAGATCGTCCTGTGGGTCTACATCGCCTTCAACCTGCTCCAGGCCGTCGTGCTCACCTTCAACCCCGAACTCACCGACCGCGCCTACCTCGGCGGCGAGATGACACCGACACGCGCGTTCCAGTGGTACTCCGTCGCCGGCTACCACGTCCTCATCATCGCGATCACCATCATCGCCATGGGACTGCGGCGCGCGGCCGACCGGCGCAAGCTCATCGTCCTCAACGCCCTGATGTACCTGTTCTGGGACGCGGGCTCACAACTCGCCTACTGGGGCCGCGAGATCGGCATGGCCACCTCCGACCTGCTGATCAACACCGGCGTCAGCATCGCCACCGGCCTGATCCTGCTCGCCGTCGCCTTCTTCGACCGCGAACCGGCTAGCTAGACCACGTCCCGCCCCAGCCCGCCGGCTTCTCCAGCAACACGCACGGGCCGCCGTGCGGACTCTCGATCGACGCGATCAACCCGGTCGGCACGGTCGTGGGCTCCAAGAGCACACGACCGTCCAACTCGGACACCTTCGCGCACGCCGCCGCGACATCGTCCACGGCGAAGTACGTCTGCCAGCCCTGCGCACGCGTGGTCGTGAGCCTGCCCGCCACCGACCGCGGATCACCATGCCGCGCCGACGTGAACAACACGAAGTCCTCCGTCGCCGGACTGACCTCCCAGCCCAGCGACCCGGTCCAGAACTCGTCGTCCGGCGCCTCGACCATCAACTCGACCCAGCACGGCTCACCGTGCCGGGGAGGCGGCGCCCACGGACCGTGCAACACCCGGCCGGAGTCCACAGAGGAGTTCCCGATCAGATCACGCGGCTCGTCACCACCGAAGAACACCCGCCAACCCTGGTCCCCCGCAACGACCTGAGCCGCGAGCCGATCACCCACCCAGCCCGAGAACGACCCACCGGGCTCCGCGATCACCGTCCACCCGAGAACACCGGCGAAGAAATCCACCGACGACTCAGGCTCGGCAACGCTCAACTCAAGACGACGAAGACCACAAGACGACACGGAAATCCCATCGGGCGCGGATCAGGAGCGCGCCCCATCCTCTGCTCCGACCACCTGAGACGACAATGCGCCATTCGGCGGCATGCGCTCCGCACTCACCACGTCACGCAGCGGGATCGGCTTGCCGAGGTGGAAACCCTGCCCCACCCGCACACCCAGCCGCTTCAACGCCTCCACCTGAGACGGACGCTCCACCCACTCCGCGACCGCCGACAACCCCAGCCCGTTCGCGATCTGCACGATCCCCGACACCAGCACCGCGTCGGCGTCGTTGGTCTCGATGCCCTTCACGAACTCGCCGTCGATCTTGATACCCGTGATCGGCAGGTGCTTGAGGTGCACGAACGACCCGAACCCCGAACCGAAGTCGTCCAGGGTGATCCGGCAGCCGAAACTGCGCAGCTGCGTCGCCAGCGTGACCGCGGCGTCGAGGTTGGTGACGGCCGCCGTCTCCGTGATCTCCAGACCCAACCGGCCCGGCGCCACTCCAGCCGAACCCAGCTTGTCCAGCACGAAGTTCCCGAAGTCAGGGTCTTCGAGAGTCCGGCCCGAGACGTTGACGTTGAACCGCAACCGCGGATCCGGCTGCGCCACCAACGCGTCGATCGCCGTCGTCAACACCCACCGGTCCACCTCGAGGATCAGGTTCGACCGCTCCGCCACCGGCAGGAAGTCCGCCGGCCCGAGGTAGGGCTCCTGCTGGTCCTCCAGGCGCAACAACAACTCGTGCCCGAGCACCTGACCCGTCGTCAGCTCCACCATCGGCATGCCGTACAGCGCCAACCCGTTGCCCGCCAACGCCGCCCGCAACCGGTCCAGCACACTGACCCGCTTCACCGTGTCCGCGTAGTGGTTCGGCTCGTACACCGTCACCCGGTCCCGGCCCGCCGCCTTCGACGCGTACAACGCCAGATCCGCGTTCGCCAGCACCAGCTCCCACGAGTCACCAGGACCGAACTCCGCCAGCCCCGTGCTCACCGTGATCCGCGCCGGAGTCCCGATCCCCGCCAGCGGAAAACCCGCCACCGCGTCCCGCAACCCGTCCGCCACCTCGGACGCGTCCTTCGGCGACGCCCCCGGCAACACCACCGCGAACTCGTCACCACCCAGACGAGCGATCAACCTGTCACCCAAACGGGACTGCAACGCCGACGCCAGCATCCGCATCACCCGGTCACCCACCGCATGACCACGCAGATCGTTGACGTCCTTGAAGTTGTCCAGATCCAGCACCAGAAGCGCACCCGAACCGTTGTTCGCCAGCTCCTGCTCCAGCGCACGCGTCAACGCCCTGCGATTCGGCAGACCCGTCAACGGATCCTGCTCCGCCATCCTCACGAGCTCGTCGTGCACCCGCGACGACTGCGTCACGTCGTGCGCCGTACCCAAAGCCCGCAACGGCGTGCCGTCATCACCGACGACAACCTCACCGAAGCACTCGAACACCCGCTCCTTGCCGTCCGGCCGCAACATCCGATGCGTGTACGTGAACACCGAACCCGTCTTCAGCGCCGCGTCCAGCGTCTCCTCGATCATCGGAAGATCGTCCGGATGCACCAGCTGCGAATAAAGCTCGAAGTCGAACGCCGTCCCCGCCGAGAACCCGAACATCTCCAGCAGGGTGTCCGACCAGATCACCCGATCCTCGCGGATCGACCACTCCCACGTCCCCATCCGCCCCAGAGCCTGAGCCCGGCGCAACGCGTCCGCCTCCTGCGTCACCGTCAACTCACGATCACGCCACGCCGACACGTCCACGACCTCGTACATCAGATCGTCACCCAGCCGAGAGCACCGCACCTCGAGCCACTTCGGACCCGGTACCAGCACCTCACGAGCGGGAGCGGGCACCTCGGGCACCCCGGGGAGCAACGCGGGCAACGACCGGCCGTACGCCTGCTCGACCGGAACCCCCAGCACAGCACCCAACGCGCGGTTGCACCACAACAGGTTCCCGCGCGAATCCGTCACGGCATAGCCGACACCCGCTCGGTCCAGCACCGTGCGGCAGTAGGAGGTCACGCGCGTCATGATCGTCCGATCACCGGACGTAAGCAACCCGCTACGCCGGTCAGTTCGCTGTTGTACGAACGGCTATCGCAGCCGCTCCAAACCCTTCGCCGACTCCACCAGCTCCGCGGCCAGCTTCCTCAGCTCCTCGTTCTCGGCCCCGTCCTGCGCCGCCGTCACCACATCCTCCGCGGCACACCGCAGCTGGAACAACCTGTCCTGCAGATCCGCCAGCTCGGCGGTGCTCAGCACCACCGCGTCCTCCGGCAGACCACCCCGCTGCAACGCCGCCCTGCGCTCGTACGCGCGCTGACGACACGGCTGCGCGCAGTACCTCCGCGGCCGGCCGATCCTCCCACTCCCCGGCAACCGCCTCCCGCACCACGCACAGTGCCTGGGCTCATCCGCCTCCATGGAGCGCTCCATGGCGCGCGACGGTAGCGAATAGCGGTGTGCGCCATCCAGCGACGCGCCAGAAAGCCCGACCTTCGTAGGGAACCGGACACTACCCGGCGGGCCGTTGGTGCCTGCTTTTGGAGGGGTTTGATCAACTTCCGTCGTTCCAACCGACGAAAACCTTGATTTCAGATCACACTGAAGCAATAGAGAAAAAGAAGAAAGGGTGCCGCCACCCACCGTCCACTCGTGAGCCACCGCCGGAAGGCACACTCTTGTCACGTGACACATCCCTACCTCGCAGGCCCGCGCCCCCGCGCCTTCGCCCACCGCGGCTGGCACGTCGACGACCTCACCGGCATGGAGAACTCCCTGAGCTCCTTCCGCCGGGCCGTGCAGGAGGGCTACCGCTACATCGAGACCGACGTCCACGCCACCTCCGACGGCCACGTCGTCGTCCACCACGACCACACCCTCGACCGCACCACCGACGCCCACGGCATCGTCTCCGACCTGCCCTGGACCGAAGTCCAACACGCCCGCGTCGGCGGCCGCGAACCCATCGCCCGCCTCGCCGACGTCCTCGAAGAACTCCCCGACACCTTCTTCAACATCGACGTCAAGTCCGAGAACGCCGTCGAACCGATCATCACCCTGCTGCGCAAAGCCAAGTCACTGCACCGCGTCTGCCTCGCGAGCTTCTCCGACAACCGCCTCGCCCGCCTGCGCAAGATCGCCGGACCAGAACTCCTCACCTCCATGGGACCCCGCTCCGCCGGCGCACTCTGGGCCGCCGGCCGCATCCCCCTCGCCGGACTCGCCGTCCGCGGCCAGGTCGCCCAGGTCCCCGTCAGCCAGGGACGCCTGCACATCGTCGACCGCAAGTTCGTCCAGGCAGCCCACCGCAGAGCACTCGAAGTGCACGTCTGGACCATCGACGACGAAGCCGACATGCGCGCCCTGCTCGACCTCGGCGTCGACGGACTCGTCACCGACAGGCCCGACGTCCTGCGCCAAGTTCTCCAGTCCCGCAACAGCTGGTAACAGCTTGGACAGCCGATCATCAGCCGCGTCGGCGGACAAGTACAGTCCGCCGACATGAAGGTCAAGGGCGACGACGCCGCCGACGCCAACAACGCCGGGCGCCGCAAGAAAGAACAACGCGGCTGGGTCTGGTACGACGTGGCGAACTCCGTGTTCCCCACGTCCGTGATCACCGTCTTCCTCTCGCTGTACCTCACGAGCATCGCGACCAACGCCGCCAAGGCAGACAGCGCGCTCAACGGGACCAACCCGTGCGCCAACGACAACGCCTTCGACCACTGCGACGTCACGATCCTCGGCCTGCAGTTCCCCTCCGGCTCGCTCTGGGGCTACCTGCTCTCCATCGCCACCGTGGTCCAGGTCCTCGTGCTGCCCGTCATGGGCGCCATCGCCGACCGCACCCAGAACAAGAAGAAGATGCTCGGCTTCTTCGCCTTCACCGGCTCCGCGGCCACCATCGCGCTCGCCACCGTCGAAGGCACCAACTGGAAGCTCGGCGTCGTCTTCTTCATCATCGCCAACATCTGCTACGGCGCCAGCGTCGTCGTCTACTACGCCTTCCTGCCCGAGATCGCGACCCCCGACGAACGCGACGCCGTCTCCAGCCGCGGCTGGGCCTTCGGCTACCTCGGCGGCGGCGTCGCCCTCGCCATCCAGCTCGGCATCACCCTGTCCGCCGACTCCCTCGGCATCACCTCCGGCGACGCCGCACGCATCGCGTTCGTCATCTCCGGCATCTGGTGGGCGGCCTTCACGATCATCCCGCTGCGCGCCCTCACCGAACACCAACGCCCCCACGGCGGCGAGCACGGCGCCTCGGTGATCTCCGCCGGCTTCAAGGAACTCGGCACGACCCTCAGGCAGGCCAAGGCCTTCCCGCTCACGCTCGCGTTCCTCGGCACCTACCTGATCTACACCGACGGCATCGCCACCGTCGCCAACGTCTCCGCCCAGTACGGCAGCGTCGAGCTCAAGTTCGAACAGCAGACGCTGATCACCGTGATCCTCATCGTCCAGTTCGTCGCGTTCGTCGGCGGCGTCCTGCACGGCTTCGTCGCCAAGCGCTTCGGCGCCAAGAAGACGATCCTCGGCTCCCTGATCGTCTGGATCGTCGTGATCACCGCCGCCTTCTTCGTCAAGGCGGGCGACGAAACCTCGTTCTACCTCGTCGCAGCCGGCATCGGCATCGTGCTCGGCGGCACGAACGCCCTGTCCCGCAGCCTGTTCAGCCAGATGGTGCCCCCCGGCCGCGAAGCCCAGTACTTCTCGCTCTACGAGGTCGGCGAACGCTCCACCAGCTGGCTCGGCCCGCTGGTCTTCGCCGGCGTCGGCCAGGCCACCGGCAGCCTGCGGCCCGCCATCCTGGCCCTGATCATCTTCTTCGTCGCCGGGTTCGTCCTGCTGATCTTCGTGCCCGTCCGCCGCGCCATCAAGGCCGTCGGCAACAACGAACCCGCACTCGTCTGACGTCCACTCCGGTCCAGGGCGGCGCTGCTCTCACCGGCAGCGCCGCCCTTTTTCACGCCCGGACCCGCTGCCGCCGCACCGGCGCCACCGCGGCCGTCACCAGCAACAGCGCCAGCCCTGCCGCCGGCACGAAGACCTCGCTCCCCGCGACGACCAGGAACACCAACGGCACCAGCTGCAGCACCGCGAACAACGACAACGCCCGCCCCAGCACGAAGTCACCACGCACGAACGCGAACACCCGCAGCCCCACGGTGATCAGCCCGACCGCCAGCAACCCCACCCCCGCGGCGAACCCGCCCAGCACCCCGAGCAGAGCCGCTCCCCCACCCCACCAGAGCAACCTGCCCGCGGGCGGCGTCGGCGCCTCCCGGTGAAAACCCAGACACAGACACACGAACGTCACCAGAGACGGCAGCTGGAACACGCTCCACATCAACGCGTACTCCGGCTGCCCCAGAGACACCACCGACAACACCGCCGGAGCCGCCGCCGCGACCTTCGCGAGCGTCCGCCGCCCGTTCAACAACGCCGGCAGCGCCACCAACGGCCCCAGCTCCAGCACCCTGACCGCCGAGAGCGGACCACCGACGCCCGCCGCGAGGTTCACGATCGCCGCCACCGCGTAGAACACCCCGAGCAGCAGCCCGAGCATCCCCAGCGCCCGCACGACCTCACCGCGCCACACGACCTTCGCCGGCACGCTCGTGAGCGCCGCCCCCGCCGCGAGATGCGTGCGCACCGCAAGCCCGAGGATCGCGCCCGTCTCCCCCCACCCCGGCCAGCTGTGCTCCAGGTCGAGGTCGTCGTCCCGCTCGGCCAGGAAGATCCCGACCATCTCCTCCTCGCGGTCCTGCCGGTACCACCGGGGCAACACCCTCAGCAGCACCCGGTACCGCCGCTCCAGATTGCTCACACCCGACCCGCCCATGCCTGGAGCCCCCTCCCCCTCAGCACCGCGCTCGCCGCCCGCACGTTCGCGCTCAGCCTCGCGACCTCCGCCTGCAACGCCCGCACACCGGAGTCGGTCAGCTTGTAGTAACGCCGCAGCCGCCCCTGGTGCACCTCCTCGCGGTCGCGCTCGGCGAGCCCGTCCGCGACCAACCGGTCCAGCACCCCGTACAGCGTGCCGACCCGCAACACCATCCGCCCCTCGGACAGCTGCTCCACCGCCTGCACGATCGCGTACCCGTGCAGCGCCTCCTCCGCCAGCGCGGTGAGGACGAGGAACGTCTGTTCGGACATGACCCGACCACTCATGTCGTTGAATATATCGCGGCGCAAGCTATATCGGGAAGCGGAATGACCCCGGAGGGTCGACTTCAGTTGACACTGAAGCAATAGAGGAGGCCGAGTTGAGCGACTGGACGTTCGAACGCCTCGCGGGCGGTTGGACGCCTACGAGGTCCCGAACCGGATCGCGGGATCGCGCAGACAGGACTGCGCAGCGCCCATCCCGCGCTCCTCTCACCCGACATGGATGCCAACCAGGCTGAGCGCCCCCGTGCCGCGCTCTCTTCGCCCGACGCGGCGCCGGCCTCCCTCACCGCGCTCTCCACACCCACCGCCACCGTCCTGCGCTCCCCTCGCCCGACGTACGCACCAACCACGCCGGTCCCCACTCCCCTCACCCGGCCACGCCAACCTCCCCCACACCGCGCTCTCCTCGCCGAGCGCCGGTGCCGACCACACCGGTTCCCCCACTCCCCTCCCCTGTCGATGCGTTTTGGTCCGGTCCTGCGTGACGCGCGGCCAGTCCAGCCGCCTTCGCCTCAGTCAACACTGAAGCTATCGAGTGATCCGAGTCGAGATGAGGTTTGGAACCTTCGAAAAGGGGCTATGCCGTCCGGAAATGGCAGGTCGCACTCGAACGACCCGACGAGGGAGAGGGGAGGACCGTGGGGATTCCTCATGATCGGGATCCAGGCACTAGGGTGACCCGCCGTGGACGCCCTTCCCGATCCGACAGACGCCCTCTCCGCTGTACCTGTCGCTGGTTCCCGGCGCTCGACGCCGGTGGTGGGGCACCTCAAGTTCTTCTTCGGTCCCATGGACTGCGGCAAGTCGACGCTCGCGTTGCAGATCGACCACAACAACTCGCGTCAGGGCAGGCGCGGCCTGCTCCTGGTGCGGCACGACCGGTCGGGCAGGCCGCAGATCTCCAGTCGCATCGGCATCACGCGCGAGGCCGCGGAGATCCGCGACGACGACCTCCGCGCACTGGTGAGAGCGGAGTGGGCCGAGGGCCGGCGCGTGGACTACCTGATCGTGGACGAGGCGCAGTTCCTCTCCCCCGCCCAGGTCGGGCAGCTGGCGGAGCTCGCGGACGACGTTCAGGTGGACGTGTACTGCTTCGGGCTCGCCACGGACTTCCGCGGCGAGATGTTCCCCGGCTCGCAGCGGCTGTTCGAACTGGCCGACGAGCTCAAGGCGATCCAGGTCGAGGTGCTGTGCTGGTGCGGGGTGCCCGGGCGGTTCAACGCACGGGTGCGGGCCGGCCGGGTGATTCGCGCCGGGGACACGGTTCTGGTCGCCGACACGGCTTCGGACACGGAACAGCACCGATCGGGTACAGAGAGCAACGGTGTAACCGAGGCCACGGAAACTACTATCCGTTACCAGGTGCTCTGCCGGCGTCACTTTAGGTTGGGCGACCTGGGCCCTGACGTCGCACAAAGTGGTCAACTTCGGTTGGCGTAGGCGACTACCCACAGGCCCCACTGGGCCATTAGAGTGATGCATGAGCGCAGGAGCTTGATAACGCGTCACGATCCTGTGGCGATCGCATCCATTAGTAGGAAGCCTTCGTTGACGAGTGAAAGACGTCACTGTGGGCGACCATGAGAGCGAACCGGAAACAAACGGAGCAATCCGGGCGTTGCACACGGTGAGCAAGAAGCCTGGGCCCCGGCCCTGAGCCGAGCGAAAGGACACCGCCATGGCCGACCGCGTTTTGCGTGGAAGCCGGCTCGGAGCAGTCAGCTACGAGACCGACCGCAACCACGATCTCGCTCCGCGCCGGGCAGCGCGGTACGCCTGCCCGAAGGGACACGACTTCGAGGTCCCGTTCTCCGACGACGCCGAGTTGCCGCCGACCTGGGAATGCCGTCTCCACGGCACCGAGTCGAAGATCATCGACGGCGTCGAGCCGGAGGTCAAGAAGATCAAGCCGCCGCGCACGCACTGGGACATGCTCCTGGAGCGCCGGTCGATCCCCGAGCTCGAGGAGCTGCTCGACGAGCGGCTCGAAGAGCTTCGCGGACGCCGTACCCGCACGGCCTGATCCAAGGGCCAGCCAGGTCGCAGACGCTTCAAGCCGTCCCGGTCTCCCGCCGGGGCGGCTTTTTGCGCACCTCTTCCTGGCGTCTAGGAGGCCCGTACGGCCGCTGTGATCAAATTCCGGCCCCACCACACGCCCACGGCCGCCAGCACGGCCCAGATCGACAACGCGACGATCGAGCGCGGCGAGCCGAGATCGCTCAGCGCGTCCCCCAGCACGGCGGCGAGCACGGTCGAGGGCACCAGTCCCAGCGCCGTGCCGAGCGCGAAGTCCCCGCCCCTGACCGACGTGACGCCCGCGCCGTAGTTCGCCAGGGCGAAGGGCAGGATCGGCAACAATCTGATCACGAGCGTCGCCTCGACCCCCCGGCGCGCGAAGACCCGTTCGAGCACCGTCAGTCGTTCCCCCAGCCAGCCCTTGACCGTGTCGCGGCCGAGTCCGCGGGCGATCGTGAACGCGATCATCGCGCCCGCCGTGAACCCCGCGATCGCGAGTGCGCTCCCCCACCCCACCCCGAACAGCAGCCCCGCCGCCGTCGCGAGGACCGGTTTCGGGAAGAACACCGCCGTGCCGAGCGCGCACACCGCCACGAACGCGACCGGAGCCGCGCTCCCCGCGCCGTCCACCAGTGCGCGAAGCCGTGCGCCGTCGGGCAGGTCCACGAGCTGTGCCGCTACCGCCAGCGCGACGACGAACAGCACCAGGAGGATCAGGCCCGCACGTCGCATCAGCCCAACGTACCGGGCAGGCTGGGGCGCATGACCGTGCTGCTCCCCTCCGGCGAGACCGTCCCCGCGCTCGGCATGGGTACCTGGATGATGGCCGAGGATCCCGCGAGGCGCGCCGCCGAGGTCGACGCCCTGCGGACCGGCCTCGACCTCGGGCTGAGCCTGATCGACACCGCCGAGATGTACGGCTCCGGCGCGTCCGAGACGCTCGTGGGCGAGGCGGTGGCCGGTCGGCGCGACGAGGTGTTCCTCGTGTCCAAGGTGCTGCCGTCCAACGCGTCCGCCAAGGGGACGGTCCGTGCGTGCGAGGCCAGCCTGCGTCGTCTGGGCACCGACCGGCTCGACCTGTACCTGCTGCACTGGCGCGGCAGCGTGCCGTTGGCCCAGACCCTGGACGGGTTCTCGGCGCTGCTGGACGCGGGCAAGATCCGGCACTGGGGCGTCAGCAACCTCGACCTGGGCGACATGCGCGAGCTCACGGCGTTGCCGGGCTTCTGCCAGACCAACCAGATCCTCTACAACCTCAGCCGCCGCGGCCCCGAGCACGACCTGCTGCCGTGGCACGCCTCCACCGGCATCCCGATCATGGCCTACTCCCCCGTCGAACAGGGCAGGCTGCTCGACTCCCCCGCGCTCGCCGCCGTGGCTCGGCGACACGACGCCACTCCTGCCCAGGTCGCGCTGGCGTGGGTGCTGCGGCTGCCTCAGGTCTGCGCGATCCCCAAGGCCGGTTCGGCCGCGCACGTGCGGGAGAACGCGCGGGCGCTGGAACTCCGCCTCACGCCTGAGGACATCGCCGATCTGGACCGGGCCTTCCCTCCCCCTGCCGGGCCGTCGCCGCTCGCCATGCTTTAGTTCCGGCCGTGAGCTGGACCGACATCGAGACCTGGATCGGCGAGAACTCCCCGGCGCTGTACGCCGTGTTGCTGCCGTCGTCGTCCGCTGTGGACATCGCGGACGCGGAGGAGAGCATCGGCTACGCGCTGCCCGCCGAGCTCGTCGCGTGGTGGCGGCAGTTCGGTGGCATCGGCGAGACGTACGCGCGCTGGGCAGTCGTTCCTCCGATGTGGCAGCCGCACGGCCTCGACAACGCGTTGCGCCTGCGCACGGTGATGATGCAGGCGATCAGCGGCATCGCGTTCCGGACGCTCGGCGAGGAGAAGGACTACGAGGCGGCCGCCCTGCGCGAACCGGCCGGCACGCCGTGCGTGGACATCTGGCTGCCCGCGTGGCTTCCCGTAGCCGCGGACGGGTCCGGGCACGAGCTGTTCGTGGACCTGCGCGGCGGGGACCGGCACGGGTGCGTGATGGAGTGGGACAAGTACAGCGGTGCGGACCGCGATCCGTTGTGGCCCAACGTGACCGCGATGCTCGACGACGCGTTGAGCGCGCTGCGCGGCGAGACCGACCATCGTCTGGTGTTCGAGCGCAACGACTTCCGCTGGGAATGAGACGCGCGTCCCACTCTCACCCGGGCCTCACGTCCGTTTCGGTAACGTGACTCCCCGGTCTTACCAACCAGACACAAGGAAGCGAGGTGAGCGACACATGCCAGGCGACAGTAGCCGGCGCAGGTCATTCACCTCGCACGCTCGCAGTTCTGGCGTGTGACGCACACCCCTGCAACACAAGGGGAGTCACACGATGCACGTCTTCGACATGACGCTGCGCATTGCCGAGAGCATGGGCCTCGGCGCGTTGATCGGTTTCGAGCGGCAGTACCGCTCGCGCATGGCAGGCCTGCGCACCAACGCCCTCGTGGCGGTGGGTGCAGCGCTGTTCGTTCTGCTGTCCGCACAAGGCTTTGACGGCCAAGGCGATCCCACGCGCGTCGCCGCACAGGTGGTGTCCGGCATCGGTTTCCTCGGCGCGGGCGTGATCCTGCGCGACGGACTGTCGGTGCGGGGACTCAACACCGCGGCCACGCTGTGGTGCGCGGCCGCGGTGGGGTCACTGGCGGGCGCCGGGCTGCACGTCGTCGCGGCGGCCGGCACGGTGGCGATCATCGCCGTCAACGTCGGCCTGCGGGAGCTGGGCCGGGCCGTCGACCGCAAGGAAGAGGACTAGTGGGGTGGCCTGGAATGTTGCCGGGCGAATTCGCGGTCAGACGGGTGCATCGTGGTGCCGCCCCCACGTCCTCGTACTGGATGTACGGGGGCGTGGGGGCGGTGCCGCGAGGCGCCCTGCTGAGCGTGAATTACCCAGCCGACATTCCAGGCCACCCCGCTAGCGGGGCTGGTACGTCAGGCAGTTCGCGTGGTGGTCGCCCTCGCCCTGGCCGACCCGCACGCTCTGCGCCGTGCATTCGAGCGAGGCGTTGTGCGTGCAGTCGGTGCGGGAGCAGGCACCGACCTGCGCGACGACCTTGTCCAGGCCGCCCTTCGTGCCCAGCGGGATGAACGTGCCGCAGTCGGCGGCGCCGTTGTCCCCGCGCACGGTGATCGCGAAGGCGTGGCAGCCGTCGTGGTTGTAGGAGCAGTCGCTCACGGTGCAATCGTGGACGGCGGGCATCGCCGGGTTCTCGAGGGTGGTCATGTCCGCTCCTGCCGTGGTGGGAAAGGTTCGGTGATTCGGACGATGCCACCACGGCAGAAGGCCCGCAATTCGAGAGGAATTAGGCGAGCCTATCCTTTTGGGATTCCGCTGCGCCTATTTCCGTCAGCCGCTCCAGCCACGGATGCGTGGGCCGGCCGAGCAGGATCGCGTCGGCCAGCCACCGTCGTTGCTCCGCGCTGAGCTGCGGCAACGCTGCGTCGAAGTCGGCTTCATCCTTCGGGCGCGGCGAATTCGCCTTGTAGAACAACTGGATCTCCGGCGCCAGGTACGGGATGCCCGCCGGGCTGATGCGGGTGAGCGTATCGATGGGCCGGCGCACGCGTGGATCGCGCCGGGAAACCCAGTCTTCGCCGGCGGATTCGTCGAGCATCACCTGCACTCGCCATTGTTCGGACCCGGCCGGACGGCACCAGATGTCGTGCACTTCGGCGGGAAGCAGCTCACCGGGCCGCCACGGGCGCAGCGTTCCCGGCGGGTCGGCGGCCCACCACTCCCAGCCTTCGAGGGCGCGTTGCGCCGCGAGCTGGTCGCGGCGCAACAGCAGCACGTCGACATCGGAGTGCGGGCGCACCGGGCGGCCGACCGCCAGTTCGACGGCGTGGCCGCCCGCGATCCACCAGGGAGCCTCGGTGAACAGCCTGGCGACCTCGGCCGGGCTGAGCGGGTCCCACGGAAGCTCCGTCAGGTTCACCCGTGGTCGAGAACGCGCCGCAGGAACCGTTGCGTGCGTTCCTCTCGCGGCTCCGCGATCACCTGCGCGGGCGGCCCGCTCTCCACGATCACACCGCCGTCCAGGAACAGCACCTGGTCCGCGACCTTCTCGGCGAACCGGATCTCGTGCGTCACGATGACCGTCGTCCACCCCTGCGACGCCAGGTCCTTGATGACCGCCAGCACCTCCCCCACCAGTTCGGGGTCGAGTGCGGACGTCGGCTCATCGAACAGCACGACGCGTGGCTTCAACGCCAACGCACGGGCGATGCCGACGCGTTGCTGCTGGCCGCCGGAGAGCTGGTACGGGTAGGAGTCGGCCTTGTCCGCCAGTCCCACCTGGTCCAGCAGGACCCTGGCCTCCGCCACCACCTCGTCCACCGGGCGTTTCTGGGCGACGACCGGGCCCTCGGTGAGGTTCTCCAGGACCGTGCGGTGCGGGAACAGGTTGTGCGACTGGAACACCATGCCGCTCTGTGCGCGCAGGCGCCGGCCCTCGGCGCGGCCCGCCTTGCCCACGGGCAGTGCCGAGAAGTCGACCGACACGTCGTCGATGCGGACGACGCCGCTGTCCGGGGTGTCGAGGACGTTCAGGGAGCGCAGCAGGGTGGTCTTGCCGGAGCCGGACGGGCCGAGCAGGACGGTGGAGGTGCCGCGCGGGGTGGTGAAGTCGACGCCGCGCAGGACGTTCAGCTCACCGAAGGACTTCTTGAGCCCGGTGACCTCGATGCGGATGTCGGTCATGCGATCACGTACCTGTTCAGCCTGGTCTCCAGTCGTTTCTGCCCGGCGGACAACGCCACGCAGATCACCCAGTAGTAGAGCCCCGCGAACGCGTAGAGGGCGAGGAACTCGTTGCTCTCGGCCGCGGCCAGCTGGGACTCGCGGAACAGCTCGGTCAGCAGCACGACCGAGCCGAGTGACGTGTCCTTCAGCAGCGACAGCAGCGTGTTGGACAGCGGCGGCACGGCGGTCCTGGCCGCCTGAGGCAGCACGATCCGACGCAGCGTCTGCGCGTAGCCGAAGCCGATCGTGGACGCCGCCTCGAACTGGCCGCGCGGCACGGACAGGATCGCCGAGCGGACGACCTCGGCCGCGTAGCCGGCGACGTTCAGCGAGAACGCCACCACGGCGGCGGTGAACGGCGGGAACTTCAGGCCTATCTGCGGCAGGCCGTAGAAGACGATGAACAGCTGCAACAGCAGCGGGGTGCCGCGGATGACCGAGATGAACGCCCGCGCCAGGCCCGACAGCACGCGGTACGGCGAGATCCGGGCGAGAGCCACCAGCAGCGCCAGTGCCAGGCCGATGGCGAACGACAGGGCGGTCAGCGGGATGGTGACCTTGACCAGGCCCACGAACATCGGCCACGCGGTCGAGGCCAGGATGTCCCACGTGCTGCGCGGGCCGCGGCCCGCCGAGAGGTCTGCGGCGCCACCGTCCTCAACGGACACGTCGGCCTTGAAGTACTTCTGGGAGATGCCGCGCAACGTGCCGTCGGCCTTCAGCGCGTCGATCGCGGTGTTCGCCTGGGACAGCAGCGCCGAGTCGGCCTTGCGCAGCGCCAGGACCTGCTCGCTGCCGGAGTCGCCCGCGTTTCCGGCGATCTCGACGTCCTTCGAGCCGGTGGACGCGAGGTAGTCGAGGACGGCGATGTTGTCGTTGACGATGGCGTCCACGCGGCCCTGCTGGAGCAACGCCGCTGCCTGCGCGAAGCCCTCGACGGCCTCGACGTTGGCGCCGGCGTCCTTGGCGACCTTGGCCCAGTTGCTGGTGCTGGACTGGGCGGTGGTCTTGCCGCGCAGGTCCGCGAGTGACTTGATCCGGTCGTCGCCGGTGCGGCGCACGACCACACCGCGTGAGAACGTGTAGGTGCTGGACAGGCCGTACTTCGCGGCCCGTTCCTCGTTGCGCGACACCTGGTTGGCGATCAGGTCGATGCGGCCGGAGTCGAGCGCGGGGAAGATCGCGTCCCACTGCGTCTCGACGAACTCGAGCTTCCACCCGGCCTTCGCGGCGATCGCCTTGATCACCTCGATGTCGTAGCCGGTCAGTTCCTGGCTCTGGGGGTCGTGGAAGGAGAACGGCGGGTAGGTGCCCTCGGTGCCGACCTTCACCACCGGTGGCTGTTGTTGCGCCATCGCCGGTGCGGGGACGACGATCAACAGCAGCAGGAGCAGCACCGCGCCCCTGAACACTTGTCGCATTCGGGCAGGGTAGAGCGAACAGGGCGGGCGGCGCTGATGATCCACTATGCGGGACGAGGTGTACGGCATGGCTGCGGTGACCACCGCCGACGGACAGACGGTGTCCTATGTGGACCACGGCGGTGACGGCCCTGCGGTCGTGCTGCTGCACAGCTTCCTGATGGACGCGACGATGTGGGCGCCGCAGGTCAGGGCCCTGGGCGACCGCTACCGGCTGATCGCGATCGACGAGCGCGGCCACGGTGCCACGCCCGCCGAGACGCCGTTCGACCACTGGGACGTCGCCCGCGACACCCTCGCCGTGCTCGACGAGCTCGAGATCGACCGTGCGGCCGTGATCGGCACCAGTCAGGGCGGGTTCGTGGCGCTGCGGATGGCGTTGCTGGCACCGGAACGGGTCACGGCGCTCGCGCTGCTGGGCACGTCCGGGGAGCCGGAGGACCAGCAGGTCTCCGACGCCTACCAGCAGCTCGCCGAGGTGTGGATCGCGCAGGGACCGGGATCGGTGATCGAGGCCGTGGCGAAGATCTGCCTGGGCGACTACGACCCGTCCGAGTGGACGCCGAAGTGGAGCGAGGTCGAGCCGGAACGGCTGCGGCTCATCATGAACGCCCTGGTCGGCCGTGAAGGCGTGCTGGACCGGGCCGCGCGGATCGAGGTGCCCGCGCTCGTGCTGCACGGCACCGCGGACCTCGCCTATCCCGTCGCGAAGGCCGAGGCCCTGGTCGCGGCGCTGCCCAAGGCCGAGCCGCTGGTCCTCGTCGAGGGTGGCGCGCACTTCCTGAGCCTCACGCACGCCGCCGACGTGAATCCGCACCTGGAGCGGTTCCTCAGCGCGAACCTCTGACGGCCCACGCCTTGGCGGTCAGTTCGATCGGGCCTTCCGCCGGGAGACGGGAGCGGAGCAGGTCGCGCACGGCGGCGAGCTGCTCCGGCGGCAGCGTCGCGGCGTAGGCGGGCGCCGCGCCCGTGCCGCCCAGGAACGGTTCCCAGAAGTCCGCGAAGTCCCGGAAGACCGTCGGCACGACGATGCCGGTCACCTCGACGTCGCGCAGACCGGCGCCGGTCCACAACGCGCGCAACGGGTCGGCTCCGCTCACCTCGCTGAACCGCAGGCCTTCGTCGTGCGAGGCCGCGGCGGGATCGACGTCCTTCGCGGCGTCCCAGAACAGCCGCATCATCTGCATGCCGCTCGTGTAGTCCCACAGGTACGAGCCGACGTACGACCCCGCGCGGGCGAACTCCCCCACCGCCTGGGCCGCGTCGGGCACGAACGTGAGGACGAGGCCGCTGATCACGACGTCGGCGGTGCGTCCGCCCAGGTCGGTGGCGTTGCCGACCTCGAACGTGGCGCCGGGCACGCGCTGCCGGGCGCGTTCCAGAAAACCCTCTGACGGGTCGACGCCGGTGATCGCGGCCGGCTGGGCGTGCGCCAAGACGGTCTCGGTCAGCGCGCCCGTGCCGCAGCCGACGTCGAGCCACGTCCGGCCGGGCGGCGCGTCCAGCCAGCGCAGGAACTCCACCGCGACGGGCCGGCTCCACCGGCCGACGTAGCGCTCGTAGGCGTCACCGAAACCCCACACGTGGTGAAAGTAGCCCAGCCGGCCCGAACACACCCCGCGGGAATAACCGGGGGCTGGTCCGGTTAAGCTAGGTGATACGTCAACTAGCGAGGTCGGGTGTGCTGTGAAGATCGCTGTTCTCGGTGCGGGCCACGTCGGTCCCGTCCTCGCGCGCCTGGCCCTGGCCGCGGGCTACGAGGTGGGCATCGCGGGCTCCGGTGACCCCGCGCGGATCGAGATGATCATCGAGTTCCTCGCGCCGGGTGCCGTCGCGCAGTCCGCCTCCGACGCCGTCGCGGACGCGGACCTCGTCGTGCTGGCCATCCCGTGGCACCGGTTCGCCACCCTCGATCCGCGGCTGTTCGCGGGCAAGGTCGTCGTCGACTCGATGAATCACTGGCCGCCCGCCGCGGAGCCGTTGGGCACGAGCGAGGAAGTGGCGGCGCGACTGGTGGGCGCGCAGGTCGTCAAGTCCCTCAACCACGTCGCCTACCAGGACATGGAACCCGCCGGTGGCCGCGCGGTCGGCCTGGCCGGTGACTCGCCGGCCGCACTGGAGGCCGTGGCGGCGTTCCTGGAGCGCGTCGGGTTCGACCCGGTGCCGGTGGGATCGCTCGCCGCGGGACGGCTGCTGGAACCCGGCGGCCCGGTGTTCGGCGTCGCGACTCGCAGGCAGGAATTCGAGAACCTCATCAAGGAGCAGTCATGACCACGTTCGGACTCGACACGTTCGGCGACGTCACCCACGACGCGTCCGGCACCCCGCTGTCGCACACCCAGACCATCCGCAACCTGGTCGAGCAGGGCGTGCTGGCCGACCAGGTCGGCCTCGACTTCTTCGGCATCGGCGAGCACCACACCCCGGACATGCCGTTGTCGGCGGCCGACGTGGTGCTGGCCGCGATCGCCGCCCGCACCTCGAAGATCCACCTCGGGTCGGCGGTGACGGTGCTCAGCTCGGACGACCCGGTGCGCGTGTACCAGCGGTTCTCGACGCTCAACGCGCTGTCGGACGGCCGTGCGGAGGTCATCCTGGGCCGCGGGTCCAGTGTGGACTCGTTCCCGCTGTTCGGCTACGACCTCGCGGACTACGAGGACCTGTTCGAGGAGAAGACGCACCTGTTCGCCGAGCTGCTCAAGGGCGGCCCGATCACCTGGCAGGGCAAGACGCGCGCGGCGCTGCACGAGCAGGACGTCGTGCCGTTCACCGAGCCGTTCCCGACGTGGATCGGCGTCGGCGGCAGCCCGCAGTCCGTCGTGCGCGCGGCGTCGTACGGGTTCTCGCTGATACTCGCGATCATCGGCGGCCACCCCGCCCGGTTCGCGCCGTTCTCGGAGCTCTACCTGCACGCGCTGGAGAAGTTCGGCCGCGAGCCGTTGCCGATCGGGATCCACTCCCCCGGCCACGTGGCGCCGACCGACGAGCAGGCGCGGGAGGAGTTCTGGCCGCACTACCTCGACGTGATCGGACGGCTCGGCAAGACGCGCGGGTTCTCCACGCCGACGCCGGAGTCCTACGCGCACGAGGTGGGGCCGCACGGCGCGCTGTTCGTCGGGTCGCCGGAGACCGTCGCGACGAAGATGGCGGCCACCATGAAGAAGCTGGACGCGAGCCGGTTCGACCTGAAGTACGGGATCGGCGGGCTGTCGCACGAGTCGCTGACGCGGACGATCGAGCTGTACGGGACGCAGGTAGTGCCGCTGGTGAAGGACATGCTCGCGTGAGGTGAGGGGGCTGGGGTTCCAGCCCCCTCGTGTCACTTCTTGGACGACGCGATCTCGCACTCCTTGGCGTGCTCCAGGCCGAGCGAGATCGACGCGGCGTCGTTGTTCGGGCCGCCCAGCGCGTATGTGACCATGGTCGAGCCCGGTTCGTTGAGCACCTCGACGTAGCGGACTCCCTTGCCGCGCAGGCACTGCACGACCCGGTTGGCGAAGTCGACCGCCTCGGGGTTGGTGACGTCCTTCTCCCACGGCGGCAGCGGCGACTTCGACTCGCACGCCTGCAGCGCCTTGTCGAGCTCTTCCTTCGTGGGTTCCGGGCGGCCGCTCCCCTCGGCGGAACGGCCCTTCTTGTCCAGGCCGAAGCTCGCCAGGCACTGGTCGTACGGGGCGTTCAGCGCGTCGAAGTCCTCCGGGGTCATGTCGAGGCGTTCGCGGGGCCGTTGCTCCTGGGCGGCCGACGTCGCCGCGGCGCTGCTCGGCGGCGTGGAGATCGAGGCGACCTGGGGCTGGGCCTCGGGCTTCCCACACGCGGCCAGCAACAACAGCAGCAGGGCCAGGGTGGCCTTCTTCATCGCGGGATTTCCTTTCGTCACGCGGCGAGCGCCTGCGTCGGGGTGAGCCGGGCGGCGCGGATGGAGGGGTAGAGGCCGGCGGCGGCGCCCACGACGAACGCGGCGAGCACACCGGAGGCCAGGACTTCGAGGGGGATGACGAGCGGCCAGCGGTGCAGGGTCGCGTAGCCCGCGACCCCGAGCGCTCCCAAGGCGGTGCCCGCCAGTCCTCCCAGGCCGGACAGCAGTACGGCCTCGGTGAGGAACTGCGCGCGGATGTGGCCGCGGGTAGCGCCGAGCGCGCGGCGCAGGCCGATCTCGCTGCGGCGTTCGAGCACGGAGATCACCATCGTGTTCGCCACGCCGACGCCGCCGACCAGCAACGCGACACCCGCGAGCCCCAGGAACAGGGCGCTGTAGGAGTTCTGCGTGGCGCGCTTGGCCGCCAGCGCGTCGGACGGGCGGCTCACCTGCACCAGGCCGGGGATCTCGCCGTGCAGCGTCGCGGGCAGGATCGCCCGAACGTCCTCAATGGACTCCTCGCGGGCCTTCACGTAGACGACGGTGGGGTGGCCGTCGAACCCCAGCTGCGTGCGGGCGGCGTCCCAGCCGACCAGCACCGAGCGTTCGATGTCGGGTGCGAGCGGCATCGGGCCGAGCACACCGGTCACGGTGAACCACTTCTCCCCCACGAACACGGCGGGGTGTTCGCCGACGTCCGGGATGCCCAGCCGTTGGGCTGCGACGTTGCCGAGGACGACGCTCGGGAAGTCCGGTCGTGGCAGGAAGTCGCCGCTCTGGACGTGGCCGTTCACGGCGTCCAGGAGGCCAGGGGTGGCGGCGAGGACGGTGATGTCGGAGCTGTGGCCGGGGTCGAGCAGGTCGTTGCGGCGAACTCGGGTGTGGGTGTTGGCGACGGCCGCGGCGGCCGTGACCGGGCCGATGCGCTGGACCATCGCGACGGAGGACTGCGGGAACAGCACCGGGTCGTCCTGGCGTGGGGCGGGCTGGGCGCGCAGGAGGTTGGTGCCGAGGGCGGTCAGTTCGTCGAGCAGGGCCTGCTGACTGGAGGCGGGGATGCCGGTGACGACCACGACGGTGGCCATGCCCAGGGCGATGCCGAGTGCGGACAGGGCGGCGCGGAGGCGGCGGGTGCGCATGCCCAGCGAACCGAGAGCGAGAAGGTCGGCGGGTGAGAGACGGGTCATCGCTCGACCCTCGAGAACTGGACGGTCGCGGTGGCCTGGTCACCGCTGTCCGCGATGATCCGCCCGTCCCGCAATTCCACTCGACGTGGCAACGAGGCGGCGATGTCCCGGTCGTGCGTGATCAGCGCGATGGTCGTGCCCTGCCTGTTGAGCTCTCGCAGCAACTCCAGCACGGCGAGCCCGTTCGCGGTGTCCAGGGCCCCGGTCGGCTCGTCGGCCAGGACCAGCGCCGGGTTGTTCACGACGGCGCGGGCGATGGCGACGCGCTGGCGTTCGCCGCCGGAGAGCTCGGACGGACGGTGGTCGGTGCGGTGCCCGAGGCCGACGCGGTGGAGCGCCTCCACGGCCAGCGGGCGGCGGTCCTTGCGCCTCACGCCCGCGTAGAGCAGGCCGGTCGCGACGTTCTCCGTGGCGGTGAGGCCGTCGGACAGGTGGAACTGCTGGAACACGAACCCCAGCCGGCTGCCGCGCAGCGCGGACAGGCGGCGGTCCGGGAGGAGGGAGACGTCCTGGCCGTCGATCTCGACGGTGCCGGACGAGGGCAGGTCCAGGGTGCCGACGAGGTGCAGCAAGGTGGACTTGCCGGAGCCGGACGGGCCCACGATCGCGAGCAACTCCCCCGCGGCGACCTGCAACGACACGTCGTCGAGAGCCGTCACGCCGCCGGGGTAGCGCTTGGTCACCGAGCGCAGGGCGAGGACGGGGGTCATTGGGCGGTCACCACTTCCAGGCCGTCGGTGACGCCGTCGCCGGAGATCTCGACCTTGTCCTGCGAGTAGAGGCCTGTTCGGACTGCCTTCAAGCCGCCGGAAGGCAACTGGATCGCGTAGCCGCCTTCTTTGAGTGCCACGAGGGCCGCCAGCGGCACGGTCAGCACGCCGGTGCGGCTTTCGGTCGTGATCGTGAGGCGGACGGGAGCGGTGTCCAGGTCCTCGACGTCCGCCGGGTTGTCCGGAGTGACGACGACGTCGGCTTTCGGGCCACCGCCGCCGTTCTCCGCGGTGGTGGCCACCTGCTTCACCGAGGTGACCTTGGCGGGGACGGCGCGGTTGTCCGGGCGCACGATCGTGACCGGCAGGTCCGTCTTCAGCACGCCCGCCTCCGAGACCGGCACCTGCACCGAGACCAGCCGCGTCGTGGGCGTGACCTCGAAGAGTTCCTCGGTGGCGGGCTCGCCGAGCTGGGCCTTCACGGTGCCGACGCGCATCGGGCGGTCCAGGACGAGCACGCGGCCGGGGGCCAGGACGCCGGACTGGTCGACGCCGAGCGCCTTCTGCCACTTCTTCAGGGCGTCGACCACGCGCGGGGTGAGTTCGGCCTTGGCGGCGTCGTTGGGACGGGTGCCGACCGAGTAGCCGAGGGCGGCGAGGTTGTCCATCACCACGGCCACGTCCGAGCCCTTGAGGCCGGGGGCGTCGAGGGCTCGGAACAACGGGGTGGCGCCGAAGAACACGACGACGGGCTGGTCGTCGACGCGGTAGAGCTCCTTGCCCAGTTCGGTGGTCTGGCCGGTCGCCGGGAGCTTCGTGACGGTGCCCGTGGCGCCCTTGACGGGGCGGGCGGTGCCGAAGCCGAGCTGGGCCTGGAGCGTGCGGGTGTTCGTGAGGTCTCCCTTTCGCACGGTCGTGGTCTTCACCGCTGGTGGCGGAGCCGCGGCGGGCTCTGGCGGCCGGGCTCGCACCACCAGCACCACGGCGATGACGACCACGACGAGCACGGTGGCCGCGATGACTGTCCTGCGCATGCTGTGGATCTTCGGAGGCACTTGTGAGGATCCTGTGTCGAACCGGTGATCGCCGTGAGGGCGTCCTTATGATCGGCCGGTGAGCGCTCTCATCCTGGTCGCGGAGGACGACGAGAACCAGGCCGAGCTGGTGCGCCGGTACCTGGAGCAGGACCATCATCGTGTGCTCGTCGTCCACGACGGACGGGACGCGCTCGACGTGGTCCGCGATCGGCAGCCGGCGTTGGTGGTGCTCGACCTGATGTTGCCGGGACTGGGCGGGCTGGGCGTGTGCCGGGCGTTGCGGGCCGGGTCGGACGTGCTGGTGCTGATGCTGACGGCGCGGTCCACTGAGGACGATCTGCTGCACGGGCTCGGGATCGGCGCGGACGACTACATGACCAAGCCGTTCAGCCCGCGCGAGCTGGTGGCGCGGGTGCGGACGTTGCTGCGCCGGGTGCCCGCGGAGAAGCCGGCACCGGTGCTGGAGGTCGGGCCGATCGTGGTCGACCAGCCGCGGCACGAGGTGCGGGTGCGCGGCGAGCTGGTCGAGTGCACGCCGGGCGAGTTCGGGCTTCTGGAGGTGCTGGCGTCCGAAGTGGACAGGGTGTTCAGCCGCGAGCAGTTGCTGGAGCGGATGCACGGCATCGACAGCTTCCTGACCACGCGCACGATCGACACCCATGTGAAGAACCTGCGGCGCAAGATCGAGACCGACCCGCGGGTGCCCGCCCACCTCGTCACCGTCTACGGCATCGGCTACAAGCTCACGGCCGGACGCGCTGATGCGCCGTAGCGTCTTCACGCGGCTGCTCGTGGTCGTGGTGCTGATCGCGGTCTGCTCGATCGCCGCGACGGCGTGGCTGGCGACGCAGCTGACCAAGGCGTCGATCGCCCGTGAACAGGGCCGCGAGCTGGCGTCGGACAACACGATCTACACGACTCTGCTCGCCTACGCGGCCGGGCACCGCGACTGGTCCGAAGTGGACGGTTACGTCGAGTCGCTGATGACCGAGCACCCCGGCCGGCGGCTCGTGCTGGTCACCAAGGACGGCCGCACGGTCACCGATCGCGGCGGGGACGGCGGTGAGCTGCCGGCGAAGGCGGCGGCCGTGGTGGATCCGCTGGCGGTCGACCCGGTGCTGGTGCCGGGCGCGCCCGCGGACCGGATCGACAAGCGCGTGCTCGGGCCGTTCCGCACGCCGATCGACTTCCGCGACCGCGAGGACCCCACTGGATCGCTGTTCTGCCTGCGGATGGTCAAGAAGGAGCAGACGCGGCTGGACTGCCGGGAGCGGGACCTGCCGTTCGACACCGCGGCCGACTTCTACGCGTTGCTGGACCTGGAGGACCTGGTCGCCACCTGCCTGGCGCGCCGGTCGCTGCCGCCGGTCGACCTCGATCCCGACTACACGCCAGCGCTCAAGCAGTCCACGGGCGTGCCGCCGCCGGACGAGCCCGCCGTCGCGGCCTGTGTGGCCGCGTCGCGGAAAGAGCAGCTCACGCCGTACGTGGCGCCGCCGGTGCTGCTGTACCTGACGAACCCGACGGGCACGCCGACGACCGCGATCTCGTTGTCGGGCAACGGCTGGCAGGTCGTGGGGGCCGCGGCGGCGGTGCTGCTGGCGGCGATCGGGGTGGCGGCGTTCGCGGGAGCGCGGATCACCCGGCCGCTGCGCGCGTTGACCGCGGCCGCCCAGCACATGTCCGGCGGGGGCGACATCCCGCCGGTGCCGGTGCGCGGGCAGGACGAGATCGCGGGACTGACCAGGGCGTTCAACACGATGGCCGCCACCAGGGCGCAGGTCGAGCAGGCGCGCAAGGCGATGGTCAGCGACGTCGCCCATGAGCTGCGGACGCCGTTGAGCAACATCCGGGGCTGGCTGGAGGCGGCCGAGGACGGGGTGAGCGACCTCGATCCGGCGCTGATCACGTTGCTGCTCAAGGAGGCGCTGGTCCTGCAGCACGTCGTGGACGACCTCCAGGACCTCGCGGTGGCCGATGCGGGCTCGCTGCGCCTGACGCACGAACGGGTGAACGTCGCGAGCGCGTTGGAACAGGTCCAAGCGGCGCACGACGTTCGTGCCACGCAGGCGGGCGTCACGCTGGCGATGTCCGCGGACCCCTCCCTGACCGTGCGGGCAGATGCCCTGCGGTTGCGGCAGATCCTGGACAACCTCGTCGCGAACGCGTTGCGCTACGTGCCCGCCGGCGGGTCGGTGACGGTCGAGGCCACGGCAGGAGATGGCACCGTTGTGTTCACGGTGACCGACACCGGTTCGGGCATCTCGCAGGACGATCTGCCGCACGTGTTCGACCGGTTCTGGCGCGCGGACAGGTCGCGCAGCCGCACCACGGGCGGCAGCGGGCTGGGTCTCGCGATCGTCCGCAAGCTCGTCGAGGCGCACGACGGTACGGTCGGTGTGACCAGCACAACAGGTGTCGGAACCACGTTCCGCGTCCGATTGCCGGAACTCAGCTGATACACCCAGCGTTAGTTCGCTGGAGAGGAAACCGGTGATTGTTCCCATGCCCACGAGCGCGCCCCGTCGCACGGGCTCGTTCGTACTGACCGAAGACGTGACCGTCCGGGTGACCGGACAGGCGCGCACCGCGGCCGCGATGCTGCGCGAGCACATCTTCCGGCAGACCGGCTACCTGCTGGCGGAGTCGCCCGACGGCATGCTGATGGTGTCGCACGACCCGGCGATGCGCGGGCTCGGCCCCGAGGGGTACGCGCTGCTGGTCAGCAACGACGCGGTGATGCTGCGCGCCGGTACCCAGGCAGGGCTGCGGCACGGCGTGCAGTCGTTCCGGCAGCTGATGACCCGCGACGCGACGGTCCGCGCGGCCGATCTGCGCGACTCCCCCGCGTTCGCGTGGCGTGGTGTGTCGAGCGCGCTGCTGCCGCCCGCCGAGATGCGCAAGGCCATCGACCGGATGGCCGCCTACAAGCTCAACGTCCTGCACGTCTTCCCCGAAGGCGATCCGGACGCACTGCGCGACCTCGTCGAGTACGGCCGCGATCACGGCATCACCGTCGTGCCCGAACTGAGCCCGGCGACGATCGAGTTGCTGGAGCTGTTCCCGAGCCGCTGGGTGCACATCGGTACCGCCAAGCTGACCACGAGGTTCGCCGGTTTGCTGGAGCGGCACGGCAAACTGCCGGTGCGCTGGCACGACGGCAGCACGGACGTCCTGGGCCCGCACGGCAAGCTCGCCGAGGGGGACGACGGGCTGCGCGCCGTCGCGACCGCGGGCTGGGTCGGCGGCCTGCGCACGACGTCCGCCGTGGCGCCCGCCTGGTAGCCGTTCACAGTCGTGGTGTGACCGCAGGTCAGACGGGACCCGCGGTTCACATGTTTATCTTTGACCGGCGGTGAACATGTCCATTCGCTGTTGTCGCACCGCGATCACCTGGTTCGGCGCTGTGATCACGTGCGATCGTGGTCGCTGTGCGGACCTCTTCGAAGTTCCGGCCGATCCATCCGTTCCGGTTGCTGCTCATCGACGACGACCGGGAGCTGGTGGAACTGCTCGCCGCGGTGTTGCGCGGCGAGGGATATGACGTCGACGTCGCCTTCGACGGGCAGCGCGGGTTGCACCTGGCGCTCACCCGGCCCTACGACGTGGTGGTGATCGACCGCGCGCTGCCGGTGATCGACGGCCTGGACCTGTTGTCCCGGTTGCGTTCCCGGTCCGTGCGGACGCAGGCGCTGATGCTCACCGCGATGGGGTCGGTGCACGATCGGATCGACGGCCTCGACGCGGGTGCGGACGACTACCTGACCAAGCCGTTCGACCTGCGCGAGCTGACCGCGCGCCTGCGGGCGCTGTGCCGGCGGGCCGCCGAACTGGCCGCGGTGCTGCGCATCGGCGCCGGCCGCCTGGAGCTCGAACAACACCTGGTCGTGCTGCCCGACGGCGAGAAGGTACCGCTCACCACCAGGGAGTTCGCGCTGCTGCGGGTGCTCGCCACGCATCCCGAGACCGTGCACACGCGGGCGGCGTTGCGGCGCACGGTGTTCTGCGACGCACCCTCTCAATCCATTGTGGACACTTATGTGCACTACCTGCGTTCGAAGGTAGGACGTTCGGTCGTGCAGACGGTTCAGGGCATCGGCTATCGGTTGGGGGCTCTGTGAGGTCGTGGGTGCAGGCGGAACGTGCGGAGGTCCGGCGCGCGCGGTTGCGGGTCAGCGTGCTGGTGGGTCTGGCGATCACGCTGATGATCACGTTCGTGGGGGTGATCGCGTACGTCGTGATGGTGCACGCGCAGGAGACCCAGGTGTCGCGCGAACTCCGCTACAACGCCCAGTACGGCGTGCCGGGCATCGCGCCCCGGTGCGCGTGGGTGTTCGTGCTGGAGGACGGCGTGCTGCACCTGGGTCCGCTGGAGGTGCCGGGCGGGTTCCCCCTGCGTTCTGACATCGATGCCGTGCACGCGTCCGGCGCGTCCGTGTCCCGTGACGTGACCGCCAACGACACCGAGTACATGGTGCTCACCTCTCCCGGTGCGGACGGCACGACGGTGCAGTCGGTGTTCGACATGCGCTACCAGCTCTCCGACCGCTCGCACCTGGTGCAGGCACTGGCGATCGCGCTGCTGGCCGGCCTGCTCGTCGCGGCGCTGATCGGCCTGGGCGTCAGCCGCCGCACGGTGGGCCCGTGGGCGGAGGCGCTGGCGAGGCAACGCCGGTTCGTCACCGACGCGAGCCACGAACTGCGCACCCCGATCGCCCGCGCCTACCTGCGCGCCCAACTCCTCGCGGCCGCCGCGGACCTGCCCGACGACCAGCGCACCAACCTCGACGCGCTGGCCCGGTCGATCCGCGGCCTGGCCGACGTCGTGGACGACCTGCTGGCGTCCGCACAGCTTCACCAGCGCCTCGACGGCAGACCGGTCGACCTGGCCGACGTCGCCGAAGCCGCGGTGGTGGGCGAGACCGAACGGGCCGCCGAACGGCGGATCACCCTGTCGCTGGACCATCCCGGGCATCCGGTGGTGGTGAGCGGGATCGAGACCGGGCTGCGGCGGGCCGTGGACGAGCTGCTGGCCAACGCCGTTCGGCACACGCCCGAGGGTGGGCGGATCGCGGTGCGCGTGGGGGTGGTCGGCGGGCAGGTGGAGCTGGTGGTGGAGGACAACGGGGCGGGGTTCGAGCCGGGTGAGGCGTCCCGGTTGTTCGACCGGTTCCACCGGGGCGCCGGGGAGGGGCGGTTCGGGCTGGGGCTGTCGCTGGTGCGGGAGATCGTGACCGGGCACGGCGGGACGGTGGAGGCGGTGGGGCGGCCTGGGCTGGGGGCGCGGTTCACGTTGCGGATTCCGGTGCCGGAGCGGGACGTGGTGGCGGTGCGGGAGCGGATCACCACCGCTCGGCGGTGAGTCCGGCTCTTCTTACCGCCCGACGATCACCACCACTTGACCGCGGGTCTGGCACTCAGCACTGCGCGACGATCACCACCACTTGACCGCGGGTCTGGCACTCAGCACCACGCGGCGATCACCACCACTTGGCCGCGGGTCTGGCACTCAGCACCGCGCGACGATCACCACCGCCTGACCGTGTGCGCGCCTCGTGAAGGGCCGCGTCGCGACGGACGGCTGATGGCTCCCGCCCGCCGACAGCCGGCGGGAGCCACCACCACTGCCGGCCGTCACCGCCGACCGCGCCCCTCACCACTCCCCCGAGATCACCACCTCTGCCGCGACCCGGACGTCCACGTCCAGCGGCCTGTCCGGATCGACCGGCTCGATGGCCGCGGCCAGTGCGTCCACCAGGGCGGCGCACCGGGGCGCGGTCGGGCGGCGGCCTCCCACGTGCACGGCCTGGCGCAGTCCCAGCGCAAGCGAACCGCACAGCAGGCGCAGCAGCTCCGCGAGGTCGTAGGCGCGCAGGGCGGCCTGGGTGCCGAACGGGACCACGTCCTGGTTGTGCAGGTTGGTGGGCAGGCTCTGGGTGCTGGCGGGCAGGACGCCGCGCCTGATCTCGGCGATGAACGCGGTCGTGGCCAGTTGGACGCCCTGCAATCCGTGTTGCTGACCGGGGCCGGCGGCGAGCATCGGCGGCAGGCCGGTGTTGCGAGCCGGGTCGACGAGCAGGTCGAGCTGGCGTTCGGCCAGGTTGCCCAGGGAGGCGGTGACCATGGCCAGGACGTCGGCGGCGAACGCGGCCGGTTGGCCGAAGAAGTTGCCGCCGTGGGCGACCAGGTCGTCGCCGGGGAAGAACAGCGGGTTGTCGCTGACGCCGCCCAGATCTGCCGACACGACGCCGTCGACGTAGCGCAGGGCGTCCTCTGCGGCGCCGAGGAGTTGGGGTGAGCAGCGGATGCTGTACGGCTCCTGCAACGCGCGCAGACCCGTGGGCGTGGTGCCGTCCAGCATGGAGCGCATCCAGGACGCCACGGTGACCGCGCCGGTGTGGCCGAAGGCGGAGATCAGGCGCGGGTCGGTGAAGCCGGGGTCGGCGCCGAGGACGTCCACCAGCAGGCAGGTCAGCTCGGCCAGGGCGCGGTGGGAGGAGCGGACCGACGACTGGGCCAGCGCCAGGGCGGCGGTGGTGACGGAGGTGCCGTTGACCAGGGCCAGCGCGTCTCGGCCGTCCAGCTGCAACGCCGTCAGGCCGGCCGAGGTCAGGGCTTCGGCGGCGGGCAGGCGGACGCCGTCCAGGTACGCGTGGCCGCGGCCGCGCAGGGCCTGGGCCGCGTAGGCGAGCGGGATGAGGTCACCGCTGGCGCCCACCGAGCCATAGCGCGGGATGGCCGGGACGAACGTCGTCGCGAACATCTCGGACAGACCCGAGACGACGTGCGCGGACACTCCCGACAAGCCTTGTGCCAGCGACCAGGTCCGCACGAGCAACGCGGCTCGGGCGACGTCCAGGGGCAGGTCGGGCCCTTGACCCGCGCCGAGGTGTGCCAGGGTGTTGTCGCACTGGTCGGCCTCCGAGGCACGGCCCGCGAAGCCCACCAGAGCGCCGAAACCGGTCTTGGCGCCGTACACCGGGCGCTCGTCGTCGGCCAGCACCGTGCGCAGGTAGGCGCGGCCGCGGTCCACCCGGTCGCGGACCCCGGTTCCGACGAGCACCTCCAGTGGCGCGGACGCGCGCAGCAGGTGCGCTGGAGTCAGGGGCGAACCCAGGTCCACGGACGTGTCTGAAGCGGTCGTGGTCACCGCACGGACGGTAGGCAGCCGATCTCAGAAAGTTCTGAGATCGCGTGGGTAGCTTCCCCGTCCATGGCTCACGACTACCTGATCATCGGCGCGGGACCGGCCGGTTTGCAGCTCGCCGCACTGCTCGAGCGGGACGGTCGCGACTACGCGGTCCTCGAACGCGGCAGCGGGGCCGGCACGTTCTTCACGCGGTATCCGCGGCACCGCAAGCTCATCTCCATCAACAAGGTCCACACCGGGTTCACCGACCCGGAACAGCGGATGCGGATGGACTGGAACTCGCTGCTGCTCGACGACCCCGAGCTGTTGTTCACCCGCTACACGCCCCGGTACTTCCCGGACGCCGACGACATCGTGCGCTACTTCCAGGACTGCGCCGAGGGCCTCAACGTCCACTACGACATCGATGTCACGCGGATCTCCCGCGACGACAACGGGTTCGTCGTCGCGGACCACGGTGGACAGACGTGGCAAGCCAGGAACCTCGTGATGGCCACCGGGGTCTCCCAGCTGCACGTGCCGCCGATCCCCGGCATCGAGCACGCCGAGCGCTACGACACCTTCGACACGGACCCCGAGTCGTTCACCGACCAGCGGGTGCTCGTGATCGGCAAGGGCAACTCGGGCTTCGAGACCGCCGACGCACTGGTCGAGACCGCGGCCGTCATCCACGTCGCCGGACCGCACTCGGTGAAGCTCGCGTGGCAGACGCACTACGTCGGGCACCTGCGGGCGGTGAACAACAACTTCCTCGACACCTACCAGCTCAAGAGCGAGAACGCGGTCATCGACGGATCCATCGAACGCATCGAGCCCAGGCCAGAAGGCGGGTTCCGGATCCAGTTCCGGTACGCGCGCACGGTCGAGAAGCTGCGGGAGCTGGAGTACGACCGGATCATCGCGTGCACCGGGTTCCGGTTCGACGCCTCGATCTTCGCCGACGACTGCCGGCCCGCGCTGATCATCAAGGACCGGTTCCCGCAGCTGACCTCGGCGTTCGAGTCGACGACCGTGTCCGGCCTGTACTTCGCGGGCACGATCACGCAGTCGCGTGACTTCAAGAAGTCGACCAGCGGGTTCATCCACGGCTTCCGCTACGGCGCCCGCGCGCTGCACCGCGTCCTGAGCGCACGCAACCACGGCACCCCCTGGCACGGCGCGGATCTGGAGCTCTCGCCCGAGGCGATCAGCGACGCGCTCATCGCCAGGCTGAACAGGTCTTCCTGTCTGTGGCAGCAGTTCGCGGTCATGGGCGACGTGGTGACCGTCGACGACAGCACGGCGCGCTACACCGAGGAAGTGCCGGTCGCGTACGTGGCGGACGGCGGCCTGGGCCCTGCCGAGCACCGGTTCGTCGCGACGCTGGAGTACGGGCCCGACCACGACACCGTGGACCCGTTCGACATCACCATCCCGCGCGTCGCCGAGAACGACCCGGTCAACGCGGCCGACGCGAGCTACCTGCACCCGGTGGTCCGCTACTACCGGCACGGCGTGCTCGCCGCGACGCACCACCTGGCCGAGAACCTGGAGAACCACTGGGACATGCCGGAGGTGCACCAGCAGCCGCTGGTGGTGTTCGTGAAGGAATGCCTTGCCGGCGCGTGACGAGCCGTTCCCGCGCGCCGTGCTCGACGTGCTCGGCGCCGCCGCGGACCGGCCGGTGTTCGAGCACGGCACGCGCGTGGTGACCGGGTCCGAGATGCTCGACCTGATCGCGCGGATCGCGACCGGGTTGCGTGCTGCCGGGATCGGGCCGGGTGACGGGCTCGCGCTGCTGCTCGAGGTGAACGCGGAGGCGTTCGCGGCGATCCTGGCCGGGCACGTGGTGGGCGCGCGGGTGGTGGGAGTGCGGCCGGGGCTGACGGACGCCCAGGTGGAGCACCTGCTCGGCCTGGACGTCAAGCTGGTCGTCCGCGACACCGACGACCTCACCGGGCATCCAGCCGAACCGTTGCGCTGCCAGGGAAAACCCGACGACATCGCCCGCCTCATCCACACCAGCGGCAGCACCGGCGCACCCAAGGCGTGCGCGCAGACCTACGCGTCGATGACCAACGCCTGGACCGCCCGGCCCGACGCCTGGCCTCCCGCGATCCGGGACCTGGCCACGAGACTCGGCCGCTACCTCGTGTTCGGATCGCTGTCGAGCCAGGTGATGTTCGAGTACGCCGTGCTCACGCTGACCGCGGGAGGCACGATCGTCGTGGCCGGCAATCCGGCCGACGCGATCACCCGTCTGAAGGCCACCGCGCGCGTGATCACCGTGCCAGGACTGGCCAAGCTCGTCGCCGCGCAGAAACGCGAGCCCGCAGACCTGTCGACGTTGAAGGCGTTGCTGGTCTCGGGCTCTCCCTTGACTCCTGACCGGCACCGCGAAGCCCTGGACGTCCTGGGACCGGTGCTCTTCCACGGCTACGGCCAGACCGAGACCGGCATGATCTCGATGGCCACGCCGGCCGATCCTCCCGGCACGGTGGGAAAGCCGCCGGTGGACGTGGAGGTCCGCGACGGCGAACTGTTCGTCCGCACGCCCGGACAGGCCTGCGGGTACTGGGGCAACGAGGAGGAGTCGGCCGAGGTGTTCGTGGACGGCTGGGTCCGCACGCGTGATCTCGGCCGGTTCGACGCCTTCGGCTTCCTGCGCCTGACCGGGCGGGTCCGCGACGTCGTGATCGTCAACGCGAACCTGCACTACATCGGCCCGATCGAACAGGTCGTCGCCGAGCACCCGGACGTCGCCGAGGCCTACGTCGTCGCGGTGCCGGACGACGAGACCGGCGAGGCGGTGCACGCCTTCGTGGTCCCCAAATCCGATCGCGTCCCCGAACTCGACGAACTGCGCGAGCTCGTGACCGAACGGCTCGGCGCGGCCTGTGCCCCCGCCAAGGTCACCGCCATCGCCGAGATCCCCGTCGCCCCGAGCGGCAAGCCCGACAAGCGTCAGCTGACTGCGTGAAGGAGATCGTCGTGTCCAGCGAGGTTTCGACCGAGTATCTCGTGATCGGTGCCGGTCCGGCGGGGCTGCAGGCGTCCTACCTGCTCAAACAGGCTGGGCGCGAGCACCTGGTGCTGGAGGCCGGTGAGGCGGCGGGGACGTTCTTCACCCGCTTCCCCCGGCACCGGCAGCTGATCTCCATCAACAAGGTCTACACGGGCTGGGACGACCCGGAGCTGAACCTGCGCGTCGACTGGAACTCGTTGCTGTCCGACGATCCCGCGCTGCTGTTCACCGGCTACACCCCGCGCTACTTCCCCCACGCCGACGACATGGTCCGCTACCTCGGGGACTTCGCGGTCAAGAACGACCTGCCCGTCCGCTACGACACCAGGGCCGTGTCGGTGACCAGGCCGGACGACTTCGTGGTGCGCGACCAGCACGGCATCACCTACCGGGCGAAGCGGATCATCGTGGCGACGGGTGTCTCGCAGCAGTACGTGCCGGACATCGACGGCGTCGAGCACGCCGAGCACTACTACGACGTGTCAGTTGAGCCGCAGGAGTTCGCGAACAAGAAGGTGCTGATCATCGGGCGCGGCAACTCCGCGTTCGAGACCGCCGACGCACTGGTCGAGACGGCGTCGGTCATCCACGTCGCCGGGCCCGGTTCGCTGAAGCTGGCCTGGCAGACGCACTTCGTCGGCCACCTGCGGGCGGTGAACAACAACTTCCTCGACACCTACCAGCTCAAGTCGCAGAACGCCGTGCTGGACGGGCACATCGCGGGCATCCGCCGCGACGGCGACGACTACCTGGTGAAGGTCAGCTTCCAGCGGGTCAACGAGGTGATCAAGGAGATCCGCTACGACCGGGTGATCCTCGCGACCGGGTTCCGGTTCGACGCCTCGATCTTCGCGCCCGAGTGCCGGCCGCAGTTGACGATCAAGTCGCGATTCCCTGACCAGACGGCGGCGTGGGAGTCGGTGAACGTGCCGGACCTGTTCTTCGCGGGCACGATCACGCAGGCCAGGGACTTCAAGAAGTCGACCAGCGGGTTCATCCACGGCTTCCGCTACGGCGTCCGCGCACTGCACCGGATCGTGGAACAGCGCTACCACGGTGTGGACTGGCCCAGCCGGTCGGTCGAGGACGTCACCGACGCGATCATCGAACGGGTCAACCGGACCTCCGCGCTGTGGCAGTTGTTCGCGTTCATGTCGGACGCGGTGCTGACGCTGCGGGACGGCACGGTCCGCTACGTCGAGGAGGTGCCGGTCGCGCACCTGCACGAAGCGGTGGAGCGCGGCGAGTTCGGCGACGTGGAGTCGTACCTGACGGTGACGCTGGAGTACGGCGCGGACCACGACAAGGTCAACCCGTTCGACATCAGCGCCGGCCGCAACTCCCAGCAGGACACCAGCGGGCTCGACGGCCGCTACCTGCACCCGGTCGTGCGGCGGTTCCGCGCCGGTGAGCTGCTCGACGAGCACCACATCACCGAGAACCTCGAGAACGAGTGGGACAGCGAGACCGTCCACAAAGCACCGTTGCGGGAGTACCTGCGGTGAACCCGGTGCTCGCGGAACTGCACGACAAGGCACGCGCGGTCCTCGACCCCGTCCACTACGACTTCTTCGCGGGCGGGGTCGGGGACGAGGTCGTGCTCGTGGAGAACGAGGCCGCGTTCCGGCGCCTCGCCCTGCTGCCCAGGGTGTTGCGGGGCAGGGAGATCAGCGACGACTTCCCGTTGCTGATCTCGCCGACCGCGTTCCACCGGCTCGCCCATCCCGACGGCGAACTGGCGACGGCACGGGCGCTGTCCGGGACGACGCTGGTGTCGAGCATGGCCTCGACCGTGCCGATCGCCGACGTCGTGGCGGCCGCGACCGGACCGGTGTGGTTCCAGCTGTACGTGCAGCCCGACATGGACGTCACGGAAGCGCTGGTGCGGCGGGCGGAACGGGCCGGGTGCGCCGCGTTGGTCGTGACGGTCGACTCCCCCGTGTTCGGGCGGCATCGGCGGGACATCGCGCACGGCTTCCACGACCTGCCCGCCGGGCTGACGGCCGAGAACATGCGGGATCTGGCCGGTGAGGCACTGCGGAACATCGAGATGTCGACGGCGATCTCGTGGAGGCACGTGGACCGGATCCGGGAGATGACCGCGCTTCCGTTGTGGGTCAAGGGGGTTCTGCACCCGAAGGACGCCGTGATCGCGATGGAGCACGGCGTCGCGGGGATCGTCGTGTCCAACCACGGCGGCCGTCAGCTCGACCTCGTGCCGGCGGCGCTCGACGCGTTGCCCGCCGTCGTCGACGCGGTGGCCGGGCGGGTGCCGGTCGTGCTCGACGGTGGCGTCCGCGGCGGAGGGGACATCGCGCTGGCACTGGCACTGGGCGCGTCGGCGGCCGGGATCGGCAGGCCCGTGTTGTGGGGGCTGGCGGCGGACGGCGAGCAGGGCGTGCGACGGGTGCTCGACGTGCTGCGCGACGAGTTCCTGCACGTCGTGGCGATGTGCGGCGGCGAACTGACCCGCGACATGGTGGTGGCCCGGTGCTGAACTGGTTGCCCGCACGGGTGGTCGCGTTGCGCGCCAAGGTGTTCGAGAAGGTCAACGGGGACAACGCCATCACGTTCCCGAACGCCCAGGTCGGCCCCGACCGCTTCGAGGAGCTCTACAGCCACCCCGCCGCGAACGGCCGCAGCCGGGGCGCAGGGCTCTCGGACCTGTTCTGGTACTGGCTCTCCCCCGGCCCCGAGGTGCACCAGGAGCACCTGGAGGCAGGGCCGCGCTACGACGACGTGGCCCGCGCGACCCGCACTTTCCTCGCCGGTCCGAGCGACGCGCTGGCCGCGGCGGCGACGCGCTGCACCGCGAAGGTGCTGGACGAGGTGCTCGGCGGCCGCGTCACCGCCGTGCGGCTGCGCGACCTGATGATGCCGGTGTGGGCCGAGTACTTCTACGAGCTGGTGTTCGGCGAACCCTGTCCCCGCCTCGCACGGGACCTGATCGTCGGACACGCCACCGACGTCGTGAACTCGTTGAAGTGCACCAGCCTGCGCCACCCGGCCCGCCGCGACCGCCTCACCCGCTACCTCAAGGTGCGGCTCGCCGACGTCCGGCATCCGATGCCCGAGACGTTGTCCGAGGCCGAAAAGGTGCACTACCTGCAGGGCACCTACTTCAACACCGCCGTCGTGCAGATGGCCGAGGCGATGGCGCACCTGCTGCTCGCGCTGGCACAACATCCCGAAGCGGCGCGACGGGTCGACGACGACCGGTACTTCGCCCACGTGCTGGACGAGACGTTCCGCCTCTTCCCGTTGTTCGGCATCGCCCACCGCATCACGACCGCGGACATCGACCTGGACGAGCACACCTCGTTCCCGGCGGGTTCGGTGCTGTGCTTCAGCTATCCCGCCTACCACGCCACCGGCTACGAGAACCCGCACGAGTTCGACCCCGGCCGCTGGGAGAACACGGCGGCGCGCAACGAGCACCACATCCCGTTCGGCGTCGCCGCCAACCGCCCCTGCCCGGCCTGGCGGCTCTCCCCCATCGCGATGCGCGCGTCAGCACGGGAGGTGCTGCGCCGCGTCTCGCTGCACTCCTCGGTGACGCACACCCGCTCGTTGCCCAGCCGAGGGCCGTGCCTGCTCGTCCGCGACGGCGCAACGCCACGACGGCGTCTGGCGCTCATGCGCGTGCGCGACCGCTGGGAGGACGTCTGGCGCAGCGTCGTCCAGCTCGTGCTCGGCACCGCGATGGTGCTGCACGCCCACCGGCTCCGGCCGGCCGGGCGCTATTTCGACACGCACGACACGCAGGGTTGCCCGGTCCGGCACTGACCACAGGAGATGCCCGGTGAACCAGATCCACTTCGCGTTGCAGGTCTTCGCCGCGCTGGCGCTCGTGCTCGCCGCGACCACGCTGTGCGGACGACTCGCCATGCTGATCAAACAACCCAGGGTCGTCGGCGAGATGGTCGCCGGCGTGCTGCTGGGCCCCGCGCTGTTCGGCGCCATCGCCCCCGGCGTGCAGGCCCAGATCTTCCCCGCCGACGTCAAGAGCACCCTCTACGTGCTCAGCACGATCGGGCTCACGTTCTACATGTTCCTCGTCGGGTCCTCTTTGGACCACGGACTCACCACGGGTGCCAACGCGCGCAAGGCATCGATCCTCGCCATCTCCGGCATCGTGCCCACGTTCCTGCTCGGCGCCGGCGCCGCGGTGCTCTTCTTCGACACGCTGAGCCCCGAGGGAACGCAGCTCTGGGTGTTCATGCTGTTCATCGGCGGCGCCCTGTCGATCACCGCCTTCCCCATGCTCGCGCGGATCCTGCAGGAACGCGGCATCGCGAACACCCCGATCGGCGGCCTCACCCTGGTCGCCGCCGCGATCGACGACGCGGTGGCGTGGGGCTTCCTCGCGCTGATCATCGCCGTCGGCACGTCCGGCAGCCCGTCCGGCGCGCTGCGCACCATCCTGGGCGCGGCGATCTTCGCCGTCCTCATGCTCACCGTCGGCCGCAAGCTGCTCGCCAAGCTCGGGGAACGCGCCGAACGCGACGGCAAGCTCAGCCGCGACATGGTCGCCGTGATCCTGCTCCTCGTCCTGCTCGCCGGCTGGTACACCGACCTCATCGGCGTGTTCTCGGTGTTCGGCGGGTTCATCACCGGTCTCGCGATGCCGAAGTCGACGATCGTGCGCCAGGAACTCGAAGCCAAGCTCTCCGACCTGAACTCGATCCTGTTGCTGCCGGTGTTCTTCGCGTTCAGCGGCCTCAACACACGCGTCGACGGCTTCGGCTCCGGTGGCGCGCTGTGGTTCCCGCTCGCGGTGATCATGCTGGCCGCGTTCGCCGGCAAGTACCTGGGCTGCGGGCTCGTGGTGCGCGCCCAGGGCTACTCGTGGCGCTACGCCTCCGCGGTCGGCGGCCTGATGAACGCCCGCGGCCTGATGATCCTGATCTTCATCAACATCGGCCTGGCCTACGACCTGGTGACACCCGAGATGTTCGCGATCCTGGTCGCCGTCGCGATCGTGACCACCGCCGCGGCCATGCCGATCTACCGCGCCTCCCTGCCCGAACACCTGGAGGCGCAGGCCGACGTCAGGACCCCTGCACCAGTTCGCTGAGACGTGCGACCACGGCGGCCGGGGCCGGCATCTCCGCGATCTCGGCCGCCGTGGCCGCGGCGACCTCCCGCGCGGCCGGGTCGTCGAGCAGATGGCCCGCTTTCGCGGCGATGGCGTCAGCGGTGATCTCCTCGCCGACGAGCTTCGCCCCCGCGCCGGTCTCGGCGAGCACGTCGGCGTTGACGAACTGATCGGCGCCCTGCGGCAGCACCAGTTGCGGCAGGCCGGCCGCGAGCGCGCCCAGAACCGTGCCCGTTCCACCGTGGTGCACCACGAGTTCGGCCTGCTGCAGCACCTCCGCCTGCGGCACGAACCCGGCGACCCGCACGTTCGCCGGCACGTCGCCCAGCAGCGCGGGATCACCGGGTCCGACCGCCACCAGGACCGTGACCGGCAGCCGGGCGAGGCCGTCGATCGCCCGCCGCAGCACGGCCGTCTCACCGAACGACACCGTGCCGAGCGTCAGGTACACCAACGGTTTCGTGGTGACGATCTCCGGCATCGGCACGTCCAGGTCGAACGCCGTCGGCCGCTGCCGCAACACCGTGGGCAGCGCCGCGACGACCGGATCGCGGACGGTGTCCGGCCACAGGTCGATCGCGACGTCCCCCATCATCAGGTCGGCGGGCGCGGCGCCGTCCCACATCCAGGCCATCTCCCCCGCCGCCATCCGCTGGATCGCGGGCGGCATGGACCGTCCGATCACGTGCGAGACGAACGGGATCCCGGCGTCGCGGGCGGCCTTCGCGGCACCGGTGTCGCTCTGCTCGTAGACGACCAGATCCGGCTTGATCCGCGGCAGCAGGACGCCGAGGTCCCGGACCGTCGCCCGCGGCAGCACGTCCGCGAACATCGTGATCAGCAGTCGCGGCACCTCCGCGTCGCCGTGCCGCCGGCGGGCCTCGGTCTCGGCCTCGCCGATCGAGATGCCCGACGCGTGGGCCTCGAAACCCAGCTCCCGCGCCTTCTCCACGAAGCTCGGGCCGATCGCGAACACGACCTCGTGTCCGGCCTGCTGTGCCGCACGGGCGAGCGGAACCAGCGGGAACAGGTGCCCGTAGGCGGGGCGGCACGAGAAGAGGATGCGCACCCCGTCCAGATTAGCGATCTTCAGTGCTGGTAGCTCTTGTAGACCGCTTCCAGGCTGTAGCCGTCCGGGTCGAACACGTTCGCGGCGTAGTAGCGCGGGTCGTAGTACTCGCGGGCGCTGGGCGGGCCGTTGTCCTTCGCCCCCGCCTCGATCGCCGCGATGTGGAAGGCGTTCACCTCGTCCTGGCTCGTCGCGACGAACCCGACGTGCACCGCCCTCGCGTCGGCCTCGCCCTCGCGCAGCCACAGGAACAACCTGCCGTCGCGGCCGAAGCCCTTGAGGTCCGGGTGCCCGGCCGGGCCGTCTGCACCGTCGTAGTCGACGAGGTGGCCGATGCCCAGCGGGGCCAGTGCGCGTTCGTAGAAGCCGATCGAGCGTTCGATGTCGGAAACCGTCAGAAACACGTGGTCAAGCGTCATGTCCCCGAAGGTAGATCCCTATCCGGACGCGATCGGTCCGCATTGTGCTCGGCGAGTTCCAGAGCGCGCCGCCGGACCTCCGCACGCACCTCGTCCGGAGCCAGCACCGACAGCGGAATGCCCAGGCGCACCAGGAATCCGGCGATGGAACCGGCGTCCGTGCCGCCGATCTCGACGATCGTCGCTCGTGGACCGTCCGCGCGGTGCTCGCCCGCTGTGGGCGGGATGAGGGTGATCACTTCGGCGAGCGGTCGCGGGATGCGCACGGTGGCGTAGAGCGGATAGGCGCTCGTCAGGGTGCTCGCCACGAGTTGCGCGGCGTCCGGCGGGTTGTCGAGGCGCACCACGCGGCCCGTTGGGCGGGCCTCGGTCACCCGGTCCGCGCGGAACGTCCGCCACGCGTCCTTCGACACGTCGCGCGCCACCAGGTACCAGCGGTGGCCGGTGTGCACCAGGCGGTGTGGATCGGCCTCGCGAACGCTCTCGCGGCCGTTCATGTCCCGATAGGACAGTCGGATGCGCTCGCTCTTGCGGCACGCCATGGCCAGTACCGCGAGCGTGCTGAGCGAGACCTCCCCCACCGGGGTCGTCTGCTCCACCGCGTCGTCGATCGCGCCGAGTCTCGTGATCGCCGTGGCGGGCAGCCGGACGACCTCCGCGAGCTGGTAGCCGCCCCAGCGGCCGGGATCGGAGCGCACGTCGTAGCCGAGGTCGCGCAGCCTGGTGATGTCGCGGCGCACCGTGCGCTCGGTGATGCCGACCCGGCCGGCCAGTTCCGCCGCCGTCCAGCTCTGCCGGGACGACAGGACCGTCAACAGCTGCAGTAGCCGGGACGAGGTGGTGAGCACCGGTCCATTGTGGCGCGTCGGCCTGACTTCAGCCTGAACTGAAGTTATAGATACGCTCACACTCAACTACTGAATGAACGTTCATTTGACAGCGCCGTCGCCTCGTGTCACCTTGTAAATGAATGAACGTTCATTAGGAGGCAGACATGAGCCACTCCACGACGCAGCGGGCCACGACGCGGTGGTCCCCCGACGACATCGGCGACCTGAGCGGCCGGACCGCGCTGATCACCGGCGCGAACAGCGGGATCGGGCTGGAGACCGCCCGCGTCCTCGCTGGTCACGGCGCCCGCGTCCTCCTCGCCGGGCGCAGCCTGGACAAGCTGGGCGCGGCGGCCGATTCCCTGCTCGCGGACCAGCCCGGCGCGAGGCTGGACACGCTCGTGCTCGACCTGGGATCGCTGGCCTCGATCGCCGCGGCGGCGGAGCGGCTGGCCGCAACCGAGACGGTCGACCTGCTGCTCAACAACGCCGGTGTCATGAACGTACCCAGCCGCCGCACCACCACCGACGGGTTCGAGCTGACCTTCGGCACCAACCACCTCGGGCACTTCGCGTTCACCGCGGGCGTCCTGCCCGCTCTGCGCCGGGCCGAGTCCGCCCGCGTGATCACGGTCAGCGCGCTCGCCGCCGCCTGGCCGAACGGCAAGCTCACCGACCTCATGAGCGAGAAGCGCTACGGCGCGATGACCGCCTACGCCAAGTCCAAGCGCGCCAATGTCGTGTTCACCCAGGAACTCGCACGGCGTCTGGAAGGCACCTCCATGACGGCCGCCGTGGTGCACCCCGGTTCGGCCGTCACCAACCTGCAACGCCACAGCGAGGGCCTGCTGGCCAGGGCCGGGGTCGCGCTGCTGCGCCGCGTCGCCATGGGCTCGCCCGAAGGCGCGGCCTGGCCGTCGCTGTACGCGGCGACCTCTCCCGAGGTCGTGAACGGCGCCTACTACGGGCCGGCCGGCACCGATCAGACGTCCGGCGCACCGAAGCAGGTCAAGCTCCCGCGCGGTGCGGGCGATCCGGCCGAGGGCGCGGGTCTGTGGCACGAGAGCGAACGACTCACCGGCATCCGCTTCACCATCTGATCCCGAAAGGACTCACGCCATGCCTGCCATCGGCTCACGTGTCACCGGCATCGATCCCACCGTCCTCGACGCCCAACGCGCCATCAACGCCGCGCTCGCGACGATGCCCCACCCGGACGTGCGCACGCCGGACGGACTCGCCGCGTTGCGCACCGGCACCACGCACAACCTGGGTACACCCCAGCTGACACCGGCCGACCGCCACGTCGACGGCCTGGTCCGCCTTCGCGTGTTCGTTCCGGAACAGCCGCGCGCGGTGCTGTACCGCGTCCACGGCGGAGGGTGGGCCGCCGGCTCCCCCGAGGACGACGACCTGCTCAACGACCTCATCGCCCGCGCCACCGGCGCCGTCGTGGTGAGCCCGGACTACCGGCTGACCCCCGAGGTCACCGTCGTGGAGCAGATCCAGGACGTCGTCGAGGGCGCGCGGTGGCTCGGCCGGCACGCCGAGGCCGAGTTCGGCACGGACACCCTCCTCATCGGCGGGATCTCCGCCGGAGCCCACCTCGCCGTCACGAGCCTGCTCGCGTTGCGGGACATGGGTGATCCGGTGTTCGGGAAGTTCGCCGGTGCCGTGCTCGACTGCGGTCCCTACGACCTCGCCATGTCCCCCAGCGCCGCGGCCGCGACCGACGACACCCTGGTGCTGACCCGGTCGTGGCTGGACGGCCTGCTGGACCTCGGACTGCCGGACCACACCCTCGCCCAGCGCCGCGACCCGGCACTGTCCCCCGCGCTGGCCGACCTGAGCGGCCTGCCTCCGGCCCTGCTCACCGTGGGCGAACTGGATCCGCTGCTGGACGACTCGATCCTGCTCGCCGCCCGGCTGCGGCTGGCGGGCTCCGAGGCCGACCTGGACGTGTGGCCGGAGGGCGCGCACGCGTTCACCAACATGGGCACCCCGCTCGGTGAGGTCGCGGCGCACCGCACCACCTCGTGGATCAACGCCCTCCTCGACCGCGTGCCGCGCAACGATCCCGCAGCGGTCGTGCACGGGTTCGTGAACGAGGTTCTCAACGGCGGCGACATCGATGCCGTCGACCGGTTCTGGCACCACGACCTGAAGTGGCACGCGGGCAGCATCGGTGACATCAAAGGCATCGACGACTACCGGGCCTCGTTGCGGGCCGCCGTCGACGGAGCGTTCACGGGCATGCACCTGACCGTCCACGACACACTGGTCGACGGCGACACGGTCGTGCTGCGCTTCACCAACAGCGGCACGCACAACGGCCCGTTCCTCGGCGTCGAGGCAAGCGGCAAGCACGCCGCGTGGGACGGAATCGGCATCTACGCGGTCCGCGACGGCAAGATCGCCGAGGCGTGGTTCGGCGAGGACGCCCTGGGCATGCTCGTCCAGCTCGGTGCCGTCACGCTGCCCGGCTGAGCCCGTTTGTCGAATGAACGTTCACTAGGGATAGTGGTGCGGTGCGGACCCGAGACCCCGAACGCAAGCGGCAGCAGCTCCTGGAAGGCGCGCTCGCCGAGTTCGCCGAGCACGGCATCGGCGGGGCGCGCGTGGACCGCATCGCCACACGGGCCGGAGTGAGCGCGGGCCTGGTCTACTCGTTCTACGAGAACAAAGAGGGCCTGTTCGAGGCCGTCTACGACTCGATCGTCGAGCAGACCGTGACCGCGATCCCGATCGACGCCGACAACCTCCCCGAGTACGCGGGCGGCCTGTACGACGCCGGCCTCCAGCATCCCGAGGTGATGCGGTTCGTCGCCTGGTACGCCCTGGAACGCGGTGACTCCGGCCAGGCCGAACGGCCGAGCGTCGCCAAGTCCATGGCCGCCAAGACCGCGGCCATCGAGGACGCGCAACGCCGGGGGGTCGTGACCGGCGACCGGAGCGCGGCCGAGCTGCTCGCACTCGTCCTGACCGTGGCCAACATGTGGCAGCGGCTGGGAGAGGACGTGCGCGGCCTGGTCGCGGAGACCGAACGGCGCCGCGTCGTCGTGGACACGGTCAGGCAGCTGGTCACGCCCTAGACGTCACCGCATCCGGACTCGCCCGGCAGCAACGGCCGGAACACCACGACGAACGACGACGTGCCGATGCGGAACACCGTGCCCTTCGGCACGTCGCCCGCGAACCCCTCCACCTGCGCGGCGTCCAGCACCACGCAGGAGCCGGCGTCGATCTTCGTCTCCGGTGGTGCGAACGGCCACGGGCGCGCGTCCGGTGACGAAGCGGGCCCCCACGCCACGGCGGCGATCTTCGTCGGGCGGTAGGGCGTCGCCGTGCCGTCCACGTGCAGCGTCGAGTGGAACGCGGCCAGCTCGCCCTCCGGGTTCGCGGCCCTGGTGACGAACCGGTGACCGCCGGAGTTCAGCACGAACACCTGCGTGTACCCGTCGATCACCGAGTCGTTGTGGATGTCCTGATCTCGGTCGAGTCCCGCGTCGTGAGCGTCCTCGTAGAAGTCCGCCGCCTTCTCATGTCCTATGTGGACCGTCTCGGCGGTCTGCAGCGCGCCTGCCGCCTGGCCCGGCCGGATGACCGTGCCGTCGCCGTAGAGGCTGAACTCCGGCAGCTCGGCGGGCCGAGGGCTGGGCATGCCGACCAGCTGCTTCGCCTGGAGCGCGAGCCCGTCCGGCAACGCGGGAGCGTCCGCCCCGCACCCGGTCAGCACGATCGCGCACAACGCCAGGAACCACCGCATCACGTTTCCCCCTGTTCGGGGGTTGCCCCAGGACGGGCCTGGGGCAACCCCTCATGGTCAGGAGACGGAAAGCGTGTACGTTCCGTTGCCCGCCTTGTTCACCAGAACCACGCTGTAGCAGTCCAGCGCAGGTCCGGGCGTGGTGTACTCGATCTGTTCCGCCTCACCGGGTCCGTGGCCGGTCGACGACGCGGCGGCCTGAGCCCGTGACGCGATGACCGGACGACTGCCGTCGGACGACATGACGAACAGCTGCGCGTCCTGGCTCGCGTTGTCCGGCGTCGCGGTGACGGTGAACTTGACACCCGCCTCGACGCAGTGGTCGCGGACGACCACCACGTTGTCGTCGCCCATCGCGAACTTCTCCTCCGGACGCAACTGGTTCGTGCCGTTCGCGAACTGGATCCGGTAGTCGCCGGCCCCGCTCACGTGGGTCACCTCCGGGTAGAAGTCCCCGGCGGGGCGGCCTCCCTGGTTCGTGTCGATCGCGATGAAGTCCACCTCGCCCTGGCCCGCCACGCTCGCGGCCAGCTGCTGGCGCAGCTCGGGATCGTCGTAGAGACGCAGGTCGTAGTCGGCGTTGGCCGGCGGGCGCAATGCGACGACCGACCAGAACGCGACCGACGTGTCGACCCGGTACCGGTGCGGCTGGTTCGGCCCCGGCGCGGGACGGGTGCGCGTCTGGTAGTCACCCAGCGGCTCGCGGAACCCGTAGTCGATCGTGTTCTGGTACAGCGCGGCCAGCGGACCGGGGCCGACGTCGAACGTCGCCTGCCCGCGCTGGCGCCAGAACTCGGCGAGGTTGGACGACCGGTAGCGCAGGAACGTCTGCCAGATCTCGGTGTACGGGTTCTCCGTCCGCGAGTCCCAGTAGGGCTCGTTGTTCGCGTCCACGAGGTCGAGCAACGCCCCCGCGACGCGGCCCTCGACGCCGTCACCGTTGTCCCAGTTCGGATCGCCCCAGGTCACGTTCTCCAGCTCGACGGTGAAGCCGTCGCCGCGGTACTCGTGGTCGTTGAACACCGCGGCCTGGTACCAGTCCGCGAAGCCCTCGGTCCACGCGCAGTTCGCACCGCTCTCCCTGGTGATGAAGTGCGGAGAGGGGCAGTTGGAGGTCGGGAAGCCGTTGTTGTACACGTCGTCCATCACGGCGTGCCCGAGCTCGTGCACCACGATGCTGCGGAAGTCCGGCGCGTTGGCGCGCAGGTGGACCTCGTCGTCATCGCGGTCGTAGTGGTTGTTCGTCGGGTTGTAGTCCCAGCGCCAGTTGAAGTCGACGCGCCGGCAGTCGTGGTCGTCCGCGTCCCAGCAGTCGCTCGGAGTCCAGTCCGACGCGGTGTTGATCTCGTCGAACGCCTCCACCGCCCGCATGTACCGCGGGTCGGTCGGCTGCTGGGCGCCGAACGACAGGGTGCGCCCGTCACCGACGTCGTTCATCGTCGCGGTGCGGAAGTTGTACGGGTCGTCGTCGAACTCGACGCCCCAGGAACCGTTCTGCGCCACGAACTTCAGGTACACGTCGGCGCCACCGGAGAAGTCGTCGTTCGGGAAGCACAGCCGGAACGCGCCGTTCCCGTCGGTGAGCGCGGTGCCGAGCAGGTCATCCGGCCCGTTGTCGTCGTCCCACGCCTCGACCAGGAAGTTCGCCGCGGTGCGGAACGTCCCGGTGTGATCCCGGTAGTTCCAGCTGCCCGTCGCGCACACCGGCGCGGCCTGCGCCCGTGGCGGGTCGTCGCTGTGCGGCTTCGGCGCCTGCACCGCCGCGGCGGCCGGCGCCAGCCACGGCGTGGCCCGCGTCGATACCACTCCGGCGGGAATCTGCGTCGTGGCACCGGTTTCCGCACGACTGCCCAGGTAGGACGACTTGCCGTCGGCGCCGATCGTGGCCGCCGCGACGAACGTGTCCGAGTTCAGCTCGGGACTCACCGGCGCGACCGCACGTACGGTGACCAGCAACGTTCCGGCGCTCACCGCCTTGACCGCACCCTTGAACCGCACCGTCCGCCCAGCGGAGAGGTCCGTCGTCGTGGTGGCACGGCCGACCTTGCCGAAGTCGGTCGGGACCGCCGAGGCGACGTCCCTCACCGACAACCCGTCCGGAACCGCGCTCCAGCCGGCGATTCCCGGCACGTCCGCGTCGATCCGGACGCCTTTCAAGTCCACATCGGACGTGATTTCGAAGCTGACCTGCGCGGTCTCACCGACCCCAGGCGCTCTGTCCAGCTCCGCTTTCGCATGCACACAACGGATCTCACACTTGGCCGGTGCGGCGACCGCTTGCGTCGCCACCACCCCGGAACCCACCAGAATCATTGCAGCACAAAGAGAACTTGCTAATCGCACGAATCCCCCTACGGCAACCGCACCAGCGGCCTACGCCGAACTCCCCCGAGTTCCCCAGGGCGTGCCCCGGTGCGTTCTCACCATAGCGCGCACATCAAGGGATGATGGGGACATGACTGAACCGGACTACACCGAAGACGGCGTGCCCACGTTCGACTATGTCCGCGACAAGATCGAAGGCCGGAACCTCACCAGCGAGGCCGCCACCGAACTGGCCGGAGATCCGCAGAACACCCAGGACCAGTTCGACCGGCGTGAGGAGGCGGGCCGCGACCGGCTGGAGGAGATCCGCAAGTCGTTGCGCGGCGAGTGACGGGGGCCTTCCCCAGCGATGTGCGCGATCACGCGCCGCAGATGCCCGCGATCGACGCGGCGCGATCGCAGTAGGTGCCGCCTGCGAGCGGCTCGGTGATGACGCCGTTGGCGAGCTTGATCGTGGCGGTCTGCCCGATCTTGGGCGGGGACTGCGGAAACACCCAGTCGTGCAGGGTGACCGAGGTGACCGTGATGGTCGCGGTCGCCGCGGCGCGGGTGCCCTGCGGAGCGGACACCGTGAACGCCAGGTCGACGATCGGGTGGCAACAGCCATCGCCCACGTGCTCCTTCGCGTGTCCGTCGGGGGTGATGGTCAGCGAACGCGTGTGTCCTAGCCAGTCTCCGGCGAAGACGGACAGGTCCACCGCGGGCTTGGCGCGCGCGATCTCGACGCGGTACGTGCTGTTGCCGTTGAACCGGTCCACGATCGCCTTCCATTGGCCGGCGACGTACGCGACGACCGGTTCGGCGGCCAGGATCGGTGCCAGCAGGAACCCTCTGGGACCGAACACATCCGTGATCATCTTGGCGTTCAGGCAACCCGCGACCAAATCACCGCTGCCCTTGCCGAGGCTTCCGGCGCACGACTGAACGGCCAGGATCTTGTTGGTGATCTCGGCCGCCCGCACGCCTGATCCCGCGGCGAATCGAGTGAGAGCCTGCACCAGCGCGGTGACGGTCGCGTGCAACGCGTAAAGCGAGTGCCCGATGTCATCGGCCTCCGTGGTGATGGCAGCACTAGCTCCAGCCGCCAGGTCGGCGTTGAACGCGACCGTTCCACCTGGAGCGATGACTGCCTTGTCGCCCACCGCGATCCGGCTCAACGAAGGCCACTGAGCCCAGTCCACGGCGTTCTCGATCACGTCCATGCCGCGGTGGGACGCGAGCAGCGGATAGCCACGACGGTTCGTCACCTTGAGGACGCGAATGCCTGCGTTGCCCTCGCCGAGGCACCACGCCAAGGCGTCACCAGGACCGGAAGCAGCAGAGTAGCCCTCGCCGCGCGCACCCTGCTCGTTGTCACAGGAGGGTGCGCCGGCGATCTGGGGCACGCCACCGGCGAGGCCGTCCACGAAGTCGCGTTCGAAGCGTTCGACGGCCTGGTCCAGGTCGTACTCCAGAACGCCGAAGTAGCCGAACCTGGTGGTGGTGAAGGAGACCGACGTGCGATCGGCAGCCACAACGGCCGGCAGGTACTCCCACGGATCGGCGGTGCTCGACCTCGTCACGACGACGGCCACGTAGATCTGCGCGATCGGTACCGGCATCCGCACGGTCACCGTCGCCTGCGCGGGCAGGACACCGGACGGGCTCAGCTCGTAGACGGCGGAGATGAAACGCAGGTCCGGAGCGGGTGGTTCGCCCGAGCCCAGACTTCGCGTGTGCACCTCGACACCGGGCGCGACGACCTCGACCTCAGGCGTCGACGGCGCCTGCGGAAGGGCGTCACATCCGGCCAGGACGAGCAGAACGATCACGACGATCGCCAAACGACCAGAGAACCTCATGGTTGTCGCCACGGCGGGCCTCCGTTCTGCGGACATCGGCCCCCTTTTATTGCGCCCCAACGCGTACTCGTTACATAGGCGATCCCGTTGAGCCGGCCGAGTGAACCTCCGCACGAACGGTCACAACCGAACTCCGGCCGACGATACGGGGAGACGCCGGGCCGACAGCCTCGCGTCCACAGTGGACGATGCGGCGACATGACTCCACCAAGTAGCGTCAGCCAGCGACCCACGCCGCACAGCTCTCCCACCATCATCACCAGGAGAAGATCACATGGACGTGGCGATAGCCGGTCTACTGCTCACCGCGGCAGCCTTGGCCGCGGCCATAGCGGTGATCAGGCCTGCCGTGATCACCAGCAATGCGGCAAAAGTGGACCGCGGCATCGCCAACTTCAAGGCGCGATTCGACGAAGTGAAGAAGAAGCAGACCGCGCTCAGCCTGGACGTGCTCAAACGAACAAGCCAGTTCCAGCACTACGATTTGCCAATGTTCACTCTCGAGGGCTGGATCTTCCCCATCCCGATCCCAGTCCTCAAGATCGAAGCAGAGCTCACCAACAAAACAATCGAACAAACGATTGACGCAAACGCCCTGCTGAAGGACCTCAGCCTGCGGGGACCCATCACCTACAGCGACGCAATAGTCAACGTCGCGAAAATGACACGTTTCACCAATGGCCAGATATACCGCCCCACGAGCATCGACGTGGCCGATGGCTCACTGGCCATGGGGTTTCACCTGGCAGGGTACTTCGACTACCTCGACACCAGCGAGGTACTGGCGTACAAGGAACTCGAAGAACGTGGCCAATCGAGGTACAGGAAGGAGCTTGCGAACCCGTTCGACCTGACGAACCGAGTCGCCAGCCTGGGAATTCTCACGCTCACCACAGTCAAGCATGCCCAGAGTCCGATCTTCCTCATGCACAGAAGATCTGTCGACGTGGTTCTCGCGTCCAACCTGTACCACGTGGTACCCGCCGGCGAGTTCACACCCTCGGACATCAGCCTCACTTCAGTGCGCAACGACTTCCACCTCAGAAAGAACATCTTCAGGGAGTACGCCGAAGAGTTCCTGAACCACCAGGACGCCCAGGGAGACGGAAGCCGCACGATAGACTACAACAACTCCGAGCCATACCGTTCCCTCAAGGAGGCCTGCGAAAGCGGAAATCTCTCGATATCAGCTTTCGGTGTAGGACTGGACCCCTTGAGCTTGAAACCCGAACTGCTGACCATCGCCGTCTTCGAAGCAGAAACGTTCGACAGCATCTTTCCTGACATCGAGGAGAACTACGAAGGGAAGATCATATTCGAACCCTTCAACGCGGAGACCGTCACGGCGTACATCGAGAGCCCGGACGTTCGCAGCGGCGCAAAAGCGTGCTTGAGCCTGTCCTGGCAGCACCGCGAGTCACTGGGATTGGCATGAACGCTCCGGCCTCCAAGACGCGGTTCCGAGCGAGAACGGGGGCCTCCCCCACTGCCGAGGTGTGGCCGGCACCAGCAAGGATCGGCCGGGTGGCCTGATCGTCGTGCGGCCGGGGAATTCCTAGGGTTCTCGCCATGGTCAAGCACCTGAATCCCCTGTGCCGCAAGGCGATCGCACTTGGTACCGGAGTTGTCGTCGCCGCGTCGCTGCTGGCGTGTTCGGCGCCCAACGCGGCGAGCAGCCCGTCGTCCGGCACGTCCGCACCTGCCCCGGCCGCACCGGCGTCGAAGACGCACAAGGTGACGAACGCCGAGCACGAACTCGTCTTCCACGTCGTCGACGGCAAGCTGCCCGCCCTGGTCCTGGACGCGGGTGGCGGGCTCAGTTCGTCGTACTGGAAGGAGCTGGCGCCGCGGCTGGCGAAGGCCACCGGGTCGAAGGTCATCACCTACGACCGGGCCGGCGAGGGTGAGAGCGCCGAGGTCTCTGGGCCGTGGAGGGTGGAGAACGCGGTGTCCGACCTGGAGGCCGGGCTCAGGGAACTGGGCGTCACGAAGAACGTCGTGCTGGTCTCGCACTCGATCGCGGGTGAGGTCGCCACGAACTTCGTGAACAAGAACCCCGGCTGGGTGTCCGGCGCGGTGCTCGTCGACGCGAACGTGCCCGACTTCTTCAGCGACGAGATGCTGACGGCGTTCGAACCGGTCATCGAGAAGCAGCGGGCCGCCCTGCTGACGCAGCCTTCGACCAAGAAGAACCGGCAGCTGCTCGCCGTGATGGTCGACTACGCGCCCGTCCACCGGGTCTTCCACCAGCTCGCCTGGCCGAAGGACGTGCCGGTGACCGCGATCGTCGCGTCCGGGACCCCGTTCACCGACTCCCCCGAGGCGGCGCAGCTGTGGCGGGACGCCCAGGTCCGCTTCGCGCAGGGGCCGAACCGGAAGCACGTGCTCGCCGAGAACACGACGCACGAAGGAATCGTGACCGAACGCCCGGAGATCATCGCCGGTGCCGTCGACGAGGTGCTGAAGACCATCCGCTAGGTCGCGGTGGTCAGGAGGCCGCGCACGACGGAACGCCGAACCTGGCTCGCACTCCTGGCGAGTACAGGACGCTCATCGGCTCGCCGGAGACCGGAATCTCCGCCGAGGCCACCAGGTCGTCGTCGCAACGAACGATCGTGGCGCGGTGGAGGTCCCACGGGGCGTGGTCGTTCGGCAGGTACGCGGTCCGGCCGAGCCAGGACGTGTGCAGTCCCCACCTGGCCGTCAGGAACTCCTCCAGCGGGCTCGGCCGGGCGATCCTCTCCCCCGGCCGCACGGTGAACGTGCTCGTCGCGTCGGGGCGATGAGGCCACTTGCGCCTGCAGGTGTAGGTGACCTCATCGCCGTCGCGGCGCACCGTCGCGTCCGACCACATGTACGGCAGTCCCGCCAGGGCTCGTGCGCTCAGCACGAACGGCAGGTTCGAGGCGTCCATCGAGAGGAACACGACGCCGCGCCGGCCCTGACCGTCGATCGTGTACAGGCGGACGTTGGTCTCCGGGAAGCTCCAGCGGTCCGTCAGCGCGGGCCAGCCCAGCGGGCACAGGCGGAACGCGATCAGCCCGACGAACGTGTCGCCGTCGACAACGTCCGGCCTCGTACCCGCGGGCAGCAGATGTTCCACCGCACCAGGAGGAACCCGCCAGTGCAGGAACGTCACGTCGGTCCACCACTGCGTCAGCACCGAGCGGTCGATGGGCCGCGGTGAACCGAGGGTCATGGCCACGATTCAAACGCAGCACACCTGAGAGTCCTGGCCGAGTTCCTCAAGATCCAGTGGCTCTGCGGCCCTTCCCGCGCGACCAGTCAGAACTGTCCTGGCTGTAGCGGATCAGGTATCGGGCGAACTGGTCGCGGTCGGCACCCGTCCACCCTGCCGTGATGGACTCGAAGGCCTCGCGCTGCTCAGAGGCGAAGCGGCCGCGTTCGGTCTCGCCGGCCTCGGTGAGTTCGAGGACCGTGCGGCGGCCGTCCTCCTGCGAGACCGCGCGCCGGAGCAGGCCGTCCGCGATGCAGGCGGCCACGGTCCGGCTGGCGACGGGCTGGGCGACCCCCATCTCGGCGGCGACCCCGCCCACCGTCATCTCGCCGGGATCGTCGTGGACCACGTTCAGCACGAGGTTGCGGGTGAGGTCCCCGCGTCCACCGGCGGTCCGGCGACGCAGCCGGGACAGCGCGGGCCCGACCTGGTCGAGCAGGCCTTCGTCGTCCCCAGGCCGGGGCGAGTCGCTCATCCCGTCACCCTAGCAACTGCACACCAGAAAGCATCTACATACCTAAGGATATTTACATGACTGAAGGTATGTGATTCAGTGGGGTCATGACCACGACCACCATCACCGGCGCCAGGGTCTTCGACGGCGAGAAGACCCTGGGCGTCACCACCGTGTCCGTTGAGGACGGAAAGATCGTTCAGGTCGGAGGCGAGGTCCCCGCGGGAGCCGACGTGGTCGACGGGACCGGCGCGACACTGCTGCCCGGCCTGATCGACGCGCACGTCCACACCGGACCGGAAGCCCTCGCGCTGGCACTGCGCTTCGGCGTGACCACCGAACTGGAGATGCAGGGCGTCAACACCCGCGACCGGCGTGCCGCCATCAGCGAGAACGACGCGCTCGCGGACGTGCGTTCGGCGGGCTTCGGCCTCACGCCACCCGGCGGGCATCCCAGCGAACTGTTCCCGCCGGGCTTCACCCCCGGCGGCGGTGGAGATCGGACGGGCGAGCCACCGTTCCAGCCGGACGCCACGAGCCCGGAGGGCGCCACGGCCTCGATCCCCCGGCTGCTCGCCCACGGCTCGGACTACGTCAAGTTCATGATCGACGACGGCAGCGTCGAGGGGCACCCGGGACTGCCGATGATCGACCAGTCCACCCTGAACGCGGGCGTCGCCGAGGCCAAGCGGTACGGCGTCCTCACGGTCGCCCACACGTTGACCGTCGACGCCACCAGAATGGCGCTGGAGGCCGGAATCGACGGCCTGGCGCACCTGTTCGTCGAACCCCACGACGACGAGATCATCGCCCTGATCGAGGACTCCGGCATGTTCGTCGTGCCCTGCGCGGTCCTCAACGCCTCGCTCATGGGCATCACCGGTGGCGAACTCGCCGACGACCCGCGGGTGTCCTCCCGGTTGCCGGAGGACTGGGACAGGACCCTGCGCTCCAGCTTCGGCTGCTACCCGCAGGGCGAGATCAAGGACGTCCTGGCGACGGTCAAGGCACTCAGCGACGCCGGCGTCGACCTCCTGGTGGGCACCGACGCGTCCGTTCCGGTGCCGTTCCTCGGCGGCCTCGCCCACGGCGCGAGCGTCCACCACGAACTGCAGTACCTGGTGAAGGCCGGACTCACCCCGCAGCAGGCACTGCGCGCCGCCACCGCGACGACGGCCCGCCGGTTCGCGCTGTCCGACCGCGGTCGCATCGCCGAAGGGCTGCGCGCCGACCTGCTCCTCGTCGACGGAGACCCCACCACCACGATCTCGGACACCCTCAACACGCGGGCCGTCTGGCGCCGGGGCACCCTCGTTCAGGAAGCCAGCCGGCCACTCAACTGAAGGACTCCGTCACCGCTGAGGTCGGCGAGGAACGCGTCGCGCCCCGCCATCACCATGACCAGCGACAGCAACGGCCCGCGCACCTCGGGACCACTGCCCGCCTGGAAGCCGGCATCGGTGGCCCGCAGCGTCAGGCCCTTGACCAGGGTCTTGCTGTTGACCGCGAAGTCCTTCGAGGCGAAGAAACGGGCGACGGCGAGCAGGCCGTCAGCATCGGGGACGTGTCGCAGTCCCAGCGGTCTGCGGATGTCCTCGGCGTGGACGATCACCTCGCCCAGCCCGGCCGGGGACGACTTGACCGGCAGCGCGATCGTCCCGACGTGCCGGAACCGTTCGAGCGTCTCCTGCGGGGTGGCGCCGCGGAACTCCTCGAGGCGCCGCCGGTTGTGCAGGTCCGCGTTGAACCGGGCGCCGGCCATGCTGCGGATCCACCTGGGCAGGTTGAGCCTGGTTGCCGCGCCGAGGTGGGCGAGGGTCTCCTCGACGTCCCAGTCGCCGCACAACGTGGCCGTGCGCCACTGCGACGGGTCGAGCGTGCTCAGGTCGTCGGCCAGTGCGGTGAGCTCGCGCTCCTGGATCTTCGTCAGGTCGGGCACGGCGTGACGATAGCCGTGGTCACCGGTCGGTGAGGGACGGCAGGATCTTGGCGGTGATCTCGCGGAGGCGGGCGACGTCGTCGTCGGTCAGGTGGTCGAAGACGAGCCGGCGGACCTCGGCGACGTGACCGGGGGCGGCGGAGCGCAGGAAGCTCCAGCCCTCGTCGGTGAGCCGCGCGACCTGGCCGCGTTTGTCGGTCGGGCAGGCGGACCGCTCGACCCAGCCGCGTTCCTCCAGCACGGACACCGCGTGCGAGAGCCGGGTGGTGGTCGTGCCCGTGCTGCGGGCGAGCCGCGTCATGCGCATGCTCCCGTCCTGCTCGGCGCTGAGCATGGCCAGGATGCGGTAGTGGGCGTGCGTCAGGCCCGCGTCGTCACGCAGTTGCCGGTCCAGCGCGGTCGGCAGCAGCATCAGCACCTGCGTGACGTTCAACCAGGCGTTCATCTCGGTGGCGGTCAGCCATCGTGGTTCCGCGGCGGTGTCGGGCAGAGGTCGGGCTTCGGTCACCACGTCATCCTCCCTCCTGCGGCCGCACCGGCAGCAGGAGTTCGCCGACGGACAGGCGGACGCGTTCGGCGGTTTCGCGCTGGGCGAAGGGTTCGGCCAGCCGGGCGGGCTCGTCGCGCAGGCCGACGGCGACGACGACCAGCGGGGTCACGTCGGCCGCCGCGAGCACGGTGGTGAGGCGGTCGCGGTCGAAGCCGCCCATCTGGTGCACCGCCAGCCCCTCGGCCTGGGCCTGCACGGACAGGTGCGCCACGGCCTGACCGGCGTCGTAGACCGCCCACGGCTGGGCGGCGCCATCGGTGCCCGTGGTCCGCGCCGCCACGACGACCAGCGCCGACGCGTCCCGCGCCCACGTCTGGTTGCCGCCGGCCAGGGTGTCGAGCACCATGGCGTGCTCGGTGGTGCCGCGCCTGGTCACGGCGAACCGCCACGGCTGGGTGTTCGAGGCGCTCGGCGCCCAGCGAGCGGCTTCCAGCAACGCGGTGAGCTGCTCGTCCGTGACCTCGTGGTCCGGGTCGAACGCTCGTGAGCTCCATCGCCGCGCCAGCAGCGGATGCAGTGGCACCACCGTCGACGCGGCCTTGTCCACAGTGGATTCCAGCGTGCTCATGTCAGTCCTCTCGGGAGGGTCAGCCGGCCAGCGGCAGGTCGAGGGTGTGGTGCGTGTGGCTGACCTTGGCGGCCAGGTACGCGGCGTTGGCGCCGGTCAGGTGCACGCCCGTGGGCACGCGGTCGGTGACCTGCACGCCGAGCGCGTCGAGCTGCAGCGCCTTGTCGGGGTTGTTGCTCAGCAACCGGATCCGGTCGACGCCCAGCGCGCGCAGCATCTGCGCCGCCGCCGAGTAGTCGCGTTCGTCCTCGCCGCGCCCGAGGGCCAGGTTCGCCTCGTAGGTGTCGAGGCCGGCGTCCTGCAGGGCGTAGGCGTCGAGCTTGGCGTACAGGCCGATGCCGCGGCCTTCCTGCCGCAGGTAGAGCAGGAACCCGCCGACGTCGGCGATGCGCTCCACCGCCTCGCGCAGCTGAGGACCGCAGTCGCAGCGCTGGGAGCCGAACACGTCGCCGGTGAGGCACTCGCTGTGCGGCCGTACCAGTGGCGCCGTCTCCCCTGCAGCGCTGCCGGCCACCGCGGTCCGCCAGTCGCCCAGTCCCAGCGCCAGGTGCTCACGGCCGTCAGCGAGACCGCTGAAGGTGAACACCTCCGCGGTGGTGGCGTACCCGTCCGGGAACTCCAGCGGCACCGTGACCTGCGTGCGCACCGTCGCCTTCAGCTCCGTGCTCGTCATCCGGGCCTCCGCGTTGTTGAACTTTCACATATGAGTGTGCAACTTCAGTATTGAAACTTCAACAAAACTGGCGGTGCTCCCGATCACAGGAGATGCCTTTACGTAAAGCTATCTCCAAAGCTAGGTTGCCTTGGTGGCAGAACGCGAGGAGACAGACCTGGTCGGCGGAGTGGTGGCGTGGTGGGCACGACACGCTCCTGAGCTGCCGCTGCGGACGATCGAGTTCACGAAGCGCGTCGCGCGGATGCACGCCCTGACCGACCGGGTCACGGTCGCCGTGCTGACGGGCTTCGGCCTGAGCCGTGCCGAGTACGACGTGCTCGGCACGCTTCTGACAGCAGGCGACCCGCACCTGAAGCCGTCAGAGCTGTCGTCCCGGCTGCTGCTCACGACCGGCGGGCTGAGCAACGTGCTGCGGTCGCTGGAGCGCCGCGGTCTCACCTCGCTGACCTCGGACGCGTCGGACGGGCGCAGCAGGCGTGTCGCCCTGACCGCCGAGGGCAAGAACGTGGCGGACCGAGTGGTCCGCGAGGTCGTCGCCGCTCAGCACGCACTGCTGGGCAAGGCCGGTGACGCGGACGTCGAGGCCGCCGTGACAGCACTTGCCGCCGTCCTGCAGCCACTCGACGGCCGGGAGGTGTGACATGTCGCGGTTCACGCTCGCCAACGTCCACCTGTTCACCCCTGAGCACACCTTCGGGCCGCTCACCTCGATCGGCGTCGAGAACGGCGTGATCACCGACGACACCGGCGGCGAGGTCGTCGACGGGCGGGGCGGTTACCTGCTTCCCGGACTCATCGACACCCACGTCCACATCGGGCACGCCGACGAGCTCGCCGCCGGACTCCGCTGGGGCGTGACGACGATGCTCGACATGGCCACGACCCGCTGGGACGAGCTCCGCGCGTTGCGGGACAACGAGTCCGACGACCGCGCCGACGTCCGCGGCGTCTCCTACCCGGCGTGCGCGGTCCGCGGCCGGGCCGTGCGCAAGATGGGTTTCCCCGCCTCCACGGCGGTCAGCGGGCCTGAGGACGCCTCGCGGTGGGTCGCCGAGCGGCTGCGCCAGGAACCCGACCACCTCAAGATCGTGCTGGAGGACAAGGTGCTGCCGTTCCAGCCGAAGCCTCTCAGCCCCGCCACGGTCGCCGCCCTCGTGACCGAAGCGCACCGGGCCGGGAAGAAGGTCGTCGTCCACGCCACGTCACCGCAGGCCTACGCCACCGCGCTCGACGCGGGCGCCGACGTCATCACGCACGCGCCTGTCAGCGCCACGCTGTCCGCCGACCTGGCCGGCCGGGTCGCCTCCTCGGGCACCGCCGTGTCCCCCACCCTCGTGATGATGCGCGGTGTCCTGGAGAACCTGCGCATGCCGTTCCGGCCGAAGTCGCTGCACTTCGGCCAGACGCTCGCCTCGACCGCGGCGCTGAACGACGCGGGCGCGACGATCGTCCTCGGCACCGACGCGAACGCCGACGAGACCTCACCCGCCCGCGTCGCCCACGGCAGCGCCGTCCACGAGGAACTCGCCCTGCTCGTGGACGCCGGACTCAGCCCCGCCGACGCGCTCGCCGCCGCGACGTCTCGTGCCGCGGCGGTGTTCGGGCTGCACGACCGCGGCGTTCTCGCCGAGGGCAAACGCGCGGATCTCCTGCTGCTCAACCGGAGCCCGCTCGAGGACATCACCGCCAGCCGCGACATCGCCGGCGTGTGGAAGCGCGGGGTCACACGGTGATGACGACCTTCGCGCGGGGGTGCTCGGTCTCGACGTAGCGGACCGCGTCGGGCACCTCGGCCAGCGCGTAGGTGCGGTCGACGACCGGCGTGAAGCCTCCTGACTCGGCGAGGTGCCGCAGCGTCGCGAGGACCTCCCCGTCCGGCGCCGTGGTGAGCACGAGCAGCCGGTCGCGGACGAACGGCGCCTGCAGCTTCGCCCTGATCATGAGCCACATCGGCCCGACCAGGCTGCCGCCGCGGAACACTCCCCCGCCGGACAGCACGATCGTCCCGCCGGGGGCGAGCGCGCGCCGCAGCCCGGTCAGCGAGTGGTTGCCGACCAGGTCGAGGACGAGGTCGTAGCGCTTGCCGTTCTTGGTGAAGTCGCGTTCGGTGTAGTCGATGACGTGGTCAGCGCCGAGCGATGCCACCAGTTCGACGTTCCTCGTGCGGCACACACCAGTCACCGTGGCGCCCATGGACTTCGCGATCTGCACGGCGAACGTGCCGACGCCGCCGGACGCTCCGTTGACCAGAACGTGTTGTCCCGCCTGGAGCTTTCCGGCGTCGCGCAGCCCCTTCAGCGCGGTGAGACCGGCCAGCGGCACCGCGGCGGCCTGCTCGAACGTCAGGTTGGCAGGTTTGGCCTCGACGAGGTCCTCCGGCGCGCACACGTACTCGGCGAACGCCCCGTCGGCCGTGCCCAGGTCGCCGTACACCTCGTCACCGGGCCGGAAGCGCCGCACGTCCCGGCCCACCGCCTCCACCGTGCCCGCGAAGTCGCGGCCGCGGATCTTCCTGCCGGGACCGGTGACGCCGACCCCGGTGAGCCTTGCCAGGTAAGGATCTCCGCGCATGACGTGCCAGTCGTACGCGTTGACCGAGGCCGCGCGCACCCGCACGAGCACCTCGTCGCCCGAGGCCGAGGGCGGCTCCACGTCGCGGAACTCCAGCGCGTCCGGTGATCCGTACCGGTCCTGCACGATCGCCTTCATCGGGTCTCCCTGAGCGTGGCGCCGACCTGGACGGTCGCGCGGGACGGTCTCGCCTGGCGACGGATGATCCACTCCGCGACGGCGAGGTTGACGAGCCAGGAGGCGAGCATCAGCAACGCTTTCGCGAGCCGGTCGGGCGGGCCGACGGCCACGAGCCACGCGCTCAGCGTCACCGCCTGGGTGCCGGCGCCGAGCCCGATCGCGAAACCGCGGATCATCCAGGCGCGGTGCGCGGTGACGTCCCGGCGGCGGATGGCGGTGAACCCGAGGACGATGAACGCCGCCCAGGCCGTGCCGAACACCAGCCGGATGCCGGTGAGCAGCGCGCCGACGTCGGCGGGCTTGGGGTAGAACACGGTCATCCACAGGCCCGACAGCGCCCCCAGGAGTCCACAAAGGACCAGGATGCGCCCTGCCGCTCGGTGCCACGCCGGTCTGCGGCGGCGGAAGCCCGGAGCGAACTGGAACGCCCCGAGGAGGCAGTACACGCTGACGGTGACGGCGTGAATCACCACGGGAACGGGTGAGGCGAAGAACCGCGCGTTGTCCGGCGTGATCTCCGCGCCGCCGCCGAGCTCACCCAGCCGAAGGGCGCCACCGAGCACCGGGATCACGCTGAACACGATGATCGCGGCCGGGATCAGCCTGTCCCACTTGGTCGAGGAGGTCATGCACCAGATCGTGGCGCTCGCGGTGGTGCCACCTCATCGGAAGAAGGGCCGCGATCAGCCTGGCCGATGGTCCGGTGCGCTCGTCGTACTTTCGGCTGACCGCGACCGGAATCCGCTCCTGACCCGCTTGGTCTCGTAGGCCCAGATGGCCATCTCGACCCGGTTCCTGGCACCGATCTTGGCCATCAGGCTGGCGATGTGGGACTTCACGGTGCTCAGCGTGATGTACAGCTCCCCGGCGACCTCGCTGTTGGTGCGCCCGCCCGCGACGGCGGCGAGGACCTGCTCCTCCCGTTCGGTGAGGGGCTCGATCGGCTGCACGACGCGGCCGGCGGGCTCGACGTCCGCGAACGCCTCGATCAACCGGGCGGTGACGCTGGGGGCGATCAGGGCGTCACCGGAGGCCGCGGCGTGGACCGCCTGGGCGAGCAGCGCGGGTCCGGCGTCCTTGAGCAGGAATCCCCTGGCACCGGCGCGAAGGGCGGCGTAGACGTACTCGTCGAGGTCGAACGTGGTGATCACGACGACGGCGATCGGGTCGGCGACGCCGGGTCCCGCGAGCAGGCGGGTGGCCTCGATGCCGTCGATCCCGGGCATCCGGATGTCGAACAGGCACACGTCGGGCCGCAGGCGCCGGGCCAGTTCCACGGCCTGCCGTCCGTCCGGTGCCGCACCGACGACCTCGATGCCGGGCTGGGCGTCGAGGATCATCGAGAGTCCTGTTCGGACGATCTCCTGGTCGTCGGCGACGATGACGCGGACGCTCATCGGCGCGCCCCGGTGAGCGGCAGCACGGCGGTCACGGTCCAGCCCCGGCCGGCGTTCGGGCCCGCATCACAACTGCCGCCGAGCAGGTCGGCGCGTTCCATCATGCCGATCAACCCGTGGCCGGGCACGGCGGTACCACCGGTGTCGCCGTCGTCGCTCACCCTCACCTGCACCGACGAGTCTCCGACGACCACCGACACCTCGATGCGCGTGGCGTGCCGGGCGTGCCGGCGCGCGTTGGTGACCGACTCCTGGGCGAGCCGGTAGATCGCGGTTCCGACCGACTTCGGGAGGTCGTCGACGGACCCGTCGATCCGCACCTCCACCTCGGGCCCCGGCCTGCCGGGACTCGCGAGCAGTGCGACGTCGGCGACCGTCGGGCTGGGCGCCAGGTCCGCGGACTCGTCGTGCCGCAAGGCTCGCACCATCGTGCGCATCTCGGCGAGCGCCCGCGACGCCTCCGACTCGATCAGGCCGAGTGCCTCGGTCGCCGCCTCCGGTCGCGACGCCGCCGTCGCGAGCCCCGCCTGGGCCCGGATCGCCATCGCCGACACGTGGTGCGCCACCGTGTCGTGCAGATCTCGTGCGAGCCGTTCCCGTTCCAGCAGCTTGACCTGGTCGAGCTCCCGTGCCCGCGCTCGTCCCCGATACCGCACGGCGGCTCCGACGGCGCACGCCGTTCCCAGCACCGCGATCCCGCCCACCGCCTCGCCCGCGCTGATGAATCCGAGCACCGCCGACAGCCCGACCTTGCCGAGCATGATCGCCAGCCCGAGCACCGCCTCACGCCCGGAACCCCACCGGAACAGCGAGAACGGGAAGAGCACCATGAACACCGTCACGTTGAGCTCTGGCTCGCCCCCGAACACCAGCGAGGCGACCGCGGCCACGCCGAACGCGACGGCGACCGCGAGCAGCGGCCTGCTCCGGCGCAGCAACAGCAGAGGCAGCAGCACCGCCGCGACGACCAGCGAGCCGACTCGTGAGCCCAGGTCCGTCCGCAGCACCGTCTCGAGCACCGCGACCAGCAGGAGCACGGCGACCAGCGCCCAGTCCCACCACAGCCGCGCCGCCCCGCGCGGCGGCCGGGGCTCGTCCCACACCGACCGCAGATAGGCGAACACGACGTCATCGTACGAGAGCAAGGGCCGCCGCAGATCCGTCCGAAGAACGAGACCCCGACCCTGAAGCCGGGCACCGAAACGCGGGCCGGCGCCGCCACCCCCTGGTGACGGCGCCGGCCCACTGCGTCCCCCGCTGCTGACTACACCCGCTCGGCGTCGACCTTCGTCGCGGGCGCGGGCGCGCTGCTGGGCGTCCTGCGGTCCTCCAGCGCGATTCCGCACTTGCCGACCAGCGCGACACCGGCACCGATCGTCGTGGCCACCGGGGCGGCGAACGCCGCCACCAACCCGAGGGCCACCGGCACCTCGAGCACCACGTCGTCCTTGCTGTCCCGCACGACGACACGACGGTTGAGGCCCTCGCTGACCAGTCCGCGCACGGCGTCGACCACCGAGTCGACGGGGTTGCGGGTGGGCTCGGACTTGGATTCGCTCATGTCTCTCCTCGAACTGGGACATCCCCTTGACGACTTCCAGCGTGCCCGTGTTCAGCTGCCGTGCCATCAGGGTTTTCCCCTGACCTCCGCCTGATTTACCCCTCAGGCCGGGAAACCCGTTCCGACCTTCGGCGATAGGTGATGCGCATCACGCGCACAGGAATGCGCAGCGGGAGTTCTGGGAATTGCCCCACGAGGAATTGCTCAACGACGTCCGGTGGCCAGAACGACGAGGAACTGGCCGCCGCCCGCCTCGACGGTGGCGGTCACGGGCAGCCCCGGCACCAGCCGGGAGAACCGGTCCGCCAGCCAGTCCGCCGTCTCCTGGGCGTCCTGCTTCGTCGGGCAGCGGGCCACCATCTCGCGGCCGCCCTTGCGCTCCAGCCGGCCGGCCACGGTGATCAGGGGCGCGGGTTCGGCGACGTGCAGGCGGTCCGGCCAGGCGATGACGACCTTGACCGCGCCCTTGCGGCTGTTGCACCCGCGGTGCGCGAGCCGTTCGGCGATCTTCGCCTTCCGGTCGGCGGTCCGGCTGTCGACGCTGGGCCCGCGCGCGTCGTTCACCGACATTCCCGGGTCGACCGGTTCGTCGCACACCCAGCATCGCCAGCCGTCGCGTTCGGCCACGTCGTCGAGGAGACTCACCGGGGCAAACTAGCCTGCCCGCGTTCGGGGCTCACGGGACGGTGACGAGCACGCGGCCGCGACCGCCCGCGTCGACCCGGTCGTGGGCCGCCGCGATCTCGGCGAGCGGGAACAGCTGTCCGACCTGCACCCGCAGTGCGCCCACGGCGGCCACGGCGGTGAGGTCGCGGGCCGCGGCGCGTTTCGCGGCGGCGGGGAAGTCGTCGCTGCCGAACAGCCTGACCGTGGCGTTGGCGAACAGCAGCGGCCAGAACGGGATCTCCGTGCGGTCCGTGCGGGTGCCATAGGCGGCGATGATGCCGTCGTTCGCGAGGACGGCGACGTCCAGGTCCGCGTTGTCGGACAAGGACACCTCGATGATCCGGTGCACGCCGTCCGGCGCGTTCGCGCGAATCTCGTCGGCCGCGCCGGGGCTGTCGAGGGCCACCGCGTGCGAGACGAACCCGGGGTCGACGAGGTCGAGGTCGCTGGTCCTGGTCACGGTTCCCAGGACGGTGGCGCCGCCCCAGCGCGCCAGTTGCGCGGCGAGCGAGCCGACGCCGCCGAGCACGCCCTGCACCAGCACGGTCCGTCCGTCGACCGGTCCGTCGGCGAACACCGTGCGGTGGGCCGTGATGCCGGGGATGCCCAGGCTCGCGGCCAGTTCGTCGCTCACGTGATCGGGCAGCGGCACGGCCAGATGCTCAGGCACGACCACGTACTGCGCAGCCGTGCCGGACGCCCGGTAGGACTGCGCGCCGTAGACCCACATGCGCCGTCCGAGCCGGCTTTTGTCGACACCGTCGCCGACCGCGTCCACCACTCCGGCGGCGTCGCTGTGCGGGACGACCCTCGGGTAAGGCATCGAGGAACCCAGCCAGCCACGCCGTTTCTTCGTGTCGCCCGGGTTCACCCCGGACAGTCGCACCTCGACCCGCACCTCACCGGGGCCGGGCTCGGGATCGGGTAGCTCGCCGACGTGCAGCACGTCGGCGGCGGAGCCCTGCCGGTCGTACCAGGACGCGAACATGGTTCTCCTTCAGCCGCAACGGGAAGTCGGTCGTCCTTTTCAGACGGTCGGCCCGGTCAGACGCCAGCCACTTTGCCAGGTCCAGCCGTTGCGCGCGTTGAGGGAGATGTTCAGGAAGGCCAGTTCCTCGAGCGACCGGGCCATCCGCAGGCCGCCCGCGTCGATCGGCCGGAAGCCCAGCGAGGTCAGCAGTTCCGCCACGACCTGCTTGGCCGCCTCGTCGTCGCCGGCGTAGTACCCGTCCAGCGGGAGGCCGTCCTCGCTCGCGGCACCCAGCCGGGACGCGAAGAGCGTGTTGAACGCCTTGACGAGCTTCACTCCCGGCACTGCGGAGGCCAGTTGCTCCGCCTGGCTGGTGCCGCCGGTCGTCAGGTCGCTGTAGGTCTCGTTGAGGGGGTTGGTGGCGTCCACGACGACCGCGCCCGTGCCCTTGATCTCGGCCAGCACGTCGGCCGCGACGCCGGCGGGCACCGCGAGGACCACCACGTCCGCACCCTGGGAGGCGTCCACGACGGACGCCGCTGCCGTTCCGCCTGCCTGCTCGGCCACCTTGACCGCGTTCTCCTCGTGGGCGGCGGCGACGGTGACCTGGTGTCCCGCGGCGACGGCAGCGCCGGCGAGCCCGGATCCGACGTTGCCCGCACCGATGATCGCGACGCGCATGACAGCCTCCAAATAGTTCAAGTTTGAACTTTCTGGCGCCGACACTAGGAGCGAATGGTTCAAGCGTCAAGTAAATTGGGGGTGTGACCCCGGACTCGCAGGAACCGCGCTGGCTGACGGCGGAGCAACGGCTGGCCTGGCTCGACATGGTGCGCGTGCTGACGCGGCTGCCCGCGACGCTCGGCGCCCAGCTGGAACGCGACGCCGGGCTGACCTTCTTCGAGTACCACGTGCTGTCGATGCTCTCCGAGATTCCCGGCCACGCCCTGCGCCTGAGCCGCCTCGCGCAGCTGACCAGTTCCTCGCTCTCGCGCCTGTCGAACGTCGTGAAGCGCCTGGAGGCTCGCGACCTGCTGCGCCGCGAGCCCGATCCCGCCGACGGCCGGGCCAGCCGCGCGGTCCTCACCGACGCGGGCATGGCCGCCGTCGAGCAGGCCGCGCCCGGTCACGTCACCCTGGTCCGCGAGCTGGTCGTGGATCCCTTGGACGCCAAGCAGCTGAACCAGTTGCACGCCGCCCACGAACGCATCCTCGACCGGCTCGACCCCGCTTCGTCCACCCGGCCGGAGTGGCTGGAGACCTGAGTCAGAGCACCCGTTCCTGCCACCGCGCCAGCAACCTGAGCGCCCTCGCGAGCACCGGCGAGTCGTCGTCGGCGCGCACGGCGGCCACGAGGTCGATGCCCTGCTTTCCGGCCAGCGGACGGTAGGTCGTGCCGGGCACGCCGAGTTCCGCCACCGGTTCCGGAACCACGGCCACGCCGAGCCCGGAGGCGACGAACGTGACCAGGGTCGAGGTCTCCGCCACCTCGTGGCGGATCCGCGGCTCGAACCCCGCCGAGCGGCACAGGTCCGTGACGATCCCGTACATGACCGAACGGCCGTGGGACGCGTGCACGATCAGGTCTTCCTCGCGCAGGTCCTCGATCCTCAGCCGCTTCCGCCGGGCGAGGCGGTGGTCCTCGGGCAACGCCACGATGAGCCGGTCGCGGCGCACCGCGGTCACCCGCAGCCCGGCGTGCTCGACCGGCGGGCGCAGCAGTGCGAGGTCGATGCGCCGGGCGAGCAGGGATTCCAGCTGGTCCGGTGCCAGCATCTCGCCGCGGAACACGAAGTCGACGGCCGGTAGCTCGTCGCGCAGGACTCGGGCGAACGCGGGCAGCAGGCTGTAGGTGGCCGAGCCGACGCACCCGACGACCAGCCGGCCCTGCCTGCCCTCGGCCACCCGCCGCGCCTCCGCCCCCGCGTCGTCCACAGCGGACAGCACGGCTCGCGCGCGGTCCAGGTACACCAGCCCGGCGTCGGTGAGGTCGACCCTGCGGGTGGTGCGGTGCAGCAACGTCACCCCGAGTTCGGCCTCCAGTTGCTGGATCTGCTGCGAGAGCGGTGGTTGCGCCATGTGCAGGCGTTCGGCGGCACGCCCGAAGTGCCGTTCCTCGGCGACCGCCACGAAGTACCGCAGATGACGAAGTTCCACCGACTGATACTCCCAGAGTCTCAGTAGACGTGAAATGAGTATTTCTCGATATCACCGGACCGCCCTAGTGTCGAGGGCATGACCGACGTCGTGATCTGCGAACCCCTCCGGACCCCGGTCGGACGGTTCGGCGGGGCGCTCGCCTCGCTCAGTGCCGCCGACCTCGCCACCGCCGTGCTCACGGAACTGGTGCGCCGCACGGGGCTGAGGGAGGGCGATGTCGACGACGTCGTGCTCGGCCAGAGCTACCCGAACGGCGAGTCACCGGCGATCGGCCGGATCGCGGCGCTCGACGCGGGCCTCGGCGTCGGCGTTCCCGGCCTCCAGATCGACCGGCGCTGCGGATCCGGGCTGCAGGCCGTGCTCTACGCGGCGGGTCAGGTCGCCACCGGTGCGGCGAAGGTCGTCGTGGCGGGCGGCGCGGAGTCGATGTCGCAGGTCGAGCACTACGCGCTGGGGCTGCGCACGGGTGTCCGCAGCGGCGGCATCCAGCTGGTCGACCGGCTCGACCGGGCCAGGGAGACGGCCGGTGGCCGGTTCCACCCGGTACCCGGCGGCATGCTGGAGACGGCCGAGAACCTCCGCCGCGAGTACGGCATCTCGCGGGCCGAGCAGGACGAGTTCGCGGTGCGGTCGCAGCAGCGCTGGGGTGCCGCCGACCAGGCGGGCAGGTTCGCCGACGAGCTCGTGCCGGTGACCGTCCCCGGCCGCCGCGGCAAGCCTGACGTCTCAGTCGACCGCGACGAGCACCCCCGACCGGACACGACGCTCGAAGACCTCGCCGCGCTGCGTCCGGTCCGGCTGAAGCTCGACCCCGAGTCCACGGTCACGGCGGGCAACGCCAGTGGTCAGAACGACGGCGCCGCGTTGTGCGTGGTCACCACTCGCGACGAGGCCGAGAAGCGCGGGCTGCGGCCCGTGCTCGCGCTCAGGTCGTGGGCCGTCGCCGGGGTCGGGCCCGAGGTGATGGGCATCGGACCGGTGCCCGCCACGGCCGCCGCGCTCGACCGGGCCGGGCTCACCCTCGACGACGTGGACGTGATCGAGCTCAACGAGGCGTTCGCCGCCCAGGTGCTCGCCTGCCTGCGCGAGTGGAAGGTCGACGCCGGCGACGAACGGCTCAACCCCAACGGGTCCGGCATCTCGCTCGGCCACCCGGTGGGCGCGACCGGCGCCCGGATCCTGGCGACGCTCGCGCACGAGATGCGCCGCCGCGGCAGCCGCTACGGGCTGGAGACGATGTGCATCGGCGGCGGCCAGGGACTCGCGGCCGTCTTCGAGGCGGTGCGCTGATGGTGCACCACGTCGTCACGGGCAGGCCGGACGGCCCGGTCGTGGTGCTGTCCAACTCGCTCGGGTCGACGCTGGAGATGTGGGACGCCAACGCCGGCGCGCTCGAAGAGCACTTCCGGGTGGTCCGCTACGACACCCGTGGCCACGGCCGCTCCCCCGTCGTGCCCGGCCCGCACACCATCGACGCGCTGGCCGGCGATCTCGTCGGGCTGCTCGACCGGTTGGGTGTGGAGAAGGCGCACCTCGTCGGGCTGTCGCTCGGCGGCATGACCGCGCTGCGCGTCGCCGCCCGCACTCCCGAACGCGTGGACCGGCTCGTGGTCCTGTGCACCAGCGCCTGCCTCGGACCGGCGGCGAACTGGACCGACCGGGCCGCCCTCGTCCGCGCACAGGGGACGAAGGCGGTCGCCAAGGCCGTCGTCGAGCGCTGGTTCACCCCCGCGCACCAGGACCGCGCGCGGTGGGAGGCGATGGTGTCCGCCACCCCGGCGGAGGGCTACGCGGGCTGCTGCGAGGCGATCGCCGCCATGGACCAGCGCGCGGACCTCGCCAGGATCAGCGCGCCGACGCTCGCGATCGCCGGAGCGGACGATCCGGCGACGCCGCCCCACCACCTCGAGGAGATCGCCACCTCGGTCCAGGACGGTCGGATACTCGTCGTCCCCGGCGCCGCCCACCTCGCCAACGCCGAGCAGCCGGACGTCGTCACGGCGGCGCTCGTCGACCACCTCACGAAGGGGAGCCGTTCATGAGCCTGGACAAGGTGGCCGGCGGACCGGCCGAAGCCGTGGCGGGCATCCGGTCCGGCGCGAGCGTCGCGGTCGGCGGGTTCGGGCTCGCGGGCATCCCGTGGTTCCTCATCGAGGCGTTGCTGGAGCAGGGCGCGGACGACCTCACGATCGTCTCCAACAACTGCGGCGTCGACGGCGCCGGTCTGGGGCTGCTGCTCGAACACCGTCGCATCAGCCGGGTCGTCGCGTCCTACGTCGGCGAGAACAAGGAGTTCGCCCGGCAGTACCTGGCGGGCGAAGTGACCGTGGAACTCACTCCACAAGGGACACTCGCGGAACGGTTGCGCGCCGGAGGTTCGGGAATCGGCGCCTTCTACACGCCGACCGGCGTCGGCACGCTCGTGTCCGAGGGCGGCCTGCCGTGGCGCTACAACTCGGACGGCACCGTCGCACTCTCCTCCCCTCCCAAGGAAGTCCGCACCTTCCACGGCAAGGAGATGGTGCTGGAGGAGTCGATCGTCACCGACGTGGCACTCGTGCGCGCCGCGATCGCCGACCGCGCGGGCAACTGCGTCTTCCACGCCGCCGCCCGCAACTTCAACCCGGCCGCCGCGATGGCGGGCCGGTTCACCGTCGTAGAAGCCGAACGCGTCGTCGAGGTCGGCGAGATCGACCCGGACCACGTGCACCTGCCCGGCGTGTTCGTGCAGAGCGTCGTCGCGCTCACCCCGGACCAGGCCGCCCGCAAGGACATCGAGAAGCGCACGACCCGCGCCCGCCAGGAGGCGAACTGACATGGCCTGGACCCGCGACCAGATGGCCGCCCGCGCCGCGCTCGAACTGCGCGACGGCGAGTACGTCAACCTCGGCATCGGCCTGCCCACGCTGATCCCCGACCACCTGCCGGCCGGCTCCACCGTCACGCTGCACGCGGAGAACGGCATCCTCGGCGTCGGCCCGTTCCCCTACGACGACGAGGTGGACCCCGACCTCGTCAACGCGGGCAAGCAGACCGTCAGCGTGCTGCCGGGAGCCTCGTTCTTCGACTCCCCCACCAGCTTCGCGATGATCCGCGGCGGCCACATCGACACCGCCGTGCTCGGCGGCATGCAGGTCTCCGCGCACGGCGACCTCGCCAACTGGATGGTGCCGGGCGCGATGGTCAAGGGCATGGGCGGCGCGATGGACCTCGTCAGCGGCGCCCGCCGGATCATCGTCCTGATGGACCACGTCTCCCGCGCCGGCGACCCGAAACTGGTCGCCACCTGCACCCTGCCGCTGACCGGACGCCGGGTCGTCTCCCGCGTCATCACCGACCTGGCCGTGCTCGACGTCGCGGACGGGGCCTTCCACCTGGTCGAGCTCGCACCGGGCAGCACGGTCGAGGACGTGGTGGCGAGGACGGGCGCGCCGGTGCTCGACGGCGTGCGGGCGTGATCACGCCGACTACTCGATCCTCGACGCCGGCTCCACCGACATCGCGTCGAGCCGGCGGGCGTTGATCGGGTCGGGGGCGCGGAGGTGCAGCTGCCGTGCCGAGTCGAACGCTCGCTGTGCCGCACAGCGGTCACCTGCCTCGGCGCGAACGCCGCTCAGGTCCAGATAGGCGGCGACGGCGAGGTGCACGTCGTCCGTGTCGTGGTAGAGCCTGGCGGCCAGGGCGAACTCGTCGGCCGCGGCGGCGGTGTCGCCGACGGCGCGCAGGCTGTGGCCGAACTCGCGGTGTGCGAGGGCCTCGCTCATCTTGTTGCCGGCCTCCACGACCGGCGGCAGCGCGGAACGGAAGATCCGGACCGCCTCGTCGTGCCGCTGCGCCCGTGCGTGCGCCTGGCCTAGGGACAGCAGGGAATCCCCTTGCTGGCCGACGAGATCGTCCTCGCGGGCGATGGCCAGAGACCGTTCGTGGTGCTCGACCGCCCCGGCGAAGTCACCGAGCAACGACTTCGCGTCGCCGATGTTCTGCAACACGATGGCCATGTAGCCGCGGTCGTCGAGGGACGCGAACAGCGCGAACGCCGCCTCGTACGAGGCGAGCGCGCCGGCGGTGTCGCCTTGTTCGTGGTGCATCCAGCCGAGGTTGTTGAGCGTCGCCGCTTCCCGTCGCGTGTTCCCGGCCTCCCTGGCGATGGCGAGGCACCGTTGCTGCTCCCGCACCGCCTCGGCGACCCGTCCCGCGTGGACGAGGGCGATCGAGACCTGCGCTCTGGCCAGGATTTCGAGGTCGGGGTCGTCGAACTCCATGACGGCGTCGACCGCGAATCGCAGCAGGCGCACGCCGAGCAACCACGTGCCGCGGTGCTCGAAGTAGCCGCTCAGCAGGAACGGGATCTGCCACGCCGCCTCGTGCCGCCGCGTCGACACGGCGTGGTGGACCACCGCGGAAAGGCTGGACTTCTCGGCGTCCAGCCACGCCAACGCGTCCAGCGCGGTGTCGAACGGCGCCACCGGATCGGCATCGACCACGGCCGGGCGGTAGGGCACGAGCAACCGGTCCGCCGCGGCCAGCCTGCCGACGTACCAGGCGCAGAGCCGGTCGAGCGCCGCCTCACGGCCCGGCCGGTCCTCCTCCGCCTCGGCGAGTTCCCTGGCGTACAACCCGATCAGGTCGTGGAAGGAGTAACGGCCGGGTGTCCGGCAGTCCAGCAAGTGCGCGTCGTGCAGCACTTCCAGCAGGCGAGTGCTGCCCTCGGCGTCGAGTGCGTCGGCGGCCTCGGGGGTGACGTCGAGGTCCGGCACCAGGCCGAGCCGCCGGAACAGCCTGCGCGCCGCCGGTACGAGGCGCTCGTACGACAGCGCGAACACCGACCGCACGGCCGCTTGGTCGTCGTCGGAGACCGTGAGCGTGCTCAGCCGGTTGCGGGCCAGGTCGGCTGCGAAGGCGGCGAGCCGGCGACGCGGCTGGTCCAGCAGGTTCGCGGCGGCGATCCGCAGTGCCAGTGGCAGGTGGCCGCAGGCCTGGGCGATCTCGGCCGCGGCGTCCGGTTCGGCGTCCACCCGTTCGCCGCCGAGGAGGGTCACGAGCAGTTCGTGTGACTCCTGCGGGCGCAGCGGAGCCAGCAGGAGGCGGCGTGCGCCGTTGATCGCGACCAGACCGGCGAGCCGGCTCCGCGACGTCACCAGGGTCACGGTCGTGGACGTGCCGGGCAGCAGCGGCCGGACCTGGTTGACGTTGTGCGCGTTGTCCAGCAGCACGAGGATCCTGCGGTCGGCCACCAGCGACCGGTAGAGCCCGGCGGCGCTTTCGAGCTCCTGCGGAACGTGTTCGGCCGGAACGCCGAGTGCGCGCAGGAACTCCCCCAGCGCGTGCGCCGCGTCGACCGGGTGCGCCGTGGCCGCTCCGCGCAGGTCGACGTAGAGCTGGCCGTCGGGAAAGTCGTCACGCCTCTGCTGCGCCCATCGCAGTGCCAGCGCGGTCTTGCCGACACCGGCGGCACCCGCGATCGCCGAGATCGTCACCAGCCCCGCTCCGCCCGCGACCACGTCGTCCAGCTCCTTCAGCTCGTCCACCCGTCCGCTGAAGTCGCGTGGCGCGGCGGGCAGCTGCGCCGGCCGGGGACGGCTCGGCCGCGCCGGCAGGTCCAGTGCCGGATCAGCCCGCAGCACCTCCTGGTACCGGGCGCACAGGGCGTCGGACGGATCGACTCCCAGCTCGTCGCTGAGCACCTCCCTCGCCTGGTGGTAGGTCGCCAGGGCGTCCGCCTGCCGGCCGCACCGGTACAGGGCCACCATCAGCTGAGCGCGGAACCGTTCGTGCAACGGGTGCCGCGCCACCACCTCCGTCAGCTCCGCCACGAGATCGTCGTGCCGGCCGAGTTCCAGGTCGACGTCGAAGCGCTCCCCCAGCAGTGCGAGCCATCGGTCGGTCAGCGCGTCCGACGTCGTCAGCACGGCGGGTACACCGGCGAACTCGGCGAGTGGCACACCGCGCCACAACGCCAACGCGTCGCGCAGCACCGCGGCACGCCGGCCCGGATCAACGGTCGCGTGGGCGTCCACGACCAGCCGCCGCATCTCGTCGGCATCGCACTCGCCCGGTTCCACGACGAGCCGGTAACCGGCGGGGCCGTGCGTTATCCGCGCCGGATCCCGGAGCTTCCTGCGCAGCCGATGCACGTACAGCTGCAGGGTTTTCCTTGCGGACGCGGGCGGTTTCGTCTCCCACAACGCGTCCGCGAGCGCCTCGGCGGACACCGGAGAGTTGGCGGCGCAGAGCAACAGGGCCAGCAGACGTCGGAGCATCGGTTGATCCAGATCGACGTCTTCCCCTTCCACCGCAACGCGAAGTGGGCCGAGCACGCCGAACGCCGTCTTCATGGTCGCCTCCCGCCGGACGACGGTGGCACCACGCCCGATGAAACCGTCGTGAAACCGCTCGGGTTCACGGTGTTGGCGTAACCGCGGGAGCGCGGGACAACGCACCAGGAGGGGGAATTACATGCGAACGGGGAAAGTCGCACACAAACTCAGGACCGCCGGCGTGGTCGTGGCCGCACTGGGCGCCGCTCTGGCGGCGGGGCAACCGGCCACCGCGGATCCGGGCGCGATGGCCGTCAGGTCGTGCACCGTCACCACCCAGTGGACGTGCGTGACCGCGTCGCTGTGGGTCGGCAGCGGCGTGAACCCTCACGTCGCGACGGCGAACATCCCGTGGACGGCGCCGTACGAGCCGGGCACCCCGGACCCGATCAACTCGTTCGTCCGCGTCCTGTACCTCGACGCCCCCGGCGATCCGGAGATCCTCCGCGACAACAAGAGGCGGGGGGACGAACACGACTTCTGGGGCAAGAACTGGACGCCCGGGAACTACCGGGTGGAGCTGCACTGCCCGTACTCGTGCCAGGGCGCCTCGCTCTACTTCGCCAACTGATCGGGGGACCGATGAGATCGATCCGAGCAACACTCGCCGCCACAGCGGTTCTGGCCGCGGTGATCTCGGCGGCGTCGCCGGGAGTCGCGCAGGCGGCGGCGTCCTGCAACAGCTTCACGTCGTACTCCGTCCCCGGCGGGTTCATGCGGGTGCCCACGATCGGATGGGACACCGGCGCCTACAACTGCGATCTGGGCAGGGGTAACTTCGGCGACGCCGTCCGGGTCATCCAGGTGTCGATGCGGCGGTGCATGAGCCAGAACATCGCCGACGACCGCGACTTCGGCCCGAAGACCGAGCAGGCGGTGAAGTACGTCCAGGCCAAGCTCAACGAGTGGTACAACGCCGGTCTCGCGGTCGACGGCCGGTACGGCCCGAAGACACGACAGGGCGGCTTCGCGTTCGCCGTGTTCCCCACTTTCGCCACCTGGACCCCGAGAGAGGACGGGTACTGCTACTACAAGGTCGACCCGTGAGGTGCCGCCGGCGCGGAAGACCACCCCCACGGATGCGTGAGGCCATGATCACCTGCATCATCTGTCCATGCGCAGCTCACTGTTCAACCACGCGGAACGGCCCGTCGAGCCGGGAAGCTTCCAACTGCAGAACGAACGCATGCTCAAGGTGGACCTCACCGGCAGCGGCGGGTTCTTCTTCGCCAAGCAGGGATCGATGGTGGCCTACCAGGGTGACGTCGACTTCGCCTACGAAGGCAGCGGTGGTCTCGGCAAGCTGTTCAAGAAGGCCTTCACCGGTGAGGGCATGTCGCTGATGAAGGTGTCGGGCAGCGGCGACGTGTTCCTCGCCCAGGACGCCGACGAGATCTTCGTGCTGTACCTGGAGAACGAAGGCGTCACGGTCAACGGCAAGAACGTGCTCGCCTTCGACAGCAGCCTGAAGTGGGACATCAACCGCACCGAGGGCGCGTCGATGCTCAGCGGCGGCCTGTTCAACACCACGTTCACGGGCACCGGCGCGCTGGCGGTCACCGCCTACGGGACGCCGGTCGTGCTGAACGTGGACGTGCCGACGTTCGTCGACATGCAGTCCGCGGTGCTGTGGTCCACCTCGCTGCAGTCCTCGATCCGCAAGACGGCCAAGCTCGGCGCCGTCATCGGCCGCGGCTCGGGCGAGGCCTACCAGCTCGCGCTGCAGGGTCAGGGCATCGTCGTCGTGCAGGCGTCGGAAGGTCACCCCGTACCGGCCACGCCGTAACGCTCGGGTGATCGTCGAACGGAAGCGGCGCCGGTCTCACACCGCGCCGCTTCCGTCCGTCCGGAGCATGATCTTCCGGCGGGACCGATGAGTTCACGCGGCCCCCGTGGTCCACATGCCGACCAAGAGCGGAAGGAAGCCCATGACCCAGCTGGTGAAGGTCCAGAACTTCGTCGTGTCGCGGGACGGATTCGGTGCCGGTGAGGACCAGACCCTCGACCGGCCGTTCGGCCACGCCGACCCCGGCACCATGTTCGCGTGGGCGGGCGCCACGGCGAGCTGGCCCAACCGCACCGACCCCGGTGGCAGCCGCGGCCTCGACGACTACCTGACCCGCGACTTCGCGCACAACATCGGCGCGGAGATCATGGGCGCCCACAAGTTCAGCCCGCACCGCGGCCCCTGGGAGAACCACGACTGGCAGGGCTGGTGGGGCGACGAACCGCCGTTCCACACCCCGGTCTTCGTGCTCACGCACCACGAACGGCCGTCGTTCACCCTCTCCGACACGACGTTCCACTTCGTGAACGGCGACCCGGCCGAGGCTCTCGCGCTCGCACTCGAGGCCGCGCAGGGCAAGGACGTCCGGATCGGCGGCGGCGCCACGACCATCCGCGCGTTCCTCGACGCCGACCTCATCGACACGCTGCACGTCGCGGTGGCGCCGGTCGAGCTCGGCCACGGGGTACCGCTGTGGAAGTCGCCCGACGAGCTGCTGGACCGGTTCCACGTCGACGTCGTGCCCAGTGCGAGCGGTGTGACCCACCACCTGTTCTGGAGGAAGTGACGTTCTGGCGGGTCCACTTCACTGAGCCGGGCAGTGGATCCGTCACGGCAGTGTGCCGTTGCGGCGCAGGTGGTTCCGCGCGTGCTCGATGGCCTCGGGCGTGCTGGCGAACGCGCGCACGCCATGGGTTTCCAGCTGGTGCCGGTGCTCGTCGCGCACTCCGGAGAGCAGCACGGTGATGCCCCGGTGCTCCAGTCTCTCGACGGCGTCGCGCAGGACCAGCACGCCGGTGCCATCCATCGTGGACACCCGGGACATGCGCAGGATCACCACGGAGACCGCCGCGATCTCGGTGAGCTCCAGCAGGAAGCGATGTGCCGCGGCGAAGAACAGCGGTCCGTCCAACCGGTAGGCGACGATGTGCTGGGCGAGCAGTGCGTGCTCCTCGGCGGTGTGGTCGCCGGGCTCCAGCGGTTCCTCGTCGATCCTCGCCGAACTGGCGACGGCTCGCAGCGCCAGCGCTCCCGCGACGACGAGGCCGATGATGACGGCCGTGACCAGGTCGAGTGCCAGCGTCGCGATCGCGGTGAGCGCGAGCACCACCGCGTCGGAACGGTTCGCGCGCATCAGGACCCGGACCGAACCGACTTCGACCATCCGCACCGCGGTGGCGAGCAGAACACCGGCCAGCACCGCCAACGGGATGCGTCCGACCACCGGCGCCGCCGCCAGCATGATCACGGCGAGCGTCACCGCGTGCACCAGTGCCGCCAGTCGCGAGCTCGCGCCGGATCGGACGTTGACCGCCGTCCGCGCGATCGCCGCGGTCGCGGGCACGCCGCCGAACATCGGCGTGATGACGTTCGCGATGCCCTGGCCGAAGAGCTCGCGGTCCGGGTCGTGCCGCTGGTTCACGCTCATGCCGTCGGCGACCGTCGCGGACAGCAGGCTCTCCAGGGCGGCGAGCGCGGCCACGGCGATCGCGGACGGCAGCAGCGACCACAGCGCGCTCAGGTCCAGGAAGGACAGTGACGGCGCGGGGAGCAACGCGGGCAACGTGCCGATCCGGGGCACGGGCAGGGACCAGATCTCCGCCGCCACCGTGCCCGCCGCGACGGCGAGCAGCGAGAAGGGGATCGCCGGTTTCCAGCGCGCGCCGACGAGCATGATCACGACGACTCCGCCGGCGAGGGCGACGGCGGGCAGAGCGGGGCCGGATCCGAACGCGCGGACGGCGTTCACCACGACGTTGTGCCCGTCGGGTGTGGGCACGCCGAGTGCCGCGGGGATCTGTTGCAGCCCGATGACCGCGGCGATGCCGAGGGTGAAGCCCTCGACCACCGGAGCCGGCACGTACCGCATGTAGCGCCCGGCTCGGGCCGCCGCCAACGCGAGGAGCAGCACGCCCGCGAGCAGGCCGACGGTCAGCACGCCGCCCGGCCCGAACGTCGCGACGATCGGCACCAGCACCACCGTCATGGCACCGGTGGGCCCGGACACCTGCAGGCTGGAGCCGCCAAAGACGGCGGCCAGGGTGCCCGCGACGATCGCGGTCGCCAGTCCCGCGGCGGCGCCGAGGCCCGACGCCACGCCGAATCCCAGTGCCAGCGGCAACGCCACGACGGCGACCGTCAGACCCGCGACGACGTCTCTCGGCCTGGCGGCCGTCCAGTCGGCCTTCGCGGGCAGGAAAGCTCTCATGCGGAGTCCTCGCGCAGCTGCGCGAGCAACTCGTTCTGCCCGACCAGCAACTCCGTGAGGATCCTCCTCGCCGCCTTCATCAGATCGGCCACGTCCGCGCCCGCGAGCGCGTACACCACCGTCGAACCGTCACGGGTGGCCGTCACGATGCCGGACCTGCGCAGCACGGCCAGCTGCGCGGAGAGGTTGGACGCCTCGACCTCGATCTCGGCCAGCAGATCACGCACCGCCTTCGGGCCGTCCTGCAACAACTCCAGCACCCGGATGCGCACGGGGTGGCCGAGCATCCGGAAGAACTCGGCCTTCGCCTGGTACAGCGGAACCGGCACCGCTCAGCCCTCCTCTGGAGCGTCGACCGACACGCCGTGTTCGGCCGCCAGGCGCCTCAGGTTGGCCAGATCCGCGCGGTGCACGTCCGCCGCGTACTCGTCCTGCTGCTCCACCGCCTGCCGCACCGCTTGTTCCGCCTGCTCGACGCGGATGAGCAGACTGTCCTCGAACTCGTTCACGAGACCACGACCTGTCGAATTGAAGAATTCTTCAATTCGACACTCTACGACTCCGTCAACCGCGGTGTGCTCGCCGGCCGACTGTCGTGCCGGCGGTGCCCCGCAGGAGTCCTTCGGCGTCGGCCAGCGCCCCGATCGCGGCGGTCGATCCCGTCGCTTCGACGAACCGGCGGCACGCCTCGATCTTCGGTCCCATCGAACCGGCGGGGAAGCTCAGGTCCCCGAGTTCCGCCACGTCCAGGTGGCGCAACGGCTCAGCGGTCGGCAAGCCGTAGTCGGACATCACGGCGGGCACGTCGGTGAGCAGGAGCAGATGGTCCGCCTTCAACGAGATCGCCAGCGCGGCCGAGGTGAGATCCTTGTCCACCACCGCCTCGACACCGTGCAGCCGGCCGTCGTCGACCACCGGCGCTCCCCCACCACCCGCGCACACGACGATCGTCCCGCTGCTCACGAGCTGCTCGACGGACTCCTGTTCGACCAGCCGCAACGGCTCGGGCGATGGGACGACGCGGCGCCAGTGCGGACCGTCCGCCGCCGCGGTCCAGCCGTTCCGCGCGACCAGCCGGTCGGCCTGGGCGCGGTCGTAGATCGGGCCGATGAACTTCGTCGGCGCGGAGAACGCCGGGTCGGACGCGTCGACGACGGTCTGGGTGACGACGGCGAGGACCGGTTTGCGGACGCCCGCGTTGCGCAGCGACTGCGCGAGCCAGTAGCCGATCATGCCCTGGGTCTCGGCGCCGAGGGCGTCGAGCGGGTAAGGACGGCTCAACGACAGGTCGGCCTCGCTCTCGAGTGCGAGCAGGCCGATCTGGGGGCCGTTGCCGTGGCACACGACGAGTTCGTGTTCTTCGGCCAGCGGTGCGAGTGCTCGTGCCGCTGTTTCGACGTGGTGGAGCTGAACGGAGGCGTCGGCGCGTTCGCCGCGCATGAGCAGGGCGTTGCCTCCGAGTGCGACGACGATGCGCATCAGGCAGGCCGAATCTGGACGGGCGTGGCCGGTCGCTTCCCGAACCGGGCGCGTCGCGGCCGGTGGTCCGGCTGCTTCCACGCTGATGGCGAACTCCTCACTCCGATGTGGACAGCCCACTCGGCCGGCGCGACCGTCACCCGCAAGACGGCCGGCCACGTGAAAGATCTCCGCTGCAACGGGGTGAGATCACTCCACCTCTTCCTTGCCATCGTCAGCTCCCCGCGCGCACGGCTTCGGTGGTGAACTCGACGTCGGTCACGCCCGCGATCGCGCGGACCAGCACGTCGACCACGTGCCGTTCGGTGGCGCTGTTCCCCTTGTCCACGATGGACACCCTGCCGCCGGTCACCGCGACCTGCCACCGCGTTGCGCCGCCGACCATGCCGAGCCGGTTGTGGATCTCGGCCTCGACGACCCAGTCCGCACGGGTGATGGACCGCAGCAGGTCCCTGCGGGTCACGATGCCCGCGAGGTGGCCCTCGTGCACGACCGGCACGCTGCGCACACCGTGGTCGAGCATCAGGCCCGCGACCTCGGCCAGATCGGTGTTCGGACTCGCGGTCACCGGCGAGGTCGTCATGACCTGGCAAACCACGTCCGCGGGCGCCTGCCGGGCTTGGGCGGGTTCGCCGTGCACCAGTCCCCGCGGATCCTGGGGCAGGCGATCTCGCAGCAGATCGGCTTCGCTGACCATGCCGACCAACGCGCCCAGGGCGTCGACCACGGGCAGGGCGGTGAAGCCGCGGTCGGCGATCAGCCTGGCGGCGTCGCGCGCCGGGGTGTTCTGGTCGACGACCACGACGTCCGTCGTCATCACGTCTCGAGTCCTCATGTCGCTCCTCAGCCGAAGATCTCGGTCTGGTGGGTGTGGGTGGTGTCGTTCCATCCGGCCCGCAGCTGGTTGTGCACGTCCACCACGCCGGGCAGGGCGCGCACGAGGTGTCCGGCGATCTCGACCTCGCTTTGCCGCTCCAGCTGTCCCCGCACCGTCACCACGCCGCCGGTCACCGCGACCTGGAGGGAGTCGGGGTCGACCCACAGCACCCGGCCGAAGATCTCCTCGCGGATCGTGGTGCGCAGCTCGTCGTCCTCACGCACGAAGAGCTTCAGCAGGTCGCGGCGGGACAGCACACCGACCAGCGCGCCGTCGGAGTCCACGACGAAGAGCCTGCGCACGCCGGTGGCGGCGAGTTCGCGGGCGGCCGCGCTCGCGGCGAGGTCCGGCGGGATGCTCTGGACCGGCGAGGTCATCACGTCGCGGGCGGTCACGCCACTCGCCTGCTCCCAGCGGTGCTTCGTCGCACGGCCCGCGAACAGACCAGGTGCTTCTTCGGTGCCGCCGCGGAACTCCTCCTTGGGCAGCAGGTCGGCTTCCGAGACGACGCCGACCGGACAGCCGCCGTCGAGCACGGGGACCGCGCTGATCTTGTTGTCCTCCAGCAGCCGCACGAGTTCCTTGAACGGGCACTCGACGTCCGCGGTGATCACCTCACGCGTCATCAGCGAGGCGACTGTCGGTTCACGCATGTCACCCTCCGGCACTCCCTGGTTCGTGTGTGACCAAGCCTCGTCGGCGCCGCGGCGGGCTGACACCTGCCAAGGACGTGGGCGAGCCGGGACGTTCCGACCTGTCGAGAGGACCGAAGGACTCTGCGTCCAGGCGGGCGGGCTCAGGTCCGCCACGAGCGACCGGCGACCCGTCGCCACTGAGCACAAGGGCTCTGTCCCCGCCTGGCCGGCGCGACGACGGTGCCGGTATGACAGAGATCCTCGTCGCCTACGCGACCAAGATGGGCGCTACCAAGGAAATCGCCGAACTGATCGCCGCACGGATCCGCTCGGCGTCGCACGAGGTCGTCGTGCTGGACGCTGCGGACGTCGGTTCGGTCGAGCCCTACAAGGCCGTCGTGCTCGGCAGCGCGCTGTACGCGGGCCGGTGGCGCCGGGAGGCGGTGAAGCTGCTGACCCGCAACGAGAAGCTCCTGCGCACCCGGCCGTTGTGGCTCTTCCACAGCGGACCGCTCGGAACCGACCTCGCCCCTCGGCAGGCGCCACGGAAGGTGCGCGAGATCGCCGCGCGCATCGGGGCTGAGGAGCCCTTCACCTTCGGCGGCAGGCTCACGCCGGAGACCGCGGTCGGCTTCATCGCCAGGAGAATGGCGACGGGACCGATGGCGGGCGACTTCCGGGACCGGGACGAGATCGACCGCTGGGCGTACACGATCGCCCAGCGGCTGGTAGCGGCGCGCTGACTGCTCGGCTGCATCTTCAGCAGCTGGGGCTCGTCGCGCACCCGGCACGACCACGCGGAGTCGAAGGACCCTGCCCGGCGGGGTCCCGTTCACCGGATGCCGGGGGGCTGACGACCGACTGCTCAGGAGTGATGATGAAGATCGACGAACTGATCGCCAGCGTCAAGAACTCCGTGGAGGCGAAGACGGTCTACGCCGAGCCGTACGAGCGCAACGGGGTCACGGTCATCGCCGCCGCGTCCATCTCGGGTGGCACCGGCGGTGGCTCCGGCCGGGACGAGAAGGGCCAGGAGGGCGAGGGCGGCGGATTCGGGATCTCCGCGAAACCGACCGGCGCCTACGTGATCACCGGCGACAACGTGCGGTGGGTACCCGCGGTCGACGTGAACCGGCTGATCGCGACCATGGGGGCGGTCGTGGTCGCGGCGATCTTCGTGGCCGCTCGCCGGTATCGCCGCGGCGGGTCGTGATGTCCCGGCCGGACCGGGACCAAGGGCTGCGTTCGCGGGCGGCTCCTCTGACCAGACTTCAACCAGAAGAACTTTCTGGGAGGTAAAGATGTCCGCTGTTCACGCTCCTGCTCGCACCCGAACCGGAACAGGTGCTGTGCCCCTCGCGGTGCTGCGCATCGTGACCGGGTTGCTGTTCCTCTGGGCGTTCCTCGACAAGGCGTTCGGTCTCGGTTACGCCACCCAGTCCAAGAACGCGTGGTTCTCGGGAGGCTCGCCCACGAAGGGCTTCCTCAGCCGGGTCGCGGTGGGGCCGTTCGAGTCGTTGTTCCACGACATCGCCGGGGCCTGGTGGGCCGACGTGCTGTTCATGGCCGGCCTGCTCGCGGTCGGGGTGGCGCTGGTGCTGGGCATCGGCCTGAAGATCGCGGCGGTGAGCGGTGCGCTGATGATGCTGCTCATGTGGGCGGCGGAGTGGCCGCCGGCACAGCACACCTCGACCGGCGAGGCGACGATGTCGACCAACCCGCTCATCGACTACCACGTCGTCTACGCCCTGGTGCTGATCGCCCTCGCGGCCACCGCGTCCGGCGTCACGTGGGGCCTGGCGCGCTGGTGGAACACCCTGCCGATCGTCAAGGCCAACCCTTGGCTGCGGTGAACGACAAGAGAAGTGAGCGAGGGCGCCGCGGACGCGGCGCCCTTTCTCTTCGTCCGGGAGAGGTCGAGCGGCGAAGCGCGATCACCGAACTCCCTGCGTTCAGACCAGCTTGGCGGCGTGATCCGGTACTTCTCGTTGCAGGGCGCGGGCAGTGCGCTGGTAGCCGCTGGACGGTGGCCGCGCGGGCAGCTTGATCTTCGGCGCGGTGACCTCGTGGTAGTCGATCGTGCTGAGCAGGTGGGCGATCATGTTGATCCGCGCCCGTCGCTTGTCGTCGCCTTCGACCGCGTACCAGGGTGATTCGGCGATGTCGGTGTGGACCATCATCTCGTCCTTGGCGCGGGAGTAGTCCTCCCAGCGCGTCAACGACTCGAGGTCCATCGGGGAGAGCTTCCAGCGTTTCAAGGGGTCGTCGAGGCGCTTGCGGAAGCGGCGCTCCTGCTCGGCGTCGCTGACCGAGAACCAGTACTTGCGCAGCAGGACGCCGTCCTCGACGAGCATCCGTTCGAACAGCGGGCACTGCCGCAGGAACAGCCGGTGCTCCTCCGGCGTGCAGTAGCCCATCACGCGTTCGACACCGGCGCGGTTGTACCAGCTGCGGTCCAGCAGCACGATCTCCCCCGCCGCCGGCAGATGTGCCGTGTAGCGCTGGAAGTACCACTGGGTGCGTTCGCGTTCGCTGGGCGCGGGCAAGGCGACGATCCTGGCGACGCGCGGGTTGAGGTGCTCGGTGATCCGTTTGATCGCCGAGCCCTTGCCCGCGGCGTCGCGGCCCTCGAACGCCACCACGAGCCGGGCACCGGTGGCCTTCACCCACTCCTGCAGCTTCACCAGCTCGGTCTGCAACCGGAGCAGCTCCTGCTCGTACACCTCGCGCCCCAGCTTCGCCATCAGCTCCCGTTCCCGCGGCGCTGCCGCCACTTCTCCAGCTCCACGACGACGTACGCCGCCGCACTCAGCATGAAGACCACCAGCCAGGGCTGCCACCCGAGCGGCGCGGTGTGGAACAGGTCGTTCATGAACGGCACGTACGTGAGCAGCAGTTGCAGCCCGACGGTCAGTCCGACACCGACCCACAGCCACCGATTCGGTCCGGTCGCCGGTCGCCACTTCTCCAGCGAGCGGCAGTTGACCAGGTAGGCGATCTGGGCGCCGACGAAGACGTTCACCGCCACGGTCCGCGCGACCTCCAGCGTGGTGCCTGAGGCGAGCTGCCAGCGGAACGCGCCGAACGAGCACGCGAGCAGGATCGCGGAGACGAACACGATGCGGCCGACGAGTTGCCGGGTCAGCAGCGGGAGTGACGGCGGCAGCGGCGGTCTGCTCATCACGTCCGCCTCGCGTGGTTCGAACGCGAGCGTCAGTCCCAACGCGACGGCGGTGGTCATGTTGATCCACAGGATCTGCACCGGCAGGATCGGCAGTGCCGTGCCGAGCAGGATCGCCGTGAGGATCACCAGGCCCTCGGCCATGTTGGTGGGCAAGGTCCAGATGATGAACTTGCGCAGGTTGTCGAAGACCGCACGGCCTTCCTCGACCGCGGCACGGATCGAGGCGAAGTTGTCGTCGGTCAGCACCATGTCGGCCGCCTGCTTCGCGACCTCGGTGCCGCCCTTGCCCATCGCCACGCCGATGTCCGCGCGCCGCAACGCCGGAGCGTCGTTCACCCCGTCGCCGGTCATCGCGACGACCTCGCCGCCGGCCTGGATCTGCTTGACCAGCCTCAGTTTCTCCTCGGGCGCGACGCGGGCGTGCACGTCGGTGATGCCGAACTCCGCCGCGATGGCACGGGCCGTGGCCGGGTGGTCGCCGGTGATCATCTTGACCTCGATGCCGGCGGCCTGGCAGGCGCGGACGGCTTCGATCGCCTCGGGCCGTGCCGGGTCGTGCATCGCGACCAGCCCGAGCAGGACCACGTTGCCCCGCAAGCCTTCCTCGGACAGCTCGACACCCGCCGCGCGACCGATCGCCAGCACCCGCAGCCCCGCGGCGGCCAGCTCCTCGGCTTCGACGCACCGGTCCAGACCGGCGAGGGTGAGGATCCGTTCGACCGCGCCCTTGACGTAGACCACGTCGCCGGCGTGCCGGGTCGCCATGAACATCCGCTCCGAGCTGAACGGCAGCACGTCCACCCGCTCGGGTACGTCGCTCTCGTCGAGCCCGGCTTTGCGTGCCGCCACGACGAGCGCGGCCTCGGTCGGATCGCCGACGGGGAGCCAGCGTCCGCCGTCCTCCACGATCCGCGCGTCGTTGCACGCGAGACCGGCCAGCAGGCATGCGCGCAGACCTGAGTTCGGCTCAGGTGTGATGGCCCCGGCGGGCTCGTAGCCGATGCCCGAGAGCTCATGACGCGTGCTTCCCACCACGACCGCGCTGACCGTCATCGCGTTGGCGGTCAGCGTCCCCGTCTTGTCCGTGCAGATCACCGTGGTGCTGCCCAACGTCTCGACGGCGGGCAACCGGCGGATGATCGCGTTGCGCTTCGCCATCCGCGCCACCCCGATCGCCAGCGTCACCGTGACCGCGGCGGGAAGGCCTTCCGGGATCGCGCCCACGGCGAGGGCGACGGCCGCCGTCACCATCTCCGCGAGAGGTTCGCCGCGCAGCACGCCGACCAGGACGCTGAACGCCGCGAGGCCGAGGATCACCACGGTCAGGATCTGGCTGAAGCGCGTGAGTTTGCGGGTCAACGGGGTCTGCACGGTGGTGGTCGTGCTGACCAGCCGGTGCACGCGGCCGATCTCGGTGTCCGTGGCGGTCGCGACCACGACGCCGCGCCCGCCGCCCGCGGTCACGAGCGTGCCGGAGTAGGCCATGTTGGTCCGGTCGGCCAGCGCGGTGTCCGAGGGCAACGCCACCGAACTCTTCGCCACCGGCAGGGACTCACCGGTCAGCGCCGACTCGTCGACGCGCAGCTCCTTCGTGGTGACGAGGCGCAGGTCCGCGCCGACCTGGTCGCCCGCCTCCAGCACGACCAGGTCGCCCGGCACGAGCTCCCCTGACGGGACCCGTGCGGTGAGGCCGTCACGCACGACGGTCACCTCGGTGCGCACCATCGCCGTCAACGCGTCCAACGCACGTTCGGCACGCGCCTCCTGGATGAAACCGATGATGGCGTTGACCACGACGACGCCGAACACCACGGAGGCGTCCACGATCTCGCCCAGGGCCGCGGTGATGCCCGCGGCCACCAGCAGGACGTAGATGAGCGGGTGGTGCAGCTGTCCGAGCAGCCGCACCACCCAGCTCTGCCCGCGCTGGGCGGGCAGCTCGTTCGGCCCGAGCGCGGCCAGCCGGTCCCGCCACTGGGTGGTGGACAGGCCGGCGGCCTCGTCGGTCTCCGCGATCAGGACGACCTCGGCCACCGGCAGACCGTGGTGGACGACGTCCTCGCGGTCAGCAGTGCTCAGCGGCATGGCCCACTCGCAGGTGCGGGTCGTCGTGGCTGATCGCCCGCAGCACGTCCAGCCGGGTGACCATGCCGATCACCTGGCCGTAGTCGAGCACCGGCACGCAGAGCACCTCGTAGCGGGTCATCGCCTCGAACAGCGTCGCCACGTCGAACTCCGGCCCGACCGTCAGCACCGGCTGCGACATGACCTGCTCCACCTTGAGCGAGCCGCCCTCACCGCGGCGGCAACCGGCCTTGGTCACCACGGCGACGAAGACGCTCCCGTCGACGACAGGCAGCATCGTCAGGCCGAAGTCGTCCATCAGCCCCTCGGCGTGACGGGCGAAGTCACGCGGCCCGACCGTGACGAGTGGACGGGCCATCACGTCGGCGGCCTTCATCGCGCGGTCTCCGCGAGCTCGCGGTCGTTCACGGGGATGACGACGATCGGCGCGTGCGCGTGCCGCACGACGTGCATGCTCGTCGAGCCCAGGACGATCTGACGGATCCGGTGCCCGGTGTGCGAGGCGACGACCAGCAACTCGGCACCCTCCGAGGCCTTCTCGAGCGCCTCGGCGGCGTCGCCGCGCACGCTCGTGCGGACGATCTCGGGCAGGTCCTGACGCTGCTCCGACGCCTTCAGCACCGCCTTCTCGAGCAACGCCTCCGACTCGGCCCGCACGCGCTGTTCGGTGGTCTCGGTCCAGTCCGCGAGCGCCTCGAACGTCCAGGCGTGGACGACGTGCAACGGGCGTCCCCGCACCACCGCCTCGTCCAGTGCCCATTCCAGTGCTCGGTCCGACGCGGGCGTTCCGTCGACGCCCACCACGATCGGCTTGGTGCTCATGACTTTCTCCTCTGGTTCGCGTTGTCAGGTGGTGCGCAGGCGGCGCAGGAAAGGATCGATGTTCCGGGCGGGCGCGACGCGCACTCGTGCGTCGACGACCACGCATCCCTGGTCCGTCAGCACCAGGGGGTTGATGTCGAGCTCGACGACCTCGGGCAGGGCTCCTGCCAGTTCCGCGACTCGGAGCAGGACCTCGCGGACGGCGGCCTCGTTGGCGCCGGCGAGCACGTGGCCCGCGGTGCGGAAGCCGTGCAGCAGGTCGTCGGCGTCCGCTGTGGACAGTGGTGCGAGAGCCGCGGCGCGGTCGTCGAGCAGGTCGGTGTCCACGCCGCCGAGTCCGGTGACCACGAGTGGTCCGAACTTCTCGTCGGTGACGACGCCGACCAGCAGCTCCCGGCCGCTGGAGGCCATCGGCTGCACGAACACACCGCGCAACCGGTCGCCGAACCGCTCCTGGAACGCGCGGAAGGCTTCCGCCACACCGGCGGCGCCGACGACGCCGAGCTCCACGCCGCCTCCCTTGCTCTTGTGCAGCAGGTCGTCGGCCACCGCCTTGAGCGCGACCGGAGCGTCGTAGGCCTGCTGGGCCGCCACCGCGTGCTCTGCGGTCGTCGTGAGCGTTCCGCCCAGCACCGGCAGGCCGAACGCGGTCAGCAGCGTCATCACCTCGTCCGGAGGCAGCCAGCCCTCCTTCTCGGCAACGATCGCTTTCGCGGTGTCGAGGTCGATCCGGTTCAGGCGGGCGAATTCCCGCGGGCGAGTCAGCCAGTCCGCCCGCTCCACCAGCCGTGCGAGTGCGGCGGCGGCGCGAGCGGGTTCGGCGTAACAGGGCACGTCACCCGCGAGCCGTTCGGTCTGGCCGGTGCGCACCGCGAGCACGGGCTTGCCTTCGACGTTGTGCACACCGCCCGTGGGTTCACCGAGTGCGGTCGGCACCGTCACGGTGATCACGGAGTCGACCGCCGGGTCCGCGCCGACGAGGTCGAGGCAGCGGGCGAAGGTCTTCTCGTCGACGACCGCGGTGGTGTCGACCGGGTTCTGCACGCTGGCCGTCGGCGGGACGAGCTGCGCCAGCGCCTGGCGGGTCTCCTCGCCGAGCGTGGCCATCTGAAGGCCTTGGCGGACGCAGGCGTCCGCGGCCAGCACGCCGAGCCCGCCGGCGTTGCTGAGCACCGCGACCGACCGTCCACCGGGGAGCGGCTGCCAGCTCAGGGCCATCACGGCGTCGGTCAGTTCGGGCACGCTGCCGACCGCGATCACACCTGCCTGCCGGAACAGCGCGTCCCTGGTGACCGACGGCGTCGCGGTCGAGGCGGTGTGCGAGGCGGCGGCACGCTGACCGGCTTCGCTGGTGGCGGCGCGGATGGCGAGCACCGGTTTGGTGGCGGCGACGCGGCGGGCGACGCGGGCGAACTTGCGCGGGTTGCCGAAGGACTCCAGGTACAGCGCGATGATCCGGGTGTCCTGGTCGTGCTCCCACCACATCAGCAGGTCGTTGCTGCTGATGTCGAGCTTGTCGCCGGTGGAGACGAGGTTCGACAGGCCGAGACCCAGCCGGCGCAGCTCTTCCTGCACGCCGATCGCGATCCCGCCGGACTGGGTGACCAGCCCGATGTGGCCGGGGAGCGTGCTGTGCGCCGCGAAGGTCGCGTTCATCCGCACGCCCGGCGAACTGGTCGACACACCAAGGCAGTTCGGGCCTACGAGCCGCATGCCGTGCGCGCGAACCGCGTTCAGCAGCTCTTCCGCGTCGACACCGGACGAGATGACGACCAAGGCCCGCACCCCGCGACGACCGCATTCCTCGGCGACGGCGGGAACGGCCTTCGCCGGCACGCACAGCACCGCCAGCTCGGGTGCCTCGGGCAGTTCGTTCACCGAGGTGTGGCAGTCGACGCCGGCCACGGACTTCGCGTGCGGGTTGACCGCGTACAGGTCGCCCGCGAAGTCACCCTCGGCGAGGTTGCGGAGAACCGCGTGACCCACCGAGTCCGGCGACCGGCCCGCTCCGATCACGGCGATCGAGGTGGGACGCAACACGTGCGTCAGGCTCGCGACGTCGGCGCGCGACTCCCGTTCGCTCACCACGTCGAGGTAGTGGTCGCCGGGCTCGAGGACGAGCTCGACGTAGACGACCTCGCCATCGGGCACGATCGAGGTCACGAGACCCATGCTCGTGAACACGCGCAGCATCCGGCCGTTGATCGTGAGCACGTCGGCGGTGAACCGCCGCACGCCCCGGCCGCGCGCCAGCGACGCCAGGTGCTCCAGCAGCAGGGTGCCGACGCCGTGGACCTGCTCGGCGTGCGACACGACCAGCGCGACCTCCGCGAAGTCCGTCTGCCGCACCACCACGTAGCTCGCGGCCCCCAGCAGCCGGTCGTCACGGTAGGCGCCGAGCACCACGTGGTGCGGGGAGTCCGGCGAGACCATCCGCTCGACGAAGTCCTCCAGCTGCCGCGGCGACGTGCTGAAGAACCTGAGGTACTGGTCCTCGATCGGCAGTCCGCGGTGCAGTTCGAGCAGGGCCGAGACGTCGTCCGGGCCCAGCTCGCGCACGGTGACGACCGAGCCGTCCGTCAGCAACGCCGCCGCGTTCACAGCAGTGGTCCAGGCGTCAGCGGTGCGGCCGCAGTGGCGAGCGCGTGCTCCTTCTTGACCTTCGGCTCGCGGATCACGACGACCGGGCACGCGGCGTGGTGCACGCAGTAGGAGCTGACCGAACCGAGGACGGCCTCGACCAACTTGCTGTGCCCGCGGCTGCCGACCACCAGCAGTTCCGCGTCCTCCGACGCTCTGGTGAGCGCGTCCCTGGGGTCGCCCTCGACCAGGATCCGCCGGATCTCCACGCCCTCGAACCCCTGCACGGCACCGTCGAGTGCCTTCTGCGCCGAGTCCTTCATCGCCTGCGGCGACATCGCCATCAGCACCTCGGCGGGCACCGGGCCGATCATCCCGCCGTAGTCCGGGTGCCAAGCCGTGATCACGTCGACCGGGCATCCGCGCCGGCGAGCGTCCTCCACGGCCCACCGCAACGCCGACTGCGCGGCCGGTGATCCATCAATGCCGACCACCACGGGCCGGGGCTCGTTCTCGCTCATGTGCTTCAGCCTCGCCGTCCACGCCGCGAGCGGTGAGTGCCCCGGGTCCCGCGCCGTCCGGGACCTTCGTCCCCGGCCTGCCAGGCCATGCCCGGACCGAACGCGACGACCACGGGCGCGAGCCGCGCGGGTGATCACGAGGAACAGCACCGGGATCGCGGCCGGCGAGTGCGCCGCCTCGAGCGACATCGGCCAGCTCTCCACGACTTGGCCCGCGTGAAGGCGTGCTGCCTCTCCGTCAATGCTCGACCGCGGTGATCCGTCCGCGCCGCCCGCCGGGATCTACCAGCCAATCGCCCCGCTTCGCCTTCATCGCGTCCTCCGTTCGATCGATGTGATCGAGGGATCGCCGCGTGCGTGCACGTCAGCAGTGCGGATGGACTCGCGCGGCTCGTGACGTTGGCCCCTGCCAGCGCTCACGCCCAGGCCGCACGCTGGTTCCGAGCGATGGGAGCAGCCATGAGGACACCTGTGATCCTGGTCGGCGTCGACGGTTCGACCGAGTCGCGCGCGGCGTTGCGGTGGGCGATGGAAGAGGCAGCGCACCGCGGCGCGCGGGTGGAGGCCGTGCTGGCCTACCAGAAGGAGCCGGTGGTCGTGCCGGCCGTGCCGATGGGGCTCAACCCGTACGGAGAGATGCCGCGAAGGCATCCGGCGCGCGAACTCCACGACACCGTGCGGCAGGTGCGCGGCACGATGCTCCACGCGCCGGACGTCACCGAGTGCGTGGTCGTCGGCGACGCGGCCGAACACCTGGCGGAGGCGTCGAAACACGCCGCACTGCTGGTGATCGGCACACGTGGCCGTGGGGCGGTTCGCGAGTTCCTCTCGCACGGCGTCGCCGCGAACTGCCTGCGCCAAGCCTGTTGCCCTGTCGTGGTCATTCCCCCGACGGCGACCCGCTAGCCGGGTCGCACGACCGCCAACGGGCACGGCGCGTTGTAGACGAGTGCCTGACTCGTCGAGCCGAGCAACATCCCGGTGAACCCGCCGTGCCCGTGGCTGCCCACCACCACGAGCTGAGCCTCAGCCCCGTAGCGCATCAGCGCCCGCACCGGCCGATCGCGCACGACCACCGGGTGCACCAGCACGTCCGGGTACTTCTCCTGCCACCCGGCGAGGCGTTGCGCCAGCAGCCTGCGCTCGTCGGCCTCCACCTGTCCCCAGTCCACAGTGAACCGTGAGGCGGTGTAAGCGCTCTCCACCATGAAGTCCTGCCAGCACATCACCACGGTGAGCTGGGCGCCGCGCATCGAGGCCGTCTCGAAGGCGAACGCGAGCGCGGCCTCGCTGGTCGGGGACCCGTCGACGCCGACGACCACCGGGCCGTCGGGAACGGCGGTGCCGCGGACCACGATGACCGGGCTCTTGCCGTGCGCTGCCAACGCCAGGGCGGTGGAACCGACCAGCATGCCGGTCACCGTGCCGAGGCCCTGCGAACCGACCACGACGAGGCGCGCGGACTTCGACTCCTCGATCAGGAGTGCGGTGGAGCCGCAGCACACGATCTCCGTCGTCACCTCGGCTTCCGGCGCCACCGCCCGAGCCGCCGCGGTGGCCTCCTCCAGCTTGTCGCGGCCCAGGTTCTCGATCGCCTGGCGGATCTCGTTGCCGGTGAGGATGACCTCGGGGTAGCCGCGGGTCGGCAGCGCGTAGGCGTGCACGAGCCGCAGCGGCACCCGGTGGCGGGCGCATTCCCGCGCGGCCCAGGTGACGGCGGACAGCGCTGAGGCGGAGCCGTCGACGCCGGCCACGATCGGGGCGGATGGGGCTTTCATCGCTGTCCTCCAGTCAGAACGCGGGTGCGGAGCACGCCCGGCACCGCGTCGGCGAGTGCGACGAGGACCCGTTCGGTCTCCTCGTCGGTGGTGACGGCGCCGATCACGGCTTCGCCGTCGTGGACCGTGACCGTCCACTTGCGACCGCTGCCGTACATGTCGAGCACGCGCTGGACCTCCGCGGCCACGGTCGTGTCGGCCCTGGCGAGCACTCGCACCAGGTCGCGGCGGGTGACGACGCCGATCACGGTCGAGCCGTCGACGATCGGGACGCACCGCCTGCGGTCGTCGATCATGACGCGGGCCAGCATCTCGGCGGGGGCGGCGGCGTCCATCGCCACGGCGGGGGTGGTCATCACGTCGGCGACCACGCCGCCGGTCTCCTCGAGGTAGCCACCGCGCACCAGGTCGGCCTCGGTGACGATGCCGACGAGGCGCTTGTCGTCGTCGACGACGGGCAGCGCGGTGAACCCGTGCGAGACCATCAACGCGGCCGCGCCCTTGAGCGGGACGGCCGGCGTCACGGTGATCACCGGGCTGGTCATGATGTCGCGAGCGCGCATGGCGGACTCCCTTCCGGCTTCAACGCTAGGAATCGGCACGGCCCGCGGACGCGGTCGTTGGTCCCGTGCCGACCGGGCCCTTGGCTCCGCCCGCGCGGACAGAGCGGACGTGCTCACCCCGGATCGGGCACGTGGACTCTCCGCACGACCGGTTCCACGGAAGAGCCTGGACACGGCAACGGAGGCGAAGATGATGAACTGGTACTACGGCACCGCGATGGGCTGGGGCGGGTTCCCGATGATGGCGCTGACCCTGCTGGTGTCCTGGGGCGGCCTGGTCGCGTTGGTGGTCGTGCTGCTGCGCCGATCGCCGCACACCGGCTCGGAGACCCGGGTGCTGAGGGAACGGCCGGCCAGGGGTGAGATCGACACCGAGGAGTTCGAGCGGGTGCGGAGCACACCGGCTTCCAGGTGACAGGGTCTTTGGTCCCTGTGTGCCGCCGGTCGGTTGAGAGATCGTGATCGCGGAACGATCGAAAGAAGGTGGTTGCGGTGGTGTCGCGAGTCTTCCTGGTGGACGACCACGAGATCGTCCGGGTCGGCATCAGGGAGCTGCTCAGCGCCTCCCCCGACCTG
>NZ_JBIVPX010000011.1:0-352339 GCF_044754905.1 Lentzea sp. NPDC092896
AAGGGGTGTCAACTCGACGAAAAGCGTGTCGAGTTGACACCCCTTCAGGCATGCAGCAAGAGCTGTGGTGCGACTCGTGACGGGACCCCACCGCCGGGCCCGTTCGGTAGGACGGCTCGCCTTCGGCTTCGCGGGTGGTCTGTGGTGTGTTTGGGGTCACATCGGTCTCGTAATTCCCGGTTGTCGGGTGGTGGTCTACGGTCTCGTGCCCGTTTTGCGAGGTCACCCTGTGTGGTGTTATCTGAACGCAACCGCCATTAGGCCAACTGGTGAGTAACCTGCCGCGAACGAACTCGTTGCCCAGGTGTGACGCCGATCGCTGCGGCGTCCTCGGGCGTGTGCGGAGGTGCGGATGGGCGTCGAGGTGGTCGTCGAGGGTCTGACCAAGTCCTTCGGCAAGCAGACCATCTGGCAGGACGTCACGCTCACGTTGCCGCCGGGTGAGGTCAGCGTGATGCTCGGGCCTTCCGGTACCGGCAAGAGCGTGTTCCTGAAGTCGCTGGTGGGGCTGCTCAAGCCGGAGCAAGGCAAGATCATTATCAACGGGACGGATCTCGTGCGGTGCTCTGAGCATCGGTTGTACGAGATTCGGAAGATGTTCGGCGTGCTGTTCCAGGACGGCGCGTTGTTCGGGTCGATGAACCTGTACGACAACATCGCGTTTCCGCTGCGGGAGCACACTCGCAAGACGGAGGCCGAGGTTCGGCGGATCGTCCTCGAGAAGATGGAGATGGTCGGTCTCGTCGGGGCGGAGAAGAAGCTGCCCGGTGAGATCTCCGGCGGTATGCGCAAGCGGGCTGGTCTTGCCCGTGCGCTGGTGCTCGACCCCGAGATCATTTTGTGCGACGAACCCGACTCCGGGTTGGACCCGGTGCGCACCGCGTACCTGAGTCAGTTGCTGATCGATTTGAACGCCCAGATCGACGCGACCATTCTGATCGTCACGCACAACATCAACATTGCTCGTACCGTGCCGGACAACCTGGGGATGTTGTTCCGGCGCGAGCTTGTCATGTTCGGGCCGCGCGAGGTGTTGCTGACCAGCGATGAGCCTGTTGTTGAGCAGTTTTTGAACGGGCGGCGGCTCGGGCCCATCGGCATGTCCGAGGAGAAGGACACGGCCACGATGGCGGCTGAGCAGGCGCACGCGGACGCTGGGCACTCCGACGGGTCCACGTCTGAGGACGTTCGGGGGATCATCCCGCAGATCGAGCCGACGCCAGGGCTGCCGTTCCGGGACGCTGTGCGGCGGCGCAAGGACCGGGTCATGTCGATCATCCATCAGCTGCCCTACCAGGCTCAGCAGGGGATCATCGAGAGTCTCACCACTGAGGAGCAGGTGCGGTACGGCGTGCATGTTGGTGCGCCGGCTGCCGCGCCCTCGCCCAGCCCGTGGCCTCGGCAGGGTGGTGTTCTGTGACCACTCAGACCTCGTTCCCCGGTGCTGGTGCGCTGCGGGAGACCGGGAAGTTGTGTCAGCTCGGGATCGACGTCGTGCGGACCACGTTCCGGCGGCCGTTCCAGCTTCGCGAGTTCATTCAGCAGAGTTGGTTCATCGTCAGCGTGACGGTGTTGCCCACGGCGCTGGTGTCCATTCCGTTCGGTGCGGTTATCGCACTTCAGCTCGGGTCGCTGACTCGGCAGATCGGCGCGCAGTCGTTCACGGGTGCGGCCAGCGTGCTCGCGATCATTCAGCAGGCCAGTCCGATCGTGACGGCTTTGCTGATCGCGGGGGCCGGTGGCTCGGCCATCTGTGCGGACCTCGGGTCTCGGACGATTCGCGAAGAGATCGACGCGATGGAAGTGCTCGGTGTCTCGCCGATCCATCGGCTCGTCGTGCCTCGGGTTCTTGCCGCGATGTTGGTGTCCGTGCTGCTCAACGGCATGGTCAGCGTCGTCGGTGTGATGGGTGGCTACTTCTTCAACGTGGTCATGCAGGACGGCACGCCTGGTGCGTACCTCGCGAGCTTCTCCGCGTTGGCTCAGCTGCCGGACCTGTGGATCAGTGAGCTGAAGGCGCTGATCTTCGGGTTCATCGCCGGGATCGTGGCCGCGTACCGGGGGCTCAACCCCGCCGGCGGGCCCAAGGGCGTGGGGGACGCGGTGAACCAGGCCGTGGTCATCACGTTCCTGCTGCTGTTCTTCGTCAACTTCGTCCTCACCACGATCTACCTGCAGGTCGTGCCCGCGAAGGGGAGCTGATGGCGAACAAGGTGCTCTCCACCCTCGACGGGTTCGGCGACCAGCTGTCGTTCTACATCAAGGCGCTGGCCTGGACGCCCCGCGCGTTGAAGCGGTACTCCAAGGAGACGATGCGGCTGCTGGCCGAGGTCAGCTTCGGGTCGGGTGCGCTCGCGGTCATCGGCGGCACGATCGGCGTGATGGTCGGGCTGTCCGTGTTCACGGGCACCGTGGTCGGTTTGCAGGGCTTCACCGCGCTCAACCAGATCGGCACGTCTGCCTTCGCCGGGTTCGTGTCCGCCTACTTCAACACCCGTGAGATCGCGCCGTTGGTCGCTGGGCTGGCGCTTAGCGCGACCGTGGGGTCCGGCTTCACGGCTCAGCTCGGCGCCATGCGAATCTCCGAGGAGATCGACGCGCTGGAGGTCATGGGGATTCCCAGCCTGCCGTTCCTCGTGACGACGCGGATCATCGCCGGGTTCGTCGCGATCATCCCGCTGTACGTGATCGGGCTGCTGACCAGTTACCTGGCGGCCAGAACGATCACCGTGGAGTTCTACGGGCAGTCCGCGGGTACCTATGACCACTACTTCAACCTGTTCCTACCGCCGATCGACGTGCTCTGGTCGTTCGGCAAGGTGCTGGTCTTCGCGGTCGTGATCATCATGACCCACTGCTACTACGGCTACCGCGCGTCCGGCGGTCCGGCCGGTGTCGGCGTGGCGGTCGGGCGCGCGGTGCGGACCGCGATCGTCACGACGGCGCTGCTCGACTTCTTCCTGAGCCTCGCGATCTGGGGCGCGACGACGACGGTGAGGATCGCCGGATGAGGAAACGCGTGCTGGGCATCGCCTTCCTTCTCGCGATCGCCATGTTCCTGTCGCTCACGGTGGCGCTCTACAAGGACGCCTTCAGCGACTACGTGAAGGTCACGCTCAAGACCGACCACATCGGCAACCAGCTGCAGACCGCGAGCGACGTCAAGGTGCGCGGGCTGATCGTCGGTTCGGTGAAGGCCGTCCGGACCAGCGGCGACGGCGCCGAGCTGGAGCTGGCGCTGCTGCCGGACAAGGTCGAGCAGATCCCGTCCAACGTCAGCGCGCGGCTGCTGCCCAAGACGTTGTTCGGTGAGCGGTACGTGAACCTCGTGCTGCCTCAGCAGAAGAGCGCGGCCATCACGCAGGGCGCCGTCATCGAGCAGGACCGGACGAGCAGCGCGATCGAGCTCGAACGCGTGCTGGACAACCTGATGCCGGTGCTCCAGGCGATCCAGCCGGAGAAGCTCGCCACCACGCTGACCGCGTTGTCGCAGGCACTCGACGGACGCGGCAAGCCGCTCGGCGAGACGCTGGTGTCGCTCGACTCCTACCTCGGCGAGCTCAACCCGCAGCTGCCGGCGCTGAAGGAGAACATCTCCAGGCTCGCGGACGTCTCGAACGTTTACGCGGACGCCGCGCCGGACCTGTTGCAGGCGCTCAACGACATGACCACGACGACCAAGACCGTCGTCGACCAGCGGGAGAACCTGCTGGCGCTCTACGGGTCGCTGACCACGACGTCGCAGGACGTCACCAGCTTCGTCACGGTCAACAAGAACAACATCATCGCGCTCGCCGACACCGGCCGCCCGACGCTGGAGCTGCTCGCGAAGTACGCGCCCGAGTACCCGTGCCTGCTCAAGGGGCTCGCGGAGTTCGAGCCGGTGATCAGCAAGGCGTTCGGCGAGGGCACCAACGAGCCCGGTCTGCACATCACGCTGGAGATCACGCAGAACCGCGGCAAGTACAAGCCGAACCTCGACGAGCCCGAGTACAAGGACAAGCGCGGACCCCGTTGCTACGACCTGATCCCGCGCCCGAACCCGTTTCCGCAGTACCCGCCGGAGGGTCCGGTGCAGGACGGGTCGAGCTCGCCGCCGCCCGCCCGTGTCGCGAACGACGGGATCCTGCCGCCGGCCACCGCGGGCAACGTGACGGTGCCGCAGTCCGCTGACGTGCTGCGGCTCGCCAACTCGCCGGAGGAGGCCAGGTTGATCGCGGCGCTCTTCGGCCCGCGCATCGGCGTCGACCCGCAGGACATGCCCGGCTGGTCGAGCCTGCTGCTCGGGCCACTGGTTCGCGGAACGGAGGTGACCGTCAAGTGAAGGGCGTCCTCGCTCCACTCCTCAAGCTGATCGCCTTCGCCGTGGTCACGATCCTCGCCACGTCACTGCTCGCCGTCACCATCGCCAACGTGAACCTGGCCAGCGCCACCGAGTACAAGGCCCAGTTCACCGACGTCACCGCGCTCAACGAGGGCGACGACATCCGCATCGCCGGCGTCCGCGTCGGGCAGGTCGACGGGATCAAGGTCGTCGACCGCAAGACCGCCGAGGTCGAGTTCTCGATCGACGGCGACCGCAAACTCCCCGAGGCGGTGACGGCGACGATCAAGTACCGCAACCTGGTGGGGCAGCGGTACATCGCGCTGGAGTCCGGAACCGGTGACACCAAGGCGGTGCTGGCCGAGGGCGGCACGATCCCGTTGGAGCGGACGAAAGCCGCGTTGGACCTCACCGTGCTGTTCAACGGCTTCAAGCCGCTCTTCCAGGCGCTGTCGCCCGACGACGTGAACAAGCTGTCGTTCGAGATCATCCAGGTGCTGCAGGGAGAAGGCAGCACGATCGACAGCCTGCTCCAGCACACGGCCTCGCTGACCAGCACCTTGGCCGGCAAGGACAAGGTGATCGGCGATGTCGTCGACAACCTCAACACCGCGCTGGAGACCGTGAACTCGCGCGACGAGGACTTCAACAACCTCGTGATCACGTTGCAGACGCTGGTGTCCGGGCTCGCGCAGGACCGCCAGCCGATCGGGGACGCGATCACCGCGCTCGGTGACCTGACGCAGGCCACCTCCGGGCTGCTGGAGCAGGGCCGCGAGCCGCTGAAGAACGACATCGCGCAGCTCGGCATCGTCTCGAAGACGCTGGGAGACAACGAGGTGCTCGTCGACCGCATGTTGCAGCGCCTGCCCAACAAGCTGGAGACGATCACGCGGACCGCGACCTACGGCTCGTGGTTCAACTTCTACCTGTGCGAGGCCAGCGGCCAGGTCGCCGTGCCGCCGATCATCAACAACCCGATCCCGATCACGGCGTTGCCGGTGACACAGCAGAGGTGCCGCCGATGAAGACCTCCAACCCGATCCGGACCGGCGCGATCAGCCTGACCCTGATCGCCCTGCTGCTGCTGGCCGCGTTCTACTCCGACGACCTGCCGATCGTCGGCGGTGGCACGAGCTACGCCGCCGACTTCAGCGAGGCCGCGGGACTGGTGCCGGGCAACGAGGTCCGCGTCGCCGGCGTGAAGGTCGGCAAGGTCACCAAGGTCAAGCTCAACGGCGACAAGGTGCGGGTGACGTTCAAGGTCAAGGACGCCTGGGTGGGCGACCGGACGACCGCGATGATCCGCATCAAGACGCTGCTGGGCCAGAAGTTCGTGGCACTGGACCCGCAGGGCACCCAGCCGCTCTCGCCCGGCAGCCCGATCCCGAAGGAACGCACGCTCGCGCCGTACGACGTGAACGAGGCGTTCAACGGGCTCGCGACGACGGTCGGGCAGATCGACACCAAGCAGCTCGCGGACAGCTTCACGGTCCTGTCCGACACGTTCAAGAACTCGCCGGAGCACGTCAGGGGCGCGCTGGACGGTCTGTCCGCGTTGTCGAAGACGATCTCCTCGCGCGACGAGCAGCTGGCGAAGCTCCTGGACAACACCAGGCAGCTGACCAAGACGCTGGCCGACCGCAACGCGGAGTTCGAGAAGCTGCTGTCGGACGGCAACCTGCTGCTCGGCGAGCTGCGCAAGCGCCGTGAGTCGATCAGCGCGCTGCTGACCGGCACGCGCGACCTGGCCCGTGAGCTCAGCGGCCTGGTGAACGACAACCAGAACCAGCTCAAGCCGGCGCTGGAGCAGCTCGGCCGCGTCACCACGATCCTGGAGCGCAACCAGGAGAACCTCGACCGCAGCCTCGCGCTGATGGCGCCGTTCTACCGGGTGTTCGCGAACACCCTGGGCAACGGCCGTTGGTTCGACACCTACATCTGCGGTCTGCTGCCGCCCTCGGTGAACCTCGGCGTCGTCGGGTTCAACGAGGAAGGCTGCCTGCCTCCGGGGGTGCAGCGATGACGGAAGTCGCGAACAGCAAGGTCGGCCGGTTCATCGCGATCGCGTGCGTTCTCGCGCTGGTCGTGACGGCCGGGCTCTGGTGGGTCTTCAACGGGATGAACGGCCGCAAGGTCACCGCGCACTTCGCGGCGGCCGTCGGCGTCTATCCCGGTGGTGACGTGCGGGTCCTGGGCGTGAAGGTCGGCACCATCGACGAGGTCACGCCGGAGGGCAAGACCGTGAAGGTCGTGTTCACCGTCGACCGCGACGTGCGGGTGCCGGAGAACGCGCAGGCCGTCGTGGTCTCGCCGAGCGTGGTCAGCGACCGGTACGTGCAGCTCGCGCCCGCCTACACCGGTGGGCCGACGCTGGCCGACAACGCCGTGATCCCGCGCGAGCGCACCGCGACGCCGGTCGAGCTGGACGAGCTGTACTCGTCGCTCGACAAGCTCACGACCGCGCTGGGTCCCAACGGCGCGAACGCCGACGGGGCGTTGGCGGACCTGCTGAACTCGGCGGCCGCGAACCTCGAGGGCAACGGCCAGGCGCTCAACGACACGTTGAAGAACCTCGGCCAGGCCACCCGCACGCTGTCGGGGTCCAAAGAGGACCTGTTCGCGACCGTCGACAACCTGCAGAAGTTCACCGCGATGCTGGCGGCCAACGACAGCCAGGTGCGCGACTTCAACAAGCAGCTCGCGGACGTGTCGAAGATGCTCGCGGACGAACGCGGGGACCTCGGTGCGGCTTTGAGCGAGCTGGCGACCGCGCTGGGACTCGTGCAGGGCTTCATCAAGGACAACCGCGAGGCGCTCAAGTCCAATGTGGACAAACTCGCCTCGATCACGCAGGTGCTGGTGAACCAGCGGGGGGCCTTGGCCGAGACGCTCGACGTCGCCCCGCTGGCGCTGGGCAACCTGCAGAACTCCTACAACGCGGCGTCGGGCACGCTCGACACCCGCGCGAACATCAACGAGCTGAACCAGCCGCCGATCGTGCTGATCTGCAAGCTGATCCAGCAGGCGACGCCGAACAACGTGCCGCCGGTGCTGACGAACACCTGCAAGCAGCTGGAGCCTCTGCTGACCGGCGCGATTCCGTTGAAGTCGCCGGCCGAGGTCATCAGCGACCTGAACGTGGGCAAGCTGCCGTTGCCCCTGCCGCTCGCGGGGGTGCCCCAGTGAGGAAGCTGGTCGTAGGGCTGACGGCGTTGTTGCTCGTGTCGGGCTGTGGTTCCGGCGGGTTCGACGGCGTCTACAACATGCCGCTGCCCGGTGGCGCCGACGTCGGAGATCACCCGTACCGGGTCAAGGCGCAGTTCAAGGACGTGCTGGACCTGGTGCCGCAGGCGGGCGTGAAGGTCAACGACGTGCCGGTCGGGCGGGTCGAGCAGATCGACCTGGGTGCCGACGGCTGGACCGCCGAGGTGACCATGCTGGTCAACGGCGACGTGCAGCTTCCGGCGAACGCGTTCGCGAAGCTGCGCCAGTCCGCGTTGCTCGGCGAGAAGTTCGTGGAGCTCGGCAAGCCGAAGGACGCCAGCGGGAAGCTCGCCGACAACGCCACGATCCCGTTGGACAGGACCAACAGGAACCCCGAGGTCGAAGAGGTCTTCGGGGCGTTGTCGATGCTGCTCAACGGCGGTGGTGTCGCGCAGCTGCAGAACATCACCAAGGAGCTCAACGCGGCGATGCAGGGCAACGAGAAGGAGATCCGCTCGTTGCTCGGCAACCTCAACACGTTCGTCGGGGAGCTCGACAAGCACAAGGCGGAGATCGTCCGCGCGCTCGACTCGATGAACCGGCTGGCCGGGACGTTGGCGCAGCAGCGCGAGAAGATCGCGGTGGCGTTGACGGACCTGGAGCCCGGTCTGAAGGTGCTGGCCGAACAGCGCACGCAGCTCGTGACGCTGCTGCAGTCGTTGGACAAGCTCTCCGACGTCGCGACGGACACGGTGAACAGGAGCCGCGACGACGTCGTGGCGGACCTGAAGGCGTTGCAGCCGACGCTGACCAAGCTCGCCGAGTCGGGGCAGAACCTGCCGAAGTCGCTGGAGCTGCTGCTGACCTACCCGTTCCCGGACGAGGCGGTCGACGGCATCAAGGGCGACTACACCAACGCGTTCATCGACCTCGACCTGAACCTCGGCACCGTGCTCGACAACCTCAGCCGGTCGCGGCAGTCGCCGATCGACTCGCTGATCCCGTCGCAGGGCACGCCGTTGCCGATGCCGAACATCCCGCTGCCGAACCTCGGGCAGGGCACCGGGTCCGGGCTGGGCGACCTGCTCGGCGGTCTGCTGGGAGGTGGTCGCAAGTGATCACGCGGGGGACCAGGCTCAAGATCGGCGCGTTCGTGCTGGTCGCTTTGCTGGGCATCTCTTACGTCAGCGCGACCTACGTCGGCTTGTTCAAGTCGGCGTCCACGGTCGTGACGATGCAGCTCGCGGACTCGGGCGGCATCTTCACCAACGCCGAGGTGACCTATCGCGGCGTCACGATCGGCCGGGTCGGGCAGCTGCGGCTGACCTCGGACGGCATCGAGGTCGACCTGGAACTGGACGCGGACGCGCCGCGCGTGCCCGCCGAGACCGAGGCCGTCGTCGCGAACCGGTCGGCCGTCGGTGAGCAGTACGTGGACCTGCGGCCGAAGAGCGACGGCGCGCCGTACCTGGAGGCGGGGTCGGTCATTCCGCGCTCGGCCACCAAGACGCCGCCGCCGGTCGACGGACTTCTGTCCAATTTGGACGCTTTCGCGTCGTCGGTGCCGACGGACTCCCTCCGGACGGTCGTCGACGAGCTGCACACGGCGTTCAGCGGGACCGGTGGCGACCTGCAGGTGCTGATCGACAACACCGCGGCGTTCACGGCGGCGGCGAAGGAGCACCTGCCGCAGACGACGCAGCTGTTGCAGGACGGGCGGATCGTGCTGGCCACGCAGGCCGCGTCCGGTGGCGCCATCCGGTCGTTCAGCGGTGACCTGCGGTTGCTCGCCGAGCAGCTGAAGGCCTCCGACGGCGACCTGCGGCGGTTGATCGTGGCCGTGCCGCCGGCGTCCGAGCAGGTGTCGGCGTTGCTCAAGGAGAGCGGGCCGAACCTCGGGGTGGTCTTCGCGAACCTGCTGACCACGTCGAACATCCTCGTGACCAGGCGTGATGGTTTGGAACAGATCGCGGTGACGTACCCCATCGCCGTCGGCGGTGGCTTCTCCGTTGCTCCTGGCGACGGGTCGGCGCACTTCGGGCTCGCGTTGAACGTGTTCGACCCGATGCCGTGCACGGTCGGATACGAGGGCACGACCATCCGTCCCGGTGGTGACACCTCGGCCGCGCCGCTGAACACGCAGGCGTACTGCGCTCTCGCGCGCGGGTCGGCGACGTCGGTGCGAGGCTCGCAGAATGCGCCGTACGGTGGAACGCCGACCACGCCGGTCGGCAACGCGACGACGCAGCCGGGCCAGGAACCGACAACGGGCCAGGCCGCGCCGGAGCTGCCGTTGCTGACGTCGCTCGGCCAGCTGCTCGGTCTGCCAGAGGGGAAGAAGTAGTGCGGGTCTTCACGGTGGCCGCCGCGGTCTTCGCGGTGGTGGCGTTCGTGTTCGCGGTGTTCAGCGGCTTCGTCTGGTACTCGTCGGCCAGTTCGTCGGAGTCGTCGTACGCCGCCACGCGCGACGACGCCCTGCGGTCCGGCCAGGTCGGCATCACGAACTTCCTGACCCTCGACTACAAGAAGGTCGACGAGGACCTCCAGCGCTGGCTCAACTCGTCCACCGGCGACCTGCGCGCGGAGATCGACAAGGACAAGGACTCGCGCAAGAAGCAGTTGGTCGACGCCAAGTCGGTGACGACGTCGAAGGTCCTGGACGCCGCGATCACCGAGCTGGACGACCGCGCAGGCAGCGCGTCGATGATCGCCGTCGTGGAGAGCACTGTGACCCCCGACAACGGCCAGAAGGTCACCAAGATCAACCGGTACCTGACCAAGCTCACCCGCACCGACGACGGCTGGAAGCTCAGCCAGCTGGGTCCGCTGCGGGCAGGCGTCTGATTCCGCCAGAGCTGATTGGAACGAGTGCACGTGCCTCCATCCCGCCGCCGCCCGATCCCCACCCCGCCCGCAGGAGGCCGCCCGAAGGTGGCCGGCCTGAGCCGGCGCGCTGCCGCCGACCCCGTGGTCGAGCCGGCCGCGGAGCCGGTGGTCGAGGACGCGCCGCAGGAGGTCGTGCCCGCTGAGGTCGTGCCCGCTGAGGTCGTGCCCGCTGAGGTCGTGCCGGCGCCGGTGGCCGAAGAGGCAGAGCTCAAAGCCCCGGAAGCCCTCGACTGGACGCCGCCGGCCGCGCCGAAGAAGAAGGCCGCCGCCAAGAAGTCCGACGTGGTGGAGAAACCCGCCGCCGAGGAGACCGAACCGGCCGCTGAGCAGGCCGCCCAGAAGACCGGTGCGCCCGGCTGGGTGCTGCCGGTGGCGCTGGTGCTCGTGGGGCTCCTGATGGCGGGCCTGGGCACGTTCTTCCTGGTGAAGTCGCGGTCGGTGTCCTACGACGCCGCCCTGGTCGACTCGGCCGGCACCTCGGCGGTCAACGGCCAGGTCCGCGAGGCCGTGGAGAAGTCGTTCTCGTACAACTTCGCCGACGTGGAGTCCACCGAGAAGGCGGCCAAGGAACTGCTCACCGGCAAGGCCCTGTGCCAGTACAACGCCGTGTTCGGCCCGGTGAAGGAAGTGGCGCCGCAGCAGAAGCTCGTCGTCACGGTCCGTGTGGTGTCCTCGGCCGTGTCGTCTCTCAAGGACGGCCACGCCACCGTCCTGGTCTTCGCCGACCAGGTCACCACCCGCACCACCGACAACCAGTCGGGCGGCGGCACCGCCATGCTCCGCGTGAGCGCGATCGACGACGGCGGCCGCTGGAAGATCGACAACATGGAGATGTTCGGGGCGACGGCGGAGCAGAACCGCCAGATGCAGGGCTGCTGACGCCCAGTCGTTTGGGGCGGGCCGGTGGCGGGTACCTGATCTTCGTCCCCTAAGATCAACACTGCCGTGAGGTCGTCAGATCAGCCCCAGAAGCACCGCTGAGACCCCCTCCGCCAGCCCCGACACGCGTGATCTCGGTCACACCAAATCCTGTGGCGCTCTGTAAGTTCACTTGAAGCCGCCAACTTCCCACCAAATCGGCCGTACACGTGTTTGTGCAGGTCAAATGGGTGACTTCAAGTAAACAGCGCTCCATCCAGAGGGTGGATCGGCCCGCAACATCTTGACTGCGCGCTCATGCAGGGTCACTCTGTCGGTGAGCAAGAGGAGGGTCCTTCCAGGTGCCTCTCGACAGTCGCCGTGCGCGTGGCTAGACTGCCCCTTTGCGCTGCCCATTTTCCGCTTGCCCTTCGCCGAGAGCGTGGATTATGCGGGCATCGCCGCACCCTTGACAGCCGTGCTAGTTCGCTCTAGCCAGCTACCTGTCCCTGGAAGGACGCATCTTGGCGATCTCTCGCGCGACCAAGGCCACTGCTGCGACCAACTCCACGTCGGGGATCCCTGGAGCGCCGAAGCGGGTCTCGTTCGCGAAGATTCACGAGCCGCTTTCGACGCCCAACCTGCTTGACCTGCAGATCCAGTCCTTTGAATGGCTCACCGGCGATGAGGCGTGGTTCCAGCGCCGCGTCGACGCCGGCGACGAGACTCCGACGGGCGGCCTCGAAGAGGTCCTCAACGAGATCTCGCCGATCGAGGACTTCTCCGGCTCCATGTCACTGTCCTTCTCCGACCCGCGCTTCGACGAGGTCAAGGCCTCGACCGAAGAGTGCAAGGACAAGGACATGACGTACGCGGCACCGTTGTTCGTCACGGCGGAGTTCACCAACCACACCACTGGCGAGATCAAGAGCCAGACGGTGTTCATGGGTGACTTCCCGATGATGACGAACAAGGGCACGTTCATCATCAACGGCACTGAGCGCGTGGTGGTCTCTCAGCTCGTGCGTTCGCCCGGTGTGTACTACGACACCGCGGTCGACAAGACGACCGACAAGGACGTCTTCAGCGTCAAGATCATCCCGTCCCGGGGTGCTTGGCTGGAGTTCGACGTCGACAAGCGCGACACCGTCGGTGTCCGCATCGACCGGAAGCGTCGCCAGCCGGTGACGGTGCTGTTGAAGGCTCTGGGCTGGAGCACGGAGCAGATTCGCGAGCGGTTCGCGTTCAGCGAGACGTTGCTGACCACGCTCGAGAAGGACCACACCGCAGGCACCGACGAGGCGTTGCTCGACATCTACCGCAAGCTGCGCCCCGGCGAGCCCCCGACGAAGGAGTCGGCGCAGGCCCTGCTGGAGAACCTGTTCTTCAAGGACAAGCGCTACGACCTGGCGAAGGTTGGCCGGTACAAGGTCAACAAGAAGCTGGGCCTGGACACCGAGATCAACACCGGTGTCCTGACCGAGGACGACATCGTCACGACGATCGAGTACCTCGTTCGCCTGCACGCCGGCGAGACGATGATGGACGCCGCCGCCGGCGGTGACGTGCCCGTCGAGGTCGACGACATCGACCACTTCGGCAACCGTCGCCTCCGCACGGTCGGCGAGCTGATCCAGAACCAGATCCGCGTCGGTCTGTCCCGCATGGAGCGCGTCGTCCGCGAGCGCATGACCACGCAGGACGTCGAGGCCATCACGCCGCAGACCCTGATCAACATCCGTCCCGTCGTGGCGGCGATCAAGGAGTTCTTCGGCACCTCGCAGCTGTCGCAGTTCATGGACCAGACCAACCCGCTCGCGGGTCTGACCCACAAGCGCCGCCTGTCGGCGCTGGGTCCCGGTGGTCTGTCCCGTGAGCGCGCCGGCATGGAGGTCCGCGACGTCCACCCGTCGCACTACGGCCGCATGTGCCCGATCGAGACGCCGGAAGGCCCGAACATCGGCCTGATCGGTTCGCTCTCGAGCTACGCGCGGGTCAACCCGTTCGGCTTCATCGAGACGCCGTACCGCAAGGTCACCGACGGTCGCGTCACGGCGCAGATCGACTACCTGACCGCGGACGAGGAAGACCGCTTCGTCAAGGCGCAGGCGAACTCGCCGACCGACGAGGACGGCAACTTCACCGACGACCGCGTCCTGGTCCGCAAGAAGGGCGGCGAGGTCGAGTTCATCGACCCGACCGACGTCGACTACATGGACGTCTCGCCGCGCCAGATGGTGTCGGCCGCGACCGCCATGATCCCGTTCCTCGAGCACGACGACGCGAACCGCGCCCTGATGGGTGCGAACATGCAGCGTCAGGCAGTGCCGCTGCTCCGCTCCGAGTCGCCGCTCGTCGGCACCGGCATGGAGCTGCGCGCCGCCGTCGACGCCGGTGACGTCGTCGTCGCGAAGAAGACGGGTGTGGTCGAGGAGGTCTCCGCCGACTACATCACCGTCATGGCCGACGACGGTGCGCGCAACACCTACGCGCTGCACAAGTTCCGTCGCTCGAACCAGGGCACCTGCATCAACCAGAAGCCCATCGTCAACGAGGGCGACCGGATCGAGGCGGGTCAGGTTCTGGCCGACGGTCCTTGCACCGAGAACGCCGAGATGGCGCTCGGCAAGAACCTGCTCGTGGCGATCATGCCGTGGGAAGGCCACAACTACGAGGACGCGATCATCCTGTCGCAGCGCCTCGTGCAGGACGACGTTCTCACCTCGATCCACATCGAGGAGCACGAGATCGACGCCCGCGACACGAAGCTCGGCGCCGAGGAGATCACCCGGGACATCCCGAACGTCTCCGAAGAGGTCCTGGCCGACCTGGACGAGCGCGGCATCATCCGCATCGGTGCCGAGGTCCAGCCGGGCGACATCCTCGTCGGCAAGGTCACGCCCAAGGGCGAGACCGAGCTGACGCCGGAGGAGCGCCTGCTCCGCGCGATCTTCGGTGAGAAGGCGCGCGAGGTTCGCGACACGTCGCTCAAGGTGCCGCACGGTGAGTACGGCAAGGTCATCGGCATCCGCGTCTTCTCGCGTGAGGACGACGACGAGCTGCCTCCGGGCGTGAACGAGCTCGTCCGCGTCTACGTGGCCCAGAAGCGCAAGATCCAGGACGGTGACAAGCTCGCCGGCCGCCACGGCAACAAGGGCGTCATCGGCAAGATCCTCCCCGCGGAGGACATGCCGTTCCTCGAGGACGGCACGCCGGTCGACATCATCCTGAACACGCACGGTGTGCCGCGTCGTATGAACATCGGCCAGGTGCTGGAGACCCACCTCGGGTGGATCGCCAAGCAGGGCTGGAGCATCAACGGGGACCCGGACTGGGCGAAGAACCTGTCCGAGGACCTGATGGATGTCGAGCCCGGCACCAAGACCGCGACCCCCGTGTTCGACGGCGCGAAGGAAGAGGAGATCACGGGCCTTCTCGGCTCGACGATCCCGAACCGCGACGGCGAGCGCATGGTCAAGGAGAACGGGAAGGCACAGCTCTTCGACGGCCGCTCCGGCGAGCCGTACCCGTTCCCCGTGTCGGTCGGCTACATGTACATCCTGAAGCTGCTGCACCTGGTGGACGACAAGATCCACGCGCGTTCCACCGGCCCGTACTCGATGATCACGCAGCAGCCGCTGGGTGGTAAGGCGCAGTTCGGTGGTCAGCGCTTCGGTGAGATGGAGTGCTGGGCGATGCAGGCGTACGGCGCCGCATACACCCTGCAGGAACTTCTCACCATCAAGTCCGACGACGTGCTTGGCCGCGTGAAGGTCTACGAGGCCATCGTCAAGGGCGAGAACATCCCGGAACCCGGTATCCCGGAGTCCTTCAAGGTGCTGCTCAAGGAGCTGCAGTCGCTCTGCCTCAACGTCGAGGTCCTGTCTTCGGACGGTGCCGCGATCGAGATGCGCGACGGCGACGACGAGGACCTGGAGCGCGCGGCCGCGAACCTCGGCATCAACCTGTCGAGGTCCGAGTCGCCCTCCGTGGACGACGTCGTCAACTAGTCACCTCGCCGGCTGGTGAGAGGGATGCCTCCCGCGTCCCTCTCACCGGCCCTCCGACCAGCTCCTTTGCCACCGATCTAAAAAGGGGAAGAGAGTAGACGTGCTCGACGTCAACTTCTTCGATGAGCTCCGCATCGGTCTCGCGACCGCGGACGACATCCGCCAGTGGTCTTTTGGCGAGGTCAAGAAGCCCGAGACCATCAACTACCGCACGCTCAAGCCTGAGAAGGACGGCTTGTTCTGCGAGAAGATCTTCGGTCCCACCCGGGACTGGGAGTGCTACTGCGGCAAGTACAAGCGCGTTCGCTTCAAGGGCATCATCTGTGAGCGCTGCGGCGTCGAGGTGACCCGTGCGAAGGTGCGTCGTGAGCGCATGGGCCACATCGAGCTCGCCGCTCCCGTCACGCACATCTGGTACTTCAAGGGCGTCCCCAGCCGGTTGGGCTACCTGCTCGACCTGGCCCCCAAGGACCTCGAGAAGATCATCTACTTCGCCGCCTACGTCATCGTGGGCGTGAACGCGGAGCTGCGCCACAACGACCTGCCGACGCTCGAGAGCGAGATGCAGGTCGAGCGCAAGCGCGTCGAGAACCGTCGCGACGCCGACGTGGAGGCCCGCGCCCAGAAGCTCGAGGCCGACCTGGCCGAGCTCGAGGCCGAGGGTGCCAAGTCCGACGTGCGCCGCAAGGTCAAGGAGGGTGGCGAACGTGAGATGCGCCAGCTCCGCGACCGCGCCCAGCGCGAGCTGGACCGCCTCGACGAGATCTGGTCCACGTTCACCAAGCTCGAGCGCGCTCAGCTGATCGCGGACGAGCTGCTCTACCGCGAGCTGTACGACCGCTACGGCGACTACTTCACCGGTGCCATGGGCGCGGAGGCCATCCAGAAGCTTCTGGGTGACTACGACGTCGACGCCGAGTCCGAGATCCTGCGCGAGACCATCCGCAGCGGCAAGGGCCAGAAGAAGCTGCGTGCGCTCAAGCGCCTCAAGGTCGTTGCCGCCTTCCAGGCGACCCGCAACAACCCGCAGGGCATGGTGCTGGACTGCGTCCCGGTCATCCCGCCGGACCTGCGCCCGATGGTGCAGCTCGACGGTGGCCGTTTCGCGACGTCCGACCTGAACGACCTGTACCGCCGCGTCATCAACCGCAACAACCGGTTGAAGCGACTGATCGACCTCGGCGCGCCCGAGATCATCGTCAACAACGAGAAGCGGATGCTGCAGGAGGCCGTCGACGCGCTGTTCGACAACGGCCGCCGCGGCCGCCCGGTCACCGGTCCCGGTAACCGCCCGCTGAAGTCGCTGTCCGACCTGCTCAAGGGCAAGCAGGGCCGGTTCCGCCAGAACCTGCTCGGCAAGCGCGTCGACTACTCCGGTCGTTCGGTCATCGTGGTCGGCCCGCAGCTCAAGCTGCACCAGTGCGGTCTGCCCAAGCAGATGGCGCTCGAGCTCTTCAAGCCGTTCGTGATGAAGCGGCTCGTGGACCTCAACCACGCGCAGAACATCAAGTCCGCCAAGCGGATGGTCGAGCGTGCGCGCCCGGCCGTGTGGGACGTGCTGGAAGAGGTCATCACCGAGCACCCGGTGCTGCTCAACCGCGCACCCACGCTGCACCGCCTCGGCATCCAGGCCTTCGAGCCCCAGTTGGTCGAAGGCAAGGCCATCCAGCTGCACCCGCTGGTCTGTGAAGCGTTCAACGCCGACTTCGACGGTGACCAGATGGCAGTCCACCTGCCGCTGTCCGCCGAGGCGCAGGCTGAAGCCCGCGTCCTGATGCTGTCGTCGAACAACATCCTGTCCCCGGCGTCCGGCAAGCCGCTGGCCATGCCGCGTCTGGACATGGTGACGGGTCTGTACCACCTGACCCGGCACAAGGTCGGCGACCTGGGCGAGGGTCACTCGTACTCGTCGCCCGCCGAGGCCCTGATGGCGTTCGACCGCAAGGTTCTCGGCCTGCAGTCGATGGTGAAGATCCGCGTCTCCGACAAGAACCCGCCCAAGGGCCAGGAGCCCGAAGGCTGGGAGCCCGGTCAGCCGTGGCTCGCGGAGACCACGCTGGGTCGCGTGCTGTTCAACGAGATCCTGCCGCAGGACTACGCCTTCATCAACGAGGTCATGCCCAAGAAGCGGCAGGCCGTGATCATCAACGACCTGGCCGAGCGGTACCCGATGGTCACCGTCGCCCGGACGCTGGACAAGCTGAAGGACGCCGGTTTCCACTGGGCCACCCGCTCCGGTGTGACGGTCGCGATCTCGGACGTCCTCGTGCCGGCCGCGAAGCAGGACATCCTCGAGGAGCACGAGCGCCTCGCGGACGCGGTGGAGAAGCGCTACCAGCGCGGTCAGCTCTCGCACGACGAGCGCAACTCCGAGCTGGTCAAGGTGTGGACCAAGGCCACCGAGCAGGTCCACGAGATCATGGAAGACAACTTCCCCGAGGACAACTCGATCCGCGTCATCGTGCAGTCCGGCGCCGCCGGCAACATGACGCAGGTCCGTTCGCTCGCGGGTATGCGTGGTCTCGTCACCAACCCGAAGGGTGAGTACATCCCGCGCCCGATCAAGAACTCGTTCCGCGAGGGCTTGTCGGTGCTCGAGTACTTCATCGCGACGCACGGTGCCCGCAAGGGTCTGGCCGACACCGCGCTGCGTACCGCCGACTCGGGTTACCTGACCCGTCGTCTGGTGGACGTCTCGCAGGACGTCATCATCCGCGAGGTCGACTGCGGTACCACCCGCGGTGTGCAGATGACCGTCGGCGAGCAGCTCGGCGACAAGGTCGGCATGCACGAGTTCGCGCAGACCTCGGTCTACGCCCGCACGGTGGCGGACGACATCACCGACGCGCAGGGCAACCTGGTCCTGAACCGCGGCGACGACCTCGGCGACCCGGCACTCGTGTCGCTGGTCGAGGCCGGCATCGTCCGCGTGAAGGTGCGCTCGGTGCTGACCTGCGAGTCCCCGGTCGGTGTGTGCGCGTCCTGCTACGGCCGCTCGATGGCGACCGGCCAGCTGGTCGACGTCGGCGAGGCCGTCGGCATCGTCGCCGCCCAGTCGATCGGTGAGCCCGGCACGCAGCTGACGATGCGTACGTTCCACCAGGGTGGTGTGGCCGGTGACGACATCACGACCGGTCTGCCCCGTGTCCAGGAGCTCTTCGAGGCCCGCGTCCCGAAGGGCAAGGCGCCGATCGCCGACGTGGACGGTCGCGTCCGCATCGAGGACGGCGACCGCTTCTGGAAGATCACGCTGATCCCGGACGACGGCTCCGAGGAGATCGTGTTCGAGAAGCTGTCCAAGCGTCAGCGTCTCGCCAACACGGCCACCGGCCCGCTGCAGGACGGCGACCACGTGTCCGTCGGCCAGCAGCTGCTGGAAGGTACTCCTGACCCGCACGAGGTCCTGCGTGTCATGGGCCCGCGCGAGGCGCAGCTGCACCTCGTGGGCGAGGTCCAGAAGGTGTACCGCGCCCAGGGTGTGGCGATCCACGACAAGCACATCGAGGTCATCGTCCGGCAGATGCTCCGCCGGGTCACGATCATCGACTCCGGTGCGACCGAGTTCCTGCCCGGTTCGCTGGTCGAGCGTGCGGACTTCGAGTCCGGCAACCGCGCTGTCGTCGCCGAGGGTGGCGAGCCGGCTGCCGGTCGTCCGGTGCTGATGGGTATCACGAAGGCTTCTCTCGCGACCGACTCGTGGCTGTCCGCCGCGTCGTTCCAGGAGACGACTCGTGTGCTGACCGACGCTGCCATCAACGGGCGTTCGGACAAGCTCATCGGTCTGAAGGAGAACGTGATCATCGGTAAGTTGATCCCGGCTGGTACTGGGATCAACCGCTACCGCAACATCCAGGTTCAGCCGACTGAGGAGGCGCGGGCTGCGGCTTACGCGATTCCTTCTTACGACGACGGGTACTACACGCCTGACGTCTTCGGTACTGGGACTGGTGCCGCGGTGCCGTTGGATGACTACGACTTCGGTCGGGATTACCGCTAGGTTTTAGTGCTGAACGGCCCCTGGAGCTTTTGCTCTGGGGGCCGTTTTGTGTTTCCTGGGTTGCGTTTTGCGGGCGGGCTGGTGGGTGCCTTGTGGGGCGGACTTGCTGGTGGGTCGCCTTGTGGGGCGGCCTTGCTGGTGGTCGCCTTGTGGGTGGTCGCCGTGCGGGTGGCGACCTTGCGGGGTGGTCACCGTGCGGGCGGCCTGGTCGCCTTGCGTGCTTTCCCTGGGGGCTCTGCCCCCAGACCCCCGGCAATCTGATCGGGGGGTCCGCGCCACGGGCGGGTAGATGGCACGCCTGTTGCTTTGGGCGGCCGCGCGTTGCTTAGAGGGTGCGTTGGCGGTGGGTCCCGTCACGAGCCGCACCAAGAGCGGGCCACACCTGGGGATGGGTGTCAAACGGACGAAGAGCGTGTCCGTTTGACACCCATCCCCAGGTGCAGCAAGAGCTGTGGTGCGACTCGTGACGGGACCCACCGCCCAGCCCGTTTGGAAGGACGGCTCGCCTTCGGCTTCGCACCAAGTACGGCTCGCCCCCGCCCCGCCCCGCCCGGGCCTTCGCGCCGCCTCCGCCTTCGCTTCGCTCTCGCGGGAGTGTCAGACCTGCTCTGTACGTTGGGTCGCGGGGGACGCTGAATCCAAGGGGACCCCTGCCTTGGCCTGCCGTTTTAGCGGTTGGCGATGCCGTCCAGGCGGAGTGTTGTCGACTCGTCCCGGTGGGTGCCTGTGGTGCCCACGTGCTTCTCGCTGATCTGCGTGCCGTTCTTCAGCACGTGGTAGAGCGCCATGCCGTGGCCTCTGCCCAGGTCGTAGTCGGTCTTCAGCCACTCCAGGAACACGCCTGCCTTGGTGGTTCCGTCGTACCCGCGTCCCGCCGCCTCCGTCAGCAGGTCGGCCGGGGTCTTGCCGGTCTTCTTCTCCGCGCCGTCGAGGTAGGCCTGGAAGGACATCGTGGTCTCCGTTCGTCTGGTGAACAGAGCGTAGGACAACTCCGGCTGTCTTGACAAGAAAAATTGTCGGTGAGGCCTGATCTAGGGAGGCCTGTGAGTGTTGGTCAGCGGCGGCGGGCTCTGGCCAGGGCTCTGGCTCGGATCACCAGGTCGTCGACGAGGTGCTCGTCGACGAGAGGTGGGATGCCTGACTCGTCGGTGCAGCAGCGGGGTTTTGTGCGCTTCTCCGAGAGGCGTGGTCTTACGCCGGCCATCTCGTACAGGGCCTCGTAGAGGTCTAGGCCCGGGTCGTCGTCGTGTGGGCCCACCAGGAGCACCCACACGACTTCTGGGGAGGGGAAGGCGACTACTACACGGTCTGGGCCTCGTAGGTGCTTCACGCACAGGCGGGGGAGTGGTTCTGGGCCCGTTACCCGGTAGCCCAGGGCGGCGCAGCCTGAGTGCGCCAGTTCGTCCAGGAAGCGCTCGTAGGCCACGCGGGCTCTGCCGCGCAGGCCGTTGGCCTGGGCGTGCGCGGTGGGGGTTTCTACTACCTCGATCAAACCGGGCGGACCACGCGTCCTCTGCCGCTGCGCATCTCGTCCAGGGAGTTGGCGAGGTCCTGGCGGTCCAGCAGTGACTGGTCGCTGAGGCGGCGGTGGACTTCGTCGATCAGGCCGCGGGTCTTGCCTGCGCGGCGTAGGTCGGACACGAGGTGAAGGACTTCGTGCAGGCGCACGGTGTCGAGCAGCATGCGCGGTTCTTGGCTGTGGATGGCCAGTACGCCTTCTCTGGCCCAGGCCTTCACCGTCTTCTCGGTGAGGTCGAGGAGTTCGCCTGCCACCACGGGACGTACCGGTGGGGCCTGGCGGAGGGTTTTGGCCACTACGCCGTCGAGGCGGTGGCGGCGTTCGTCGTCTGCTGACAGGGATGACGCGACGGCTTCGAGTTCCTCGATCGTGTCGAAGAGGTCGCGGATGTGGGCGGCCTCGGTCGCGACAGACATGGCTACTCCTCCCGTTGACTACCGATTATCCACTACTTTTTCGGTAGTCGTCAACGGCCCCGGAGCAGTGATCCGGGGCCGTCGCACGATCAGGAGGAGAAGAACAGGCCGCCAAGGCCGCGGTGCTTGCGGTGGCCGTAGCCGTACGGGGCCGCGTGACCGCCGTGGTGGTGGTGGATCTGCTGCGGCTGGGCGCCCCAGGCGGGCTGTGCCGGCTGCGGGTACGCGGCGGGCGGCGGCGCGGCCACGGGCGGCGGGGCCTGCATCTGGGCCTCGAGGCGCGTGATCGACTCGAGCTCGCCGTAGTCGAGGAAGACCCCGCGGCAGCCGTCGCACTGCTCGATGTGAACGCCCATGCGGTCGAACGTGCGCATGTTCGCATGACACTTGGGACACTGCATCGTGGTGAGCCTCCTGCGGTGGGACCGGACAAATACGATATTAGCCGCGGTCACTGCTCTCGTGCGTCGTGGCGATCCGACGACAGGCTTCAACCAGCGGTTCCACTGCCTGCAACCCGGACACGAGTGCCCGCGCTGCCATCTGCACAACGTACGCCTGAGCCGGGATGTTGAGTGCTTCCCATTCCATTGTCGGCAGAGCCACACCGCCCGTTTCACGGTAGGCGTTCAGGAACCGCGCCCACAGGTCACCGGGCAGCACCCCCGCGGCGAACAAAGCCGCAGGTCGGGCCAGGTCCCACACCGGATCGCCGACCCCCAGATCGTCCACGTCGATGAGTCGCCAGGCACCCCGGTGCACGAGCTGTCCGAGATGCCAATCGCCGTGGATCAACGCACGGCCGTTCGTGTCCAACGGCGGCAAGACTTCGAACGCACGCAACACGACATCGGCGTGTGGCAACTCCGGCGGCAACGCCCGAATAGCCCGAACAATCCGTTCGGGTGTACCGGCCACGGGCCCTTGCACGGGCAATGCGTGCAGCTTCGCCAGCAGTGCCGCGCTCTCCTCCCATGGCGCCGCATCGGCATCGGCCTGACTCACCGGCGTCCCGTACGGCCACACCGTGATCGGCCGGTCGTCCACGAACTGCAACGGCTTCAACGGCGGCAACAACAACTCGGGATATGCCGCCGCGATCTCCACTCGCTGCCGCAACGCGTCCACGTCGGTGTCCGCGGGATGCGCCTTGGCCACCACGTCACCGACGCGCACCACCACGACGTCGCCGCGGTCACCGCCGAGCACCTCGGGGGTGGCCGAAGAGCCGGTCAGCGAGGCCATTGCCGCGATCAGGTCGTCCACGCGCACAAGTGAATCAGGCCCGCGGACGTACGAGTCCGACGAGGTGTGCCGCGGTCACCACGACGTTGCTCAGTTGGAGATGCAGATGGTCCTCACCGGCTGCGAGTACGTCTTCGCGTCGTCCCCGTTGCACAGCGCACGGTCGGACTGGCCGTCGACGACCTTCGTGACCTTCCGGGTCTCGGTGCCGCACGCCACGCGTTCGAAGTACTGGTTGACCGGCTTGAGGCAGTCGCCCTCCTGCACGTTGAGGACGTAGCAGAGCCGCGTCTTGCCGTTCGTCCTCGACCGTCCTGACGACTCCGTCAGATAGTCACCGGTCGGGCACATCGTGCGTCGCTCACGTGAAGACACGCGGTACACGGCCTCCTGCGACGAACAGTCCACTTCGGCCATTTCGACGTTCGTGTCGTTCAGATCGACCTGCTTCGCGCACTCGCCGACGCCGGCCTGCTCCTGCCAGCCGGAGCATCCAGCCAGGGCGAGGATCAGGGTCACGGTGAGGAGGACGACCTTCACGGCTTCTCCAGGCAGACGGTCATGGCGGGCTCGGGGTAGGTGCGGGCCTCGTGGTCACCGCACAGCGATCGGTCGGCGGAAGCGGTGATCTTCGACACCCGCTGGGAGCCGCTCGTGCCGCACGCGACGCGCTCGTGGAACGCGCTGCTCCGCCTGAGACAGTCGCCTTCCCTCGCGTTGAGCACGAAGCAGTAGTGCTTCAGACCGGCCGGCTTGCCGGCCCTGCTGGCCGTCTGGACGAGGTAGTCGCCCTGCGGACACGATTTCTTCATCTCGAGCTTCACGAGCCGATATGCCGCCTCTGGGGACGCGCAGCTGGTCTCGTCCATGTCGAAGCTGCCGTCCGACGTGCCGATCGGCTCGGCGCAGTCGCCCACCTCGGGCTCCGAGAACATGTCGCTGATGATGAAGTAACCGGGCACGACCAGTACCAGCGCGATGAGGCCGTAGACCAGCAGGTTGAGCTTCAAGGCGAGTTCTCCGTCACGCGAGTAGCCTGAGTGCCGAGGGCAATGTCTACTGCAGGCGCGGGTGCGGTACCCCCGTTTTGACCCAGGTAGACGTGGGCGGGTATCTTTGCTACTCGTGCCCGACCCATGTCGGGCCGCTCCGCGTGCCCGTGAGGCAGCGGTGTCCTCCACTCGCAGTGGCAGTTGAACTGTTGCTTGCGGACCTGGGGAGCGGGCGACACGCCCGACCTCGGGTGCAGAGAGGGATCAAGAAACAACGTGGGTGAACCGCAAGGGAAACCCACAAAGACGGAAGAAGTAGCCGGCGAATGCCAACGATCCAGCAGCTGGTCCGCAAGGGCCGCCAGGACAAGGTGGCCAAGCAGAAGACGGCGGCCCTCAAGGGCTCGCCGCAGCGGCGCGGTGTGTGCACCCGCGTTTACACCACCACCCCCAAGAAGCCGAACTCCGCACTGCGCAAGGTCGCTCGCGTGAAGCTGACCAGCGGCATCGAGGTCACGGCCTACATCCCCGGTGAGGGTCACAACCTCCAGGAGCACTCGATGGTGCTCGTCCGCGGTGGTCGTGTGAAGGACCTGCCGGGTGTTCGTTACAAGATCATCCGTGGCTCTCTCGACACGCAGGGTGTCAAGAACCGCAAGCAGGCTCGCAGCCGCTACGGCGCGAAGAAGGAGAAGAGCTAATGCCCCGCAAGGGACCGGCCCCGAAGCGGCCGCTTATCTCTGACCCGGTCTACAGCTCGCCCCTCGTGACCCAGCTCATCAACAAGGTGCTGGTCGACGGTAAGCGCTCGGTGGCCGAGAAGATCGTTTACGAAGCCCTCGAGGGCGCTCGCGAGAAGACCGGCACCGACCCGGTCGTCACGCTGAAGCGCGCGCTGGACAACGTGAAGCCGTCGCTGGAGGTCAAGAGCCGCCGCGTCGGTGGTGCGACCTACCAGGTGCCGATCGAGGTCAAGCCCGGCCGCTCCACCACGCTGGCGCTGCGCTGGCTGATCACCTTCTCCCGGCAGCGCCGTGAGAAGACCATGGTCGAGCGTCTGATGAACGAGCTGCTCGATGCGAGCAACGGCCTCGGTGCGAGCGTCAAGCGCCGTGAGGACACGCACAAGATGGCCGAGTCCAACAAGGCCTTCGCCCACTACCGCTGGTGATGTGCCGCCCGGCTTCACCAGGAGCCGGGCGCTCCCAGCCCTAGTGAGCTCACAAGCTCAAGACAGGGGAAAGACCCGTGGCACAGGACGTGCTCACTGATCTCTCCATGGTCCGCAACATCGGGATCATGGCGCACATCGACGCGGGCAAGACCACGACGACTGAGCGGATCCTCTTCTACACGGGGATCAGCTACAAGATCGGCGAGGTTCACGACGGCGCGGCCGTGATGGACTGGATGGAGCAGGAGCAGGAGCGCGGCATCACGATCACGTCGGCCGCGACGACCTGCTACTGGAAGAACCACCAGATCAACCTGATCGACACGCCCGGCCACGTCGACTTCACCGTCGAGGTCGAGCGCAACCTGCGCGTCCTCGACGGCGCCGTCGCCGTCTTCGACGGCAAGGAGGGCGTCGAGCCGCAGTCCGAGCAGGTCTGGCGGCAGGCGACCAAGTACGACGTCCCGCGCATCTGCTTCGTCAACAAGATGGACAAGCTCGGCGCGGACTTCTACTTCACGATCAAGACGATCCAGGACCGGCTGGCCGCCAAGCCGCTGCCGCTCCAGATCCCGATCGGTGCCGAGAGCGACTTCATCGGCGTCGTCGACCTGATCGAGATGCGTGCCCTCACGTGGCGCGGCGAAGTCCAGAAGGGCGAGGACTACGCGATCGAGGAGATCCCCGCGGATCTGCTCGAGAAGGCGCAGGAGTTCCGCGAGCAGCTGCTCGAGGCCGTCGCCGAGACCGACGACGACCTGACCGAGAAGTTCTTCGAGAACGGCGATCTGTCGGTCGAGGAGATCAAGGCCGGCCTCCGCAAGATCGTCGCCGCGGGTACCGCGTACCCGATCCTGTGCGGCTCCGCGTTCAAGAACAAGGGCGTTCAGCCCATGCTCGACGCGGTCATCGACTACCTGCCGTCGCCGCTCGACCTCCCGCCGGTCGAGGGCACGCTGCAGGACGGCGAGACCATCGTGAAGCGCAGCCCGTCCACGGACGAGCCGTTCTCCGCGCTGGCGTTCAAGATCGCTGTGCACCCGTTCTTCGGCAAGCTGACCTACATCCGGGTCTACTCGGGCAAGGTCGCCGCGGGCACCCAGGTCGTCAACGCGACCAAGGACCGCAAGGAGCGCATCGGGAAGATCTTCCAGATGCACGCCAACAAGGAGAACCCGGTCACCGAGGCCATCGCGGGCCACATCTACGCCGTGATCGGTCTCAAGGACACCACGACCGGTGAGACCTTGTGCGACCCGCAGCACCCCATCGTGCTCGAGTCGATGACCTTCCCCGAGCCCGTCATCCAGGTGGCCATCGAGCCCAAGACGAAGGCGGACCAGGAGAAGCTCGGCACCGCGATCCAGAAGCTGGCCGAGGAGGACCCGACGTTCCGGGTCAACCTCGACCAGGAGACCGGCCAGACCATCATCGCCGGCATGGGCGAGCTCCACCTGGACATCCTGGTGGACCGCATGCGCCGCGAGTTCAAGGTCGAGGCCAACATCGGCAAGCCTCAGGTGGCGTACCGGGAGACCATCCGCAAGGCGGTGGAGAAGTACTCCTACACCCACAAGAAGCAGACCGGTGGCTCCGGCCAGTTCGCGAAGGTGCTCGTCACCGTCGAGCCGCTGGAGAAGAAGGAAGACGGCGCGCTCTACGAGTTCGTCAACGCCGTCACCGGTGGTCGCATCCCTCGCGAGTACATCCCGTCGGTCGACGCGGGTGCGCAGGACGCGCTGCAGTACGGCGTGCTGGCGGGTTACCCGCTGGTCGGCGTGAAGGTGACGCTGCTCGACGGCGCCTACCACGAGGTCGACTCCTCGGAAATGGCGTTCAAGATCGCTGGTTCGATGGCCCTCAAGGAAGCCGCCCGTCAGGCGTCTCCCGCGATCCTCGAGCCTCTGATGGCCGTCGAGGTCACGACGCCCGAGGAGTACATGGGCGACGTGATCGGCGACCTGAACTCCCGCCGTGGCCAGATCCAGGCCATGGAGGAGCGCAGCGGCATCCGTGTCGTCAAGGCACTGGTTCCGCTGTCGGAAATGTTCGGGTACGTGGGTGACCTGCGGTCCAAGACCCAGGGTCGTGCCAACTACTCGATGGTGTTCGACTCCTACGCAGAGGTTCCCGCGAACGTCTCGAAGGAGATCATCGCGAAGGCGACCGGGGAGTAATTCCCCACCGGAGCACCGCAGTTCCACCGCGGGCTCTCCGGGGGTCTCTCCCTGGGGTCCGCTACTTTCAGACCCTGACGTGTAAGTCCGGCGGGTGGCCACAGATGCCCGCCGGACCAGCAAAAAGAAGTCCAGGAGGACAATCCAGTGGCCAAGGCGAAGTTCGAGCGGACGAAGCCGCACGTCAACATCGGCACCATCGGTCACATCGACCATGGCAAGACCACGCTGACCGCGGCGATCTCCAAGGTTCTGCACGACGCGTACCCCGATGTGAACGCCTCTTTCGCGTTCGACCAGATCGACAAGGCGCCGGAAGAGAAGCAGCGCGGCATCACGATCTCGATCGCGCACATCGAGTACCAGACGGAGAACCGTCACTACGCGCACGTTGACTGCCCCGGTCACGCCGACTACATCAAGAACATGATCACCGGTGCGGCGCAGATGGACGGCGCCATCCTGGTGGTCGCGGCGACCGACGGTCCGATGCCGCAGACGAAGGAGCACGTCCTCCTGGCCCGCCAGGTCGGCGTTCCCTACATCGTTGTCGCCCTGAACAAGGCCGACATGGTGGACGACGAGGAGATCCTGGAGCTCGTCGAGCTCGAGGTCCGCGAGCTGCTCTCCGAGTACGAGTTCCCGGGCGACGACCTCCCGGTCGTGCGCGTTTCGGCGCTGAAGGCGCTGGAGGGCGACGAGACCTGGGGCAAGTCCGTTCTCGAGCTCATGGCCGCCGTTGACACGGCGATCCCGGAGCCGGAGCGCGACACCGAGAAGCCGTTCCTCATGCCCGTCGAGGACGTCTTCACGATCACCGGCCGCGGCACCGTGGTGACCGGTCGTATCGAGCGCGGCATCATCAACGTGAACTCGGAAATCGAGATCGTTGGTATCAAGGAGACGTCGAAGAAGACGACCGTCACCTCGATCGAGATGTTCAAGAAGTTCCTCGACGAGGGCCGCGCCGGCGACAACGCCGCGCTGCTGCTCCGTGGCATCAAGCGCGAGGAGGTGGAGCGCGGCATGGTCATCGTCAAGCCGGGCACCACGACCCCGCACACCGAGTTCACCGCGCAGGTCTACATCCTGTCGAAGGACGAGGGTGGCCGCCACACGCCGTTCTTCAACAACTACCGTCCCCAGTTCTACTTCCGGACGACGGACGTGACCGGCGTTGTGACGCTGCCCGAGGGCACCGAGATGGTCATGCCGGGTGACACCACCGGTATGGACGTCAAGCTCATCCAGCCGATCGCCATGGACGAGGGCCTCCGCTTCGCGATCCGCGAGGGTGGCCGCACCGTCGGCGCCGGCTCGGTCACCAAGATCATCAAGTGACCTAGCAGCACCAGTTCGGCGTGAAGCCGGGCCAACGATCTTCGTTGGCCCGGCTTTCGTCGTTCAGAGGAAATTGTGCGACAGCTCACGTGGAACTGTCGCCGACGCGCGGGTGAAGAGCCGTCGCCGAGATTCTGTTGCCGGACAATGGAACCGGCGCGCCCGTCGCTCCACATGCGACGGAGGACAGCGGCTCACCGGCCAAGATCCGCACGTGATCTGGGTCCAAGTCACCCACCCCGATTTGGATCGCCTCGCTTCCGTGTGGCATCCTTTACGGGTTGCTCGATGAAGGCCGGACTCGCGTCATGCGTGCCCGCGTTTTCGATTGAGCGTCCGCGCCCTGTTAGTGAACGCCTCCTTGCGGAGATGGGCATCAGGGTGCATGGGCTGTGGTAGGCCCAATCCCACCGGGGAGACCTTGAGTGGGACCGGTATGCGCACCGGGCGCGACACGCCCGACCGCGTGGACCGGGCACCATGACACTTCAACAGGGGCGGAGCGCGCCAAGAGGCTGTAAAAGGCCTCATCCGAGGCACCGCACCGCAGCGGTTACGAGAAGCAGAGGAACGGCAAGCCATTATGGCGGGACAAAAGATCCGCATCCGGCTCAAGGCCTACGACCACGAGGCGATCGACGCGTCTGCGCGCAAGATCGTTGAGACCGTGACGCGCACCGGCGCTCGGGTTGTCGGGCCCGTGCCGCTGCCCACTGAGAAGAACGTGTACTGCGTCATCCGCTCGCCGCACAAGTACAAGGACTCGCGCGAGCACTTCGAGATGCGCACGCACAAGCGGCTGATCGACATCCTCGACCCGACGCCGAAGACGGTTGACGCGCTCATGCGCATCGACCTGCCGGCCAGCGTCGACGTCAACATCCAGTAAGCGTTGGGCGCGGAGAGTAACGGACCAATGTCTGACAGGCAGATGAAGGGCATCCTGGGCACCAAGCTCGGCATGACTCAGGTCTTCGACGAGAACAACCGGGTTGTCCCGGTGACGGTCGTCAAGGCTGAGCCCAATGTCGTGACCCAGGTACGCACCGAAGAGAAGGACGGCTACACCGCCGTCCAGCTGGCGGCCGGCGCGATTGACCCGCGCAAGGTCAACAAACCCGTTGCTGGGCACTTCGCCAAGGCCGGGGTCACGCCCCGTCGCCACCTGGTGGAGCTGCGCACGGCGGACGCCAGCGAGTACACGGTCGGCCAGGAGATCACCGCTGAGGTGTTCGAGGCCGGCGCTGTTGTCGACATCACCGGCACCAGCAAGGGCAAGGGCACCGCGGGTGTCATGAAGCGCCACAACTTCAAGGGCCTCGGCTCCAGCCACGGCACCCAGCGCAAGCACCGCTCGCCGGGTTCCATCGGTGGCTGTGCCACGCCTGGTCGCGTCTTCAAGGGTCTGCGCATGGCTGGCCGCATGGGCCACGAGCGTGTGACGACCCAGAACCTGAAGGTGCACAAGATCGACGTTGAGAACGGCCTGCTGCTCATCAAGGGCGCGGTTCCCGGTCCCAAGGGCGGTCTGGTGTTCGTCAAGACTGCTGCGAAGGGCGGTGCCTGATGTCGACGGTTGAGATCCGCACCCCGGATGGCAAGTCGGCCGGTTCGGTCGAGCTGCCTGCCTCCGTTTTCGACGCGCAGGCGAACGTCGCTCTGCTGCACCAGGTCGTCGTGGCCCAGCAGGCCGCGGCTCGCCAGGGCACGCACTCGACGAAGACCCGCGGCGAGGTTCGTGGTGGCGGCAAGAAGCCGTACCGCCAGAAGGGCACCGGTCGTGCCCGCCAGGGTTCGACGCGTGCGCCGCAGTTCGCCGGCGGTGGCGTCGTCCACGGCCCGCAGCCGCGCGACTACTCGCAGCGGACGCCCAAGAAGATGAAGGCCGCCGCTCTGCGTGGCGCCCTCTCCGACCGGGCTCGCGCCAACCAGGTCCACGTCGTGTCCGGCCTGGTGGACGGGGACACCCCGTCGACCAAGACCGCGCGCAAGGTCCTGGAGTCGGTCACCCAGGCTCGTCGCGTTCTCGTGGTGCTCAACCGCACCGACGAGGTCGCGTGGGTCAGCGTGCGGAACCTTCAGCACGTGCACGTGATCGCGCCCGACCAGCTCAACACCTACGACGTGCTCGTCAACGACGACGTGGTGTTCACCAAGGACTCGCTCGACGTGTTCCTCGCCAGCAAGGCCCAGCAGGGTTCTGGCTCGGCTGAGGCCACGGCGACCGTCGTGGACGAGGAGGGTTCCAAGTGATCCCCGACCACAGGGACATCTTGCTCGCGCCGGTGATCTCGGAGAAGTCCTACGGGCTGCTCGAAGAGAACAAGTACACCTTCTTGGTGGCGCCGGGTTCGAACAAGACCCAGATCAAGATTGCCGTGGAGAAGGTCTTCGGCGTCAAGGTCGTCAGCGTCAACACCATCAACCGCCAGGGCAAGCGCAAGCGGACCAAGAGCGGTTTCGGCAAGCGCAAGGACACGAAGCGCGCGATCGTCACGTTGTCGGCTGACAGCAAGGCGATCGAGATCTTCGGCGGCCCTGCCGCCTGATGACGAGGACTGCGTAGAGATGGGCATTCGCAAGTACAAGCCGACGACGCCTGGTCGTCGCGGTGCGAGCGTCTCCGACTTCGCCGAGATCACTCGGTCGACTCCGGAGAAGTCGCTGATCCGCCCGCTGCACAAGCTGGGTGGGCGCAACGCGTCGGGCAAGATCACCACGCGTCACAAGGGCGGCGGTCACAAGCGGGCATACCGCCTGATCGACTTCCGTCGCAACGACAAGGACGGCGTGCCGGCCAAGGTCGCTCACATCGAGTACGACCCCAACCGCACCGCGCGCATCGCGCTCCTGCACTACGCGGACGGCGAGAAGCGCTACATCATCGCCCCGGAGAAGCTCAAGCAGGGTGACACGGTTGAGAACGGCCCCAAGGCCGACATCAAGCCGGGTAACAACCTGCCGCTGCGCAACATCCCGGTCGGTTCCGTGATCCACGCGATCGAGCTCCGCCCCGGTGGCGGCGCGAAGATCGCCCGCTCCGCCGGCGCCTCGGTTCAGCTCGTGGCGAAGGACGGACCGTACGCCCAGCTGCGGATGCCCTCGGGCGAAATCCGCAACGTGGACGTGCGCTGCCGCGCCACGCTCGGCGAGGTCGGCAACAAGGAGCACCAGAACATCAACTGGGGCAAGGCAGGCCGCATGCGGTGGAAGGGCAAGAAGCCCACCGTCCGTGGTGTCGCCATGAACCCCGTTGACCACCCGCATGGTGGTGGTGAGGGTAAGACCTCCGGTGGTCGCCACCCGGTGAACCCGGCTGGTAAGCCCGAGGGTCGCACCCGCCGCCGTAAGCCAAGCGACAAGCTCATCGTCCGGCGTCGTCGCACCGGTAAGAAGCGCTGAGCAGGGAGGGAGTGAAGGATGCCTCGCAGCCTTAAGAAGGGTCCCTTCGTCGACGACCACCTGCTCAAGAAGGTGGACGTTCAGAACGAAGCGGGCAAGAAGACCGTCATCAAGACGTGGTCCCGCCGGTCCACGATCATCCCGGACATGCTCGGCCACACCATCGCGGTGCACGACGGTCGCAAGCACGTCCCGGTGTTCGTGACCGAGGCCATGGTCGGGCACAAGCTGGGCGAGTTCGCCCCGACCCGCACCTTCAAGGGCCACATCAAGGACGACCGGAAGTCTCGTCGCCGCTAGGCGCCGAACTGAGAAGAGCAAGGGAAAAGCAGCGATGAACGCCCGTAAGGACGCTGAGGCAGCGGAGTTTCCGCGCGCCGTGGCTCGGGCTCGTTACGTTCGCGACACCCCCATGAAGGTGCGTCGCGTCATCGAGCTCATCAAGGGTCGTAACGCAAGCGAGGCCCTGGCCGTGCTCCAGTTCGCGCCCCAGGCCGCCTCTGAGCCGGTCGCGAAGGTGCTCGCCAGCGCCATGGCCAACGCCGAGAACAACCTGTCCCTGGACCCCTCCACCCTCTGGGTGTCGGTGGCCTACGTGGACGAGGGTCCGACCCTCAAGCGTTTCCGCCCGCGTGCCCAGGGCCGCGCGTACCGGATCCGCAAGCGGACGAGCCACATCACCATCGAGGTGGAGTCTCGTCCCAAGAAGACCAGCGTGAAGGGAACGCGGTAGTGGGCCAGAAGATCAACCCGCACGGCTTCCGGCTGGGGATCACCACCGACTGGAAGTCCCGCTGGTACGCAGACAAGCAGTACGCCGAGTACGTGGCGGAGGACGTCAAGATCCGCCGCCTGCTCAGCAAGGGCATGGAGCGTGCCGGCATCTCCAAGGTGGAGATCGAGCGGACCCGTGACCGGGTGCGCGTCGACATCCACACCGCTCGGCCGGGCATCGTCATCGGTCGTCGTGGTGCCGAGGCGGACCGCATCCGCGGTGAGCTGGAGAAGCTCACCAAGAAGCAGGTCCAGCTGAACATCCTCGAGGTCAAGAGCCCCGAGTCGGACGCGCAGCTCGTGGCACAGGGTGTCGCCGAGCAGCTGTCCAACCGCGTCGCCTTCCGGCGCGCGATGCGCAAGGCCATTCAGTCGGCCATGCGTTCGCCGCAGGTCAAGGGCATCCGCGTGCAGTGCGGCGGTCGCCTCGGCGGCGCCGAGATGTCCCGCTCGGAGCACTACCGCGACGGCCGCGTGCCGCTGCACACCCTCCGCGCGAACATCGACTACGGCTTCTTCGAGGCCCGCACCACGTTCGGCCGTATCGGCGTGAAGGTGTGGATCTACAAGGGCGACATCGTCGGTGGCATCTCGGCCAAGCGCGCGCTCGACGCGGCCCCGGCTCAGGCCGACCGCGCCCCGCGCCGCGACCGTGGCGAGCGTCCGAACCGGGCCCGTCGCTCCGGTGCCAGCGGCACCACCGCGACGAGCACCGAGGCCGGCCGTGCCGCAGCTGACGCTTCGGCGTCGGCCGAGGCCCCGGCTGCTGCAGAGAAGACGGAGAGCTGAGTAATGCTCATCCCTCGTAGGGTCAAGCACCGCAAGCAGCACCACCCCAAGCGGTCGGGCGCTGCCAAGGGCGGCACGAAGGTCACCTTCGGTGAGTACGGCATCCAGGCTCTCGAGCCGGCGTACGTCACCAACAGGCAGATCGAGTCCGCTCGTATCGCCATCACGCGCCACATCCGTCGTGGCGGCAAGGTCTGGATCAACATCTTCCCGGACCGTCCGCTGACGAAGAAGCCGGCCGAGACCCGCATGGGTTCCGGTAAGGGTTCGCCGGAGTGGTGGGTGGCCAACGTCAAGCCGGGTCGCGTCCTCTTCGAGATGGCCTTCCCGAACGAGCAGGTCGCTCGCGAGGCTCTCCGCCGCGCGATCCACAAGCTCCCGATGAAGTGCCGCATCGTTACGCGTGAGGGTGGTGAGTTCTGATGGCAGCGGGTACCACCGCTTCCGAGCTGCGTGAGCTCACCGAGGAAGAGCTCGTGCTGCGTCTGAAGGAATCGAAGGAAGAGCTGTTCAACCTTCGCTTCCAGATGGCCACGGGCCAGCTCGACAACAACCGGCGGCTGCGCACGGTCCGGCATGACATCGCCCGGATCTACACCGTGATGCGGGAGCGGGAGCTCGGGCTCTCCGTTTCGCCGGATTCCACTGGTGAGGGTGCGGCATGACCGAAAGCAACGAAGTCCAGACCGAGAAGCGCAACGACCGCAAGGTCCGCGAGGGCCTCGTCGTGTCCGACAAGATGGACAAGACGATCGTCGTGGCGCTCGAGGACCGCAAGAAGCACCCGCGTTACTCCAAGATCATGCGCTCCACCACCAAGGTGAAGGTGCACGACGAGGAGAACGCGGCGGGCATCGGCGACCGCGTGCTGCTCATGGAGACCCGGCCTCTGTCGGCGACCAAGCGCTGGCGGCTCGTCGAGATCCTCGAGAAGGCCAAGTAGTCCTTTCTAGACAGACCGAGCCCGTCGGGTCGGAAATCCGGCGGGCCAGGAATGGTCAAGGAGCAAGTTAAGTGATTCAGCAGGAGTCGCGGCTTCGTGTCGCCGACAACACTGGTGCGAAGGAAATCCTTTGCATCCGTGTTCTCGGTGGATCCGGCCGCCGCTACGCGGGCATCGGCGACATCATCGTCGCGACCGTCAAGGACGCGATCCCCGGTGCCGGTGTGAAGAAGGGTGACGTCGTCAAGGCCGTCATCGTCCGCACCGTCAAGGAGCGTCGCCGTCCGGATGGCTCGTACATCCGCTTCGACGAGAACGCCGCCGTGCTCATCAAGAACGACAACGAGCCCCGCGGCACCCGCATCTTCGGCCCGGTCGGCCGTGAGCTGCGCGACAAGAAGTTCATGAAGATCATCTCGCTGGCTCCGGAGGTGCTCTGACCATGAAGGTGAAGAAGGGCGACACGGTCGTCGTTATCGCCGGCAAGGACAAGGGCGCGAAGGGCAAGGTCATCCAGGCCTACCCGGAGAACGGCAAGGTCCTGGTCGAGGGCGTCAACCGGATCAAGAAGCACACCAAGATCACGCAGACCCAGCGGGGCGCGCAGTCTGGTGGCATCGTGACCCAGGAAGCTCCGATCAACGTCTCCAACGTGATGGTGGTCGACGCGGACGGCAAGCCGACCCGTGTTGGTTACCGGACGAACGACGAGGGCAAGCGGGTCCGCATTTCCCGTCGTAACGGGAAGGACATCTGATCATGACCACCGCAGAGAAGATCATCCCGCGGCTCAAGACGCGTTACCGCGCCGAGATCGCCGGCGAGCTGCACAAGCAGTTCAACTTCGACAACGTGATGCAGATCCCGCGCGTTGTGAAGGTTGTCGTCAACATGGGCGTCGGCGACGCCGCCCGTGACGGCAAGCTGATCGAGGGTGCCGTCAAGGACCTCTCGATCATCACCGGCCAGCGTCCCGAGGTTCGTCGGGCCCGCAAGTCCATCGCGCAGTTCAAGCTGCGTGAGGGCATGCCGATCGGTGCGCGCGTCACGCTGCGCGGCGACCGCATGTGGGAGTTCCTCGACCGTCTGCTGACGATCGCGCTGCCCCGTATCCGCGACTTCCGCGGCCTCTCGGGCAAGCAGTTCGACGGCAACGGCAACTACACGTTCGGTCTGAACGAGCAGTCGATGTTCCACGAGATCGACCCGGACGCTATCGACCGGCCTCGCGGCATGGACATCACCGTCGTCACCACCGCCACGAACGACGAGGAGGGCCGGGCGCTGCTGAAGCACCTGGGCTTCCCGTTCAAGGAGAACTGAGTCGATGGCCAAGAAGGCGTTGATCAACAAGGCCGCGAAGAAGCCGAAGTTCAAGGTCCGGGGTTACACCCGGTGCCAGCGTTGCGGCCGCCCTCACGCGGTGTTCCGCAAGTTCGGCCTTTGCCGGATCTGCCTGCGCGAGATGGCTCACCGCGGTGAGCTGCCTGGCGTGAGCAAGTCCAGCTGGTAATTCAAAGCTCCATTACTTCGCTGTAGGCCCGCACACGACCGTCCTGTCCCTCCCTTCACGGGGAGGGCGGGTCTGGACCCTGAGCCGGTGAACCGCAGCGAGAAAGGTTGACCAGGTCACCATGACGATGACCGATCCCATCGCAGACATGCTCACTCGTCTGCGGAACGCGAACTCGGCTTACCACGACAAGGTCGTGATGCCGCACTCCAAGATCAAGGCGAACATCGCCGAGATCCTCAAGCGCGAGGGCTACATCGCCTCGTACCGCGACGAGGACGGCGAGGTGGCCAAGAACTTGGTCGTCGAGCTGAAGTACGGCCCGAACCGTGAGCGCAGCATCGCCGGCCTCCGCCGCGTGTCCAAGCCCGGTCTGCGCGTGTACGCGAAGTCCACCGGCCTGCCCCGAGTTCTCGGTGGCCTCGGCGTGGCGATCATTTCGACCTCTGGCGGTCTCATGACCGACCGTCAGGCCAACAAGGCAGGCGTGGGCGGAGAAGTCCTCGCCTACGTTTGGTAAGGGGGAGTAGACATGTCGCGCATCGGTAAGCAGCCGATCATTGTCCCCTCCGGGGTCGACGTGAACATCGCCGGCCAGGACGTCAGCATCAAGGGCCCCAAGGGTCTCCTGACGCTCACGCTCGCTGAGCCGATCATCGTCGAGAAGGCCGAAGACGGCACTCTCGAGGTCAAGCGCCCGAACGACGAGCGCCGCAACCGCGCGCTCCACGGCCTGTCGCGCACGCTCGTGCACAACATGGTCGTCGGCGTGACCCAGGGCTACGAAAAGAAGATGGAAATCCACGGCGTCGGTTACCGCGTCGCGCTCAAGGGCTCTGAGCTCGAGTTCGCGCTCGGTTACTCGCACCCCGTCAAGGTGGAGGCCCCCGCGGGCATCACCTTCGCGGTCGAGACCCCGACCCGGTTCTCCGTCTCGGGTATCGACAAGCAGCTGGTCGGTGAGGTCGCCGCCAACATCCGCAAGCTGCGCAAGCCCGACCCGTACAAGGGTAAGGGCGTCCGTTACTCGGGCGAGAAGATCCGTCGCAAGGTCGGAAAGACGGGTAAGTGACATGAGCGAGTCGACTGTTACGAAGCGCAAGCCGGTGGGCAAGGACATCTCCACCAGGCGTCGTGTTGCGAAGGCCCGTCGCCACTTCCGCCTCCGCAAGAAGGTCAACGGAACTGCCGAGCGTCCGCGCCTGGCCGTGCACCGTTCGTCGAAGCACATCACCGTGCAGATCATCGACGACCTCAAGGGCCACACGATCGCGTCCGCTTCCTCCATGGAGGCCGACGTCCGTGCCCTGGACGGCGACAAGAAGGCCCGTGCGGCCAAGGTCGGCCAGCTGGCCGCGGCCCGCGCCAAGGACGCCGGCGTCACGGCGGTCGTTTTCGACCGCGGTGGCAACGCGTACCACGGCCGCATCGCGGCTCTGGCTGACGCCGCTCGCGAGGCGGGGCTGGAGTTCTGACAATGATCATCACCGGAATTGAGAGGGACGCCTGATGCCAGGACGTACGCGTCGCGAAGGCGGCGGGGGCGAGCGCGGAGAGCGCCGCGACCGTCGTGACGGCGGCCGCGGCGGCGCGGCCCAGGAGAAGACCCCCCACCTCGAGCGCGTGGTTGCGATCAACCGCGTCTCCAAGGTGGTCAAGGGTGGTCGTCGTTTCAGCTTCACCGCGCTCGTCGTGGTGGGTGACGGCGACGGCATGGTCGGCGTCGGTTACGGCAAGGCCAAGGAAGTTCCCGCGGCCATCGCCAAGGGTGTCGAGGAAGCGAAGAAGAACTTCTTCCGCGTGCCTCGCATCGCCGGCACCATCCCCCACCCGATCCAGGGTGAGAAGGCCGCTGGTGTGGTCCTGCTGCGTCCGGCCTCGGCCGGTACCGGTGTCATCGCGGGTGGCGCTGTCCGCGCCGTCCTCGAGTGCGCCGGCGTGCACGACGTGCTGTCGAAGTCCCTGGGCTCCGACAACGCGATCAACATCGTGCACGCGACCGTGGCGGCCCTCAAGGGCCTGCAGCGTCCCGAAGAGGTCGCGGCCCGTCGTGGCCTGCCCCTCGAGGACGTCGCTCCCGCCGGCATGATCCGCGCTCGCGCGGGTCAGGGGGTGTGATCATGGCTCAGCTCAAGATCACCCAGGTGAAGAGCACCATCGGTACCAAGCACAACCACCGCGAGTCGATGCGCACCCTCGGGCTGCGCAAGATCCGTCAGTCGGTCGTGCGTGAGGACACCCCCCAGGTTCTCGGCCTGATCAACGCCGTGCGCCACCTGGTGGTTGTTGAGGAGGTCCAGTCGTGACCATCAAGATCCACGATCTGCGTCCCGCCCCCGGTGCCAAGACCGCCAAGACCCGCGTTGGTCGTGGTGAAGGCTCCAAGGGCAAGACCGCCGGCCGCGGTACGAAGGGCACGGGCGCTCGCAAGAACGTCTCGCCGCGCTTCGAAGGTGGCCAGATGCCGCTGCACATGCGGCTTCCGAAGCTCAAGGGCTTCAAGAACCCGTTCCGCACCGAGTACCAGGTCGTGAACGTTTCCTCGATCGCTGCCTCCTTCCCGGAGGGTGGCTCGGTGGACGTTCCCGCGCTGGTGCTGGCCGGGCTGGTCCGCAAGGGCTCGCTCGTCAAGGTGCTGGGTGACGGTGACGTCAGCGTCAAGCTGGACGTCACGGCTGACAAGTTCTCCAAGACCGCTGTGGAGAAGCTGGCCGCCGCTGGTGGGTCTTCCACCGTGGCGTCCTGACGTTCTTGTTTTAGAACGTGTCTGAAGGGCCCTGAGGCTTTGCCTCGGGGCCCTTTGGCGTGTCCGGTGGGGCTGCGTGTGCGGGTCTTGTTGCGTGCGGGCCGTTGCCGTTCCAGCGGGGTTGGTCGCGTTCCTGACGTTCCGTCGCCTTGCGAGGGTGGTCCATCAGGCAGTGACGAAGTGCGGGGTTGCGATTGGGGCTTGACCTTGAGCCTCTAGCTGGGCGCGTAGTCGGCCTCAAAGCCGGGGATTAAAGCGCCCCGGCCGAGCCCAGACAGGGTGGCACCCAGCCCCTCAAGGTCAAGCCCCAATCGCCATGAGCGGGGCTTACCGCTACCCAGGCGGTAGAGGTTCACACGGCTCGCCTTCGGCATCGCGCCGCCAGGCTTCGTCCGTGGTTGCTTTCGTTGTTGGGCGTCTGGTGGCACCGCGCGGTGCCGGTTGCGATGGCACCAAGGGGGCCGCGCGGGGTCGGCTTGCGTTGGCGGGCGGCGGATGGCACCGCGCGGGTCGTTTCGTTGCCTGGCCCTGTGCAAGCGCGGGCGGTTGGTGACGTCCTCGGGCTTGGTGCGGGGTTCGCTTTGCGGATATTTCTCGGGGGAACTTCGAGGGGCCGGCGGACGTTCGCGGACGGCGTAAAAGCCGGTCGTAGCACGGATTTGCAGCGGGAACTGACCCGGATGGCCTAGTGGTGTGGTCAGAGATCAACGAGTTGAAACCTGTGATTGGCCACTGGGTACGACCAGCTCGTTGGGGGCTGTTAGTGTTGCCTGCTGAACCCGGATGTCCTCCGGGTTGCTTGGTCGTGGCTACCTGACTCGGCCTGCCAACTACCGCATGTGCCGGTCCCTGGGGGTCGGCAACGCTCAGGAGGTTCGCGTGCTCGGCGCATTCCGCTCGGCTCTCGCGACGCCGGATCTACGCAAGAAGATCCTGTTCACGCTCGGGATCATCATTGTGTACCGGCTTGGTGCGACCATGCCCGCGCCGGGCGTGTCCTTCAAGAACGTGCGGGCGTGTGCTGAAGCGCTCGAAGGTCAGAACATCTACTCGCTGATCAACCTGTTCAGCGGTGGCGCGCTGCTGAACCTGTCCGTGTTCGCGCTGGGCATCATGCCCTACATCACCGCGAGCATCATCATCCAGCTGCTCACCGTGGTCATCCCGCGGTTCGAGCAGTTGAAGAAGGAAGGACAGGCTGGTCAGGGCAAGCTGACCCAGTACACGCGGTACCTGACGATCGGGCTGGCGATCCTGCAGTCGACCGGTCTCGTGGCGCTGGCGGTGCGCGGGCAGCTGTTCGGTGAGTGCGACCAGGACGTCATTCCCGGCAAGGACAGCATCTTCACCCTCATCGTGCTGGTCATCACCATGACCGCCGGTACCTCGGTCATCATGTGGCTGGGTGAGCTGATCACCGAGAAGGGCATCGGCAACGGCATGTCGCTGCTGATCTTCACCGGTATCGCCGCCCGCATCCCGGCCGAGGGCAAGAACATCCTCGACAAGGACAAGCTCACGTTCGCCCTCGTGATCGTGGCTGCGCTGATCATCATCGCGAGCGTCATCTACGTCGAGCAGGCCCAGCGTCGCATCCCGGTGCAGTACGCCAAGCGCATGATCGGTCGCCGCATGTACGGCGGCACGTCGACCTACCTCCCCCTCAAGGTGAACCAGGCCGGCGTCATCCCGGTCATCTTCGCCTCGTCGCTGCTCTACCTGCCGGACCTGATCGTGCGTCTCACCCAGGGCTCCTCGACCGAGACGAACTGGTTCTCCACGTTCGTCCAGACCTATCTGGTCAAGCAGTCGAGCTGGGTGCACATCGCCGCGTACTTCCTGCTGATCGTCTTCTTCACGTACTTCTACGTCGGCATCACGTTCAACCCGGACGAGCGCGCTGACGAGATGAAGAAGTTCGGTGGCTTCATCCCCGGCATCCGTCCTGGACGCCCGACCGCCGAGTACCTCAAGTTCGTGCTGGGCCGCATCACGCTTCCCGGTTCGCTCTACCTCGGCATCGTGGCGATCCTGCCGAACCTGTTCCTGGACCTGACCGGTGACGGCCAGAACCAGAACTTCCCGTTCGGCGGCACCGCGGTTCTGATCATGGTCGGTGTCGGTCTCGACACCGTGAAGCAGATCGAGAGCCAGCTCATGCAGCGCAATTACGAAGGGTTCCTCCGCTAGATGCGACTCGTTCTCGTTGGCCCGCCCGGTGCGGGCAAGGGCACCCAGGCCGAAGTTCTGAGCCGCAAGCTCGGCGTGCCGCACATCTCGACGGGCGACCTCTTCCGGTCACACATCAGCAACCAGACCGAGCTCGGGCTGGAGGTGCAGAGCATCCTCGACGAGGGCGCTCTCGTGCCGGACTCCATCACGAACGAGATGGTGCGCAAGCGCTTGGCCGAGTCCGACGCCGCGGACGGGTTCCTGCTCGACGGGTTCCCCCGCAACGTCGCCCAGGCCGACACGCTGGGCGAGTTCCTCGCTGTCGACGACCACTCGCTCGACGCGGTGCTGGAGTTCCGGGTCGACGAGGACGTCGTGGTGGAGCGGCTGCTCGCACGCGGGCGCACGGACGACAAGGAAGAAGTCATCCGGCACCGCCAGCAGGTGTACCGCAACGAGACCGCGCCGCTGCTGAGCTACTACGCGGAGAAGGTCATCTCCATCGACGCGGTCGGCGAGATCGACGAGATCAGCGAGCGGGCGCTTGCCGCGCTCGGCTCGTTGCGCGACGAGAAGTGACAGGTGGACTGCTTGACCGGCTCCGCTCCGTCATTTCAGGTGCAACAGGTAGTGAAGGCATGAGCAAGATCGAGATCAAGACCCCCGGCCAGCTGGAGGCCATGCGCGCCTCCGGCCTGGTCGTGGCACGGGCGTTGCGCAACGTCGTCGACGCGGTGAAGCCCGGGGTCTCCACGTGGGAGCTCGACGAGATCGCCGAGCAGACCATCCGCGACGCCGGCGCCATCCCGTCGTTCAAGGGCTACCACGGCTTCCCGGCGAGCATCTGCGCGTCGGTGAACGAGCAGATCGTCCACGGGATTCCGAGCAGGACGCAGGTGCTGGCCGAAGGGGATCTGATCTCCATCGACTGCGGTGCGATCCTCGACGACTGGCACGGCGACTCGGCCGTGACGGTCGGCGTCGGCACGCTGTCTCCCGCGGACCACAAGCTGTCCGAGGCGACCAGGCTGTCGATGCTCGCGGGCATCGAGGCCGCGGTGCCCGGTGGCCGGCTCACCGACATCTCGTTCGCCATCGAGTCCTCGGCCATCGAGTCGGGGGAGCGCGACGGCATCGAGTACGGCGTCGTGGCGGACTACGGCGGCCACGGCATCGGTTCCAAGATGCACATGGAGCCGTTCCTGCCGAACTTCGGCAAGCCGGGCAAGGGCCCGCGGCTCAAGGTCGGCATGGCCATCGCGATCGAGCCGATGCTGACGCTCGGCACCGACGACTCCCAGGAGCTCGAGGACGGCTGGACCGTCATCACGCTCGACGGCACGCGTGCCGCGCACTGGGAGCACAGCGTCGCGATCACCGAGGACGGTCCCTGGGTGCTCACCGCGCCCGAGGAAGGCTAAGCGCCCCAACGGTTTTGGACATGACCCCGCTCACCTGCCCGGTGAGCGGGGTTATTTCGTTTGTCAGCCTCGATACGGTCGTGGTGACGAACGAGTCCAATGCTTGGGGGCATTGTGGGGGTAACCCGTTTCGTCCTGTCCGCGCTTCTGATTCCACTTGCAGGCTGTGCTGCCTCTAAGCCGGCCACCGACTTCACCTACCAGGACGTGCCGGCGGAGCGGATCGCCGACCGGATCTTCCTGGCCGATGCCATCGCGGCGACCGAGGGCTGCTCACCGCCGTTCTCCGACGTCGTCGTTTGGCGCCCGAACTTCATCAGCCCGCCGCCGCCGGTCGACGGCGGCTGCGGGGGCAGCGTCCGTGCCTCCGCGTCGTGGGAGTACGTCGACGCCGTGAGTCGCATCACGGTGCTGCACGACGTCGTCGTGCGGGAGTGGGACGCCCTGCTCCAGTCAGGTCCGGAGGCCGCGGAGACACGGGCGACCGCGGCGACGTTGCTGCACTGCCTCGACCGTGCGGGGTTCATCCAACGCGAACCAGGCGAGCCGAGTCCGGTGAGCTACGGCATCGGATCCGGCGACGCCGCGCTCAACAACGCAGCTCAGAGGTGTTCCGACGACACCGCGTACGGGGCCAGGACCGCGGCCCAGCGCCTGCGGACGTTGAAGTCCGTGCTCGGCAGGCACGAGTCCGAGATCAACGACATCGCGCGGCTGCGGCCCGTGCTCGAACGGGGTGCGCAGCCCGGCAGCGGCCCTGAGCGGACCCGATTTGGGTTGCCGCTGTGAACTGCGTACACTGGTCAGGTGGCGCACCAGTCGCGCCGGTTCAGTCATGCCCTTGCAGGTGAGATCGAACCGGGCTGACGCGCGTCCAAAGGTTATTACAACTGTCACGAAACGCGGAGGACATGGGCAAGAAGGACGGGGCCATTGAGGTCGAGGGCCGCGTAGTCGAGCCGCTCCCCAACGCGATGTTCAGGGTCGAGTTGGAGAACGGTCACAAGGTACTCGCGCACATCAGCGGCAAGATGCGACAGCACTACATCCGCATCCTCCCTGAGGACCGGGTTGTCGTGGAGCTCTCGCCCTACGACCTGTCCCGCGGGCGCATCGTCTACCGCTACAAGTGACCTCCAGTAGCAGGAGATCTCAGGCGTGAAGGTCCAGCCGAGCGTCAAGAAGATCTGCGACAAGTGCAAGGTGATCCGCCGTCACGGGCGGGTCATGGTGATCTGCGAGAACCTGCGCCACAAGCAGCGCCAGGGCTGAGCAGCTCCACCGCGCGCTCGTCGAGATCCTCGATGACGCAGTAACGAGAATCTCCTCGCACCTACCGCACGCAGGGCTTCCAGCGTGCGGACACCCCCGGATTCCAGGCCGGGGCCGGGACACCGGCTGTGAGAGCAGCCGGAACGACATAGCGAGTCAGTCACCGGAATTGGGCGAGGAGCAGACCTGGAAGTAATCGACAGGAGTTAATCGCCACATGGCACGACTCGCTGGCGTCGACCTCCCCCGCGAAAAGCGGATGGAGATCGCGCTCACCTACATCTTCGGCATCGGTCGTACGCGCTCCAAGGAGCTGCTCGCCGCCACGGAGATCTCCCCGGACCTCCGGGTGAAGGATCTGACGGACGACGACCTCGCCAAGCTGCGGGACCACATCGAGACGAACTACAAGGTCGAGGGTGACCTTCGCCGTGAGGTTCAGGCCGACATCCGTCGCAAGATGGAGATCGGCTGCTACGAGGGTCTTCGGCACCGTCGCGGCCTGCCCGTTCGCGGTCAGCGCACCAAGACGAACGCCCGTACCCGCAAGGGTCCGAAGAAGACTGTCGCCGGCAAGAAGAAGGCCGGCAAGAAGTAAGACCTCGCGTCTACTGCCCTCAACTTAGGAGCTCGTTTTGCCACCGAAGTCCCGCACGGGCGCCGGGGTCAAGAAGATCCGGCGCAAGGAAAAGAAGAACGTCTCGCACGGCCAGGCGCACATCAAGAGCACGTTCAACAACACCATCGTGTCCATCACGGACCCGCTGGGCAACGTGATCAGCTGGGCGTCCGCCGGCCACGTGGGCTTCAAGGGCTCGCGCAAGTCCACGCCGTTCGCGGCGCAGATGGCTGCCGAGAACGCCGCCCGCAAGGCCGCCGAGCACGGCATGCGCAAGGTGGACGTGTTCGTGAAGGGTCCCGGCTCCGGCCGCGAGACCGCGATCCGTTCGCTGCAGGCCGCCGGTCTCGAGGTCGGCACCATTCAGGACGTGACCCCGCAGCCCCACAACGGCTGCCGCCCGCCCAAGCGGCGCCGGGTCTGAGGCACGGGGAGGAGTAAGAACTAATGGCTCGTTACACGGGACCTGCGACGCGTATCTCGCGTCGCCTCAAGGTTGACCTCGTTGGTGGGGACCAGGCGTTCGAGCGCCGTCCGTACCCGCCCGGCCAGCACGGCCGCGGTCGGGTCAAGGAGTCCGAGTACCTGCTGCAGCTCCAGGAGAAGCAGAAGGCTCGTTACACCTACGGCGTCCTTGAGAAGCAGTTCGTCCGCTACTACAAGGAAGCGGTTCGTCGCCCCGGCAAGACCGGCGAGAACCTGCTCCAGATCCTCGAGGCCCGCCTCGACAACGTGGTGTACCGCGCGGGCCTCGCCCGCACGCGTCGCCAGGCTCGCCAGCTGGTCAGCCACGGGCACTTTCTGGTCAACGGCCACAAGGTGAACATCCCGAGCTACCAGGTGTCGAAGTTCGACATCATCGACGTGAAGCCGAAGTCCATGCCGACGCTGCCCTTCGAGGCTGCTCGCGCGTCCTTCGGTGACCGCCCGATTCCCGCTTGGCTGCAGGTCGTCGCCTCGAACCTGCGCATCCTCGTGCACCAGCTGCCCGAGCGCGCGCAGATCGACACGCCTGTCACCGAGCAGCTCATCGTCGAGCTCTACTCGAAGTGATCCTCTCCGAGCCACCGTCTGCTTTGGACGGTGGCTCGGGTCGGGTCCCGCATCGGCGCGAAGGGTGTGCCGAGTGCGTTTGCCGGTCTTCGTGGCTGGCTGTTGTTGACGGCGTCAAATAGCGGGCGTCGTTGTCGAAAGGTTGAATCCAGTGCTGATTTCCCAGCGCCCCTCGCTCGCCGAGGAAGCGGTCTCCGAGACCCGTTCCCGGTTCGTCATCGAACCGCTGGAGCCGGGCTTCGGCTACACGCTCGGCAACTCGATCCGCCGCACGCTGCTCTCGTCGATTCCCGGTGCTGCTGTCACGAGCATCCGCATCGACGGCGTGCTGCACGAGTTCACCACGGTTCCCGGGGTGAAGGAGGACGTCACCGACGTCATCCTGAACCTCAAGGAGCTCGTCGTCTCGTCCGAAGAGGACGAGCCGGTGACCATGTACCTGCGCAAGCAGGGCCCTGGTGTGGTGACCGCGGGCGACATCGTGCCTCCGGCCGGTGTCACCGTGCACAACCCCGACCTGCACATCGCGACCCTGAACGGCAAGGGGAAGCTGGAGATCGAGCTCGTCGTCGAGCGCGGTCGCGGCTACGTCCCGGCTGTCCAGAACAAGCAGGCGGGCGCCGAGATCGGCCGCATCCCCGTCGACTCGATCTACTCGCCGGTTCTCAAGGTGACGTACAAGGTCGAGGCCACGCGTGTCGAGCAGCGGACGGACTTCGACAAGCTGATTCTCGACGTGGAGAGCAAGCCCTCGATCACTCCGAGGGACGCAGTTGCCTCCGCGGGTAAGACCCTGGTCGAGCTGTTCGGTCTCGCTCGCGAGCTGAACATCGACGCCGAGGGCATCGAGATCGGCCCGTCGCCGGCCGAGGCCGACACCATCGCCGCGTTCGCGATGCCTATTGAGGATCTGGACCTCACGGTCCGTTCCTACAACTGCTTGAAGCGGGAAGGCATCCACACCGTCGGCGAGCTCGTGTCGCGCAGCGAAGCGGACCTGCTGGACATCCGCAACTTCGGTGCGAAGTCGATCGACGAGGTCAAGATGAAGCTCGTCGGCCTCGGTCTCGCCCTGAAGGACTCGCCTCCTGGATTCGACCCGTCCGCGGCTGCTGCCGACTACCACCCCGGTGACACGGGCTGGGGCGCCGGTACCGGCCTGGACCCGCACGACGACGGTCAGGACTACGCGGAGACCGAGCAGCTCTGACGCTCTGATTCAGAGCTAGAGGATCTCTTTTAGTTACTACAGGAGCAAGCGATGCCCACCCCTACCAAGGGCCCCCGGCTCGGTGGGTCTCCGGCGCACGAGCGGCTGCTGCTCGCCAACCTGGCGACGGCGCTGTTCCAGCACGGCCGGATCAAGACCACTGAGGCCAAGGCGAAGCGGCTGCGTCCGTACGCCGAGAAGATCATCTCCAAGGCCAAGGCCGGCGACCTGCACAACCGTCGCGAGATCATGAAGGTGATCCGCGACAAGGACGTCGTGCACAAGCTGATCGCCGAGATCGGTCCGTTCTTCAGCGACCGCTCCGGTGGCTACACCCGCATCACCAAGACGCTGGCGCGCAAGGGCGACAACGCCCCCATGGCCATCATCGAGCTGGTGCAGCAGAAGCTCGTCTCCACCGAGGCCGAGGCTGCGCGCAAGACCAAGTTCGCCAAGGACGAGAAGCCGGCCGAGGCCGCTGTCGTCGAGGCTGACGCCGACGAGACCAAGGCCGAGGACGCCGTCGAGGTTGACGGCGAGCCGACCGCTGAGGCCGTTGAGGCTGAAGAGGCGAAGGACGACGAGGCCAAGGACGAGTCGAAGGACAAGTCCTGACCGGTTCGACCGCTGACGAGCCCGCCGCTCCCCTTGCTGGGGGCGGCGGGCTTGTTCGTGTGCGGTTCGACCTGGGCTACGACGGCACCGAGTTCTCCGGCTGGGCTCGGCAGCCTTCGCGGCGGACCGTTTGCGGCGTTCTCGAGGACACGCTCTCGATGGTGCTGCGGGAGGACGTCTCGCTGACCGTGGCCGGGCGCACCGATGCCGGGGTGCATGCGTCTGGGCAGGTTGCACACGCTGATCTGCCTTCGTCGGTTGATGTTGATGCGTTGCCCAAGCGGTTGGCTCGGGCGTTGCCCTCCGATGTGCGGGTGTTCGGTGCTCGGGTGGTGCCTGTCGCCTTTGACGCTCGGTTTTCTGCCTTGCGGAGGCACTACGAGTACCGGGTTTCGGATGCTGACTTCGGCGCGCATCCGTTGCGGCGGTTGGACACCCTGGCCTGGCCTCGTCCGCTGGACGTTGGCGCCATGAACGTTGCCGCTGGGCTTTTGCTGGGGGAGCACGACTTTTGCGCGTTCTGCAAGCGGCGTGAGGGGGCCACGACCATCCGGGAGCTGCAGCGGCTTGAGCTGGTGCGATCCGAGGTTGATGGCGTGATCACGGCGTTCGTGTCCGCTGACGCGTTCTGCCACTCGATGGTTCGGTCGCTCATCGGGGCGTTGCTGGCTGTTGGGGAGGGGAGGAAGGCGGTTGAGTGGCCTTCCTCGTTGTTGTCGCTCAGTGGGCGCGCCAGCGGGGTCACCGTGGCTCCTGCTCATGGGTTGTCGCTGGTGCGGGTGGATTTTCCTGGGGATTCGGAGTTGGCGGCTCGGGCTGAGGCGACTCGGCGGGTTCGGACGTTGTCGGATCCTCTGAGCACGTGACGTTGGGATTTGCCGTCCGTGGTCGCCTTGCGGGCGGCGACCTTGCGGTTGCGTGCTTCCCCTGGGGCTCTGCCCCAGACCCCGGCAATCTGATCAGGGGGTCCACGCCACGCGCGGGTAGATGGCACGCCTGTTGATTTGGGCGGCTGCGTGTTGCTTTGGTGTGTGGGGTGCGGTGGGGTCCCATCACGAGCCGCACCAAGAGCGGGCCACATGCGAGAAGGGGTGTCAACTCGACGAAAAGCGTGTCGAGTTGACACCCCTTCTCGCATGCAGCAAGTGCTGTGATGCGACTCGTGATGGGACCCCACCGCCTGCCCGCTTGGTAAGAACTGCTCGCCTTCGGCATCGCGATCGATCAGGTGCTTGCGTGGCGCGCGCTCTGACTGTTCGCCTTCGGCGTCGCGGATGGTCTGGCGCTCACCCTCGCTTTGCTTGCGGGAGTGTCAGACCTGCTCGTTAGGTTGGGTCGCGGGGGATCCTGAATCCAAGGGGACCCCTGTGTGAGCCTGCCTGCGTTGTGGTGGCCCTCTCCTGCTTCGGAAAGGGAGGAGCCCCCGGCGGGGGGACCGGGGGCTCCGAGGGGTGGTGCGGCTGGCTTAGATGTCGAGCGTCCACGAGTCGATGTAGCCCGTGTCCTGGCGGTAGAGGTCGCGGACTCGCAGTTGCCAGGTGCCGTTGGCGTCCTCGGCTGCCACGTTGACCGCGTAGGTGGCGTTGACGTCGTCAGCTGCGTCCGAGCCACTGGAGACCTTCAGGACCTTCACGGTGCCTGAGGGGGCGATGAGGGACAGTTCCAGGTCGCCCCGGTAGGTGTGCTTGATGGCCACCTTCACGGAGCCGGTGGTGCTGGCCTTGCCGTTGCAGTCGGCGATGGTGATTGCCGACTTGACCTCGCTGGCGTCCGGGATGGCCGTGTCGGTGTCGTTCGTGACTGCCGGGCACTGGCCCGGGGGGTTGCCGGGGGCCGTGCCGGTGATCTGGAGGAGCTTGTTCGGCGAGCCGGTGCCGGGGGAGGTGACAACGTCGGAGCTGGCGTTGTCGACGAGGGCGTCCCGGACCTGCTGCGGGGTGGCGGTGGGGGCCGAGCCCAGGTAGACGGCCGCCGCGCCGACTACGTGGGGAGTGGCCATCGAGGTGCCGCTGATGGTGTTGGTGGCCTCGTCGTTCGTGAGCCAGGCACTCGTGATGTCGCGGCCTGGGGCGAAGATGTCGAGGCAGGTGCCGAGGTTCGAGAACGAGCTGCGGGCGTCGGTGCGGTCCGTTGAGCCCACGGTGATGGCTTCCGGGGTGCGGGCCGGGGAGGTGTTGCAGGCGTTGCCGCCGTTGTCGTTGCCTGCTGCCAGGCCGTAGGTGACGCCTGCGGCGATGGAGCGGGCCACGGCGTCGTCGACGGTCTGGTTGGCGCCGCCGCCGAGGGACATGTTGGCCACCGCGGGCTTGCGGGCCGGGTTGGCCTGGACGTCCGCGGTGACCCAGTCGATGCCGGCGATGACGCCCGCGAAGGTGCCGGAGCCCGAGCAGTTCAGGACTCGGACGGCTACCAGCTTCACGTCCTTCGCGACGCCGAACTTCGTGCCGCCGACGGTGCCCGCGACGTGGGTTCCGTGGCCGTTGCAGTCCGTGGCGTCGGCATCGTTGTCAACGGTGTCGGTTCCCGACACGGCGCGGCCGCCGAAGTCCGTGTGGGTGAGGCGGATGCCGGTGTCGATGATGTAGGCGGTGACGCCCGCGCCGCGGTTCGGGTAGGTGTAGCTGTTGTCCAGCGGGAGTGTGCGCTGGTCGATGCGGTCGAGGCCCCAGGACGGGGTCGGGGTCTGCGTCTCCGAGATGCGGACCTGGCCGTCCTGCTCGACGTAGGCGACGGCCGGGTCTGCGGCCAGGCGCTTGGCCTGGGTCTCGGACATCTGCGCCGAGAAACCGCGCAAAGCGGACTTGTAAGTGTGCTTCACCTGCGCGCCGTACTTAGCGCTGAGGTTCTCCGCGCTTGACGTGCTGATGTCCTTCAGGACGACGATGTAGTTGTCCTTCACCGCGTTGGACGCACCGAGGTTGCGAATCTCCCCCTCGGGCGCAGCGGTGGCGGAGACGGACGACAGGACGAGCGCAGTGCCCGCCACCAGTCCGATTCCGGCCGCTCGTCTGGCCCACGATTCTCCCATAGCAGCAAGCTCCCTCGTCGCAGGGTTGTGCAGGTGAGAGTTTTCTTAGTGGCGCGGACTGATTTCGCACAAGAAGGTCCACGAAATTGCCTTCGAATGGCGAATCAACAGATTTGCTCAGTGATGTGAATTAGTTGGTGCAGCTGATCTCTTTACAAAACAATTGCGCCCCGAACGGTTGTCCGTTCGGGGCGCAAGTTTCGCCTATATTGCCGAGCGTCTCAATCGCCTCGGCGCACTGCTCCGAGGATCTGCTGTTCGGCCGGGGTCGTGTAGAGGCGCAGGTGCGCCCACATGTCCTGGCCCATCGCGATGACCTGGTCGTCCTTGAGCTGCGTCAGCTGCTGGAACATCTGCGGGCGCAGGCGCCACATCTGGCCGGCGAGCTGGGCCTGGCCCATCGGGAGGCGCTGCAGCAGCACGAGGTCCGCGTTGTTCGCCGTGGACGACGCCTGCGGGTGCAGGTACGGCAGCACGTACATCGTGGTCTGCCACGCCGCGCGCGGCGGGAACAGCTCCTGCGGGACGTGGCCGCCGTCGTGGATCACGAGCAGCGGCATGTCCTCGGTCGGGCGCGGGAGGTCCGCCGGGGACAGTCGGCGCAACTGCACCAACTGAGACGGACGGCCGTCCGGGCCCTGGCCCGCGGCGCGCACGACCGGCTGCCACGCCTGCGGGCGGCCCGTCGCGATGATGATCCACGCTCCGGTCGCCATGGCGCGCAACGCGATCTGGCGGGCCAGGTACAGGCCGCCGACGACCACCATGCGGGTCGGCGTCGGGCGCAGGACGGACACGCTGAGCGGCTCGCCCTGCGTGCCCTGGCCGAGCATCATGCCGCCGCGGTCGCCGCTGGGGCTGACCAGGTCGAGCATGTTCGGCGACACCAGGAACTCCGGAGCCACCGCGCCTCGGCCGCGCGTGTCGAGCAGACGGGACGACGAGCTCATGCCACACCTCCCAGCGGCAGCGTCGCGGCGAGACCCGCGAGCTGCATGCCCCGCAACGGGGTCAGCGTGATGTCGAGCTTGTCACCCAGCTTCGAGAGCTGGTCCTCGGCCCTGTCCAACTCGCTCGGCGTGCGGGCGGACACCCGCACCAGGCCGCGCAGCGACACCTGACCGTCCTCACGGGACGGTGAGATGGACATCGCGAGCGTCGACGAGAGAGCGCGCACACCGGTCAGCGAGTTCAGGTTGCCCTTGAGGCCCTTCGACGGCCAGCCGGTGATCGCGTAGCTCGCGTGACCGACGCCACCCGCGGTGACGCCCTTCCACTTCTCCCGCAGCGACACCGGGTTCGTGTTGCCGACGGCCGCGGTCAGCTCGGCCGACGAGATCGCCGCGCGCAGCAGCTCGTCCGAGTCGAGCGGGCGGATCGTCACACCGGCGGACTCCAGGGCGTTGCGGACGCGGGACAACGCGCCGATCAACGCGCGGTGTGCGCCGACGACGCCGCCGCCGCGCTCCCGGATCGCCTCGCCACAGCGGCGCGGGTCCAGCCGGACCGTGATCCACGTGGTGCGCCGGGCCGCCGCGGGCAGCGGGCCGAGCACCTCCATGTACGAGCTGATGGCCGGCGAGTTCGGCGGAAGTGCCGCGCTGCCGGGGTAGCAGTGCCAGATCACGGTGATCGCGTCGAGCACGACACCGCGGTCCTCGAGGCACGGTGTGAGCGCTCCCAGGGGCAGTGACGGCGCCGAGCCGACCGCGGAGATCAGCGGTGGCGTCGGGTCGACCAGCAGCACCGCGGTCCACACGCCGTCGTGCCACGACAGCGCGAGCGGACGGCGTTCGTGGTCGACGCCCTTGGCGATCACCAGGTCCGGGATCGCGAGGCGCAGCAACGCGACGCGCGGGTCCTCCGGGCCGAGCACCTGCAACTCGTCGTCACCGGGCTTGGACTCCGTCTGCTCCTGGCGCTTCGCGGTGCGGGTGTGCGACCGGAAGTTGTAGCGCAGCCGGACGCCGATCCACTGGGTCAGCCAGCGACCACGCGATCGGGTGAACGCCAGGATCAGTGCGATGAGGAGCACACCGCCGGCGATCGAGACGGAGACGACGTTCAGCGCGCCGTTGGCCTCCTTGACGCCCATGATCGCGAGCACGAGGAGGGCGATGGCGAGACCGACCTCGATCGTGACTACGTTCGACACGGGCAACGAGCCGAGGCTCACGCCCGCGGCTCTGCGACGGACACGCCCGACCGGACGCGGAGGCGCGGGTGCCTGCTGGCCAGGACCCGCGGGTCCCTGCGGCCGTGCCATCCCTGGGTTGGGCCGGGGCGGATGTGGAGTGGTCACGGACATCCGTTGTGGTCTCTTTCCCCTCGATGGTCGGTGGGCTTGGCGAACCGGCCCACGGAGCAACCTGCGTCCGGCTATCCTGCCGAACCGTACCGCGACTGGGAGAGCAGCGAGCCGAGAATGGCATCAACACCCACCACCAAGTCACAGGTCCAGGCCTACCAATTCGTCCTGCGGCGGATGCAGTCAGCACTTGTCCGCAGAGACGCTGTGATGCTGCACGACCCCATGCGCAACCACTCGCGCGCGACAGCGGTGGGTGTGGTGCTGGGCGTAGTCGGTCTGATCGGCTTCCTCGTGGTCGGTCTTTTCAGCCCGGCACCGCGGCTGGACGACCAGACCCAGATCGCCATCAGCAAGGAGACCGGCCAGGTCTACGTCGTCGACAGCGCGCCGCGGCGCCTGGTCCCGATGACGAACCTGGCGTCGGCCCGGCTGCTCTGGTACTCGCGCAACAACCCGGACGCGCAGCAGGGTCAGGGCGGCGGCGACGCACCGGCCGGCACCGCGGGCGCTCCCCAGGAGGCGGCCGGCGGCATCCCGAAGCTGGTGAGCGAGTCGGCCCTGGCGAACCTTCCGCGCGGCAGGCTCACCGGTCTGCCGGACGCGCCGGACGTGCTGCCGAAGCAGAACCTGCGGATCGACGCGCAGTGGTCCGTCTGCGACACCCTGAACCTGGACGAGTTCCGCGAGAACCAGGCGGCGGAGAACGAGATCAAGACCTCGGTGATCGCGGGTGTCAGCGAGGGCAACTCCCAGCTGGGAGAGGAAGCCGTGCTGGTGGAACAGCAGAACGGCGCCAAGAAGACGTACCTGATCTACAAGAAGCCGGACAGCCGCACCGACATCTCGTCGTCGACGGTCCGCGCCGAGGTGGACCTCAAGAACGACAAGGTCGTCAACGCCCTGAAGCTGGGCGGCAAGCAGGCGCGGTCGATCAGCACGGCGCTGCTCACGACGATCCCCGAGGTCTCCCCGCTGGCCGCGCCGATCATCCCGAACCAGGGCAAGCAGGCGACCTACGTCACCGAGACCACCGTCAAGATCGGTGAGGTCGTCCAGGTCGAGCGGCAGAACGGCTTCGAGTCCATGGTGGCGCTCGAGGACGGCTTCCAGACCGTCGACGAGACCGTCGGCGACCTGCTGCGCTGGGCGTACTCGAACAACAACAAGTCGGTCAGGCTCTCGCCGAGCGCGATCGCGAACCACAAGGACCCGAAGAACCCGCTGAAGCTCGACTCCTTCCCGAAGCAGATCCCCAGCACGCTCGAGGCGAACGCCGGCAACACCGTGCTGTGCCTGGGCTGGAAGGCCGACAACTACACCGAGCAGACCAAGGCCGAGCACACGACGGTCACGATCGGCTCGAAGCTGCCCGGCCCCAAGGACATGGCTCCGGTCGAGCTGAACGCGGTGGGTGCGGCCGGCGAGATCATCGACCAGTTCCTGATGCTGCCGGGCAAGGCCGCGGTCGTGCGGGCGAGCCAGGGCAAGGGTGACTTCGGCACCGGACCGGTGCAGGTCGTGACGGGTCGCGGCGTGCGCTACGGCGTACCGGACGGCGGCACCGCGGCGGCGCTGGGTCTCGACGGGACGTTCCCGCCGGCTCCGAACCAGATCCTGAGCCTGTTGCCGATGGGACCGCAGCTCAACAAGAACGAGGCCAACCGCAGCTACGACTCGATCCCGGCGCCCAAGGGCACCATCAAGGATCCGCAGGCGGCCGTTCAGAAGTAGCTCAGAAGTAGCGGAACCGCTCCGGGTGCATCACCGTCGAATGCGACGAAACGCACCCGGAGTTTTTCGTAGGGGGGACAGAGTCGTGGCCGGTCGGATCAGCGTCGATGCCGAGTGGTTGGAGAAGTACGCCGACCGCATCGACGGGACGACGGACGATCTGAGGCGGGTGCGGGACGCCATGAAGGTGTCCCCTCTGCGCCCGCAGTCGTTCGGCGAGATCGGCAGAACCGTCGGTACCGCCCAGGCTTACGCGCGTGCCGCCGAGCTGCTCAACTCGCAGCTCGGCCGGGCCTGTGAGGCGCTCGACGCGGCTTCCAAGGGCCTGCACGCCGTCGCCGCGCAGCACGGGCAGGGCGACGAGGAGAGCTTGCAGGCCATCAAGAAGGCCGACCGGCGGTAGGGGGAGCTGTGGTCAAGGACGGCAAGCAGATCGCGGCCGAGGTCGGTCCCGAGCTCGACTACCTCTCACGGGTGAGCCGCAAGCTCGGTGTCGTGGACCTCGTGCACGACTTCTTCGACCCGCTGGTGGGCGACTGGAACGACCTGCGCGAGGAAGCCGAACGCTGGCGCAAGGCCGCGAAGGTGACCGAGGCGGTCAACAAGCACGTCTCCGAGCCGCTGGGCGGGGTCGACGCGCGGTGGGAGGGCAAGGACGCCGACGCGTTCCTCGACCACATGCGCAAGGTGGGCCTCGCGGGTGGCGACCTGTCCGACGCGATGAACGCGATGGCGGACGCGCTGGAGGAGACCGCGGACGGCGTGCGGGTCATCGTGCAGGACATGGCGCACGTGCTCGCCGACGCCGCCGACTCGGTGTCCGGCACGGCCTCGTTGCCGATGGAGGGCGACCAGCGCGCGATCAGGCACATCGAGGAGCTCAAGCACCCGGTCCGCGAACTGCACGAGTCCGCGCGGCAGGTGCTGGAGGCGTTCCTCAAGCTGTGCGACGGGGTCTCCGGTGAGGCCGGCGGCTTCGAGGCCGTCCGGATGGAGCACAAGTACCCCGAGCAGAACTGGACCTACACGGCGCCGGCCAAGCCCGAGACGAAGATGCCCGAACCGGCGAAGGCCTCGGCCACGGCCGCCGCGGGCAGTGCCGCGTCAGGCGGTGGCGCGTCCGGTGGCGTCCCGGTCGGCGGCGGTGGTGGCGGTGTGGGTGCCGGTGGAGTCGGTTCGGTCGGCGCGCCTGCCGCCGCGGCCCAGCAGCCGATGCAGTTCGGAGGCGCCACAGGCGTCGCTGAGCAGGTTCCGCTGGCGGACAAGGGTGCTGGGGCCGGACAGGCCGCCGCGGCCGCTGGTGGCCGTCCTGGGGCCGCTTCCGGCGGCGGCATGATGGGCGGCGGCATGGCGCCGATGATGGGTGGCATGGGTGGTGGCGGGCAGCAGGGCGGCGACAAGGAGCACAAGCCGAAGCAGCGGCTGACCGGCTCGATCGACGATCTGCTCGGCAAACCCAAGAAGGCCGCGCCGAAGACGATCGGTGACGACGACTGAAACTCCTCCAGATCAACGAGAAGGGCCCCGCCGGTGAGTTCCGGCGGGGCCCTTCTCGTCGTGTCCCGAACGCTACGCGGTGCTTCTGCGCTTGCGGTTGAGCGAGTTGCGGACGAACAACGTCAGCGCCAGCAGGATGCCACCGGCACCGATGCCGCTCAGCGCCACGATGATCGGCGGCCAGTCGAGCCCCTGCGGCGGAGTGACGCTGGTGGTCAGCTCCTTCGGCTCCTGCGCCTTGAAACCGGCGGCCTCGGCGGGCAGCACCGCGGTCAGCGCGGCTACCGGGTTGATCATGCCGAAGCCGACCTTGTTGTCCTTGCCGGTCAGTCCGCCGGGGTGCAGCGCCGTGGCCTTGAGGCGCTCCATCACCTGGCGCGCCTTGAGCTTCGGGAACCGCTCGCGCACCAGCGCCGTGATCCCCGCGACGTACGGGGACGCGAAGCTCGTGCCCTTGATGTCCTGCACGCCCTGCGCGGTGACGTTCGCGTTCGTCAGGCCGGTGCCCTTGGGGTCGACGGAGATGATCTCCTCACCCGGCGCGGCGATGCTGACCCACGGACCCCAGACGCTGAACGACGAGACGTCGCCGGAACGCGCGATGGATCCCACCGACAGCACGTCGTTCGCGAACCACGCCGGCGACGACACCGAGTTGACGTTGTTCTGGTCCATGTTGTTGTTCTGGGCGGCGCAGCCGGTGCCCTGGTCGCTCAGGTTGCCGGCCGCCGTGACGATGACCACGTCCTTGACGTCCACGGCGTACCGGATCGCGGCCTGCAGCTTCTTGTCGTCATCGCTGAAGAGCTTGGGAGAGCTGCAGTTCGTCAGCGAGATGTTGATGACGTTGGCGCCCTGGTTCGCCGCGCGCACGATGGCCATCGCGAGCGTGCCGACCTTGCCGGCCGACGCGCGCTTCTCGTTGTTCGCGTCGCCCTTGAACTCGAACCGGTCGCTGGTCTGGCGGATCGCCAGGATCGTCGCTTCCGGTGCGGCGCCGACGAAGTCGCCCTCGGTCTTGGCCGCGGCGGCGACGCCGGCGACCTCGGTGCCGTGGCCGTCGCAGTCGTCCGTGCCGTTCGCGTTGCCGAAGACGTACTCACCGGCACCCTGGACCCTGCCGCCGAAGCGGGGGTTGCGCGGGTCGACACCGGTGTCGATGATCGCGATCTTGATGCCCTTGCCCTTGGCGAACCGGTGCGCCTGGTCGAGGTTCAGGTAGACCTGGCCCCAGGGCATGTACTCGATCAGTTCGCTCTTGGTGTCGGACTCCACGCACCCCTTCGAGGTGCGCTCGTACTTGACGTCCGGCTTGCCGTCGTCGTTGGGCGGCGGGGTGCCGGCCGGCAGGTCCGGCGGCACCGAGTTCGCCCGCGTGGTCGCCGACGTGGACGACGGCTGAGCGGAGGCCTGTGGCAGCGTCCCCGTCAGCAGAAGCAGTCCGGCGGTCGCTGCCGCCGTGGTGCGCCTGATGCCGGCCCTCATAGCGTGATCAGACCTCGGAACACCTGGTACATGTCCATGACCGCCAGTGCCAGCGGCAGCACGGAGGCGATCAGGATCGCCTCGATGATGTCGACGGTGCGGCGCAACGGCGGCGAGAACTTCTGGCCGGGGAAGATCACACCGAGCACCAGCGCGAGCGCGCCCAGCACCAGCAGCGCGCCGAAGACGAACGCGATGCGGTTGAACGAGGTCGACGAGATCAGCCAGCCGATCAGGATGCCGGCGCTGGCGAACATGCCGGTCGACAGCAGTGCGACGGCCTGCGCGCCGTTGGCGTACGCCCGGCCGCGCATCATCAGCACGATCGCGACGACCACGCCGTAGATCGGGCCCCAGACCGTGTCGGCGGACGCGGCGACGATGGCGGCCAGTGCCGCGACCACGCCGGTGCCGATGATCATGCCCGTCAGGTACTCGTGCGCGACGGCCGTGCGACGCTCGATGACCGCGTACTCCGGGAAGCCGCTGTCCTCCTTGAGGTCCTCGGCGTTCGTCGGCACGACGGGCGGCGGGATCTTGGCCAGCCGCAGCGTGAGACTCGGCAGCATCGACAGCGCGGCGAGCGCCACGGCACCGGTCGCGGCGGCCACACCGGACAGCGGGTGCTCGACGAACGTCGAGACGAGGAACGCCAGCGCCACGAGCGTGCCGCCGGTCGCCGCGGCGATGAACACCGTGATGCCCTGCCCGATGAGCAGGATCCCGCCCCACGCGAAGATCATCATCAGCGCGGAGGCGAGCAGCATCTTCGGGCTGAAGCCCACACCGGGCACGGCGTGGAAGCCCGCGACGAACGCCAGCGGCAGCGAACCGCACGCGGCGATCAGCACACCGGTCGACGCCGAGCTGTAGGCCCGCGCGATGGTCGCGCCCGCCGCCAGCATGGCGATCGCGCCGACACCACCGGCGATGGCGGCCGCGATACCGCTGCCGGAACCGGCCTGCGTGACCGGCCCGGACAGGAACAACGCCACCGCGGACGCGATCAGCGCGAGCGCGCCGGCCAGGTGACCGAACCGCTGCGCGGTCTCCTTGGTCCAGGGCCGGAACGAGTCCGGATCGGACTCCGCGATCGCGTCGACGACGTCGTCGTACAACGGCGGCGGCGGATTCTCGTTGCGACGCCGCAACTGCAGCAGCTCACCGTCGACGACGCCGAGCGACGCGAGCGTGCGCGCCGGGTCGAGCGGGTTGTCGCCGAGCTTGGCGAGGCACCAGCCACCGTGCCGGACGCCACCGTCCGGAGTGGCCTCTCTCGCCATGTCCAGCAGCATCGGCAGGAGATCGGCCACCGCCACGTCGGCAGGTAGCGCGACGTCGATACGCGTCCGAGGTGCCACCACCGTGACACGGCTGAACACCGTCGTACCGGTCGCCACCAGGGCCCCCTAAGTCAGATCAGCCTTGCAAACAATGTGCCCGACCTTATTGGTCCACTCGGACGGTTGCCGGGCGGCCCTAGTATGGCCGCACCGACGTCTCTTGCACGTGTCGTTTGCAGAACACGTTCGACTGGGTTTTTTCCCGACCCACCTTCGTGACGCGCGCGGATGCGCAATAGTGTCGGTTGCTACTGGTGGCGTAACGAGTCGAAGAGGTGCCTGTCAGTTGAGCACGCTGCAGTTCAAGCGAACGGCACGCCTTGCTGCTCCCCGGCCTCCTGGCGGTGAGGTACACCTCGAACCGCCACCCGAGGTCCCCCGGATCATCCCCGGCAACATCATGATGAAGGCGATGCCCGTCGTCATGATCGTCGCGTCCATGGGCATGATGGGCATGATGCTCGTGTTCATGCCGCGGCAGCCCGCGGCGATGATCATGCCCGGCATGATGATGATCTCGACCATCGGCATGATGGCGAGCGGCATGGGCTCGGGCAAGGGCCAGAAGAAAGCCGAGATGAACGAGGACCGCAAGGACTACCTGCGGTACCTCGGCCAGATGCGCGACCGCGCCCGCGAGGCCGCCGACGAGCAGCGCGCCGAACGCGAGTGGGTGCACCCGGACCCGCAGATGCTGTGGTCGCTCGCCACCACCCGCCGCATGTGGGAACGCCGCCAGAACGACCCGGACTTCTGCCACCTGCGCGCGGGACGGGGCTCGCAGCGCCTCGCCACCCGCCTGGTGCCGCCGCAGACCGGTCCCGTCGAGGAGCTCGAACCGATCGCGACGCTGGCGCTGCGCCGTTTCGTGCGCGCCCACTCGCTCGTGCCCGACCTCCCGATCTCCATCGCACTGCGCGGGTTCGCCGCGGTCGGCCTGCTCGGCGAGATCGAGGACCGCCGCGACCTCGCGCGCGCCCTCCTCGCCCAGCTCGTCACCTTCCACGCCCCGGACGACCTGCTGATCGCGGTCGTCAGCGCGGGCCGCACCAAGCAGCTGTGGGAGTGGGTGAAGTGGCTGCCGCACGCGCAGCACCCCACCGACATCGACGGCATCGGCCAGCGCCGCATGATGGCGAACTCGCTCGCCGAGATCGAGGCGATGCTGGACGAGAACCTGCGCGACCGCCAGCGGTTCACCCGCAACGCCCCGCCGCCGCCCGACCAGCCGCACATCGTGATCGTCATCGACGACGGCGACATCAGCCGCGAAGAGATGATCATCCTCGAGGAGGGTCTGGTCGGCGTCACGCTGCTGGACCTCAACGAGTGCCTCGGCAACCTGACGGCGCGGCGCGGCCTGCGCCTGGTCGTCGAGAACAACCAGCTGGGTGCCCGTTCCGCGAGCGGTGTCGAGTGGTTCGGCGCGCCGGACCGGCTCTCCATCGTGGAGTCCGAGGCGCTCGCCCGCCGGCTCTCGCCGTACCGCATGGGTGCCGCCGGTGAGGCCGGTGGCGACTCGGGCGAGGACCCGTTGGCGATGACCAACAACCCGCCGCTGCTCGAGTTCATGGGCATCCCCGGCGACCCGATCACGTTCGACGTGCAGCAGGCGTGGCGGCCGCGGCCCAAGCGCGACCGCTACCGCATCCCGTTCGGCATCGGCGAGCACGGCCAGGCGGTCGAGCTCGACATCAAGGAAGCGGCCGAGGACGGCATGGGCCCGCACGGCCTGTGCATCGGCGCGACCGGTTCCGGCAAGTCGGAGTTCCTCCGCACCCTGGTGCTCGGCCTGCTGGCCTCGCACTCGTCGACGGCGCTCAACATGATCCTCGTCGACTTCAAGGGTGGTGCGACGTTCCTCGGTCTGGACAAGGCACCGCACGTCGCCGCGACGATCACCAACCTCGCCGGCGACCTGAGCCTGGTCGACCGCATGAAGGACGCCATCGAGGGCGAGGTGTCGCGTCGCCAGGAGGTGCTGGCGAAGGGCAACTACAAGAACGTCTGGGACTACGAGAAGGCCCGTGAGAACGGCGCCCAGCTCGATCCGCTGCCCGCGCTGTTCATCTGCATCGACGAGTTCTCCGAGATGCTGACGGCGAAGCCGGACTTCATCGACATCTTCCTGCAGATCGGTCGTGTCGGCCGGTCGCTGCAGATGCACATGCTCCTCGCGTCGCAGCGACTCGAGGAAGGCAAGCTGCGCGGTCTGGACACGTTCCTCTCGTACCGGATCGGTCTGAAGACGTTCAACGCGGCGGAGTCCCGTGCGGCGATCGGTGTGCCGGACGCCTACGAGCTCCCGCCGATCCCGGGTTCGGGTTACCTGAGCGTGCAGGGCATGCCGCTGACCAGGTTCAAGGCGCTCTACGTCTCGGGCACCTACCGTCCCGCCGGCATGCAGTCCGCCGGTGAGTCGGTGGCCGTGCGCAGTGACAAGCGCCCGCGCTTCTTCGTGCCGGACTTCATCGAGATCCCGAAGGAGCCCGAGCGCCCGATCGAGCCGGTCAAGGTCGAGGCCGCGCCGGTCAAGGAGGACGCGAACGAGCCGACCCAGCTCGAGCTCATCGTCGACCGCCTCGTCGGCCAGGGCCCGCCCGCGCACGAGGTGTGGCTGCCGCCGCTCAACGAGCCGCCGACGATGGACACGATGCTGCCGCCGCTCGACGTGACCCCCGACCGCGGTCTCACGTCGCCGGGCTACCCGGCCAACAGCACGCTGCAGGTCCCGCTGGGCGTGGTCGACAAGCCGTTCGAGCAGCGCCGCGACCTGCTGTGGGCGGACTTCTCCGGTGCGGCCGGTCACGGCGCGGTCGTCGGTGGCCCGCAGTCCGGCAAGTCGATGATGCTCAGGACGCTCGTCGCGTCGATGGCGCTCACCCACACGCCGGAGGAGGTGCAGTTCTACCTCATCGACCTCGGTGGTGGTTCGCTCGCCGCGATGGAGGACCTGCCCCACGTCGGTGGCTTCGCCGGTCGTCTCGACGTCGACAAGGTCCGCCGCATGGTGGCCGAGCTGCAGACCCTGATCGCGGAACGCGAGCTCCGCTGGCGCGACCAGCGCATCGAGCTGGGCGAGTTCCGCAACCGCAAGCGTCGCGGTGAGATCAAGGACGACTCCTTCGGTGACGCGTTCCTGATCGTCGACGGCTGGATGAACTTCCGCCAGGAGTTCGAGATGGTCGAGCCGCAGATCCAGGCGCTCGCCGCGCAGGGTCTGTCCTACGGCGTGCACGTGATCGTCGGCGCGAGCCGGTGGGCGGAGATCCGGCCTGCCATGAAGGACCTCCTCGGCACGCGCTTCGAGCTGCGGCTCGGTGACCCGAGCGAGTCCGAGGTCGACCGCAAGGTGGCGGTCAACGTGCCGCCCGGCCGGCCCGGCCGCGGCATCACCGTCGACGGTGCCACGGGACGCAAGCTGCACTACCTCGTCGGCCTGCCCCGCATCGACACCTCGCAGGACGCGAGCACGGTGGTCTCCGGTGTCCAGGACCTCAGCCACAAGCTGAACCAGGCCTGGCAGGGCCCGCGCGCCCCGCAGGTCCGGATGCTGCCCGACCTGCTCGACCACGCGCAGTTCATGGCGCACGTCCAGCAGATCCTCCCCAACCGCGGCCACCTGGTCCCGGTCGGCGTCAACGAGGACGAGCTCGCGCCGGTCTACCTGGACTTCGACGCGGACCCGCACTTCCTCGCGCTGGCCGACGGCGAGTCCGGCAAGACGAACATCCTGCGCACGATCGTCCGCGGCATCATGCAGAGCTACACCTCGTCCGAGGCGTTGATCCTGCTCGCGGACTACCGCCGCACGATGCTCGGTTTCATCGACACCGACCACCTGCTCAGCTACGCGGTGTCGGGCACGCAGTTCACCCAGAACGTCCAGGAGGTCCGCGGCTCGCTCGCGAACCGCATGCCCGGCCCGGACGTGACGCAGGAGCAGCTCAAGAACCGCTCCTGGTGGAAGGGCCCGGAGGTCTTCGTCGTCGTCGACGACTACGACCTGGTCGCTCCGCAGGGTGCCGCGAACCCGATGCAGCCGCTGGCCGAGTTCATCCCGCAGGCGAAGGACGTCGGTCTGCACGTCGTCGTCGTCCGCCGCATGGGTGGAGCGTCCCGCGCGATGTACGACCCGATCATCGGCAAGCTGAAGGAGATCTCGGCGCCGATCTTCGTCGGTTCCGGTTCGAAGGAGGAGGGCAACATCATCGGCAACCTGAAGCCGTCGCCGCAGCCTCCCGGCCGGGGCACGATGGTGACCCGCAAGCACGGTCAGCAGCGCATCCAGTTCGCCTGGCTCCCGTCGGACTAGGCGCAGTTGCACGGAAAGGGCCCGCGGCATCAGCCGCGGGCCCTTTCCAGTTCGCCGGCTCGGAACCTGGTGCGCCCAAGAGGGAGGGAGGCAGCACCGGGTCCGTCGAGTCACCCCCAGTTCTGACTCTTCCGAACCGGCTGGGCAGGACTCTGCAGGACACCGCTCACGCGCCGCTGGCATCTCGATGACACCGGTTTCCGGTGCAATAAATAAGGCCCGCAGCCGAAGCCGCGGGCCTTCACCGAACAGCAGGGGACTGTCCGGTTCCCCCCATGACCGGATTTCCTCCCGGACCGCACCACTGGGGAGGGGCGGCCCGGAGGGAGCACGGCGATCGTGACAGCCCCCCAAGACTTCGCTGTCACGCTCATCGCTCCGGCTGATGACCACAGTGCCCGGCGGCGCTCACACTTCGGTCACACCGAGTCCTCGCCCCTACACTCGGCGCTCGGTCACCGAGCGGGAGAGGGGCTACGTGCGAGTCGAGTACCACGTCCTGGGGCCGCTCGAGGTCCTGCTCGACGGTGTCCCGGTCACCGTCCCGGCCGGCCGGTGCCGGGTTCTGCTCGGCACGCTTCTCCTGCGCGCCAACGAGTTCGTCTCCGTGGAAGAGATCGTCGAACGGCTGTGGGACGGGGCGCCGCCCAGCGCGGACCGCGCGGGCAAGACGGTGCACATGGTCGTGACCCGGTTGCGGCAGGCGCTCGGCGCGGCGAACTGCGTGCGGACGGGTGCGGGCGGTTACGCGGCCGTGGTCGGGCAGGAGCAGCTCGACCTGCTCATGTTCCGCGCCCACCTGAGGGCGGGTGAGCACGCCGAGGCGACGGCGTTGTGGCGCGGGCCGGTGCTGGCGAACGTCCCGGCGGAGTCGCTGCACCGCGATCTCGTGCCGGCGCTGGTCGAGGAACGGCTGGCAGCGCTGGAGAAGCGGATCGACGACGACCTGGAGCGGGGTGTCGCGGCCGAACTGGTGCCGGAGCTCAGGACGCTCACCCGCCAGCACCCGGTGCGGGAGGTGTTCTGGGCGCAGCTGATGCTCGCCCTGCACCGCGGCGGGCAGCAGGCGGACGCGCTCGCGACCTACCAGGAGGTCGCGGTCGTGCTGGGCGAGCAACTAGGCGTCACGCCGGGACCTCGGCTGCGGGAGGCGCAGCAGCAGGTGCTGGCGGGAGAAGTCCCCACGACGGTGGTGCTCGTTCCGTCGCACCACCACGTTCCCCGGCAGCTGCCGACCGCGTTGCCGCACTTCGTGGGCAGGGAACGGGAACTCGACCGGCTCGACGCCGTGCGCGCGTCCGGGCAGCTGGTGATCAACGGCAGCGGTGGCATCGGCAAGACGTCACTCGCGGTGCAGTGGGCGCACCGGATCGCCGGCCGGTTCCCGGACGGGCAGCTCTACAGCGACCTGCGCGGGTTCGATCCGACCGGATCCCCGGTGAACCCGATCAGCACCGCCCGCGACTTCCTGCTGGCACTCGGCGTGCCCGCGGACGAGGTCCCGGCCGGTACCGAGGCGATGCTGGAGAGCTACCGGACGCTGCTGTCGCGGCGGCGGGTGCTGGTGCTGCTCGACAACGTCCGGGACGTGGCGCAGGTGCGGCCGCTGCTGCCAGGCGGGTCACAGAGTCTGGCCGTGATCACGTCCCGCAACCGCTTGCGCGGCCTGGTCACGCAGGACCGGACGTTCCAGCTCGACGTGCTGGGACCGGAGGAGTCGATGACGCTCTTCGGCGGCAGGGTCGGCGCGCACCGGGTCGCCGAGGAACCCGCGGCGGCCGCCAGGCTCGTCGAGCTGTGTGCGGGACTGCCGCTGGCACTCGCCGTGGTGGCGGCACGGGCGATGCTCGACCAGCACCCGCTCGGCGTGCTCGTGGAGGAACTCGAACACGCCGCGCTGGACGCGTTGGACACCGACGATCCGCTGACCAGCGTGCGGGCGGTGTTCTCGTGGACGTTCGGATGGCTGAGCCCGGTGGCGGCGCGTCTGTTCGTGCTGCTGGGCCTGCACCCCGGCCCGGACGTGACCGAGCCCGCCGCGACCAGCCTCATGGCGCGGCCGTCGGCCGACGCGCTGGACGAGCTGGTCCGCTACAGCCTGATCAACAGCCAGAACGGCCGCTACCGGCTGCACGACCTGATGCGTTCGTACGCGGCGGAGGAGGCGGCTCTGTGTCTGTCGCCTGCTGAGCGCGAGGCGGCCCAACAGCGGTTCTTCGACCACCTCATGCACTCCGCGCTGGCCGCCGCGGAGAGGTCGGACCCGTTGCGCCAGCCCATCACCACACCTGACCCTGCTCCCGGCGCCGTCGTGCTGGCGTTCGAGATGAGCACCGACGCCGACCGCTGGTACGCAGAGGAACGCGCGGTCTTCGGTCCCGCGGTCGTCGCGGCGGGCGAGGCGGGCTTCGACGGTCACGTGTGGCGCACGGTGTGGGCGATCCGGCACTTCCTGCTGGCCACCGGCCGGTGGCGCGAGGGCGAACGCCTGCAACGACTCGCCGTCGCCGCCGCGCGCCGGGCGGGTGATCTCGAGGGGGAGTGCCGGGCCCGCCGCGGCCTGGTGTCCTGTCTGGTGCCGGGGCGGGAGTTCGACGAGGCCGAGCGCCAGCTCCGCGCGGCCGTCGCCCTGGACGAACGGCTGGGCGACCTCATCGGGTTGTCGAACGACCTGCGCGGCCTCGCCTACCTGCTGGCCAGGCAGGACAGGCACCGGCGTGCGCTCGACCCGTTGCTGCAGGCCCTGGACGTGGCGATGCGCAGCGGTGACCGCATCGAACTGGCGAGCGTCTCCGCGTCGCTGGCCTTCGTGCACCACGAGCTCGGCGACCACCACGAGGCGGCCGCGCACGCCGAACAGGCCCGGGACATGTACCTGGACCTGGTGCCGGACGAGCGGGACACCGTGGTGGCCTCGAACCGCGACACCCTCGGCAGCATCTACCGCGCGCTGGGCCGCTACGAGGAGGCGGAGGCGAACTACCTCAGGTCCGTCGAGCTGCAGGCGACGTTGTCGTACCGCCACTACCAGGCGGACACGCTCGTGCGGCTGGCCGACATGAAACGGGAGCTGGGCGAACTGGACGCGGCCCGCGGCTACTACCTCGCGGCGCTCGACGTCTACGACGACCTGGGCAACGCGCAGGCCGACGACGTGCGCGAGCTGCTGGCCTCGTTGAACTGAGGCCGGCCCCTCCACGGTGAAGAGGGAGGTAACCGAGGAGAGGCCGGCCGCTCACAGAGTCGCTGATCGCGCTCACACTTCGGTCACGGCCGCGACGCCGCGTCCCGGGAACTGATGAGCGGTGCTGGTGGCCCCCCAGGTAACTCAGCCACCAGCACCGCTGAGAAGTACTCTGCCCGGCCCCGCTCACACTTTGCTCACACCGCGATCACACGCCGCTAAACTGGCTGCGACCTGGGGGGACTTGTGCGAGCCGAGTACCGCGTGCTGGGGCCGTTGGAGGTGCTGCTCGACGACGGACCGGTGGCCGTCCCCGGCGGCCGGTGCCACGTGCTGCTGGCGACGCTGTTGTTGCGGCCCAACCGGTTCGTGTCCGTCGACGAGCTCGTCGACCACGTGTGGGACGGCGAACCGCCGACGGTCGACCGTGCACACAAGACGTTGCAGATGGTGGTGCGGCGGCTGCGGGTCGCGCTGGGCGAGGCGGACTGCGTGCGCACCCTGCCCGGCGGCTACCAGGCCGTGATCGACCCGGACCAGCTCGACCTGCTGCGGTTCCGCGCGCTGGCCGGCTCCGGTGACTTCGGCGCGGCCTCGGCGTTGTGGCGCGGTCCGGTGCTCGGCAACGTGCAGTCCGAGCGGCTGCACCGGGACGACGTGCCACAGCTGGTGAACGAGCGGCTCACGGTGCTGGAGCGGCGCATCGACGCCGACCTCGGCCACGGCCTGTCCGGCGAGCTGGTGGCGGAGCTGCGGTCGCTGATCGCCGAGCACCCGTTGCGGGAGTCGTTCTGGCGGCACCTGATGCTCGCGCTGTACCGGTCCGGCCAGCAGGCCGAGGCGTTGCGGGTCTACCAGGACGTGCGCGAGAAGCTGGCCGACGAGCTCGGCATCGATCCCGGTCCGGCGCTGTGGGAACTGCACCAGCAGATCCTGCGGGCCGAGGTGGCTCCCGGCGAACGGCGTCAGGTGCCGCGTCAGCTGCCGGCCGCGGTGCGGACGTTCGTCGGCCGGGAGGAGGAACTCGGCCTGCTGGCCAAGCCGGGCGTCACGGTCGTGCACGGCGTCGGTGGCGTCGGGAAGACGACGCTGGTGCTGCGCTGGGCCCGCGAGGCACGCGAGGACTTCCCGGACGGCGACCTCTACGTGAATCTGCGCGGGTTCGACCCCGAGGCACGACCGGTCGACCCGGCGGCCGCCGCCGAGATGCTGCTCGTCGGACTGGGCGTGGACGAGGTTCCGGCTCAGGCGGAGGCGCGGTTCGCGTTGCTGCGCACCACTCTCGTCGACCGGCGGTTGCTGCTGGTCCTCGACAACGCGGCGTCGCCACGCCAAGTGCTGCCGCTGCTGCCCGGCGCGGCCGGGGTGCGGGTCGTGATCACCAGCCGCAACCAGATGCGTGCTCTCGTCTCGCAGCACGACGCGACGGCGATCTGCTTGCGGCAGCTGGAGTTCGAGGACGCGCGGTCGTTGCTCGCCGCCGTGCTCGGTGAGGACAGGCTCGACGCGGAACCGGAGCCCGCGCGCGAGATCGTCGAGCGGTGCGCGGGGCTGCCGCTGGCACTGCGGGTCTTCGCCGAACGGGTGTCGCGGTTCCCGGAGACCTCGCTCGAGGAGTTCGTCGCGGAGCTGGAGAGCGCGCGGCTCGACGCGTTGAGCGACTTCGCGGACGTCGACGTGCGCGCTGTGTTCAGCTGGTCGTACCGGGCGCTGGACGAGGAGTCGGCGCGGATGTTCCGGTTGCTGTCCGTGCATCCGGGACAGGACTTCGACATCAGCGCCGCCGCCGCGTTGGCGGGCGTGCCGGTGGCGCACGCGCGGCGGTTGATGGAACGGCTGGTCGCCGACCACCTCGTGCAGACGCGGTCACTTGGCCGGTACTGCCTGCACGACCTGCTGCGGGCTTATGCGGCCGAGTTGTGCGGGGACGACGAGGAAGCCGCGCTGCGGATGACCGAGTGGTACGTCCACACGCTGAAGAACGCCGCGAGCCTCAACAGCGTCGTCGCGCAGGTGGACGCGGGCGAGGTGGTCTCCGGCGTTGTGCCACAGGAGTTCTCCTCGTGGTCCGACACACTTGCCTGGCGCCGCCAGGAGTGGGCCAACCTGAAGGCCGTCATGTTCGCGGCCGTCACCCGAGGCTGGCAGCGGCACGCTCAGCTGGTTCCGATGTACCTGTTCTACTTCGTCAGCATCCAACCCGTGCGCGCGCCTGACGCCATTGAGATGTTCGAGGTCGCCGCGACGCTCGGCGCACCACGCGAGCAGGCAAAACTGAAGCTCAGCCTGGCGTCGCTCTACCAGAACGTCAGGCGTTATGACGACTCGTTGCAGACTTATGAGGAAGCGTTGCTGCTCGTGCGCGAGGCGGGTGAGCGGTATCCCGAGGCGGTTGGCCTGATCAACATGTCCAGCGTTCAGGGACAGCTCGGGATGCTGGACGAGGCGGAGTCCAGCAAGCAGCGGGCGCTCGCCATCGCTGTCGAGATCGAAGCCTGGTACCTGGCGTGCGCCGTTCACGCCAATCATGCCGTGTGGTTCAACGTGAACGGCCAGTACGCCGAAGCGCTTCACGCCGTCGAGCGCGCGGAGGAACTGGCGCCGAAGGTCCAGGACGACTACGTGAAGCTTCGGGTGCGTTGTGCCCGAGCCTCGACGCTCGCAGGCCTCGGCCGGCACGAAGACGCGTTGCCCCGGCTTCAGGCCGTCGTGGAGGAGACGCGGCAGATCGGCGACACCCTCACCGAGGCGGAACTGCTCATGCGCACGGGTGAAGCCTTGCTGGGCCTGGATCGGCGTGCCGAGATCCCCGCGGTGTGGCAGCGTGCGATCGGACTCTGGCGTGATCTCGGCGACGAGCGGGCGGAGGAGCTCGCCGGGAGGCTCGCGGCACTGGAGTAGCCGGAGACGACCGCGACCCCCCAGGCAAAGCCACTTGTCGCTGTCGTCCCCGGCTGATGATGAGCTTGCCGACCGGCGCTCACACTTCGGTCACACCCCTCAAGAATCCACTGTGGACGAGCAGGTGAAGGAGCCCATGAACGTCGAGTACCGCGTCCTCGGGCCGTTGGAGGTGCTGTGCGACGGCGTGCGCGTGCAGGTTCCCGCCGGGCGCGGGCGCGTGCTGCTCGCCACGTTGCTGTTGCGGCCCAACCGGTTCGTGTCCGTCGACGAGCTGGTGGACCGGCTGTGGGACGGTGAGCCGCCCACGATCGATCGCGCGCACAAGACGTTGCAGATGGTCGTGCGGCGGCTGCGGATGGCGTTGGGGGACGCCAACTGCGTGCGCACGGCCACCGGTGGCTACCTGGCCGAGGTGGATCCGGACCGGCTCGACCTGACCCGGTTCCGCCGGCTCGCCGCCGAGGGTGAGTTCGCCGCCGCGCTCGCGCACTGGCGTGGTGAGGTGGCGGCCAACGTCGCGTCGACGCACCTGCACCGCGAGGACGTGCCGCCGCTCGTCGAGGAACGGCTCGTGGTGCACGGCCGGCGCGTCGAGGCCGATCTGGCGCGCGGGCGCGGAGCCGCACTGGTGGACGAGCTGCGCGAACTGACCGGCGAGCATCCGTTGCGCGAAGGGTTCTGGGCGCAGCTGGTGCACGCGCTGCACCAGGCGGGACGGCACCGGGAGGCGCTCGCCGCGTACGAGCAGATCCGCGACCACCTCGACGACGAACTGGGCGTCGAGCCCGGTCAGCCGTTGCGCGACCTGCACGCCCGGCTGCTCGACCCGGCCTCGCGGGCCGGTGTGCCGCGGCAGCTGCCCGTCGGGGCCGTGCACTTCGCCGGCCGCGACGCCGAACTGGCCAGGCTGACCGAGGTCACCACGGGCGGGGCGGCGGTGGTGATCACCGCGATCGACGGCACCGCGGGGATCGGCAAGACGGCACTGGCCGTGCGGTGGGCGCACTCGGTCGCGGACCGCTTCCCGGACGGGCAGCTCTACGTCGATCTGCGCGGCTTCGAGCCGTCCGCCGATCCCGCAGACCCGGCCGAGGTGCTGGCGGCGTTCCTCGGCGCTTTCGGGGTGTCCGGCAGCCGGGTTCCGGTGGACCTGCCCGAACGAGCGGCGCTCTACCGCAGCGTCGTCGCCGACCGCCGCGTGCTGGTGCTGCTCGACAACGCCCGCGACGTCGAACAGGTCCGTCCGCTGCTGCCCGCCGGCCGCGGCTGCCTGGTCGTGATCACCAGCCGCAACCGGTTCACCGGACTCGTCGTCCGCGAGGGCGCGGTCCCGGTGACGCTCGGCCTGCTCGGTGAGGACGACGCCGTCGCACTGCTCACCGCCCGCCTCGGTGCCGGGCGCGTGGCCGCCGAACCGGACGCCGTCGCCGACCTGGTCGCGTTCTGCGGCGGCCTGCCGCTCGCCCTCGCCGTCTCCGCCTCCAGGGCGGCCGACGATCCCGGTCTCGGCCTGCGCGAACTCGTCGCCGAGCTCAGGGCCGCGGACGGCCTGATGACCCACGTCGAGGCGGTCTTCGCCACGTCCTGCGGCCGCCTGGACGACGACACGGCGAGGCTCTTCCGGTTGTTCGGCCTGACCACGGGCCCGGACATCTCGCTGGACGCGGCCACCGCACTCGACGGCCGCCGCCGCGCCGAGGTGCGCAGGTCGTTGCAGACGCTGGCGCGCATGCACCTCGTCATCGAACTCTCGCCGGGCCGGTACACGTCCCACGACCTGCTGCGCGCGTACGCGGGCTCGCTGCGGGAGACGGATCCGGCCGCCGAGCGGCTCACGGCCGTCCGCCGGCTGCTGGAGTTCTACCTGCACTCGGTGGACAGCGCCGACCGGCTGTTGCGCCACAGCCGGGTCGCCATCACGTTGTGCCCGCTCTCCGACGGCGTTCAGCCGGTGCTGTTCGAGGACTCGGCGGTCGCCGCCGCCTGGTGCGAGACCGAGCACGAGAACCTCCTCGCCGCCGTCGGGCTAGCCGGTGAGTGCGGCCTGCACCAGCACGCCTGGCAGCTCGCGACCGTCATGTTCGGCTACCTCTACTTGCGCGGGCGGCCGTCGGAACGGATCGCGCTGTACCGCGTCGCACTCGCGGCCGCCCGCGCGAGTGCCGACAGGTACGCCGAGGGCATCACCCTGCACTCGCTCGGCAACGCCTTCTCCGCCCTGGGAGCGTTCGCCGACGGCGCCGTCCACTACGCCGAGGCGCTGCGGGTGCGCGAGGAGATCGGCCACCTGCACGGCATCGCGGTCACCCTCGACCAGTGGGCCATCAACCACGCGATGAGCGGCGACCTGGAGTCGGCGAAGGCCCTGCACGAACGAGCGATCGAGAAGCGCCGGGAACAGGGCTCGCCGTCCGGGCTGGCCATGGCGCTGAACAACTACTCGATGACGTTGGTGGGCCTCAAGGAGTTCGACGCCGCACTCACCGCGAACGACGAGGCGTACGCCGTCGTCACCCAGGAGGGCATGGCCGAGCTCGCGGCCTCCACTTTGGACACTCGCGGTCTGCTGCACCTGGAACGCGGCCACCTCGCCGAGGCCGTCGCGACGTTCCAGCGGGTGCTCGCGCTGCCCGGCGACCAGCTGCCGGACGCCATCAAGAGCGTGACGCTCGAGAACCTCGCCGACGCACATGCCCGCGCCGGACGAGCGGAGGACGCCGTGGCCGCGTTGAAGGAGGCGTTGCTGCTGCGCGAGGACATGGGCAACGAGCAGGCGGCGGAGAAGCTGCGGGCTCGCATCGCTGAACTCTCCTGATGCCTGATGAACTGCCACACTCGTCGTGAAATGAGGTGAACGTGAGCGTCGAGTTCCGGGTGCTGGGTCCGCTGGAAGTGCTGCTCGACGGCGAGCCGGTCGCGGTGCCGGCCGGGCAGGTGCAGACGTTGCTGGCCGTGTTGTTGTTGCGCCCCAACCAGTTGGTGCTGGTGGATGAACTGGTCGACCGGCTGTGGGACGGTGCCCCGCCCAACGCCGACCGCGCGCACAAGACGCTGCACATGGTCGTGCGGCGGCTGCGGGTCGCGCTGGGTGAGGCGGACTGCGTGCAGACCCGGACCGGTGGTTATGTCGCCGTGGTCGAACCGGACCAGCTGGACCTGCTGCGGTTCCGCGCCTTCGCGGGTTCGGGTGACTTCGGTGCGGCCGCGGCGTTGTGGCGCGGGGCGGTGCTCGGCAACGTCGCGTCGGACGTCCTGCACCGCGAGGACGTGCCGCGGCTGGTCGACGAGCGGCTCACGGTGCTGGAGCGGCGCATCGACGCCGATCTGGACAGCGGGCTCTCCGGCGAGCTGGTGGCGGAGCTGAGGTCGCTGGTCGCTGATCATCCGTTGCAGGAGCCGTTCTGGTCGCACCTGATGCTCGCGCTGTACCGGTCGGGCAACCGTGCCGAGGCGTTGAACGCGTACCAGGACCTGCGGACCAGGCTCGCCGAGGAGCTGGGCGTCGATCCCTGTCCCGCGCTGCAGGAGCTGCACCAGCAGATCCTGCGAGCCGAGGTGGCACCTGGGAGGCGCGTGCAGGTGCCACGTCAGCTCCCGCACGGTGTGCGGAACTTCGTGGGCCGTGAGGACGAACTCGGGGAACTCGGCACGGCGACGGGCGTCACGGTCGTGCACGGCGTCGGTGGCGTCGGCAAGACCGCGCTGGCGCTGCACTGGGCTCGCGCTGTTCGTGAGGACTACCCGGACGGCGACCTCTACGTGAACCTGCGCGGGTTCGATCCCGAGGTGCAGCCGGTCGATCCCGCTGTCGTGGCGGAGACGCTGCTGGCCGGGCTCGGCGTGGACGAGGTCCCGGCCGGCGCGGACGCCCGGTTCGCGCTGCTGCGCACCACCTTGGTCGACCTGAGGCTGCTGCTCCTGCTCGACAACGCCGCGTCGGCGCGCCAGGTCCTTCCCCTCCTGCCCGCCGCGGCCGGGGTGCGGGTGCTGATCACCAGTCGCAACCAGCTCCGCGCGCTCGTCTCCCAGCACGACGCGACCGCGATCGGGCTGCAGGAGCTGGAGTTCGACGCGGCACGGTCGTTGCTCGCGGTCGTGCTCGGTGAACAGCGGCTCGACGCCGAACCGGAGGCCGCGCGCGAGATCGTCGAACGCTGTGCCGGCCTGCCGCTGGCGCTGCGCGTGTTCGCCGAACGGGTGGCGCGCTTCCCCGACGTGCCGCTGCGGGAGTTCGTGGCCGAGCTGCGCGAGGAGCGGCTCGACGCGTTCAGCGACTTCTACGACGTGGACGTCCGTGCGGTGTTCTCGTGGTCGTACCGGGCGTTGGACGAGGAGTCGGCGCGGATGTTCCGGCTGTTGTCGGTGCACCCCGGTCAGAACTTCGACGTGAGCGCCGCCGCCGCGTTGGCCGGGGTGTCGGTGACGCAGGCCAGGCGGCTGCTGGAGCGGCTGGTCGCCGATGCTCTCGTGCAGACGCCTTCCCCTGGGCGCTACAGCCTGCACGACCTGCTGCGCGCCTATGCGGTCGAGCTGTGCGGTGATGACGAGGCGGCCTCGCTGAGGATCACCGAGTGGTACGTCCACACCCTCGAGAACGCCGCTCTGGTGGAGAAACCGATCGCGCTGGTGCGGGCCGGTGAGATCACGTCGGGCGTGGTGCCGCGGGAGTTCGCCTCGCGGTTCGACGCGCTGGCGTGGGTGCGGCAGGACTGGGACAACCTCCACGCGATCCTGCGCGAGGCCGCGGCACGCGGGTGGGGCCGGCTCGCGCTGCTGATCCCGACGCACGTGCAGAGGTTCCTGGTCTACAACCAGCCGCGCTGGTCGGAGGCGATCGAGATGTTCGAGGCGGTCCAGACCTTCGGGACTGCTCGTGAGCAGGGGTTCCTGCTGCTGAAGCTGGCTGGTCTCTACTCGGACGTCGGACGCCAGGACGACGCGCTGGCCTGTTTCGAGGAGGGACTGCGGTTCGTCCGCGAGTCGGGGGAACGGACTGCGGAGGCGGCCGGTTTGATCAACTTGGCCGCGCACCAGGAGAGGCTCGGTCAGGTGGAGGCGGCCCTCGGCACCTCGCGCCTGGCGGCCGAGGTGAGCGCCGAGATCGAGAACAGGTACATGGAGGGCGCCGCGCGTTCCAACATCGGCTTCATGCTGACCGAGCTCGGCCGCCACGACGAGGCTCTCGTCGCGATCGACCGTGCCGTCGTCATCGCGACCGAGTTCGACGACAGGGACGAGCACGTTCTCGCGCGGATTCACGCCGTGCGGGGCAGAGCCCTTACCCGACTCGGACGGCATGCCGAAGCCGTGGCCGTGCTCGGACCCGCTGCCAAGGCCCTGGCCGGGCTCGGCGACTCCGAGTACGAAGCTCTGGCCCTGCAGGACCTGGGCAGCGCCTTGGTCGAGCTGGATGAGCGTGAGGAAGCCACCGCGGCCTGGCGACGTGCGATGGACCTTCTGCGTCAACTGGACGAGGGCCAGGCTGAGGCGCTCGCCGCCAGGCTGGCCGCGCTGGAGTAGGCGGAACGACCCCCGGGACGGACGTGGGTGGCGCGATGCGCTGAACTCGTCACGGCGACCTTCGTCATCCGTGTCGTCCTGCCCAGTCGCATCGGGTAAGCATGTGCGCGGAAGAGGGGAAGGTGCATGAGCCTGCACGTCGCGGTCGACTTCGGCACGTCGAGCACCTGCGTGGCGATCTCCGCGCACGGCCGGGAGCCGCAGGTCGTCGTGTTCGACGGCCAGCCGCTGGTGCCGTCCGCCGTGTTCGCCGCCGCCGACGGGACGTTGTTCGTCGGTCAGGAGGCCGAGCGCCAGGCCGCGGTCGACCCCGCCCGCTACGAGCCGCACCCGAAGCGCCGCGTCGACGAGGGGGAGTTGCTGCTCGGCAGCACCGTGCTGCCCGTTGTGGACGTTGTGCGCGCAGTGCTGTCGCGAGCCGTAGGGGAAGCACGGCGCGTTGGTGGCGGAGCGCCGGTAGACCTTCTCGTCCTCACTCACCCCGCGGACTGGGGCACGGTCCGCACCCGCGTCCTGCTGCAGGCGGCACGGGGGCTCGGCCGTGAGCTGGTGCTGGTGCCCGAGCCCGTCGCCGCCGCCGTCTTCCACTCCGCGAGCCACTCCATTCCGGACGGTGCGGCGCTCGCCGTGCTCGACCTCGGCGGCGGCACGGTCGACGCCAGCGTGGTGGCGCGCGCGGGCAAGAGCTTCCGGGTGCTGTCCGCCAAGGGCGACCCGAGCTTCGGTGGTGCCGACATCGACCAGGCGTTGCTCGAACACGTCGGCGGGCTGGTCGCGGCCAAGGACCCCGAGGCGTGGCGGCAGCTCGTCGAGGGCCGCGAGATGGCCGACCGGCGCAAGCGGCGGGTGCTGCGGCAGGACGTGCGGGGTGCCAAGGAGACGCTGTCCCGGCACGCCTACACCGACGTGCCGATGCCGCAGCCGTTCCCCGACGCGCACGTGACGCGGTCGGACCTGGAGCAGCTGATCACCGCGCCGCTGAACCGGGCGGCCGCGCTGGCCGCCGCCACCGTCCGCGACGCCGGTCTGCGGCCCCAGCAGCTCGCCGGGGTGTTCCTGGTCGGCGGGTCGAGCCGGATCCCTCTCGTCGCGCGCCTGGTGCACGACCAGATCCGCGTGGTGCCGACGAGCATCGACCAGCCGGAGACGGTGGTGGCCCGCGGCGCGCTGCGGGCGGTGAGTCTCGATCCGGAACGGACCGGCGGTGTCGCCCAGCAGCCGAAGGGCCCGTCGGGTGAGGTGACTCACAACCTGAGGGTCGGCGACGACACCACCCGCAAGATCACCCGCCGGATCACGCCGCCGCCTCCCGGGCAGTTCCCCGTGTCGTTCGCCACGGCCTCGCCGTCGCCGCCGCGGAAGAAGAGCAGGGCTCCGCTGTTCATCACGATCGGTGTCGTGGTCGTCCTCGCGGCGGCCGGTGCCGGTGGCTACCTCTGGTTGAACCGCAAGCCGCCGCAGCAGCCGGCTCCGCCCGGCGATCAGATCGCCGTCTACGACTACAGCTTCGCCCGGCCGGACGGGTGGGAGCAGACCGGCGGCGCGGCCGGTGATCGGCAGGTGCTTTTGCAACCGATTGAGCGCAAGAATTCCGATAGCAAACAACCGGAAGCGCGTATTGCTGTGCAGGAGCAAAGACTCACGTACAACAGCGACCAGGACCGAGTTCGCGCGTTGAGTGAGTTGAAGGGCCTGTATCAGCAACGGAAGGAGAATGGCGACGAGGTCGCCGACTTCGTCGACAACACGACATTCGCGGGCAAGTCTGTTGTTCACTATCGCGAAGTGGTCGCGGTGACCGGGGTCGAGTGGTACATCCAGTTCGCCGGCGAAGTCCAGGTGAGCGTGGGCTGCCAAGCGACGGAGGCCGCCAGGGCCCAGGTCCGCGCCGCCTGCGAGCGGATCGTCAGCACGCTCGTCATCAAGTGACAGTCGCAACCTCAGGGAGTCGCCGATGTCCGCCACCGAGGTCCTCGCCCGGTTCCGCGCCGAGGTAGGAGCCGCGGTCACCCGTGCCCGTCGCGCGTCGGGTGAGATCGGTGAACGCAACGCCAAGCTGCGGGAACGCACGCGTGACCTCGCCGCGCAGGCGCGTGAGCGCAAGGTCGAGCCCGGCGCTCAGGCCACCTCCGGCGAGGTCCAGCAGACCGCCGCGGGCTTCCGCGCGGACCGGGGCCTGGCCGTCGAGCAGGTGCCGAGCGCCGCCGACCTCACCGCGCCCGCTCCAGTTGAGCCCGTTCCAGTTGAGACGGAACGGGTGACTCTCGGTTCTTCCGCCGTCGCCGGTCCGAGTGGCCAGCTTCCCCGTGTGAGTGACGATGACGAGGACTTTTCGCAGTCGCGAATCCTCTACTGACGCCTGGTTTCACCCGGAGCCGTTTACTAGCGCAACTACTTCGAAAGAAATCGCGACAGGACGGAACCGACGTGGCAGGGTCCTCGTCGGAAGAGGCGTACGAACCAAGAAGTACGACTTGAAGTTCTCTGAAGGGGGCATCTCCCAATGGCATTGACCGTTACTTCTGAAGAGCTCGACGCGCTGGCGAAGCACATCGCCGACGTCAACGACCAGACGCAGGGCACGCTCCGTCAGGTGGGCAGCACCGTCGACACGCTGGCCGGCACCTGGAAGGGCGGCGCGGCCACCGCGTTCGCCAACCTGATGTCGCGTTTCCACGACGACGCGGCGAAGGTGCAGGAAGCGCTGATGGCCATCGCCGAGCAGATCTCCAGCTCCGCGGACGTCTACGCCCGCAACGAGGAAGAGCAGTCGCAGAGCATGACCGGCATCTCCAGCCGTCTCGCCTGATCTCGCCTTCGTTCGTCAGTCGTTTCTCGCGTTTCCAGACTTCAAAGACATCCCAGGGGAGATAGCAATGACCGGTCCTATTGAGGTTACCTTCGCCGAGGTGGCGAACGCGGCTTCGCAGATCAGCAGCGCCGCCAAGAGCGTCGACCAGCAGCTCGACGACCTGCGCTCGAAGGTGACGAGCACGCTCTCCGGCTACACCGGTGACGCCGCCACCCAGTACCAGGCAGCGCAGGACAAGTGGGACAAGGCCGCCGCAGACCTGCAGGCCGTGCTCGCCGCCATCGGTACCGCCGTGCAGCAGGCCGGCGAGGCCTACGAGTCGTCCGAGCGCATGAACGCCGCGCGCTGGTAAGTCGCCGCAGTCGGCAAGAAACTCTCGCGAGCCCCGGAACCACGTGGTCCGGGGCTCGCGTATGTCCATGGTGAGGTAGCTTCGGAGGGGCCGTTTTGGTCCCGGAGCCACCCATCCGGTATCTTCTGACGTTGTTGTGCGGTAGCTGGCACCCCTATGTGTCGCGCCTGTCTCGGAACCACCGCTTGGTTCGTCCAAGATCGGTCTGGGGCAACCGCCGCAGTGACCCCAGACGCAAGTGACGACGAGGTAGATCCGTGCGCACGTACAGCCCGAAGCCCGGTGAGGTGACCCGCACCTGGCATGTGATCGACGCCCAGGACGTGGTGCTCGGCCGGCTCGCCACCCAGGCCGCGACGCTGCTGCGCGGCAAGCACAAGCCGACTTACGCACCTCACGTTGACACCGGTGACTTCGTTGTCATCATCAACGCTGACAAGGTCGCTCTGACCGGCGCGAAGCGCGACCAGGCGTTCCAGTACCGCCACTCCGGTTTCCCCGGTGGTCTGCGCAAGCAGTCCTTCGGCGAGGTCCTGGACACCCGTCCGGACCGTCTGGTGGAGAAGGCGATCAAGGGCATGCTGCCCAAGAACCGCCTCGGCCGCCAGATCGCGAACAAGCTCAAGGTCTACGCAGGCGCGAGCCACCCGCACGAGGCGCAGCAGCCGCAGGCCTTCGAGATCAAGAAGATCGCCCAGTGAGCGACGAGTACACCGAGGAAGTTCCTGTGACCACCCCTGAGAACGAGACCCCTGAGGTCGAGACCCCCGAGGTCGAGGCCGAGGTTGTCGAGGCCGAGGTCGTCGACGCTCCTGAGGCCGAAGAGGCTCCCGAAGCCGTTGAGGCCGAGGCCGTCGAGGCTGACGCCGACGACGCCGAGGTCGAGGAGACCTCCGCTCCGGTGGTCGCGCCCTCGCTGAACGGCGCCGCGCACCTCGCGCAGACCGTCGGCCGCCGCAAGGAGGCCGTCGTCCGCGTCCGCCTCGTGCCCGGCACCGGCAAGTTCACGCTGAACGGCAAGTCTCTCGAGACCTACTTCCCGAACAAGGTGCACCAGCAGCTCATCAGGGAGCCGCTCGTCACCACGGAGAAGCCCGAGACCTTCGACGTGATCGGCAACCTGCACGGCGGCGGCATCACCGGCCAGGCCGGTGCGCTGCGTCTCGCCATCGCGCGTGCGCTGATCGCCATCGACGCCGAGGACCGCCCGGTCCTGAAGAAGGCCGGCTTCCTCACCCGTGACCCGCGGGTCAAGGAGCGCAAGAAGTACGGTCTGAAGAAGGCCCGCAAGGCGCCTCAGTACTCCAAGCGCTGACGGGTCAGTCGCTGGGCGAGCTCTGTCTGCTTCGTCAGACCACTGCTCGAACCCGGTGACTGCGGGGCCACCCCGCACCCCGAGTGCGTCACAGCTGTACCTGCGGGAGCAGCAGTTCACTTCGAACTGCTGCTCCCGCAGTGTTTTTCAAGGGTTTCCGGGTTTCCCGGGTCAGTCCCCGCCGCCTTGCAGTGTCCACTTCGGAGGTTCCATGGCCCGCCTGTTCGGCACCGACGGTGTACGCGGTCTCGCCAACGCCGATCTCACCCCTGAACTCGCGATGTCCGTCGCTTCCGCGGCGGCGCGGGTGCTCGCCGAGCACGACCGCTCCCACCGCCCCGTCGCCGTCGTCGGCCGCGACCCCAGGGCGAGCAGCGAGATGCTCGACGCCGCCGTCACCGCCGGCCTCACCTCGGCCGGTGCGGACGTGCTGCGCGTCGGCGCCCTGCCCACGCCCGCAGTCGCGTACCTGGTCGCAGCCCTCGGCGCCGACATCGGCGTGATGATCTCCGCGTCGCACAACGCCATGCCGGACAACGGGATCAAGATCTTCGCCGCTGGTGGCCACAAGCTGCCCGACTCGGTCGAGGACGAGATCGAGCAGCACATGGGCGCCGGTTTCGACCGGCCGACCGGTGCCGCGATCGGCCGGGTGCGTGATGTTCCCGACGCCGAGACCCAGTACGTCGAGCACCTGCTCAAGGTCACACCGCACCGCCTGGACGGCCTCAAGGTCGTGGTGGACTGCGCGAACGGTGCCGCGTCGGTGGCCGCACCGGACGCCTACCGCCGCGCGGGGGCCGAGGTGATCGCGATCAACGCGAACCCGGACGGCCTCAACATCAACGCCGGCTGTGGTTCCACTCACATCGACGTCGTGGCCGCCGCGGTCCGCGAGCACGGTGCCGACCTCGGCATCGCGCACGACGGTGACGCCGACCGCTGCCTCGCCGTGGACGCCCAGGGCGAGCCGATCGACGGCGACCAGATCCTCGCGGTCCTCGCGCTCGCCATGCGCGACGCGGGCGAGCTGTTCGAGGACACGCTCGTCGCCACCGTGATGAGCAACCTCGGCCTGCACATCGCCATGCGCGAGTCGAAGATCCGGCTGCGCACCACCGCCGTCGGCGACCGCTACGTGCTGCAGGACCTCAAGGCCGGTGGCTTCTCGCTCGGGGGCGAGCAGTCCGGCCACGTCGTGCTGCCCGCGCACGCCACGACCGGCGACGGCCTGCTCACCGCGCTGCGCCTGATGGCCCGCATGGCCGAGACCGGCAAGTCGCTCGCCGACCTCGCCTCGGTGATGCGCCGCCTGCCGCAGGTCCTGATCAACGTGAAGGTCACCGACAAGGCGGCCGTCGCCAAGGCGGCCACGGTCAGCGAGGCCGTCGCCGCCGTCGAGGCAGAGCTCGGCGACACCGGTCGCGTGCTGCTGCGCCCGTCCGGCACCGAGCAGCTCGTGCGGGTGATGGTCGAGGCGACGAGCCACGAACAGGCCGAGTCGGCCGCGCAGCGCCTCGCGGGTGTGGTTTCCTCGGTGCACTGAGGACGGACGGGGGCTGGGGAATGACCATGCTGATGTTGCTCGTACTCCTGGTGTTCCTGGGAGGTGTGACAGCGGTCGTCATCGCCGTCGTCACGACGTCGAAGCGCAAACCCGTCGCCCAGCCCCCGTTTCCGCCCGGTCACGGCCATCCCGGGCAGCCCTACCCTCCGCAGGGGTTTCCCCAGCAACAACAGCCGTACCCGCCGCAGGACTTCAGCCGCAACAGCCGTACCCGTCTCAGGGGTACCCGCAGCAGCAGCCTCCGCCCGGCCAGCAGCCGCCCGCGCCCGGCGGCTGGTGACCTGCCACCACCCGATCAAGTGGTGATCGTCGGCGGCTTGCGCCGAATGGCTGTTTACTAAGGCAACCGACATCGTGGAGCTCAGGTCACCGTGTGATCCGAGCTGGCACTGTATGGCGGAACCCGATGAGGCCGAATTGCGTCAGATCGGGGACAAGGGGAGGCGTGCAATGGCGGGGTTCGGCGTACAGTCCGGCGATTTGACCAAAGCGGCGGGGACGTACGAGGCCGAGGGATCACAACTGGTCCAGATGAAGGCCTCGGTCGTACCAGGCGTCGGAGCCGGGCAGGTCGGCCGCAAGTTCCAGGCCGAAGCCGCCAAGTACAAGACCTTCTTCGACCAGTTCGGCGCGAGCCTGGAGAAGTTCGGCAAAGAGGCGAGCGGTATCTCCACGCGTCTGAAGGACGTCGCCAAGACGTACGAGTCGAACGAGGCGCAGACCTCGAGCCAGTTCAAGGGGTAACGAGTCGTGGCGGATCAGACCGAGATCAAGAAGCTCCTCGACGACCCGAACGTCACTCCGGAGACCAAGAAGCAGCTCGTTCCCGCACTCGCCGGTGCGGGCGCCTCCGATGAGGAGGTCGAGCGCTACGCGCAGGCCAACGGTGTCGAGGTCCCGAGCGATCCCGGCGTCGGCAGCTACCTGCTCGGCGCCGCGCTCGCCGTTCCCACGGCCGGGATCAGCGTGGGCGTGGTCGCGGGCAAGGAGATCGACCGCGCCCAGTGGGAGAAGAAGGGTGGCGACGCCGACAAGCTCGTCAACCAGGCCAAGGTGGAGCGCGAGCTCGGCTCCACCCAGAAGGTCCTGAACGAGCAGGGCGACGTTCCGAACAGCAACACGCTGCTCGACGCCGGCGCCCCCGGCCTCAGGTTCTACGAGAAGTTCATCCCGATCTACACCAAGGCCGCGCAGGCCTGCGGTCACCAGGGTGCCGCGCCGAACCTCCAGAACGACATCTACCGGCGCTACGACGAGGTCCGCGACATCGACTTCGCGAAGTTCCGCGAGGACGCGCACAAGCTCACCGAGAACGTCAAGAAGGCGGAGGCGCACGACGGCGCGCTGGGCACCGCCTGGAACGGGCTCGGTTCCTGGGAGGGCCCCGCGGCCGAGGCCGCGCGCGGCTACCACGACAAGTTCGCGACGACCTCGAAGACGTTCGTCCAGCAGGCGGGCACCGCCCCCGGTGCGATCACCGGCGGCGTGACCAACATGCAGAAGCACGTCAAGGACTTCGCGCAGCAGATCCACGACCAGTACTCGGACAAGTGCGGCGGCCTGACGGTCGAGGAGGCCGAGACCGCGATCCGTCACGCGAACGGCGACCTCTTCGAGAACGACGGCGGTGTCCTCGACTGGCTCGTCGGAGTGCCGAACTCGCTCTTCGGCGGCGTGGTCGGGGCGATCTGCGGTGGTCCGCTCGGCCTGCTCGCCGGCCTGGGCTGGGGCGGCTGGATCTCCAGCACGCGCGACAACATCATCAACGACGCCAAGGCGAAGCTGAAGGCGCTCTGCGAGGAGTTCGACAACAAGAAGAAGGCGTTCGACGGCTACTGCCAGGCCGTGCAGACCGGCGTCCAGGGCGACTACGACGCGATGGGCACGGGTCTCACCTCCGCGTTCGGCAACGACCCGTTCGGCAAGGTGGGCGACCCGCCCGCGTTCGCCGACGCGGGCAAGGAGCGCAAGCCCGTCGACAACGGCGGCGGTGGCGGCGGCAGCCCGAACGGTGGCGGCGGTGGCGGCAGCCCGAGCGGCGGTGGCGGCGGTGGCTCGCCGGAGATGCCGAAGCCGCCGGAGAACCCGCTCGACAAGGACGGCGACGGCAAGCCAGACGTTCCCGGTGACACCGACGGTGACGGCAAGCCCGACGACCTCGACGGCGACGGCAAGCCGGACCAGCCGAAGCCGGAGGAAGAGCTCGAGACCGTCACGGTCACGGCGGGCGACAACACGATCAAGGTCACGGAGCCCGACTCGAACGGGCACGTGAAGATGACGATCGACACGCCGAAGGGCGAGCCGAAGACCTACGACCTGGACTTCAGCAAGAACCCCGAGGCCGCCAAGGCCCTGATGGGGCAGAACGGCACGCAGGCCATCACCAACATGGCCAACCAGCTCACCGGCTCGAACCCGACCGCGGGCGCCCAGACTCCCGGCGGGCAGACGCCTGCCGCCGGTGGCACGCCGGCGCCCGGTGGCGGCGCGGCCCCGACGACGGGCCCGCTGGGGTCGGAGTCGAACCCGATCCCGGTCGAGGTCGGCGCGGACGGCAAGATCCACATCGAGCAGGACGGCGTCAACTTCACGGCCGAGGTCGACACCCAGACCGGCGAGATCAACCTGACCGCGGACAACGGCGACGGCACGCCCGACAAGATCGGTGTGGGCTTCGGCGAGGACGAGAACCCGGCCGCGCAGACGCCGGGCTCCGAGTCCGGTCCCGGCGGGGGCGGTGCCGACGGCGGCAGGCTCGAGGACGGCCTGCGCACGCCGGAGTCGGACTTCCCACAGGCCGTCGAGGACGTCGTCACGACGCTGCCCGCCGAGGCCGACTTCCAGACGATGCCCGCGCCCGCGGGCGACCAGGTCTGGAGCCCGCCGGGGGAGACGACGCCGAACGTGGCGGAGCGCTTCCAGGAGTCGATGGGCCGCAGCTACATCGAGGACAACGGCATCATGCCGAACGTCGGCGAGCCCAGGATCTCCGCGGAGAGCACCCCGCAGTTCGCCCAGGCCTCCGACAGCACGTCGACGTCCGGTGTCTCGTTCACCGGCGGCGCGGGCAGCGGCGAGTCCGTGCTCGGCGGCTCGAACGCGGACAGCGCGTGGAGCAGCCCGAACTCGAGCGACAGCAGCGGCGGCTCGTTCAACACGAACCCCTCCGAGGCCGGTCAGGCGGGTTCCGCGAACCTGCCCTCCATGCAGGACGCCCAGGGCCAGGCGCCGAGCGGTGCGGCTTCCGGCGGCATGATGGGTGGCGGCGGCATGATGGGCGGCGGTGCCGGAGCCGGCGCCGGCGGTCAGCAGGGCGGCGACACCGAGCGCGGAGCCAGCCAGTGGCGCACCACGGGCACGTTGTTCGACGACGACAACAGCAACCCGTTGAGCGCCATGCAGACCACGCTGGGCGATGACCGAGGAGAGGCCGCCAACCCATGGCGATGATCGGGGAAACGGACCCGCGCGTGCAGGCGCTGTTCGACGACAACCTCGCGAGGACCCGCCGCGCCACGGCCGACGTCTCGGCCGAGCTCAAGGCGGGCCAGGACAAGGTGGCCGCCGACATCGCGGCCCGCGAGGACAAGCACCAGCGCGACCTCGGCGCGGCCCGCGAGAGTGCCGAGAACATCGTCAAGCAGGGCGAGAAGCAGCAGCCGCGCAAGCCGCAGTGGGAACGCCCGGAGCGTGGTGCGGGCGAGATGGCGTTCGGGCCGGAGGACGACGACGGTGGCTACACGCCGCAGGCGTCCACTCCGCCGACAACGCCGATGCCCGTCGTACCGCCTCCGGTCGCGCCGCCGCCTCCGCCGGCCCGGCCGCGCAGGCCTGCCCCGGTGGACGACGATGACGACCTGAGCGGCCAGACCTGGCTCAGCTGACCGGATTTCTCCGGCCGAGAGGCCCGCACCGAACGCCGGTGCGGGCCTCTCGCCGTCAGCGCTGGCGCAAGGCTTCGCGCTGGAAGACGAGGTTCGCGTTCTTCAGATCGGTGTCCAGCAGTTCGTCGTAGGTCTTGTCGCCGGTCAGCACGCGGAGCAGGAACGCCGTCACGAACGCGCGCCCGAGCTTCTGCGATCCCCGTTCGGCACTGCCGTCGAGCATGAGCTCGCTCCAGTGCCGGCCCTCGGTGAACCCGAGGTGCGAGGCCTTGGGCAGCAGCCGCAGCTGCACTGGGCCGCCCCAGGCCTGGGCGATCGCCTCGGCGTGGCCGACGGGCGGTGCGATGCGGTCCTCGCCCGCCGCGAGGTGCAGTCCGGGCGCGCGCACCTCCCGCGCCGCGTCCAGCGCGGAGGGTCGCGTCTCCGTTGCGGCCAAAGTCACAACGGCCCTGATGCGGTCCGACCCCGACGCCGCCAGCACCGCCGCGCCGCCACCCATCGAGTGCCCGGCCAGCGCCAGTCGCGACGGGTCGACGCTGATCTCCCCGGTGCCGAGCCGCACGCCGGTGGAGATGTCCAAAGTGGTCAGCAGGTTCGCCGCCAGCACCCGCGACGACAGCAGCGGGCCGCGCTCCACGGCCGGTGCCGCGGCGACCACGCCCCACGACGCCAGGTGCCGCAAAAGGCCGTGGTAGCGGCGTACGGGCTGCATCCAGCCGTGTCCGAACGCGACGGCGGGCAGACCGAGGCCGGACTGGGGCGTGAAGATCACGCCCGGCAGGCCGACGAGCGCGAGGTCGCCGCGCAGCACGGGGTGCGGGCCAGGCCTGCTGAGCTGCTCAAGGGCCTGTTTCGCGGTCAGCGTGATCACGCGGCGAGCCATGCCGTGAACCGTAGTCGATCCTGTCGCGCGCACCACACCTGAGATTGGTCTACACCACATGGGCGTGTGACCTGCGCAAACAGAGTCCCCTCACTCATTAGGGTTAGCGGCGTGGTCTAGCTAGTCTGTTTTCCGTGTGCGGAATCGTGGGATACGTGGGTCACCAGTCGGCGCTCGACGTCGTGCTGGACGGGCTGAGGCGCCTCGAGTACCGGGGTTACGACTCGGCGGGCGTCGCGGTCGTGACAGGCGACGACCTCGCCGTCGAACGCAAGGCCGGACGGCTGCAGAACCTGGAGACGAGGCTCGACGAGGTGGGCCGCGACAACTTCGTGGGCACCGTCGGAATGGGCCACACCCGGTGGGCGACGCACGGCGCGCCGATCGACAAGAACTCGCACCCGCACCGCGACGCCACCGGCCGCGTCGCCGTGGTGCACAACGGCATCATCGAGAACTTCCTCGCGCTGCGCGCCGAGATCGAAGGTCTCGGCGTCGAGATGGCGTCCGACACCGACAGCGAGACGGTCGCGCACCTCGTGGCGTTCGCCTACGCCGAGGGCGACACGAAGGGTGACCTGCCTGCCAGCGTGCGCAAGATCGCGCGCAGGCTCGAGGGCGCGTTCACGCTCGTGATCACGCACGCCGACGAGCCCGACCAGGTCGTCGCCGCTCGCCGCAACTCGCCGCTGGTCGTCGGCGTCGGTGACAACGAGTACTTCGTCGCGAGCGACGTCGCCGCGTTCATCGCGCACACCAAGGAAGCCGTCGAGCTGGGCCAGGACCAGATGGTCGTGCTCACCCGCTCCGGCTACGAGGTCACCGACTTCGACGGCGAGCCCGCCGCGGCCAAGCCGTTCACGGTCAACTGGGACCTCAGCGCCGCCGAGAAGGGCGGCCACGAGTACTTCATGCTCAAGGAGATCGAGGAGCAGCCGGAGGCGCTGGCCAACACGCTGCGCGGCCACTTCGCGAACGGCCGGATCGTCCTCGACGAGCAGCGCCTCTCTGACCAGGACCTGCGCGACGTCGACAAGGTCTTCGTCATCGCCTGCGGTTCGGCCTACCACTCCGGACTCGTCGCGAAGTACGCGATCGAGCACTGGACCCGCCTGCCCGTCGAGGTCGAACTGGCCTCCGAGTTCCGCTACCGCGACCCGGTGCTCGACCGCGACACGCTCGTCGTCGCCGTGTCGCAGTCCGGCGAGACCGCGGACACGCTCGAGGCCGTGCGCCACGCCCGTGAGCAGAAGGCCCGCGTTCTGGCCGTCTGCAACACGAACGGCGCGCAGATCCCGCGTGAGTCCGACGCCGTCCTCTACACGCACGCCGGTCCGGAGATCGGTGTCGCGTCGACGAAGGCGTTCCTCGCGCAGATCGCCGCGAACTACCTCGTCGGCCTGGCCCTGGCGCAGGCCCGCGGCACCAAGTACCCGGACGAGGTCGCCCGCGAGTTCCACGAGCTCGAGGCCATGCCCGAGGCCGTGCGCCGCGTGCTCGCCACGGCCGACCAGGTCCGGGCCCTGGGCCGGGAGCTCGCGGACTCGAAGGCGGTGCTGTTCCTCGGCCGTCACGTCGGCTACCCGGTGGCACTCGAAGGCGCGCTCAAGCTCAAGGAGCTCGCCTACATGCACGCCGAGGGCTTCGCGGCCGGTGAGCTCAAGCACGGCCCGATCGCGCTGATCGAGGAAGGCCTCCCGGTCGTCGTGGTCATGCCGTCGCCGAAGGGCCGCGCCGTCCTGCACTCGAAGCTGGTGTCGAACATCAGCGAGATCCAGGCCCGCGGCGCCCGCACGATCGTGATCGCCGAGGAGGGCGACGAGACCGTGCGCCCGTTCGCGGACCACCTGATCGAGATCCCGGCCGTCCCGACGCTGCTGCAGCCGCTCATCTCGACGGTGCCGCTGCAGATCCTCGCGGCCGAGATCGCGTCCGCCCGCGGCTACGACGTGGACAAGCCTCGCAACCTGGCGAAGTCCGTTACCGTCGAGTGAGTGAGAGGCGTCTGGCACACCGAACGCGTCAAGTCCGCTGAAGAGGAGCTCATGGCGGTCGTCCCGCCGGGTTCCTTGATGCGCAAGGCCGCGTTCGGTGTGGCCACCCACGCCCTCAGGCTTCTTTCCGGACGTCGCCGCGTCACGTTGCTCGTGGGTGCGGGCAACAACGGCGGCGACGCCCTGTGGGCCGGTTACTTCCTGCGCCGCAGGGGAATCGCCGTGTCCGCGGTGCTGCTCAACCCGGCCAAGGCGCACGTCGAGGGGCTTCAGGCCTTCCGGCGGGCAGGCGGTCGGATCGTCTCCGAGGTCGGTGCTCCGGACCTGGTCATCGACGGCATCGTCGGGCTGTCCGCGCGGGGCCCGTTGCGGCCGGACGCGGCGGCACTGGTCGAGACGGTCACAGCGCCGATCCTGGCCGTGGACCTGCCTTCCGGCATCGACCCGGACACCGGCGAGATCTCCGGGCCGCACGTCCGCGCGCACACCACCGTCACGTTCGGCTGCCTGAAGCCGGTGCACGCGCTGGCCGACTGCGGCGACGTGCACCTGGTCGACATCGGCCTCAGGCCAACGGATCCGGACTTCGTGCTGCTGGACCGCGAGGACATCGCCTGGCCGGTGCCGGGCCCGTCCGACGACAAGTACACCCAGGGCGTCACGGGAGTGGCGGCCGGCAGCGCGACCTATCCCGGCGCCGCGGTGCTGTCCACCGGTGCCGCCGTGCTCGCGACGTCCGGCATGGTCCGCTACGCAGGTCCGGCCGCCGACGCGATCCGCTCCCGTTGGCCCGAGACGATCTGCACCGGCTCGACCACCGACGCCGGTCGCGTCCAGGCCTGGGTCGTCGGCCCCGGCATGGGCACGGGCAGTTCGTCCGCCGAGGTCGTGAGGTTCGTGCTGGACGCCGGGGTGCCGGTGATCGCTGACGCGGACGCCATCACGCTGCTCGCCTCGACCCCGTCGCTCTGGGACGCCCGCGATCCCGACGCCGCCCTGGTGCTGACACCGCACGACCGCGAGTTCGCGCGCCTGGCCGGTCCGGTGGGCCCGGACCGCGTCGCGGCGGCCCGCAAGGCCGCTCAGCGGTTCAACGCCGTGGTGCTGCTCAAAGGGCATCGCACCGTCGTGGCGGCGCCGGACGGACGGGCGCTGGTCAACTCGGCGACCTCGTCCTGGCCCGCGACGGCCGGCTCGGGCGACGTGTTGTCGGGCATCATCGGCGCGCTGCTCGCGGGCGGCGTGGATCCGTTCCTGGCCGCGGGCTACGGTGCCCACCTGCACGTCCTGGCCGCCGAACTGGGCGCGGACGGCGCTCCGGTGCCCGCGTCCGGCCTGATGGCGGCCATTCCTGACGCCATCAGGGCACTTCGCCGGTCCTGAGCGCTCGCTCACACTTGTGAGCTGCGAAGTCATGGCACGATGAACAGGTTATGGCCCGTTCAGAAGTGGTAGTCGACCTCGGTGCGCTGCGGCACAACGTCGCGTTGCTCGCCGGCCTCGCCCCCGGTGCGGAGACGATGGCCGTCGTCAAGGCGGACGGCTACGGCCACGGCGCGGTGGAGGTCGCCCGCGCCGCCCTGGAAGCCGGCGCGACCTGGCTCGGTTCCTGTTCGACGCAGGAGGCCCTCGCCCTGCGCTCGGCGGGCATCCAGGCCCGGATCCTGGCCTGGCTCGACGCGCCGGACGAGGATCTCGCCGCCGGTCTCGCGGCCGACGTCGACATGTCCGTGTCCTCGCTCTCGGACCTGCGCCGGGTCGAGGCCGCCGCCGAGGAGGCCGACGCCCGGCCGCGGATCCACCTCAAGATCGACACCGGGCTGAGCCGCAACGGCTGCCAGCCGCACGACTGGCCCGAACTGGTCGAGGCCGCGAGCAGGCACGAGGTGGTGGCCGTCTGGTCGCACCTCGCGTCCGCGGACGAGATCGGCGACCCGTCCATCGACCTGCAGGCCAAGAGGTTCGACGACGCCTACGAGGTCGCCAGGAGCTTCGGCCTGACCCCGAAGCGGCACATCGCGAACTCGGCGGCGCTGCTGACCAGGCCCGATCTGCACTTCGACATCGTGCGGCCCGGCATCGCGATGTACGGGCTGAACCCGGTGCCGACCGAGCACGACCTGAGGCCGGTCATGAGCTACCGGTCGCACGTGGCGCTCACGAAACGTATCCCCGCAGGTGAGTCGGTCTCCTACGGGATGACATGGACAGCGCGGACCGACACGACGCTGGCACTGGTGCCGGCGGGGTATGCGGACGGTGTCCCGAGGGCGCTCTCCGGCCGGATGGAGGTGCTCCTGGACGGGAGACGCCGCCCGGTGGTCGGCCGTGTCTGCATGGACCAGATCGTCGTGGACTGCGGGAACGACGAGATCGCGGAGGGTGCCGAGGTCGTCCTGTTCGGCGACGGGCGCCGCGGGGAGCCGACGGCGACGGAGTGGGCGGAGCTGACCGGGACGATCGACTACGAGATCGTCTGCGGGATGTACCGCCCTCGGGTGCGGAGGATCTACACGTGAAGCCGGTGTGGAAGGTCGTCGGGTGGGTCGGTGGCGCGGTCGGTGCCGTCGTCGCCGGCGCGGCCGTGGCGCAGACCGCGAAGGTCTCGCACGAACGCAAGAACGCGACCGACAGCCTGTCCGACGAGCCGCTCGGTGAGCTGAGGCCCGATCGCGAGTCGACGGTGGCCGCCGACGACGGCGTGCCGATCTCCGTCGAGGAGGTCGACCCGGCGGACGGCGGCGAGCCGGACATCACGGTCGTGCTGGTGCACGGGTTCGCGCTGGACCGCCGCTGCTTCCACTTCCAGCGCCGGGATCTGGCCGAACTGCTCGACCCGCGCGTCCACCAGGTCCTCTACGACCAGCGCGGCCACGGCCGTTCCGGGAAGTCCTCCCCCGAGAACAGCACGATCGACCAGCTCGCGCTCGACCTCGACTCGGTGATCCGCTCGGTCGTGCCGGACGGCCCGCTGGTGCTCGTCGGCCACTCCATGGGCGGCATGACGATCATGGCGCTGGCCGAGAAGGAGCCAGGGCTCTTCGAGGAACGGGTGCGCGGCGTCGCGTTGATCGGCACGGCCGCCGGGGCCGTGGGCGGTGCGGGGCTGCCGAAGTCCGTGCTGTCGCGGTACAACCCGGTGACGCTGGGCGTCGGCCGGCTCGCGGGCCTGCAGCCCGGATTCGTCGAGTGGGTCCGCAAGGGCACGAAAACCCTGACGTGGAGCGGCATCCGCGCGCTGGCGTTCGGTGACCGCAAGGTCGCGCCGTCCCTGGTGGACCTGATGGAGAAGATGATCAACGGGACCACGGTGAAGGTGCTCACCGACTTCCTGGAGACCCTCGGCACGCACGACCGCTACAAGGCGCTCGCCGGGTTGCGGCACTGCGAGGTGCTGATCCTGAGCGGTGACGCGGACAAGCTCACGCCGTTCTCGCACGCCGAGCGGATGGCGGAGGAGATGCCGCACGCCACTCTCGTCCGGGCCCCCGGTGCCGGGCACATGGTGATGATGGAGCAGGCTGATCTCGTCAACGACCACTTGGTCGCGCTCGTCGAACGCTGCGCGACCGATCGCGGAGAGAGTCGGAAGAAGTGGTGGCGCCGAGCGTGAAGACCGTCGAACTGCCCCTGGTGGAGGACACCGAGGAGTTCGGCCGCAAGCTGGGTGAAGTGGTGCGGGCGGGCGACCTGCTGCTGCTCGCCGGGCCGTTGGGAGCGGGCAAGACGGCGCTGGTGCGCGGGCTCGCGCGCGGCCTCGGCGTGCAGGGCCGGGTGTCCTCGCCGACGTTCGTCGTCGCCCGTGTCCACGAGCCTGCCGAGGACGGGCGCGGCGTGCGGCTGGTGCACGTCGACGCGTACCGGCTCGGGGGTCACCTGGACGAGTTGGACGACCTCGACCTGGACACGGACCTGGTCGACGCCGTGGTCGCCGTCGAGTGGGGCGAGGGTGTCGCGGAACGCCTGAACGAAGATCATCTGCTGATCCGGCTCGAGCGCGGAATCGACGACGTTCGCACAGCTCAGCTGATCCCGCACGGCGAGTGGAGCTCACGTCCCCTGCCTGTGTGACGTTTTCTGACGCATGGGGTGACGTCCATTAAGGACAGAGCGTGACGGGCCGATGAGATCCGCATGATCAAGAAGACGCTCTTCGCAACCGCAGTCATCGGTGGCGCGCTCCTCGCGGCCGCTGCTCCCGCTTCCGCCGGCGAGCACGACCGCCACGGTGGCATCAGCGTTGCCGACAACCTCTGCGCCGCGCCGTGGCAGTGGAACGGCCCGATCTCGCTGCTGCACGAGGGCCACGCCCCCGGCTACGCCGCGTGCAACGACAACCACGCCGCCGGTGGCTCCGACATCAGCGTGCTGAACAACGCCTGTGTCGCGCCGTGGCAGTGGAACGGCCCGCTCGAGGTCTTCACGGTCGACCACTCGCCGTCCTACGTCGCCTGCAACGGCAACACGTCCGGCCGCTAGTCCGGAGCGTCACGGGGGATGGCCGGACGAGCCCGTCGGCCATCCCCTGCGACCGTCCTTTCAGGACAACTCCCGCTTGAGGACCTTGCCCATCTCGTTGCGCGGCAGGGCCTGCAGATAGCGCACCACTCGCGGCCTCTTGTGCGGCGACAACAACTTCGCGACATGATCGCTGAGGGCTGATGGTTCCGGCGCTTCGCCCGCTGGAACCACCCACGCCACGATCCGCTCGCCCAGGTCGTCGTCCGGCTCGCCCGTCACCGCCACCTCGGCCACCGACGGATGCTCCAGCAGGACGTTCTCGATCTCGCCCGCGCCGATCTTGTAGCCACCGCTCTTGATGAGGTCCGTGGCCCGCCGCCCGACGATGCGGACGTACCCGTCGGGATCGCGCACCGCCATGTCGCCGGTCCTGAACCACCCGTCCCGGAACGCTTCCTCGGTCGCGTCCGGACGGTTGAGGTACTCCAGGAACAGGTTCGGCCCGCGCACCTCGATCTCTCCGATCGCGTCGCCGCTCACCTCGTGGCCCTGCTCGTCCACCACCCGCACGTCGACGCCGTCCACCGGCAGCCCGACCGCGCCCGGCCGCCGATCACCGTCGAACCGCACGCTGACGTTCATCAGCGTCTCGCTCATCCCGTACCGCTCGACGATGCCCTGCCCGGTGGCCTTCGCGATCCGCTCGTGGTCGCTCGCGGGCAGCGCGGCACTTCCGGAGACCAGCAGCCGGGCCGTGCGGAACCGGTCGGCGAGCTCCTGGTCGTTCTCCACGGCCTCCGCGATCCGGTGGTACATCGTCGGGACGCCGAACATCATCGTGGCGCCGGTCGCGAACTCCTGGCCGATGGCCTCCGGCGAGAACTTCACGTGCCGCACCGCCCCGCCGAGCCGCAGCGGGCCGAGGACGCCGACACCCAGGCCGTGCACGTGGAACAGCGGCAGCCCGTGCACCAGCACGTCGTCCGCGGTCCACTGCCAGGCCTTGGCGAGCGCGTCGATGTTCGAGGTCAGCGACCGGCGGGGCAGCACCACGCCCTTGGGCGGCCCGGTCGTGCCCGAGGTGTAGATGACCAGCGCCGGAGTCTCCGGACCCGGCTCGTCGAACGTGCCGGGCCCGCCGAACGCGATCGGTTCGTCGCGCAGCACCAGGTCGGGCTGGCTGTCGCCGAGGATGTGCTCCAGTTCGCGCTCGCCGAGCTTGGGGTTGAGCGGCACGATCGCCACGCCCGCTTTGAGTCCCGCCACGACAGAAACGCACGTTTCCAGCGTCGAGGTCGCCCAGACGGCTACGCGGGTGTTGCCCTTCAAGCGTTCCGCCAGAGTGCCCGCGGCCTGGTGCAACTCGGCGTAGGTCAGGGACTTCTCACCGAAGCGCAGGGCCTCGCGGTCACTCGGTTCAGCGAACATGTCCCCAGGGTCGTACCCATCCCTCGAGGACGCATCGGAAGTGTGGTCTGCCACACGTGTTCGATCGCCCCTGCTCCGCAGATGGCGACGAGGTCGTCGGGAAGTCGGTCGTCCGGCCACCGCTTGTCGCCGAATCGCCTCCGGCGGTTGACAACAAGAGGTGACCGGATGACCGACACGACCTCGTACTACTCTGGACAATCGTGCTAGTGCTCGCCGTCGACACGGCCACCCCCGCAGTCACCGCCGGTGTGGTCGAACTCGCGCCAGACTCCCCGCCGCGCCTGCTCGCGAAGCGGGTGACGCTCAACGCCAAGGCGCACGGCGAGCTGCTCACCCCGCACATCAGCGCCGCGCTCGCGGAGGCCGGGAAGACGTTCGCCGATCTCGACGCGATCGTCGTCGGCGCCGGTCCGGGGCCGTTCACCGGTCTGCGGGTCGGCCTCGCCACCGCCGCCGCGCTCGGCCAGGCGCTCAACCGCCCGGTCTACCCGGTCGCGACCCCCGACGCCATCGCCAAGGACGCCGCCAGCGGTCACCCGCTGCTCGTCGCGACGGACGCGCGCCGCAAGGAGGTCTACTGGGCCGCCTACGACGCCGCCGGTCGCCGCACGGACGGCCCGCACGTCGAGCGCCCGCAGGACCTCGCCGAGAAGCTGCCCGCCCTGGGCGTGCGCCAGGCGACCGGTGAGGGTGCGGAGATCTACGCCGAGATCCTCGGCTTGGAGCTGCTCCAAGCCAAGCACCCGAGCCCGGAGGGCCTGGTCGCCGCCGCGGCCGCCGAGGTGCTCGCGAAGGCCCGCCCGGCCGCGCTCACCCCGCTCTACCTGCGCCGTCCCGACGCCGTCGAGCCGACCGGGCGCAAGCGGGTGACCAGGGCATGACCACCGGCACCGTCACGCTCGCGCCCTTGCAGCACGCCGACGTGCCCAGGTGCCACGAGATCGAGCTGGCGTTGTTCCCCGGCGACGACCCGTGGAGCGAGAACGCGTTCCACAGCGAGCTCGACAACGGCAACTACTACATGGGCGCGTACGCCGACGCCGAGCTGATCGGGTACGCCGGGCTCGCCGTCAGCCAGTACGAGGCCAGCGTGCACACGATCGCCGTCATCGGGCACTGGCAGGGCAGGGGCGTCGGCAAGACGCTGCTGAGGGATCTGCTGGCCCGCGTCGACGAGATCAACGTGCCGGTCTACCTGGAAGTCCGCACGGACAACGAGCCGGCGATCGCCATGTACAAGACGCACGGCTTCGAACAACTCGGCCTGCGCCGCCGCTACTACCAGCCGTCGGGTGCCGACGCGTACACGATGGGAAGGCCCGCACAAAGTGTCTGATCGCTTGATTCTGGGCATCGAGAGCTCCTGCGACGAGACGGGCTTCGGCATCGTCCGCCTCGGTCCGGACGGCTCGCTCGAACTGCTCGCCGACGAGGTCGCCTCCAGCGTCGAGGAGCACGCCCGCTTCGGCGGCGTCGTGCCGGAGGTCGCCTCGCGCGCCCACCTCGAGGCCCTGGTCCCGACCATGCGCCGGGCGCTCGACACCGCGAAGGTCGAGCTCTCCCAGATCCACTCCATCGCCGTCACCGCCGGGCCGGGTCTCGCCGGCGCGCTGCTGGTCGGCGTGTCCGCCGCGAAGGCGTACGCGGCCGCGCTCGGCAAGCCGCTCTACGGCGTGAACCACCTCGCGGGCCACGTCGCCGCGGACACGTTGCAGCACGGCCCGTTGCCGGACCGCTGCCTCGCGCTGCTGGTCTCCGGCGGCCACTCGCAGCTGCTGCTGATCGAGGGCGGCCTGGCGAACTCGATCACCGAGATCGGCTCCACGGTGGACGACGCGGCCGGTGAGGCGTACGACAAGGTCGCGCGGCTGCTCGACCTGCCGTACCCCGGCGGCCCGCCCATCGACAAGCTCGCCAAGCAGGGCAACGGCTGCGCGATCGCGTTCCCGCGCGGCCTCACCGGCCCGCGCGACGCGAAGTACGACTTCTCGTTCTCCGGCCTGAAGACCTCGGTCGCCCGCTGGGTCGAACGCGCCGAGCGGGCCGGCGAGGAGATCCCGCTGGCCGACGTCGCCGCGTCGTTCCAGGAGGCCGTCGCGGACGTGCTGACCGCCAAGGCGATCCGCGCCGCGAAGGACCTGGACGTCGGCACGCTGGTGATCTCCGGCGGCGTCGCGGCGAACTCGCGGCTCAGCGGGCTCGCCGCCGAACGCTGCGCCGAGGCGGGCATCGAACTGCGCGTGCCGAGGCCCCGGCTGTGCACCGACAACGGCGCGATGATCGCGGCGCTCGGCGCCCACCTCGTCGCGGCGGGCGCCAAGCCGTCCCCGATGGACATCTCGACCACGCCGGGCCTTCCGGTCAGCACGGTCCAGATCTTCTAGACGCTGTTCAGCCCGGGGTTCCGGTCTTCGACGACGAAGGACGCCTTCGTCGTCACCGGAGCTCCGGGCCTCGACACGTAGTCGAGGCCGCGGAAGTCCGCCCGCACCTCACGTGCGGTGAAGCGGGTCCGCACGTACCCGCGCCGGTTGTTGTAGTACTTCACGTGCGGGTTCTCGGCCAGCATCGCCGGAGTCTCCGCACGGGTCTCCGAGCCGTCACCGCCGGACGTGATCGACGTCGACACCAGCTCCGTCGCGACCGTGCGCGAGGTCGGGTCGTTCCAGCGTTCCTTGACGTCGGCCGCCCACGCCGCGTGCACGTCACCGGTGAGCACGACGGTGTTGCGCGTGCGGGAGAACCCTGCGGCCACACGGTCGCGGTTCGCGGCGTAGCCGTCCCACGCGTCCATGTTGTTGGTCTCGCCGGCACCAGGCGTGAAGTCGAGCTGCGAGAAGAACACCTGCTGTCCCAACACGTCCCAACGCGCGTGCGAGCGCTTCAGCCCGTCCAGCAGCCACTTCTCCTGCGCGGCACCGGTGATCGTGCGCGTCGGCTCCAACCGCTCAGGACACGCCTTCACTCCGTCACCGCACGCCTGGTCGTCGCGGTACTGCCGGGTGTCGAGCAGGTGGAAGTTCGCCAGCCCGCCCCACTGCAGCCGCCGGTAGAGCTGCAGGTCGATCCCGGAAGGCTTGTTCCTGATCGGCATGTTCTCGTAGTAGGCCTGGAACGCCGCCGCCCGCCGCGCCAGGAAGTTCGGTTGCGGGATCTGGGGCTTTTCGTAGACCTCGTCCGCCCAGTTGTTGTCGATCTCGTGGTCGTCCCAGACCACCGCCCACGGCGCCACGGCGTGCGCTTCCTGCAGATCCAGATCCGTCTTGTACTGCGCGTGCCGCTGCCGGTAGTTGGCCAGCGTCTCGGTCTCCGGTCCCTCGTGGTCGCGCGGATTGCCGCCCGGCGCCACGTACGCGCCCTTCGTGTACTCGTACTGGTAGTCGCCGAGGTGCAGCACCAGGTCCGGCTGGTCCTCGGCCAGTCGCCGGTACGCGGTGAAGTAGCCGTGCTCGAACTGCGAGCAGGAGGCGAACGCCATCGTGAGCCCGCTGCCCAACGCCCACGGTGCCGGCGCCGTGCGCGTACGGCCGGTCCTCGACACGTGCCCTTCGGCGGAGAAGCGGTAGAAGTACTCGCGGCCAGGCAGAAGCCCACGCACGTCCACGTGCACGCTGTGGCCTTCCTCTGGCCGTGCGCAGGCCTTGCCGCGACGGACGACGAGCCGGAACCGCTCGTCCAATGCGATCTCCCACTTCACCTCGACGACGCGGGACGGCATGCCGCCCGCTCCGTCCTCCGCGAGAGGGGTGGGTGCCAGGCGGGTCCACAGGACCACGCTGTCGAAGGTCGGGTCGCCGGAAGCGACGCCGAGGGTGAACGGGTCGACGAGCTTTGCCGACCCCGCGCCGACGGTGGTGAGCGCAAGTCCTCCGACGAGGAGCGTGCGTCGCGTCACTCGAGTCATGGTCCGACCCTCACGCACCAGGGTGGCGGTGAGGTGAACGCACTCCCTAGAGCCTGTGAAGCCCTGGGACGCGATCCTCCACGACGAACGACGCCTTGGTGCGGACAGGCGAACCCGGCCGCGTCACGTAGTCCAGCCCGCGGAAGTCCGTGCGCAGCTCATCGGGCGTGAAGCGGCTCACGGTGTACCCGCGCCGGTTGTTGAAGTACTTCACGTGCGGGTTCTCGCGCAGCCACAGCGGTGTCTCGGCGTACTCCTCCGACCCGTCGCCACCGGCCGTGATCGACGTGGTCACGAGCTCGGTCGCCAAGGTCTTCGACGACGGGTCGTCCCACCGCTCCTTGACCTCCGCACCCCACGCCGCGTGCACGTCCCCGGTCAGCACGATCGGGTTCCGCACGTCCGCGAGCGCCGTCACGACCCGGTCCCGGTCGGCGACGTAGCCGTCCCACGCGTCGAGCAGGAACTTGTCGACCTCGCCGGGGATGTAGTCGTACTGCGAGAAGAACACCTGCTGCCCGAGCACGTCCCAGCGCGCCCGCGAGCCGCGGAAGCCGTCGAACAGCCACTCCTCCTGCGCGGCGCCGAGCATCGTGCGTTCCGGCTCCAGCCGTTCCGGGCAGAGCTGCAACCCGTCGCCGCAGGCCTGGTCGGTCCGGTACTGGCGGGTGTCGAGCATGTGGAACGTCGCGAGCGAGCCCCAGCCGATCCGCCGGTACAGCCTTGGTGACCTGCGCAAAGGCATGTTCTCGTAGTAGGCCTGAATGGCCGCGGCCCGCCGCGCGGGGAAGTCCGGCTGCGGCTGGTCCGGCAGCAGCCCCGCCCAGTTGTTGTCGATCTCGTGGTCGTCCCAGATCACCGACCACGGCGCCACGGCGTGCGCTTCCTGCAGGTCGGGGTCGGTCTTGTACTGGGCCTGCCGCCGCCGGTAGCCGGCGAGCGTCGTGGTGGTCGGGCCCTCGACGTGCCGGACGTTGCCGCTCGGGGCGACGTGGATGCCGCTCTCGTACTCGTATGTGTAGTCGCCGAGGTGCAGCACCAGGTCGGGCTCGTCCTCCGCGAGTCTTCGGTAGGCCGTGAAGTAGCCGTGCTCGTACTGCGCGCACGACGCGAAGGCCATCGTCAGCGGTACCTGCAACGAGCCAGGAGGAGGTGTCGTGCGCGTACGGCCCGTCCGCGAGAGGTGGTTGAGTGCCTTGAAGCGGTAGAAGTACTCGCGGCCGGGCTCCAGCCCGACGAGTTCCACGTGGACGCTGTGCGCCTCCTCAGGTCGAGCCGTGGTGGAGCCGCGCTGAACAATTCGGGTGAATCGTTCGTCCTGCGCGACCTGCCACTGGACCTCGATCGGACGGGCCGGCATGCCTCCCAGGCCGTCGTCGGCGAGCGGATCGACGGCCAGCCGCGTCCACAGGACCACTCCGTCGGGTGCCGGGTCGCCCGAGGCCACACCGAGTGTGAAAGGGTCGCCCGGCCGGGCCGAGGCGGCGACCGAGAACGCTGTGACTCCCGCCACCCCGGCGAGCAGCAGCGTTCGGCGCGTCAACGTGGACATGCCCTGAATACGGTTCCCGGATGGTGATCGGTTCGGGGGTCTCGTTGAAGGCTTGGCACTCTCGTGGGTAGAGTGCCAATTGCACGGCACCAGTACCGCCCCGACCCCCGCGACGGCGGGGTGGCAGGAGCCGTTAAACAAACGAACCTGCCAACGACCCGTGGAGGTCATCCCGGTGAGCGTGAACATCAAGCCGCTTGAGGACAAGATCGTTGTCCAGGCCTCCGAGGCCGAGACGACGACCGCCTCCGGCCTCGTGATCCCGGACACCGCGAAGGAGAAGCCCCAGGAGGGCAAGGTCCTCGCGGTGGGCCCCGGCCGCATCGACGACAAGGGCAACCGCGTCCCGCTGGACGTCGCTGTCGGCGACGTCGTCATCTACTCGAAGTACGGCGGCACCGAGGTCAAGTACAACGGCGAGGAGTACTTGATCCTCTCCGCTCGCGACGTGCTGGCCGTCGTCAACTAGTCGACGCTCGGCTGTCATGCCTGACGCCCCGGCGCCCCATCCGGGGTGTCCGGGGCGTTTCGCTACCCAGAGAGGCTTTGAGTTCAATGCCCAAGCAGATCAGCTTCGACGAGGACGCTCGTCGGGCCCTCGAGCGCGGCGTCAACAAGCTCGCCGACACGGTCAAGGTCACCCTTGGCCCGCGTGGGCGGCACGTCGTGCTCGACAAGAAGTTCGGTGGCCCCACGGTCACCAACGACGGTGTGACCATCGCTCGTGAGATCGAGCTGGACGACCCGTTCGAGAACCTCGGCGCGCAGCTCGCCAAGTCGGTCGCCACCAAGACCAACGACGTCGCGGGTGACGGCACCACCACCGCCACCGTGCTGGCGCAGGCGCTGGTCAAGGAAGGCCTGCGCAACATCGCCGCAGGTGCGAACCCGACCGCGCTCGGCCGTGGCATCCAGGCCGCCGCCGACGCCGTCGTGGACGCGCTCAAGGCCAAGGCCACCCCGGTCAAGGGCCGCGAGAACATCGCGCAGGTCGGCACCGTCTCCTCGCGTGACGAGTCCATCGGCGCCCTGCTCGGCGAGGCCATCGAGCGCGTCGGCGAGGACGGTGTCATCACCGTCGAGGAGTCGTCCACGCTCGCGACCGAGCTGGTCATCACCGAGGGCGTGCAGTTCGACAAGGGCTACGTGTCGACGCACTTCTCGACCGACCTCGAGGCGCAGGAGGCCGTCTACGAAGACGTCCGCATCCTGCTGCACCGCGAGAAGATCTCGGCGCTGGCCGACGTCCTCCCGATCCTCGAGAAGGTCGCGGAGTCCGGCAAGCCGCTCCTGATCATCGCCGAGGACGTCGAGGGCGAGGCCCTGTCCACGCTGGTGGTCAACGCCGTCCGCAAGACCCTGAAGGTCGTCGCCGTGAAGGCGCCGTTCTTCGGTGACCGCCGCAAGGCGTTCCTGGACGACCTCGCGGTCGTCACCGGCGGCGAGGTGGTCTCCTCGGAGATCGGCCTCAAGCTGTCCGAGACCACGCTGGAGCAGCTGGGCACCGCCCGCCGCGTCGTCGTGACCAAGGACGACACCACGATCGTCGACGGTGGCGGCACCAAGGCCGACATCGCCGGTCGTTCGGAGCAGCTGCGTCGCGAGATCGAGAACACGGACTCCGACTGGGACCGCGAGAAGCTCCAGGAGCGCCTCGCGAAGCTCTCCGGCGGCATCGCCGTGATCAAGGTCGGCGCCGCCACCGAGACCGAGCTCAAGGAGCGCAAGCACCGCATCGAGGACGCGGTCGCCGCTACCAAGGCCGCGGTCGAGGAGGGCATCGTCCCCGGCGGTGGCTCCGCTCTCGTGCACGGCGCCAAGGTGCTCGACGGTGGCCTCGGCCTGTCGGGTGACGAGGCCACGGGTGTCGCGCTCGTCGCGAAGGCCCTGTCCGCGCCGCTGTTCTGGATCGCCGCGAACGCCGGCCTCGAAGGCGCCGTCGTGGTGAACAAGGTCCGCGAGGGCGAGTGGGGCTTCGGCATCAACGCAGCCTCGCTGGAGTTCGGTGACCTGCTCGAGCAGGGCATCATCGACCCGGTCAAGGTCACGCGTTCCGCCGTGGCGAACGCCGCCTCCATCGCGCGCATGGTGCTCACGACCGAGAGCGCCATCGTCGAGAAGAAGGCGGACGAGCCCGCTTCCTCCGCGGCCGGACACGGCCACGGCCACGGGCACGGCCACTGAGTCTCTCGCCGCTGCCGCGCAGACGGCGGCGAGTTCGCCGGGAAGCCGGCCGTCCGGCCGACTCGCTCGCACCGAAATGGGCTCCGCCGATTTCGGCCCGAGAGGGTGACCGGACGACCGGCGCGAACTCGCGGTTGAGGTTCGAGGGCTGAAGTTCGAGCTCAAATAAAACCGGGGCGGCACCATTTCGTTTGGTGCCGCCCCGGTTTTATCGTCTACACAATTGCCAATTGTCGCTTTCGTGCCTTGATGATGTGGTCGCGCTCCGATTCCGAGAGCCCGCCCCAGATTCCATACGGTTCCTGCACCGCGAGCGCGTGCCTGCGACACATCTCCAACACCGGGCAGGCGAGGCAGACGGCCTTGGCGCGAGCTTCCCGCCGAGATCTCGCCGGGCCCCGTTCACCGTCGGGGTGGAAGAAGAACGCGCTGTCCATGCCCCGGCACGAACCGCGCATCTGCCAGTCCCACAGGTCTGCGTTGGGACCGGGGAGCCTTCGGGTGTCCGCCATCGAGACCGCCTCCGTGACGACTGCTCCATTCGGCTTAACGATGATCCACCGTAGAACCGCGTCAAAACTTGTTCAAGAGGCTGAAGACCCTTATCAACTGATGGGTGACGGCACGCGTGTTCGATCACTCACCGCCCGGAGTTGCCGCCCGGATGAGGTGAACGGAACATGGCTCTCGTGATGACACCGCCGGAGCACACCTCTGCCGGGAGTCACACGAGTGAGCCCCTTCTCTCAGTGGCCGCGGTGGCCAGGCGACTCGGCGTGGCACCCGCCACCCTTCGCACCTGGGACCGCCGCTACGGGCTGGGGCCGACCGGCCACACCGTGGGGCGGCACCGGAAATACGGGCCCCCGGACGTGGCCCGGCTCGAATTGATGCAACGCGCTCTTCTTCGTGGCGCGTCGTCTGCGGAAGCGGCCCGTTTCGCGCTCGACTCGAAATCGTCGATGACACACGGAGTGGTTCCCGTCGCACCATCGGGTGGACGTGGACTGAAATTGCCGGGAGCGTCTCGATTGGCGCGCGGATTGGGTCGCGCGGCGGTCGCGATGGACTCCATCGCCGTCCAGGGGATGCTCGCCGACTCGCTGGCGTCCGACGGCGTGATCACCACCTGGAACGAGGTCGTGCGGCCGGTGCTGACGGCCGTCGCCGCGCGGTGGCAGCTCTCCGGTGCCGGCGTCGAGGTCGAGCACCTGTTGAACGAGTGCGTGCTCGCGGCGTTCGTGCGCGCGACACCGCTCGTCACGTCCGGACGCAACCATCGGCCCGTGCTGCTGGCGTGCATGCCGGAGGAGCGACACAACCTTCCCCTCTACCCGTTGGCAGCGGAGCTGGCGCACCGAGGCGTCGTCGTCCGGCAGCTCGGGGCGGCGTTGCCCGTGGACGCGTTGGCGGCCGCTGTACGCCGTACCGCGCCCGCCGCGGTGGTGCTGTGGGCGCAGTTGCCGCGCTACGCCGATCCGGGGGTGATCACCGCTTTGCCGCGCACCCGGCAACAGGTGAGGTTGTTCGTCGGCGGGCCCGGCTGGCGGCGGGGCGTGGTGACGTCTCCGGCGGAACGGGTCGAGGATCTCGCCGCCGCCGTCGAGGCCGTTGAGGCCGCGGTCACCTGACAGACTCCGTCACCGTGATCGAAGAGGAGCTGCGCCGGGCCGCGTTCGGTGATTCACCCGATCTCGACGTCTGGTCCGCACTCTCGGCGCCCGATTCACGGTCCCGGTGGCTCGCCGCGGTCGTTCTCGGTGGTCAGGGGCACTACGCGGCGGCAGCCACCACGTTGGACGCGCTCCGTCACGACCCCGACCCGGTGATCGCGTCCCTCTCCCTCTCGACTCGCGCGTCGCACCACCGTCAGCTAGGGGCCCATCACCTCGCTCGTCGGCTCGACGGCGCGGCGCTCTCCCGCGTCCAGTCAGCGGACCGCGACGACCAGGACGGGATCGACGCCGCAGGTGCCAGGACGGACGCCCTGCTCGGTCTCGCGGCCGATTCGCTGGGTGCTCAACGCCTGGGAGAGGCCCGCGGGTTGCTCGCACGAGTTGAGACGCACTCGTGGAGGAGTGAGGTCCGCAGGGGCTGGGTGACCGCCGAGATCGAGCTGGCCTCCGGCCACGCGGAGGCCGCGGTGGCACCAGCCGAGGCGGCGTACGGCGTGGCGACGAGCAGAAAGGCGCTCCGGCACGAGCTCAAGTCGGCACTCGTTCTGGGCACCTCGTTGGTCGTGTGGGGGACACCCGACGGCCTGAACCGCGGGGTTGAACTGGTCGAGTGTGAGCTAAATCACAGCGCCGCGAAGGGGCTTCATCCGTTGATCTGGCCGAGCGCTCTTGTCCTGGTGGGCCATGCCCCCACGGTGGGCGCAGTCGCCATCGACCGGGCGACGGAGGCCCTGAGCTGCGTGTTACGCAGAGCTGATGCCGTCAGCCGACAGGTCGCCCTTGAGTCCCCGTGGGTGCCCACCGGGCTGCTCCGTTCCGGGGAACCCCCGAACGCAGACCCTCAGATGAACTTCTTGACGGATTAAGCACCGGATCGTGTCAAGGTTGGGCCGCCAGCGTCCGATAGGGGAGATGGAACGTCACTCGGCTGCAGGAAAGGAGTCCCCGTGACCACGGTCCTTATTTGCGACGACCGGCGCAGTGTGCGGGAGGGTCTCACCCGCGTGATGTCGGCTGTCCCCGGGGTTAGCCGCATCGACTGCGTAGCGCACGGTGACGAGTTGTTGGCTCGCTTTTCAAGGCAGCCGGTCGACGTCGTGCTGGTGGGAACTCAGCGCGCTGTCCCGACCGGGGTTGAAGCTACCCGTCGGCTCGTCTCCGCGAATCCGCAGGCAAACGTCATCGTCTTCGGAGCCCCCGACGACGCCGGAAGCATCGCCGCGGCGATCGCCGGCGGTGCTCGTGGCTATCTGAGGTGGGACGCGTCGCGTCCCGAGCTTGTGGCGGCCCTCGCGCACACGCTCGCCAGCACCTCGGTGCCGGCGCCTCGTCAGCCCTCCGACCCCGGCGTGCAGCTCACGGAGCGTGAGCTCCAGGTGCTGCGTGGCATGAGCCAGGGCAAGAGCAACGGCCAGATCGGCCGCGAGCTCTACCTGTCGGAGGACACGGTGAAGACGCACGCCCGTCGTCTCTTCCGCAAGCTCGGTGTTCGTGACCGCGCTCAGGCGGTCGCGCACGGCTTCCGGCGAGGCCTCGTTCAGTAGTCGCTCTCGCCGCACCGGCCCCGCGTCCTCATATGCCGCATGTGGGGAAGCGGGGCCGGTGGCGTGAGAGGGCTCACTCGTGCGGCCGGTGATCTTTCAGGTCGCGCAATTAGCCCAGCCCGGTGACAATGTCGCCGGGCTGTCAGCCGTTCGGGCGTGTCTGCTGTTCACGCGGGGTGTCCATACCCCACCTATGAACAGAAGGCCTGAAGACCGGTACGGTGAAGGCGCTGTAACGAGTCGCTGTGAGTGACTCGTGTTGTTCTGTGTCGGTACGCCAACAAGTAACACCAGGGCTGTTGTCTGCGATGACCAACTTGGGGGACGGACTGGACGCCGAAGTGGGCGCGGCCGTCGACGGCGACCGCCAGGCGATCGAACGCCTGCTGGCCTCCATTCGTCCTCTTGTGGTGCGGTACTGCCGCGCCAGAGTTGGAAGGCAGGAGCGAAGCTTCGCTTCGGCGGACGATGTGGCCCAGGAGGTGTGTCTCGCGGTGCTCACGGCATTGCCCAGCTACCGCGATCAGGGTCGGCCCTTCCTCGCGTTCGTGTACGGGATCGCGGCGCACAAGGTCGCCGATGCACATCGGTCTGCCGCCAGGAACCGCTCCGAGCCCGTTCCCGAAGTTCCCGACGCGCCGGAGACCGAAGCTGGTCCGGAGCAGCGGGCGATGCAGGGCGAACTCTCCGACCGGATGGCCGTCCTACTGCGCGTCCTGCCGGAGAAGCAGCGGGAGATCCTGCTGTTGAGGGTGGTGGTCGGGCTGTCCGCCGAGGAAACTGCCGAGGCGGTTGGTTCGACTCCGGGTGCTGTTCGGGTGGCGCAACACCGTGCGCTGGCCCGACTGCGCAAGTCGCTGGCAGCGGAGGAGGTGGTCTGAGTGGCCGACGAACACGGGAAGGACGACGAGGAAGTGCGCGGACAGGACGATAGAGCCCCGCACGAACCCGTCGCAGATGATCTTTCGGCTGTACAGGCCGATGACAGGCTGCTCGACGCGCTGGGGTCGGCGACACCGGGCGCGGCCGGCAACCTGGTCGACGACGAGCTGAACGCGTTGCTGCTCGCATGGCGCAACGAGGTGGAGACCGAGCCGTTCGGCGAGCTCGTCGACACCGACACCGCCATCGCCACGATCCAGGCTGCCCGTCCGCAGCCGGTGAGCAGGCACCGCTTCCTGATCCCGCTGGCGAGCGCCGCGGCGGTCCTGGCCATCGCCTTCACCGGCGTGAGCCTCGTCGCCCGTGACGCCCAGCCCGGCGACGCGCTCTGGGGTCTCACGCGAGTGCTGTACTCCGAGCACGCGAAGTCGATCGAGGCAGCGGCCATCATCAACACCGACCTCGACGCCGCACGCCTGGCGTTGCGCGAGGGCAAGGTCGACGAGGCCCGCGAGAAGCTGAACAAGGTCGGCGCCAGCCTCGAGTCGGTGTCCACGGCCGACGGCAAGCAGAAGCTCGAGGAGAAGCACAAGGAGCTCGAGAAGGAGCTCGACACCAACACCTCGACGCCGCCGTCCACGACGAACCCGAAGCCGACGAAGCCGACCAGGTCGTCGGAGCCCACGACGCCGTCCTCGACGCAGCCGTCGAGCGAGCCGTCGACCACCCAGCCGTCCACGCCGCCCTCGTCGGAGACTCCGGCGCCGCCGACGTCGAACGGCGAGGAGAACCCGCCGCCTCCTCCGCCGCCGGACCCCGGCACCGGGGAGACGGGTTCCACTGGCACCGGAACCAACGGTGAGACCGTCGGGCAGACGACCGGCTCCAACTGAGACGCACTGTGAACGGCCCCTGATCTTTCGAGGTCAGGGGCCGTTCACATGCTCAGGCGTTCACACGTCAGGTGGAATGTGACCGGTCCAGCGGTCAGCGGGCCGACTCGGTGGCCGTCACGCCGTCGGCGTATCCCCGGCAGTACTCCCAGCTGACGTAGGCGCCGGGGTTCGGGTCGAAGGCCGGCTCGTGCGGGCGCATGCGGCCGTCGGCGAGGAGTTGTTCGAGTGAGGCTCGCAACAGTGCCCAGTCGTGATAGTGCGGTTCCTCGCACTCGCCGCAGTCCACGACGATGCCGCGCACGCCTCTGTGTTCCAGCAGCGCTTGGTAGACGGCGAGGTCGCTCAGGTCGCTGACCAGCTCTGTTCGCTCGTCGTCATCCATCGGGGGATGGTCGTGGTGCGGTTCGCCCAGGGAGAGTGCGGGGTCTTCTGGGTCACCCGCGAAGGGGTCTGGTGGCAACGCGTCGTGCGGCACGACCCCGCACGGTACCCGCCGTACCCCCTCGGTCGTCCAGATACCATGGGTCGCACCGCCTCCGCCTGCGGAAACTGGACACGCAGGACCCCAAAAGGGCAGGCAGAGCGCAGACCGCACGACGGAAGGCATGTCACCCGCTATGACCAGCGAGCTCAACGCTGATGGAGTCCCGCAGAAGTTCGCCATGCTGGGACTGACCTTCGACGACGTGCTCCTGCTGCCTGCCGAGTCCGACGTCGTTCCGAGTGGCGTCGACACGAGCACCAGGATCTCGCGCAACATCTCCCTCAAGATTCCGCTGGCCAGCGCCGCGATGGACACGGTCACCGAGGGCCGGATGGCGATCTCGATGGCACGTCAGGGCGGCATCGGCGTGCTGCACCGCAACCTGAGCATCGAGGACCAGGCCCGCCAGGCCGAGACCGTCAAGCGGTCAGAGGCCGGCATGGTCACCGACCCGGTCACGTGCTCGCCCGAGGCCACGCTGGCCGAGGTGGACGCGCTGTGCGCCCGCTACCGCATCTCCGGCGTGCCGGTGACCGACGAGAACAACAAGCTCGTGGGCATCATCACGAACCGCGACATGCGGTTCGAGCTCGACCACTCCAAGCGTGTGATCGAGGTCATGACCAAGGGCCCGCTCGTCACGGCCCAGGTGGGCGTGTCCGCGGAGGCCGCGCTCGGCCTGCTGCGTCGCCACAAGGTCGAGAAGCTGCCGATCGTCGACGGCGACGGCAAGCTCAAGGGCCTCATCACGGTCAAGGACTTCGTCAAGACCGAGCAGTACCCGATGGCCACCAAGGACCCGGACGGCCGCCTGCTGTGCGCCGCCGCGGTCGGTGTGGGCGAGGACTCGTTCGTCCGCGCGATGACGCTCGCCGAGGCCGGCGTCGACGTGCTGATGGTCGACACGGCGCACGGCCACTCGCGCGGCGTGCTGGAGATGGTCGCCCGCATCAAGAAGGAGCTCGGCGACTCGACGGACGTCGTCGGCGGCAACGTCGCGACGCGGGCCGGTGCCCAGGCACTGGTGGACGCGGGCGCGGACGGCGTGAAGGTCGGTGTCGGTCCCGGCTCGATCTGCACCACGCGCGTCGTCGCCGGTGTCGGCGTGCCGCAGATCTCCGCGATCTACGAGGCGGCGCTGGCCTGCACCCCGGCCGGCGTGCCGGTGATCGGTGACGGCGGCATCCAGTACTCCGGCGACATCGCCAAGGCCATCGCGGCCGGCGCGTCCGCCGTGATGCTCGGTTCGCTGCTCGCGGGCACCCAGGAGGCGCCCGGCGACCTGATCCTGGTCAACGGCAAGCAGTTCAAGACCTACCGCGGCATGGGCTCGCTGGCCGCGATGCAGTCCCGTGGCGAGAACAAGTCGTTCTCGAAGGACCGCTACTTCCAGGACGACGTGCTCAACGAGGACAAGCTCGTCCCCGAGGGCATCGAGGGCCGCACGCCGTTCCGCGGCCCGTTGTCGCAGGTCGTGCACCAGCTCAACGGCGGCCTGCGCGCGGCGATGGGCTACACGGGCTCCCACACGATCGCCGAGCTGCAGAACCAGCAGCTCGTGCGCATCACCGCGGCGGGCCTGAAGGAAAGCCACCCGCACGACATCACGATGACCGTCGAGGCCCCGAACTACACCACCCGTTAGGGTCTCCCGGGCAGTTCAACGAGCTTTGGAAGGGAACAATCAGGTGCGCGATCTGGTCGAGATCGGGATGGGCCGGACCGCGAGGCGGGCCTACGAGCTGGACGACATCGAGATCATCCCGTCGCGTCGGACGAGGTCGTCGAAGGACGTCTCCACGACGTGGCAGATCGATGCCTACCGCTTCGACATCCCGCTGATCACCCACCCGACCGACGCCATCGTGTCGCCGGGCACGGCGGTCGCGGTCGGCGAGCTCGGCGGCCTCGGTGTGCTCAACGCCGAGGGCCTCTGGGCCCGCCACGGCGACGTGGACGAGGCGCTGTTCCGCTTGGTCCAGGCGACCGAGGACAGCGACGACCCGGCGGCGGCCGTGAAGGTCCTGCAGGAGCTGCACTCCGCCCCGCTGCGGATGGACCTGATCGCCGAGGCGGTCAAGCAGATCCGCGAGTCGGGCGTCACGGTCGCGGTCCGCGTCAGCCCGCAGCGCGCTGCCGAGCTGACCCCGGACCTGCTGGCCGCCGGCGTCGAGATCCTGGTCGTGCAGGGCACGATCATCTCGGCCGAGCACGTGTCGCGTGACGGCGAGCCGCTGAACCTGAAGTCGTTCATCGCGGATCTCGACATCCCGGTGATCGCCGGCGGTGTCGGCGACTACCGCACCGCCATGCACCTCATGCGCACCGGTGCGGCGGGCGTGATCGTCGGCTACGGCTACACGCCCGGCGTCACCACCACCGACTCGGTCCTGGGCATCGGCGTGCCGATGGCCACCGCGATCGCCGACGCCGCGGCCGCGCGCCGCGACTACCTCGACGAGACCGGCGGCCGCTACGTGCACGTCATCGCGGACGGCGGCGTCACGACGTCGGGCGACGTGGCGAAGTCCATCGCCTGCGGTGCCGACGCCGTGATGCTCGGCGAGCCGCTGGCCGCCGCGACCGAGGCACCGGGCCAGGGCCTGTACTGGACGGCGTCGTCCGCGCACCCGTCCGTGCCGCGCAGCCTCGTCGCCGAGGCGGTGGACCAGGAGCTCGACCTGCGCAAGCTGCTGTTCGGCCCGTCCGCCGACCCGCGCGGCGTGACGAACCTGTTCGGTGCCCTCAAGCGGGCCATGGCCAAGACCGGCTACTCGGACCTCAAGGAGTTCCAGAAGGTCGGCCTGACCATCCGCGGCTAGAGATCAACTGGTCGAGGGGCGCGTTCCAGCCGGGACGCGCCCCTCTGCTTTGCTGGACGCCGTGCCGCTCGTCGAGATCACCTACGCACCCCACGTCCCCCACGCAGTGCTGAAGGAACTGGCGGCAATGCTCCCGCACGCCGTCTCGGTGGCGGTCGAGTGCCCGGAAGAGCCCTACGACGGCGACCTCCAGCCCGGCGACGTGGAACTGCGCTTCCGCCCGCGCGGCTCGTTCGACGTCAGCGGCATGGACATCGTTGTCGAGGTCCGCTCGAAGTGGTTCGAGAGCCGTGCCGCCAACCGCCAAGATCGCGTCGACGACCTCTGCAAGGCCGTCGTCGACGCTTGTGGCCTCGCTGAAGTGGGCGTTTACCTCAGCCTCCCGATCGCAGCCTGGGCACAGAGCTGATCTTGCAACCGAACGACTACTCCGCGCGTCCTCTTGTGCGTGGAATTGGATGCCTTGTTCGGCGACGGCAAGAACAGTGATGTGGACACGATCGACCCGGACGCCGAAGTCCAAGAGTTCGAGTTGGAGGAAGTGCCCGAGGAGGACGAGCGAGTAGGCGGCATCGGCTGGAAGATGCTGACCCTGTTCGTCTGCGGCGGGCTGGTGATCACGGCGCTGGCCGTGGCGTTCATGGTGTGGGTGATCGAGGGTCTGGTGCTCTGAGCCGATGGGTGCGCCTGCCCGCGCACCCGGCACGGCCGTCCGGTTGCCTCGTTTCTCGCCCGTCTGAACCGATCGGGGACTAGGCGTTACCGGAAGTAACGCCTACTCTCCGGTTCATGGGTGAACTCGCCGGTAACTTCGATGTCGTCATCGTCGGCTCCGGGTTCGGCGGAAGCGTGGCCGCGCTCCGCCTGACCGAGAAGGGCTACCGCGTCGCCGTCCTGGAGGCGGGGCGCCGGTTCGCCGACGACGAGTTCGCCAAGACCAGCTGGAACCTCCGCAGGTACCTGTGGGCGCCGCAGCTCAAGTGCTTCGGCATTCAGCGCATCCACCTGCTGCGCAACGTCATGGTGCTCGCCGGTGCGGGCGTCGGTGGCGGCAGCCTCGTGTACGCGAACACGCTGTACCGGCCGCTCAAGCCGTTCTACGAGGACCGGCAGTGGGCGCACATCACCGACTGGCAGGACGAGCTGGAGCCGTTCTACGACCAGGCGAGCCGGATGCTGGGCGTCGTCACGAACCCCACGACGACCCCGAGCGACGTCGTCATGCAGAAGGTCGCGAAGGACATGGGGGTCGAGGACAGCTACCACGCGACGCCCGTCGGCGTGTTCTTCGGCGAGCCGGGGAAGAAGGCCGCAGACCCCTACTTCGGGGGCGCCGGGCCGGAACGCACCGGGTGCACCGAGTGCGGCAGCTGCATGTCGGGCTGCCGGGTCGGCGCGAAGAACACCCTGGTCAAGAACTACCTCTACCTCGCGGAGAAGCTCGGCGCGAAGGTCTTCCCGCTGACCACGGTCACGCAGCTCAACGAGAACGACGGCACCTGGACCATCGACACCAGGATGACCGGCGGCAAGGCCAAGGCCACCTTCACCGCCGACCAGGTCGTGATCGCCGCCGGCACCTGGGGCACCCAGCAGCTCCTGCACAAGGCGAAGGCCACGACGTTGCCGAGGATCTCGGCCAAGCTCGGCGAGCTCACCCGCACCAACTCCGAGTCGATCATCGGGGCCGCGCGCTACACGGTCGACCCGGACACCGACTTCACGCAGGGCGTCGCGATCACGAGCTCCATCCACCCCGACGAGATCACGCACATCGAACCCGTCCGGTACGGCAAGGGCAGCAACGCCATGGGCATGCTGCAGACCCTCGCCACGGACGGCGCGCTGAGCACCCCGCGGTGGTTGCAGTTCATCAAGCAGGCCGTCAGGCACCCGCTCCGGCTCCTGCGGCTGCTCAGCGTGCACCGGTGGAGCGAGCGGACCGTGATCCTGCTGGTCATGCAGAGCCTCGACAACTCCATCACCACGTTCCTCAAACGCGGCAAGCTCACCAGCAAGCAGGGGCACGGCGACCCGAACCCGGCGTTCATCCCGGCCGGTCACGAGGCGAACCTGCTGGCGGCCAAGCACATCGACGGCATGGCCGGCGGTACGTGGGGCGAGCTGTTCAACATCCCGCTGACCGCGCACTTCATCGGCGGCTGCGCGATCGCGAGCGACGAGGAGCAGGGCGTGATCGACCCGTACCACCGGGTCTTCAACTACCCCGGACTGTCCGTTGTGGACGGTGCGGCGATCAGCGCCAACCTCGGGGTGAACCCGAGCCTCACGATCACCGCGCAGGCCGAGCGGGCGTTCTCGCTGTGGCCGAACAAGGGCGAGCAGGACCAGCGGCCGGAGCAGAGCCTGCCCTACCGCAGGATCAATCCGACGAAGCCGAAGAACCCGGCGGTTCCCGATCAAGCTCCAGCCGCTTTGCGGTTGCCGATCGTGAAGGCGTCCTGACACGGTGGAGGCATGGCCAAAAAGCCTTTTGCCTCCAGCGCCGACCTCGCCCCCAAGGACGAGGTCTTCGTCGAACTCGCCGACGGCGTCTACACCCTGACCGCCGAAGGCGACCCCAACGTCGCGGCCATCGAGGCCGAGGACTTCCTGATCTGCTTCGAGGCGCGGGCCACACCCGCGGCCGCGCGACGGTGGCTGACACAGCTGCGCAAGCACACCAAGAAGCCGGTCCGGTACCTCGTGCTCAGCCACTACCACGCCGTGCGCACGCTCGGGGCCAGCGCGTTCGACGCCCAGGAGATCGTCGCGCACGAGATGACCCGGGTGCTGATCGCCGAACGCGGGCAGCAGGACTGGGAGAGCGAGTTCGGCCGCATGCCGCGGCTCTTCGAGTCGCCGGAGGAGATCCCCGGGCTGACGTGGCCGACACTCACGTTCTCCGACCGCATGACGATCCCGCTCGGCGACGAGCGCGGCGACCTGGTGCTGCAGTTCCTCGGGCGCGGGCACACCGCGGGCGACATCGTGGCTTGGCTGCCGCAGCAGCGCATCCTGTTCGCCGGGGACCTGGTCGAGTCGCAGGCCGCGCTCTACACCGGTGACGCGTTCCACGACGAGTGGGCGACGTCCACTTTGGACGAGATCGAGGAGCTGGGCGCCGAGGTGCTGGTCGGCGGGCGCGGCAAGGTCGCCCGTGACCGGTACGAGGTCGAGGCCGCCATCAACCAGAGCAGGCACTTCCTCAACGAACTGCGCCGCACGGTCGGCGGGGTCCACGCCGAGGGTGGCACGCTCAAGCAGGCCTTCGAACTGGCGCACAAGACCCTCGTGGACCGCTACGGGCGCTGGCCGATCTTCGAGCACTGCCTGCCGTTCGACGTGAAGCGCTACTGGGACGAGTGCGACGGCAGGGACTGGCCGGAGATCTGGACCGCCGAACGCGACCGCGCCGTCTGGGACGCCCTGCAGTGACGGTCCTGGTGGTGGGTGCCGGACCGGTCGGCCTCGCCGCCGCGCTGTTCCTCGCGCGAGCCGGTGTGCCGAGCGTCGTCCTGGAGAAGGAACCGAGGCGCGCGCAGACGGGCAGTCGTTCGATCTGCGTCCAGCGCGACGTGCTGGAGATCCTCGAACGGATCGGCGTCGGGCAGGCCGTCGCCGACGCGGGCGTCACCTGGTACACCGGCCGCACCTACCACCGCGACCGCGAGGTCCTGACCCTGACCTTTCCACAGGCCAAGGGTTTCCCGCCGTTCGTGAACACCCCGCAGACCGTCGTCGAGCAGTTGCTGGAGGAACGGGTCCGCGCCGAACCGCTCATCGAACTCCGTTACGGGCACGCGCTGGAAAGCCTCGTGCAGGACGACGACGGAGTGTCCACAAAGGACGGAATCAGGGCGAGTCACTGCATCGCGGCGGACGGCGTGCACTCGACGGTCCGGCAGCTCCTGGACATCCCGTTCGAGGGCTTCTCGTTCGACGACAGGTTCATCATCGCCGACGTCCGCGTCGACCTGGACTTCGAGACGCCCGAACGCCGTTTCTACTTCGACCCGCCCTGGAATCCGGGCAGGCAGGTCCTCCTGCACCCGCAACCGAAGGGCGTCTGGCGGATCGACTGGCAGGTCGCCGAGGACGTCCAGCTCACCGACGACCACGTCCGCGCGATCGTCGGTGACCGGCCGTACGAGATCGTCTGGCAGTCCACCTACCGCTTCCACCAGCGCAAAGCCGCGACTCTGCGATCAGGGGGAGTCCTGCTCGCCGGCGACGCCGCACACGTGATGAGCCCGTTCGGCGCCCGCGGCCTGAACTCGGGCATCTGCGACGCCGACAACGCGGCCTGGAAGATCGCCGCCGACCGGTCCGGCGAGGCAGGTCCGAACCTGCTCGCCTCCTACGACGCCGAACGCGGTGCCGCCGCCGACGAGAACCTCCGCATCACCGGTGACACCATGCGTTTCCTCGTCCCGGGCACCCCGGAAGAACGAGCCCGCCGGCGGCGAGCGCTGGAGTCCGGCGAGGGCATCGACTCGGGCAAGCTCTTCACGCCGTTCGCCTACGAGAACGGCGGCGTGCTGGTCGAAGGATCGCGCACGGCGGGCCCTGGCTTCACGGTCCGGGACGGCCTGCTGATCCGACCGGACGGCCACGTCGCCGGACCGGACGACGAGGAGACGAGACGTCGTGCACTCGGCTGGTGATCCGCAGAACACCCTTTACGCGCACCGAAAACCGCTTGAGGTGGTGAGGTGCGCACGGGTCGAGGACGTCCAGGCGGGCCTGGAACGCGCAGCACGCCAACGCATTCCGGTCGCCGCACGCAGCGGTGGTCACAGCTACGCGGGCTACTCGTGGCCCGACGGAGGCCTCGTCCTCGACCTCGCGGGGTTGTCGGACGTGCGGATCGACGGCCGGACAGCGGTCATCGGCGGCGGGGCGCGGATGTACGACGTCTACGAGGCGCTCGGTGCCGCGGGTCAGGCGTTGCCCGCCGGCACGTGCCGCTCGGTCGGCATCGGCGGACTCGCGCTCGGCGGCGGCATCGGCGTGACCGCGCGCAAGTACGGCCTGACCTGCGACCACCTCGTCGAGGCGCGGATCGTCACCCCGGACGGCGTTCTGCGCACGGCCTCGGAGGAGCCGGACCTGCTCTGGGCGTTGAAAGGCGGCGGTGGCGGCAACTTCGGCGTCGTCACGGAGTTCACGTTCCGCACGGATCCCGCGCCGGGCCTGACCGTGTTCGGCCTCGACTACCCCGAGGGCACGGCGGACGTGGCCGACGCTTGGCAGGAGTGGATCGCGGACGCGCCGGACGAGTTGTGGACGAGCCTGCGCGTCGACTCCGGCCCGAAGTCGGTGCCGAGCGTCAGGGGCGCGTACGTGGGACCGGCGAAGGACCTGCACCGGCTGCTGGACCGGATGCCGCCCGCTGAGCGCGAAGTCGAGGAGATGACCTACCTGCAGGCGATGCGCCACTACGCGGGACCTGCGGAAACCGGTGAACCGTACGTGGCGTCTTCGCGGATGCTGTACGCGCCCGTGCCGGGGTCGAAGGTCGCCGCGCTCCTGGACGGGCAGCCGCCGTTCATGATCCAGTTCGACTCGTTCGGCGGTGTGATCGGACGGATCGCGGCCGACGCCACCGCGTTCCCGCACCGCGACGCCACCGCGAGCGTCCAGATCTTCGTCCACCTCGGCGACCTGACCGAGGCACGTGCACGGGCGCTGCTCGCCGGTGTCCGCGACGGGCTCGGCGCGGGCACCACCGGGTACGTGAACTACATCGACCCGGAGATGCCCGACTGGCCGACCGCCTACTACGGCCGCAACCTCGCGCGACTCAGGGAAGTCGCGGACAGGTACGACCCCGATCGCGTGCTGGCGTTCCCGCAGGGCCTATAGCTGGATGCCCGTCAGCACGGTCACGCGTTCCTCGGTGAAGTCCTCCATCGCCGACCGGACGCCCTCGCGCCCGGTGCCCGACCCCTTCACACCGCCGTAGGGCATCTGGTCCGCGCGGTAGGACGGGACATCGCCGATGATCACGCCGCCGACCTCGAGTTCGGCCGCGGCCTCGAACGCCACCTGCACGTCGCGGGTGAACACCCCGGCCTGCAGCCCGTACTTGGAGTCGTTGGCCTGCGCGAACGCGTCCTCCACGCCGTCCGCCACGGACACCACGAGCACCGGTCCGAAGATCTCCTCGGTCCAGACCTTGGCGGACTTCGGCACGTCCGTCAGCACGGTCGGCTCGACCGTCGCCCCGGTCCGCTTGCCGCCGAGCAGCACCTTCGCGCCGACGTCGGTGGCCATGTTGACCCACTCCTCGACGCGCCGGGCGTTGTCCTCGTCGATCAACGGCCCGACCTCGACCTCGGGGTCGTGCGGGTCGCCGGTCTTGAGCGCTCCCACCGCTTCCACGAGTTTCGGCACGAACTCGTCGGCCTTCGAGCGGTCCACGATCACCCGTTGCACGGCGATGCACGACTGCCCGGCCTGGTAGTTGCCGAACGTCGCGATGCGCCGCGCCGCATGGTCCAGGTCCGTCCAATCAGGACAGATGATCGCCGCCGCGTTGGAACCCAGCTCCATCACGACGTGCTTGCGCGGCGCGGCCTCCATCAGCGACCAGCCGACCTTCGTGGACCCGGTGAACGAGATCACCGGCAGCCGTTCGTCGCGCACGAGAACGTCCATGTCCTTGCCGCGCACGGGAAGGATCGAGAACGCGCCCTCCGGCAGATCGGTCTCGGCCAGGATCTCGCCCAGCAGCAACGCGCTCAACGGCGTGGCGGAAGCGGGCTTCACGATCACCGGCGCACCGACCGCCAGCGCGGGCGCGACCTTGTGCGCCACCAGGTTCAGAGGGAAGTTGAACGGCGCCACGGCCAGCACCGGCCCGCGCGGCACGTGCCGGACGATCGCCATCCGCCCCACGCCACCGGCCTCGGTGTCGAGCCGCTGCAGCCCACCGGTGAACCGGCGCGCCTCCTCGGCGGCGAAGCGGAACGTGTTGACCGCGCGCGAGACCTCGATCTCGGCCCACTTCAGCGGTTTGCCGTTCTCGGCGGTGATCGTCTCGGCGATCTCCTCCGCGCGTTCGGCCAGCGTCCGCGACACCTGCAGCAGTGCCTCGGCGCGCACGTGCGCGGGTGTTCGCCGGAACTCCTTCGCGACCGCCGCGGCCGCCGCGATCGCGCGTTCCACCTGATCTCTGCCCGGTACGGCCACCGAGGCGACCTCGGTGCCGTCGAACGGGTGGAGGACCTCTAACGCCTGCTCGCCCTGCTCGGGGCGGCCGGCGACCCAGCACGGCCTGGGTTGCGGTGTGAACGCGTCCATGGGGATCACGTTAAGCCCTACTGGCCTGCACGTACCGGCTGAGATCCAAGTAGTGGTCAACATGCCCTTCTGCGCGTTGAAGTGCGAACCTCGGATCCTCCCGAATCGTTTGGATCATGTCGTCCAACCGGATCAGCACGTGCTCGCGGTCGTACTCGATCCCGTACGTCTCGCAGAACAGCCGGGTGCGCCGTTCGCGGTCATCGGGCAGTGCCAGCACGAACTGGATGATCGCCCAGCTGACGTCCCACCAGCGCGGACCCGGATGCGCGCCGTCCCAGTCGAACACGCCCTTCGGCGACCCGTCGTGGAACACGATGTTGTACGGCGCGAAATCACCGTGCAGCACCACCTCGACGGGTTCGCGGGCGGGGAACTGCCACCCGTTCAGCTCGCCGACGAGAGTGGCCGTCGCGTCGTGCAGCCGCCGCAGCAGCAGCGCCGACTCGATCAACGTCGCGTCGCTCGAAGGGGGCACGTGGCCAACGTCACCGGGCAGGTAGCTGAGCAGCTCGTGCTCCGCGTCGAGCCCGAGCGGAACCGGCGCGATCCCCAGCGGTGCCAAGCGCCGCAACAAATCGTGCACCCGAGGAGCCCACGGCCCGGCCGGCCTGCGCACCGCGTCACCCACCCTGAACACCTGGTTCAGCCCGCCACCGGTCAGCAGTTCCTCGTTCACGCATGAGATCCTTGGCGACGTGTCCGACACCAGCAACCGCCCTGTTCTCGTCGTCGACTTCGGCGCCCAGTACGCGCAGCTGATCGCCCGCCGCGTCCGCGAGGCCCAGGTCTACTCCGAGGTCGTCCCGCACACCGCGACCGTGAGCGAGATCCTCGACAAGAACCCGCTGGCCATCGTTCTGTCCGGTGGCCCGTCGAGCGTGTACGAGGAGAACGCCCCGCAGGTCGACCCGAAGCTGTTCGAGACCGGCGTCCCGGTCTTCGGCATCTGCTACGGCTTCCAGGCCATGGCGCGCGCGCTTGGTGGCGCGGTTGAACAGACGGGCACCCGCGAGTACGGCCGCACGGACCTGAGCGTGCCCAGCGAGGGCGGCGCGCTGCACCAGGAGCTCCCCGCGAGCCACCCGGTGTGGATGAGCCACGGCGACGCCGTCACCAAGGCTCCAGAGGGCTTCACGGTCACCGCGACCAGCGAGGGCGCGCCGGTCGCCGCGTTCGAGAACAAGGAGCGCCGGTTCGCCGGCGTGCAGTACCACCCCGAGGTGCACCACTCGCCGCACGGCCAGGAGGTGCTGCGCCGGTTCCTGCACGACATCGCGGGCATCCGTCCGCAGTGGACGACGTCGTCCATCCTGGACGAGCAGGTCAGCAGGATCCGCGAGCAGATCGGTGACGGCAAGGCGATCTGCGGCCTGTCCGGCGGCGTCGACTCCGCCGTCGCGGCCGCGCTGGTCCAGCGGGCCATCGGCGACCGCCTCACGTGCGTCTTCGTCGACCACGGCCTGCTGCGCTCCGGCGAGCGCGCCCAGGTCGAGCGCGACTACGTGGCCGCCACGGGCATCCGCCTGGTGACCGTCGACGCGCGCGAGCGGTTCCTCAACGCCCTGGCCGGCGTCACGGACCCCGAAGAGAAGCGCAAGATCATCGGCCGCGAGTTCATCCGCGTGTTCGAGCAGGCCGAGCGCGACCTCAAGGCCGAGGGCGACTACAAGTTCCTCGTCCAGGGCACGCTCTACCCGGACGTCGTCGAGTCCGGCGGCGGCGCGGGCACCGCGAACATCAAGTCGCACCACAACGTCGGCGGCCTGCCGGACGACCTGCAGTTCGAGCTGGTCGAACCCCTGCGCGCGCTGTTCAAGGACGAGGTCCGCCGCGTCGGCACCGAGCTCGGCCTGCCGGAGACGATCGTGCAGCGCCAGCCGTTCCCCGGCCCCGGCCTCGGCATCCGCATCATCGGCGAGGTCACCCAGGACCGCCTCGACACGCTGCGCCAGGCCGACGCCATCGCGCGCGAGGAACTGACCCTGGCCGGTCTCGACCGGCAGATCTGGCAGTGCCCGGTCGTGCTGCTCGCGGACGTCCGCAGCGTCGGCGTGCAGGGCGACGGCCGCACCTACGGCCACCCGATCGTGCTGCGCCCGGTGTCGTCCGAGGACGCGATGACCGCGGACTGGACCCGCCTGCCGTACGAGGTGCTGGAGCGGATCTCGACCCGGATCACCAACGAGGTGGCCGAGGTCAACCGCGTGGTGCTGGACGTGACGTCCAAGCCGCCGGGCACCATCGAGTGGGAGTAGAGACGTGAAAGGGGCCCCGGTCAGCTGACCGGGGCCCTTTCTCATTCGCGGGTCTTGCGTCTGATCGAGTTCGTCAGCAGCACCAGTCCGACCACGATGGCCGTCCCTCCCAGCGCCCACCGGAAGTCGAACCAGAACGACCCGTTGCTCAGCACGTAGGCCGCCATCAGCCCGCCGCCGATCCCGAAGACCAGCGTCACCGGGTCGATCCGCCTGCGCATCACCTGCTCAGTCACGGAGCACCTTCACCTCTCCGACGCTGGCCTGCACGTCGAGCTCGATCTGGAGGCCGCCCTCGCCGTTCTCGCCGAGGTCGCGACCGCTGACGTCCACGCTGTTGCCCTCGGCACGCTTGCCCAGGCAGTCGATCTCGCCGAGGGACGACGCCTCGCACCGGTACGTCACGTCCGCGTTCTTGGGCACGCGCACCTGCACCTCGCCGAGCTCGACCTCGATCGCGGTCTTCACCGAACCGGAGTCGGGCAGGTCGCGGAGATCGAGCTGCACGCTGCCCACGCTCGTCTCGTACCGGTCGCGCACGTCGGTCACGGACTTCGGCTTCTCGTTGTAGCTGCTCAGGTTGGACGGGCTGCCGTCGAAGTCGATCGCCGTCACGCCGAAGCCCACCACGGACAGCGGGATCATCAGCCAGATCAGGCCTCGGCCGCCGCCGGTGAACGACCCGATCAGCAGGCCCGCCGCCAGCACCGCGAGCACCAGGCCGATGACGTGCGGCACCGTGAACCACGGCGCCCAGGCACCGGCGATCGCGGAACCGGCGACCACCAGCGTCGCCACGCCCAGCGTCATCAGGCCGATGCGCGGTCCGCGAGGCGGCCTGGGGGCCGGTGGCTGCGGCTTCGGCGTCGGTTCCGGCAGGTCCCACGCGAACGGCGCGGCACCCAGCGGGTCCCAGGCCGGTGCCCCCGGCACCGGTGGCGTCACGGGTGTCACGGAGTCGGCGAGCGTCGTTGCTGGCTGCAGGTGCCCACGGTTCTTCTGCAGCAGGTAGACGCACGCGACCGCCGCGGCCAGCGTCACCACGACCTGGAACCCGCCGCTCCCGAACGTGAAGGCGAGCGCGGGGAACATCAGGAAGCCCAGCAGCACCGTCTGCGCCTGCGGCATCGAGCTGTGGCCCTTGTTGATCAACGACTCCAGCGGCGAGACCGCGTCGCCCTCCTCCGGCAGCAGCAGCCAGCCCGCGAGGTACAGCGGAACGCCCACGCCACCCGACAACGCGAGTGCGACGAACGCGATCCGGACGATCACCGGGTCGATCTGGAAGCGCAGGGCGATTCCGGTGGCCACGCCGCCGGCTTTGCGTCCTGCACGGGGCCGCACCGGACGGTGGGCCCAGAACTCTCTGAGCGTGTCCGCCACGCCCTGCATCGCCTTCTCAGTCCCGCTCACGATGACAAGGTTGCGCTGTCACGCCTGGAACCACATCAGGGACCAGCCCTGATTCACGGAACCGGGGTCATCCCTGATGAACAACTCGCCGGGACGTGTGACGATCGGATGGTGAGTGCACGCATTGAGCCGATGCGCCGTCGACGCACCGGCCGGGTGGTCGCGGGCGTCGCGAGCGGACTGGCCGACCATCTCGGCGCACCCGTCTTCTGGGTGCGCGCGATCTTCGCCGTGTTCGCCGCGTTCAGCGGGGTCGGGATCATCGCCTACGCGTTGCTCTGGATGTTCGTGCCGCAGTCCGCGGTGGCGGAACCGGAGACCGACAAGGACCGCAAGGAGTGGCAGCAGGCCGTCGGCCTCGCGGCCCTCGGCGTCGGTGTCGCGGTCTTCACCGGCCTGATCGGCGGGACGTGGAGCGGCTGGATCACCGGTCCGATCGCCGTGGCACTCGTGGGCGCCGCGGTCGTGTGGCGCGAGGCGGACGAGGCGCAGCGACGCCGCTGGAAGGACGGGGCGTTCGCGCAGGGGAAGACGGGGATCGTGCGGACGGTCGCGGGAGGCGCGCTGGTCGTGGCGGGGGTCGCCGCGTTCCTCGTGGTGAACGACACCGTCCAGAACCTCTCGACCGTCATCCTCTCCGTGCTGGCCACGTTGATCGGTGTCGCGGTGCTGACCGTGCCGCTGTGGATGCGGCTGGTGCGCGACCTCGACTCGGAACGCCGTGCGCGCATCCGCACCGAGGAACGCGCCGAGATCGCCGCCCACCTGCACGACTCCGTGCTGCAAACGCTTGCCCTGATCCAGAAGCAGTCGGAGTCGCCGCGCGAGGTCAAGCGCCTGGCCCGCAGCCAGGAACGCGAGCTGCGCGGCTGGCTCTACGGCCGTGAGGTGGGCGAGCAGCCGCATTCCATCAGCGTCGCGATCGCCCAGGTGTGCGCGGAGGTCGAGGACGGCTTCGCCATCGCCGTCTCGCAGGTCGTCGTCGGGGACGCCGAACTGGAGGACGGGATGTTCGCGCTGGTCCAGGCGTCGAAGGAGGCGATGGTCAACGCGGCCAAGCACGCGGGGGTGGCCGAGGTCAGCGTCTACGCCGAGGTCGAGCCGGAGAAGGTCACGGTGTTCGTGCGCGACCGGGGCAAGGGTTTCGACCCCGACGCGGTTCCGGACGACCGGCATGGCCTGGCGGGCAGCATCAGGGGGAGAATGACGAGGCACGGCGGGGAGGTGCGACTGCGCACGGCTCCGGGAGAGGGGACCGAGGTGCAGCTCGAGATGCCGAGGAAGACGGAGGCCAGGACATGAGCGTCAGGGTGTTCCTGGTGGACGACCACGCGTTGTTCCGCGCAGGGGTCAAGGCGGAGCTCGACACCATCACCGACGAGGTGGACGTGGTCGGCGAGGCCGGCAGCGTCGGTGAGGCGGTGGCCGGCATCGCGCACCACAAGCCGGACGTCGTGCTGCTGGACGTGCACATGCCCGACGGCGGCGGCGCCGAGGTGCTGCGGCAGATCCGCACCAAGATCCCCGAGGTCACGTTCCTCGCCCTGTCGGTCTCCGACGCGGCCGAGGACGTCATCAACGTCATCCGCGCCGGTGCGCGTGGCTACGTGACGAAGACGATCTCCAGCCAGGAGCTGGTCAGGGCCGTCGTGCGGGTGTCGGAGGGGGACGCGGTGTTCTCGCCGCGGCTGGCGGGGTTCGTGCTGGACGCGTTCGCCGACCGGCCTGGTGCCGCGCCGATCAGCGACCCCGAACTCGACCTGCTGACGCCGCGCGAACGCGACGTCCTGCGGCTGCTGGCGCGTGGTTACGCTTACAAGGAGATCGCGTCCGAGCTCTTCATCAGCGTGAAAACGGTGGAGACGCACGTGTCGAGCGTCCTGCGGAAGACCCAGCTCTCCAACCGGTACGAGCTCTCCCGCTGGGCCACTGATCGCAGACTGGTCTGAGGGGACATTGATCAAGAAGGTCGCCCGCGGTGCCACCGAGGTGCTGGCGCCGTGGGTCTGGGTGATTTTGCTGCCGTTCGGCGTTGCAGCCGCGACGGAGAACATCTGGATGACGCTGCTGTGGGGGTTCGTGGTCGCCGTGACGGCGTCCGTCATCCCCATGGCCGTCATCGTGCGTGGCGCGCGCAAGGGCAAGTGGGACGGCCACCACGTCACGAACCGCGAGGGCAGGCTCGTTCCGCTGGTCACGGCGGGAGCGTCGCTGGCCGCCGGCACGGTGATCATGGTCCTGGGCGACGCGCCCCGGAACATGCTCGCGCTGGCGGGCAGCATGTTCGCCTCGCTGGTCGTCAGCATGGCGATCACGTTCGGCATGAAGTGGAAGATCTCGCTGCACGCCGCCGTGGCGTGGGCCGCGGTGGTGACGCTGGCGATCGTCTACGGGCCGTGGTGGCTGCTTCTCGCGCTGCCCGCCGCCCTGGTGGCGTGGTCCCGCGTCGAGCTGGGTGATCACACGACGGCGCAGGTGCTGGCCGGGTCGGTCATGGGCGTGGTCGTCGGTGGCGGCAGCTTCTGGCTGCTCAGCTGACGCGCTTGGTGCTGACGATCTTCATCTGGTTGTCGACCGCGGCGACCTCGATGTCGTAGACACCGTTCTCGGTGACGCCGTTCCTGGTGGTCACGAGGCCGATGTTGACCACCCAGTTCCGGCCCTCCGACCGCACCGTCCCGGGTCCCGCGATGGTGACGCTCGAGTAGGTGCTCCAGCGCTGCAGGTAGTCCGCCTGCGGTTCGGCGGCCGAGCCGTAGAGGTTCCGCCACGCCGTTTCCGCGTTGTTCGGCAGCAGGCGGTAGTGGTCCTGCACGAAGCCGTTCGCCTGGTCCGCTGAGTAGTAGACCGGTTGCTGCTGGGTGAAGTCCGCCTGGTTGACCGGGGTGGTGCCGTTGCCGGTGCCGCCCCAGTACGCGGCCGCCGCGCCACCGCCGATCGCCAGCACCGCGATGACCGCGAGGATCACCAGGATCCGGCGGTTCGGCGCCTTGAGCCTGCGTTGTGGCCGCGGGATCTCCAGCGGCTGCGACGGCTGCGGCTCGGAGGCCAGCAGGTCGGCGGCCTCCTGCATGCTCGGCCGGTCCTCTGGGTCCTGCGAGAGCAGCCGCAGCAGCAACGGGGTGAGCTCGCCCGCGTTCTTGGGATCGCGGAGCTGGCCGCTGGCGGCGCGGTAGAGCAGGCCGAAGCTGTTGTCGCTGGGCCCGAAGACCGACTCGCCCTCGATGGCCGTGTAGATCGTGGCGCCGAGCGAGAACACGTCGGACGCCTCGCCGGGCTGCTCGCCGCGCGCCACCTCGGGTGCGAGGTAGGCGGGGGTGCCCGAGATCATGCCGGTGTCGGTCATCGTGCCGTCGCCGGTCGCCTTGGAGATGCCGAAGTCGGTGAGCTTGACCGTGCCGTCGTGGCCGATCAGGACGTTGCCGGGCTTGACGTCGCGGTGGACCAGTCCGGCGGCGTGCGCCGCGGCCAGTGCCGAGGCGACCTTGCCGCCGATGCTCGCGGCCTGGGCCGGCTTGAGCGGCCCGCGCTCGGCGATCAGCGCCGAGAGGCTGTGCGACGGCAGGTACTCCATGACGATCCACGGCTCTTCGTCGTCGCTGCCCACGACGTCGAACACCGCGATCGCGTGCTGGTGGTGCAGCCGCGCGGCGTTGCGGGCTTCCCGCATCGCGCGCTGGTGATCGCCGGTGATGAGCTCCTTGACCGCGACTTCGCGGGCCAGCACCTCGTCCCGTGCCCGCCAGACCACCCCCATCGCCCCGCTGCCGATGCGCTCCAGCAGCGTGTAGCGGCCCCCGATGGTTGTCACACCCTGAGACTAATCAATCGCGCAGACGAGCATCGAATGATCCGGTCTGCCCGTCGAAGATCGGTGAAGTGCTGTGCGCCGAGCCGAAGTCACCGGTGGGGACTGTCTGCCTCTGTGACCTGCTCAGCCTGTCGAGACGTGCGTTCGTCGCTGCCCACGACGTCGCACGGCGCCGTTCCCGGTGGTCTCCGGTGACGAGCTGGTCGGCAACGCTGCCCCGCGTGCCGGCACCTCGTCCCGCGCCCGTAGAACCACCCCGGAACCTCGCCAGGGGACTAGTCGATCGTCGAGACCAGCTTCTGCAGCTCACGGTCGAAGTCGATCCACAGGTCCTCCTCGCCCGGCTGCACGACGTCGTAGGAGCTGTCCAGGAACTCCGCCACGTCCTCGGCGACGGCGCTGAGGATGGCGAACCCGGTCGGCGCGTTCAGCTCGACCAGGACGCGCTCCGGGTCGTCGGACGCGGGCCGGACGAGGATGTCGCCCTCGCCGGACGGCGTCAGCAGACCGTCGGCCAGCAGGTCGCGGGCGAACATCCACTCGACGCGGCCGGAGCCCGTGAAGAAGATGACCGCGACCGCGTAGGGGTCCTCGGGGTCGTAGACGAGTTCGGCCTCGACCGGCGCCGGCGCGGCTCCGGGTGCCAAGAGCTGAAAAGTCGTCCGGGTGGTGACCTTCAGGTTCTCGTTGTTCATGTCGATGTCCTTCCCAGGCTGGTCTCCATGTCCGCTCACAAAGAGGAGACGGCCAACCAGCCCGTTAAGGACGCGATTCGTCTCGGAACCATCCTATTGGGGGAGACGTGCGTCTCACCCTTCAGCGTTTGACCAGGTCGCGTGTCTCGTTTGGTGAGATGGTCTGACCTGCCGCGACGGGCTTCCTCCGGGTCAGCGCGACGCCCAGGAGAACCACCAGCATGCCGACTACGACCCTTGCGTTGAGTTGCTCTCCGAGGAAGATCGCTCCAAGGAGTACCGAGACGACGGGCAGAAGGTAACCGACGGTAGTTGCCGTCGTGGCGCCCTCGTCGGCGATGACGCGGTAGTTGAGGATGAACGCGACGCCGGTGCCGAAGACACCGAGGATCATCACGGCGGCGACGCCGACCCAGTGCAGGTGCAGCGGCTGCAGGCCGCCGAACGGCGTCGCCAGGATCAGCATTCCCATCGCGGTGGTCAGCTGCATGGCGGCGAGCTGCGTCGAGGTGGCGCCCGTGTTGACCAGGTAGCGGCCGGCGTAGGAGTAGCCGATCGCGTAGCTCGCGGCGCCGATGAGGCAGAGCACCGCGCCCCAGCTCGCGATGCTGTTGGCCGACTGCCACGGCGCGAAGATCACCAGAACGCCCGCGAAGCCGAGCGCCAGTCCGAGCATGCGGACCACGTTGGTGATCTTCTCCGAACCGAGCACGAGGCCGATGGCCAGTGCGAACAGCGGAGTCGTGGAGTTGAGCACCCCGGAGACGCCCGAGTCGACGGTCTGGCCGCCGAACGCGAACAGCGTGAACGGGATGGCGCTGCCGAACAGGGCCACGAAGAGCATGTGACCCCAGATCCTGCGGTCACGCGGCAGGCTCATCTTCGCCAGCGCGAGCACGACGAACAGCACGAGCGCCCCGAAGAACGTCCGCACGAGCGAGATCTGCAGTGGCGCGAGACTCCCGAGCGCGAGCTTCATCCACAGGAAGCTGGATCCCCACAGCAGGGCGAGCACGCCCATCCTGATCAACGTTCCGCGTTGGTTCACGTGTCAACCATGCGCCCGCCGACACCTAATAACAATTTAATTGTTGTGCTGAACCTTTAAGCAGCGCTGTAAGGTCGAGGCATGTTGGACGTGCGACGAATGCAGGTGCTCAGGGCCGTCGTGAGCACGGGTTCCATCACCGCGGCCGCGACCAACCTCGGCTACACCCCGTCCGCCATCTCACAGCAGGTCGCGGGCCTGGAGAAGCAGGCGGGACTGCCGCTGCTGGAACGCGTCGGCAGGGGAGTACGCCCCACCGCGGCCGGGCGCCTGCTCACCGAGCACGCAGGTCGCCTCGCCGAGCAACTGGCCGAGGCCGAGAGCGCCCTGACGGCGTTGCGCAACGGCTGCGCCGGCACCTTGCGCGTCCGCTACTTCGCCACGGCCGGAGCGGCGCTCGTGCCGCCCGCGGTGGCGACGTTCCGGGCCGAGCGCTCGGGCGTGGAGCTCGACCTGAAGCTGACCGAGCCGACCGACCCGTTCGTCGAACTGGCGGCGGGCCGCGCGGACGTGGCGATCACCGTCCTCGAACCCGACGCGCCCGCGCCGGAGGGCATGGTCGCGCGGCACCTGCTCGCCGACCCGTTCTACGCCGTCCTCCCACGTGGCCACGCCCTGGCCCGCAAGCGCGTGCTCGATCTCGGCGAACTGGCCGACGAGCCGTGGATCGACGTGGACTGCGGCGCCTCCGGCCCGTGCGCGGACCTCGTGGGCAATGCCTGCGCGGGCGCCGGATTCTCGCCGCAGGTGGCCGTGGAAAGTGACGACTACGCGACCGCGCAAGGATTCGTGGCGGCCGGACTGGGCGTCACGATCATTCCCCGGCTCGGCCTGGGATATGCGCACCCCGGCGTTGTTCTGCGCAAGGTGCGCAATCCCGAACCCGTTCGGCACATTCACGTGGTCTACCGCGAAGATGCCGCGTGGAACCCTGCTGTGCTCACTCTCGCGGAAGCCCTGGAGAGGCCGCACGGGCCTCCTGACCAGGGCTGTCGCGATCAGTAGGAGCCGAGCGACTTGTCGCTCGAAAGCAGGAAGTTCGGGCTTGCCCACTGGAACGAGATACCGCGTCGCTCCGTGGCCTTGTCGCCGTTCTTCTTGGTGTACTCGACGACGACTTCCCAGTAGAAGCCTTCTTTTTCCTGGGCGTCGACGACCTTGGCCTGCTTGAACCCGGACCAGTAGTCCTGGAAGCCGCCGTAACCGCCGGGGTAGCTGCCCTGGAAGTTCGCGTTGCCCATCTTCCACGCGTCCTCGGGTGAGGCCGGAGCGTGGCCGAAGTAGTCGTTCAGGAACGACCGCATGTCGTCAGGAGTGGGCTGGCTCGTCCACTGACCGGCCTTGCCCGCGGACTTCGGCGGCGTCGACTGCTTCGTCTGGCCGGCGTCCTGCGTCTGCTGCGTCGAGGTGTTCGCGCCCGCGTTGTTGTCGTTCCCGCCGTCGCCGCCGTTCGACAGCATGCTCGCGAACATGATGCCCACGACCGCCGCCGCCACGATGGCGAGTGCGGTGTAGATCGTCGACTTCTTGCTCTTCGACGACGAGGACTGCGCTGCCGGCCTCGGGCGCTGCGAGTACTGCGGCGCGGCGGCCGGGCGGTGGTTCGACGGTTGCTGCTGCTGCGCGGTGCGCGGCGGCGGCGTGTGCATGTCCACCCGCGTCGCGTTGGGCGGCGGCGGTGCCTGCTGCTGCCCGTGCGGCGGCGTCAGGGCCCGCGTGGCGGCCTGCTGCTGCGGCTGCTGCACCGGCACACCGCGCCACGACGGCGGGTGGGTCGGTGCGACCACGGCGGGGGTGAAGGCGGGGGCGGCCTGGCCGTTCGCGACGGCGGCGAGCGCGTCGCGGGCCTCGGCCATGGTCGGGCGGTCTTCCGGCTCCGCTCGCAGCAGGCGCATCAGCAGCGCGGTCAGCGGCCCCGCGTTGCGCGGCGGGTTGACCTTGCCGGACGCGACCTTGTGCAGCAGCGCGATGGTGTTCTCGCTCAGGCCGAACGGCGGCTCGCCCTCGATCGCGGCGTACAGCGTCGAGCCCAGCGAGAACACGTCGGACGGCGAGCCCGGGTCGTAGCCCTTGGCCACCTCGGGCGCGAGGTAGGCGGGGGTGCCCGCGAGCATGCCCGTCGCGGTGACCGTGACGTCACCGGTCGCGCGGGAGATGCCGAAGTCGGTGATCTTGACCGTGCCGTCGTCGCCGAGCAGCACGTTGCCGGGCTTGATGTCGCGGTGCACGATGCCGGCGTTGTGCGCGGCCGCCAGTGCGGACGCGACCTGCATGCCGATCGACGCCACGTCGCGCGGTGGGAGCGTGCCGCGTTCGGAGAGCACCGCGGACAGGCTCTTCGACGGCAGGTACTCCATGATCAGCCACGGCTGGCTGTCGTCCTCGGCGACGTCGTAGACAGCGACGGCGTGGGGGTGTTGCAGGCGCGCGGCGATACGGCCCTCGCGCATGGCACGTCTCTTGGCCTCGTCCGTGTCAGCTTCGGCTAGTCCAGGCTGCAGGAGGAGTTGCTTGACCGCGACTGTGCGGTGCAGGCGTTCATCAAGTGCCGTCCAAACGACGCCCATGGCGCCGCTGCCGATCCGCTGGCTCAATCGGTAGCGACCAGCGACCAATCGGCCATCGTCGGTCACAGTTGCTCCCCGCTGTGCGGTCACTTGCTCTCTGTTCAACGGCTGATCACACCTTCGGGTTCAGATCACCCATCGGTGCGGGTACCCACCTTACGAGATTTCAACGACGTAATGATGCTTAGCCCTACTGCCCCTGTCCGGGCGGCGGCACCGTCGTAGTTGTTACGACAGGAACCGAGGACGACGGCTTCGGAGTAGTCGTCGTTGTAGTGGTAGTCGTCGTCGTAGTCGTCGTGGTGGTCGTCGTGGTGGTCGTAGTGGTGGTCGTCGTAGTGCTAGACGTCGTTTGCTGCGTTGTCGTTGCCTCGGGCGTGGTTGTGGTCACCTCGGGCAACGAACTCGTCGGCTCCACCGTCTGTGAACTGCTCGCCGGAGGCGCTGACGGGTTTTGCGGGTCCTTGTTGAAGACCCCGAGCGCGACCATCAAACCACCGATGACCAGCAACAACGCCAGCACCACCGCGGCGATCACCAGCGGCCGGTTGTCCTGACCCCTGGCGGGAGCCATCGGCGGCGCGGTGCGTGGTGGAACGGTCCGGGCCACCGGCCGGACCACGCGAGTCCGATCGGGTTCCACGATCGTCGTCGGGTCGGGCCCGGCGGTCACCGCCAGGCCGCTGAACGACGGCGAACGGCCGTGCGCGACGGCGTTGAGCACCTCGCGCGCCTGGGCCATGGTCGGCCTGTCGTCCGGTTCGAAGTTCAGCAGGTACAGCAGCGTGTCGGAGAGCGGGTGGTCGACGGTCGGCGGGTTGATCCGCCCGGCCGCGACGGCGTGCAGAACACCGAGAGTGTTCTCGCTCACTCCGTAGGGCGGCTCGCCCTCCATCGCGGCGAACAGCGTCGAGCCGAGCGAGTAGACGTCGGAGGCCGGCGTCGGGTCCTGGCCCCGCGCGATCTCCGGCGCGAGGTACGCGGGCGTGCCGGCGATCAGGCCGGTCTTGGTGACCGTGATGTCGTCGGAGGCGCGCGAGATGCCGAAGTCGGTGATCTTGACGACGCCGTTCTCGGCGATCAGCACGTTGCCGGGCTTCACGTCGCGGTGCACGATCCCCGCCGCGTGGGCCGCGGCCAGCGCCGCCGCGCACTGGGAGCCGATGCTGGCGACCTCGATCGGGTCCATCGGCCCGCCCTCGGCCAGCGCGTCCGCGAGGCTGTAGGACGGCAGGTACTCCATGACCAGGCACGGGACGCCGTCTTCCTCGACGACGTCGTACACGGCGATGGCGTTCGGGTGGTGCAGCTTGGCGGCGATGCGGCCCTCGCGCATGGCGCGCTGGATGGCCTCGTCCTGTTCGGCCTCGTCGAGACCGGGAGCCAGCAGCAACTGCTTGATCGCCACCTCGCGGCCGAGGCGTTCGTCGTGGGCTCGCCAGACGATGCCCATCGCGCCGGAGCCGATGCGGTCGAGGAAGCGGTACCGGTCGGCGATCAGACGGCCGTCCGAGGTGCCGGACGTCGTCACGGGCTCACCTCAGGGGTGCTCGAAGGCGTGACTGCGGCTGCGGCAGCAGATCCCACGCTCGTGCTCCTCGTGCGGTAGTCAGCGGGTCGTCCGGAATGCCCGCACAGGGTACCTGTCGAGGGCGGCCGCTGAAGCTACGTGTCGTACGTCAGTTCGCCGGGGCGAAGAAGTCGAATCCGCCGACGACGTCGCCCACGGTGTTCAGCACCGGGTCGAGGATGCCGAGGTCCACGCTCACGTCGACCGGGTTGGACGGCGGCGGCAGCGGGTTCTGGGAGGTGGGAGGCGTGCTGTTGCTGCTGCTCGGCGGGGTGGCCGTGGAGGAGCTCGGCGGCGGCGGAGGGGTCTCACTCGACGGCGGCGTGCTCGGCTGGCTGGTCTCAGTGGACGACGACGGCGGCGTGGTCTGCGTCGAGGTCTCGGACGTGGGCTGCTGCGTCGGCTGCTGGGTCTGCTGCGTCGGCTGCTGCTTGACCTGCGTGTTCGGCTCGACGCGCCTGGTCGGGCTCGTGGTCGTCGGGTCGGCCTGCTGGGTCTCGGTGGCGTCGGCCTGCTGCGTCTTGTTCGACGGCAGCTTCACGACGCCTTCGGTGCCGGAGCTGGCGCCACGGGCCTGGGCGCGCTCGTCGAACCGCACCTCGGCGAGCGGGCGCTCGTCCGGTGAGGACAGCCAGGAGGAGGCGGCGAACGCGACCGAACCGCAGATGATCACGCCACCGCTGGCCGCCGCGGCCAGCTTGCCGACGGTGAACCCGCCGCGGTGGGTGTCGTCGGCGAGGCCTTCACGGCGCAGCAGCTCCGTGATGTGCAGCTCCTTCATGGGCTGCTTCTTCTTGCCGCCAGGAGCCTTGACCGGCTTGAACTTGACGGTCGGCTCGAACGACTCGGGGGTGACGTCGTCGGCGAGCATGTCGGCGGTGATCACCGGGATCTCCACGGTTTCCGCCTCGCGGCGGGCGATCAGCTCGGCGACGGACAGCTGGCCGGTCGACTCAGCCGACCCGGTCAACCGCCGACGATGGTCCTCAATCGACACCGCTCGTTCACCCTTCCAAGTTCGCGTACGCGCACTGGCGGGGATATGGATACCGAATCGTGACCGGAGATGTAACCCCTATGGGGGAATTTTCACGATCAAACCTAGGTTTTCGCGACGAGCGGTCACCGTTCGACTGCGAACGGCGAATCAGTTGGGTGCGACCTAAGTTCGCGACCTAGCTGCGCTGCGCCGAAAGGACCTCGGTGCCGACGATGCGCGGCTGGCTCGTGCTGGTGAGCCAGAAGAGCTGCTCGATGCGCAGCCAGCTGCCGTCCACCTCCTGCATGGAGACGACCGCGAGCACCGATCCGTCCGGCCGCACCGACGTCTGGTCGACGTTCACCGTCTTGACCCTGCCCCAGGACTTCACGAACTCCGCGGGGTTCGCGCCGACCAGTTCCGGCGAGAGCAGCTTGGCCGCTGAAGCAGGCTTGGTCGTGAGCAGCTCGTAGAACCTCTTCACCACGTCCACCTGCGGCTGAGGACCGACCGAGACCTCGGGCGTGGACGGTTCGGGGTCGGCCGTCTGCAGCAGCAGCGCGGACGGCTGCGGCATCGGCACGGCGGTGGTCTGCACCGGCGCGTGTTCGTTCGGCAGCTGGGCGGACAGGACGTCCGGGCGCAGCGCGCTCGACCCGGACAGCGCGACGGGCCGTTCGGTGACCGGGACGCCGTTGTTGGCGGGGCGCTTGTTCGCGAGGACCGCCGCGCCCGCGATCGAGGAGACCAGCACGATCGCGCCGGTCAGCAGGCCGGCGGCCCTGGCGAGGGTGCCCGACTTCGTGCGGCGGCGGCGACCGGGCACGACCGGGATCACGGTCGTCGTCGCGGTCATGTTCTCGGTCGGGCCGAGCAGGGAGGTGACGAGAGCGTCGGTGGCGGCTTCCTCGTTCGACAGGATGCGCATCGGGGTCGGCTGCTGCTTGATCAGCTCGGCCACGCTGATCGAGCCGGCGCGGGTGTGCCGCCGTCCGGTCGTCGCCGCGGGACGCTGCACTGCTCTGGTCCTCCGTACTGTCCGTGTTCGACTGAAGACGTACCGTGGCCACGCGTGAAGATGCCAGTGTCCTGGTGAACTTCACTCGTTCGTGGCGGCCAGCGGCGCTCAGGATTCGCTCGAAGGTGCTACCTACTACGTTCGGTAGCTCCGGCCGTGACCTTTAGCCACTTCAGCCGCCGGCCTTCAACCGTTCACTGTTGATCAGCGGCAGGTCGCCGAGCGTGAAGCTGAGCTCGCGCTTCTCGGTGCTGACCGAGCCGTCCTTCTTCGTCACCTGCAGCAGGCTGACGGTGAGGCCCTTGCTCGGGTCGACCGCGATCTCCTTGACCTCGATCAGTGAGATGTCGGCGAGCCTGCCCTCCAGCAACGCGTCGGCGTTCGAGCGCACGGTGTCCGTGGTCATGGCGAGCGCGGTGTCCGCGTTCGTCGCCATCGCGCGGTAGAAGGTCTCGGTCTGCTGGGCGATCTTGCCGCCGTCGACCACGGGGGCCTGGGTGACCGGCACGGTCGTGATGACCGGCGGGGCCGTCCCGGACGGCTTGGGGTTCGGCGCGGAGGCCTGGCCGCTCGTGGCGGGCGCGCTGGAGCCCGTGCCCGGCACGGGGGCGCCCTTCCCGGTCTTCGCGGCCGACGGCGCGGTGCCCGTGGTGGCGGACGGCGTGGTGCCGCCGGTGGGCAGCTGGGAGATGAGCGGCACGTCCGACGGGTAACCGGGCAGCCCGACCGTCTCGGTGGCGCCACCGCCGCCGACCAGCTTGGCCGCGGCGACGCTCAGGCCGACCAGCACGAGCACCGACGAGACGACGGCGAACCAGGCCGCGCGCTTCCAGGTGCGCGGCGGCGTGACCGAGGCGGGCACCAGCCCGATGTTGAACTTGCGCAGCCCGTCGGTGTCCTGCAGCGGGTCGATCTGGCGGCGGCGCGGCAGCGGGATGCGGTCGCCCCCGACGACGGGCCGCGGCTGCATCTCCGGCGGCAGCGCGACCCCGTCGTCGAGACGATGCTTGCCCGGCAGTTCGTCCATCCCGACACCCCTCTGCGACGCAATCAGCGTAGGGCCGTCTGGAGGTACCGAACCAACCAAAAGGGGGTGTTCAGGACGAGTGACACTCTTTTGTGTGAAGTTTGTCAGCGCGGCGGGAGTTGAGCTTGACCGCTGTTCAGCTGCTTGCGCGTGTTCTGGACGCCGTTGAGCGCGGCCAGGCCGCTGCCGCCCGCGATCAGCGCGCCGATGACGTCGGCGCCCAGCGAGTCGCCGTTGGTGATCAGCAGGCCGATCACCGCGCCCGCGGTCGTGATGATCGCGGTCTTCCAGCGGCTGCGGACGAACTGCGAGACGGGCGCTCCGGCGAGGCCCTTCTTGTTCGCGGCCGAACCGAGCAAGCCCAGGTAAGCGTCGTGCGCCAAGGCGGCGAGCAGGCCGGCGATGGCGATCAGTGCGGCGATGAGGCCCATGTGTCCAGTGTGCCCCCAGAACTTTTCGGTGGACCATCCGTGATCGCCCTGATATCCGATTCGGGTGGACATGTTCTGGCACGACGACTGTCTCGAGCACGACGCCGGTGAGGGCCTGTGGGAGCTGCCGGGCTCCTGGCCGTGGCTGGACGTCGCCGAACCGCACCCGGAGACCGCGGCGCGCCTGCGCACGTTCCGGCACGCGCTGACGCACGGCCCGGTGGCGCCGCACTTGAAGTGGCACGAGGGGCGCCACGCGTCCGTTGACGAGCTTCTGCGCGTGCACACGGCGGGGTACTTGGACTCGTTGCGCGTATCGGAGCGTGTGGCGCTGGAGGTGAACACCATCGTGGGGCCGGAGACGTGGCGTGCGGCGTCTGCGGCGGCAGGCACCGCGCTGGCGGCGCTGGAGTCCGGTGCGCCGGTGGCATATGCGCTGGTACGACCGCCGGGGCACCACGCGCAGCCGGACATGGCGGACGGCTACTGCTTCGTGAACAACGCGGCGCTGGTGGCGGAGACCGCACGGCGCCAGGGGATGCGCGTCGCCGTCCTGGACTGGGACGTGCACCACGGCAACGGCACGCAGGAGGTGTTCTACGACCGGCCGGACGTGCTGACCATCTCGGTGCACATGCGGCACGGGTCGTGGGGCACGAACCACCCGCAGACGGGTGCGCCATCAGAAGTGGGCGCCAACGGCAGGAACGTGAACATCGAACTGTCGCTCGGTGCGGGCGACACGACGTACTTGCGCGCGCTCGACGAGATCGCCTTCCCGCTGCTGCGCGACTTCGAGCCGGACCTGCTGGTGTGCGCGTCCGGGTTCGACGGGTCGGCGTTCGACCCCAACGGCCGCCACAACCTCACGGCGGACGGGTACCGCGAGATCGGCCGCCGGGTGGCGTCGTTCGGACCGCGCGCCGTGCTCACCCAGGAGGGCGGCTACCTGCGCGGCTACTCCGCGTTGTGCCTGCACGCGCTGGTGGAGGGCCTGCTGCGGCTGCCGGAGCCGTTGCTCGAGGACCCGCTGGCCTACGTGCCGGACGACTCCCAGCTCGCGGACGCGGACCTCGAACGCGTGCGCGCCGCCCTGAAGCCTTTTTGGCCCGGCGTGCTGTGACGCCGGGCCCGTGGGGTGCTGCTACCTGCCGAGCGGGCCGCGCCCCATCTTGAGCAGGATCATCGCGAGATCCTTGCCCTCGGTGCCGAGCGGCCGGTAGCGGTTGAGAACGTCGATCTCGCGGTTGTGCACGATCTTCGTGCCGCCGGCCGCCATGCGGGCCGCGCCGATGATCTTGGACACCTCGACGCGTCGTTGCACGAGGCGAAGGATCTCCGCGTCGAGGTGGTCGATCTCCTCGCGCAGCGCGTTGATGTCGGGTTCGGTGGTGGTGGCGTCCATCGTGGTGTGACCTCTCGACTCTTCGAGTCCTGGCCCGGAAGCGACGAAGCCCCGGTGTCCGAGGACTCCGGGGCTTCGTGGTGGCTTTTCAGCGCTAGACGACCACGGGAGCCGGAGTCCGGGTCCCGTAGAAAAACTCGAAGAACGTCGCGCGCATGGATTCAGTGTTGCACAGAACCTCCCGCACTCGCCAAGCCCGCGCGGTTGAAGGGCTCACCAAGTGGGAACCCACCGTTCGAAGTTCCCTCTTCTGCCCTAGCTCCTCGGCAGAGGAGTGGACATACAGTCGTCCGGTGCTAAGACCAAGACCTGGGGGTCATGTGAAGTACGCACTCGGGATGGCGACCGCTCTGGCGCTGTCCTCCTCGGTCGCGCCGGCAGCAACGGCAGCGGAGCCGGATTTCGCCACCATCAAGATATCCAGGGTTTCCGGCTGGTTCGGCCAGGAGGACTTCTGGACCACCAGGGGTGGGTTCGTCCCCAGGCAGAAGTTCAGCGTCGACATCACGAACGTCGTTGGCCACGACGAGCGGGGCCTGAACCTCTTCATCTCGTTCCCGACCGACCGTCTCGAGGTCACGGGCTTCGAGGGCGACGGCTGGGACTGCCGTGACGTGAACGAGGGCATCGGCGCCGAAGGCCTCAGGTGCACGCAGGATCACCTGATCGTGCACAAGGAGGCGTGGCCGACGCTCACGGTCGAGACCAAGGCCGAGGCCGTCTGGACGCAGGACTCCATCGACATCTACGCCGAGGCAGGCGACCACGCGGCGGTGCACGCGTCGAAGCCGTTCAGGATCGACACCAGCACCTGATAGCTCCTGCTCATCGAACACATGGTCGGGCGGTACCGGATTTGTCGGTGCCGCCCGGTACCGTGGATGGACGATGAGCGCCTTGTTCGACTTGCCCTCAAGTCCCCCCGTTTCCCGCGCGGGTCACCTGCTCGACGACCTGAATCCCGCGCAGCGCCGTGCCGTCGAGCACGCCGGTTCACCGCTGCTCGTGGTGGCGGGCGCCGGCTCCGGCAAGACGCGCGTCCTCACCAGGCGGATCGCGTACCTGCTCGCGGAACGTGACGTGCATCCCGGCCAGATCATGGCCATCACGTTCACGAACAAGGCCGCCGCCGAGATGAAGGAGCGCGTCGCCGACATGGTGGGCGCGCGCGCCCGTTCGATGTGGGTGTCGACGTTCCACTCGATGTGCGTGCGCGTGATGCGCCGCGACGCGAAGACCCTCGGCATGTCGTCGAACTTCTCGATCTACGACAGCGACGACACGCGCCGCCTCGTCACGCTCGTTGCCAGGGACCTGGACCTGGACCCGAAGAAGTACGCGGCCCGCACCCTCGCCGTGCACATCTCGAACCTCAAGAACGAGCTCGTCGACCCGGAGACCGCCACCGCCCAGGCCACGAACGACCTGGAACGCCGGGTGGCCGAGGTCTACACCGTCTACCAGCGCCGCCTGGCCGAGTCGAACTCGCTCGACTTCGACGACCTCATCATGAGGACCGTCGAACTCCTCCAGCGCTTCCCGGACGTGGCCGAGCACTACCGCCGCCGCTTCCGCCACGTCCTGGTCGACGAGTACCAGGACACGAACCACGCGCAGTACACCCTGGTGCGCGAACTCGTCGGCAAGGCAGGCGGCGAGATCCCCCCGGCGGAACTCTGCGTGGTGGGCGACGCGGACCAGTCCATCTACGCCTTCCGCGGCGCCACGATCCGCAACATCGTGGAGTTCGAGCGCGACTACCCGGACGCCACCACGATCCTGCTGGAGCAGAACTACCGCTCCACGCAGAACATCCTCACGGCCGCCAACGCGGTGATCTCCCGCAACCCGAACCGCCGCGACAAGTCGCTCTGGTCCGACCTCGGCGAGGGCGAGAAGATCGTCGGCTACGTCGCGGACAACGAACACGACGAAGCGGCCTTCGTCGCCAACGAGATCGACCGCCTGGTCGACGGCGGCGAGGTCAACAACTCCGAGATCGCCGTCTTCTACCGCACCAACAACCAGTCGCGGGTCTTCGAGGAGATCTTCATCCGCCTCGGCCTCCCGTACCGCGTGGTCGGCGGCGTCCGCTTCTACGAGCGCCGAGAGGTCCGCGACGCCCTCGCGTACCTGCGAACCCTGGCCAACCCGGAAGACACGGTCTCGCTCCGCCGAATCCTGAACGTCCCGAAACGGGGCATCGGCGAACGAGCGGAAGCCTGCGTCTCGGCCTACGCGGAACGCGAACGAATCAGCTTCGCCGCAGCCCTCCGCGAGGCCGTGAACGACCGAGTCCCGATGCTGAACCCGCGCTCCCGCAACGCCATCGCCGGCTTCGTGGAGATGATGGACCAGCTGGGCGAGATGGTCGCCCGCGAGGACGACGTCGCCGACATCCTCGAATCGGTACTCGAAAAGACCGGCTACCGCACCGAGCTGGAAGCCAGCGAGGACCCGCAGGACCACACGAGGATCGAAAACCTCAACGAGCTCGTCACCGTGGCCCGCGAGTTCACCGAGCTGGAGCTCCCCGAAGGCGCCGAACCGATCCCGTCGCTCCCGGCGTTCCTGGAACGCGTCTCCCTGGTGGCAGACGCGGACTCGATCCCAGACGCGGACTCGGACGGCGTGGTCACCCTGATGACCATCCACACGGCCAAGGGCCTCGAATACCCGGTCGTCTTCAGCACGGGCTGGGAAGACGGCGTCTTCCCGCACATGCGAGCACTGGGCGACCCAGCCGAGCTGGCAGAAGAACGCCGCCTCGCCTACGTGGGAATCACCAGGGCCCAACGCCGCCTCTACCTCTCCAGGGCACTGGTGAGATCAGCCTGGGGCCAACCGTCAGCCAACCCGGCCTCCCGCTTCCTGGGCGAAATCCCACAGGACCTCCTGGACTGGCGCCGAGTAGAACCCTCACGCTCAGGCCCGGCGGCAGCCACGACGTGGGGCCGCTCAGCCTCAGGCGGCATAGCCTCCCGAGGCCTCTCCCGCCCGGCCCCGGGCAAAGCGGGCTGGAAGGACGGCCCAGCGATGAAGCTGGAAGTGGGCGACCGAGTGACCCACGACAAGTACGGCCTGGGCAGAGTGACGGCGGTGGACGGCGAGGGCCTGCGAGCCACCGCGACGATCGACTTCGGCGGCTCAGGCACAGTCCGCCTGATGCTGATCGGCAGCGTCCCAATGACGAAACTCTAACGAGCCCGAGCCCGAGCCCGAGCCCGAGCCCGAGCCCGAGCCCGAGCCCGGCCGCACGCTAGTCCGAGCCCATGCCCGACCGCACGCGAGCCTGAGCGCACGCCCGAGCCCGAGCCCGGCCGCGGGCGCGCCCGAGCCCGACCGCACCCCCGCGCGCGCAGAATGCAGGCTCGCGCAGGGGTCCCCTTCGAAGTTGGATCCCCCGCGACCCAACTTAGCGACGAGGTCTGACACTCCCGCGAAGCCGAAGCCGAAGCCGAAGGCGAGGCAGGCGAAGGGCGAGGGCGGACAGCCCAAGCGCGCGGTCAAGGCAAGCGCCCACCCACCCGCGATGCCGAAGGCGAGCCGTCCTTACCGTGCGGTCTGGGTGGGGTGGTTTCGTCACGAGTCGTGCCACAGCTCTTGCTGCAGGCAGAAGGGGATGTCAAACGGACACGCTTTTCGTCCGTTTGACATCCCCTTCTGCCTGTGGCCCGCTCTTGGCTCGACTCGTGACGAAACCACCCCACCAACGCGCCCACCTACTCAACGCCACTCCGCCCAAAGCAACAGGCGTGCCATCTACCTACGCACGGCGTGGACCCCGGTTTTTGATCAGATTGGTGGGGTCTGGGGCGGAGCCCCAGGAATCAGCCGCCACACCAAGCACGCAACCCAACCACCTACGAACAACAAACCGGCACCCGCCAACGCACCAGGGAGACGACCCACAAAACCAACGCGTACGCCGAAGGCGGCCGAGGCACTTACGGAACGTCAGAGACCCACCATCCGGGTGCACGACACAAGCCACATCCCCACCCAAACCGGACCACCCCCACCCCCCTGACCAGCACTTTCCCCACCCCCAAAGAAATCCCCTAATTTTCCTCAAAACCAGCGCAACGGACCGCCACAACGTGCGTCTATGTGGGTGTCGCAAGCAGCACAGCCAGGGAACGTTCGGGGCGGTCCAAGGCAACCAAGCAGCCTGCAGACGAAGGGGAGCGAAGGGACGGCGGGGGCCGAACTTCGCGGCGAGGTGCGGCCGGACCGAACGGGAGAGCGGTCCGGCCGCACTGTCTTCTCAGGACTGTCGTCTGGGGACTGTCTTCGGGGGACTGTCGTCTGGGACTGCCCAGTCCGGCACGGGGCCCGGACGACACAGGCAGAGGCCCAGTTTTGTCCGGCGCAGCCCAGGCATCTGTCCGGCGCAGCCCAGGCTTTCTTCGACACAGCAACAACTTCTGCCCGGCGCAGCCCAGGCGTCTGCCTGGCATGGTCCCTGCATCTGTCCAGCGCAGTCCCTGCATCTGCCTTGCATCTGCCCGGCTGCTGCCCTGCTCGTGTCCGCCACAGTCCGCACGCGGCTCCCGCCGCCCCGCCAAACCAGAAGATCGACGCAGGTCATCCCTACCGCGTCCAAAAATTGTCAGACCCCCGGAGCATCATCGACCGCATGAGGCCACAACCCCAGCGGGAGAGCTCAAGATGGATCACGTACTGGCCGGCGCCCTGCACGAACGTGTGTTCGCAATCCTCAGCCAGCTGGAATCCCCGGAAACGACCAACCTGGTCGAGGCGTGGCGCACCCTGCTCCGCCACCACGAACCAACGGCGAGCGGGTCCTGCAAGGCGTGCGGCCCACGCTGGCGCAGACACATGTGCTCGGTCTGGCGCGTAGCGGCCAACTACTTCGTCCGTTGTGAAGGCGGACGGCTGGAAGCCTCCCGGCGCGAAGTAGCCGGGCAAGGTCCCGCAGGAGCGGAGCTGGGGTGCGACTGGAGCGACGCTAGAGGCTCCTGGGCCACACGAGCCCTCTGAGGCTTCTCAAACGCCCTGACCCACACCGCGAGGTGGGTCAGCCGCGAAATCCCGTCAGAAAGCTACTGAGCCGTAGTTCAACAAGTCTCGAACCAAGTGGCCCGCAACGTCCGGCGAACCCGGAGGCCCGGCGAACCCGAGGACCCGGAGGTCCGGTGAATCAGACAGTCACACCGCGAGCGTTCAGCCAGGTCAGCGGGTTGATCTTCTGGCCGCCCGGGTTCCAGACCTCGAAGTGCAGGTGAGGGCCGGTGGAGAAGCCGCGGTTGCCCATGCGGGCGATCTGCTCGCCTGCCTTGACGACCTGGCCCTCGCGGACGTTGAACGTGTCGACGTGGCCGTAGACGGTGATGGTGCCGTCGGCGTGCTCCACGCGGACCCAGAGGCCGAAGCCGGAGGCGGGACCCGCCTCGAGCACCTTGCCGTCGGCGGCGGCGAGGATCGGGGTGCCGATCGGGCCGGCGATGTCGATGCCGAGGTGCATGGTGCCCCAGCGGCCGCCGTAGCCGGAGGTGAAGTCACCGGCGGCGGGGCGGACGAACTTCGGGCGCTTCTTCTCGGCCTCGACGGCCTCGCGCTCGGTGGTGAGCTGCTGGCTGCGCAGGAGCTTGGCGGCCTCGGCGGAACCCTCCGCCGTCGTCTTGGAGACCGCGAGGATCTGCGGGGCGGGGGCGGTGTCGCCTCCCACGCCGTCGAAGGTGGCGGCGCCACCGGAGTGGTTCGCGAGCTGGACGTCACTGCTGTCGTCCGCTGCGGCCTGGCCGATCTGTCCTGCGCCTGCTGCTGCGAACGCGCCTACTGCGACGGCGGCGACGACGATGCGTCCGCGAAGCGCCGACGGCGGCGGGGGGAGCCGGTGAGAGCTGACCGTGCGCGCGTTGGCGCGGTCGACTGCCTCTTCAAGCGCAGCACTGCGTTCATGGCCGCCGGGGGAGCGGTGGTGACTCAAAGCTTGCCCTTCCGCCTTCGGGGAGCCTGATCTTGTGGACTGCCGGGCGGGGGATTCCCGGTGAGTCAGGATTCGGGGTTCTGACTCGGTGTCCTTCTGTGATCAGACCGTGACAACGGACCGGGGGAAGGTAACGGCTGGGAGCCTCGGAGGGCAAACCCCAGTTCGTTATGTCCTCCCAATGGGCGGCGACCAGCGGGTTTCAACTGTCAACTGTGACTGTCGGTCATGCCAGGCGGTCGACACGCCTCACCGCCAGCGGCGATGGGGTGAGTTGACAAGTCATCCGATCGGGTGATGGCCGTCACAACTACATGAAGAGTCCTCGTGTCAACAGGCAAAGAAAGGTGACCTGAATCACGTATCTGGTGCTCTTCGACGAGTAACGACGAGTGCTCCAGCCGGGCGTTGCGCTGAGGCACGATGATCTGATCCATCTCCGACCAGACGACGACGAAACGCGTGCGGCACGGCCGGCACGGTTCGGCGAGCTCCTCGAGCAACTCGGAGCCCGGTCGCAGTTGCTTGGTCAGCGGAGTCGGCAGCAGATAGGCGGCGAGCGTGCCCCTGTGCGGCGTTCCCAGCGTTACGAGCGTGCGAACGCGTGCGTCGCCATGTAGCCGTTGTACGTAGTAACGAGCGATGAGTCCGCCCAGCGAATGGCCGACGACGTGCACCTGGTCGGATCCGGTCTGTTCACAGATCCGCTCGATGTGCGCGCCGAGCAACGCGGCCGAACGGCGGACGTCTCCGGTCAACGCCGTCAGCACGCTGTAGTTGATGGCGTGAACTACCCCGAAGCCCCGCCTTCGCAGCGCCCCCGACAGCACCGCGAAGGCGGAACGGTTGTCCCCGATGCCATGCACCAACACGATCGGGGTTCCCGCCGCGTCCATCGCCGAAACCATCAGCCCGCGCTGGCGCGGGGGCAGGCCGTCGGTGCGGTAGTGCCGGTACTGGCCGTCCGTGCGCAGCTGTTCGGTGATCGCACCCCACGGGTAGAGCACCGCGTGGGCCGTCAGCCAGGCCGCTTCCATCGCGACCCCGCGCACTCCGCCGGGCGTGGCCATCGCCCGCAGCGCGACCTTCACTTCTTCCGCCACGTCACGGGCCGTGTGCACGCCCCAGCCGGCACGGTCGAGAGCCGCGTCCGTCAGACGCGTGATCCACGACCGGCCGCTCTCGCTCATATGAGCGACGGTAAGTGATGAAGTCACGGGCTAGGAGTACCCGCCGGACGTTTTCCACATGCGAACGAATTTCGTCTTGATAGGCACAACGGGCCACACACGGGCACACACCGGTCTTGCTAGGTTCGCCCGCGATGACTCGCACCGAGCTCGAGAACCAGACCCCGGCGGCCGCGAGGCTGCGCACGTCGTGGGCACTCGCCGCGGCAGGCTCCCTTCTACTGGCGGCCGGTCCGCTGCTCGGCGTGGTCGACGGCGCGGATCCCGCGTTCACGTCGTGGCCGCTGCTCGCCCTGCTGGCGCTGTTGCCGCCGGTCGTCGCGGGTGTGCTGCTGATGCGCGGCCGTCCGTTCGTGGCGGCGGGACTGATCGCCGCGGTCGGTGTCTTCTCGGTCGGACGCCTGCTGAGCGACTTCCAGATCGTCCTCGACGCGATGAAGGTGGCGCGGCCGGAGCTGTTCCGGCCGACGACCCTCGTCGCGGTCGTCCCGTCGGCGGGAGTCTGGCTGCTGATCGCCGGGCACCTGCTGGTGATCGCGGGCGGTGCGCTCGCGGCTGGACGCGCCGGCATGCCGGCGGACGAGTCGGAGCCCCCGACCCTGGTGGCCCTGCCGGTGATCATCGCCGCGTGGGCCGCGATCGGGTTGCTGGGCAAGCCGTTCATCTCGACGGACCCGTTCCAGCTGGATCGCGGGCCGTGGGACCTGCCGGTGCTCGGCCTGACCGGCGGTCTGCTGATCGCACTGGCCGCGCCGCTCGCCACCGCGCTCGCGGCCAGCTCGCCCGACCCGGACACCCGCCAGGGCGGGACGATCGGCGTGACGCTCGCGTTGCTGGCCGTCGTGCTGCCGCCGCTGGTGGCGGGCACCGTCGCGGCCGGGCTGAGCATCAGCGCGGGGTCGATGATCGCGCTGGTCGCCGCTCTCGTGCTGCCCATCACGCCTCTCTACGGCCGGACGGCGCGACTGCTGCGCGGCAAGCGCGACGAGACGCGCGACCCGGCGCTGCCATCTCTTCGGCGCATGCACCTGGCCGCCGGTGTCTTCGCCGTCCTCTCGGCCGCCGCGATGCTCATCGGCGCGTTGCTGCCGCAGCTCGTTCTCAGCACGGGCGGTGTGGCACCCGATCTGGCGTCCGTGAACCTGCTCTGGGCGGCCGGACTCGCGTTCGCCGGGCTGGGACTTCTCCTGGTGTTGCCGTCCACGGCCGCTGTGGTGCGCCCGGCGTTGGTGGGCGGTTACTTCGCCATGCAGTTCGCCGCGGCGGGCGCGACCGAACCCGTGCTGGCGGCGAGCCAGCTGGGCGTCGCGCAGCCCGGCGCGGGGTTCTGGCTGATGACCGTCGAACTCCCGCTCGGCCTGCTGGCACTGGCCTGCGCGGGCCTCGCGGGCGCGATCGAGCGGGAGAACGCGGGCGAGACCAAGAAGGAGCAGGTGCCGGTGACCGAGCTGGGCGCCGTGCTGCTCGCCGGGCTCTTCGCGGCAGGCGCCTTCGCGCTGCCGACCCTGCGCGGCGACAGGTACACGTCACCGACCCTGGTCCCGGACAACGACCCGACGGTCTCCGCGGTCCTGCTGATCTCCCTCATCGTGCTGATCATGACCCTCGTGCTCGCGCTCCGGTCGAAGCCCGCTCGTGGCGCGGCCACGCTCGTGGGCGGCGCGCTGCTGCTCGGCGTGCGGGCTCTCGAACTGCCGCTGACCGGCGGACGCGTCGAGGGAGCGGTGGCGGCGCCCGGCACGTGGCTGGCGCTGGCGTCGATCGCGGCACTGCTGATCGCGGCCGGCTTGATGGGGACTCGCGCGACCCGCTGAAACGTGTCGCAAAAGACTTCTTGAACGTCTCGTACCCCTGCTTTTCCCTATAACGCGCGATAACGCGCGCGCACGCGTGATCGACCTCACCGCCGTTGAGACCGACCTCACCAGTGGTGGCGTGCGAGCGGTACCTGCAGCTCGATAGTGTCTGGGCCCAGCCGCGTCAAGTGGGTTCGCACGGCCCCTTGAGGACCACCCAGGCGCGGTGTTCCGACACCGACGTCGCAGGAGACCCGAGTGGACCTGTACGAGTACCAGGCGAAGGATCTCTTCGCCGCCCACGGCGTCCCGGTTCTGCCGGGCGATGTGGCAACCAACCCCGCCGACGCCAAGGCCATCGCCGCGAAGTTCGGCCAGGCCGTCGTCGTCAAGGCCCAGGTCAAGACCGGCGGCCGCGGCAAGGCCGGTGGTGTGAAGCTCGCTTCCACCCCGGAGGAGACCGAGGAGAAGGCGACCGCCATTCTCGGCCTCGACATCAAGGGGCACATCGTTCACCGCGTTCTGGTGACGCCCGCCTCCGACATCGCGGAGGAGTACTACTTCTCCTTCCTGCTCGACCGTGCCAACCGCACCTTCCTCGCCATGGCGAGCGTTGAGGGCGGCATGGACATCGAGGAGGTCGCCGCGACCAAGCCCGAGGCCCTCGCGAAGATCGCCATCGACGCCATCAAGGGCGTCGACGTGGCCAAGGCCACGGAGATCGCCGACGCGGCGAACTTCCCGGCCGAGGTCAAGGACCAGGTCGTCGACACCATCGTGAAGCTCTGGGAGACCTTCGTCTCCGAGGACGCCACGCTGGTCGAGGTCAACCCGCTGGTCCGCGACCCGCAGGGCAAGATCGTCGCGCTCGACGGCAAGGTCACGCTCGACGAGAACGCCGACTTCCGCCACCCGGCTCACGCCGAGCTGGTCGACAAGGCGGCGGAGAACCCTCTCGAGGCGAAGGCCAAGGAGAAGGGCCTCAACTACGTCAAGCTCGACGGCGAGGTCGGCATCATCGGAAACGGTGCCGGTCTGGTCATGTCGACGCTGGACGTCGTCGCGTACGCCGGTGAGCAGTACGGCGTGAAGCCCGCGAACTTCCTCGACATCGGTGGCGGCGCGTCCGCCGAGGTCATGGCCAACGGCCTGGACGTCATCCTCGGCGACGAGGCCGTCCGCTCCGTGTTCGTGAACGTCTTCGGTGGCATCACCGCGTGCGACGCCGTCGCCAACGGCATCGTGAAGGCGCTGGAGATCCTCGGCGACTCGGCCACCAAGCCGCTCGTCGTCCGCCTGGACGGCAACAACGTGGAGGAGGGCCGCGCGATTCTCGCCGAGGCCAACCACCCGCTGGTGACCGTTGTCGACACGATGGACAACGCGGCCGCCAAGGCCGCCGAGCTCGCGGCTGCGGGGGTCTGAGTCAGATGGCTATCTTCCTCAACGAGACCAGCAAGGTCATCGTCCAGGGCATGACCGGTGCCGAAGGCACCAAGCACACCAAGCGCATGCTCGCGTCCGGCACGAACATCGTCGGTGGCGTGAACCCGCGCAAGGCGGGCGAGAAGGTCGACTTCGACGGCACCGTCCTCCCGGTCTTCGGCACCGTCAAGGAGGCCATGGAGGCCACCGGCGCGAACGTGACCGTGATCTTCGTCCCGCCGGCCTTCTCGAAGGCCGCCGTGGTCGAGGCGATCGACGCCGAGATCGAGCTGGCCGTCGTCATCACCGAGGGCATCCCGGTGCACGACACCGCCTACTTCTGGGCGCACGCCGTCGCGACGGGCCACAAGACCCGCATCATCGGCCCGAACTGCCCCGGCATCATCAGCCCCGGCAAGTCGAACGCCGGCATCATCCCCGCCAACATCGCGGGCAGCGGCAAGATCGGCCTGGTGTCGAAGTCGGGCACGCTGACCTACCAGATGATGCACGAGCTGCGGGACTTCGGTTTCTCCACCGCGATCGGCATCGGTGGCGACCCGATCATCGGCACCACGCACATCGACGCCCTCGAGGCGTTCGAGGCGGACCCCGAGACCACCGCGATCGTCATGATCGGTGAGATCGGTGGCGACGCTGAAGAGCGCGCCGCGGCGTACATCAAGGAGAACGTGACCAAGCCGGTCGTCGGCTACGTCGCGGGCTTCACCGCTCCCGAGGGCAAGACCATGGGCCACGCCGGCGCCATCGTCTCGGGCTCGGCGGGCACCGCGCAGGCGAAGAAGGAGGCCCTCGAGGCCGCCGGAGTCAAGGTCGGCAAGACGCCGTCCGAGACCGCCGCTCTGATGCGCGAGATCATGCAGGGTCTCTGATTTCAGGCACTTAGCGCGATACGAGGGCTGGATTCCGAGTACTTTCGGAGTCCAGCCCTCGCTCGTATGGCGGAACCGGCATGATCGGTCCATCGTCCTAGTAGCGGTAGAGCACTGCTAGCGTCAATCGACGCACCCTGGTTTGAGGAGGAGACCTCGACATGTCCGTGCCTTACGGCGCACCCCAACAGCAGCCGCCGGGTCCGGCACAGCACCAGGCTCCGCCGCCGGCCCACGGGGCCGCCGGCGCCAACAACATCAACCTGGCCCTGATCCTCCCGCTGGTCGCGGCGGGTCTCGGCCTCGTGGCGTACCTCGTCGCGTTCGCGGACGACGTCAGCGGCAGCGTGACGTACCTGCTGGCCGCGGGCATGCTCGCCGGCCTCTCGGTGCTCCCCAGCATCCCGAAGGGCTTCGTCCCGGTCGCCGCGGTCCTCGCGGGCGTCCAGACGCTGCTCCAGCTGCAGGGCATCATCAAGTCGCCGTCCGTGCAGGGCCTCGACATCGTGCTGCTCATCGTCGCGCTGCTCGAGACGGCCGCGGTCGTGCTCGCGTTCCTGCTCGCCGAGGGCATCGTGAAGTTCGAGCCGAAGCCCGCGAACCCGTACGCGGGTCAGCAGCAGGGGCAGCCGGGCGGCTGGAACCCGCAGTCCGGCGCGTTCCCGCAGCAGGGCCAGCACCCGCAGCACGGCGCGCCCCAGCAGGCCCCGCAGCAGCAGGCGCCACAGCAGTTCGGCCAGCAGCAGCAGTTCGGTCAGCAGCCGCAGCAGCCCGCGCAGCCGGGTCAGCCGCCGCAGCAGACCAGCTTCATGCCGCAGCCGGGCCAGTTCGGCTCGCCGGGCACGCCGCCCGGCGGCTTCGGCGGACCGCAGCAGTAAGGTCCGCACACCGTTCGACCTCAGGGGTGGTGCCGGTTCTCCGGCACCACCCCTGTCGTATGACCCGGCGTGCCTGCCCCGAATGGCTCAGGCGGCCTGACACAGTGGAGAAGTGCCCGTGCTGCAACGCGATGTGACCCGTGAGGTCAACACCGTGCGCCCACCGGAGTTCTCGCGGTCCGAACGCACGCGCGTGCTCATCGCCTCCGCGGTCGGATCGGTGGTCGTCGGATACGCCGCGGTCGCCGCGGTCCTCGCGCTGGTCTCCGCGACGGCCACGTACGCCGAATTCTCCACGTCAGGCGTGCTCAGCGCCGCCGCGCCCGCCTGGCTGGCGGCGCACCACGTGCCGTTGCGCTTCGAGTCGGGTCAGCTCGGCGTGCTGCCGCTGCTGCCCACGGCGTTGCTGATGCTGCTGGTCGGCCGCACCGCCGCGGGGGCCGCCGACCGTCTCGGCCTCTACGAACCGCTGCAGGCCCGTGGGGTCGTGCTCAGCATCGCCGGATCGCACGCGGTCGTCGGCGGCACGATCGCGCTCGTCATGGGCGAGGGCGTCGTGCGAGCCACACCGGCCGTGGCGTTCTTCGGCTGTGCGGCGGTGTCCGGTCTCGCCGCGACGATCGGCGTGGCTCGCCGTTGTGGCCTGGTCGAGGTGGTGTTCGACAAGCTCGACCCGGTGGCGCTGCACGGTCTGCGCTCTGGCTTCATGGCATTGTTCACGCTGGTCAGCATGGGTGCGTTGGCGCTGGCCGCCGGTCTCGCGGCGTCCTGGCCGACGACCAGCGGGCTCTTCGCGGGGGCCGGTCCGTCGTTCGGCGTCGGTCTCGGCGTGTTCCTGCTGTGCCTCGGCTACCTGCCGAACGCGATCATCGCGGGCTTCTCGTACGTCGTGGGCGCCGGCTTCTCGCTGGGCGGGGTCGAGGTCGCGCCGACGCGGTTCGTCGGCGGTCCGGTGCCCCCGGTGCCGTTGCTGGCGGCCATGCCGGAGAACGCGTTCGTGTGGAGTCCCGCCGTGCTGGTCGGCGGCGCGGTGATCGGCGTACTGGTCGGCTGGACCTGCCGCAAGGTGTCCGACCGGCCGACCTCGCGGCTGCGCGCGGTGCTCGTGGCGGCGATCACGGCAGCCGTGGGCAGCCTGGTGCTCGCCGCGACGGCCGGTGGACGGCTGGCCGGCGGCGCGTTCGACCCCGTGACGGTGCCCGCGGGCCTGCTCGCGCTGCTCGTGGCGCTGTGGGTGCTGGTGCCGGGCGCCCTGGTGGCCTGGCTCGCGGGGAACCGCAAGAAGACCGTGGTGGCGGACGACGCCGAGTTCGTCGAGCCGGACTACGACGAGGACGCGGAGGCCGTCGACCCGGACGTCGTGTTCGAGGACGACGAGCTCACCGACCAGTTCGAACAGCTCGAAGTCGTGGACGAGGACGAGTTCGAGGTCGAAGAGGACCTCGAGGACGACGATTACTACGACGAAGACGAGTACGACGAGGAAGAGCCTGAAGACGTCGTCGAGGCCGAAGACGTTGAGGACGAACAGGAAGACGAACCGGAGGACGACGCGGACGAGGACCTCGAAGAGGAAGAGGACCTTGATGCGGAGTTCGACGAAATGCTCGGTATGGAGTCCGAGGAGGACCTGGACGGCAAGCCGGGACGGTGACGTCCTAGGCTGCTCCTGAGCTGCTGCAACGACCAGGAGTAGACGCTGAGCACCGAACTTCGGCTTCCCACACCGGCGCGCGTCGTCGTACTCGTCTCCGGTTCCGGAACCCTCATGCAGGCCCTGCTGGACGCGGACCTCCCGATCGAGGTGGTCGCGGTCGGCGCCGACCGCGAGAACATCGAGGGCCTCAAGCGCGCCGAACGCGCCGGGGTGCCCCACTTCGCCGTCAAGCTGCGCGACCACGCCGACCGCACGGCCTGGGACGCCGCCCTGACCGAGGCCGTCGCGTCGTACGAGCCCGATCTCGTCGTGTCCGCCGGCTTCATGAAGATCATCGGTGAGCAGTTCCTCGCCCGCTTCGGCGGCCGCATGATCAACACGCACCCCGCGCTGCTGCCGGCCTTCCCCGGCGCGCACGGCGTGCGCGACGCCCTGGCCTACGGCGTGCACGTCACCGGATCGACGGTGCACCTGGTCGACGCGGGCGTCGACACGGGGCCGATCCTCGCGCAGGAGGCCGTGGTCGTCGAACCCGGCGACACCGAGGACACCCTGCACGAACGCATCAAGGTCGTCGAACGCCGGCTGCTCGTCGAGACAGTCGGCCGGCTCGCCCGCGAGGGCTGCACCGTGAACGGACGAAAGGTGAGCATTCCGTGAGCACTCCTGCCGAGAGGCGACCGGTCCGCCGGGCCCTGATCGGGGTCTCCGACAAGGCCGGCCTGCTGGAACTGGCCACCGGCCTGCACGCGGCCGGAGTCGAGATCGTGTCCACCGGCGGCACCGCGAAGGTGCTGGCCGACGCGGGCGTCCCCGTGACGCCGGTCGAGCAGGTCACCGGGTTCCCCGAGTGCCTCGACGGCCGCGTGAAGACGCTGCACCCGCGCGTGCACGCCGGTCTGCTGGCCGACCTGCGCAAGGACACGCACGTCCAGCAGCTGCGCGAGATGGACATCGCGCCGTTCGACCTGCTGGTCGTGAACCTGTACCCGTTCACGCAGACCGTCGCGTCGGGTGCCTCCCAGGACGACTGCGTCGAGCAGATCGACATCGGCGGCCCCGCGATGGTCCGCGCGTCGGCGAAGAACCACGCCAACGTCGCGGTCGTCGTCGACCCGGCGCGCTACGACTGGGTGCTGGAGAACGTCCGCGAGGGCGGCTTCACCCTGGCCGACCGGCAGCGCCTGGCCGCCGACGCGTTCCGCCACACCGCTTCCTACGACGTCGCCGTCGCCTCCTGGATGGGCAACGCACTGGCGCCGGACGACGAGGGCAGCGGCTTCCCCGGCTGGGTCGGCGCGACCTGGAACCGGTCGAACGTGCTGCGCTACGGCGAGAACCCGCACCAGAGCGCCGCGATCTACACGCAGGGCGACGGCCGCACCGGCCTGGCGTCGGCGAAGCAGTTGCACGGCAAGGAGATGTCGTACAACAACTACCTCGACGGTGACGCCGCGTGGCGTGCCGCGTGGGACCACGAACTGCCGTGCGTCGCGATCATCAAGCACGCCAACCCGTGCGGCATCGCGGTGTCCGAGCTGAGCATCGCGGACGCGCACCGCAAGGCGCACGAGTGCGACCCGGTCAGCGCGTTCGGCGGCATCATCGCGGCGAACCGCGAGGTCACCGTGGAGATGGCCGAGTTCGTCTCGGAGATCTTCACCGAGGTGATCATCGCTCCGTCCTATGAGGATGGTGCCGTCGAGGTGTTGCAGCGCAAGAAGAACGTGCGCATCCTCGTGGCCAACGCGCCCGCGCGCGGCGGTGCCGAGATGCGCCCGGTGTCCGGCGGCCTGCTGCTGCAGCAGCGCGACGCCATCGACGCCGACGGCGACTCGCCCGCGAACTGGACGCTGGCGTGCGGCAAGCCCGCGGACGAGAAGACGCTGGCGGACCTCGAGTTCGCGTGGCGCGCGATCCGCGCGGTGAAGTCGAACGCGATCCTGCTGGCGAACGACGGCGCGACCGTCGGCGTCGGCATGGGCCAGGTCAACCGGGTCGACTCGTCGCACCTCGCGGTGAAGCGCGCCGGTGAGCGGGCCAAGGGCGCGGTCGGCGCGTCCGACGCGTTCTTCCCGTTCCCGGACGGCCTCGAGGTGCTGCTGGAGGCCGGCGTGCGCGCGGTCGTGCAGCCCGGCGGCTCGGTGCGCGACCCCGAGGTCATCGCCAAGGCGGAGGAAGCGGGCATCACGCTGTACCTGACGGGTACGCGCCACTTCGCTCACTAGAGCACCGCAAGCGAAAGGGCCGCTTCCCGTTGGGGGAGCGGCCCTTTCGCTTTCAGATCTTCGCGACCATCTCCTGGGCGATGCCCTTCGCGGCGGCCTCGAACTCCGCGACGTCCGGCTTGGTGTTGCTGAACAGGCCCGCGTCCCAGCCGGAGTAGTCGACCTCGATCACGGTGTCGCCCTTGCGCACGACGATCCAGATGTCGGTGTACGCGGAGTCGCCCTCCACCAGCACGGCCGTGGCCTGGTCACCGAGCCCCTCGAGCGGCTTGCGCTGGGGGACGCCCCTGGTGTCCATGTGCTGCGCCACGAGCCGGTCGAAGTCGGTCTTCATGTCGTCGTCGGAGACGTAGACGTCGGTGCTGCGGTGGCCCTTGCCGTCGACGCCCTTGGTCTGGTTCCACGAGCAGATCGTGCGCGTGCCGTTCGACACCGTCGTCTCGCGCGAACCGAGGCCGTTCGGGTTCGTCGTGCGCGCCTTGGCCAGTGTCGCTTCGGAGACGTTGCCGCACAACGCGGGCATCTTGTCGGCGCGCTTGCTGGTACCGGCGTCCTTGTTGACGTTGAGGTGGAGCACGAGTCCGGTGATGCCGCCGGCGAGCACCAGGACGCCGGCGAGGATGCCGATGATCAGCGGCGCCTTGCTCCTCTTGGGTGGCTGCGGCGGACCCCAGCCCGGCGGCGGCTGCTGCCAGCCCTGCTGTGGGGGTGGCTGCTGCCAGCCCGGTGGAGGTGGCGGCTGCTGATGCCAGCCGTGCGGAGGTGGTTGAGTCACGATTTCCCCAGTTCCAAGTAGTGCTGAAGGCACCGTAGAGGAGCTTCCGGACCCGTGTGGCCGTGTCCACCAAAAGGGTGACGCTCTGGGATTGACACAGGGGTGCGCTCGCGCGCTACGATCATCTCGTTCGTTCGAACAAGAGTTCGAATAAGCAAGTCGCCGAACTTCCCTCGGCGGTCGTGCACAGGGGTGCGCACGGTCCGTGACGGGAGGTGGGTGGAGTGTCCAGGTCGGCAACGGCGTCGTTGGCCGCGCTCGGGGTGAACCCGGCCAGCGAGCTGACCAGCACCACCACCGACCACACCACGGGGCGGGTCCTGCCGGTTCGCGGGGAACTGGCAGGCCTGCTCCCGTGGGGCGGCTTGCGGCGTGGCAGCACGGTGTCGGTGGGCGGATCGACATCGTTGCTGCTCGCTCTGCTGGCGGGTGCGACCGCGGACGGCTGCTGGGCCGCCGTGGTCGGCCTGCCCCAGGTGGGAGTGCTGGCCGCGGCCGAACTGGGCGTCGCGGTGCAACGCCTGGCACTGGTCCCACGCCCCGGCTCCGATCCGGGCCCGGTCATCGCGGCCCTGCTGGACGGCATCGACCTGGTGGCCGTCGCCTGCCCGCTCCCTCCCTCACTGGCCCGCCGCCTGACGGCCCGCGCCCGCCAACGCCGTTCCGTGCTCATCGCCTTCGGCCCCTGGCCCTCGGCCGACGTGGAACTGACCGCGGAGTCCGTGAGCTGGAACCCGTTGCACGACGGCGCGGAAACGTTGCGGCGCCAGGAGATCAGCGTCCGCAGCGGTGGTCGCGGCTCGGCAGGGCGCGCGAAGAACGTGCTGCTGACTTTTGGCGCGGAAGAAATCGAGCTCCCGCTGGTGGCCGGCGAACCGGTCCGCTCCGACGAGCCGGCTGATGCCGGTCCGGGCCGGTCCGACGAGCTGGCCGCCAGACGGGCGGACAGTGCCGTCACCAGGCGGACGGAGGCAGTGGAGCGCCTGGTCAGGCTCGCGCAAAAGGGTCCGTCGGCGTGAAGGACGCACGGCTGCTCGCCGTCTGGTGCCCCGACTGGCCCGTCATCGCCGCCTGCACCGCCACCGGCACCGCCCCGCACGTGCCGGTGGCGGTGGTCGACGGCAACGAGATCGTGTCCACCTCGGCGGTGGCGCGGGCCGAGGGCATCCGGAAGACGATGCGCAAGCGCGCGGCCGAGGCGATGTGTTCTGAACTGATCACCTTCGAGCACGATCCGCAGCGCGACGCCCGGTTCTTCGAGCCGGTCGCGGAGGCCGTCGAGGAGCTCGCGCCCGGCATCGAGGTGGTGCTGCCGGGACTGGTCGCGGTGCCGGCGCAGGGGCCGGTCGGCTACTTCGGGTCCGCGGAGCAGGCGGCCGAACGGATCGTCGACCACGTCGCGACCCGCACCGGGACCGAGTCCCAGGTGGGTATGGCCGACAGCCTGTTCGCGGCCACGAAAGCCGCGCACCGCAACGTGATCGTGCCGCCGGACCGGACGCCGGAGTTCCTCAGGCCGTTGGGTGTGCACGAGCTTGACGCCCCAGAACTGGTCGACCTGCTCAGAAGGCTCGGCCTGAAGACGCTCGGCGCGTTCGCGGAGGTGCCGGAGAACGCGGTGGCGTCGAGGTTCGGCGGTCCGGCGACCAGGCAGCACCGGCTGGCCCGCGGGTTGCCGGAACGCCCGCTCGACAAGCGCAGGCCCGCACCGGAGCTGGCGGTCACCGAGACCTTCGACGAACCGGTCGAGCGCATCGACGCGGCCGCGTTCGCCGCGAAGATCCTGTCGGAACGGCTGCACGAGAACCTCGCGGCCAGAAGTCTCGCGTGCACGCGGCTCGGCATCCACGCCCGCACCGAGAACGACGAGGAGCTGCACCGGGTGTGGCGGGCCGCGGAACCGTTGACACCACGGGGAATCGCGGACCGGGTGCGCTGGCAGCTCGACGGGTGGCTCACCCGCGAACGCCTCACGTCCGGCATCCGCACGCTCACCCTCGAACCGGTCGAGGTCGTCAACGGCACCGCGCTCCAGCTCGGGTTGTGGGGTCACGACGACGAACGCGCGGTGCGGGCGCTGCTGCACGTCCAGGGGTTGCTCGGTCCGGACGGCGTGCTCACCGGGGTCATCGACGGCGGCAGGGGACCGAAGGAGCAGGTCAGGCTCGTGCCGTGGGGCGACGAACGAGTACCCGCTCGAAATCCGGACCACCCGTGGCCCGGCCGGCTCACCAGGGCGCCCGCGACGCTCGCCGACGACCCCGCGGACCTGAAGGACGAGGCAGGCGACGAGGTCGGCGTGACCGGCCGCCTCGAGCTCACCGCGCAGCCGAAAAGCCTGACGGTCAAAGGGAAGACACGGGAGATCACCGCGTGGGCCGGGCCGTGGCCGGTCGACGAGCGGTGGTGGGCGCCGGACCCGCACCGGGCCGCGCGCATCCAGGTGCAGACGAACGAGCAGGCGTTCCTGCTGATCCGCAGGAACAAGAGGTGGTTTCTGGAAGGGGTGTACGACTGATGTACGACGAGTACTGGGATCTGCTGGAGACTCTGATCCCGTTGCCGCGCAAGGAACCTGATGGGCTGGAATAACCCGCCGGTTCGCTGGAGGGAGCTGGAGCGGGCTCTCTCCGGCAAGCCCTACGAGCAGAAACCCGACGGCGGCGACGGTCCGGGGTGGGGAAGACACCGCGACCGCTACGCCGCCCCGCCGGGGTTCGAGCTGCACGCGGACGAGCTCGCGGTCACCCGCAAGCGCGTGCCGTACGCGGAACTGCACTGCCACTCCAACTTCAGCTGGCTCGACGGCGCGAGCCATCCCGAGGAACTGGTTGAGGAGGCACAACGGCTCAAGCTCGACGCCATCGCGATCACCGACCACGACGGCATGTACGGCGTGGTCCGCTTCGCCGAGGCCGCCAAGGAACTCGGCATGCACACGGTGTTCGGCGCCGAGCTGAGCATCGGCCTGAGCAGACCCGCCAACGGCGAACCGGATCCCGAGGGCGACCACCTGCTTCTCCTGGCTCGCAAGCAGGACGGCTATCACGGGCTGTGCCGCACGCTCACCACCGGCCATCTGGAAGAGGGCGCCGAGAAGGGCAAACCCGTCTACGACATCGACCAGATCGTGGCCGACACCAAGGGCGATGTCGTGGTGCTCACGGGCTGCCGCAAGGGAACCGTCCGCCGGGCGCTGGTGAGGGAAGGCCCGGAGGCGGCGTTCGAGGAGATCGTCAGGCTCACCGACCTGTTCGGCAGGGGCCGCGTCTACGTCGAACTGACCGACCACGGCCTGCCCGAGGACAGCAGGCGCAACGACGTTCTCAACGCGATGGCGCAGAAGCTGCAACTCCCAGTCGTGGCAACGAACGCGGTGCATTACGCGACGCCGAGCCGTGGCAGGCTCGCCGCCGCGATGGCCGCCGTGCGCGCGCGAAGCAGCCTCGACGACATGGCCGGTTGGCTGCCGCCGTCACCCGCCGCGTTCCTGCGCAGCGGTGAGGAGATGTTCCACCGGTTCCGTCGTTTTCCCGGCGCCGTGCACAACGCCGCGTTGCTCGGCATGCAGCTGGCGTTCGACCTGCGGCTGGTCGCGCCGAAGCTGCCACCGTTCGACGTGCCGGACGGCCACACCGAGATCAGCTGGCTGCGCCACCTCACCTACGAGGGCGCGCGCCGGCGGTACTCCGAGAGCGACGAGAAGGCGTTCGGGCAGATCGAGCACGAACTGCGGATCATCGAACAGCTCGGCTTCCCCGGCTACTTCCTCGTCGTGCACGACATCGTGAACTTCTGCAAGGAGAACGACATCCTCTGCCAGGGCAGGGGCAGTGCCGCGAACTCTGCGGTGTGCTTCGCGCTCGGCATCACCAACGTCGACGCGGTCCGCTTCGACCTGCTCTTCGAACGGTTCCTGGCGCCCGCCCGCGACGGCCCTCCCGACATCGACGTCGACATCGAGTCCGACCGGCGCGAGGAGGTCATCCAGCACGTCTACGCCAAGTACGACCGCAGGCACGCGGCGCAGGTCGCGAACGTGATCACCTACCGCGCCCGGTCCGCGGTGCGCGACATGGCCCGCGCGCTCGGCCACTCGCCGGGCCAGCAGGACGCGTGGAGCAAGCAGATAGACAGGTGGGGCCCGCTCGGCACCACCACCGACGACTGCGACATCCCGCGGGACGTGCTGGAACTGTCCGCGCAGCTGGAGAACTTCCCGCGCCACCTCGGCATCCACTCCGGCGGCATGGTGATCTGCGACCGCGCCGTCAGCGAGGTCTGCCCGGTGGAGAAGGCGCGCATGGACAAGCGCACGGTGCTGCAGTGGGACAAGGACGACTGCGCGTCCATCGGCCTGGTGAAGTTCGACCTGCTCGGCCTCGGCATGCTCTCCGCGCTGCACTACGCCATCGACCTGGTCCGCGACCACGAGGGCGTCGACGTCGACATGGGCAAGATCGACCTCACCGACTCCGCCGTCTACGACATGCTGCAGAAAGCCGACTCGGTCGGCGTCTTCCAGGTGGAGAGCCGCGCGCAGATGGCGACGCTGCCGCGCCTGAAGCCGCGCAAGTTCTACGACCTGGTCGTCGAGGTCGCGCTGATCAGGCCCGGCCCGATCCAGGGCGGCTCGGTGCACCCGTACATCCGGCGCCGCAACGAGGTCGAGAAGTGGGACTACGACCACCCGTTGCTGGAGAACGCGCTCAAGAAGACCTACGGCGTGCCGTTGTTCCAGGAACAGCTCATGCAGATCGCGGTGGACGTGGCAGGCTTCACCGCCGCCGAGGCCGACGAACTGCGCCGCGCGATGGGCGCCAAGCGTTCGACCGCCCGCATGGAACGCCTGCGCGACCGCTTCTACGAGGGCTGCGCGGCTCAGGGCATCAACGAGGAACTGGCCGGCCGCATCTACGCGAAGCTCCTGGCGTTCGCCAACTTCGGCTTCCCGGAGTCGCACGCCCTGTCGTTCGCGCACCTGGTGTTCGTGAGCGCGTGGTTCAAGCTCTACTACCCGGCGGCGTTCTGCGCGGCCCTGCTCAGAGCCCAGCCGATGGGCTTCTACTCACCGCAGTCGCTGGTGATCGACGCCCGCCGCCACGGCGTGACGGTGCACAGCCCGTGCGTGAACCGCTCGCTTCCCTGGGCGGGCCTGGAACCGTTCGAGGGCAAGAACTCCGTCCGCATCGGCCTGTCCGCCGTCCGCGGCATCGGCGACGCGGACGCCGAGCGGATCGTTGCCGCACAACCGTTCCGCGACATGGAGGACTTCGGCACCCGTGTGCAGCTCACAGCGGCCCAGGTGGAAGCCCTCGCCACCGCCGGTGCCTTCTCCTGCTTCGGCCTGGAACGCCGCGAGGCGCTCTGGGCGGCCGGCGCGGTGGCCGCCATCAGGCCAGACCGCCTGCCCGGCACCGTGGTCGGCGTCGACGCACCAGCGTTGCCCGGCATGGACGACGTCGAACTGGCGGTGGCGGACGTCTGGGCCACTGGCCTGTCCCCGGACAGCTTCCCGACCCAGTTCGTGCGGTCCACTTTGGACTCGATGGGTGCTCTGCCGGTGACTCGGCTCGCGTCCGTCGAACCCGGCACGCGGGTGCTGATCGGCGGCGCGGTGACACATCGGCAACGGCCGGCGACGGCGGGCGGGGTCACGTTCCTCAACATCGAGGACGAGACCGGGATGGTGAACGTCGTGTGCTCACCGGGTCTGTGGGCGCGGTACCGGCGGGTGGCGCGCGGCAGCGGCGCGATGCTCGTGCGGGGCGTGGTCGAGTCGGCGGAGGGCGTGGTCAGCCTGCTGGCGGACCGGTTGCAGCACCTGGACCTGCGGATCCCGTCGAAGTCACGGGACTTCCGCTGAGGTTCCCCTGCCAGGATTCGAACCTGGTCCTCCCGCGTAACAGTCGGGCGTGCTGCCATCAGCACTTCAGAGGACACGGTGGAGCGGAGGATGCAGGATTCGAACCTGCGCAGCGCTCGCGCGCTGACCACTGTTTTCGAGACAGCTGCCTTACCGGGCTCGGCCAATCCTCCCCAGGACGCGGAGGGCGCGCGGATCGAACGCGCGCCAGACGAAGCTGGACCTCGGATTAGCAATCCGGTGCCTTACCACTCGGCCAGCCCTCCTTTGCCCTGCTTTACCGGTGCGCCCGAAGGCGCCTTTCCGTCGGATGCCCGCGAGTCGAACGCGGTGTGTCCTCATCCCAAATGAGGTGGGTTGCCGTCTCCCTCGCACCCGTGAGTACCCCTGCCAGGAGTCGAACCTGAATCTCGGCGTTCGTAGCGCCGCACTCTTTCCATTGAGCTACAAGGGCGTAATTGAATGCACAGCAAACAAAGAGAGCCGCCCTGATCGGTTTCCCGATGGGCGGCTCCCCGTGTGACCTGAAGCTTGGCCACTACAAGGAGCTCACCTGCGAAAACGGTCGCGAGGAGCTGGGGAGCCGTGATGAGCGCACGCAGGCGACGACGCTGCTGGAGCGTCCGCGTCGCATGTCCTGGCTCTTCATGACGTTCCCCTTCGGCTTGGTGTGTGGCACAAGTATTGCGGCGGGCGGTGTCCGCCGTCAATCATTTTTTCGAACGAATTCAATTGTTGAACTAGTTCCCGGCGACCTGCCAGCTTCCGAACGGGTTGGTGGGGCCGGCCGCGCTCTGCTTGCGTTCGTAGAGCTTCGCGTCCGCACCGACGACGAGCACCCGCACGAAACCTGAGGCGTCACGAACGGCGGCAGGGCCGACCTCCGCGTAACCGCCGAGGTCCTCCCACGGGCTGAACGTGTTGCCGTTGGTCTGACGCGCCACGCTGATGCCGTAGCTGTCGTTGCGCGCGAACGCCAGCACGCGCGCGGAAGCGCCACCGCCGGAGGTCACTGCCGCGACCGGTCCGACACCGCCTTGCCCGCCGAGGTGGGCGAGCGCGCCGAACGTGCCGTTGCTCGAGCCTTCGGCGACCGTGCCGACGGCGCCGTCGCCGTGCTCGCGGACGATCGCGCGGACCTTGTTGCCGTCCATGGCGACGGCGGGTGCGTGCGTGCACTCGACGGACCCGACCGACTTGTACCCGGTCGACGCGCCGGGGTTCTGCTGCCAGTGGGCGACCTGGCCGTTGTTGTCGGCGAACAGGTGCAGGCGGCCGGTCGACGACGTGAAGCCGACAGGAGGCGACACGATCATGCTCGCCACGCCACCCGTGGACAGCGCCTCCCAGCCGCTGAACGACCCGTCGCCGTTCTGCCAGGCGTTGCTCACGCCGTTGTTCTGGTTGATCGCGAACAGTTCGAGGCCGCCGTCGCCGTTGAGCACGAGGCCCGGCGTGCCGAACACGGGCGTGGCGCCGTCCGGGTTGCCGACGTCGGTCCAGGTGCCGAACCCGCCGCCCGGCGAGGTCTGGCCGGTGATCAGGATCGAGCCGGTGTCCAGGTCCAGGACGGCGACGTGCACGAGGCCCGATCCGTTGAGCGCGACGGCGACACCCGGTGCGAACGTGCCGCCGCGCAGCATCTGCGGGCCGGCCCAGGCGCCGTTGACCGGCTGGTGCCACCACATGATCGAGTCACCGGCGGCGACGAACGCGTGCAGCGTGCCCGTGCTGTCGACGATCGCCCACGGCGCGACGACGGGCCACCGCTGGTAGTTGTGGAACACGTGCTCGTCGAAAGCGGGTCCGGTGACCGGGTCGTGCTCGGCGTACGCCTGGTAGGCCGCGCTCTTCGGCCCGGCCAACGCGGCCGGCACGTTCCTGGGCGACGCGGCGATGTTGTAGCAGCGGTACCGGGTGAACAGCACGAACCCGCGCCCGGTGGTGCCTTCGTAAGCCTTGACGGCCTTCGTCGCGAACTTCGCCGCGTGGATGTGGTCGGTGTGCTCGGTGCCCTCGTTCGGGAAGCTGAGGGACGGCAGCGGGTCCTGAGCGCGGATCACCGTCGGCTGGAACTCGTCGAGCAACGCGAGCAGCACGTTGTTCACGTCCGCCTGGTTGTACCACTGCGAGACCTGGACCGGCCCGCCCGTCGGCCTGATGGCGGGGGCCGCGTAGTTCGGGTCGTTCCACAGCTTCTCGAGCGCCTTGTCGTGCTCGGGCAGGTCGCCGCCGCCGTCGGGCAACTGCAGGTAGACCAACTGGATGTTCGGCGCGCCCACGAGGGTGTCGATCTCGAGGACCATCGTCGCGACCTCCTTGGTCGCGCGGGTCCAGTTGTTCGGCTTGCCCGCGAGCGTCGCGTAGGCGGAGCGCTGGCCCTCCTGCACGCTCGCGGCCAGGTCCTCGCGGCTCAGGCTCCCGTGGCCGTTGTACTGGTCCGCCGTGAGGACGATCGTCCGCATCGGCAGCCCGGAAAGGACGGACGGCTGGATGTCCGGGTTGAGGAACAACAGGTCATCGTCGGTGTGCGCGACGATGTTGACGAAACTTCCCTGGCCGGGCAGGGCGCTGGTGCCTGGTGCCGCGGCGAACGCGATGCCGGAGTTGGCGATCGCGGTCGCGGCGGCGGCAGAGGCACCTGCGACGAGCACTGTGCGTCGGCTGATGCTGGTCATCGAGAATCCCCCAGATTCTGTCCAATGCAACAAACCACAGGACGCGCGGTCCCGCAGCAGGTTGCACGGGCCTCAGGGGCGTTCGTAGGTCATGAACGAGACTCCGCTCTCGAACAGCTGCGCGTTGGTGCGCTGGAACTTCGTGATGTCGGCCTTGCCGTCGAACAACGGGATGCCGCGCCCGAACACCACCGGGTGGATCTTGAGCAGCAGCTTGTCGATCTCGGGCAGGAGTTCGCCCGCGAGCTTGCCTCCGCCGCACAGCCAGATGTCGAGGCCGTCCTCCGCCTTCATCGAACGCACGCGCCCCAGCACGTCCTCGCCGATCAACTCGACGTCGTCCGGGGTGTCGAGTGCCTGGGACGTCACGACGAACTGGCGCAGGTGCGCGTACGGCGAGGCCAGGCCGCCGGGGACCTGGTAGGTGTTGCGGCCCATCAGGACCGTGTCGAAGTTCCGGTTCGGCGCGTCCTGCAGGCCGAGTGCCTCGCGGAACTGGGTGGGCAGCGTGTCCGCGTACACGGCGTTGATGCCCTCCATGTGGTCGCCTTCGAAGACGAACCCGTCGAAGGTCCCGTCCTCGGCGGCGATGTAACCGTCCAGCGTGACGGCCACGTAGTAGACGAGCTTTCGCATGCGAACCCCCTGGGATCTCGTTCAACCACGACAACTGTAGTACTATGGGTGTAGTGGTTGTCAAGGAGGCGGCGTGGTCCGGAACGAGGCAAGGCGAACTGCTCTGTTGGACGCGGCGATCGACGTCCTGGCCGAGGAAGGCGCGCGGGGGCTGACCTACCGCGCGATCGACGCGAAGGCGCAGGTGCCGGCGGGCACGGCGTCGAACTACTTCGCGAACCGCGACGAGCTGATGTCGAACGTCATGACGCGGGTGCACGACCGGCTGATGCCGTCCGACGAGTCGGTCGCGGAGTCGCTCGCGATGCCGCGCGACAGGTCGCTGACGGTGAAGTTCATGCACGACATCATCAAGCGGGCGGACGCCGACAAGGCCTGCTACCTCGCGATGATGGAGCTGCGGCTCGAGGCCACCAGGAGGCCGGAGATCCGGCAGGCGCTCACGAGGACGATCGCCGACAACATCGAGGCCAACGTCGCGTTCAACGAGGAGTCGAAGCTGCCGGGCGACCGGATGACCGTCGTCTCGCTGTACTTCGCGATGACGGGGCTGATCTACGAACGGCTGACGCTGCCGGACGTGGTGGCCACCATGGACCTCGACGAACTCGTCGAGGTCATGGTGGACCGGGCTATCGGCTGAGCGGGCCGCCGGTGATCGTCAGACTGACGGCGATCACCACGATGCCCAGCGTCGAGTACAGGAACGCGTCCATGCCGCGGCCGCGGATCTTGATCAGACCCGCCTGCTCGTCGGTCACGAGGATCCGCAGCACGGCCGCGACCAGCAACGACACGCCGAGCAGCACGGCGCCCTGCCGCCAGTGGTACTGGAAGATCCGCACCAGCCCAAGCGCGCCGACCCCGAGCACCAGCGCGAACGGCAGGTGCTTCCCGGGGCCCGAACGCCAGCGCTGTTCGCCCATGAGCGCTTCCGCGTCAGACCGCTGCATTGGCGCGCTCGGCGGCTTCGACGGTGTTGGTCAGCAGCATCGCGACGGTCATCGGGCCGGAGCCACCGGGGATCGGGGCGAGCCAGCCGGCGACCTCGCGGACCTCGGGGGCCACGTCGCCGACGAGACCGGCCTCGGTGCGGGTGATGCCGACGTCGACCACGGCCGCGCCCGGCTTGACCATGTCCGCCGTGATCAGGCCGGGGCTGCCGGCACCGGCGATCACGATGTCCGCGCGGCGCACCTCGGCCGCCAGGTCCTTGGTGCCGGTGTGGCACAGCGTCACGGTGGCGTTCTCGCTGCGGCGGGTCAGCAGCAGGCCGATCGGGCGGCCCACGGTGACGCCGCGGCCGACGACGGTGACGTTCGCGCCGGCGATCGGCACGTCGTAACGGCGCAGCAGCTCCACGATGCCCCGCGGCGTCGCGGGCAGCGCCGCGTCCTCGCCGAGCACGAGCTTGCCGAGGTTGACCGGGTGCAGGCCGTCGCCGTCCTTGGCCGGGTCGATGCGCTCCAGGATCGCGTTCGCGTTGAGGTGCTTCGGCAGCGGCAGCTGGACGATGTACGCGGTGACCTCGGGGTTCGCGTTCAGCTCGTCGATGACGGCTTCCAGCTCCTCCTGCGTGGTCGACTCGGGCAGGTCGCGCCGGATCGAGGAGATGCCGACCTTCTCGCACGCCCGGTGCTTGCCCTTGACGTACGAGTGCGAGCCGGGGTCGTCGCCGACCAGCACGGTCGCCAGACCCACTGAGCCGGGCAGCGCGGCGACCCGCGCCTTGAGGTCCTCGAACAGCGCGTTCCGGGTTTCGTTGCCGTTGAGCAGCGTCGCAGTCACGTCCTCATCCTCCCATTGGGCAGGGCCGCGACGCCCACCGACACCAGCGTCAGCGCCACCCCGACGACCGTCGGCAACGCGAGGTGCCCGCTCACCGCGTCGAGCAGCACGGCCCCGATGAGCTGCCCGCACACGCCGCACAGCCCGACCATCAACACGCCGATGAACCGCACCGAGGTGATCGCGCCACCGACGCCCACGATGCCCAGCAACCCGCCGAGGTACAGCCACCACTGCGAGGGGAACGCGCCGGGCACTCCGCCCCAAGCCACGGCGTTGACCAGCGACAACGCCGCCGTGCCCACGCTGAAGTTCACCAGGATCGTCGCCACCGAGCTGACCGCGGCCTCGCGCACCAGCCCGTTCACCGCCTGCTGCCAGCCCATCAGCAGGCCCGCGACCAGCGGCAGCACCGCGAGCCACAACCCACCGGGCGACGTGAACCGCTCCGACACCGCGATCGTGACGGCGATAACGCCGACGGCCGCTCCGACGACACGTGTCTTTGTAATCGGCTTCGACTCGCCGGGACCGACCCCGAGGTTGTCCATGACCATGCTGCTCACGACCTGCCCGATCACCACCGCGACCGTGAACACCGCCACACCGATGGTCGCGACCGCGAGGCCCTGCGAGCCGACGAGCACCGCGCCGCTGATGCCGCCGACGCACTCCCACCACCGGATGCGCCGGTGCCGCAGCGCGTCCCGCAGCCGCAGCAGCCCGTCCCGTCCGGACTGCCGGGACAGGACCACCGCGAGCAGCACGAACCACCCGCCGCCGAAGGAGATCAACGCCGCCAGCAGCCCGTTGCCCAGCGACTGCGCCAGCGATCCGTTGACGCGCGCCTGGACCGCGATGGCCACTCCGCCCGCCGCCGCCAGCAGACCGCCGGTCACCTGCGCGGACCGCGTCACCTGGCCTCCAGACCCCACAAAAGTGTTCTTGATCAGCTTTAACCATGCACGTCGACCACGTTATGGTCGGGCCTCCACCGTTCGGCGCAGTGGCGGGGGACGTGTGCGATCCGGCGAGTTGCGGGGGAAGATGTTGGCGTGTCCGAGCCGAAGCCGTTGAACCCTACCGAGCAGGACGCTCTGGTTAAGCAGATCGGCCTGACTCTGATGCGGGCCGCACCAGAGGACTGGCGCAGTGTCATCGCGCAGTACCGAGCCACCGGCCGGTACTTCGAACTGGAGGCCGAACTCAAGCTGCAGGACGGCTCGAAGCGCGCGTGGGCGGTGCCGCAGGACGCGGCCTCGCTGTTCGCGCGGCTGCGGGCCGGAATGCACCGCGAGGGCCGGGGCAGCTGGACCAACGCCCGGTACCAGCTCGACCACCCCTCCAGCTACAACCTCGACTTCGACCGCGCGGAGCCGAGCTGGCAGACCCCGCCTCCGCAGCAGGCGTACTTCGACGAGATGCGGTTCTTCCCGCGTGCCGAGGAGAACGTCCCGGAGTGGCTGCGCCGCAGGCTGAACCCGCCGACGCCGGTGTTCCGGACCGTCCGCGTGTTCGACGGCGCCGGACCGAACGGTCGTCCGTCGGTCAACCGGCCGCCGGTGCCGGAGCCCGAGGTCGCGCCGCTGCTCGCGTACCTGTCGAACGCGCCGGTCGCCGTGGCCGGTCGTGGCTTCGACAACGACGTGCTGCACCCGGACGCGCCGCCGGTCGTGCCGTCGGGCTTCCAGACGGACGGTGCGTGGATCTGGCCCGCCGGAGTCGCGTACTACCTGCGCAAGTACGGCGTGCCGCCCGAGCCCGAGCTGGTCGAACGCGCGCGTGCCGCCGGTTTCAGCCTGCCGGAGGTGAGTGAGGAGTCGAGGCTCGCCGCCGCGGCGAACCTGGGCGCTCCCGCCGCGCCTCCCGGCACCGTGGTGCCGACGCCGGTCGAGCCCGAACCGGCGTCCGAACCCTCGGTGGACGCGACGCAGTTCGTCACGGCCCCCAAGTTCGAGGCCACGAAGTTCGAGGCTCCCGAGCCGGAGACGGCGGACGAGGCGGAGGAGGAGTACGACTTCGAGCCGCTGTACCCCGAACCGCCGGTGGTCGAGGAGCGCAGGCCCGAGCCCGTCGACGACCTCGGTGAGACGCTCGCGGTCGCCGCGCCGCCGCTGGGCGCGGACGGCCCTCCCTACCGGGTCGTCTTCGACTCGGACGGCGCGCCCGGCATCGTCGACGACCGGACCCTGCGCGACACGTACGGCGCGGGCATGGACCTCTTCGCCCCGCACCCGAGCGAGGTCGCGGAGTCCGAGGCACCGGAGCCGGTCCGGGAGATCGTCCGGGAGCCCGCTCCGGAACCGGTCGCGGAGTTCGTCGCCGAGAAACCGAACGAAAACGACCTCCAGGACGAACACGTAGACGTGGACGTCCCCGAGGAACCCGAGATCCCCACCGCAGGGCCGGACGAGCCCGAGCTCCTCACGCACCACCGCGAAGAGGAGCTCACGGACCACCTGGTCGCCGAGACCGAGGAACGTCCGCGCGACGCCATGCAGGACACGATGGCGTGGAGTCCTGTCCTCGACGAGCCGCGGGAGAGTCCGGCCGAGGTCACCGAGGAGCACCCGGTCGTCGCGGTCACCGAGGACGAGCCCGACCTCGCCGAGGAGGAGATCGAGTCCACGACCTCCTTCGAGACGACCGAGTTCGAGCCGGAGTTCGAGGACCGCTTCGAGGCGCAGCTCGACTCGCACTTCGAACCGGAGCCCGTCGCCGAGGCCGCGCCGGTCCTGCCGGTCGTGCCAGTGGTTCCGGTGTCCCCGCCGGCGCCGACGCGCTCCGAGGAGACCACCCAGTTCGACGCGGCGCTGTTCAGCGAGCCGGAACCCGAGCCGGAGCCCGAACCGGTCAAGCCGCCGCGGCAGGTCACGAAGGAAGAGGACCGCGAGCTGGCGGGCACCCGCCGCGCGCTCGACGACCTCAACGTGCCGCACGGCGTGTTCCGGATCGGCGGCGAGCCCGCCGACCGCACCTGGACGCTGCGCCTCGACGGCGACAGCTGGGAGGTGTGCTGGTTCGACCACGGCCCGAAGAACCCCGTGCGGTTCGACAAGGTCGAGGACGCGTCGGCGTACCTGGTCGGCAAGCTGGTGCTGGGCAACTTCCGCACGATTCCGCGGACGCCCCCGCCACCGCAGCGACCGATCACCAACGGCTTCCGCGAGGAGCCGCGCCGCCCCGTTCCGCCACAGCGCCCGCCGATGCCGCAGGCGCAGCCCCAGGCACAGGCGCCGACGCAGGTCCAGCAGGCACCGCTGCCCCCGGCCGCGGCTCCGACGAAGGTCCAGCCGGTTCCGCCACCCGCACCGCAGCAGGCCCCGGCACCCTCGCCGGTCGCCGCCGCCGTGGCGCAGGAGGAACCGTCGAAGCGGAAGTTCCCGATCTCACCGCTGGCGGGCGAACCCCCGCTGACGTTGTTCCGCCACAAGCAGATGTTCGAGCTGCCGGCGGGCACCGAGATCGACCGCTACGGCGACCAGAGCGGCAACCTCGTCTACGTGGCGGGCACGCCGTTCCCGGAACGCAGCCTCGTGCCGTCGTGGATCAACCGCCCGTACCGCGTGTACCGGTTGCGCCGCCCGCTCGAGGTGCTGACGGGCGTGGCCGTGCCGTGGTTCGAGCAGCCGGGTGGCGGCACCGCCTACCTGCTGCCGAAGGCGGTCGAGGAGATGATCGCCGACGGCGTGCTGGTGGAGATCTCGACCGACCACTGACCGCGGGCTTTGAGGTGGCCGGGATCCGTGCGATCCCGGCCACAGCCATGTGAGCAGCGGTGTGGCTTGGAGGCGATGATGCAGGTGCCGTCCCACGACGAGATCCTCGACGCGTTCGGGGTCACCCCCGAAACCGGGGACGAGCCGTGGATCAAGGTCGTTCGAGTCGAGGACGTGCTGCTCTCGTTCGACGAGCTCGCCGCTTCCGTGCGGGTGCGGTGGTTTCAGAGCGGCGAAACCGTGGTCGACCTCTACCGCGAGCGCGCGAGCCGGCTGCTCGTCCGCTCGGGCCGAGGTGAGTCGCACGCCGTCGTGGAGTTCGCAGACGGAGAACTGACTGTGCGCATCCACCCGTCCGTGCGCATCACTTCACGACACCACTAGGCCGTAGGCGGCCGCGAAGGCGATCGCCTGGTCGATGTCGATCAGGGCTCCGGCGAGCTTGGCTTGCCGGAGCCCGTTCGCGTCCACGACCGCCCCGCGCAGGTCGGCGCCCTCCAGCTTCGCGTCGAGCAGCCGCGCCCCCAGCAGGTCCGCCTTGCTCAGGTCGGTGTTGCGCAGGTCCGCCTCGCTGAGGTTCGTCTCGCGGAACCTCTGGCCGGCCAGCTTCAGGTCGTACAGCGGCGCCTTCACGAACGACGCCAGCGTGAAGTCCACCTCGGTGAAGGTGATGGGCCGCAGCACGCAGTCGACGAAGTTCGAACCCATGAGGCTGCACGAGTTGAACGACGACCGCGTCAGCACCGTGCGGTCGAAGGTGCACTGCCGGAACGCCGTCGCCTGGTGCTTCGACTCGCCGAGATCCGTCCGGGTGAAGTCGCACCGGGTGAACGTGCACCCCGTCGTGACGAGCTCGCGGAGGTCGGCCTCGGTGAAGTCGCAGTCGGTGAAAGAGCGCTTCTCCCAGTGCTGACCGGGCATGACGGCGTCGGAGTAGTCCTCGCCGATCTCTTCGTCGGGGATGTCCACTCTCACACTCTGCCATCGGCCACGTGTTGGTAACGTGCGGGTCGCCGGGCAGACCCGCCCGACGTCAACGAGGACCGTCATTCGGGAAGGCTCATGACCCGCACGCCCGTGAACGTCACTGTCACCGGTGCAGCCGGCCAGATCGGCTACGCACTGCTCTTCCGCATCGCTTCCGGCCACCTGCTCGGCCCGGACACCCCGGTCAACCTGCGGCTGCTGGAGATCACCCCCGCGCTGAAGGCCGCCGAGGGCACCGCGATGGAGCTGGACGACTGCGCCTTCCCGCTGCTCAAGGGCATCACGATCACCGACGACGCGAAGACCGCGTTCGACGGCGTGAACGTGGCCCTGCTCGTCGGCGCCCGCCCCCGCACCAAGGGCATGGAGCGCGGCGACCTCCTCGAGGCCAACGGTGGCATCTTCAAGCCGCAGGGCGAGGCGATCAACGCCGGTGCCGCGGACGACGTGAAGGTGCTCGTGGTCGGCAACCCGGCCAACACCAACGCCCTCATCGCCCAGCAGCACGCGCCGGACGTCCCGCGCGAGCGCTTCACCGCGATGACGCGCCTGGACCACAACCGCGCCCTGTCGCAGCTCGCCAAGAAGCTGGGTGTCGCCGTCACGGACATCCAGAACATGACGATCTGGGGCAACCACTCGGCCACCCAGTACCCGGACCTGTTCCACGCCAAGGTCGGCGACAAGACCGCCGCCGAGGCCGTGAACGACCAGGCGTGGCTGGAGAACGACTTCATCCCGACCGTCGCCAAGCGCGGCGCGGCGATCATCGAGGCCCGTGGCGCTTCGTCGGCCGCCTCGGCCGCCAACGCCGCCATCGACCACATCTACGACTGGGTCAACGGCACCGAGTGGACCTCGATGGCCATCCCGTCGGACGGTTCGTACGGCGTGCCCGAGGGCATCATCTCCTCGTTCCCCGTCCGCACCTCGGGTGGTTCCTACGAGATCATCCAGGGCCTGGAGATCGACGAGTTCTCCCGCGGCCGCATCGACGCCTCGGTCGCCGAGCTCGTCGAGGAGCGCGACGCGGTCAAGGGCCTCGGCCTGATCTGATCCGTGGCAGTGTGGGGCACGTGCTGATCCCGTGGGACGTGCCCCAGCCACAGCTTTCCGATGACGTGCACCCCGCGCTCGCTGATGCCGCTCGCGCGGCGTCGGCGGCGTACGGGCGTGCCCGATCTCTGCACACGCGCCTCGAACTCCGCGAAGAAGTGGCGGACGGCGCCGACGGAACACCGACGATGCGCGTCGATCGCATCGTCGAGGACGCGATCCTGGAGTCCATCCACCGCAGTCGCGTGAACCTGCTCTCCGAGGAAGCCGGGTTCGTCGACAACGGTTCCTCGATCACCCTCGTCATCGACCCGGTCGACGGGTCCGCGAACGCCGCGTTCGGCGTTCCTCTCTCTTGCTTCGCCGGTGCGCTCGTGGAAGACGGCACGGCCAAAGAAGCTCTGACGACATGGTTCGACACGGGCCGTGCGTGGCATGCGCTCGCAGGCGTGCCGACGTCGTTCCGCACCACCGGACGCACGACGCTGGACGGCGCGTCCGTGTGCATCATGCGCCCCAAGACAGCCACTCAGGACGCGTGGCTGCGCATCGCGAACCGCGCCGACCGCATCCGTGTGCTGTGCACGACGTGCCTGGAGACCATGCTGGTCGCGGAAGGCACCGTCGACGCGTTCATCGACCCCGGCAGCGACACGCACCGGATCATGGACCTCGCGACGGCGCTGGTCACCGTCCCCGCCGCGGGCGGGGTGCTGGTCGACCTGCACGGGCGGCCGTTCACGTTCGAACCCGACCTGACCCACCGGTGGTCAGGCGTGGCGGCAGCGACTCCTCAGCTGGCCGAGGAGCTCATCGCGACCGTGCTGGGTCAGACCGTGCCCCGCGACTCGACGACGCAGTCGGGGCCGGGGAACACCAGGCCCTCGTGACCGTCGTTGAAGCGGACGAGGTACGGCGGATGTCCGTCGCTCCCGCGCACTTCGAGGATCTCGCCCAGGCGCTCCTCGAGGCCGATGGAGCGGCTGTGGACGTGGAGCCTGTCACCCACTGTTGCTTGCATGGTGCTGCAACACCTCCGGTGTGCGGCCGAGGCTTGGCGCGTCGAACGCGTCAAAGCCTAGGCGCACACCGGAGGCGCGCAACAGGGCTCAAGTGCTCATCCGCCGCAAGCCGAGGAGACCTTCGCGGCGAGGTCGGCCTTCTGGGCCACCCAGTCCGCCGCGGAGTTCACGTTCTGCATGCCGTTCGCGGCCTCTTCGAGAGCCTTCTTCACGTTCTCGTCCGGCGAGGAGTTCGCGAGGGTCTCGAGCTCCTTCGCCTTGGCCTGAGTCTCCTCCAGGGCCTTCTGCGGGTCGCTCATGTCCGGCGAGAAGCCCAGGAGCGAGATCGCGTCGGCACACAGCTTGACCTTGTCCGCGGTGTCGCTGACGCCCTGGATCGTGTCGCACGCCGTCAAGCTGCCCAACGCGATGACAGCCGCGGCAAGCGGTCCAACTAGGCGCATTCGCTCTCCTTGTGCCCGATGTGTCCGGATTCGTTGCTTATGACTCTACCGATGTACGTCTTGATCGAGTTGCCGTTGGTAGAGCTTGCGGATGACGTCGTCGATTTCCGGCTCCACGACGGCGAGGTCGTGGACCTCCACCTGCCGCACCACCTGGGTGATCAACTGTGCCGCCGTCGTCTCCGCCCTCCTGAACGTGAGGTGGTGTCGCAACCCGTTGGCCTCGCTGCGCACCGCCGTTACTCCGGGGACGTCCGGCGCCGGGCCGGGTTCCCTGAGGTCGATGACGAGCTCGCGGTCCGGGGTGACCTCGGCGCGCAGCGCGTCCAGCGGGCCGTCGGCGAGCACCCGGCCGTGGTCGATCACCATCAGCCGCGGGCAGAGGCGTTCGATGTCGTCGAGGTCGTGGGTGGTGAGCAGGAGCGTGGTGCCCCGGCGGGCGTTGATGTCCGCGAGGAACTCCCTGAGGCGCTCCTTCGACTCCAGGTCCAGGCCGATCGTCGGCTCGTCCAGCACCAAGAGCTCGGGGGCGTGCAGCAGGGCGGCGGTGATCTCGCCGCGCATCCGTTGCCCCAGCGAGAGCTGCCGCACCGGCGTGATCAGAAGCTCTTGCAGGCCAAGGAGTTCGACGCACTCGTCGAGCCGCTTCCGGTAGTCCTCGGCCGACACCCGGTAGATGGACCTGAGCAGGTCGAAGCTGTCCTTGAGCGGCAGATCCCACCAGAGCTGGCTGCGCTGGCCGAACACGACCCCGATGCGTTTCGCGAGATCCCGCCGCTGCCTCGACGGATCCACGCCGCCCACCTCGATGTGCCCGCTGGTCGGCACCAGGATCCCGGTCAGCATCTTGATCGTCGTGGACTTGCCGGCGCCGTTCGGCCCGACGTACCCGACGGCTTCTCCGGCCTGCACGCCGAACGTGACGCCGTCGACCGCCGTGACCGTCTTGTAGTTGCGCCGCAGGCCTTTCGACGTGGCGACCTTGAACTCCCTGCGGAGCTCCCTGACCTCGATCATGATCCCGTTCCCCGGTAGTGCCTGACCGCGAACCGCCACACGAACCCGGCAACTGTGGCCGCCAGGGCCGCGACGAGCGGTGATGTCCAGCCGACCCAGCCAGGAAGGCCGAGCGGATCCTGCTTCCCGAGCAGCGCGAGGCTCGGGTAGTACGCGACGAACGCCCCCGGCACGATGAACGCCATCAGCCAGCGCAACGGCCGTGAGTAGACGTTGATCGGGTACGACGTGAAGGTGTTGCTGCCGTAGGTGACCGCGTTGGCGAACTCGCGCCCCTCGACGATCCAGAAGCAGATCGAGCAGGCCACCACCCAGACCGCGCCGTAGATGACCGCACCGGCCAGCGGCGTGACGACGGCCAGCGCGACCTTGCCCGGTGTCCAGCCGATGCCGACCTGCGTCAGCGCGTAGACCATCACGGCGATCGCGCCGGCGATGCGCCCGACCCTGCGCAGGCGGACGTCCGACACCATGATCTGCGGCAGCGTGCCGAGCGGTCGCATCAGCAGCACGTCGAAGTTGCCGGTGCGGATGTACGTCGGCAGGTTGTCGAGCTGTCCGGCGAAGAGGTCGGCGACGCCGAACGCGATGCCCGCGAACGCGTACATCAGCAGCACTTCGTTCTTGGTGAACCCGCCGAGCGCACTGACGTGACCGAACAGCACGAGGATGACGACCAGCTCGATCCACTGCGCGAGCACCTGCGTGGCGAGGTCGAGCGCGAACGACGCGCGGTAGGACATCTGGCTTCTCAACCGCGCGCCGATGAGCCTCGGATAGATGGAGTCAGCCACCCTGCACCACCACCTTGCGCACCGCTCGTTGCAGTGTGAAGTGGCCGGCCGCCAGGATGACCACGGCCCAGAACGCCTGCAGGAACAGGAGTTTCACCGGATCGCCGTGTCCGAGGAACACGTCGATCGGCGCCTGCAACACGGAGGGGAACGGCGTCATCCAGAGCACGTCACGAGCCCACTCGGGGAAGAACGCGATGGGCACGGTCAACCCGCACAGCAGGCCGGACGAGACGTTCCAGAACCCGTACAGCCCCCGGTTGTCGATCAGCCAGAACGAGCTGATGTCGATCAGGAACCGGCAGCCGAAGCAGATCACCAACGCGATGAGCGCACTGACCAGGAACAACGGCCACTGCACGGCTTTCGCGGGGAACTGGAACGGGAACAGCACCATGCCGAACACCATCGGCGGGACGAGCCGCGTCAGGAACGCGTAACCGCCCCGCCCGACGTCCTCCGCGAGAAGGGCGCCCTGCAGGTTCCACGGCCGATAGAGGTCTACCACCACGTCACCGGATCGCACGCGCTCGGCGAGCTCGTTGGTTCCCCACAACAGGACGAACCCGAGCAGCCCCTGCCCGATCCAGACGTACGTATTCGTTGCAGCGACGTCGTAGTCCGCGATCTCACCGTTCGCCGCCTTGAGCGCGGCGACGAGGACGGCGACCCGCAGCAGGCCGAAGACCACGTTCGTGGTCATTCCGGCCAGCATCGCTTGTCGGTAGGTCGAGTACCTTCGGAATCCAGCAATGATCAAATCGGCGTGAACACGCACGTCGGCCTACATTACTGACCGTCGCAAGTGGATTATCTCAACTGCCGAAAGCGCTCGTCACGACCTCGCCGGCCTCTGGCTGCGAGGCGAGGCAGAGGAAGTAGTTGCGGGTGCCGTCCTTGAACCCGACCGCGGTCCTCTCCCAGCCGGTGGTGTCGACGGTCGGCCGGGTGGCGGCCTTCATCACCTCGGGCGTGCAGACGTCCTTCACCTCGACGGACGCCAGCAGTTCGTCGGAGTCGACGTCCGGGATCTCCCCGGAGAGCCAGCCGCCTCCGAACGCCTCCCAGTAGTGCTCGGTCGAGCAGCTGCCGACCTTCCGCGCCGAAGCGGGGTTGCCGCCGATGCTGACGATCCCGCGGAAGCAGGTCGACTGGTCGATGCAGAACCCCTTGCCGCACTTCTTGAGGAACGGCGGGACGTCCTCCGCACCGCCCGGCTGCGTCGTCGCCGGCCCGGGCCCCTGGGCCGTCGCCTCGTCCTTGTCGACGAGGTTCCACACGAGCAGGCCCGCCACGATCGCGACGACCAGCCCGGCCGCCGCGGCCAACGGCCACCGCTTGCGCTTGGGCGGGGGAGGAACCGGCACGGTGGGCATCCGCATCGGGTCGACCAGCTCGTCGCGCAGCTGGGCGGCACTCGGCGTGCGCAGGTTCGCGTCCGGGTGCAGCGCCCTCGCCAGAGCCTCGTGCAACGCGGGCGGCACCCCCGGCACCGCGGGCACGGGCCGGCGCAGGATCTCGCCGAGCTGGTCGAACGACGTGATCGGCCACGGCACCGGACGCGGCGGCTTGCCCGCGAGCAACGTGTAGAGCGTCGCGGCAAGGCTGTACACGTCGGCCTGCGGCGTCGGCTCGGCCATCGCGAACGCTTCCGGCGGCGCGTAGCTGGGGCTTAGGGCGTCCCGCGTGACCGTGCTGCCGCCCTGCGCGTCGAGCAGCGCCGCGAGCCCGAAGTCGGCCAGCTTCGGCGTGCCGTAGCGGTCGACGAGGATGTTGCCGGGCTTGATGTCCCGGTGCAGCACACCTACCTGATGCGCGGCGGCCAGCGCGTCGGCGAGTTTGATGCCGAGGTCCCGCACCTGGTCGGGGTGCAACTGCCCCTGCCGGTCGAGCTGGTCGGCGAGTGACCCGCCCGTGCAGAGCTCCATCACGATGTACGGCGTGCCCTGGCCGGTGATGTTCGCGTCGTGCACCCCGACGACGTGCGGATGCCCCGACAACTTGGCCGCCGCCTGCGCCTCGCGCAGGAACCGCCTCCGGTCGCGTTCGTCGACGAGCACCCGGTTGTCGATCTTGACGGCGACGTCACGACCGAGTTGTGCCTGGTGCGCGGTGTAGACGGTGGCGAAACCGCCCGCGCCCAACGGTCTCAGGTCGGTCAGGCCGGGGATGTGGGGTGCGGTCACGCGCGGGAGCATAGTTCCGCACCCCGACAATCCTCTGCTAGACCGTGCAGTTCAGCGAACCGCTCCTGAGCGCGTGACTGCTCGTGTTGTCGTCGTCCGACCACAGCACGACCTTCTTGCCGCTCACGCAGCTCGGCGAGATCGCGAAGCCTTCGAGGTTCACGTTCGGCAGCTTCGACGGCCGGTCGTACGTCGCCGTCACCTTGAACTTCCCGTCACTGATCGCGAGCGTCGTCGCCCGCCCGCTGCAGTGGTCGTCGCAGGTGGCCCAGAGCCTGTTGTTCTCCCACTCCAGGTCCATCACCTGCGCCTGCCCGCTCGCGAACTTCGAGACCAGCTTCGCCCCGCCGTCCTGCAGCGCGTACAGGAAGATCCCGCCGGTCGCCTCGAGCCCGACCGCGAACAACCCGGTCCCGTGCGCCGGGTAGTCGGCGGGGTTGTAGAGCTTGCCTGTGTCGTCCTTGAACTGCTGCGCGGTCAGGAACGAGTCCGGAATCCACGAGATCGCCTCGGGCCCGTCGTTGGGGTCGGCCGACGGCATCCCGGGCAGCTTCCACTCGGCCACCGCGTTGCTGCCACTGCCGAACTTCAACACCATCGGCGCACTGACATCACCGTTGTCGTTGTCCCGCTCGGTGACGACGAAGAGCCCGTCCGGCGTGCTCACCACACCCTCGGCGTCCGGGTCGCCCTTCCCGTTCTTGAACTTGAGCGACCGCTTCGAGTCGACCTTCCACGTGCTGCCGCTCGGCACGAGCCGGTAGAGCGTGGACGGCCCGTTCTTCACCGCCCACACAACCCCGGCACTCTCGAACGACAACCCGCTGAGGTTCTTGCCGAACACGTTCGTACCGTCAGCCGTCTTGCTCGCCGAGTCCCCTGGCCACGTGGTGGCGGCGTCGGCCGCGGTGGTGCCCAGACCGAGCGCCAGGACCGTGAAAACGCCAATCGCCTTGATGCGCAACGGAAACCGCCCTTCTCTCACAGGGCAAGATGGCACCCCGTGCGGACAGGCGGCGGACGTCCAGTGCACCAGACGATGAACAGTCCGTGCTACTTCTTGGCGGCGGCCTTCGCGGCCTTCTTGAAGTCGCGAACCTCGAGCAACGACTTCTGATCGCGCACGTCAGCGACGCTACGTCGGCTTCCTTCGTCCCCGTAGTGCCCAGCGGCCTCACGCCACCCAGCGGGCGTCACGTCGAACTGTTTGCCCAAAAGTGCCAGGAAGATCTTGGCCTTCTGGTCCCCGAACCCGGGCAGCGCCTTGAGTCGCTTGAACACCGCGGCCCCGTCCCCGTCGGCCCAGATCCGCGTCACGTCGCCGTCGTAGTTCTCGACGACGAACTGCGACAGCGCCTGCACCCGCTTGGCCATGGAACCGGGGAACCGGTGCACGGCGGGCGGCGTGGCCATGACGGTGGCGAAGGCCTCCGGGTCGGCCTCGGCGATGCGGTGCACGTCCAGGCCGCCCATGCGGTCGGCGAGGACCTTGGGGCCGGAGAACGCCTTCTCCATCGGAATCTGCTGGTCCAGCAGCATCCCAGTCAGCAGGGCGAACATGTCCGACGCGAGGAGTGCGTCCGCGTCCGGGTTCTGCGCGAGGCACAACGTGCGGGTCATGGCGGCAATCCTGACACGAACTGCTCCCTCCGGCCTCACGCCGGTGGGTCCTCCGGGAGCTAGGCGCCGGCCACGCGGACTTCCGAGATCACCTGGCGCACCAGGGCGCGCAGGGCCTCGCGGTCGACGGTGGCCGGGTCGTCGGCCAGCCAGTCGCCGATCTCGCTGACGAACTGCTCCGGGGTCATCGGCGGCACCTCGAAGTCGAGGTCGTCGTCGCAGGTGACCTCGCCGGCGCGGCTCGGGTAGACGATCAGGGCGCCGCGGATCTCCAGCCACGGCAGGAGTTCGGCGAAGCGTTCGACGCCGTCGAGCAGTTGGGAGCCGCCGCCGCGGAACGGGTGGCCGTTGCGCCAGAGTTCGCCGTCCTCGTCGCAGTAGTAGTGGCCGGGCAGCCACGACTTCGACTCGATCAGGACCAGGCGGCGGCCGCAGAGCAGGGCGTGGTCGACGTCGGTGAAGACCGAACCCGGCCAGGCAAGGCCGTGGAAGATGCGCACGCCCGGTAGCTGCGTCATGTACTCCGTGAGCAATCCGGCGGTCAGCCGTTCGCGTCTGTTTTCACCCGGACGGCCGAAAATCGTGTTGCCGTCGTACTCGCCGGCGAACGCCCTTTCGGCCCGCGCGACCGTCATGTAGCGGCGCACCAGTCGGAACGCCCCGTAACCGGCGCCCGCCACGAGCGGCAGCCAGACGACGAGGAGCAGCGGTGACAGCGGCATCGCCAACGGGATGAGCAGGACGAACCACCCACCGATCGCGGCCGCCGCGGGGGCGTGGCCGAGGCCGGTGGCGGGCACGTAGCGGACGCGTGCGCCGAGGTCGATGCGGTGCCACCACTCCATCGAGCCGAGGTCGACGCGGGGGCGTGGCGCCGCGTAGTTCGGGTCGTCGCCGAAGTCGCGCAGGCGGCCCGTGTGGCCTGTTCGGCGAGGTCGCGGGCGTGTCTGCGGGCGGACGACCGTCGGCGCGGGCCTCGCGGGGCGGTCGTAGTCCGCGCGCCGGACCGGGTCCTTCAGCGTCTCGTAGGCCTCCTGGAGCAGCCGGAAGCCGCCAGACGTCCCACCCGCGTCGGGGTGCATGACCTTGGCGAGAGAGCGGTAGGCCGACTTGATCTCCGAGGCACTGGCGCCCCGGTTGACACCGAGCAACTCGTAGTAGTCGATCCCGGGCACGACACCGTCCAGTTCGGGGTTGGTCCGTGAACCTTATTGGGTCCAACACTTTCGCAGGGCATACGGCCCGCAGTTCGCCGACTAGTGTGAAGGGCGCGGTGGCGAAGGGGCCTGTAGCGCAGTGGTCGACGCGCCCTCCGGAACGGAGGGAGAACGCCGGTTCGAATCCGGCCGGTCCCGCTCTCTCAGGGGATCGCTGTTCGCGGAGAACGCGAACCGCATCGATCGCCGTCGCTGTGGGGACACCCCACACCCCGGGTCCTTTCTGAGCTCTCGCCGCATCTTCCTCTCCTCCCTACGGCTTCGCCGTGTCGCCGGTTCAGCTGTTGACGTCAGTGGTCTAGTCCACCTAGCTTGAGAGCAGCGCCGCCGCGCAGTCACCCATCGAGGAGACCGCTATGTTCAGGCGCAGAATCATCGCGGCGGCAACGGCACTCTTGACGGCGGCCACGCTCGCGGCACCGGCATCACAAGCCGCACCACAGCAGGAGATCGGCGCTCAGGCGATCGCGAAACGCGTCGTCGGCTACTTCGTGCAGTGGGGCGTCTACCAGCGCAATTACCACGTGAAGAACATCCGCTCGTCCGGCTCGGCCGGCAAGCTCACGCACATCAACTACGCGTTCGGCAACGTCAGCGGCGGCCGGTGCGCGCTCGGCGACGCCTATGCCGACTACGACAAGTTCTACGACGCGGCGTCCTCTGTGGACGGTACGTCGGACACCTGGGACGCGGGTGCGTTGCGCGGCAACTTCAACCAGCTGCGCAAGCTCAAGGCGGTCACCCCGGGACTCAAGGTCCTGTTCTCCTTCGGCGGCTGGACCTGGTCCGGCGGATTCGGGCAGGCGGCGAGCAGCCCGAGCGCGGCGGCGGCGTTCGCGGACTCCTGCTACAAGCTCGTCGAGGACCCGCGCTGGGCGGACGTGTTCGACGGCATCGACATCGACTGGGAGTACCCCAACGCGTGCGGACTCACCTGTGACACCAGCGGGTTCAACTCCTACAAGACGCTGATGCAGGCCGTGCGCAGCAGGTTCGGCAGCGGCAACCTGGTGACGGCCGCGATCAGCGCGGACGGGTCCGCCGGCGGCAAGCTCGACAAGGCCGACTACGCGGGCGCGGCGCAGTACGTCGACTGGTACAACCCGATGACGTACGACTTCTTCGGCGCCTTCAACCCGCAGGGCCCGACCGCCCCGCACTCGCCGCTCACGTCGTACCCCGGCATCCCGACGGCCGGTTTCAACACCGACGCGGCGATCCAGAAGCTCAAGAGCAAGGGCATTCCGGCGAGCAAGATGTTGCTGGGACTCGGTTTCTACGGCCGCGGCTGGACCGGCGTCACCCAGGCCGCGCCCGGCGGCACGGCGACCGGCGCCGCACCCGGCACGTACGAGGCGGGCATCGAGGACTACAAGGTTCTCAAGACCCGTTGTCCCGCCAACGGAACCGTCGCCGGCACCGCGTACGCCAAGTGCGGCAGCCAGTGGTGGAGCTACGACACCCCGGCCACCGTCCGCAGCAAGATCTCGTGGGCGAGCGGCCAGAACATGGGCGGCGTGTTCTTCTGGGAGCTCTCCGGTGACACGGCCAACGGTGAGTTGATCAGCGCGATTCGCGCCGGCACCGGCTGACACACCGAAAATGGCGCAGGATGTTCGGGTGGACGCACTCGAACACCTGCGCCGCCTCTGTCTCGCGTTGCCAGAGGTGACCGAACGCCTGAGTCACGGCGAACCCACCTGGTTCGTCCGCGGCAGGAAGACCTTCGTGACCTCGGCCGACCACCACCACGACGACCGCACCGCGTTCTGGTGCGCGGCGGGCCCCGGCGTCCAGGAAACCCTGATCGCCCAGGCTCCCGGGAACTACTTCCGCCCGCCCTACGTCGGCCACCGCGGCTGGCTCGGCGTGTACCTGGACGTGCCGGTCGACTGGGACGTCGTCGCCGATCTCGTCGAGGACGCCTATCGGGTGATTGCCCCGAAGACGCTGGTCGCGCTGCTCGACGTTCGAGTTGCCGACCAGGCTGACCTGCCGCAGTCTTCCGCGCATGGCGACCTGTGACGTCTGTGGCAACGAGTACTGGATGGCCTTCGAGGTGCGCACCGTCGGCGGCGGCGTGCACACGTTCGACAGCTTCGAGTGCGCGATCCAACGGCTCGCGCCGCGCTGCGAACACTGCGACTGCCGCGTGATCGGGCACGGCGTGGAGGTGGAGGGCAAGTTCTTCTGCTGCGCCCACTGCGCGCGGATGGGCTCCGCCGACCTCGGCGCGATGATCCGCGACACCGTCGGCGCCCACCCCGGCTAACCGAGCACGAGGTCCAGGCTGAGCGGCACGGGCGGCGGCAGCACGTCCGTGCCGCTCCGGAACGACTCCAGCAGGTACGCGACCAGGCGGCGGGACGCGGCCGTCGCGACCTCCACCGGTACGCCGGAAAGCCCTCCGTTGGCCATGAGCACCAGCGTCAGGTCGTGCGGCGAGAAGTCGGCGCGCAACTGTCCGCTGTCCTTCGCCCGTTGCACCAACGCGCCGAAGTCCTCCCAGGTCCGGTGGCGCACCTCGGAGTGCAGTTCGGGGAACGAGGCCGTGAACGCGGCGGTGAACCCGCGGTCGGCCGCCTGCAGCAGGCACACCTTCTCGATCACCGTGCAGAGCCCGCGCCACGGGTCCGGGTCGCGCAAAGCGTCGTCGATGACGCCCTGGCAGATCGCGAACTGTTCGGTGAAGGCCTCCATGACCAGCGATTCCTTGGTCGGGAAGCGCCGGTACAACGTGGCGACGCCGACTCCGGCACGGCGGGCGATCGCGGCCATCGGCACCTCCAGCCCGCGTTCGGCGAACAGGTCGCGGGCGACGGCCAGCACCCGCGCCCGGTTCTCGCGGGCGTCGGCGCGCATCTGAGACGGTTCAGCGGTCACTTCTTCTCACTTCGCCTCAAGTGGACGGGGGTCTCCACTTACCAGGCTACGTTGGTGGGTATGAACTTCAGGAGTCCGATCGTGAACCGCGTCAACAAGTTGATCGTCGGACTGCGGGACGCGCCGCTCGTCGGGAAGCTCGTGCGCAAGGGCATCACCGTCGTGTCCTACACGGGCCGGAAGTCGGGCCGCACGTTCACCACACCCGTTGGCTACCAACGCAAGGGCGACACCGTCGACATCCAGGTGATGATGCCGGACTCGAAGACGTGGTGGCGCAACTTCAACGGCGAGGGCGGTCCGTTGACGCTCGAACTCGATGGCGGCGAACGGACCGGACATGCGACATCGCACCGTGACGACAAAGGTCGTGTCACGGTGCGAGTGCAGCTGTAAAAGCCTTACGCGGCAAGGCGACGAGGCTCCAGGAACGCGGCGACCAGGTAGGCGCCGCCACCCAGCACGGCCAGCGTGCCGAAGAAGCCGGCTCCCGGGATGAACAGCGTCGCGGCGGCGACCAGCATGAGCCAGGTGCCCAGGTTGTAGTGCAGGGCGTTGCCGCGGATGGCGCCCTCGGCGATGTAGATCAGGCCGACGACGATGGTCGAGCCGGCGGGCCAGAGCACGGTCTGGAGCTCTGGCTTGTCGAACACCGTGCTCACGCCGGTGACCGCTAACGCCAGTGCGGTGAAGCCGGTGATCCAGGCCATCCCGACGAGCTTCTCGGCTCGTCGCCGCGCTTCGGAGGCCGCTCGCTGGGCACGCAGCGACGCGGTCATGGCGAAGACGGTGCCGGCGAGCAGACCGGTGGCCAGCAGCGCGATCGGCAGCCACGACGGCATCATGACCGCGCCGGACTTCGAGAGCAGCGCGGCGCCGTGGCCGAAGACGTAGGCGAACGCGAAACCCAGGTAGGCGGCGCGGTTGTCGACCTCGGTGGACGCGACGGTGGCGGTGCGAACAGCGGTGGCGTTCATGGTGGGGACTCCCGGAAGTCGGATGAGCTCAGATGAGTGAACTGATCAGGCGCGGTGCGATGACGAGGAACTGGGGCGAGCGGCGGATCGAGGCGCGCTGGTCGGCGAGGCCGTGCAGGCCCAGCCAGAACGTCAGGGCCCGGTCGGGGTCGGCGACGACTCGGGTGAACAGCCGCAGCGCCTGGTCGGAGAGATCGGCCGCACCGAACATCACGCGGTAGCGGCGGGGGTGCAGGACGGCGAAGTCCAGGTAGGCGAGGCCCGCCGCGTAGGCGTCCGGTGCGGCCAGAACGGCGGCTTCGAGCTCGCGGAAGGCCTCGTGGCACGTGGCCAGCAGGATCGCCGGCACGTCGGGGAACTGCTGGTAGATCGCCGAGGTGGGGACGTCCGCCTCGCGGGACACGGCCCGCAGCGTCACGGCGTCGTCCCTGTCGACCAGGGCGGTCGCCGCCGCCACGATCAGCCGGCGGCAGCCCTGCCTGCTCACGGCTCCGGAACGATGACGACCTTGCCCAGCACCGTGCGCGACTCGGCCAGCACCAGCGCGGAGGCGGCCTCCGGCAACGGGATGCGCGCGGCGATCTGCGGCTTGAGCGCACCGGCCTTGACCAGCTCCAGCACCTGCGTGAGGTCGTCGCGAAGGCGAGCGCGGAACGTGGCCGTGCGGAAGCGCTTGCCGGCCCAGAAGTTGTAGAAGCCCGCGCGCTTGCCGTTGGGCAGCAGGTTCCACACCATCAGCTGGCCGAACAGCTTGAGCACCGGCAGCATCGCGTTGCCTTCGTCGTCCTTCGACGCGGCAGAGCCGTAGTTGACCAGCGCGCCGCCTCGACGGACCAGCCGCCACGAGTCGTGCAGGGCGGGGCCACCGACGTGGTCGAACACCGCGCTGACACCTTCCGGCGCCAGCTCGCGGATGCGGTCGTACATGTTCGGGTCGCGGTAGTCGACGGGGATCGCGCCGAGCTCGCGCACCGCGTCGTGGTGGCGGGCCGAGGCCGTGCCGATCACCTTGATGCCGGCGTGCTTCGCCAACTGCACCAGCGTCGAGCCGACGCCACCGTTCGCGCCCAGCACGACGATCGTGTCGCCCCGCTTGACCTTCGCGGTCCGGTACATCATCTGCCACGCCGTGACGCCGTTGACCACGACGGTCTCGGCGGCGGCCGAGTCCACGCCGTCCGGCACCGGCACCAGGTCGGCGGCCTCGACGATCAGGTGGCTGGCCCAGCTGCCGACCTTGGTGACGACGGCGAACCGGTGCCCCCGCAGGTCGCGGTCGACGCCGGGACCTGCCGCGACGACCGTGCCGACGACGTCGTAGCCGGGCACGAACGGGAACGCGGGCTGGTCGTAGTACTTGCCCAGGCGCATCTGCTGTTCGGCGAACGAAACGCCGGTGGCCTCCATGCGCAGGACGACCTGACCGGCACCCGGTGCGGGCAGGTCGCGGACCTGGACCTGCAGGCCGGCGGGCTCGACCACGCCCGGCAGAACGATCTCGGTGGCGCGGGTGGTGGCGGTCGTGGCGTTCATCGTGTGCTCCTTGGCGTCTCGGTTGTGCTTACGGACATAAGCTAACGCCCGTAAGTCTAAGAGCGCAAGGCCTAACACCCATAAACTTTCAGGTGTATGGTTACGGCCGTGACGAACACGGAACCGCGCAGGCGCAACCGCAGGGGTGAAGGCGGGAAACTGCGCGAAGAGATCATCACCGCGGCGGTCGCGCTGCTGGACGAAGGCGGCGACGAACGCGCGGTCACGCTGCGCTCGGTCGCCCGCAAGGCGGGGATCGCGGCACCGTCGATCTACCCGCACTTCGCGGACCAGCCGTCGATCATGCTGGCCGTCGTCCAGCAGGAGATGGACAAGCTCACCGCGGTCCTGCGCGAGGCCAACGACAACGCGGGCGCGGACGCGCGCGCACGGCTCTTCGCGATCGGCCACGCCTACCTGGACTTCGCGCAGGCGCACCCGCAGCGCTACCGGATCATGTTCGGCGGCCTCTGGACCCCGTCGGTCGAGGACACGTCGATCACCGACGCCGACCTCGACTCACTGGGCGTGGCGGCGTTCACGCTGCTCGTCGAGGTGCTCGGCGCGTGCGTCGAGCAGGGGATCGCACACGGCAGCGACGACCTCTTCGGCGACGCGGTGGCGTTGTGGCTCGGGCTGCACGGCCTCGCGCACCAGCGGGCCGTGGTGCGCAAGATGCCCGGACCCGCCGACGTCGGGGACCGGCTGATCAGGGCACTCGCGCACCTGAAGTAGCCGTCTCACTCGTTTGGCGAGTTCGGAGCGGGCCGCACTCCAGCCAGAATGTGCTGGTGGATCCGGCTGCGTCGAAACCCGTCGAGCGGCTGGTCGCCGACGGCCTCACCGGTGCGACCAGCGAGCAGGTTGAGAAGTACATCGACTGGCTGCAGGCCTCGCTGGCCGACTTCACCAAGGAGAAGCGCCGCCGGTCTTTTCTCCTGATCACGCTCGCGGCGGTCTTCGAGCTCCTCGCGGCCGGTGGGCAGTCCGAGATCGTCATCGGACCGCTGAAGATCAGCCAGCCTTCGGTCGTCCTCGTCTTCATGCCCACGCTCGCGGCTTACGTCTTCACCGAGCTCATGATCGTGCACAACAAGACGCACGACCTGCTTGACGCGTTGTGCACGTCAATGAGGGCGTGGCACGGAACTGCCCACGCGAACGCTCTGGCCTACCTGACTGTCGGGCCGGAGCCGCTGTTGTGGAACACCAGCATCTTGCGCGGTCACCTGGGCTCCAAGCCCAAGAGAGGCAAGGCCGAGGAACGCCTCTCCACCGCGATCGTCCTTCTGGTCATCCTCGGACTGCTGGCGTTCCTCGTGCACGCGTTCGTGGTGCTGTTCCAGAGACTCGGCCCAGGCAGTGTCCTGATCTGGGTGAACCTCGCCGGGACGTCCACGCTGATCGTTGCCGCTTTCGATCAGCTGCGGGTCGACTAGGGAGCCTCGAACAGCGTCGACACCGACTCTCCGACGTTGATCCGCCGCATCGCCTCGGCCATCGCCGGCGCGATCGACAGCACCTTCAACTTCGGCACGGCCTTGTCGGCAGGGATCGGCACGGTGTTCGTGGCGACGATCTCCAGCACGTCCTCGAACGCCTGCAACCGGTCCAGGGCCCCGGACGAGAACAGCCCGTGCGTGCAGGCCACCCGGATCGGCCCGGCACCGCGCTCCCGCAGCTTGTCGATCAGCTCGACCACGGTCGAGCCCTTGGCGATCTCGTCGTCCAGCACGATCACGTCGCGCCCGGCCACCTCGCCGATCACGGTCTGGATCTGCACCTTGTCGTCGGCGAACCGCTGCTTGGCGCCGGCCGCGACCGGCAGGCCAAGGATCCGGGCGAAGTGCGCGGCCTCCTTGGCGTTGCCGAGGTCCGGTGACACGACGACGGTGTTCGACAGGTCGTACTGGGAGAAGTGCGCGGCCAGTTCGCGCAGGGCGTGCAGGTGGTCGACGGGCACCGAGAAGAACCCGTGCACCTGCGGTGAGTGCAAAGTCATCGCCAGCACCCGTGAGGCACCCGCGGCGACCATCAGGTCGGCGACCAGGCGGCCGCCGATCGAGATCCGGGGCGCGTCCTTCTTGTCCGAACGCGCGTAGGCGTAGTGCGGCAGGACGACGGTCGTGCGCGCGGCGGAGGCGCCACGGGCAGCGTCCAGCATCAGCAGGAGTTCGACGAGGTGTTCCTGCACCGGGGGTACCAGCGGCTGGATCAGGAACACGTCCCGCTCCCGGCAGTTCGCCTGCAACTGCACTTCCAGGCAGTCGTTGGCGAACCGCGTCAAGCGGCTGGGTGAGAGCTCGACACCGAGATGGCCACAGATCTCCGCTGCGAGTGAGGGATGGGCAGAACCACTGAAGACAGCGATGTCACGCACACCCCGAAACCTAGTCGATGACCAGCACCAACTTGCCGTCGCGGAAGAACGGCGTCAGGTTCCCGCGCGTGTCGACCGTGTGGGTTCCGCGCGGCAGAACGACCTCTATGGCCGTGAACGCGAGGATGTCCGACACGCCATGACGGCCGCGCAACGACCGTTGGCCTTGGTATCGCAGAGCGCGCCCCTCGCGGCGGTACTGGTGGGCCTCAGCAGCAGTGGAGGCGCCTACTCGAAGCGCCTCCGGGCCTACCTGACGTGCTGAGGAAGCACCGCGTACGGAGACGCCGAAACCCTGCGCGACCAGTGAGTTCACCACTGCGTCGGACGGGGGGACTGGCAGGAGGAAGGACATCGCGAAATGGCTGTCGACCTCGTGCACCGCGACCGTTCGGGCCGTGGTCAGCACGGTGTCGTGCAGCTCCAGTGCGATCTTCTCCGCTTCCCAGCGGTTTTCATAGCCGGCGTCGATGCCGACGAAGGTGCTGGTCACCTGACCTCCACGAAGATCGGGTTGGTGTAGCACCACAGGTCCTCCCACGGGTTCGCGGCTCCGGGTGTGTCCGCCTGCGGTTCGAACGCGCCGCGGTTGCCGTCGGTTCCGCGCAATCGGAGGTAAAAAGGCTCCCGGACGTTGCGGAACGTGTGCGTGAAGACCGCATAGTGCCAGCGCGGCTCGTAGGATCGCTCGACCTTCACATGTGGCGTGGCCAACGTTTCAGATGATGATCGTCCGGTTACCGCGCCCTTGATGAGGTCCAAACGGCGCAATCGTGGCACGAATCCGGCGCTGTTGGGGCGGGTTGCCAAACGTGCTTTGACCAGCACGGTCACGTCAGAGCCGCGCCGGACGCGCAAACGGCCGCCCAACGTCTGGGTTCCGCCGGACGCGTAAACCTGGAATTGAAGATCATCGACCAAGCCGCCGTGCGAAACCCACGCTCGACCCGCCCTCAAGCCCTCCATCACGGCGCCGCGCGTCCGCCGGGTGGCGCCGACGACGGTCCGGGAGAACTCGCCGGGGAAGAAGTCGACGTACGGCGGCTGCACCTGGGGCACCCCGCCCTCGATCGCGTCGAGGTGCTTGCCCGTCAGGTCGAACTGGTCGCCGGGCTCCGGCACGCGGACGATCGTGTCGCGCGAGTTGAAGTGCGAGTCGGAGTTCGACGTGATCCACCAGCCGAGACCCTCGGCGAGCAGTGAGTCCCAGACACCGCCGACCTTCGCGGTCATCCAGTCGAAGCCGCCGAAGGTCTTGTAGGCCTCGGGTGGGTAGGGCGCGTAGGAGTTCGGGCCGGGGCTGTTCGCGTACCCGCCGCGGTGGCCGCCCGGACCGCGCAACGGGTCGCCGTCGCCCTGCGCTCCCGGTGCGCCCTCCATCCCGACAACGATGTCGGGAGCCAGGTCACGCATGTTCCGCAACTCGTGGGGCGCCACCCGGCCGTTGCGCATCGGGTGGTTCACGAACACCAGCGCGGACTTCATCGTGCCGTTGCGAATCTTGGTCTGCAGGAACCGGATCGCGTCGAGCGCCTTCTTCTCGTTCGCCGGGGTCGAGGCCTCCGCGCCGTTCAGCCGCCAGTCGAACTGCCGCTCGAAGTCGCGCAGCACCCCGGCCTCGTCCCGGCAGTCCTCGAAGAACAGCGTCGCGTGCTCCGCGCCGGGGACGTTCCACTCCATCCCGTGCCACAGCAGCAGTTGCGGGAACTTCCGCCGGGCGCGCTGAAGGTCCGCCGCCGTCGCCTCGACCGAGTGTGCCTCGTGCGACGCGTGGCCGTGGTCGGTGATCACGAGCCAGTCCGTCCCGTGCCGCAACGCACCGCGGATCTGCTGCTCGACGCTGTACATGCCGTCGTACGAGTACTGCGTGTGCGTGTGGTGATCGCCGGAAAGCCACTGGTAGCGCCCCGATGCCGAGGCGGTTCCGGTGCCGAGTGCTCCCGCCACGCCGAGCACGCCGGCTCCCTGCAGGAAGCGTCTGCGGGCTACTTCGGACATGGCTGATCCTCCACACGACGGGTCGGGGTCCGTGGAGGCTAGAGCGAACGGGTGAGCCCGAGGTGGACTGCGAATGTCCAGGGGACGAACTAGATCGGAAGCAGGTCCACCCAGTCCAGGAACGGCAGCGCGCCCGTGCCCTGCAACGCCGCGAGCCCCAGCCAGATCGACAGGATCGTCACGATCGGCCCGACGATCGCCATCTCCACGACGCCGCCGGTCTTCATCCGCAGGATCTTCGGCGGCGCGACCGGGAACCACGTCTTGCCCATGATCGGGATCGGCCAGAGGATCGGGCAGCCCTGCTCGGTGATCGCGTCACCGATGTAGTGCGCGAAACACCCGATGCCGACCGCGATCCCGCACGCCGCCGCGGACGCGTCCGTCTGCGAGGTCGACGCGATCATCGCCCAGGTGATCCCGGCCGACACCACGGTGATCAGCAACGCGTCCTGCTTGGGGCACCAGTCGTTCATGATGCCGCGCACCGCCAGACCGGCGAACACGAACATCAGCACGGGCAGCGCCCACTTCTGGCTGTTCTGGATGACCGCGGCGGTGAAGACGGCGGCGAACATCGCGAAGACGAGCGTGTGCGTGAGACCGCGATGTCCGCCGTCTCGCTTGGAATCCCGCTTCAGCCGCGTTGTCCGGTAGACGAAGCTGCTCAACGCGTTGATGCCCGCGGACAGCCCGCTGCTCAGCGCTCCGAACGTGCGCGAGATGGTCGATCCGGGGTGGTCCAGGTCGGGCAGAAGTGCCGCGCCAGTGGCGAGAACCGCGCCAACGGCCCAGCTCTGCGGCGAGAGTTGGCCGATCGGGTGAGTTGACGCGATCGCGGTGACGGCGCTCCAGGCGAGCAGCCCGCTCATCGCATGTGTTGGCCCAGTTGACACTTACGCCCTTTCCAGTGATCACCCGACCGTGCTGACAGTAGTCGTTGCTTCAACGCCGCCGGAGCGAAACTCGTTCAACGGCGAAGAAGATCGACTTGTGCCTGGTGGGGCCCTCTCTCGTGGTGACCAGTGGGCGACAGGACTACGGTTCACACCAATGGCGCAGTGCTGGGCGCCAGTTGAATCGATGTAACCAGGGTCGCAGGCACAGGACGGCGGTTTACCAGTACGCTTGTCCTGCTTGCATCGTCGCGAGAGGAGCGCCCAGGATTATGGGCAAGATCAAGGTTCAGGGCACCGTCGTCGAACTCGACGGCGACGAGATGACCCGGATCATCTGGCAGTTCATCAAGGACAAGCTGATCCACCCGTACCTGGACGTCACTCTGGAGTACTACGACCTGGGCATCGAGCACCGGGACGCCACCGACGACCAGGTCACGATCGACGCCGCGAACGCCATCAAGAAGCACGGCGTCGGCGTCAAGTGCGCCACGATCACGCCGGACGAGGCGCGCGTCGAGGAGTTCGGCCTCAAGAAGATGTGGGTCTCGCCCAACGGCACGATCCGCAACATCCTCGGCGGTGTCGTCTTCCGCGAGCCGATCATCATCTCGAACGTGCCGCGCCTGGTCCCGGGCTGGACGAAGCCGATCATCATCGGCCGTCACGCCCACGGTGACCAGTACAAGGCCACCAACTTCAAGGTGCCCGGCGCCGGCAAGCTCACGATCACGTTCCAGCCGGAGGACGGCTCGGACCCGATCGAGCACGTCGTCACCGAGTTCCCGGCGGAGGGCGGTGTGGCGATGGGCATGTACAACTACAACAAGTCCATCGAGGACTTCGCCCGCGCCTCGTTCTCCTACGGCCTGCAGCGGGGCTACCCCGTCTACATGTCGACGAAGAACACGATCCTGAAGGCCTACGACGGCGCCTTCAAGGACATCTTCGAGCGCGTGTTCAACGAGGAGTTCAAGGCGGAGTTCGACGCCAAGGGCCTCACCTACGAGCACCGCCTGATCGACGACATGGTCGCCGCTGCCATGAAGTGGGAGGGCGGCTACGTCTGGGCGTGCAAGAACTACGACGGTGACGTCCAGTCCGACACGGTCGCGCAGGGCTTCGGCTCGCTCGGCCTCATGACGTCGGTCCTGATGACGCCGGACGGCAAGACGGTCGAGGCCGAGGCCGCGCACGGCACCGTGACGCGTCACTTCCGCCAGCACCAGGCCGGCAAGCCGACCTCCACGAACCCCATCGCGTCGATCTACGCGTGGACCCGTGGCCTCATGCACCGCGGCAAGCTGGACAACACCCCCGAGGTGATCCGCTTCGCCGAGGCGCTCGAGGAGGTCGTGATCGAGACCGTCGAGGCCGGTCAGATGACCAAGGACCTGGCCCTGCTGATCAGCAAGGACCAGGCGTGGCTGACCACCGAGGACTTCCTCGGCGCGCTCGACGAGAACCTCAAGAAGAAGATGGCGTCGTTCTGACGGTCGCCTGATTCGAGTACGTGAGAAGGCCACCCCGGTCACACCGGGGTGGCCTTTCGCGTTGGGCGTCACCCGGTCGGTTCCTCTTGCGGGTGGTTGCCGCGCCGAGCCGTCCACACCGGCCCTCCAGCCGCTATATCTGCTGTTCCAGGGCTTGTGTTGTGCGGAGGCGTCGCGATGCTGGGTGTTCCGGTTCGGGGAATGATCGTCATTGGTGTGCTCGGGGTCGCCGGCGTCATGTACGCGGTGAACGGCGGCAAGCCGATGGGCAGTGACAAGGGGTCGGAGATCTGCAAGATCACGGTGACCGCGGACATCCTCAACGTCCGGTCGGGTCCCGGTGACATGCAGCCGATCGTCTCGACCATGCCGCGTGACGCGGTCACCGACGCGCAGGGCCGCGTCGAGAACGGCTACCGGATGCTGAGCGACCGGCGCTGGGTCAGCCAGTCGTTCGTCGCGCTGACCAGCGACTCCACCTGCAAGTAGGGATACACCCGGAGGAACCCCAATAGGATTGGTCCGGCTGGCCCAGTGGGGTCGGCCGGACGCGCCGCCACGTGTTCGAAGCGCGTGCGGCGAAGGGATGCCTCGGTGGCGGTCGCGAGTTCCGCGGTGTCCGACCGCAGGCGCGAACTGACGGTGGTGCGCGAGGCGCTGGAGGCCGCTCCCGCTGTCGTGTGCGTCGAGGGCAGCGCGGGCATGGGCAAGTCGACGGTGCTCGCCGAAACCGTGCGGATCGCTCGTGAGCGGGGCTTCCAGGTCTTCCGCGCACAGTGCTCCGCCTCGGAGTCCGGGTTCCGCTTCGGTGTGGCGGCGCAGCTCTTCGAAAGCGAAGCCGACGCGATCCTGGCGGGGGACGCCGATCAGGCGGCGATGCACCGGCTGCACCGGCTCGTTCGCAAGATGTCCCTCGGCTCTCCTGTGCTGCTGGCCGTCGACGACGTGGAGTTGGCCGACGCACCGTCGTTGAAGTTCCTGTCCTACCTGCGAAGGCGGCTGAGCGACCTGCCGGTCGTCCTTGTGGTGACGCGGGGTTTCGTGGTCGACGCGCCGTTGCTGCGCGAGGTCGTCGGTGACGCCGTTCGCGTCCGGCTCGCAGGTCTTGACCAGGCGGGGTGTGCGCGGTTTCTGAGGACGCTCTTCGCTTCCGGGGTCACCGACGAGGTCGTCGCCGACTGGCGGGTGGCGACCGGCGGCAACCCGTATCTGCTCGGTCTGCGCCCTCGCGACCTCGGGGAACGCGCCGGCGAACTGGTCGCGCGGCTGTCGTCGGCCGGTGCCGCGGTGGTGGCGCTGGCGCAGGCGTTCGCGGTGCTCGGCGAGGCCGATCTGGCGCTGGCGGGTGCGGCGGCCGGGCTGGGGCCGCAGGAGGCCGTGGACGCGTCACGGGCGTTGGGCGGCTTGGGTTTCGCGGGCGTGCCGATGGTGCTGTCGACGTTGGCGCAGAGCACGGCCGCGTTGGACCGGGCGGCGATCCACGCGCGAGCGGCCCGGTTCCGGTACGACGACCAGGCGTCCGTCGACGTCGTGGCGGCGCATTTGCTCGAGGCCGCGCCGATCGGGGAGGAGTGGGTGCGGGACGTGCTGCGCGCGGTGGCCCGGAAGTCCACTTCGGACAGAGCGATCGCCTTTCTGCGCAGGCTTTTGCGCGAACCGCTGCCGGACGACCTGCGCGGCGAGGTGCTGGTCGAGCTGAGCGAGGCGCAGTCGTTGGTCGATCCCGGCGCGGCTCGCGCGTCGCTGCACAAGGCCGCGGGTGCGTCGATGGACGTGCTGGCCGAGGGGCGGATGGCGTTGCTGCTCGCCTACGACCTGGCCGGGCGGCGGCTGTACCGGGACGCGGTCGCGAAGGTCGAGTCGGTGATCGCGCGCGTCTGCGGTGCGGACCCGGACCTGGCTCAGCGGCTGGACCTGTACGCGTTGTCGCTGGGGTTGGAGGAGTCGTTCTTCTCCAGCGAGGTGGAGACGCGGATCGCGCGGTTGCTCGGTTCGCGGATGACGTCGGCCCGCAACGCGCGTTTCTTGAACACCCTGCTGGCGTATAGGGGCGCGACGATCGGCGCGAACCCCGGCGAGACGCGGCGGCGGGTGCGGGCCGCGCTGCCGTTGCACGTCGGGCGGGACCTGATCGACCAGTTCTCGTTCGCGCACATGATCGTGGCGTTGCTCGGGCTCGACGAGTACGAGCTGGCGGACCGGCAGTGCGAGGAGGCGCTGCGGGTGACGTCCGAACGCGACCTCGCCCTGTGCGCGGCTCTGGTGCAGGGGCTGCGGTGTCACGTCGCGCGCCGGCTGGGTTCGTTGGCCGTGGCGGAACAACTCGGCCTGGCGTCGCTGGCGCGGCTGGACTCGGTGGGCGCGGGGCAGGACGGCAACATCGTGGTGTCCGTCGCCGGGCTGGCCGGCGTGTGGGTGGACACGGGCGACACGGCGTCGGCGTCGCGGCTCGTGCGCGAACGCTCGCTCGACGGCGATCTGCCCGAGTACTCGCACTACAACGCGTTGCTGCACCAGCGTGGCCGCCTGCACATGGCGTTGGGAGATCCGGTTTCGGCGTTGCGCGACCACCTCTTGTGCGGTCAGCGGATGGAACGCCGTGGCGCGCGCAACCCGTCGTTGCAACCGTGGCGCTCGCACGCGGCGTTGGCGCACTTGGCTTTGGGGGAGCGGGATCAGGCTTCCCGCCTGGCTTTCCAGGAGCTGGAACTGGCGCGCGACTGGGGTCTCGCCGTGCCGGTCGGGGTTTCCGCGAGGGTTGCCGGTGTCGTGGCTTCGGACGCTCTGCTGCTGGAGGAGGCCGTGTCGGCGTTGCGCGGAACTCCGGCCCGGCTGGAGCTGGCACGGGCGTTGATCGACTGGGGAGTGGTGCTGCGGTCGCTCGGCCGCGGCCCCGAGGCGCTGGCGGCGTTGCGGCAGGGCCACGACGTCGCGAAGAGGTGCGGCGCGATCCCGTTGATGGGCCTCGCGGCACGGGAACTGCGTGCGGCCGGCGGACGTCCGGCGCGCCTGCCGTCGGGTTCGGTGCTCACCGCACAGGAGGAACACATCGTGCGGCGCGCGGTGCACGGACTGACGAACCGGCAAATCGCGGCGGAGTTGTTCGTGACGCCACGGGCCGTTGAACTGCACCTGACCCGCGCCTATCGAAAACTGGGGATCTCCGGGCGGCGAGATCTGGCCGCCGCGTTGGAAAAGGCCGGCGCGTGAGGGCGGCGCCGGCCATTTCCCGCTCGTCCTACTTGAGCACGATGATGCCCAACGCGAAGATCTTGCCGCCCAGCTTCAGCCCCTTGACGTCGACGCTCGCGCCGACCTCCAGCTCACCGGAGATGATGGTCTTCACGACGTCGTAGTCCACGTCCACCGTCGTCGAGGCGTCGACCCTGACCTTGATGGACTTGCCCTTGACGACCGCGACGACCTCGCCGGTCAGGTCCGCGGACACCTCGGCCGACTGCGCCGGCGCCGGCGCGGCGAAGGCCTGGGCGGCGCCACCGAACAGCACGGCGGTGGCGGCGAGACCGGCGAGAACACCCTTGATCGCGTTCATTGCTTCTCCTTGGTGCTTTTCGTGCTTTGGGGGAGATTTCCTGGGCCCGCCAGAAGAATGTCTTCCGATGATCCGCACGCTCAAGTCTTTGGTTTCAACAGTTCGCTATCGCCGAAGTGCGGCTTTGCATTGGTCAACGACTTCGGTGGCGTGTGGCAAACTTGCGGGCATGCTGCGGAACATGTTTCGGTGGGGCAGAGCCAAGGGCGTCACGCAGTGCTCCTGCGACCCCGAGTGGCAGGGCCTCTACACCGAGATCGACGGCCAGCGCCAGCTCGCCCTGCCGCGCGACGAGATGGCCACCCTCGTCGGCTACCTCGACCTAACCGCGCACTGCGCCGGCTGCGGCGCCGAGTACCCGAAGCCCTGGGGTCTGGCCTCCCAGTAGGCTCCTCCGTCGTGCTCACGGTCTCCACGGTCAACGTCAACGGTCTGCGCGCCGCCGCGAAGAAGGGCTACCTCTCGTGGCTCGCCTCGACTTCCGCGGATGTGGTGTGTCTGCAGGAAGTCCGCGCCGAACCAGCCGAGCTGACCCCTGACGTCCACTCGCCCGAGGGCTGGCACGGCGTGTACGCCCCGTCGTCCTTGAAGGGCCGTGCAGGCGTGGGCATCCTCTCGCGCGTAGAGCCCACCTCGGTCCGCATCGGCTTCGGCACCGCCGAGTTCGAGGCGAGCGGCCGCTACGTGGAGATCGAACTGCCCGGCGTCGTGGTGGCGTCGCTCTACCTGCCGTCCGGCGACGTGGGCACCGAGAAGCAGGACGAGAAGGACCGCTTCATGGCGGCCTTCCTGCCGTACCTGGTGTCGCTACGAGAGAAGGCGGCCGTATCGGGCCGTGAGGTGCTCGTGTGCGGCGACTGGAACATCGCGCACCAGCAGGCAGACCTGAAGAACTGGAAGACGAACCAGAAGGAGTCCGGCTTCCTGCCGTACGAGCGGGAGTGGCTCACGTCCGTGTTCGCGTCTGGGTACAACGACGTGATGCGCGCGCTGCACCCCGATGCCGTCGGGCCGTACTCGTGGTGGTCGTACCGGGGGAAGGCCTTCGACAACGACTCGGGCTGGCGGATCGACTACCAGGTCGCGACGGACGGCCTGGCGGCTCGGGCTCGGACCGCGGTGGTGGAGCGGGCGGCGACGTACGCCGAGCGCTGGTCGGACCACGCCCCGGTCACCGTCGAGTACTCCGACTGACCCAGCCCGAACAGCCTTTATCGCTCTTGTCGCCCACCTGACGGCTCGATTCCACCCACCCGTTCCCCGAATATGAACACGATTCACCATCGATGAATCGGGGGCGGCTCATGACAGGCTTCAACCGGCGTTCGTTCCTCCTGGCAATGGGCGTGGGCGCCGCAGGCGTCCCGCTCCTCGACGGCCAAGCGTTTGCGTCCACGGCGGGCACCACGCTCGACGTCACGGCCGCGCCGATCGGCACCAGCGGCTACCGCAGGCTCGCCGCAGGTCCGGGCTGGCCGACGGTCGTGCGCAGCGACCTCATCGCCGCGAAACCCGACCGGGAGGCCAGGCGCCGAGCGCTCGCCAGCTTCGTGCAGTTCAGCGACATGCACATCTGCGACGCCCAGAGTCCGCTCCGGTTCGAGTACCTGCACCCGATCATGGGCTCCAGCGCGCACCGGCCGCAGGAAGCGCTCACCACGCAGGGCTCCACCTCACTCGTCCGTCGCGTCAACGCCGTCCGCCAAGGGCCGTTGACCGGCAGGCCGTTCGACTTCCTCATGACCACCGGCGACAACACGGACAACCACGAGAACGTCGAGCTCGACTGGTTCCTCACGATCCTCAACGGCGGCCGCATCACCCCGAACACCGGCGACGCGCGATACGAAGGTGTGCAGAACGCGGGCATCAGCACGTTCTGGCAGCCGGACGTCAGCGGCGGCGACGACTACAAGGCAAAGGGTTTCCCGCAGCTCAACGGGTTGCTGGACGCGGCCGTCCGCGAGTTCGCCAGCCCCGGCCTGAACATCCCCTGGTACTCCACGATCGGCAACCACGACGACAGCGTGGTCGGCGCGCTGCCGGACGGGCTGCTCGACAGCTGGTACACGGGACGCAAGAAGATCGTCGGGTTCGGCGACCCCGTGCAGAACGCCAAGGTCGCGCAGGCGTTCAACGATCCCAAGGCCATCCCGGAAGCGATGGCCATCCTCGCGAGTGGCGGCGTCGTCCGCACCGTGACGCCAGACAGCCGTCGGAGGCTGTTCGACACCGGTGAGTTCGTGCGCAAGCATCTGCCGTCGGGCGGGCACGGCTACACGGACGCCAACGCGGATGGCGTGGACGTCTTCTACACGTTTCGGATGGCGCCTGGTGTCACGGGCATCAGCATGGACACCACGAACCTCGCAGGGTTCTCCACGGGCTCGATAGGGCTGCATCAGCTCAACTGGATCGAGAAGACCCTCAGGCGCAACAGCTCGCTCTACTACGACTGGCTGGGCTTGCCGCAACGGCAGAACGTCACCGACGAGCTGTTCGTGCTCTTCAGTCACCACACGAGCACGACGATGGGCAACGTTCTGCCGGACAAGCGCCGGCCGCTCGACCCGCGGATGAACGGCGACGCGCTCGTGAATCTCCTGCACCGCTTTCCGAACGTGCTGGCGTGGGTCAACGGCCACACGCACCGCAACGTGATCACGCCGCACCGGCACGACACACCCGGCAGAAGCTTCTGGGAGATCAACACCGCCGCGCACGTCGACTACCCGCAGCACGCCCGCGTGATCGAGGTCGCGGACAACGGCGACGGCACGTTGTCGCTGTTCACGACGTTGCTCGAAGCGGACGCGCCCTATCAGGTCGACTACGACGACCGCAGCGACGCGGGGCTCGCCAGCCTGTGCCGGGAGTTCACCTACAACGACATCCACTCGCGGACGAACCCGCTGGGCACGCCGCTCGACCGGAACACGGAGCTGCTCGTCGCCGTCCGCTGAGTGGGATGTCCCACAGCCAGTCACACCTGATCAGGAATTTCGGCGGCCTAAGGTCGTTGACGTGGCAGTGGACATCTCGCTAACCCCACCTCAGCCCCGTCCGAGTGCGGCGGCCATGCGGCGTGCGCTTCGCCGGGCCGCCGACGGTGCGGTGCTCGACGCGACCGAAGCCTCCGTGCTGCTCCACGCGCGTGAGGACGACCTGGACGCGTTGCTGACAGCGGCGGGCAAGGTGCGGGACGCGCACCTGCTCGCCGAGGGGCGGGCGGGGATCGTCACGTACAGCCGGTCGGTGTTCATCCCGCTGACCAGGCTGTGCCGCGACCGGTGCCACTACTGCACGTTCGCGACCGCGCCGCACAAGGTGCCCGCGGCGTTCCTCGAACGCGACGAGGTGCTGGCGATCGCACGGGCCGGGGCCGCCCAGGGCTGCAAGGAAGCCCTCTTCACGCTCGGCGACCGGCCGGAGGACCGCTGGCCCGCCGCGAAGGAGTGGCTGGAGGCGCGCGGGTACGAGTCCACTTTGGACTACGTGCGGGCCAGTGCCATCGCGGTGCTGGAGGAGACCGGGCTGCTGCCGCACCTCAACCCCGGCGTGCTGAGCTGGGAGGAACTGACGCGGCTGCGGCCCGTCGCGTCCAGCATGGGCATGATGCTCGAGACCACGGCCGAACGGCTGTGGAGTGAGAAGGGCGGCCCGCACTACGGCAGCCCCGACAAGGATCCCGCCGTCCGGCTGCGCGTCCTCACCGACGCCGGCCGCGTGAACGTGCCGTTCACCACCGGAATCCTGATCGGCATCGGCGAGACCATCGCCGAGCGCGCCGAGTCGTTGCTCGCGATGCGGCAGATCGCCAAGCAGTACGGGCACATCCAGGAAGTCATCATCCAGAACTTCCGCGCCAAGCCGGACACGGCGATGCGCGGCATGCCCGACGCCGACCTGACCGAGCTCGCGGCCACGATCGCCGTGGCACGCCTGGTGATGCCGTCGACCGTGAGCGTGCAGGCACCGCCGAACCTGGTCGGTGGCGAGTTCGGCCTCATGCTGCGCGCGGGCGTCGACGACTGGGGCGGCGTCTCGCCGATCACGCCCGACCACGTGAACCCCGAGAAGCCGTGGCCCCAGGTCGACCAGCTCGCGGAGATCACCGCGCAGGCCGGTTTCTCCTTGCGGGAACGGCTGAACGTCTACCCGCGCTTCGTCCGCGCGACGGTCGGGCAGTGGATCGACACCCGGCTCACCGCGCACGTTTCCGCGCTGGCACTGGAGAACGGCCTCGCGAACCCGGACGCCGAGGTGGTCGGCCGCGAGTGGCAGGAACCGGACGGCGGGACCGACACCTACGGACGCGCGGACCTCAACACCGCGATCGACACCGAAGGCCGCACGAACGACCGCCGCGGCGACTTCGACGAGGTCTACGGCGACTGGGACGAGCTGAAGATCCCCGTTGCCCCGCAACGGCTTCCCGACGACGTCCAACGTGGACTGAAGATCGCCGAGAACGACCCGGCCGCGTTGCTCGAGGACACCGAGGCCGCGATGGCGCTGCTGACGGCCGACGGTGACGCGCTCGAGGTGATGACCCGCCTGGCCGACGACCTGCGGCGCGAGGTGGTCGGCGACGACGTCACCTACGTCGTCAACCGGAACATCAACTTCTCCAACGTCTGCTACGTCGGATGTCGCTTCTGCGCCTTCGCCCAGCGCGAGCGCGACGCCGACGCGTTCCGGCTCTCCGCGGAGGAAGTCGCCGACCGCGCCCAGGAGGCGTGGAACGACGGCGCCACCGAGGTCTGCATGCAGGGCGGTATCGACCCCAAGTTGCCGGTGACCTACTACGCCGACGTCGTGCGCGCGATCAAGAAGCGCATTCCGCAGATGCACGTCCACGCGTTCAGCCCGATGGAGATCGTCTCCGCCGCGGCGAAGGCCGGCGTGAGCGTGCGCGAGTGGCTGACCGAGCTCAAGGAAGCCGGTCTCGACACGATTCCCGGCACGGCGGCCGAGATCCTCGACGACGACGTGCGCTGGGTGCTCACCAAGGGCAAGTTGCCGACCGCGACCTGGCTCGACGTCGTCGGAACGGCCCATGAGCTGGGCATTCGTTCGTCCAGCACGATGATGTACGGCCACGTGGACCACCCCGGCCACTGGCTCACGCACTTCCGCGTGCTCGCGAAGCTCCAGGACCGCACGGGCGGGCTCACCGAGTTCGTCGCGCTGCCGTTCGTGCACCGCAACGCCCCGATCTACCTGGCAGGAGTCGCCCGCCCCGGCCCCACCCGCCGCGACAACCGCGCCGTGCACGCGTTCGCACGGTTGGCGCTGCACGGGCGCGTGGACAACATCCAGTGCTCATGGGTGAAGCTCGGCGACGAGGGCACCGCGGAGATCCTCAACGGCGGCGCGAACGACATCGGCGGCACGTTGATGGAGGAGACCATCAGCCGCATGGCCGGGTCTGAACACGGCTCGGCGCGTACTGTGCGTGAGCTTGAATCCCTGGCTTCGCTCGCAGGGCGTAACGCCCGTCAGCGGACTACGACATATGGGCGAGTGCTATCTGATCACGAGTGACCGATAGTCTGATTCGGCGCATCGACGCTACCGGCGATCGGTAGCTTGGCGGCCAATCAGTCAGCAAGGTTCACCCGTTCCGGGGTGGATCTGTGCCTTGGGGAGGCTCGGCAAGTGCACGGCATGAGTCTGGTTCTGAGCGCTGCGGTCGAAAGCAGCATGACCGGCACCGCTGCCGGTCCCGTGGGTCTGATCGCGGTGACGGCGGGCGTGGGTGGTCTGGTGTACGGCCTGGTGAAGCGGCGCAAGCCCGCTCCGGTCGTCGCGGCCAACCAGCGCATCGACCTGGTCCAGCAGGACTCCGCGCAGAACTGATCGAGCTGGGTCTGAGAAGATTTCGTTCGTGTCCACGGAGAACGCGCCTGTAGAGGCTGTCAAGCGCCCCCGCGTCCTGTCCGGCATCCAGCCGACGGCCGGGTCGTTCCACCTCGGCAACTACCTGGGTGCGGTGCGGCAGTGGGTGGCGTTGCAGGAAGCGCACGACGCGTTCTACTGCGTCGTCGACCTGCACGCGATCACCGTGGAGCAGAACCCGAAGGAACTGCGTCAGAACACGCGCGTCTCGGCCGCGCAGCTGCTCGCGCTGGGCATCGACCCGGATCGGGCGACCCTGTTCGTGCAGTCGCACGTCCCGGAGCACGCCCAGCTCGGCTGGGTCATGCAGTGCATGACCGGCTTCGGCGAGGCGTCGCGGATGACGCAGTTCAAGGACAAGTCCGCACGTCAGGAGCAGTCCGTCGGCGTGGGCCTGTTCACCTACCCGATCCTGCAGGCCGCGGACATCCTGCTGTACCAGGCGCACTACGTGCCGGTCGGCGAGGACCAGCGCCAGCACCTGGAGCTGACCCGCGACCTCGCGACGCGCTTCAACTCGCGCTACGGCAAGACGTTCCGCCTGCCGGAGGCGTACATCGTCAAGGACACGGCCAAGATCTTCGACCTGCAGGACCCGACGGCGAAGATGAGCAAGTCGGTGCCCGGCGGTGTCGTCGAGCTGCTGGAAGACCCGAAGCGGTCGGCCAAGAAGATCCGCTCCGCCGTCACCGACACGGGCCGCGAGGTCCTCTTCGACGTCGAGAACAAGCCGGGCGTCTCGAACCTGCTGACGATCTACTCGGCCCTGACCGGCCGGACGGTCGAGTCGCTGGTCACCGACTACGACGGCAAGGGCTACGGGGACCTGAAGAAGGACCTCGGCGAGGTCTTCACCGAGTGGGTCACGCCGGTGCAGGAACGCGTGAAGACGTACCTCGACGACGTGGCGTCGCTGGACAAGATTCTGGCCGCCGGTGCCGAACGCGCCCGTGAGGTCGCTTCCGGCACGTTGCGCCGCACGTACGAGAAGATCGGCTTTGTTCTGCCTGAGTAGTGCAAGTGCACTAGCGTCCTACGCGTGGACAAGTGGCGGCGGAAGTACGCATGGCTCGACCACATCATCCTGGCCTATGAGCGCTTCACCGAGAGATACGGCACGCACTACGCCGCCGCGGTGACGTACTTCAGCGTGCTCTCGCTGGTGCCCATCCTGATGATCGGTTTCGCGGTCGCCGGTTTCGTGCTCCAGTCGCAGCCGGATCTGCTGGCTGAGCTGCGCGGGGCCATCACCGAGGCGGTGCCGGATCCCAACCTGAGCAAGCAGCTCAACGACGCCGTCACCACCGCCCTGGAGTCCAAGGGCACGGTCGGCATCATCGGCCTGATCGGTGCCGCCTACTCCGGTCTCGGCTGGATGGGCAACCTCCGCGACGCCCTGACCGCGCAGTGGGGCCACGCGAAGGAGAACCTGCCGTTCCTCGGCACGTTGTGGCGCGACCTGCTGGCGTTGCTCGGCCTGGGCCTCGCGATCGTGCTGTCGTTCGGCATCACGGCGGTGGGGACGGGGTTCGCGGAGCTCATCCTGAGGTGGATGGGGCTGGAGAACGCCGGCTGGGCGCACGTCCTGCTGCGGATCGGCACGATCATCCTGTCGCTGCTCGCGAACTGGCTCGTGTTCCTGTGGGTGCTCTCGCGGTTGCCGCGCAAGCCCGTCGGGTGGCGCAGCGCGATCCGCGGCGCGTTCGCCGGCGCGGTCGGGTTCGAGATCCTGAAGCAGACGGCGACGATCTTCCTGTCGTTCACGACCAAGTCGCCGACCTCGGCCGCGTTCGGGTCCGTCATCGGTGTGCTGGTGTTCGCGAACCTGGTGGCGCAGTTCGTCCTGTTCATCACCGCCTGGACGGCCACCGCGAAGGAGAACCGCGAGCCAGAGGTCGTGCAGGCGCCTCCGCCCGCGGTGATTCAGCCCGTGGTGTCCGTGCGGTCCGGGCCGTCGCCGTCGTTGATGCTCGGTGCCGGAGCGCTGGCAGGCGCGGTGCTCGGCCTTCGGTGGCGCCGCAAATAGCGTTCAGAACGAGAACGGCCCCAGCGCGAGCGCGCTGGGGCCGTCTTCTTGGGTGTCTCAGACGCCCTGTGCCGCCTGCTGCGCGGCCTGGCGGCGTGCCCTGGCCGCCTTGGCGCGCTTGCTGCGGATGAAGAGCACCAGACCGGCCAGCAGGCCGAGCACCGCGACGGCCGTGATGGGCAGGCCGACGGTGCCGAACGCGGTCGGCGTCGGGCGGCCGGTGCGCGGGTCGGTGACCGCCACGTCCTGGGCGTCGGTGCTGTCCTGGGTGGGGACGACCTTCGGCTTCGGCTGCGGCGCGCCGTCGACGAGCTTGCCGACGCCGCCGGGGCCCATGGAGAAGCCGTAGTCGAGCAGCTTCGACGCCTGGGCGTCGATGCGCGTGGGCGTCTGCTGGCCGCGGAGCAGCACCACGACGAGACGGCGGCCGTTGCGTTCGGCGGCGCCCACGTAGGTGTGCTGGGAGTCGTCGGTGAAGCCGGTCTTGCCGCCGAGCGCGCCCTCGTAGTTCGTGAGCAGGCGGTTGTCGTTCTGCAGCATGATCGTGCCGCCGTTGCGGCCGGGGAACTGCGACTGCTGCAGCTTGATGGCCGTCGCGAACTCCTCGTACTTCATCGCGCCGCGGAAGATCAGGCCGACGTCGTAGGCCGAGGTGCTGGTGCCGGGGGCGTCGAGGCCCGACGGCGTCACGGCGCGGGTGTCGAGGGCGCCGAGCTCCTTGGCCATCGCGTTCATCTTGCGCAGGGCGTTCGGCACGCCGCCGAGCTGACGGGCCAGCGTGTGCGCCACGTCGTTGCCCGAGGTGAGCAGCAGGCCGTGCAGCAGCTGGCGGACCGTGTACTGGCCGCCGTCCTTGAGACCGACGCAGGTGCATTCCTGCTGCGTGTCCTCGGCGCTGGCGGTGACGACGAGGTCGCCCCGCAGTTCCTTGGCGACGACCATCGCGAGCAGCACCTTGATGACGCTGGCGGGACGCTGACGGCCGTGCGGGTCGTACGCGGCGATGACCGCGCCGCTGTCCATGTCCGCGAGCAGCCACGACGCGGCGGTGATGCCGCTGGGCGGCTGGCCGGAGTTCGGCGGCAGGATCAGGCCGCACTCGCCCAGCCGGTCGCCACCGACGGGCTTCTCCGGCACCTCGAGCGCGAGCGGGGCCTTCTGACCGGGCGCCGGCTGTTCGGACGTGTCCACCGGTGGAGGCGGCGTCTCGCGGTTCTCACACTGAGCCGAGCCGGCGGCCTGCTGTGCGGTGCTCGTCGGTGCGGCGAACGCGGCGGTGGCCGTTGCTAGGACCAGGGCGACGATGAGCCGTTTTGGGAAGGGCACACGTTCAGGCTATCCACCCCCGTTTAGCGGCTTGCACGCGCCACGTCTGATACTGGGGAACGTGAAGCTCTCGCGCCCGATGTCACTCTTCCTGGTGGCTTTCGGACTGTGGTCGTGGGTGATCTGGCCCACTTTCCTGAAGAACATCTGGAAGGACCCCCGTTCGTTCAGCGACGGACCTACCGCGTTCTTCACGGTCCACCTGGTGCTCGTGATCGCCTCGCTCGTGTTCGGCACCGTCATCGGCGTGCTGGGCGTGCGGGGATTCCTGGCCACTCGACGTCGATAAGGAAAACGCTGTGGAGTTCGTACGCCTGCTGCTGGTGTTCCTGCACCTGCTCGGCATGGGCATGCTCGTCGCGATGATCATGTTGCAGGCCAGGGCCGGCAAGGACGCCCCGGTCAACAAGGGCTGGCTGCACGGCGCGGCGCTGCAGCTGCTGACCGGTGTCGCGCTGGTGGCCATCGACCCGCTGGTCGACTCCGTCAAGTACGACCACGTCAAGATCGGCGTGAAGCTGCTGGTCGTCGTGGCCATCGCCGCCGTCGTGGCGATCAACGTCAGCAAGCCGAAGGCGCCGTCCTGGCTGCTGCCGACCGCCGCGTCGCTGGTCGTGCTGAACGTGGGCATCGCGGTCTTCTGGACCTGATCGGGCGATGTCGCCCGCTCTGGCGGGTGACGTGGGCCTGCTTTTGACCCGACAGGCTGTACCCGCGCGCAACCATCCGTGGCATGTCACGTATCGCCTATATCGGTGTGCTCACCGCCGGAGCAGTGTTGACGCTCGTCGCACTGCACGGTGCCGCCCCGGAAGCTTCGGCCTCCGGGGATGGCCAGGTGTGCGCCGCTGCGTGGTGCCCGAAAGTACGCCCAGACTGGCGCGCGCCGTCGCCGAGAGGTGAAGAGCCTCCGACGTCGTCCACGACCACTCCGACGACAACGACCACCACCCCTTGCACGACGACCACGACCACCACGACTCCGCCAACGACGACCACGACCACGTCGACGACCACCACGACCTCGACCACGACGACGACCACGGACACGCCGCCGGGGTCGACGCCACCGAGCACGACCACCTCGACGACCACGACCACGACGCCGCCGGGTTCGACGACCTCGACGACGACGTCGAGGACCACGACACCGCCGGACTCGACCACGTCGACGACGACCACGCCGAAGACCACCACCCCGCCCACGACGACGAAGCCGCTGGTAGCGACTCCGCCGGTCACGAAGCCCCCGGTCCACCAGGACAACCGCCTGGCCAACACCGGCGCCTCCACCACGTGGCTGCTCCTGCTCGGCGTGCTGCTCCTCGTAGGAGGCACCGCTCTGATGCTGATCGACCGCGCCAGGCGACCCTCCAGGCGCTGACCCCTCGAAACTGTCGGTGTCCCTCGTCACACTGGTGACGTGCGAATCGAACACCTGCGCGAACGCAGCGATCTCGGCGTGATCAGTGCCGGCGCCCTGAAGTCACTGGGCGTCACCAACCCGTGGCGACGATGTACCGCGGGCGGGCCGTGGCAGCGCATGTACCCAGGCGTAGTGCTGCTGCACAACGGCCCGCCCACCGCGGACCAACAACTGACCGCGGCCCTCCTGCGCGCAGGCCCAGGAGCCGTGGTGACAGGCGCCGAAGCCTGCCGCCGCCACGGCCTCCCAGCCCGCGCCCCGGAAATCCACGTCCTGATCCCAGGCACGGCCCGAGGCAGCGGCCTCCTGATCCTCGAACGAGCCGCACCCATGCCCACGTCAACAGACGTCGGCGGCTACCCGGTGGTGTCCGCGGCCAGGGCCGTCATAGACGCCTGCCGCTTCCTGCGCTCCGAAGACGAGGCCACCACCCTGATCGCAGCAGCAGTCCAACGAGGCCGCTGCACCCCACAAGACCTCGCGGCAGAAGCCCGAACCAACCGCTTCGGCACGAAGCTGGTCCGCACCGTCCTAAAAGAACTGGGCCGCGCCGAATCCGTGGCAGAACGAGACGCCCGCCGCCTCTCCCGCAAGATCCGCCTCACCACACCCCACTGGAACGCCACGATCGCCAACGCCGACGGCGTCCTGATCGGCAGACCGGACGCCTGGTACGACGACGTGGGCCTGGCCTGGGAGATCGACTCGAAGGCATTCCACTTCGGACCGCGCGACTACGAACGAACCCTCGCCCGCAACAGCCGTTACGCGGCAGCGGGAATCCTCGTCCTCCAGACCCTGCCGACGAGGCTGCGCGACAGCCCGGAAGCAGTGGCGCGCGAACTGAAGGCGGCACATCGGGCGGCAGCGGCCAGACCCCGCCCACCGGTGCACGTGGTGGAGGCGACTTGAACAAGCATGCACTCTGACGCTGCCTCCGACCCTCGTGGTGCCACCCGCACTCGCCAACGCAAGGCGACCACGACGTATGCCCGGCGCGCTGTGCCAACAGGCGCGGCCCCTCGCGAGGCAACCACGTACGAGTCCTGGCGTGGCGATGCGAAGCGAGCCGTGTGAACCGATGCCGCCTGGGTAGCGGTGCACCCCGCTCATGGCGATTGGGGCTTGACCTTGAGGGGCTGGGTGCCACCCTGTCTGGGCTCGGCCGGGGCGCTTTGAACCCCGGTCTTTGAGGCCGACTACGCGCCCAGCTAGAGGCTCAAGGTCAAGCCCCAATCGCAACCCCGCACTTCGTCACTACCCGCGCGCCCACCCTCGCAAGGCGACCTCTCGCACGGAACGCGACCAACCCCGCTGGAACAGCAACGGCCCGCACACAACCCGCACCGCACACAACCCGCACACCCACACAAACGCCAAAGCGCCGCGCCCCCAACGGGAACGCGGCGCCTCAACCAACCCAAAACCAGATCAAACGCGCTTGAACAGCAAAGCCCGCTTAACTTCCTGAATAGCCTTGGTCACCTGAATCCCACGAGGACAAGCATCGGTGCAGTTGAACGTGGTCCGGCACCGCCAAACCCCATCGATGTCGTTGAGGATGTCCAACCGCTCCTCAGCACCCTCATCACGAGAGTCAAAAATGAACCGGTGCGCGTTGACGATCGCCGCAGGCCCGAAGTAAGACCCCTCAGACCAGTAAACGGGGCACGAGGTAGTGCAGCAGGCACAAAGGATGCACTTGGTCGTGTCATCGAACCGCTCACGGTCGGCAACAGACTGGATGCGCTCACGCGTCGGCTCGTTGCCATAGGTGACGAGGTACGGCTTGACAGCGCGGAACGCCTCGAAGAACGGCTCCATGTTGACGAGCAGGTCCTTGTTCACCGGCAGGCCCTTGATGGGCTCGATGGTGATCGTGGTGTGCTTGTCGCCCTTCTCCAGCAAGTCCTTCAACAGCACCTTGCACGCCAGGCGGTTCACGCCGTTGATGCGCATCGCGTCCGAGCCGCAGATGCCGTGCGCGCAGGAGCGCCTGAAGGTCAGCGTTCCGTCCACGTACCACTTGATGTGGTGCAGCAGGTTCAGCACGCGGTCCGACGGCAGCGCCGGGATGTCGAACGAGTCCCAGCGCGGCTCGTCGTCGATCTCCGGGTTGAACCGGCGGATCTTGACGGTGACCGTGACAGCGCCGTCCGGAACCGGCGGCTGCGAGCCGCGCGAGCCAGCAGTAGTTTCAGCGGTGGCGGTCATCAGTACTTGCGCTCCATCGGCTTGTACCGGGTAAAGGTCACGGGCTTGTAGTCCATGCGGATGTCCGCGGCCAGACCGTCGCCCTGCTTGTAGAACATGCTGTGGCGCATGAAGTTCGTGTCGTCGCGGTTCGGGTAGTCCTCGCGGGCGTGACCGCCGCGGGACTCCTTGCGCTCCAGAGCACCGTGCACCAGCACCTCGGCCAGCTCCAGCAGGAAGCCGAGCTCGACGGCCTCCAGCAGGTCCGTGTTGAAGCGCTTGCCCTTGTCCTGCACCTGGATGTGCGCGTAGCGCTCCTTCAGGGCCTGGACGTCGTGCAGCGCCTTCTTCAGCGTGTCCTCGGTGCGGTAAACGGACGCGTTGGCGTCCATGGTGGCCTGCAGCTCGATGCGGATGTCCGCGACGCGCTCGTGGCCGTGCTCCGACAGCGCCAGGGCGACCTGGGCCTCGACGGACGCGGCCGGGTTCTCCGGCAGGTCCACGTGGGACTCACGCGACAGCGCGTACTCCGCGGCGGCGATGCCCGCGCGGCGGCCGAAGACGTTGATGTCCAGCAGCGAGTTCGTGCCGAGGCGGTTCGCGCCGTGCACGGACACGCAGGCGCACTCACCGGCGGCGTAGAGCCCGGGCACGACGTTGTCGTTGTCCCGCAGCACTTCGCCGTGGATGTTCGTCGGAATGCCGCCCATCGCGTAGTGCGCGGTCGGGTACACCGGGACGGGCTCGACGACCGGGTCGACCGCGAGGTAGGTGCGGGCGAACTCGGTGATGTCCGGCAGCTTCGTCTCCAGGACCTCGGCACCGAGGTGCGTGCAGTCCAGCAGCACGTAGTCCTTGTTCGGGCCGGCGCCACGGCCTTCCAGCACCTCGAGGGCCATCGAACGGGCCACGATGTCGCGCGGCGCCAGGTCCTTGATGGTCGGGGCGTAGCGCTCCATGAACCGCTCACCCGAGGCGTTGCGCAGGATCGCGCCCTCGCCTCGGGCACCCTCGGTCAGCAGGATGCCGAGACCGGCGAGGCCGGTCGGGTGGAACTGGTAGAACTCCATGTCCTCCAGGGGCAGGCCCTTGCGGAAGACGATGCCCATGCCGTCGCCGGTCAGCGTGTGGGCGTTCGACGTGGTCTTGAAGACCTTGCCGAAACCACCGGTCGCGAACACGACGGACTTGGCCTGGAAGACGTGGATCTCGCCGGTCGCGAGCTCGTAGGCGACGGCGCCGGTGCAGACCGGGCCGTTCTCCGTCTCGGTCAGGCAGATGTCGAGCACGTAGAACTCGTTGAAGAACTCGATGCCGTGCTTGACGCAGTTTTGGTAGAGCGTCTGCAGGATCATGTGGCCGGTGCGGTCCGCGGCGTAGCAGGCGCGGCGCACGGCGGCTTCACCGTGGTTGCGCGTGTGGCCGCCGAACCGGCGCTGGTCGATCTTGCCCTCGGGCGTCCGGTTGAACGGCAGGCCCATCTTCTCGAGGTCGAGAACGGCGTCGATCGCCTCCTTCGCCATGATCTCGGCGGCGTCCTGGTCGACCAGGTAGTCGCCGCCCTTGATCGTGTCGAAGGTGTGCCACTCCCAGTTGTCCTCCTCGACGTTGGCGAGGGCGGCGCACATGCCGCCCTGGGCCGCGCCGGTGTGCGAACGCGTGGGGTAGAGCTTGGTGAGCACCGCGGTGCGGGCGCGCTGGCCGGACTCGATCGCCGCGCGCATTCCGGCACCACCAGCGCCGATGATGACTACGTCGTACTTGTGGAACTGCATTGTGGTGGGCTCCCCGCGCGGGTCAGTTCGAGATGTTCGGGTCGAAGGTGAAGATCACGAACGTGCCGAGCGAGATGATCAGGACCATCGACACGTAGAGCAGCATCTTCAACCAGAACCGGGTGGAGTCCTTGCGGGCGTAGTCGTTGATGACCGTCCGCACGCCGTTGCCGCCGTGGATCTGCGCGAGCCAGAGCATCGCGAGGTCCCAGAACTGCCAGAACGGGGACGCCCAGCGGCCGGCGACAAAGCCGAAGTTGATCTTGTGTACGCCGCCGTCGAGGATGTTCATGATGAACAGGTGGCCCAGGACCAGGACCACGAGCAGCAGGCCGGAGAGGCGCATGAACAGCCAGCTGTAGAGCTCGCCGTTGCTGCGGCGGGCCGCGGGGCGACGCGGCTGGCGGGGCTTGTCGAGTGCGAGTGACATGGTCAGTGACCCCCAACCAGGTCGGAGATCGTGCGCTCCATCATGAAGTAGAAGCCGGGGATCATCACGACGACCCAGACGGCCAGCACGGTCCAGAGCATGACCCTCTGGTACTTGGCGCCCTTCTCCCAGAAGTCGACCAGCATGACCCGGATCCCGTTCAGCGCGTGGTAGAGCACCGCGCCGACGAGGCCGACCTCGAAGAGGTTGACGATCGGGTTCTTGTAGGTCTCGATCACCGCGTCGTACGCGTTCGGGGACACCCGCACGAGTGCGGTGTCGAGCACGTGGGTGAAGAGGAAGAAGAACGTGAGGACACCGGTGATCCGGTGGGCGACCCAGGACCACATGCCCAGATCACCGCGGTAGAGCGTCCCACCCCCTCGGGTGGTGCCCGACCGCTCGGGTGCGCCTGCGCTGGTCATGCGCCGCGACCTCCAACGTCAGTGGTGGTGGGTCGGCAACAGTTCTTCCCGACCATGACCGGAAAATCCTAGTCCCGCACGTTGGAACCGACCCAGCAGGCGCACCCGCTCTGTGATCGATGAGACACGCTGTCGATCCACCAAGCGGTCTTGATCGATTCTGAAATGCGGTCCACGCCACAAAACGACGACAAAGGACGGCGGCCAGGACCTCCGCCTTGGTCCGGGCCGCCGTCGTCGGCAAGGGCACTTGCCACCCCGTACACGTCGGGAGGCCCGCGACCGGTTCAACGCGAATGACATTCCGGAGTCAGCGGCACGGCAGCGCGCCGACCCATCCTGGGCGTCATGGGGAGGGACAACTCGTCGGGCTGGCCTGCGGGCGGCCCGGTTTCCGGCATGTCGGGGGCGTTGGAGCGGTGGGCTTGGCGCGCGGAACTGGGCCGAACGGACGAAGATCGGAGCGAGGAAGCGGTCGAAGAGGAGTTTTCGCCACGCCCCGAACACGAGTGATCACCACAGGTACGGCCAAAGCGTCGAATGCGTAACCGATAGGGGTCTTTGTAGGTGCTGACGGCAACGAGGTTGGTTACTAAGAGGTACGGTGCCGCCTCTAGGACCCAACAACGTCGTTGGGGAGGAACCTCAGGGAGGAGACGAGCCGTGCGTCGTCGTATGCGTGGTGTCGCGGTCGCCGCGATCGCGTTGACCAGCGTGATGACTATGGCCGCCTGCGCGAAGGACTCGGGTGGCGGAAACACCAGCTCGGGCACGGGCACTGGCGCCGCTTGCGAGTTCGCCGAGGCCCCGACCGCGCCTGCCACCTCGAACACCAGCGCCGCCAACGGTGACAAGGTGGACGCGAGCACGCTGAAGGTCGGTCTGGCCTACGACATCGGTGGCCGTGGCGATGCGTCGTTCAACGACTCCGCCGCCGCCGGTCTGGACAAGGCGCTCACCGACTTCGGTGTGAAGAAGGAGAACACCCGCGAGCTGTCCGCGGCTCCGAGCGAGGACGAGTCGGCCAAGCAGACCCGTCTGCGCCAGCTGGCCTCCGAGGGCTTCAGCCCGATCATCGGTGTCGGCTTCGCCTACGCCGAGTCGATGAAGCTCGTCGCCGCGGAGTTCCCGAACGTCAAGTTCGGCCTGGTCGACTCGGCCGTCGACGGCGCCGCGAACGTCACGCCGCTGGTGTTCGCCGAGCAGGAGGGCTCCTTCCTGGCCGGCGTCATCGCCGCGTACCAGAGCAAGAAGTGCCACGTGGGCTTCGTCGGCGGTGTCGAGATCCCGCTGATCCAGAAGTTCGAGGCCGGCTACTTCCAGGGTGCCAAGGCCGCCGCGCCGAAGATCCAGATCGAGAAGAAGTACATCACCCCCGCCGGTGACTTCACCGGTTTCCAGGACGCCCCGAAGGGTCAGGAAGCCGCGAAGGGTCAGATCGACAAGGGCGCCGACGTCATCTACCAGGCCGCGGGCGCGTCCGGTAAGGGCATCTTCTCGGCCGCCAAGCAGGGTGGCGTGCTGGCCATCGGCGTCGACTCCGACCAGTACAACCAGGCGACCGTCGCCGACACGAAGGACGTCATCGTCTCCTCGATGCTCAAGCGCGTCGACGTCGCGGTCTACGACTTCATCAAGGCCGTCGCGAAGAACGATCTCGCCTCGCTGCCCAAGGTCTTCGACCTGAAGGTGGACGGTGTCGGCTACGCCACGTCGGGTGGCAAGATCGACGCGAAGCTGCAGGGCATCCTCGAGGGCTACAAGGCCCAGATCATCGAGGGCAAGATCAAGGTCGCGGACAAGCCGTAGTCCCGCTAGTCCTTCAAGTCGTTTGCACGTGCCGGGCCCTGTGAGGATCTGCCCTCACAGGGCCTGGTGCGTGGTAGGAGGAGCACTCGACGATGAGCAGTTCCACGTCCGCACGGACGGACGATCCCCCCGCTGTGGTGCTCACCGGCATCACGAAGCGATTCCCCGGTGTGGTCGCCAACAGCGACGTGCACCTGACCGTCCGCCGTGGCGAGGTACATGCCCTGTGCGGTGAGAACGGCGCCGGCAAGTCCACCCTGATGAAGATCCTCTACGGCATGCAGCCGCCGGACGAGGGCACCATCGAGGTGAACGGCGAGCAGGTGCGGTTCCGCACCCCGTCCGACGCCATCAAGGCCGGTATCGGCATGGTGCACCAGCACTTCATGCTGGCCGACAACCTCACCGTCCAGGAGAACGTGGTCCTGGGTGCCGAGGCGCTGCACGGCATCGGCAAGAAGGCCCGCGCGCGCATCATCGAGCTCTCCGGCAGGACCGGCCTCAACGTCGACCCCGGCGTTCTGGTCGAGCAGCTCGGTGTCGCGGACCGGCAGCGCGTCGAGATCCTCAAGGTGCTCTACCGCGGCGCCAAGGTGATCATCCTGGACGAGCCCACCGCCGTGCTCGTGCCGCAGGAGGTCAACGAGCTCTTCGACACCGTGCGCGGCATGCAGGAGCAGGGCTACACGTTCCTGTTCATCTCGCACAAGCTCGACGAGGTGCGTGCGATCGCGGACTCCGTCACGGTGATCCGCCGCGGCACGACCGTGGGCAGCGCCGACCCGAAGACCGTCAGCTCCCGGCAGCTCGCCGAGATGATGGTCGGCAGTGAGCTGCCCAGCCCGGAGACCCGCGAGTCCACGGTCACCGACACGGTCGTGCTGGACGTCAAGGGCCTCAAGCTGATGACCCCGGACGGCTCGCGGCCGATCCTCGACGACGTCGACATGGCGGTCCGTTCCGGCGAGGTCGTCGGCATCGCCGGCGTCGAGGGCAACGGCCAGACCGAGCTCGTCGAGACGATCATGGGCATGCGCAAGGCCGGCAGCGGCACGATCACGTTGCAGGACAAGGACCTCACCAAGCTGGGCACGCTCGCCCGGCGCGAGGCGGGCATCGGGTACATCCCCGAGGACCGCCACCGCCACGGCCTCCTGCTCACGCAACCCCTTTGGTACAACCGGATCCTCGGCTACCAGACGCGCAAGCCGACGGCCAAGGGCATCTGGCTCGACACCGACGGCGCGAAGAAGGACACCGAGCGGATCGTCACCGAGTTCGACGTCCGCACGCCCGGAATCGACGTGCCCGCGGCCGCGCTTTCCGGTGGTAACCAGCAGAAACTCGTCGTCGGACGCGAACTGTCCGGCAACCCCGTGCTGCTGATCGCCTCGCACCCGACCCGCGGTGTGGACGTCGGCGCGCAGGCGTTGATCTGGGACGAGATCAAGCGCGCCCGTGCCGCCGGCCTCGCCGTGCTGCTGATCTCCGCCGACCTGGACGAGCTGATCGGCCTGTCGGACACGATCAAGGTCATGCTGCGCGGACGCCTGGTGGCCGACGCCGACCCGAACACCGTGACGCCCGAAGACCTCGGTAGCGCCATGACCGGTGCGGGCAGCACGAGCGCAGCGGTCCAGGAGACCGCTGTCGTCGAGGAAGGCGAGAACTGATGGGACACCTGCGCGGCAAACTCCTGCCGCCCGCGTTGGCGATCGTCTTCTCACTGCTGTTGTGCGGCGTGGCGCTCGTCATCTCCGGCGCGAACCCGCTCAGCGCGTTCGGTGCGATGGTGACGCAGGTCGGCAAGGGCACGACGTTCGTCGACATCCTCAACTCGACGGGCATCTACTACATCGCGGCGCTCGCGGTGGCGATCGGGTTCCAGATGAACCTGTTCAACATCGGTGTCGAGGGTCAGTACCGCGTCGCTGCCGTGGTCGCCGCGGTCGTCGGCGGCTCGATCGCGCTGCCCACCGGCATCCACACGCTGGTGATCATCATCGTGGCCGCGATCGCCGGTGCCGCCTGGGCCGCGATCCCCGCGATCCTCAAGGTGACGCGCGGCGTCAACGAGGTCATCTCGACGATCATGATGAACGGCCTGGCGATCGGCCTGTCCGCGTACCTGATCCGCCGCGACGTCTTCGGTGAGCTGCGGGGCAACAACATCCGCACCGCCGAGATCCCGGAGAGCGGCTGGATGCCCGGCATCTCGTTCGGTGGCGGCGGCACGATGTTCGGTTTCATCTTCGTGGCCATCGCTCTCGGCATCGGCTACTGGGTGATGATGAACAAGACCCGGTTCGGCTTCGAGCTGCGCGCCTCCGGCGAGTCCTCGACCGCCGCGTCGGCCGGTGGCGTCAACGCCAAGAAGATGGTGCTGGTCTCGATGCTGCTCTCGGGCGCCATCGCGGGCCTGATCTCGTTGCCGGAACTGCTCGGCCGCGACCACACCTTCAGCCTGAACTTCAGCGCCGGCATCGGTTTCTCGGGCATCGCGATCGCGCTGCTCGGCCGCAACCACCCCGGTGGCATCGCGTTCGGCGCGCTGCTCTGGGCGTTCCTCGACAAGTCGGGCCTTGCGCTCGACAACGTCGGTGTGCCCAGGGAGATCGTCACCATCATGCAGGGCTCGATCGTCCTGTCGGTCGTCGTCGCCTACGAGGTGGTGCGCCGCTTCGAGCTCGCCTCCGAGCAGCGTCGCGTCGGCCGTGAGCTCGGAACTGTCGGAGGTGCCGCGTGATCTCGACGTTGGAAGAGAAGCCGCACGTCCCGGCGGCGCCGCGCAAGCGCAAGTTGCCCGGCTGGGCCGTGGCCATGCTCGGTGTCGCTGGCGCGATCGCGTTGCTGTCGATCACGTCGATGCAGACCGGGTTCCCGCAGCTCACGTCGTCCGGCACGACCCAGACCGCGGTCCGGCTCGCGCTGCCGATCCTGCTCGCCGGTCTCGGCGGCCTGTGGGCGGAACGCGCCGGTGTGGTCAACATCGGCCTCGAAGGCATGATGATCATGGGCACCTGGGGCGCGGCGTGGGCCGGGTACCAGTGGGGTCCGTGGGCCGCTCTCGTCGCGGCCGTCGTGTTCGGTTCGCTGGGCGGGCTGCTGCACGCGATCGCCACCGTCACGTTCGGCGTCAACCACATCGTCTCCGGTGTGGCGATCAACCTGCTCGGCGCCGGTCTGACGAAGTACCTGTCGACGCTCATCTTCCTGCCGGTGTCGCACAACCCGCGGCAGTCGCCGCCGGTGCAGCCGTTCGACACGTTCTCGGCGGCGGGCCTCGGTGACTGGCTCGGTGAGCTCGAAGCGGGCCAGCGCCTGTTCATCTCGGACGTCGCCGGCATCCTGCGCGGCCTGGTCACCGGTGTCTCGCCGCTGACGATGATCGCGATCCTGCTGCTGCCGCTGTCGTACTACCTGCTCTGGCGCACCCGCTTCGGCCTGCGCCTGCGCTCGGTCGGCGAGAACCCGCACGCGGCGGACTCGCTGGGCGTGAAGGTGTACTTCCACAAGTACGTCGCCGTGATCGTCTCCGGTGGTCTCGCCGGCCTGGGTGGTGCCGCACTGGTGCTCAACCCCGGCCAGCTGTCCTATTTGGAGGGTCAGACCGGCGGCCGCGGTTACATCGGCCTCGCCGCGATGATCTTCGGCAACTGGCGGCCCGGTGGCCTGCTGGGTGGTGCGGCGCTGTTCGGCTACGCCGACGGCCTGCAGCTGCGTTCGGGCGGCGAGACGGTGCTGGCGCTGGTCTACGGCGTGGTGATCCTGCTCGCCGTGATCGTGGTGTGGCAGCTGATCCGCCAGAAGTGGTTCTCCGCCGCGTCGGCGATCGTCGTGGCCGTGCTGATGTACCTGCTGTACATCAGCCTCGACGAGATCCCTGGCGAGTTCGTGTCCTACGCGCCGCACATGGTGACCCTGGCCGTGCTGGCCGTGGCGTCGCAGCGGTTGCGAATGCCGGCCGCCGACGGTCTGGTGTACCGCCGTGGCTGAGGTCGACTGGGACCTGCTGCGGGCACGGGCGGTGGAAGCGGCGTCGTTCGCCCACTGCCCGTACTCGGGGCTTCAGGTCGGGTCCGCTGCGCTGTGCGACGACGGCCGCATCGTCGTGGGCTGCAACGTGGAGAACGCCTCGTACGGCGTCGGTTTGTGCGCCGAGTGCGCGATGGCGGGCCAGTTGCAGTTGACGGGTGGCGGCCGGTTCGTCGCCGTGGCCTGTCGTTCGGGCGCCGGTGACCTGCTGATGCCGTGCGGTCGCTGCCGTCAGGTTCTCTACGAACTGGGCGGCCGGGACTGCCTGGTGGACACGCCGTCCGGCGTGCTGCCGATGTCGTCGGTGCTGCCGGACGCGTTCGGACCGGAGGATCTGCCATGAGCTACTCCGCCGTGGACGTCATTCGCGCCAAGCGCGACGGCTTGGCGTTGTCGGACGCGCAGATCGACTGGGTCATCGACGCCTACACGCACGGCGCCGTCGCGGACGAGCAGATGTCCGCGCTGGCCATGGCGATCTTCCTCAACGGCATGACGTCGTCCGAGACCGCGCGCTGGACGCAGGCGATGATCTCGTCCGGCGAACGCCTCTCGCTGCACGTCGACCGCCCGACCGTGGACAAGCACTCGACGGGCGGCGTCGGCGACAAGATCACGCTGCCGCTCGCACCTCTCGTCGCCGCGTGCGGTGCCGCCGTACCGCAGCTTTCTGGCCGCGGTCTCGGCCACACCGGCGGGACCCTGGACAAGCTGGAGTCGATCCCTGGGTGGCGGGCCGCACTGTCCACTTCGGAGATTCTGGCGCAGTTGTCCTCGGTCGGCGCCGTGGTTTGTGCTGCTACTGAAGGACTTGCACCGGCCGACCGCAAGCTCTACGCGTTGCGGGACGTCACCGGCACCGTCGAGGCGATTCCGCTGATCGCGTCCTCGATCATGTCGAAGAAGATCGCCGAGGGCGCCGAGTCGCTGGTGCTGGACGTGAAGGTCGGCTCCGGCGCGTTCATGAAGGACCTGGCCTCCGCACGCGCGTTGGCCGAGGCCCTGGTGGCCATCGGCGTTCAGCACGGCGTGCGGATCTCGGCCCTGCTGACCGACATGTCCGTACCTCTCGGACAGGCTGTCGGCAACGCGGTCGAGGTCGCCGAGTCCGTCGACGTGCTGCGCGGCGGCGGACCTGCCGACGTGGTCGAGCTGACGGTGGCCTTGGCGGCGGAAATGCTTTCGCTGGCCGGGATCTCCGCCGACCCGGCCGCTGTTCTGGCTTCGGGTGAGGCTTACGAGGTGTGGGCGCGGATGATCCGGGCCCAGGGCGGCGATCCCGATGCCGCACTGCCCGTCGCCTCGCACAAGCACGTCGTCGAAGCACCTGCCTCCGGTGTGCTGTCCACTTTGGACGCGTACGGCGTCGGGGTGGCGGCGTGGCGACTCGGTGCCGGCCGTGCGCGCAAGGAGGACCCGGTGCAGTTCGGTGCCGGCGTGCTCTGCCTGGCCAAGCCGGGCGACCACGTCGAGGCCGGGCAGCCGTTGCTGGAGCTGTACACCGACACCCCGGGCGCGGTCTCCGGAGCGCTGCAGGCACTGGAAGGTGCATACAGCGTCGAGGATTCCGCGCCGGAGCGTTCGCCGCTGGTCATCGACACGATCCGCGGCTAGTTCAGGTCAAAAAGAGGTCAGTGTCCTGACTTCGATTGACTGTGCTTCGACACCACGGTCACGCTGCCTGTTTCCGACGCTCGACGGAGGCAGCGTGACCGGTGGGAGTCAGCCGCGGTACGACCCAGTCGCGGCCACCAGCCGTTATCTCGTGTACCTGTTGTCCAACAAGCCGTACCGGCAGGTGTGGGAACAGGTCACGGGCAGGCGCGACCAGTCTGCGCGACCTGGAAAGCTGCAGCAGGACGCCGTTCGTCTCGTCTACGTCAAGCACTTGGCGGGGGTGGACGACGGACTGAAACCCGCTGAGCGCGAGCAGTTCAGGAGCGAGGGCTACCTGAAGGGCGACGACCGCAAGCGCGTCAGGAAGGACCAGGTCAACCGGGCGTTGAACGGCAAGTCATTGGACCTCGACTTGCTGAACCAGTTCATCGACGCGTTCGGCATCGAACTCAAGGACGCCGAACGGCTGCGCATGATCCTCCGTGGGGACGCGGCCGAGCCCATCGCGATCGGCACGCTGCGGCGCCCGGCGGGGTTGGAGCCCGCGGGGCACGAGACCCTGACCCTGAACGAGGTCCACCACCTCGGCCGCTACGGCCTGCCGATCGCGCACGTGAGTGAGCAGCGCATCCGCGCGCTGCGCGACGGTCTCACGCACTTCCCGTACCGGTTCGACACCGACAACATCCGGGTGAGTGTCATGTACGGCGGCACTGCCGGTGAGCTGGTGCAGGTCACGGACGGCGTCTGGGAGGTGCCGATCCGGTTCGCGGAGCCACTCCGGTACGGCGACGAGAAGTCCTTCAAGTTCTCCAGCCGGTTCGACTACGACAGTGCACCGTGGACCGACTTTCGCCGGGCCGTTTCGGGACGTCTGGATCGGCTGACGATCAGGGTGAAGTTCCACCGCCAGCACCTCCCTGCTCGCGTGTGGTGGACCGAGTGGGAGCACTACCGCGACGGGAGCCCCGTGGTCTGGGAGGAGCAGGTCCCGTTGCAGGACGAACTGATGGTGGACCGGTTCCTGAACTACGTGGAGTCCGCCGTCGTCGGCTTCCGCTGGGAGTGGTGAACGCGACAACCCTGCGACAGGTCGCCTCTACGGTTCGCGCCAGCACCGCACCGTGGAGGAAGCAAGTTGAGCGAGACCCAGGAAGAATCGCGCGACGCCCTTGAACGCAAGTCGTTCCTCGCGACCGTCAAGGGCCTGCACATCAACACGACGATCCTCGTACTGACGGCGTTGGGCGTCGCGATCACCGTTTTCGTGGCGTGCCAGCCCAAGGCGGAGCCGTCCCCCGACCAGACTGTGATCCAGGACGACAGCTCTTGCGGCGTCGTGAGCGACCACAGCACCTGCACCGTGCAGCAGGTGAGGGAGGCTGTTCAGGAAGCCGAGAAGGTGGGCGCCGACGAGGCGAAGTTCAAGGCGAAGCTGGCGGAGAAGTCGCAGGCCTCGCCAAGCGGCGACGGCCCGTGGCCGTTCGTCGTCGTCGACACCATCATCGACGGCAAGAACTGGGGCCTGTACGCCAGGACGACGAACCGTGCTCTGGCCGAACGGCAGGGCACGGCGGCGAACCACAGCGTCATCTGGGCGGACTGCGTCGCCACGAGCGACTACACGCCGACCGACGTGACCGGTGACAACAACGTCGGCCCGCAGTGGTTGCGGGTGCGCTGGGCACCAGTCGTACCGCTGGACCGGTCAGTCTCGGAGCCCACCGAGGAACGCCGTTCGTGGATGTACCGAGGCGCCACCGTGCCGTTGGAGCACAACGGCAAGATCCCCGAGTGCCGTTAGCCGACGAGCGAGCCCGCCAGGGGCGACCTGTCCTGCTTCCACAGCACGCACAGGACCTCCTGGCGGCCCGGCGACGCGGCGTCGTTGTAGGCCTCCCACTCCTTCTGCGTGGGCACGAGGCCGGTGAAGCCGAGGACCTCCTTGGAGTTCGGCTCGACGGCCTTGAACTGCTCGGTGCAGTAGTTCTTGGTGAAGTCGGCGAGCCACTGCGTGCCGGGGTAGGCGATGTCCTTCGGCTTGTCCCAGAGCGGCGTGGCGGCGGAGAACAGCTGAATCCCGTGCGGCCCGCTGCACGGCACCTCGGCCCGCACCGGCGACCCCTGCGTGAGGAAGTCCTTGGCGCACTGCGTGCCGGAGAGGTTCCACTCGGGCACGTCACCGCCGCGCCCGAACGTGGCGATGCGGCGCGACGGCAGCGGAGCGCCCACCGGCAGCGACGAGGCCTCGGTCCACTCGCTGGAGTTCTCGCTGGTCTGGCTGGTGCTCGGGCCCGCGTTGTTCGTGGTCGAGTCCTTCGGCTTGAGGACCTGGTACCCGGCGAACGCGACCCCCGCGAGCACGGCGATGCCCACGACCACCGCGGCGATCTTGACCGCCGTGCCCTTCTTCTTACCGCCATCGTTGCCCTGCGGGAACGAAACCTGAGTGGCGCCCTGACTGATCGCGGTCAGCATCTGCCGCGCCTGGGGAGCGGTGAGCCGGCGCGCCACGTCGACGGTCAGGAACCCGCGGATCACCTGGGCCAGTGCGGGCGAGGCTCGCTGCAGCACGGGCGGCTCGTTCATGACGGCGTGCAGCGTCGACGCCGTGGAGGTGCGTTCGAACGGGCTGATGCCCTCGACCGCGTGCGCCATCGTGACGCCGAGCGCCCACAGGTCCGACGCGGGCGAGGCCTCCCAGCCGCTGAGCCGGTCCGGCGACATGTACGCGGGCGAGCCGACGATGCCGCCGTTGTGCGTGAGCCGCGGGTCGTCCATGGCCTGCGCGATGCCGAAGTCGGTGAGCTTCACGGCCCCGTCCGGCCGCACCATGATGTTGCTGGGCTTCACGTCCCGATGCACGATGCCGGCCTGGTGCGCGGTCTCCAGCGCCCCCAGCACCTGCAACGCCACGTTCGCCATCCACGTCGAGTCGCGAGGCCCGTGCCGCTGAACGATCGTGGAGAGGTCGAGCGCGTCGACCAGTTCCATCGCGAGGTAGGTGCGGTCGTTCTCGCGGACGATGTCGTAGACCGTCACGACGGCGGGGTGGTTCAGCCGGCCGGCGGTCCGCGCCTCGCGGAGCATGCGCTCCTCCAGCACGGTGCGCTCCGCGGCTGCCATGCCCTGCGGCGGGTGCAGCTCCTTGAGCGCGACGGCCCGGCCGAGCACCTGGTCCTGGGCACGCCACACGATGCCCATCGCACCGCGGCCGAGCTCCGCGAGCAGTGCGTAGCGGTTGGCGACAAGTCGCTGTTGCTGCACGGACTATCCCTTCTGGACGCCCCCAGATTCCGGCGAGCATAACGACGGTCGTGTGAGCGCTCTCGTCATGGTCACGTGTGTCACGTCGCGCGGGTTCACCTCAGGACGCAGAACGGCCCCGGAGCGACGTTGCCCCGGGGCCGTTCTCACGCAGTGACGATCAGGCGCCCTCGGCCGCCAGGTCGTCGTCGTCCATGTCCTTGCCGCCGTTCGCCGGCTTGGGGCCGCCGTTCTTGCGGGTGCGGCGCTGCGGGCGCGGCAGGGCGGTGGGCGGCGGGGGAGGCGTGGGCGAGCCGCCGCCGAGGATGAGCTCGGCGAAGGTGGCCATGGCCTCGTCCAGCTGGCCGCCGATGCGCAGTTCGGACTCCTGGTTCGACTTGCGGACCAGGGACTGCAGCGCGTCGGCGTCCGGGCGGGCGCCCACGGTCTCGGCGACCTTGGTGAGGCTCGCGTCGACGGTGCCGCCGAGCTCGGAAATGCGGCTGGCGAAGCCGTCCTCGACCTTGTCCAGGCGGTTGGTCATGTTGTCGAGCTGCGAGGTGACGAGCTCCAGGCGGCGGGCCAGGGACTCGAGGCGGTCGGCAGCGTCGACCTGGTCGCGGGACTGCTCGATCGCCGCGTACAGGGCGGTGCGGGCCTCGTCGAGCTTGCCGTTGACGACCTCGCGGGTGTCGGCGACGGCCGTCGTCAGCTCGGTGCGGGTCTCGGCCAGTGAACCGGCGAGCGCGTCGCGGGTCTCGGCCAGCGTTCCGGCCAGCGAGTCGCGGGTCTCCGCCACGACGCCTGCCAGTTCGCCGCGGGTCTCCGCCACGGCGCCGGACAGCTCGGTGCGGGTCTCGGTCAGCGACGCGGCCAGCTGGTTGTGGCGGTCGGTGACGGTCGAGGTCAGCTTCTCGCGGCTGTCGTTGATCGCTCCGGCCAGCTCCCCGCGGCTCTCGGCGATCGCGGTGACCAGCTCGCTGCGGGCAGCGGCGAGGGCGTCACGCTGCTCGTCGGCGCGGCCGTGCACGCTGGAGAAGGACTCGGCGAGGATCTTCTGCAGGGCCTCGCGGGTGCCGTCGAGGTGCTCGTGCACGCCCTCGTCCACCTCGTCGAGACGGCCACGCAGCGCGGCCTCCAGCGCTTCGACGCGCTCGCGCAGCGGGTTCGTGACGGCGGCCGGGATCGCGTCGACCTTGCCGTCCTGCTTGTCCAGGTGGCCGTCGAGGTCGTCGATGCGCTTGTGGATGCTCGAGAGCTTGTCCTCGAGACCGTCCATGCGGCCCGCGACACCCTCGAAGCGGCCGGCGACGCCGTCGAGACGACCGTCGAGCTGCGCGAACGGCTTGGCGAGCTTGTCCACCAGGGAGTCGACCGCGCGACCGATGTCGGCGACGGCGTTGTCCTGGGCCTCCAGCTTGGCGAGGGCCTCGTCCAGGCGCTCAGCGAGAACGCTGACCTCGGTGCGGTCCGGCAGCTCCGACAGGCGCTTGCGAACCGAACCCAGCGACTCCAGAGGCGACATCCGGGCGTGGATCTCGTCCAGCGCGTCGAAGATCTGCTGCTGCTCGCTCTCACGGATCTCCGCGGCGCGCGTGAGCATGTTGCGCATCCGATCGAAGGACATCGTGGAGTTGTTGTTCTCTGTCACGGCTGAGTGCCTTCGTCCAGGGGAGGGGGAGACCACGGGAGCCTATCCGCGTCACGGGACGTCGCTGTACCACCCCCGCCAGAAAATGGCCGGGTGCGGATGGCCAACTAACCCGATCAGGCTACCCGACTACTCTGAACGCCAAGTGACCGGCCGAAAGCAGGCAGTAGCCACCGATGATGTTCCTACCTTGGGGTGACTCAAGCCTCGCGTTGGTTGCAGAAAGTTGCTGATCACGGATCTGCAACGACGTTGACGCAGCAAATGATCATATCGAGGGCAAGATCATTTTTGCCAGCACTGAGGCGGCGTGTCGCCTGGAGTCGGCCGATCGTGGGGGAGTGGGGCGGGGCGGCTTGCAGGCGTTTGTCGCGTTCCAGCGGGGTTGGTCGCGTTACGTGCGGGTGGTCGCCTTGCGAGGGTGGGCGCGCGGGTAGTGACGAAGTGCGGGGTTGCGATTGGGGCTTGACCTTGAGCCTCTAGCTGGGCGCGTAGTCGGCCTCAAAGACCGGGGTTCAAAGCGCCCCGGCCGAGCCCAGACAGGGTGGCACCCAGCCCCTCAAGGTCAAGCCCCAATCGCCATGAGCGGGGCTCACCGCTACCCAGGCGGCAGAGGTTCACACGGCTCGCTTCGCATCGCCACGCCAGGACTCGTACGTGGTTGCTTTGTTGGGGGCCGTGCCTGTTTGCACCGCGCGCCGGGCCCTCGTAGGTGGTCGCCTTGCGTTGGCGAGTGCGGGTGGCACCGCGCCGGACCTTCGTGCGTCGTCGCCTTGCGTTGGCGAGCGCAAGGTGGCACTGCGATGCCGGTTGTGTCGCCTGGCCAGGCCGTGCGGGCCGTTCCCGCCTCAGCGGAGGGGACGGGTCGCGTCGGCGACTGCCGTGCATGCGCTGCGCCCCAGCCGGGTGCGTCGCCTGGAGTAACGTGTAGCAATGTCCACGCCGCTTACCTTGGAGTCCATCCGCAGCGCGCCGAAGGTGCTGCTGCACGACCACCTCGACGGTGGCCTCCGCCCGCAGACGGTGATCGAACTCGCCGATGCCACCGGCTACCAGGGCCTGCCCACCACCGACGCGGGCGTCCTCGGCGGCTGGTTCCGCGACAACGCGAACTCCGGCTCCCTCGTGCGTTACCTCGAAGGCTTTGCCCACACGTGCGGCGTCATGCAGGACGAGGCGTCGCTGGTGCGAGTCGCCGCCGAGGCCGTCGAGGACCTGGCCGCGGACGGCGTCGTCTACGCCGAGATCCGCTACGCGCCCGAGCTCAACACCGACAAGGGCCTCACGCTGGAACAGGTCGTCGAGGCCGTCCAGGAGGGCTTCCGCGTCGGCGAGCAGCGCGTCGCCGCCACCGGCCGCAAGATCCGCATCGGCACCCTGCTGTGCGCGATGCGCCAGAACGAGGGCTGGCTGCGCATCGCCGAGCTCGCCGTCCGCTACCGCGACCTCGGCGTCGTCGGCTTCGACATCGCGGGCCCCGAGGCCGGTTTCCCTCCCACCAGGGGTCTCGACACGTTCGAGTACCTGCGCCAGCAGAACGCGCACTTCACCATCCACGCCGGTGAGGCGTTCGGCCTGCCGTCCATCTGGGAGGCGATCCAGCACTGCGGCGCCGAACGACTCGGCCACGGCGTGCGGATCGTCGACGACATCAAGGTCTCCGGCGACGGCGACGTCCAGCTGGGCCGCCTGGCCGCGTACGTCCGCGACCGCCGCATCCCGCTGGAGATGTGCCCGACCTCGAACCTGCAGACCGGCGCCGCCCCGACGCTGGCCGACCACCCGATCGGCCTGCTCGCGAAGCTGCGGTTCCGCGTCACCGTCAACACCGACAACCGCCTGATGAGCGACTGCACGCTGTCGAGCGAGTTCGCCGCGCTGGCCGAGACGTTCGGCTACGGGTGGGCGGACCTGCAGTGGTTCACGATCAACGCGATGAAGTCGGCGTTCCTCGGGTTCGACGAGCGGCTGGCGATCATCAACGAACTGGTCAAGCCGGGCTACGCGGCCCTCACCGCCCGGTCGTAACCGCCCACGCGCTCTCGTCGATCGCGCTGAGCCGCAGCAACGGCTCCCACCACGCGCGGTTGGCGGCGTACCAGCGGATGGTGTCCCGGACTCCGGCCTTGAAGCCGATCTCCGGGCGCCATCCGAGCTCGCGGCCGATCCGGCCGGAGTCCAGCAGGTAGCGGCGGTCGTGGCCGGGCCGGTCGGCGACGACCGACTTCCGCGACCGCGGCAGGCCGAGCTCGTCCAGCACCAGGTCGGCGATCTCATCGACGCTCGCCTCGACGCCCGTGCCCACGTGGTAGGTCCGGCCGATCTCGCCGTCCCGCAGCACCGCGTCGATCGCACGGCAGTGGTCCAGGACGTGGATCCACTCGCGGCGGTTGTCGCTCGACGCGTAGACGGGCAGTTGCCCACCGTCCAAAGCACGCGTCGTGAACAGCGGCAGGACGTTCTCGGGGAACTGGTTCGGGCCGTAGTTGTTGGCGCAGTTGGTGATCGTCACCGGCAGGTCGAACGTCTCGAAGTACGAGCGGACGGCGTGGTCCGCGCCGGCCTTCGACGCGTTGTAGGGCGTGCGTGGTCGATAGGGCGAGTCCTCGTGGAACGCCTCGGTGGCGTCCAGCGCGAGGTCGCCGTACACCTCGCACGTCGACACGTGGTGGAACCGCTGCACGCCCGCGCGACGGCAGGACTCGAGCAACGCCTGTGTGCTCAGGACGTTCGTGCGGAAGAAACGGCCGGGATCCAGCACGGCGAGGCTGTTGTGCGACTCGGCGGCGAAGTTCACGACGACGTCGATGCCCTCGACGTCCGCCTCGGCGATGTCCGCGTGCACGAACGGCACGTCGGCGGGCAGGTTCGCGCGGATGCCGCGGTAGGTCAGCGCGTCGAGGGCGATGACCTCGTCCGCCGGGTGTTCGCGCAGCCAGTAGCGGGTGAAGTGCGAGCCGATGAACCCGGCCGCACCGGTGACGAGCACGCGCATGATCAGTCCTCCGAGGGGATCGCGGCGACGCCGGGAGGTTCCGCGCCGGGCCAGCCGCGGAACTCGACCTCCAGCTGGAACCGGTGGCCCAGGTAGTGGTGCTCGGACAGTGCGATGGGCTGCTCGGCGCCGTCGAACGCGATGCGGCGCACCAGAAGCACGGGTGTGGTGGCGGCGACGCCGAGCAGTGTGCCGAGGTCGCCCGCCGCGACGGCCGCGATGCTCTGCCGGACGACGGCGATCTGATTGCCGTTGCGCCGCAACGTCTCCCACGTGCCGGGCGACTCGGCGTCGGCCCGGCTGACCGGGGCGGCCAGTGCCAGCGGCACCCACTCGGTCACGACGTCCAGCGGTGTGTCCCCGGTGCGGCGCAGCGAACGCGCGCGCAGCATCTCGCCCGGTCCCAGCGTCGAGGCGACGGTCGAAGGTGCCTCGCGGTAGCCGTACTCGAGCACCGTGCGCACCAGTGAGACACCGGCTTCGGCCACGGCCGACTGCGCGTGCTGGAACGAGCCGAGCGCCAGTGGCTGGGCGAACGACACCACGTACCAGCCGGCGCCTTTTCGCGACGCCAGCAGGCCCTCGTCGCGGAGCTGCTCCAAAGCCCGGCGCACGGTCACGCGGCTGACCTCGTAGCGGCGGCCCAGTTCGGCCTCGCTCTCGATCGACCCCGCCGGGCCGTAGTCGCCGAGCGTGATCCGTTCCCGCAACTCCACGGCGAGGCGCTGCGACCGAGAACCTGTCATAAACCTGTATCATACAGGCGGGTGCAACCGGATGTCGTTCCGGTCCTGGAAGACAGCTGATCGACAGCTGCGGCTGGGAAAGTGGATCTCATGCGCCCTGCACTGATCGCCGGAGGACTCGCCGTCCTCGCCTCGATGGCCCTCGCCCTGCCCGCCAGCGCCGAAGGTGAGCACGCCGTGCTCTACAGCGGCTCCAACCTGTCCGGCACCAAGTCCGCGGTCGACCTCGCGAACGGCGAGTGCGTGAACGTGGCACCGGTGCGTTCCGGCCTCAACATCTCGTCCGCGAACATCGACGTGTTCTTCAACGCGAACTGCGCCAAGGGCCTGCCCGGCCAGTCCGGCGACACCTACTACGTCCTCGGCAGCCTGCACCAAGGCAACTTCCCGTTCCCTGCCGTGAGCTACCGAGTCCGTTAGACGACAACGAAAAGGGGGCCGCTCACCGGAAGTGAGCGGCCCCTCGTCACACCAGAGTTCAGTTGGTGTTGAGCCGGTCCTCGAACGCCGCCTGCAGCGTGCGGAACGCGGCCACCTCGGCGTCGTACGGGGCGGACGGCGCGAGACGCGTCGGGTCCGGCGACACGACGAACGACACGAGCCAGCCCAGCGACTCGGACGAGGCGAGCGCGTCCTTCACGGACTCGTCCTCGGCCCACTCGGCCGCGTCCTCGAACAGTTCGACGGCGAGGTCGAGCTGCTGCGGGTCGAGGGAGTCGGGGCCCTCCTCCATGTCCTCGGCGATGCCGGTGAGCACGTAGACGTTGTCGTCGTCCACGTCGACGTCGAGCTCGCCCGCGGTGGCCTTGACCTTGATGTCGTTCCAGGTCTCGACCTCGGCCAGGTCGTGCTCGTCGTTCTCGGCCACGAAGCGGCTCAGGGCGCGGTGCGAGGTGAAGACCTCGATCTTGCCGCGGCGGCCCAGGAACACCGGGTCGTCGCCCAGGTAGCAGCGCAGCGTGTAGAACTCGCCGGCCGACGTGATGATCTTGATGGGGTCGACGCCGACCTCGGCCCAGAAGCCCGTGGGCTCGGCCTTCTCCTCGTCGGAGTCCTCGTCCGCGGGGGAGTCGACGGCGGCCGCGGCCGTGGCGGCCGTGGCGGCCTCCAGCGCGGCGAGCTCGTCCTGCGCGACGGAGAGCTCCTTCTCGGGGACCTCCGGCGTGTTCACCACGCTGTCGATCGCGTCGAGGACCTCGTCCCACTTCTCGGAGACGACCTCGGACAGCTCGCCCCACAGCTTGCCGCCGTCACGGCCGCTGAACGGCAGCGTGCCCTGCGGCAGCAGCGAGAAGCCCTCGGCGCTGTCGAGCACCTCGTGGACCTTCTCCAGGTCGCAGACGTCCGCGAGGGCGCGCACGATCGCGATGACGTCGGCGAGCTCGCCGATCGTCCAGGTGTCCGGGTCCTCCGCGACGAGCTCGGGCACGCCGACGAGGTCGAACTGGTGGTTGTCGTCCGGCGAGAGGTCCGCGACACCCAGCGACGGCACGACCGGCCACGCGGGGTGATCGGTCAGGTCGTGCTCCTCGGCGGTGCGCACGAAGGCGGCGAGATGCGCGGCGTCGGGGAAGACGAACAGGTCTTCCTCGTCGCCGAGGAACGCCTCCCACTCCTCGCCCTTCTCGCGCCAGCGGGGTGCCCACAGGGTGACTACGTCACCCTGCGTCAGCCCCAGCTCGATGGGGACGATGTCCTGCGCCATCCTGACCTCCCGGTCACGCCTGCCTGATGCCGTCGACGAGCCTAACGGTGCTGATCACCGGAGCCACGAGGGGTTCTCGAAGAACGCGTCGTCGTCCGGGTTCTCGATGTGCGGCGCCCTCTGCCTGCGCTCCGGTGGTGCCTGCTCAGCGGGGGATTTCGGTGGCACGACGGGGTTCCACGTCGACCGGAAGGGTGAGTCCCCCGCGACGGACTCGACGTCGATCGCCATTCCGTCACCGAGCGCCAGCGCCATCTTGTTGAAGCTGATCTGCACGGCCGCGTTCGTGGCGAGCTGGACGGTCTCGGTGACGACCTGCCCGACGGCCTGCGCGCCCTGCGTGAGCAGCGCGGGGTGCAGGTGCAGGGCCTTGATCTCGCCCTTCGGCGACGCCGTGACCATGCACGTGCCGTTCGGGTGCTCGACCGTGGCGGTGAGGGCCGCGAGCTCGCGCTGGAGACGCTCGGTGGCCTGCAGGCGTTCCTCGTTCACCGCCGCCACCCGAGTTCGTCCTCGTCGGGGCCGCGTTCGAGGCCCACGGCCGTCAGTTCGCGCGGGTCGACCACGCGGTCCAGCGTCTGGTGCAGGCGGGTGTTCGCGTTGCGCTGGGCCTTGTCGGCGATGCGCATGATCTCGGCGGCCAGCCCGTGCGGGCCCATCCGCAACGCCGCCGGGCTCACCGCGATCTGCTGCGGCGGGCCTCCCGGGGTGGCGACCACCGTCACCGCGCCGTCCGGAGAGGACGCTCGTCCCGTGATGGGACCACTGCGCGTGACGTGCTCCGACACCGCCTGCTCGACCTCGCGCACCTTCCGCGCGGCGCGCTGGACGTCGTCGTCCACTCCGATCACCCCCTGATGGGGACAGTGTGCCGCATCCCAGGATCTTCGGTGGCCGCATGTAGCAACGCGGTGAGTTCGGCGGCCACGTCGTCGAGGGGTTCGATGCTGCGCTGGGCCCTGCACAGCGCGACCGCGCCCTCCGCCGCCGAGACGCAGAGGTGGGCGAGGCTGCGCGCACGGGCCGGCGAGACCCCGTGCTCCTCCAGAGACGCGGCCAGCTGGGCCGACCACGCCCGGAACCCGTCCGCCGCGGCCATCAGCGCCTGCGGGCTCGCGTTCTCCTCGATGGCCACCGCGAGCACGGGACAACCGGCCTGAAAACCGGTCTCGGTGACGATCTGCCGCCACAGCGCGAAGAACGCCTTCACCCCGTCGACCGGTCCTTTGCGGAGCTTCGCCGTGAGCACCTTCGAGACGGTCTCCGTCGCCCACTGGACCGCCTCGGTCGCCAGTTGCGTCTTGCCGCCGGGGAAGTAGTGGTAGGTCGAGCCGAGCGGTGTGCCCGCGTGCTTGGCGACCTCGCGGATGCTCGTCGCGTTGAGGCCGCGCCGCCGGATCATGTCGGCCGCGCCGGTGACGATCTGCTCTCGGGACATGTCAGGCCTCTCTGGCTATAACACTCGTCATAGGTTAGCGTCCGCCGAGGGTTATAACAGTCGTCATAGATCGGGGAATGTCATGCCGATGATCGAACTGACCGCGCCGGCCGGATCGCTGACGGACGCGGGCCGCAAGAGCGTGCAGCGCGACCTCGCCGCGTTGCTGCTGAAGTGGGAGGGCGCGCCGGACAACGAGTTCTTCCGCTCGGTGGCGTGGACCTACCTGCACGAACTGCCCGCGGGCGCGCAGACCACCGCCGAGGACGACGCGCCGCGGTTCCGGGTGGACGTCCGGGTGCCGGTGGGCGCGCTGTCCGACCGGCGCAAGGCCGGTCTCGTGCAGGAGGCGACCGCGCTGGTGCTGGAGGCCGCCGGACTGGGCGAGGCCGACGCGTTGCGGGTCTGGGTGCTGATCCACGAGCAGCCGGAGGGGACCTGGGGCGCGGGCGGTCAGATCGTGAAGTTCGCCGACCTGAAGGCCGCGGCCCAGGCCGCGAAGTAGCTCAGCCCGTGGGGCGGTAGAAGCCGTAGAACGACATCCCGCTGTTCGACGTGCGGATCGGCTGCACCTGCACGGGGTCGCCGGCCTCGACCATCTGGCCGTTGCCGATGATCATCGCCACGTGCCCGTCCCACACCACGAGGTCGCCGGGCAGCACCTGGTCCGCGGGCACCGAGGCGCCCATCGCCTGGGACGAGGCCGGGCGCGGGATGTCGAAGCCCGCGCCCCCGTAGGCCCACTGCGTGAGGCCGGAGCAGTCGGTGCCCTGGGGCGGGTTCGCGCCGCCCCACACGTACGGGGTGCCGAGGGCTGACAACGCGTTGCGCACGGCCTTGGCCGCGGTCTCGTTCGGTGCCTCGGCGCTGCTGCCGTCGGGCAGGTTCACGCCGACGCCCTCGCCGGGCTGCGGCGGGATCGCGACGGGCAGGCGCGGGCCCGAGCCGCCGCCTCCTCCTCCGCCGCCGCCGCTGCCCGAACCTCCGCCACCGCCGCCGCCTCCTGAACCGCTGCCGCCACCGCCGCCAGAGCCGGAACCGCTGCCGTTGTTGGAGCCGGGGCCGGATTCCTGCTTCGGGGTGTCGGAGGCGCCGGAGGTCGAGGTGGTGCCCTCGTCGCCGCCCAGCGGGTCGCCGAGTTTCGCCAGCGCGCCCGCGTCCGGCTTCTGCAGGCCGTTGAGCTGCCCGACGAGTTGCGTGAGCTGGTCGCGCACCTTCTGCAGTTCGGCGGCGGTCTTGCCCTGGTAGCCGGACGCCATTCCGGCGAGGTCGGCCACGGCCGCCAGCACGACACCGGGGCCTGCCACGAGCGACAGGGCGAGCGCCGCGGCGAGCTTCGGGGTCGCCTTGGACGTGAACTCGTCGATGAGGCCCTGGATCGCGGTGCGGCCGCCGGTCACCGCGGACACGCCGGTCGAGGCCGCGGTCTTGAGCGCGGAAGCGTTGGAGGACAAGAGGGTCGCGGCCGAGGCGAAGGTCGAGACGCGGGCGGTGAAGGCGTTGGCCTTGTCGCCGGACCACGTGTTCAGCACGGCCGTCGAGGCCGAGCCGTGCCGCGTGCCCAGGTCGGTCATCGCGGTCTGCGCGCGGCCGAAGGCGTCACCGGCCCGCGTGGCGCCGCCGGTGTCACCGTCCAGCTTGGCCAAGTCCTCCTTCATGGGCGCGATGAACTGGCTCAGCAGCCCCTCGACGCTCATGCCTGGCCCGCCTTGGTGATCGCCGCCTTGTGCGCTTCTTCCTGGGCGATGTACGACTCGCGGGCCTTCGAGACCGCGGTGCCGAGACCGGCGAGCCCCGTCGACGCGGCCTTGAGCGCGTCGAGCTGCGCCTGCGCGGCCGTCTGGAAGGCGGCGTTGAGGCCGACCTCGTTGCCCAGTTTGCCGAAGCAGTCGCCCGGGAGGCTGGTCGTGCCGTTCAACGTGCCGCTGCCGACGGTGCCGACCTCGCTCGCCAGACCGCTCACCGCGGACGCGTATCCGGTCAAGGCGTCGAAGTCGACCTTGAGGCCTTGTTCCGCCATCTGAAAGCTCTTCCCCCAGTAGTGACCTGTTCGCGTTGATCCTGCCCCGATGGGCGGTACCTCGCCCGTCGTTCCGCCAAGATCATGGAACGGTGGGTGTGATCGAGCACTGGAACCGGATCCTGGCATGGCTGGCGGAGCACGCTCCGGCCACCCGTGCCGTGTTGCGTCCGAGGTATGACGCGCTGCCGGAGCTTCGGGTTCCGATCGATCTCCAGCTGTGGTGGAGCGTCTACGGCGGCACCGAACAGGGGCGCTTCGCCGAGATCCTGCCGCCCTTCTACACGCCGCTGGGCGCCGATCGCGCGTTCGTGCTCAGGGACACCCACGTGAGCAAGCCCGTCGACGTCTCCGAGGCCGGCGCGCCGACTTCGGGTTTCCACCCCGAGTGGCTGCCGATCGCGTTCGACGGCACCGGCGACGTGCTCGCGGTGGACCTCCGCCCCGGCGTGCTGCGCGGCTGCGTGGTCGAGTGGGACCAGGAGCGCAACGAGATGGTCAAGCCGGAGTGGACGTCGATCGTGGAGATGTTCGACCAGGTCGCGACGGCCCTGGAGACGCGCAGCGCGGTCGGCCACTGCTTCCCGGAGATCAACTCCGCGGGCGAGCTGGGCTGGCGGACGAGCTAGTGGCGTGACCCAGCCCCTTGGCGGGTGAATTCACGCTCAGCAGGGCGCCTCGCGGCACCGCCCCCACACCCCCATACGGTCCAGTATGAGGACATGGGGGCGGCACCACGATGCACCCGTCTGACCGCGAATTCACCCGGCAACGTTCTGGGCCACGCCACTAGACCCGTTCGAGGATGCCGAGCGTGATCAGGCCCTCGACGATCTGGTCGACGCCCAGCGCCGCGAGCAGCACCCCCAGCACCCGCACGAGCACCCAGGCGTAGGTCATCTTCACCCAGCGCATCGCGATGCCGAGCACGGCGATCGCCGCCAGGTCGAGCGCGATCACCGCCGCGAACCCGCCTGCCAGCACGAACGTCGTCTCGACCGACTTCGTGTCCGAGAGCAGGAACAGGTAGGCCAGCGCCACGGGGTTCGCGTAGTAGGCGGTGGCCAACTCGTGCGTGCCGCGCGTGTCGTCGTGCGTCGGTTCCTGCTTGCGTCCGAGCACGAGATCAAGCGCGTGCACGAACAGGATGACGCCGCTCGCCAGGTACAGCGCACCCTCGCTGATGTGGAAGACCGAGAGCAACGCCCGCCCGGCCACCACGACGAACAGGCCGACGCCCAGCGCGATCGCGGTCGAGGTGAACGCCACCCGCCAGCGCGTGCGGGAGTCGGCGCCCTCGGTGTCCATCAGGAACGCCAGCAGGATCTTCGGCGGGCCGACGACGGCGACCAGGATGCTGAACGCCTCCACGAACTTCATGGCGGCCATGATCAGGGGATGGGCCCGGCGGCGCGCGTCACCTCACGCCGCCGGGTGAACGTGGGGTCAGGCGAGTCCTGTCACGCCGAGGTACTTGTCCTTGGCCCAGCCGAAGGAGTTCACCGGGTCGCTGGAGGGGACGGACTGGCTGCGGCCGAAGCAGACCGACCACGAGTTCGCCCCGACACCGGACGACGGGCACTCCCAGATGCCCATCTGACTCCGGCCCTCGGACCACAGGTCCACCGTCGCCGTGGCGGAGAAGAGGCCGGACTGGTTGTTGCGGACGATCACCGCACCCTGCGCGGAACCCCCGCTGGCCGACCTGATCGCACACACCTGCGCGACTACGTTGGTCGTGACCGCCTTGCTGGCGGCGCAGACCCACGTGTGCGGGCTGGACGTGATCGGGTTCGTGTTCCCGTACGCCTTCCAGCTGCCCGCCGCGGCCGAGGCCGGGCTCACCGTCATCGCGGTCAGGCCGAGAAGGGCGGCGGTGACCGCGATCGTTCGCTTGGCTCTCATGCGGACAGGATCCACACAGGTCTTGCAGGCTTTCTGGAATCCGCAGGTCAGCCTGCGCTGACGAGCTCGCGCTGCGGCACAACGGTCTTCACGCGGGCGTAGACCTTCACGGCGGCCAGCGCGCCGAGCCAGCCGAGCGCGGTGCCGGTGGTGTTGGTGATCAGGTCGTCGACGTCGAAGATCCGGTTGGCCCACAGCAGTTGCGAGCCCTCGATCAGCAGCGAGACGCCGTAGCCGATCAACGCGGTCTGGCCGATCGTGCGCCTGCCCCAGAACATCAGCATCGCGCCGAGCGGCACGAACAGCAGCACGTTCAACGTCATCTGGTCGAACGCGATCTGCCCGTCGCGGAAGGTGTCGGCGACCCACTGGAACGGGACGAGCTGCACGGACTGGCGCGGCGGCGCGGTCTGCATCGGCAGGAACGTCGCCGAGAACAGCATGCTCGCGTAGACGGTGACGGTGGCGCCGCGGAAGGTGAGCTGACGGAACAGCAGCTGCGGGAGCAGGAAGACGACAGAAAGGAAAACGCCCCACTGGATGCTAGCGAGCTGTGCATTCGTCATGAATCCAAGTTATGAAAAAGGCCCTCCGCGCACATCGCGCTGAGGGCCAGTTCCATCCTCGTACTTCCGGCCGAGTACTACTCGGCCGCGTAATCCCGAGGGCTGATGCCGCGTAGTACCGGGCCGCACGCCAGGGCCGCCACCAGCGCGACCACGACGCCGACGCCCACCGGGGCGATCACCCACGGCGTGATCGGCATTTCGCCGTGACCCACCAGTCCGCGCGCCAGGGTGAGCAATCCGAGGCCCACGACAATTCCCGCACCGCACGCCGCGATTGTGACGGCGAACACCGGCAACATCACTTCTCGGCGCAATGCGTGAGCCAGGACACGAATCGGAGTCCCTGCCGCGATCAACGCGCCGAAAGTGCGCCTGCGGTCGATCACCGAACCCGCCGCGGCCACCGCCGCGCCGATGCCACCGAGCACCGCCGCGATGGAGAGGCCGATGATCGTGGCCCGCTGGAGGTCCGCCATCAGCGTGTCGCCGAAGAGGCCCCGCTGCTCGCCGTCCACGAGCCGCACGCCCGGCAGCGTGCCGAGCAGCGCGGTGTGCACGGCGTCGCGGTTCTCCGGCGTCGTCGGCACGCCGACCATCGACACCTCGCCCGCCAGCGACGGCAGCAGGTCGCGGTCGATCACCGCGCTCACCCGGCCGCTGCCCTCGAACGGCCGCGTCTCGTACTGCGCCGGCAGCTGCGCGGTCAGCACGTCCTTGCCGCCGCTCGACTTGAACTCGTTGCCCTGCAACGGTCCTGGCGAGTAGACGGCGGGTCCCTCCTGGCAGTGGAGGCCGGTCAGCACCTTCGCGACTTCGGCGCACTCACCGACGACGACGTACGTGCCGTAGTCGCCGCTCCTGATCGTGCCGTCGAGCATCGTGACGATCGGTCCCGAGGTCGCCAGGCGCAACGGCGTGATGTCGTGCGTCACCTGCTCCGCCACGATCGCGTTCTCCAGCCACGTCGAGTCGCGGTACGGGACCTGGCTCTCCAGCCCCGGCAGCATCGTGAGCGCCATCGAGCCGGTGAACACGGCGATCACCACGCCCGCCGAGCCGCGGAACGCCGCCACCGGGTCACCGGCGAGCCTGCGTCCGGCCAGCAACGTCGACGGCCTGCGCCACCGCCCGACGAAGAACCTGCCGACCCACGCGGTCAGCACCGGTCCCGCCAGCACCAGCGCGAGCGCCACCGCGCCGAGGCCGAGGAGCACGACGGTGAACTGGCCGTCGCCGCTCGCCTCCTGCGCGTACATGATGCCGAGGAAGAACACGCCCAGCGCGCCGGCGATGGTCAGCAGCCGCCACGACCTGACCTTGCGCTTCGCCTCCGCCGCGAGCGGCTGGTTCACCACGCGCCGCAGTCCCATGATCGCGGCTCCGACGACCAGCAACGGCGCGAGCACCGCCACCGCCGCCACGACCGCGGGTTCCGGCACGAAGTCACCGGGGTACCAGGTGCCGCCCTCCCACGGGACTTCGGCGGTGACGTGGCTGAACGGCCGCGCCAGCACCACACCCAGCACGCTGCCGACGACCGCACCGATCGCGGTCTCGACGGCGGTCATCACCACGACCTGCCGCGGACTGGCACCGGCGAGCCTGAGCGCGGCGAGGCGCCGTTCCCGTTTCGCCGCGGTCAGCCGGGCGGCCGAGGCGACCAGCACCAGGCACGGCACGACCAGCACCACGAGCCCGACGCGCGTGAGCAGGTAGAGCATGCCGTGGTAGTCGTCGCGGTACGAGCCGGCGCCGCCCCGCAGATCCGCCGCGGGGTAGCCGTTGTCGACCTTCTCGTGGCCGATGATCGCGACGAGTTCGCCGGGGAACTTGAGCGCATCCGGCCCCAGTTCCGCGATCCGCGTGCCGGGGAAGCGGTTGCCGAGTTTCTCCGGAGGGGTGTCGCGCACGAGGTCCGCGAGTGCGGGCGACAGCAGCACCTCGCCCGCCTCCGGAAACCTGGCGATGCCGGCCGCGACCGGGATGGTGCCCTGTTCGGTGCGGGCGACGTCGAACCGTTCGATGAGCTTGCCGTCGTACGAATCCTGGTTCATGGCAACGGAAACGGCGCCCTTGTCGTTCTGGCCGATTCCGTCGCGCCACGCCGTGCGGTCGGCTCGCGCCTGCAGGCCGTTCGGAGCGGCGAGCAGCCACAGGACCAGCGACACCGCGATCATCACGCCCAGTGCGACCAGCACCGTCGCGACCTGGCTGCGGCGGTCCCTGCGCAGCACCGCGAGAGCGATCCTCACGCGGACACCCCCGCCGCGATGCGCCCGTCCTGGATCTCGACGACGCGCAACGCCCGGTCGGCGATCGCCTTGTCGTGCGTGACGATCACGATCGCCGCGCCGGTCTCCTCGGCGGCCTGCAGGAGCACGGTCATCATCTCCTGGCCGGTGCGGGTGTCGAGGGCGCCGGTCGGTTCGTCCGCGAAGATCACCCGCGGGCTGTGCGCGAGGGCCCGCGCGATCGCGACCCGTTGCGCCTGCCCGCCGGAGAGTTCGCTCGGCAGCCGCTTCTCCATGCCCTGCAGGCCGAGCCGGGACAGCCACAGCCGGGCCGCGCCGAGCGACTCCGCGCGTGCACCGCCGGCGAGCAGCATCGGCAGCGCCGCGTTCTCCTCGGCGGTCAGTTCGGCCACGAGCATGCCCGACTGGAACACGAACCCGAACGCCGTGCGCCGCAGCGCGCTGCGTCCCGTCTCGTTCAGCTCGCCGATCGCCCGCCCGTCCAGGAACACCTCGCCGCCGTCGGCGCGCAGGATGCCGGACAGCACGTGCAGGAGCGTCGTCTTGCCGGATCCGGACGGACCGACGACCGCCAGCACGTCCCCGGCCTTGATGTCGATGTCCACCCCGGCGAGCGCGTGCACGTCGCCGTAGGTCTTGACCAGGCCACGAGCGGCCAGAACCGAATTCATGTTTCTCAAGGTGCCGTGCGCGGCGAGGGAAAACCTCGGCCTTAACGACACACCGGATCAGCCGGATGACCGAGGCCGTAGAGGTGTGGTGGTCCTACCGTTGTCTCCCGTGGACAGTCATCGGGGCCAATGGCCGATCGCCGCCGTTCTCGCCTTGCTGATGCTCGGCGAGCTCCTTCTGATGAGCGGGGGCGGCAGCCCCGAGGCGCTGGTGTGGCTGATGACCGTGCCGGTGTGCATCGTCGCCGTCATGTCGTTCAAGTCGCGCGCCTTCACCATCCCGGTGGCGGTCGCGTCGATCTTCCTGTCGTCGTTCGTGATCCGGCTCTTCAACGTGAACCTGCCGACGCTGCTGAGCCCGCTCACCGTCGCTGAGACCGCCGCGTGCCTGGTCATCACGGCCGTGGTCGTGCGAGAAGAGCCCCGCCGCGCCGCCACGTGGTCGGTGGGCTGGCTGGTCGCCGTGAGCTTCTTCGCCGCCATCGTCCGGGACAACTGGATCTCGTCGAGCAACTACAACGAGATGCTCGGCTCGCTCGTGCTGGGCTTCACCGCCGTCGGCACCGGCCTGTACTTCCGCGCCCGCGACACCGAGGGCGGCCGCCTGATCGCCGCCGCCGTCACCGACGCGCAGAAGGAAGAACGCATCGCCCTGGCCCGCGAACTGCACGACGTCGTCGCCCACCACGTGACGGGCATGCTCGTGCAGGCCCAGGCTGCGTTGGAGGTCTCCGACGACGACCCGCACGCCGCCCACCGCCTGCTGCCCGGCATCGTCCGTTCGGGCACCGAGGCCCTGGGCGCGATGCGCCGGCTCGTCGGCACGTTGCGCCAGGGCGAGAACGAGGCCGCCACCACGGACCTGGCCGCCGACGTCATCTCGGCCGTCGAACGCACCCGCGAGCTCGGCTTCGAGACCCGCCTGCGCATCGACCTGCCCGACGTGGTGCCGCCGGAGCTCGGCCGGTCGGTGCTGCGCCTGGTCCAGGAGTCGCTCACCAACGTGCACAAACACGCCGTACGGCCCACCATGATCGACGTGGAGATCTCGCGGACGTCCGGTGGGGCGTTGCGCGTGATCGTGGCCGACGACGGGCAGCTGCACGAGCTGAACCAGGGTGGCTACGGTCTCGTAGGTATGCGTGAGAGGGTCGACCTGCTGGGCGGCCTGTTCTCCGCGGGTCCGCGCGAGCACGGCTGGCAGGTGCTCGCCGAGCTACCCCTGGAAGGGAAGAAGTGATCTCGGTCCTCATCGCCGACGACCAGGAGATGGTCCGCGTCGGGTTTCGGATGATCCTGGAGAAGCAGCCGGACATCACCGTCGTCGCCGACGTTCCCGACGGGATCTCGGCCGTCACCGCCGCTCGGGAGCACAACCCCGACGTGGCACTGCTGGACATCCGCATGCCCGGGATGGACGGGCTCGAGGTGACCAAGAAGCTGTCGCCCACGACGAAGGTGGTCGTCGTGACCACGTTCGACCTGGACGAGTACGTGCACACGGCGTTGGAGAACGGGGCTTCCGGGTTCCTGACCAAGGACGCCGGGCCTGCACTGCTGGTCGAGGCCGTTCGCGCGGCCGCCGCGGGAAACGCGTTGATCTCGCCTCAGGTGACAGTGCGGATGCTGGAGCACTTCGCCCGGCCCGCCCAGCGGCCTGACCTGTCGTTGCTCACGGCTCGCGAGCAGGACGTGGTCCGCGAGGTGGCGCGGGGGCTCTCCAACCAGGAGATCGCTTCGTCGCTGTTCCTGTCGCTGTCCACGGTGAAGACCCACCTGGCTTCGGTGCAGACCAAGCTGAACGTGCGCAACCGCGTCGGGATCGCTTCCTGGGCGTGGCGCGCGGGTCTGGTGAACTCGTGACCGAGCCGGAGTTCCCGCGCACGATCGGCAAGGTGGCGGCGCGTGAACTGGCGTCGCACGGCTACACGACGTTCGACTCGCTGACGAAGGTGTCCGCGAAGACGTTGCTGAAGATCCACGGCGTCGGTCCGAAGGCCATCAGGATCCTCGGCGAGGAGCTGGCGGCGCAGGGCAAGGCCTACGCCGCCGACTAGCTTCCCTAGACACCCATCGGGTGCCAGACCGTCTTCGTCTCCAGGTACGCGCGCAGGCGCGACATGTCCGGCGTGGCGGTGAAGTCCTCGCTGGGCTTGTTGCGCAGCACGCGCTTCACGGTGCCGGCCGCCGACCGCTCCAGGTCCGCGCGGATCGACTCCGGCGCACCGGTGAGGTCCAGCGCGTTCACGTCGCCGTGCGAGGCCAGCCACGGCGCGATCTCCGCGGTGCGGCCGGTGATGATGTTGACGACGCCGCCGGGGACGTCGCTGGTGGCCAGCACCTCGGACAACGTGATCGCGGGCAGCGGGCGGTCCTGCGAGGTGATGACCACGCAGGTGTTGCCGGACGCGATCACCGGTGCGATCACCGAGATCAGGCCGAGCAGCGACGACTGCTGCGGCGCCAGGACGGCGACCACGCCCGTCGGTTCCGGGGTGGAGAACGAGAAGTACGGACCCGCCACCGGGTTCGACGAACCCAGGACGGCCGCGATCTTGTCGGTCCAGCCCGCGTACCAGACCCAGCGGTCGATCGCGGTGTCCACGAGGGACTGCGCCTTCTTGAGCGCGACGCCCTCGGACGTGCCGACCTCGGCGATGAACTGCTCGCGGCGGCCTTCGAGGACCTCGGCCACGCGGTACAGGACCTGGCCCCGGTTGTAGGCCGTGGCGCCGGACCAGCTCGCGAAAGCCTTGCGGGCGGCGGAAACGGCGTCGCGCGCGTCCTTGCGGGAGCCCTGCGCGGCGTTGGCGAGGAACGTGCCCTTCGCATCGGTCACCGGGTAGCTGCGGCCCGACTCGGAGCGGGGGAACTTGCCGCCGATGTAGAGCTTGTAGGTCTTCTCGACCGTGATGCGATCAGACATCGAGGTAGGCCTCCAGACCCGTGCGGCCGCCCTCACGGCCGAAGCCCGACTCCTGGTAACCGCCGAACGGGGCGGTCGGGTCGAAGCGGTTGAACGTGTTGGACCAGACGACGCCGGCACGCATGCGTTGTGCCATCCAGAGAATGCGCGAGCCCTTCTCCGTCCAGATGCCCGCGGACAGGCCGTACGGCGTGTTGTTCGCCTTGGCCACGGCCTCTTCCGGCGTGCGGAACGTCAGCACGGACAGAACCGGGCCGAAGATCTCCTCACGGGCGATGCGCATCGCCTGCGACACACCGGAGAAGACGGTCGGGGCGAAGAAGAAACCCTTGTCCGGCAACGGGCAGGAGGACGTCCACCGGGTGGCGCCCTCGGCGTCGCCCGCGTCGGTCAGCTCCTTGATCTTGGTGAGCTGCTCGCGGGAGTTGATCGCGCCGACGTCGGTGTTCTTGTCGAGCGGGTCGCCGACGCGCAGGGTAGAGACGCGCGCGTGCAGCTTCTCGAGCAGTTCGTCGGCGATGGACTCCTGCACGAGCAGGCGGGATCCGGCGCAGCAGACGTGGCCCTGGTTGAAGAAGATGCCGTTGACGATGCCCTCGACGGCCTGGTCGAGCGGGGCGTCGTCGAACACGATGTTCGCCGCCTTGCCACCCAGTTCCAGCGTGAGCTTCTTCGACGTGCCCGCGAGCTGGCCCTGGATGATCTTGCCGACGTCGGTCGAGCCGGTGAAGGCGACCTTGTTGACGTCCGCGTGCTCGACCAGCGCGGCGCCGACGTCACCGGCGCCAGGGATGATGTTCACGACGCCCGGCGGCAGGTCGCACTGCTGGATGATGTCGGCCAGCACCAGCGCCGTGAGCGGGGTGGTCTCGGCGGGCTTGAGCACGACGGTGTTGCCGCACGCCAGCGCCGGTGCGATCTTCCACGCGGCCATCAGCAGCGGGAAGTTCCACGGGATCACCTGGCCCGCGACGCCCAGCGGCTTCGGGTCGGGCCCGTAGCCCGCGTAGCCGAGCTTGTCCGCCCAGCCCGCGTGGTAGAAGAAGTGCGAGGCCGCCGTCGGGATGTCGGTGTCGCGCGACTCCTTGATCGGCTTGCCGTTGTCGAGCGACTCCAGCACCGCGAGCTCACGGCCGCGTTCCTGGATCTGCCGCGCGATCCGGTAGATGTACTTGGCCCGTTCGGATCCGGGCATCTTCGACCACACGCGGTCGTAGGCCTTGCGCGCGGCCTTGACCGCGGTGTCCACATCGGACTGACTCGCGGTCGAGACCTCGGCGAGCACCTCTTCGGTGGCCGGGTTGATGGTCTTGAGCGGCTCGCCGGTGCCCTCGACGAACTTGCCGTCGACGAACATCTTGTAGCTCGGCTTGAGGTTCGCGATGTCCCGCGACTCGGGCGCGGGGGCGTATTCCCACATGTCTTCAGTCCACCGTCACGTAGTCCGGGCCGCTGTAGTGGCCGTCCAACTGGGTCCGACGCTGCATGAGCAGGTCGTTGAGCAACGTCGACGCGCCGAACCGGAAGAGGTGCGGGTCGAGCCACTCCGGACCGGCCACCTCGTGCACGGCCACCAGGTACTTGATCGCGTCCTTGGTCGTGCGGATGCCACCGGCGGGCTTCACCCCGCGCAGCTCACCCGTCTGGTCCTTCCAGTCCCGCACCGCCTGCAGCATCACGTGCGTCACCGGCAACGTCGCGGCGGGCTGCACCTTGCCGGTCGACGTCTTGATGAAGTCACCACCGGCCAGCAGCGCGAGCCACGACGCGCGGCGCACGTTGTCGTACGTCACGAGCTCGCCGGTCTCCAGGATCACCTTGAGGTGCGCGTCCCCGCAGGCTTCCTTGATCTTGACGATCTCCTCGAACACCTGCCCGTACCGGCCAGAGAGGAACGCGCCGCGGTCGATCACCATGTCGACCTCGGCCGCGCCCTGCTCGACGGCGAACCGGGTGTCGGCCAGCTTGATGTCCATCGTGCTGCGGCCACTGGGAAACGCGGTCGCGACGCTGGCGACGTTGATGCCGGTGCCTTTGAGGTCGTCGGCCGCCGTCTTCACCATGTCCGGGTAGACGCAGACCGCCGCGACCTTCGGCACGTCGGGCCGTTCGGGATCGGGCCTGCGCGCCTTGGCGGCGAGACCGCGCACCTTGCCGGGGGTGTCAGCGCCTTCCAGCGTGGTCAGGTCCACCATGCTGATCGCCAGGTCGATGGCGTGCAGCTTCGAGGCCTTCTTGATGCTCCGCGTGCCGAGGCCCGCGGCTCGTTGCTCGACGCCGACCTGGTCGACGCCGGGGAGCCCGTGCAGGAAACGCCGCAGCGACGATTCGTCGCGCACGGCGTCAGCCAGGGCCGACGGCAGTGTCGTTGGAGCAGCCATGCCTGGGAGTCTAAGCGGAATGGGACGCCCGTCCTAAGTGAGGACGTTTGCGCAGATCAAGGTACGTCTGCGGCCGGTCTGAGGGTCCGTTCGCCAGTGCCGTCGACGACGACGATCGCGCCGCGGCGACCCAGTTCCTCGTAGTGCTCGGCGAACGCGTCCAAGTCCTCGATCTCGTCGTCCAGCCAGGACCACTCACCCGGCAGCTTCGCCAGTTCGTTCCGCAGGATCCCGAGCACCTGGTCGATGCGGTTGACGTCACGCCGATACCGGAAGTCCAGGTCCGGGTACGAGATCAACACGGTCCACCGGTGGGTGGCGCGTTCCCCGTCGATCTTGAGCATGATCGAAGCGCCTGCGAAACCGGCGAGTTCGACGAGGTCGGCGACCTTCATCAGTCGAGCAGCTCGCGCAGGATGTTCTTCTTGGGCTTCTTCGGCCCCTTCACTTCCACGCCACCCATGAGCGCGAGCCCGGTGATCCGCACCGTCGGCGCGCCGGGGATGTAGCGGCGACCAGGCGCGCGGTCCTCGAAGGCGCCCATGAACCCGAACCCGTCGACCTTCACGTTGATGTCGTCCGGCACGCGGATCTCGACGCCGCCCCAGAACGCGAAGACGCTGATGGTGACCTCGGCCTCGGCGAAGCTCGCGTGGGTGAGGTCCAGCTCGATGCCGCCCATGACGGCGACGGCGTTGTGCAGGCGCGGGACGACCCACTGGCCCTTGCGGTTGACGCCCGACCAGAAGGCCACGGACACCGCGCTGCCGGGCTGGCCGCCGATGCGGTCGCTCGTCGCCGGCTGGTACTGCGGCACGGCCGGGGTCTGCGGCAGGCCGCTCAGCACCAGGTCGGCGGTGATGGGAACGAGTTCGCCGTACGTCTTCGCGGCGTAGACCGCCACGAGCCGTTCGTCCAGCTCGTGGATGTCGAGGCGGCCCTCGGCGGTCGCCTTGTGCAGCACCTGCGCGATCCGTTCCCGGTCCGCGTCGGAGGCCCGCATGTGACTCTGGTCAGCCGGTACCAGCTCGTCGCTCACCCGATCGAGTCTAGTGCGGCGCCTGCACTCTTCGCCGCGTCTTTCACCAGTGGGCAGGGCACCGCGATGCACTCGTCCGAGGGGCGAAAGACGCGGCGACTGATCAGTACCCCTGAACCCAGGGCGTGCAGGCGACGAACCGGTCGCCGAACTGGTTGTAGAACCACGAGCACCCGCGCCAGCGCAGCGGCGAGCCCGAGTAGCGGTACTGGGCGTAACCGCGACCGGCGGCGAGGTGGTTGGTCCTGTCGCTGTCGATCCACACGTCGACGTTGCGGCTGTTGTTCAGCCCGGCCTTGATGATCCCGGGGTAAGCGGTGACGCTGACGAAATCGCCGTTGTAGTCGTAGCGGCAGTTCCGGAACCCGCTGCCCTGGCTGCAACCGGTGGCCGACGCGGCCGGTGCGGCGACAACGGCGGCCCCCAGCAACAACCCGGCGGCGGTCAGTGCGGTGGCGAGACGGTTGAACATCCTCATGCCGAAAACGCTATCCATTCGATGTTGGAACAATCTTGCACAGCAGGTCAGGAGGCCTGAACGTCGACGAGGCCGAGAACGCTCACTTGCGGTTCGGCGCGTACTTGACCGTGATCGCGAAAGCGATCACGAGGAGAGCGGCGAGCGCCGCCGCGAGCGCCGGGCTGTAGCCCCACGTCAGCGGCAGCACACCGATCAACACGGCGAGTGACCCCGACACACCCAGGATGACCAGCGGGGATTCACACAATTGCTGGACGGGCTTCTGTTCGATCGTCACCGTTCGCACCTCCGCGTCTCAACTGGCTACGAGACTCTTCGGAGCTGCTTTGGTGATTCTTTACTCCCGGATCGGGTTGTGCGGGCCCCTGATCAGGTGGTCATCGGAACGGGTTGGTCACCGGAGGGTTGGCCAGTCGCAACGACTTCTCCAGCGCCTCCACCTCCGCGCGAGGCGCCTCGCCCTGCGCGAAGCCGACGCCGCCGCGAAGGGCGAGCCGGATGCCGTTCTCGAACTCCAGCTGGACGTCGCCGTCGTCGTCGAAGACGCGGTTGAGCTTCCAGGAGGTCTCCACGGTGTACGGGACCTTGATCGCGATGTGCTCGCCGAACGTCAAGTTCTCCGCGAGGCGTCGCGTCCGCTCGCGGTCGTCGGGGAAGCCCTGGACCCTCACGACCGCCCACGCGCCCGGCGACCACTCGAGTGCCAGCGAGTCGCCGTTCCACCGCGCGCGCATGCCGTTGACGTCCGGCACGGGCTCACCCGCCGGATAGCGGAAGCTGTCCGCGGTGAAGACGTTGACGCTTCCCGCCTGGTCGCCGTTGCTGACCGGCCGCAGGAGGATCACCTGCATGTCCCACCCGGTGATGTAGCTCCACGGCCGCAGCCCGTCGGTTTCACGCACGCTCACGTTGCGCACCAACGGATCGAACGCGGACCCGGCTGCCGGAGGCGCTCCGCCCGGCCGGAGCAGCAACGGCAGCACGCCGGCGACGATCAGCACCAGCACCCCGGCCGCCGCCACCCGCAACGACCTCGTGCGCTTCCCGGTCCTGATGGCCCGCGACACGCTGACCCCGTCCGACGCGGGCGCCTCCACGGTCCGCAGCGACCCGAGCAGCCGGGCACCGTCCTCTTCGGACATCACTGAGTCACTCCCAACTGTGTGCGCAGGGCCGCGAGCCCTTCCGACGTCTGGCTCTTCACGGTGCCTTCCGAGCACTTCAGGACACGCGCGACCTCGGCGACGGGCAGGTCGAACAGGAATCGCAGGACGAGCACCGCGCGCTGGCCGGGTGCCACGCGCATCAGGGCGACCCGGACTTCCTCACGGGTCTCGACGTCCGGGTTCGCGACGGCGCGCAGCTCGTCGACCCGGTCCAGCAGGCGCACGCGGCTCCACGGCCGCCTGCGTTCGTTGAGGAACGTGCGCACGAGGATCGTCCGCACGTACGCGTCGATGTTGTCGGCGGCCTTGGCTCTTCGCCAGTTCGTGTAGAGCCGTGTGATCGCGACCTGCACGACGTCGTCGGCGCTGTGCACGTCGCCGCAGAGCAGGTAGGCCGTGCGCCGCAACCAAGGCAGTGCCGCCGTGACGTACTCGGTGTACTCGTTGTCGGCCAACCCTCCCCCTTCCGTCCGCACTCAGGACACGGCGCGGAACGGGGGAGGTTGGGTGACCTGGGTCACGGAGTCGGCTGGCGCAGCGGCAGTCCGGCCGCCCGGTAGATCGAGTCGATCACCGTCATGTTCTTCACCGCGTCGTCCGCGGTCGTCGGGAACGGCTTGCCGTGCAGCACGGCGTCGGTGAACGCGTCGAGCTGGTAGGCGTACGTCGCGCGTTTCCCGAAGGTCTCCGACGACTTCTTGTCCTTGAGCTTCAACGACAAGCGGTGCAACGCCTGCGGGCCGAGCGGGTTGAAGACGCTCAGCGTGCCGTTCTCGCCGACCGCCTTCATCGACAGCTTGAACACCGTCGACGACCACAGCGAGGCGTGCACGGAACCCGTGTGGCCGGAAGGGAATCGCAGCGAGGCACGCATCGCGCGGTCGATGGAAGGCCCGCGCAGCAACGCTTTCGCGGACCGCACCTCGGGCTCTTCGGCACCCAGCAGCCGTGCCATGTGCACGGCGTAGCAGCCGGCGTCCATCATCGCGCCGCCCGCGAGCGAGTAGTCGTAACGGATGTTGGAGAACATCGGCAGCGGGAAGCAGACCGAGGCCTCCACGTGCCGCAACGGGCCGAGCACGCCGGAGGAGATGATCTCGGCGACGCGCAGGGCCAGCGGGTGGTAGCGGTAGTGGAACGCCTCCATGACCACCAGGCCGGACGCTTCGGCGGCCTTGGCGACGGTGGCGGCTTCGGCGGCGTTCGCGGTGAACGGCTTCTCGCACAGCACGTGCTTGCCGGCCTCCAGCGCGGCGAGCGTCCACTTGCCGTGCAGGCCGTTGGGCAGCGGGTTGTAGACGGCGTCCACCGCCGGGTCCGCCAGCAGGTCCTCGTACGAGCCGTGCACGCGCGCAATGCCGTGCTTGTCGGCGAAGGCCTTGGCCTTGTCGGCCGATCGCGCGGCGATCGCCACCACTTCGGCGACCGTCGAGGAGCGGGCCGGACGGATGACAGCGGGTGGCGCGATCATGGCCGCGCCGAGCACTCCGATGCGCACGTGGTCTGTCACGCGGCCGACCCTACACCTCTTCAGTTAACGGCGTTTACTCCACCAGGTCGCTCTCTCGCGTGGGAAAGAACGAGATCTTCTCGATCGGCGACCGGTCCGACCAGTTCCACGACTCCATCTGGGCGCGCGAACGCCTGCCGAAGAACGCGCGCCACAGCTCGTAGCCCTCGACCTCCAGCGTGATCGGGCCGTCGCCGAGGTCGCCGAACTCGGTCTTCACCGTCACGTCCGTCAGCACGCGCGGCGCCATCCACACCAGGGTCGGCTGCCACACGGCGTCCGGCAGGCGTTCCCTGCCGAGTGCCGCGCGCAGGTCGGCCTCGTGCGTGATCGCGTCCAGTGCCAGCTGGAACGGCAGGCGCGGCATCTCGCTGATCTTGTCGCCGAAGGCGTTCCACTGCTCCAACAGGTCTTCCACCGGGACGTCCGCGCGCTCGGCGACGTGCCGCGCCGTCCACTCGTCCGACGGCGCGCCCTCCATGCGTCCGTTGACCAGATCGGACGACTCGCCCGACAGGTGCGCGATCACCTGGTGCACGGTCCATTCAGGACAGGCGGGCACGGTCCGTGCGAGCTCGTCGGCGGTCAAGCCCATCGTCAGACCGACGATGCGCTGACGTGCCTCGCGGTAGATCTCTTCGAACACCCCTAGCTCCTCCCAGCGGGTTACGGTGTCGAGCATGGACGTCCTGGTCGTCGATCATCCACTCGCCAAGGCGAGACTCACAACGATGCGTGACGCGCGCACGGACAATGCCGCATTCCGCGCCGCGTTGCAGGAACTCACCGTGATGCTGGTCTACGAAGCGATGCGCGAGGCGCCGCTGAAGGAAGACCGCACGCACACACCGGTGGCCCGTACCACCGGCTACAAGCTCGCGAACCCGCCACTGCTGGTGCCGGTGCTGCGAGCGGGGCTCGGCATGGCCGACCAGGCGCACAAGCTGATCCCGGACGCCCAGATGGGGTTCGTCGGATTGGCCCGCGACGAGGAGACGTTGCAGCCGACGCCGTACATGGAGTCTCTGCCGGAGGACCTCGCGGGACGCCCGGTGTTCGTCCTCGACCCGATGCTCGCGACCGGCGGTTCGATGGCGTACACGATCCGCCTGCTGACCCAGCGCGGCGCGACCGACGTGACGGCCGTGTGCGTGCTCGCGGCGCCTGAGGGAATCAATCACCTGGAGGACTCGAAGCTGCCGTGCCGTCTCATCACGGCGTCGGTGGACGAGAGGCTGAACGACTCCGGCTTCATCGTGCCCGGTCTGGGCGACGCCGGTGACCGGCTGTACGGGGCGGTTTAGGACATACCTCCGATCGGACGTAGCAGTGGTCTAGACCTCAGGCCTATCGTGCTGTGGACCACATCGCCGCTGCCGCGAACGACTTAGGAGACTCATGTCCAGACGGAGATGGGGTGTCGCCGCTCTCGCGGTCGGCGCCCTGTCCGCGTCGCTGGCTGTTGCGCCCGCGAACGCCGACGTCGAGACCAATGGGCACCACGGTTACTCGAAGACCCGCACCGTTGGGTACTTCATCCAGTGGGGCGTGTACGACCGGAACTTCCGCGTCAAGAACCTCGTGGACAGCGGGGCCGCCGCGCGGCTCACGCACCTGAACTACGCCTTCGGTTTCCTCGACGAGTCGGGCAAGTGCGTCAGCGCCGACCCGTGGGCCGACTGGCAGATGCCCTACACCGCGGAGCAGTCCGTGAGCGGCAAGGCCGACGAAGCGGGCCAGGTCCTGCTGGGCAACCTGAACCAGCTCAAGCAGCTCAAGGCCAAGTACCCCAAGCTGAGGATCAACATCTCGCTGGGCGGCTGGACGGGCTCGCGCTACTTCTCCAACGCCGCGCTGACGCCCGAGTCGCGGGCCGCGCACGTCAAGTCGTGCACCGACATGTGGATCAAGGGTGACCTGCCCGGTCTGCCCGCTGGTGCCGCGAAGGGCGTCTTCGACGGCGTCGACCTCGACTGGGAGTGGCCGTCGAGCGCGGGCAACCCGACCCCGCCGAACGTCATTCGTCCTGAGGACAAGCAGAACTTCACCAAGCTGCTCGCCGAGTACCGCAGGCAGATGGGCTGGAACCGCGACCTGACGGCGTTCCTGCCGGCCGACCCCAAGCAGGTCGACGCGGGTTTCGAGGTCGCGAAGGTGTTCACCTACCTCACTTTCGGCACGCTGCAGGGCTACGACTACCACGGCGCCTGGGACGCCCCGGCGAACCAGCAGTCCGCGCTGAAGGTGCCCAAGGGTGACCCGTCGGAGTTCGAGTTCAGCTCCGAGGTGACGGTCAACGCGTGGCTCCGTCGCGGTGCTCCGCGCTCGAAGGCCGTGCTCGGCGTTCCGTTCTACGGCCGCGGCTGGGACGGCGTCGCCCCCGGCAAGCGTAACGGCCTGTTCGGCACCGGTGTGCCGGCGCCCGCCAAGTACGAGGCCGGTTACGAGGACTTCCACCGCATCAAGGCGAAGCTCTCCGAGCCCGGCAACGCGTACAAGGTCTACCGCGACGAGAAGGCCGGCTTCGCGTGGATCTACGACGGCAAGACGTGGTGGACCTACGACGACGCGACCGAGATGAAGCGCAAGGCCCGCTACATCAACGACCGCAGGCTCGGCGGCGCGATGATCTGGTCCCTCGACGGCGACACCGCCAACGGCGAACTGATCAAGGCGCTCGACGGGGCCCTCGAGTAAGACCGCACCACCGAGACGGACTGTCCTAACCGGACAGTTCAGCGGGTCCGGGGAGGTTTCGCGGCGGCCGCCTCCCCGGATTCCGTGGTGTTCACGGAGTCCGTCCGCCAACCCCTGCCGTGCGCGCGCAACGCCAGTTCGTACGTGGCGGCCGCGTCGATGCCGGGCGGCAGGTTCCCGTTGAGCTCCAGGCTCACCAGGCCGTGCGCGATGCCCCACATCGACATCGCGATCTGCTCCGGGTCCTCCGCGACGTAGACGCCCTGCTCCACCGCGCGCCGCACCGCGTTGATCACCGGCGCGAACGTCCTGCCCGCCGCGCGGCTCATCTCCTTCGTCGGTTCGACGACCTTCGAGTAGAGCACCGAGTAGAACTGCGGGTCCTCCAGCGCGCCGCGCCGGTACGCGAGCCCGATCTGCAGCAGGTCCTCCGCGGGGTCGTCGGTGACCGGAACCGCCGCGAGGTTCTTGCCGAACTGGGTGAACGCCTCGTCGTAGAGCGCCTCGAGCAGCGCTGGTTTTCCGCCGAAGAGGGAATAGACCGCCGTCGTCGAGGTGTTGACGTCCGTAGCGATCTTGCGCAGGCTCACCGCGGCGGGGCCCTCGGTGCTGAGCAACTCGCCCGCTCGCTCGAGCAGACGCCGTCGCAGAGCGTCGTCGTGGGTCTTGGGCCTGGGCATCACGCAATCCTAACGGCCGCTGGCCTGAGTGGTATCAGGTTGATACCGTCACTCCATGGCGATGACCTTGCGGTTGACCGAGGAGGAGAACCTGCGGCTCGCCGAACTGGCGCAGTCCGAGGGGCGCTCCAAGCAGGAGGTCGTGCGGCTGGCGATCGCGGATCGCTACCAGCGCATGCAGCAGGAGGAGAAGCTCGGCGAGGTGCTTGGGCGAGTCCTGCCGAAGTACCGAGGTCTTTTGGATAGGCTCGGTTCTTCCTGAAACTGTCAGACCTCTGTGATCAACTGGGTGCCGTGATCTCCTACCTCGACGCCGGGGACCTCTTAGTGCTGGCCACGGCCGTGACCGGTGGCGATCTTCTCGTCAGGGACATCGGCCTGCTGGACACGGCGGCCTACCGTCCCCGCGCCACCGTGCTCGGCGTGGAGGCCTACGACACGCTGTGGCTGAAGTCCTCCGCTCTGCTCGACTCGATCGTCCGAACCCGCCCCCTGGTCGAGGGGAACTGGCGGCTGGCCTGGGTCGCCGCCGTCACGATGTGCGACATCAACGGCTACTGGATCGACGCCGACGAGGACGACGCGCTCGACCTCGTCCGATCCCTCGGCCGCGACAAGATCGACGTCCCGGAGATGGCGGGCCATCTCGAAGCGTGGGGACTCCCGAAGGATTCCGCTTGACCTAGAGTGCACTCCAGGTCTTAGCGTCGAACTCGTGAGTTACTCGATAGCCCAAGCCGCGCAGCGCAGTGGGTTGTCCATCGACACCTTGCGCTACTACGAACGAATCGGGCTCGTCGACCCGCCAGCGCGTGACTCGGGCGGCCGTCGCAGCTACTCGGAGGAGGACCTCGGCTGGCTGGCCTTCGTGACGCGCCTGCGCACGACCGGCATGCCGATCCGCATGATGCGCGAGTTCGCGCAGCTCAGGCACCACGGCGACCTCACGGCAGGCCGCCGCAAGCAGATTCTCGTCGAACACCGAGGTGACGTCCGCGCCCGCATCGCGGAGCTGCAGACGTGCCTGGAGGTGCTCGACTACAAGATCGACCACTACGCGGTGGTCGAGCAGGACTTGGAGGCGACGGCGTGAGCCGTTTGTTGGGATCGCTCGAGGTCGGGCCGCAGGGCCTCGGCTGCATGGGAATGTCGGAGTTCTACGGCGCCGGCGACGAGTCGGAGTCGATCGCGGTGATCCACCGGGCCCTGGAGCTCGGCGTGACGCTGATCGACACCGCCGACATGTACGGGCCGCACGTGAACGAGGAACTGGTGGGCCGCGCGCTCGCGGGCCGTTCGAACTACGTGCTGGCCACGAAGTTCGGCATCGTCCGCGAAGAGGGCGGCGGCCGTTCCGTCCGAGGCGACCGCGCCTACGTGCGGTCGGCGGTCGAGGGCTCGTTGAAGCGCCTCGGCGTGGACGCGATCGACCTGTACTACCTGCACCGGGTGCCCGCGGACACGCCGATCGAGGAGACCGTCGGCGCGATGTCCGAGCTGGTCACCGAGGGCAAGGTGCGGTTCCTCGGCCTGTCGGAGGCAGGCGCTTCGACGCTGCGCCGCGCCCACGCCGTGCACCCGATCACCGCTCTGCAGAGCGAATGGTCGCTGTGGTCGCGCGACATCGAGGCCGAGATCGTGCCCACGGCCCGTGAGCTGGGCGTCGGCATCGTGCCGTACTCGCCTCTGGGCCGTGGCGTGCTGACCGGTCGTTTCACCTCTGCCGCGGACTTCGGCGCCGGCGACTTCCGCGGCGTCGCGCAGCCGCGGTTCACCGGCTCGAACCTCGACGCGAACCTCAAGATGGTGGAGGCGCTGCGCGCTCTGGCGGCGGACCGCGGCGTGACCGCCGGTCAGCTGGCGCTGGCGTGGGTGCAGCACCGCGGCCAGGACGTCGTGCCCATCCCGGGCACGAAGCGGATCAAGTACCTGGAGGAGAACGTGGCGGCGGCCTCGCTGGAGCTGTCCGCCGACGACCTCGCCGCGATCGAGGCCGCCGTGCCCGCGTCGGCCGTGGCCGGAGACCGGTACCCGGACATGAGCTCGATCGGCCGCTAGAACATACGTTCGAACATATCCCCGGGGTTGTCCACAGGTTGGGGACAAGAGGCTGTGGACAACCCCGGGTTCATGTGGACAACTGGGCCGCAACGGTGGCGCCGAGCTCCCAGCACGCCTCCAGGTCGGCCTTCCCCGGCTCGCCCGTGACGACCACGTGCTGCGCCGCCTTCTCCCAGCCCAACCCGGTCGTGGCGGTCTCCACGCTGCGCACCGCACCCGTCGTGTCGTTGTTGCCGTGCACGTAGAGCCCGAACGGCCTGCCACGCGTGGAGTCGAGACACGGGTAGTAGACGGTGTCGAAGAAGTGCTTCAACGCACCGCTCATGTAACCGAGGTTCGCGGGCGTGCCCAGCAGGTAGCCGTCGGCTTCCAGGACATCCACAGCGGTTGTGGACAACGCGGCTCGGCGGACCACCTCGACGCCCTCGATCTCGGGGGTGGACGCGCCGGCGACCGCGGCCTCGAACATCGCCTGGACGGCGGGCGACGGCGTGTGGTGGACGATCAAGAGGCGCGGCATGTGCACACGCTGACGGGTGATCTGGACGTTCGCAACCTCGTTCGAAGCGGAACAGCGAGGGTGTGCTCAGGACTGCGGCGAGTGATCGGTCTGCGGACCGGTGGAGCGACGTGGAGTCCTTTCGGTGATTCGCACATCGAGGCGAGCAGGGCCCGCGTCGGGGTATCGCCGAAAAGCTCCCACGCCCCCGCCAGTAGTTCGGCAACATGAGCGCCCGTGACCCGCGCCTCCTACGACATCGTCGCCGCCAGCTACGCCCAGCTCATCCCGGACGCCCACGACGGCCGCCCGCTCGACGCCGCGATCATGCGCGCGTTCGCCGAACTCACCGAGGGCCCGGTCGCGGACCTCGGCTGCGGCACCGGCCGCATCACCCAGCACCTGCACGAACTCGGCCTCGACGCGTTCGGCATCGACCTCTCCGACGGCATGTTCGACCAGGCGAGAAGGCTCTACCCGCACCTCACCTTCACCCAGGGCGACATCACGAGCCTGGACCTCGCAGACGACAGCCTCGGCGGCGCCGTCGTCTGGTACTCCACGGTCCACATGCCGGCGGACGAGGTGCCGTGGCAGGAGTTCCACCGTGTCCTGAAGCCTGGTGGACACCTGTTGCACGCCTTCAAGATGGGTGACCTGAAGAAACGCCTCGACTTCGCGTACGGCCACGACGTGGACCTCTGCGTCCACTGGCACGACATCGACAAGACCGTGAGCAACGCGACCGAAGCCGGGTTCAACGAAGTGGCACGCCTGCAACGTCAGAAGGGTGTGGACGAAGGCGGGCCGCAGGCCTTCTTGTTGATGAGCAAACGGAACCCCGCGGCCGGAAGCACGTCTTAACGGGTGTACACAGGAGGGACCATGAAGACCACTGCCCTTATGCACACCAGTCCTCGTCAGCGCCGCATCACCTGGGGTTTCGGCCTTGCGGTCGGCATCGGGATGATCGGGATCGGGCCCCTGTTCGCGTCGTTGTGGCCCGGGTTCGACCACAGCCCGTGGGACGTCAACACGATGTTGCTCGGACTCGGCGTGGGGCTCTGCGCGATCGCGTACATCTTCGGCCGGATCGCCGTCGCGGCGGTCACCGAGGGACGCCGCAACGCGGTGTCCCCGCCGACCAGAAGGGCCTACTTCGTGGCCGGCGGGGGTTTCGTCCTCGCCGCGCTCGCACTGACGATCGCGCTGATGTCTAGCTGACGAGCGCAGTCACCCGTTCTCGCAGTTCAGCCAACCGGGCCCTACCTGACGCACGGGCGGACTCCAGTCCGTCCGTGACCGGTTCCACGACCTCCAGGTAGGCCTTGAGCTTCGGCTCGGTACCGGACGGGCGCACGATCACGCGCACACCGTCCGCCGTCCACCGCAGCACGTCCGCGCTGGGCAGCAGGTCTTCCGCCGCGAAGTCGGCAGGCGGTGCGGAGCGCAGCCTGGCCATCGTCGCGCCGATCAGGCTCAGATCGGTGTACCGCAAGGAGACCTGGTCGGTCAGGTGCAGCCCGTGGTCCGTCGCGAGCTGGTCCAGCGCGTCCAGCAACGTGCGGCCGGAGGCCTTCAGCCCGGCGGCCAGATCAGCGGCGACGACGGCGGCCGAGATGCCGTCCTTGTCCGCGACGTGCTCGGGATCGACGCAGTTGCCGAGTGCTTCCTCGTAGGCGAACACCAGGCCCTCGCCCGCGCGCGCCAGCCACTTGAAGCCCGTCAGCGTCTCCGCGTACCGGGCAGCGTGCGCGGCCGCGATCGACTTCAGCAGTGACGACGACACGATCGTCGTTGCCACCAACGGATCCGTGGACTCGGTGGTCGACAACACGAGCGAACCGAGCAGCACGCCCGTTTCGTCGCCGCGCAGCATCCGCCACTTGTCGCCGTCCTTGACGCCCAGCGCGCACCGGTCCGCGTCCGGGTCCAGCGCGATGGCCAGGTCCGCGTTCACCGACGCTGCAAGGGAAAGCAGCTCGTCGGACGCGCCGGGCTCCTCCGGGTTCGGGAACACCACGGTCGGGAAGTCCGGGTCCGGCACCGCCTGCGACCGCACCACGTGCACGTCGGTGAAACCCGCGCGCCGCAACGCTTCCACGGCGAACGCGCCACCCACGCCGTGCATCGGCGTCAACGCGATCTTCAGCGAACGGGAGTTCCCGCGAGGCAGTGACGCCACCCGTTCCAGGTACGCGTCCACCTCGGCGTCGGAAACCGTGGTGTAGGTGACGTTGCGAGGCACGGACACCGCGGCCGGAACGGCCTCGATCGCCTTCTCGATCTCGCCGTCGGCGGGCGGCACGATCTGCGAACCACCGGTCAGGTACAGCTTGTAGCCGTTGTCCGCGGGCGGGTTGTGCGACGCGGTGATCTGAATCCCCGCCACCGCACCATGTGCGCGCACCAGGTACGCCAGCACGGGCGTCGGCAACGGGCCTGGCAGCACGCGCACGTCGAAGCCCGCGGCCGCCATCACCTCGGCGGCGGCCACGGCGAAGTCCTCCGAGCCGTGCCGGGCGTCCCGGCCGACGAACACCAGGCCGGTCCCACCGAGCCACGACGCCAGGCCGGCCGTCGTGCGGACCACCGTGGCGACGTTCATGCCGTTGGTGCCCGCCCGCACCGGCCCGCGCAGCCCGGCGGTGCCGAACGTCAGCGGCCCGGCCATGCGGTCCTGGAGATCTTCCAGCGCGGCGGGATCGCCGCCCATCGCCCGTGCCAACACGCCCTGCAGCTCGGTTCGAGTCGCGTCCGACGGGTCGTCAGCGATCCACCGGAACGTCGCGTCACGCAGTGCCGGCGGCAGGCTCATGCGCGGTCCACCAGCTCACGAAGCAGCGTGCCCATGCGCTGAGCGGCGGCGGCGCCGGCCTCCAGCACCTCCTGGTGGTTCAGCGGCTCACCGGTGATGCCCGCCGCGAGGTTCGTGACCAGCGACAGACCGAACACCTCGACGCCCTCGGCGCGTGCGGCGATCGCCTCGTGCACGGTCGACATGCCGACCAGGTCCGCGCCCATCGTGCGGAGCATCCGGATCTCGGCGGGCGTCTCGAAGTGCGGGCCCGGGAGCCCGGCGTACACGCCCTCCTCCAGCGACGAGTCGATCTCCTGCGCGACCTTGCGCAGCCGCGGCGAGTACAGGTCCGTGAGGTCGACGAACCGTGCGCCGACCAGTGGCGACACGGCCGTCAGGTTCAGGTGGTCGGAGATCAGCACGGGCTGCCCGACGGACATGCCCTGACGCAGGCCACCGGCCGCGTTGGTCAGCACGACCGTGGACACGCCCGCGGCGGCGATGGTGCGCACGCCGTGCACGACCTTCTGGACGCCCTTGCCCTCGTAGCCGTGGGTGCGGCCGAGAACGACGAGGACCTTCTTGCCGCCGACCTCGACGGAACGGATGGTGCCGCCGTGGCCGAGCGCGGTCGGCGCCTCGAAGCCCGTCAGCTCGCCCACCGGGATCTCGGTGACCGGTTCGCCGATCACGTCGGCGGCGGGCCGCCAGCCCGAGCCGAGCACGATGGCGATGTCGTGCTTCGCGTTGCCGGTGCGGCTCTGGATCTCTTCCGCGGCCTTGCCGGCCAGCTCTTCTGGAGTCACCGCGAGAGCTTAAACCGGTGCGAAGGTGGAGGCGATCGCGTCGAACAGTCGCACGCGGGCCTCGTCCTCCTGCTCGGTCGGCACGATGACCTCGACCACCCACAGGTCGTTGCCGTAGGGGAGCAGGCGGGAGAAGTGCGACCTGCGCAGCGCGGTGGGCTCGTCACCCTCGACCGTCTTGTAGAGGAACTGGATGCTGTTCTCGCTGCGCGGCCCGGGGAGGTCCGGCGTCGAGGTCGTCTCGCCGCCGAAGAACCTGCCGGGCCAGCGTCCCTGCACGCCGGCCACGTACGTGTCGATGTCGCGCTTCGGGTAGTACTCGGGGAACCGCTGCACCGTCACCTCGTACGCGCCGCTGCCCGACACGAGGTGCACCATCGCCGAGACCGGGAACCGCTGGTCGGCGGCACGTTGCTCGGTGTAGACCGACCAGCTCTGCTCGACGTTCAGCGTGAACCTGCCGCCCTGGTCGCCGTTCGCCAGCACGGCCGAGAGGGTGCGGGGTTGCAGGGTCGCCGACGTGGGCAGGGTCGGCAGGGTGGGCAGCGTCTGCTCGGCCGGCGGCAGCAGCGGCGCGCCCGCGGCCAGCCTGGTCAGCGCGAACCCGCCGCCGGAGCCGGCCACGAACAGCAGGACCGCCGCCACCAGCACGAACGTCGTGGCCACGCGTCCGCGTCGCCGCTCCGGCGCCATCGGCTTCGTGATCATGAACGGCAACGGGCCGGGGTCGTCCGCCAGCGGCGCGTCCGGCTCGATCTTCGGCTTGGGCCGCACGACGATCGGCACCTGCACCGGTTCGCGGACCTCGAACGCGTCCGTGCCCGGCTCCGGCAGCAGCGGGTAGACCTGCCTGCGCACGTCGACCAGCGACAGCCGCTCGGCCGGGTCCTTCTGCATCAACCCGCTGATCACCGGCGCGAGCCGCCCGGCACCCGCCGGCACCGGCACGTCGCCGTGGATCACCGAGTTGATCGTCTGCATGACGTTGCGGCCCACGTACGGCGGCTCGCCGGACATCGCGGCCCACATCGTCGCGCCCAGCGACCACCTGTCCGCGGCCGCCGACACGTCACCGCCCTGAGCCACCTCCGGCGCGATGTAGGCGGGCGTGCCGAGCGTGATGCCGCGCGCGGTCATGGTGGCCTCGGCGACGTTGCGCGCGATGCCGAAGTCCGTGAGCTTCACCCGGCCGTCGTCGGCGATGAGCACGTTGCCGGGCTTCACGTCCCGGTGCGTGATGCCGGCCCGATGCGCCGACGCCAGCGCCGCCGCGATCGCGTCCAGCACCGCCGCGCCCTGCTTCTCGGTGAGGCAGCCCTGTTCCTGCAGCACCTCGCCGAGGCTGCGGGACGGCACCAGTTCCATCACCACGTACGGGTCGCCGTCCTGCTGCAGGACGTCGTAGAGCGTCACGAGGTTCGGGTGGGACAACGCGGCGACGGCCCGCGCCTCGCGCATGGTCCGTTCACGCAGCTGAGCGGCCTCGACCTCGGGCATGCCGGGCGTCTGCAGGATGCCCTTCACCGCGACCTGCCTGCCCAGCACCTCGTCGTGAGCGGCCCACACGGTGCCCATCGAGCCCTGACCGAGCACGTGCAGCAGCCGATATCGATCTGCGATCAGGCGCTTCAGGTCACCTTTGTCCACGCCTCAATTGTTCCTGACACACTGACTGCATCGTTAACGGCGGTGAACCTCACATAGCCGTGTCGGTACTGGTCGGTAACACTGCAACGCATGATGGAGTTGGCATTGACCGCCGAATTCCGCCCGAACGAGTTCCCCTCAGCGTCGAGGGAACAGTGGCGAGAGCTGGTCGACGCCGTGCTCCGCAAGACCGGCGCGAGCTTCGACTCCCTGGTCACGAAGACGTACGACGGCATCGAACTCCAGCCGCTCTACACCCTCGACGACGCCCTGGAGCCCTACGCGCTCGCTCCGGTGAAGCAGGGCTGGGACATCCGGCAGCGCCACGCCGTGCCCGATCCGGTCGCTCTGATGAACGACCTGGAGGGCGGCGTCACCTCCCTGTGGCTCGCCGTGCCGGCCGCGTCGCTGGAACGTCTGCTCGACGGCGTGTACCTCGACCTCGCGCCGATCGTCCTCGACGGCTCCGTGGACGCCGCACGCGCGATGCTGCGGATCTACGACCAGGCGCCGCTGCTGGCCGACGAGGTGCGCGGCAACCTGGCTCTGACGCCTCACGGCGAGGCCCTCGACGTCATCAAGCAGGCTCGATCGCAGTTCCCCTGGCTGCGGACCGTCGTGGTGGACGCGTTGCCGTTCCACGACGCCGGTGGCTCCGACTCCGAAGAGCTGGGCGCCTCTCTCGCGCTGGCTGTTTCGCACCTGCGCGCTCTGACCGGTGCGGGGCTTTCGGCTGAGGAGGCTTTCGCGCAGCTCGAGTTCCGCTACGCCGCGACGGCCGACCAGTTCATGACGATCGCCAAGCTGCGCGCCGCTCGTCGGCTGTGGGCGCGCGTGGCCGAGGTGTCCGGCGTTTCTGATGCCGTGCAGGTGCAGCACGCCGTGACGTCGTCGGCGATGATGACCCGCCGCGACCCGTGGGTGAACATGCTGCGCACCACCGTGGCGTGCTTGTCTGCCGGTCTCGGTGGGGCGGATGCGGTGACGGTGCAGCCGTTCGACGCGGCGATCGGGCTGCCGGACGAGTTCGCCAGGCGGATCGCGCGCAACACGCAGAACCTGCTGCTGGAGGAGTCGCACCTCGGCGAGGTGATCGACCCCGCGGCCGGGTCCTGGTACGTGGAGAAGCTGACCGACTCGCTGGCCGTGTCGGCCTGGGCGTGGTTCCAGGAGATCGAACGGGCGGGTGGGCTGGACTCGGCTCGGTCGCTGGTCGCCTCGCGGATCGCTGCCACCTGGGAGGCCCGGTCGGCCCGGCTCGCGAACCGGAGCGACCCGATCACGGGGGTGAGCGAGTTCCCGAACCTCGGCGAGAAGCCGGTCGTCCGCGAGCCCGCCGCGCCCGCCGCTGAAACCGGAGCCGAGCCCGCGGTCGGAATCGATTCGGACTCGCAGGCCCCCTGGGGGGAAACACCCCCCATCCCAAGTTTCTCAGGCAGGTCTGACAATTTCGGGCTGCCGCGCGTCCGTTACGCACAGGCCTTCGAGGAGCTGCGCGACCTGGCCGACGCCCAGCCCGAACGGCCGCAGGTCTTCCTGGCCACCCTCGGCCCGGTCGCCGCCCACACCGCCAGAGCCACCTTCGCCGCGAACCTCTTCAACGCCGGCGGTTTCGCCACCCCGAACGCGGGCGCGACCAAGACCCCCGAAGACGTGGCCCAGAGGTTCAAGGAGTCCGGCGCCAAGGTCGCCGTCCTGTGCGGCAGCGACACCAGCTATGCCGACCAGGCCGTCCCCGCCGTCGAGGCGCTGCGTCAGGCCGGAGCCGAGCGGGTACTCCTGGCGGGCAAGAAGACCGACGCGGACGTCGACGGTTTCGTCTACACGGGATGCCCGGCGCTCGAGATCCTCAACGACACCTACGGATTCCTGGGAGTGGAGCGATGATCCCCAACTTCGCGGACATCGACCTCGGCCCGCTCCCGCAGGCGAAGTACGAGACCGACCTGCCGCCGTGGGAGACGCCGGAGGGCATCGCGGTCAAGCCGGTCTACGGTCCGTCCGATGTGGACGGTCTCGACTTCCTGCGAACCTACCCCGGCGTGGCGCCGTTCCTCCGCGGCCCGTACCCCACGATGTACGTCAACCAGCCGTGGACCGTCCGCCAGTACGCGGGTTTCTCCACTGCTGAGGAGTCGAACGCCTTCTACCGCCGCAACCTCGCGGCCGGCCAGAAGGGCCTCTCGGTGGCGTTCGACCTCGCCACCCACCGCGGCTACGACTCGGACCACCCGCGCGTCGCCGGTGACGTCGGCATGGCCGGGGTGGCGATCGACTCGATCTACGACATGCGCACGCTGTTCGACGGCATCCCGCTGGACAAGATGTCCGTGTCGATGACGATGAACGGCGCGGTGCTGCCGATCCTCGCGCTGTTCGTGGTGGCGGCGGAGGAGCAGGGGGTGAAGCCGGAGCAGCTCATGGGGACGATCCAGAACGACATCCTCAAGGAGTTCATGGTCCGCAACACCTACATCTACCCGCCCGCGGCGTCGATGCGGATCATCTCCGACATCTTCAGCTACACCAGCCAGAACATGCCGAAGTACAACTCCATCTCGATCTCCGGCTACCACATGCAGGAGGCAGGGGCGACGGCCGACCTGGAGCTGGCGTACACGCTCGCGGACGGCGTCGAGTACATCCGCGCAGGTCAGGCAGCGGGGCTGGACGTCGACGCGTTCGCGCCACGGCTGAGCTTCTTCTGGGCGATCGGCATGAACTACTTCATGGAGATCGCCAAGATGCGGGCCGCGCGGCTGCTCTGGGCCAAGCTCGTGAACGACTTCCAGCCGAAGAGCCAGAAGTCGCTCAGCCTCAGGACCCACTGCCAGACATCCGGATGGAGCCTCACCGCGCAGGACGTGTTCAACAACGTCGCGCGCACGTGCGTCGAGGCGATGGCGGCGACGCAGGGACACACGCAGTCGTTGCACACCAACGCACTCGACGAGGCGCTGGCGCTGCCCACCGACTTCTCCGCGCGCATCGCCCGCAACACGCAGCTGCTGCTCCAGCAGGAGTCCGGCACGACGCGCGTGATCGACCCGTGGGGCGGCAGCGCGTACGTCGAGCGGCTCACGAACGAGCTCGCCGCCAAGGCGTGGGAGCACATCGCCGAGGTCGAGAAGGCCGGCGGCATGGCCCGCGCGATCGACGAAGGCATCCCGAAGCTCCGCATCGAGGAAGCGGCGGCCCGCACCCAAGCGCGCATCGACTCCGGACGGCAGCCCGTCATCGGCGTCAACAAGTACCTGGTGGGCACCGACGAGCAGATCGAGGTGCTCAAGGTCGACAACGCCGGTGTGCGCACGCAGCAGCTCGAGAAACTGCGCAGGCTCAGGGAGGAGCGCGACCAGTCCGCTGTGGACAGTGCGCTCGACGCCCTCACGAACGCGGCGAACGGCGGCGGCAACCTGCTGGAGCTGGCGATCAACGCCGCCCGCGCCAAGGCGACCGTCGGCGAGATCTCCGAGTCCCTCGGCAAGGTGTGGGGGCGGCACACCGCCCAGATCCGCACCATTTCCGGCGTCTACCGGCAGGAGGTCGGATCGGTGTCCAACGTGGACGCCTGCCGCGAGGTCGTCGAGGCCTTCGCGGTGGAGGAAGGTCGCCGGCCGCGCATTCTGGTCGCCAAGATGGGCCAGGACGGGCACGACCGCGGCCAGAAGGTCATCGCCACGGCGTTCGCGGACCTCGGCTTCGACGTCGACGTCGGCCCGCTGTTCCAGACGCCGGACGAGGTCGCGCGCCAGGCCGTCGAGGCAGACGTGCACATCGTCGGCGTGTCCTCGCTCGCCGCCGGCCACCTCACGCTGGTGCCGGCGCTGAAGGAGGAGCTGACGAAGCTCGGCCGCGAGGACATCATGATCGTCGTCGGTGGCGTGATCCCGCCGCAGGACTTCGACGAGCTGTACGCGGCGGGTGCGGCGGCGATCTTCCCGCCCGGCACCGTGATCGCGGACGCGGCGAAGGACCTACTGGTGAAACTCGCGAAGCAACTCGAGCACCATGGCTAGGGTGATCGATGTCGCCGAGTACACCAAGGGCGTCCTCGACGGCAATCGCGGCGTGCTGGCCAGGGCCATCACGCTCGTCGAGTCGACGCGCGCCGAGCACCGGGCCAAGGCCCAGGAGCTGCTGATCGAGCTGTTGCCGAAGTCGGGCGACGCGATCAGGGTCGGCATCACCGGTGTGCCCGGCGTGGGCAAGTCGACGTTCATCGACGCCCTCGGCACGACGCTGACCGAGCAGGGGCACCGGGTCGCGGTGCTCGCCGTCGACCCGTCCTCGACCCGCACCGGCGGCAGCATTCTGGGCGACAAGACTCGGATGCAGCGGCTGTCGGTGAACCAGGACGCGTTCATCAGGCCCTCGCCGACGTCCGGCACGCTCGGCGGCGTCGCGCAGGCCACCCGCGAGACGATCGTGCTGGTCGAGGCCGCCGGCTTCGACGTGGTGCTGGTCGAGACCGTCGGCGTCGGGCAGTCCGAGGTGGCCGTCGCGAACATGACGGACTGCTCGCTGTTCCTCACCCTCGCGCGCACCGGCGACCAGTTGCAGGGCATCAAGAAGGGCATCCTGGAGCTCGCGGACGTCATCGCGGTCAACAAGGCAGACGGTGATCACGAGCTCGATGCCCGCAAGGCCGCCCGCGAACTGGCCGGGGCGCTGAAGCTGCTGCGCCCGCCGGACGCGTTGTGGCACCCGCCGGTCCTCACCTGCTCGGGTCTCACCGGTGCCGGTCTGGACGAGCTGTGGTCCCGAGTGATGGAACACCGGCGCATCCTGGAAGACGCCGGGGAACTGGACGAACGCCGTCGCCGTCAGCAGGTCGAATGGACCTGGATGATGGTCCACGACGAACTGTGGCGGCAGGTGCGCGAGAGCACCGCCGTGCGTTCCCTCGCCCCCTCTCTGGAAGAGAAGGTGCGCCTCGGAGAGCTCACCGCCACCCTTGCGGCCGAGCAGATTTTGAAGGCGTTCCAATCGGACTCACGGTAGGCGCTTAACTAGTTTGGGTGACCTTCGATCGTGGTATTCGAGGTAGAGTTCAGGCCATGTCGAGGTTGCTGCTGGCCTGCGTGTTCTCGCTGATGAGCGTTCTCGGGATCGCCGGAGTGGCGTCCGCGCAAGAGGCGGCGAGCGCGCCTGTGGCGGCTGCGCAGCAGACGACCGTGAACCCGGCTCCCGACGTGAACGCACCGCAGGTGCCGTCGCCTGAGACCCGTGAAGAGACCAAGCGCAAGCTGTGGATCGGCGGCATCGCCGTGCTGCTGTTCGTGCTGGTCTACTACCGCAACAAGAAGCGGTGGGCGAAGTGGCGCAAGGAACGGGCTGCCAAGAAGGGCTAGCCGAACGGTAGGTGCGCTGAGACCGCACGTCCCACATGCTGGGACGTAATAGTCAAAATTAAGCGTGTCTCGCGACCATTTGCGTCATCGTTGATCGGTCAGACCGAAACTCGCTCGCCGCTTGGCGCAGCGCCGCGACCGGCCGTCCGGTTGATCATCATCAGCGCGCTGCGTCCTGTGAGTGGTGATGCAGGATGGTGGCAAATGGGTACCGACTTGAAGATCAGCACACGCTCGACCGTCGAGCGGTACTCGGACGCGCTGCTGGACCTGTCGCACTCGATCCACGCAGAGCCTGAGCTGGCCTTCGAGGAGCACCGCAGCGTCGAGAAGATCACTTCTCTGCTCGCTCGCGAGGGCTTCAAGGTCGACCGCGGGGTCGCGGATCTCGACACCGCGTTCGTCGCGACGTACGGCGACGGCGAGCTGGTGCTGGGACTTTGTGCCGAATACGACGCTCTGCCCGAAGTCGGGCACGCGTGCGGGCACAACGTCATCGCCGCCGCTTCCGTCGGCTCGGCGCTTGCTCTGCGTGACATCGCCGACCAGTTGGGTATCACCGTCAAGGTGATCGGAACTCCAGCGGAAGAGGTCGGCGGCGGCAAGGTGCTCATGCTGGAACGGGGCGTGTTCGACGACGTCTCGCTCTCGATGATGGTGCACCCGGCGCCGTACGAGTCGTGCGCCGCCAAATCGCTCGCCATCACCGATCTCGAGGTGCGCTACACGGGCAAGCCGTCACACGCGGCCGCGGCCCCCCACCTGGGCATCAACGCCGCGGACGCGGTGACCGTCGCGCAGATCTCGATCAGTCTGCTGCGGCAGCACTTCGAACCGGGCCAGATGGTGAGCGGCATCGTCACCAACGGCGGCACCGTGCCGAACGTAATACCCGCCCGCGCATCGGCGATGTTCGATGTGAGGGCGGAAAACCTGGAATCGTTGCAGCGTCTGGAGAACCGGATCCGCGACTGCTTCTCGGCCGGCGCGCTCGCGACCGGTTGCACCCATGAGGTCGTGCAGGTCTCACCGATCTACGCCGAGTTGACTCCCGATCCGTGGCTGGCGGACGCCTACCGGCGTGCGGCCACTGAGCTGGGAAGACGACCGCTCTCGCCCGAACAGGAACAACGAGAGAAGATCGGGAGCACCGACATGGGCAACGTCACCAGAGTGTTGCCCGCCATCCACCCGACCATCGCAATCGACTGCGGAGACGCGGTGAACCACCAACTAGAGTTCGCGACCGCCTGTGCCTCGGCGTCGGCCGACCGTGCGCTCCTCGACGGAGCACTAGCCATGGCTTGGACGACGATCGCGACAGCCACCGATTCCCAGCAGCGAGCACGGCTGCTGGCCCGCGGAGGTGCGGCATGACGGTTCTGGACTCCCGGCCTTCGGGCTCCTCAACTGTGAAGACGTCCACCGAGATGCTCGTGGACCCCACCGGGGTGAGCATGTCTCCTGTGGATGATCTGGGAGAAGGCCGTGGCCCCGCCTGGCTCGACGACTGGCTGAAGGCGAACTCCGCCGACGTCGTCGCCTGGCGCAGGCACATCCACGCCAACCCCGAGCTCTCCCGGCGCGAGTACAACACCACCGAACTCGTCGCGAAGCTGCTGCGCGAGGTCGGCCTCAAGCCGCGCATCCTCCCCGGCGGCACGGGCCTGATCTGCGACATCGGTCACGGCCCCCGCTGCGTGGCTCTCCGCGCGGACATGGACGCCCTGCCGCTGCACGAGAACACCGGCCTGCCGTTCGGATCCACTGTGGACGGTGTGTCGCACGCGTGCGGTCACGACGCCCACACGACGGTCCTGCTCGGCACCGCGCTGGCGCTCGCGTCGGCGACGGAGCTGCCCGGCCGCATCCGGCTGGTGTTCCAGCCGGCCGAGGAGGTCATGCCGGGCGGCGCGCTCGACGTGCTGGCCGCGGGCGGACTCGACGGCGTGGAGCGAATTTTCGGTCTGCACTGCGACCCGCGCCTGCAGGTCGGCCGCATCGGCACGCGCATCGGCGCCATCACGTCGGCCTCCGACCTGCTGGAGCTGCGGCTGTCGTCGCCGGGCGGCCACACCTCGCGCCCGCACCTCACCGCGGACCTGGTGCACGCGCTCGGCACGGTCATCACCGGCCTGCCGACGATGCTGTCGCGCCGCGTCGACCCCCGCTCCGGCACCGTCCTGGTGTGGGGCGCGGTGCACGCGGGCGAGGCGCCCAACGCGGTGCCGCAGGACGGCCTGGTGCGAGGCACGCTGCGCACCGGCGACCGCGACATCTGGGCCGAGCTGGAGCCGTTGGTCAAGGACCTGGTGACGGGTCTGCTGGCTCCCACCGGCGTCGGCTTCGACCTGCACCACCGCCGCGGCGTGCCGCCGGTGGTGAACGAGCGCGAGTCGACCCAGATCCTGCGCGCCGGCATCGAGGCCGCACTGGGCGACGACGCGCTCGCAGGCACCGAGCAGTCGTCCGGTGGTGAGGACTTCGGCTGGTACCTGGAGCACGTGCCCGGCTCGTTCGCGCGCCTCGGCGTGTGGAACGGCCAGGAGAAGCAGCGCGACCTGCACCAGCCGACGTTCGACCTCGACGAGCGTGCGCTCCTCGTGGGCGTCCGCGTGATGGTGCACACCGCGCTGGCTGCTCTCGCCTAGAGGACGACCCTTTCAGTTCGAGCTGTGTTGTGGCGCGTGCGGAACGAATGCGCACGCGCCACAGCGCTGTCCGGGTTCTTCTTGTCCACGACGTAGTGCCAGTCGAACCGCACCTCGTCCGCGGTCACCCGCAACGTCGAGACGCCGTGCGAGTCCAGCTCCACGAACCGCACGTGCGGGTTGAGCGCCTGGAACTGCGCCTCGACCTGCAGCGCGACCGTGCGCGGCGGCACCTTCAGCAGGTCGTCGAAGTTGTCCGACGTCAGTGACGTGACGACGTACTCGGTGGCCACCGACTGGTCGCCGAGTGGCACGTCGTTGGCCCACGAGCTGTGGATGTCGCCGGTCAGGAACACCGTGTTCTTCCGCTCGCCCAACGACCTGAGCACCAGCTCCCGGTCGGCGGGAAAGCCGTCCCACTGGTCGGGGTTCGTCTGCGGCAGCCCCGGCAGCGGCGGCACCTTGAGCGGGCTGAGCATCACCGAGTTGCCGACGAGCTGCCAGCGGGCGCGGTCGGTGGTGAGGGTGTCGATCAACCAGTCCCGTTGCGCGGCACCGAGAATCGTGGTGTCGGTGCGGTACGAACGCAGGTCGAGCATGGTCAGCGTCGCCAGTTCGCCGAAGCGGAACGTCCGGTCGAGCCTGCCCTCGCGCACGGGCATCCACTCGAAGTAGGCCTGCGTCGCTGCGGCCAGCCGTGCGCCCCACGGGCCCTCGGTGGCCGGATCGTGTTGCGGCGAACCGATGCTGGACGAGTTGTCGGCGCTCTCGTGGTCGTCCCAGGTCGCGATCATGGCGTGGGCCGAGTGCAGCGCCTGGACGTGCTGGTCGGTCTTGTACTCCGCGTGCCGGCGCCGGTAGTCGTCGAGGGTGAGGCACTTGTGCGGTGGGTCCTGCACCCGGACCTCGCCGTCGACGTTCTCGTAGATGTAGTCGCCGAGGTGGATCACGGCGTCGAGGTCCTGGCGGGCCAGGTACCCGTAGCCGGCGAAGTACCCGGCCGACCAGTTCGCGCACGACGTGACGCCGAAGTTCAGCTCGGACCCGCAGCCGCCGGTCTTGGTCCTGCCGACCGGTGACACGACGTCGCCGACGCGGAACCGGTACCAGTAGCGGGTGTTCTCGTGAAGGCCGTGGACCTCGACCTTCACCGTGTGGTCGCGAGCAGCGGAAGTGCGGGTGACACCGCGCTTCACGATCCGGTGGAAGTCCTCGTCACGAGCGACCTCCCACCGGATCGGCCCGGACGTGATCACGCGCGTCCACAGCAGGACGCCATCGGGCAACGGGTCGCCGGACGCGACACCGTGCTCGAACACAGGAGGGGCAGCGTGGGCGGTACCGGTCGAAGCGGCACCGGCCACGGCTGCACCGATCAGGAAAGTTCGTCTGCCAACCCCGGTCATGCCCTACAGCATGCCGAAGATCAGCTCACGGGTTCGGTCAACTGAGGACGCGCTTCCGGTGCCGAGGCACGAATCGCGTCCGCCGCCTGGTCGTCCGGCTTGGTCTGGGACGTGCGCTCGGCCTCGACGCGGGCGTTGTAGATCTCGACCTCGCGCTTGATCGCGTCCTCGTCCCACCCGAGGATCGGCGCGACCAGCCTGGCCACCGCGTCCGCCGAGTCGACGCCGCGGTGGGCGTACTCGATGGAGATGCGGGTGCGCCGCGTCAGCACGTCCTCGAGGTGCATCGCGCCCTCGTGCGAGACCGCGTACACCGCCTCCACCTGCAGGTAGTCGGGCGAGGCCGGGATCGGCTTGAGCAGCTCCGGGTTGTCCGCCGCCAGCGACAACACCTCGTGCACCAGCGAGCCGTAGCGGTCCAGCAGGTGCCGCACGCGGTACGGGTGCAGGCCGTGCTTGGCCGCGAGCTGGTCGGCCTGGTTCACCAGGGCGTGATAGCCGTCGGCGCCGACCAGCGGCACCTTGTCCGTGATGGACGGCTGGATCCGGCCAGGCAGGTCGACGTGCGCCGCGTCGACGGCGTCCGCGCCCATCACCCGGTACGTCGTGTACTTGCCGCCCGCGATCGCGACCAGACCGGGGGAGACCCGCGCGACCGCGTGCTCGCGCGAAAGCTTGGACGTCGAGTCGTTCTCGCCCGCCAGCAACGGGCGCAGGCCCGCGTAGACGCCCTCGATGTCGTCGTGCGTCAACGGGGTCGCGAGCACCGAGTTGACGTGTTCGAGGATGTAGTCGATGTCGTGCTTGGTGGCCGCGGGGTGCGCCAGGTCGAGGTTCCAGTCTGTGTCCGTGGTGCCGACGATCCAGTGGTTGCGCCACGGGATGACGAACAGCACGGACTTCTCGGTGCGCAGGATCATGCCGGCCTCGGCGACGATCCGGTCGCGCGGAACGACGATGTGCACGCCCTTCGACGCCCGCACCCGGAACCGCCCGCGCGAGCCCGAAAGCCGCTGAAGCTCGTCGGTCCAGACGCCGGTCGCGTTGATCACGGCGTGCGCCCGCACGTCGACCTCGCGCCCGTCCTCGACGTCGCGCACCCGCACGCCGGACACGCGGTCCGCCTCGCGCAGGAACTCGACCACCTGGGTCGACGTCCGCACCACGGCGCCGTAGTGGGCGGCGGTGCGGCCGACCATCATGGTGTGCCGGGCGTCGTCGGCCTGGGCGTCGTAGTAGCGGATGCCGCCGATCAAGGCGTCGCGCTTCAACGCGGGAACCAGCCGGAGCGCACCCGCTCGGGTGAGGTGTTTCTGCCCCGGCACGGACCGGGCGCCGCCCATCGTGTCGTACAGGAACAGACCGGCCGCCGAGTACGGGCGTTCCCAGATGCGGTTGCTCAGCGGGTAGAGGAACGCGACGGGCTTCACCAGGTGCGGCGCGATGCGGGTCAGCATCAGCTCGCGCTCGCGCAGTGCCTCGCGCACCAGACCGAACTCCAGCTGCTCCAGGTAGCGCAGGCCGCCGTGGAAGAGCTTGGAGGACCGGCTGGAAGTGCCCGACGCCAGGTCACGGGCCTCGACGAGCGCCACCCGCAGTCCCCGCGTGGCGGCGTCCAGTGCCGCGCCGACACCGACGACACCGCCGCCGACGACCACGACGTCGAACGTCTCGGCGCCCAGCCGCTGCCAGGCCTCCTCGCGTTCGGCCGGACCGAGCCGGCCGGTGATCGGCGGTTCGGCATGGGTTCGCGGTGGTGCAGCTGCGTTCTTGCGCGTGGCCACGACTGACGCCTCCCTGCTACGACTTCGCCTCACGCTACCTTCAGCGACCGCCTCCCGCCCACGGGCGCGCGGGCCAGAACCGGATGGCCCAAATCCGGCCTGACTGCACGCACTTGGCGTGGACAACTGATCAGGTCGGTAATAGCGTCCGGTCACGTTGTAGGCGGGCGGCGCGGCCCTGACCTCGGGTTTGCGCGTCCTGCCTGGCCGCAAACGAGTGGAGGTCGACGATGAGCGCAGGCTCGATCTTCGTCTGGGAGATGCTGGGGACCGCGGTCCTCATCCTCCTGGGCACCGGTGTCGTCGCGAACCAGGTGCTCAAGAACACCCTCGGAAACAGCACAGGATTCCTCTTCGTCAACGTCGGCTGGGCCTTCGCGGTCTTCACCGGCGCGAGCATCGCCGCTCCGAGCGGGGCGCACCTCAATCCGGCGGTGACGCTGGGACTCGCGATCGCGGACAAGACTCCGTGGGGCGACGTGCCCGTCTACGTCCTCGGCCAGATGGTCGGCGCCATCATCGGCGCGATGCTCTGCTGGGCCACCTACAAGCTGCAGTTCGACACGCACGACGAACCGCAGGGCACACTCGGCATCTTCTCCACCGGCCCGACCGTGCCGAACAAGCCGTGGAACCTCGTGTCCGAGATCATCGGCACGTTCGTCCTCGTCGCGTGGATCCTGCTGTCGCCGGCCGCGAAGGTGTCGGTGGACGGGGTGCCGACGTTCGGCAACTCGGCGCTCGGGTACGCGGGTGTCGCGTTCGTCGTGCTGGTCATCGGCACGTCGCTCGGTGGCCCGACCGGCTACGCCATCAACCCGGCGCGCGACCTCGGTCCGCGCATCGCCTACGCCTTCATGATGCCGATTCACAACAAGGGCGACGCCAACTGGGGCTATTCGTGGGTCCCCGTCGTCGGCCCGCTCGTGGGTGGCGCGCTCGCCGCGCTGCTCTTCCTGGTTCTCCCGGTCTGAAAGGACTTCTCGCATGACGCAGTACGTGGCCGCGATCGACCAGGGCACCACCTCCAGCCGGTGCATGATCTTCGACCACTCCGGGCGGGTGGTCTCGGTCGACCAGAAGGAGCACGAGCAGATCTTCCCCAAGGCGGGGTGGGTCGAGCACGACCCGAAGGAGGTCTGGCAGAACACCCGCCAGGTCGCCGCGGGCGCGCTCGCGAAAGCCGACCTGTCCACTTCGGACATCGCTGCCGTCGGCATCACCAACCAGCGCGAGACCGCGCTGGTGTGGGACAAGAACACCGGCGAACCCGTCTACAACGCCATCGTCTGGCAGGACACGCGCACCGACAAGATCGTGCAGGAACTGGGTGCGCTGGGCGGTGGCCAGGAGCGCTACCGCCAGAAGGTCGGCCTGCCGCTGGCGACCTACTTCTCCGGCCCCAAGGTCCGCTGGATCCTCGACAACGTCGAAGGCGCGCGGGAGAGGGCCGAGGCCGGCGACCTGCTGTTCGGCAACATGGACACGTGGGTGCTGTGGAACATGACCGGCGGCACGGACGGCGGCGTGCACGTCACCGACCCGACCAACGCGTCGCGGACCATGCTGATGGACCTCGACACGCTGCAGTGGGACGAGTCGATCGCTTCGGACATGGGCATTCCGATGTCGATGCTGCCGGAGATCCGTTCCTCGTCGGAGGTCTACGGCCAGGTGCGCGAACGCGGCGCGCTGGCCGGCGTGCCGATCGCGGGCATCCTCGGCGACCAGCAGGCGGCGACGTTCGGCCAGGCCTGCCTGTCACCCGGCGAAGCCAAGAACACCTACGGCACCGGCAACTTCATGCTGCTCAACACCGGCACCGAGAAGGTGATGAGCGAGAACGGGTTGCTCACCACCGTCTGCTACAAGATCGGTGAGGCGCCCGCCGTCTACGCCCTGGAGGGCTCGATCGCGGTCACCGGCTCGCTGGTGCAGTGGCTGCGCGACAACCTCGGCATGATCGGCTCCGCTGCCGAGATCGAGGACTTCGCCAGTTCGGTGGAGGACAACGGCGGCGCGTACTTCGTGCCCGCGTTCTCCGGCCTGTTCGCGCCCTACTGGCGTTCCGACGCCCGCGGCGCGATCGTGGGTCTCACGAGGTTCGTCAACAAGGGCCACCTCGCGCGGGCCGTGCTGGAGGCGACGGCCTTCCAGACGCGGGAGGTGCTCGACGCGATGAACGCCGACTCCGGCGTCGACCTGACCGCGTTGAAGGTCGACGGCGGCATGGTCGTGAACGAGCTGCTGATGCAGTTCCAGGCGGACATCCTGGGTGTGCCGGTGATCAGGCCGGTCGTCGCGGAGACGACCGCGCTGGGTGCCGCCTACGCCGCCGGTCTCGCGGTCGGGTTCTGGAAGACCGAGGACGAGATCCGCGAGAACTGGGCGCAGGACAAGCAGTGGGAACCGCAGATGGACGAGTCCCGCCGCGCGTCCGAGTACGCGAACTGGAAGAAGGCCGTCAGCAAGACCTTCGACTGGGTCGAGGACTGAGTTTTGGTCGCTGCTCCGCAGACTCCGATTTTCTGGTGAAGGCGGCCGCTGCTTCGTCCTGATAGGGCTTCGCCGAATCAGGACGAAGCAGCGGCGTGCACGATCACGTTGTCGCGGGTGCCACACGTGATCAGCCGCAGCCCCTGCTCGTCCTTGTCCCGCGCGACGGCCTCCGCGAAGAAGTCGTCGCGGATGATCCGCTCCGTGCGCGTCACGGTGAAGCGGGCGACCGAACCGTCCTTCTTGGACACTTCGATGACGTCGCCCGTCAACAGGTCGTTCAGCCGGAAGTAGACGCCTCTGGCCTTGTTGCTCTCGATCCGGCCGACGATGATCCACTGCTGCGGTTGCGTTTGGTACCAACCGGCCTGCATGCCCTCGTTGGCGGGCGGCATCTGGACGACGCCCTGCTGGTCGAGGCCGAGCGCGACCAGTGACGACCGCACGCCGATCCGCTCGATCCTCAGCTCCATCGGGTCGGAGTTGCCGAGCGGTGACACCACCGGCGGCGGCGCGCTGTCGCTCGTCGCCGCCGACGGCTTCGGTGCCGGTCCCTGCGAACAGGCGGTGGCCAGGGCCACACACAGCACCGCGATCAAGACACGAGTCCCCACGGACCCATTGACGCACATCTCGTGGGTTAGTTGCGCGTCCGGCCAAGACAGGATCGAAATGTGATCATGATCAGGCGGTGCCGCCACCACCGGTCTGCGGCGCGCCCTTGGGCTTCACGACGGGAGCCTTCGCGACGGGAGCCGTCACGACGGGAGCCTTCGCGGCCCCGACCACGACCGGAGTCACCGGAGGCGTCAGCGGCACGATCTCGAACTCCGCCGCACCGCGCGTGCCGCCCACGCAGGTCAGGATCGCGGTGTACTTGCCGGGCTTGTCGCCCGCGACCCCGTACGGGCTGCTCACCGGGACCTCCGTGCGGAATCCAGGTGAGTCGATCGTGCCGCCGTCGGGGCAGTCGCCCTTCTCGATCCGTGCCTCGAACTTCTGTCCCGGCTCGAGGGTAGAAGGCTCGATCTTGAACTGCGGCCGCACGTTCCGGTCGATGACCTGGTACTCGGTCGTGCCGGTCTTCGAGGTGCCGTTGCACGTCAGCGTCGCCGTGTACGTGCCCGGCGTGGTGCCGGTCGTGCCGTGGATGCTGCCGGCACCGACCGGCGCGGCGAATCCGGCCGAGGTGATGGACGCGGACCCGCCGGGGCAGGTCCCCTCCTCGATCTGCACCTCGAACCACTGGCCCTTCATGAGGACGTCCGGCGCCAGCTGGAACTTCGGCGTCACGTCCTCCTGCGCCTGCGCGCTCGGTCCGAACGCGCACGCTGCCGCCGCCAGCGCTGCCAAGGCGACGATGGTGTTGATGGTCTTCATTTCCGTTATCCCCCAGGATGTTCCGGCAATTCGAACATCGTCCTAAGTGGACGAAATCCCCCAGTTTTTCGCTTGCCCACAGAAGACGCCGGTGCCGAGGGGGTGGTTGCTTCCTTCCTCAGACCAGTTTCGCGTACACGATGACGTTGTCCCGATAGCTGTGCGCGGCCGTGTCGAAGCTGCCGCCACAGGTGATCAGCCGGAGTTCGGGCGTCGTGGTGTCGCCGTAGACGGCTTCGGTGGGGAAGCTGTCCTTGGCGATCTGCTCGGTCCTGGTCACGCGGAACCTGGCCGTGGTGCCGTCCTTTCTGGACACCTCGACCTCGTCACCCGCCACGAGTTCCTTGAGCCGGAAGAAGATGCCGGGCTGCTTGTTGCCGTCCACGTGCCCGAGCAGGACGGCGGGACCCGGCTCACCCGGCGTGCGGGCGAGCTCGTACCAACCGGCCTGCATCGGCTGCTCGACCGGCGGCACCTCGATCGTCTCGTCCGGGTTGAGGCCGAGCGGGACGAGCGAGGACTTGGCGCCGATCTTCGGGATCCGCACCTCGGTCGGTTCCGACGCAGGCAGACCCGCGCCCGAAGTGGACGAAGCGGTCGCGGTGGTGGATGGTGCCGGTCCGGTGGGCAGGGCGGCGTCCGGTGCCGCGGCGCAGCCGGTCAGCAGCGCCAGCGCCACCAGCGCGGTGACGAGAGTCTTCACGCGGTACCGCCACTGCCGGTCTGCGGGGCACCCTTGGGCTTCACGACGGGCGGCGCCTTCGGCCTGGGCTTGGCGGCAGGCGGCGTGGTCGTGGTGGCCGGTGGCGTGCTCGTGCTGGTGGGCGGGGTCCCCTTGATCGTGAACTCGGTGGTGAAGGGGACCGGCGACTCCGCGCAGCGCAGGGTCGCGGTGTAGGTGCCGGGCGTCGTGATCACCGTCGTCCTGCCCTCGACCCAACGCGGCTCGTGGACGTAGAAGTAGAGCGGTTCGGCGAAGCCGGGTGACGTGACGGGGCCCTCGTAGTCGCAGTGGTTCTTGATGAGCCTGGAGCTCACCTCTCCGCCCGGCTCGACGACGGCCGGGTCGACGCCGCTCCAGCCGTTCAGGCCCGGCCCGTTCACGGTGACCTGGCCCGAATACGACTTGCCCGCGCACTCCGCCGTCGCGGTGTAGGTACCCCACTGGCTGACGACCTGCGTGCTGCCGGTCGTGTTACCCGACTTGTCCGGCTCCAGCCGGGCGGGGCTGACGAAGCCGGGGGACGTGGCGACGGTCGGCTCGTCGCAGCCCCGCAGTGTCACCGACACGGTGGAACTCGGCATCGTGTACCGCGGATAGATGTCGAGATAGATGTTGTCCTGCGCCTGCGCGGTGGCCGGGACGACCGCCAAGAGGCTCAGCCCGGCCAGCAGTGTTGCGATCCTTCTTCCCACGACTTCCTCCCCGGAGTCCTGCGTGCCCAGGACACGCAGGACTCCGAGAGGAGGTTGCCTTGGTCAGTCCAGGTCGTCGTGGCGCATGAGCTGGCGGCCGGCCTCGGTGATGGAGCCGGACAGCGACGGGTAGACCGAGAAGGTCGTCGCCAGGTGCTCGACGGTGAGCTGGTTCTGCACGGCGAGCGCGATCGGCAGGATGAGCTCGCTCGCGTTCGGCGCGACGACCACACCACCGATGACCACGCCGGTGGCCGGGCGGCAGAACAGCTTCACGAAGCCGCGGCGCAGACCCTCCATCTTGGAACGGGGGTTCGTGGCCAGTGGAAGCATGATCGTGCGCGCGGGCACCTCGCCCGAGTCGATCGCCTGCTGGCTGATGCCGACGCTGGCGATCTCGGGGTTGGTGAAGACGTTCGCGGCGACGGTCTTGAGCTTGATCGGGCTGACGCCCTCGCCCAGCGCGTGCCACATCGCGATGCGCCCCTGCATGGCGGCGACGGACGCGAGCAGCAGCACACCGGTGCAGTCGCCGGCCGCGTAGACGCCGCTGACGTTGGTCCGGCTGACCCGGTCGACGGGGATGTACCCGCCACGCCCGAGCTCGATACCGATCTTGTCGAGGCCGATGTCGGTCGTGTTCGGCACGGAGCCGACGGTCATCAGGGCGTGCGACGCCTCGATCGTGCGACCGTCTTCCAGGTGGATCAGAACGCCGTCGCCGGTGTTCTCGACCTTGTCCGCGCGGGCGTGCTTGACGACGGCCGTGCCGCGCTCGGCGAACACGTCCTCCAGCACCGCGGCCGCGTCGGCGTCCTCGTGCGGCAGGACGCGGTCCCGGCTGGAGACCATCGTCACCTTCACGCCCATCTCGGTGTAGGCGCTGGCGAACTCGACACCCGTGACGCCGGAACCGATCACCGCGAGGTGTTCGGGCAGCTCAGGCAGGTCGTAGATCTGCCGCCAGGTGAGGATCCGCTTGCCGTCGGGCTCGGCGCCCTGCAACACGCGCGGGGTCGCACCGGTTGCGATGAGCACCACATCGGCGTTGAGGATCTCGTCGGAACCGTCCGCGCCGGTCGCCACGACCTGGTGCTGGGCGAGTCCGCGCGAGTCGTCGACGAACTTCGCGCGCCCGTTGATCAGCCGCACGCCCTCCCGCTGGAGGCGTGCCCGCACGTCCGCGGACTGGGCGAGAGCGAGGCCCTTCACCCGTCCGTGCACGACCGGAAGATCGACCGTCGCGAGTTCGTTGTGGGTCTGAATGCCCAGCTCACCGGCGTTGCGGAAGGCACTGCGGGCCCCTGCCGACGCGATGAAGGTCTTGGACGGCACGCAGTCGTACAACACGCACGCGCCACCGGCCCCGTCGTTCTCCACCACGGTCACGTCGGCGCCGTGCTGCGCAGCGACCAGGGCTGCTTCGTAACCTGCGGGTCCGCCGCCGATGATGACGATGCGGGTCACGATCAGTTCCCTTCTGCGTGCTTGCTGGGCGGCTCAACCGTACGCGTTGACCGAATCGACCGTGTCGTCAGTACCGAAAGCTGATCGCCGGGTCGCTACGCTGTCGGACGTGCCGCTCTATGCCGCGTACGGGTCGAACATGGATCCGAACCAGATGATGGAGCGAGCCCCGTACTCCCCGCTCGCGGGGACCGGCTGGCTCGTTGGTTGGCGCATGACGTTCGGTGGCGAGGACCTCGGCTGGGAGGGTGCCCTCGCGACGATCGTCGAGGAGCCAGACCACCAGACGTTCTGCGTGCTCTACGACGTGTCGCCACGCGATGAGTCGCGGCTGGACCGGTGGGAGGGTGCGCTCGGCCTGTACAAGAAGATCCGGTTGCGGGTGCAGACCCTCGAGGGGTCCGTGGTCGCCTGGCTCTACGTGCTGGACGCCTACGAGGGCGGGTTGCCGTCCGCCCGCTACATCGGGGTGGTCGCCGACGCGGCCGAGGCCGCCGGGGCGCCCGACGACTACGTGAACGACCTGCGGACCCGGCCCTGCCAGGGCATCGGGCCCTGATCCCTAGCTGAGGCTCCTGACCCGGTGGTCAGGAGCCCGCGGCCTCCGCGAGCAGTTCCACCAGGTGGTGGTGCATGCGCCGGTAGTCGACGGGCGTGATGGTCGACCACGGAGGCTGACCGTCCACCGCGCGGCGCATCTGCAGGTAGCGGCCCTTCGGCGTGTCGTAGAAGGCCACGACCCGGTCCGGCCGGACGCGCTTGCCCCACTTGTCGCGGGCGGCCGCGCCGAACTGGCCGCGGTTCGAGGCGTCGCGGACCATTTCGGCCAGCGTGTGGGCGTCGTCGCCGCGCAACTTCGTGCTCAGCGCGGCTTCCAGGTCCTCCGGAGTCGCCGCTGAGGCCGCTGCTCCGTCCAGGTCGGCCGAGGGCAGGGTGATCGAGTGGCCCTCGCCCGCCGGAGCGGCGGGCAGGGCGGTGAGCGCCTCGCGCGGGAGTCCGTCGGCCTCCGCAGGGCGCAGGATCAGCTGGGTGCCGTCGAGGATCGCCAGCACGCCCGCCTGGCCCTTGCCCGCGGCCAGCACCCGGAGGCTGCGTTCGTGCAGCCACATCCGGGCGTCGATCTCCTGCTGCGGCCGGTTGAGGACGTGCAGCAGGTCTTCCAGGGTCGGGTCCAGGGAACGCGGGCCGCCGAGACCGCGGGCGCCGAGCTGCAGCCAGACCCGGTCCTCGATGGCGCGGCGTTCCTCCGTGGTCTTGCCCGGTGACGGGACCTTCAGGACCAGCGGCATCGTCTCCAGGCCCAGGTGCTCCCAGAGAACGTCGAACTCCAGCGTGGAGATGATCACCGGGTCGCGCGTGTCGCTCGTCCCGACGTCCAAGCCGAACAGAGTCATCAGTCGGTCGTGCTCTCCCCGATGACGGGCAACGTGTAGCTGCCCACGCCGTAGATGTCGTCGCGCTCGCGGAGGTAGTCGGCGGCCTTGTGTTCCAAGTCCTCCTCTTCCTCGCCCTTGCGCCCGCCGCCCATGCCGCCGAACGGGTCGAACGACTGCGGCATCGGCACGGCCCTGCGGTGGACCTGGTCGCCGTTGTTCCCGGCACCGACGGTGCCCAGCGAGCCCATGGCGGAACCCGCCGCGCCCGAGACGCCGGCGGCGTGACCCTGGTTCATGACCGTGCCCATGGCGGCACCGGAGGCGGCGGTCGCGCCGTCCTCCATCTGCTTCACCTCGTGGCCGGCGGAGTTGCCCGAACGGCTGGAGGAGCGCTGACCCGCCAGGCCGACGCCCGCCGTGCCCGTGCCACCGGGACCGGTGGTGCTCGCCGTGACCGAGCCGTGCGTGCCCTTGGTGCCGGGAGCCGTGCTGGTGCCCGTGCTGGACGTACGCGTCGTGGAGCCCGGAGCGGGCGTGCCGCCACGAGGCGGCGGGGCAGTGGCGCCGCGCGTGCCCGTCGAGGTGCGGCCACGGGTCGCGCTGCCGCCGTTGCCGTACGCGCTGGCGCCCCAGACAGTGGCCGCGCCGATCTGGGCGCCACCGCCGTGCACGGTGCCGGAGCCGCTGATCTGCAGCTGTGGCGGCTGGGTGAACTGGCCGAGCGTCGAGGTGTTCGAGGTCGTGGACGACGCGTAGGTGGACATGACCTCACGAGCGCGGCGCTCGGCGGCGTCCTGGGCCGCCTCCTGCTTCTCGTGGTCGGTCTGGCCGCCGAAGAGGTGGGTGATGCCGCTGACGAGGGCACCCGGCTGCTCCGCGGTCACGTTGACCGGCGCCGGCATGTCCGCGCGGGCCTTCGAGACGTATCCGGCCTGCAGTTCGGCCGAGTAGCGCATGACGTCCGAGCCGGTGCGCGCGCTGTCCGCCCAGGCGGCGATCGGGTTCAGGCCCGCCTGCGCCAGGTCGGCGGCCTTGCCCTGCCACTTCGCGCCCGAGAGCGCGATGCCGGAGTGCAGGTCGTCGTTGATCTCGGTCAGCGCTGCCGACACGCCCTGCCAGCGCTCCATCGACGCGAACGACGCCGAGGCGCCGGGACCCGCGTGGATGCGCTCGTACAGTTCCTTGTGGCTGTAGCCCTGCCAGCGGTGATCTGCCATGGTCAGCACCCGCTCTTGTTCATCATGCCGGTGTTGTCGCCCTCGACCACGTTGTACTGCCGTTCGATCTGGTTGAGGTTGTCCATCGCGGTCTTGAGCTGCCGCTGGTAGTTCAGCAGGGCCTGCAGGGCCGAGTCGCCGTCCGAGATCGAACGGTCGTTGAACTTCTCCGCGGCCTCGGCGCTGACCGGGTCACCCGCCCACGGGCGCACGCGGAACTCGGTGATCGCCATCTCGATCTGCTTGTCCAGCTTGATCAGGGCGGCCGAGAACGTGCTGCGCAACGCCGGGATCGCCTCTGGCTCCACGTTCAGCTCGTGCGAAGCGGGCGGCGAGGAGTCGGCCCCGCTGCGTCCCCCTGGCGGCATGGTGGAACCTCCGGCGGTTGTACGTGCAAGCGCATCGACACTCTAACCACCGAAGGTAACGCTGGGGAGTGCGATCAGTGACATCCGCCCGAGTGGGTCAGCGCTTCTGGAGCAAACTGGCCATCGCGGCCTCTGCCACGCGCTGGGCACCGAGACAAAGATGATCTTGTTGCACGGCAGTCGAATTGCCGCCGTCGCGGAACATGACGTCGAGGAACTGCCCATCGGCAACGTCTATTTCCACATTGCAGACGTCGTGCACGTCGGGTGTGCGGACAGTGATCGCCGCGAATCCCTCGATCGCGCCCACCGTGAAGTCGACCTGGGCGTTCTCCGAGAGCCACACGTCCGCGCCCGAGGCGAGCACGAGTGCGATCCTCGCCACATTCCCACTCGTCGTGCTCCGGATCGTGCACGCCCGCGCGCTGCCGAAGCTCGGTTCGACGTACGCGCTGGGCGGGTTGTCGAGGCTCAGCGACATGCGCTGGTCGGCGGTCAGCACCCCGCAGGGGTCCACCTGGTCGAGCGGCACCGCGCGCGGCCGCTGCGGGAAGTCGAGCTGCGAGGTCGTCGTGGGTGGCGGCGGAGGGGGCGGCGGGGTGGTCAGCGAACTCTGCTTGGGCGCCGCCGTGCACCCGGCCAGCACCATCGCGACGATGAGGAGCCCCGTGGTCCGCATGGCCGGTCACCGTAGCTGCTCTGGGAAGGGGTCCGACGCCAGCCGTGACCACAGCAACTGGTCTTCGCGCTGATCATCGACCATCGCCTCCTCGCGAAGTCGACCCTCCAGGGTGAATCCGCACTTCTCCGCGACCCGCTGCGACGCCGTGTTCGACACCGCGTGCCGATACGTGACCCGGTGAACGTCCATCGCGCCGTAGACCCAGCCGAGCACGGAGTTCAGCGCGGCGGGCAGCACACCCTTGCCGCGGTGCTGCGGCTGACTCCAGCACATCACCTCGGCCGATCCGAGGTGGTGGTCGACGTTGTGGATGACGATCCCGGCCATCACCTCGGCGGTGACGGCCTCGCAGACCGCCCACGACCAGCGGTAGTCCTTCTCCCAGCCGTCGGTCATCAGCAGGACGAACGTCTCCGCGGACGGCGCGCCGTCCGCGGTCAGGCGCGGCATGTACCGCTTGGTCTCCGCGTCCGCGAAGGCCTCGGTCAACGCCGGCACGTCGTCGATGCGGTCGTCGCTGCGGAAGGCGCGCAGGTAGTACTCGCCCGCGTTGATCTCAACTGGCTCCACGGCCAGCAGGCTAGTGGTCGCCCGTGAAACCGTCGTGCCGCTCGGCCAGTTCGTCGAGTTCGTGGCGGTGTGCGGACGCCGGAAGGCCGTCCGGTGCTGTGACCAGCTCGACCACCCAGTCCACGGCCTCGGCGTCGTCCTCGCCCGCCAGCATGTCCCTGTGCACGGCGCACGGGCCCCAGCCGGCCTCCAGCAACTCCGCCGCCAGTTCCTCGGCCTCGTCGCGGTCCGGCAGGATCAGCAGCACGGTCGGCGGGATCAGCCCCCGCACGGCCAGCGCCGTCCGCAACGCCGCCGTGTCCGGCACGTGCACGCCGTCCAGCCCCGCCGCCGTCGCCGCGGCCGCGTTCGCCGCGGTGTCGTCGCAGAAGACCGCCGTCTCGTGGCCGAGCTCGTCCAGCACCCTGCGGTAGATCGCGGGATCCGGCTTCGCGAGGCCGAGCCGGGACGAGTTGAAGACCGCGTCGAACTCGGCGTCGAGGCCGAGCAGCGCCAGGTCCGCCTCCAGCCGTGTGGTCGCGTTGGACAGCAACGCCACGAAGCACTGCCGTCGTGCGGTGCGCACCAACGCCAGCGCCTCGGGGATCACCTCGCCGGGGTCGGCCGCGAAGTCAGGGCCGACCGCCTGCCGCCACTGCTCGTCGGAGATCTCCCCGGTGACCGCGCGGTGCAGCAACGACGGCTCGAAAGCTCGCGCGGCGAGCTCCGCGGACATCGGCGGGAACCTGCGCACCACGCCGTCGAGATCGAGCAACAGCAAGGGTTTCAGCGCCGGCGTCCGTTCCACTGGCCCCACAGGATCGCGACGGCGGGGATGAGCAGGAAGATCAACGGGTTCTTGACGAAGGCGAAGAACACGATCGCCACGGCCACGCCCACGACGGGAATGACCGCGCCCTCCCACCGGCGCGCGGGCGCCCTGGGGGGTTCGTTGAACATCGGCACGGGCGCGACGAACTGCGGCCGTGGATCGGGCAGGTCGTAGAACAACGCCATCAGCTCGCCGCGGGTCTTCGCCGTAGTGATCTTCGCGGACCTGTCGCCGTACTCGTTGATGTCGATGCGGCCCGCGCTCATGTGCTCACCGAGCACCTGCAACGCCTGCTGACGCTCGGTGTCACCGATGCGGATGTCCCTGCTCGGGTCGCTCACGAACCAATCGTAGGTGAGCGACCCGGCCGGTCGGTCCCGCAGCGGGCGGATCACAGCCCGCCGGTCGGTCCTGCGGCGGGCGGATCACAGCCCGCCGGTCGGTCCCGCAGCGGGCGGATCACAGCCCGCCGCCTCGGTCCACCGCGAGTGTCAGACCCCCTGAGTACGTTGGGACGCGGGGGACCCAACGCCCAGGGGGACCCCTGCGCGAGCCTGCGAGCTCAGTCCTTCAGCTCGCAGATCACGGTGCCCTGGGTGATCGGGTCGCCGGGCGCGGCCGCGAGACCCGTCACCGTGCCGGCCTTGTGCGCCGTCACCGGGTTCTCCATCTTCATGGCCTCCAGCACCACGATCAGGTCGCCCGCCTCGACGGTCTGCCCGTCCTCGACGGCCACCTTCACGATCGTGCCCTGCATCGGCGCCGCCACCGCGTCACCCGAGACAGCCGCGGAACCGCCACCGGCACGCTTCGTCTTGGGCTTCTTCACCGCGGCCGCGGGCCGGGAACCGACCGCGAGATCGCCCGGCAGCGACACCTCCAGGCGACGCCCACCGACCTCGACCACCACGGTCTGGCGCGGCGACTCGTCCTCGGCGGCCTCGGCGGCTCCGCTGAACGGCGCGATCTGGTTGTCGAACTCCGTCTCGATCCACCGCGTGTGCACGGTGAAACCCTCGGGCTTCTCGGCGGTGAACGCCGCGTCCCGCACGATCACGCGGTGGAACGGCAGCACGGTCGCCATGCCGTCGACGACCATCTCGTCCAGCGCGCGCCGCGCACGGGCCAGGGCCTCGTCGCGGTTCTCCCCGGTCACGATCAGCTTGGCCAGCAACGAGTCGAACTGCCCGCCGATCACCGAACCCGACTCGACACCGGCGTCCACGCGGACACCGGGACCGGACGGCGTGATGAACGTGGTCACCGTGCCGGGTGCGGGCAGGAAACCACGACCGGCGTCCTCGCCGTTGATCCGGAACTCGATGGAGTGCGCGCGCGGCGTCGGGTCCTCGGTGAACCGCAGCTTCTCGCCCGCGGCGATGCGGAACTGCTCGCGCACCAGGTCGAGGCCCGTCGTCTCCTCCGACACCGGGTGTTCGACCTGCAGGCGCGTGTTGACCTCCAGGAACGAGATCGACCCGTCCATCCCGACGAGGTACTCGACGGTGCCGGCGCCGTGGTAGCCGGCCTCCAGGCAGATCGCGCGAGCGGACGAGTGGATCGTGGCGCGCTGCTCGTCGGTCAGGAACGGCGCGGGCGCCTCCTCGACCAGCTTCTGGTGGCGGCGCTGCAACGAGCAGTCACGCGTGCCGACGACGATCACGTTGCCGTGGGTGTCGGCGAGGACCTGCGCCTCGACGTGGCGCGGCTTGTCCAGGTAGCGCTCGACGAAGCACTCGCCGCGGCCGAACGCCGTGACGGCCTCGCGGACCGCGGAGTCGAACAGCTCGGGGATCTCCTCGAGGGTGCGCGCGACCTTCAGGCCACGGCCACCACCGCCGAACGCCGCCTTGATCGCGACCGGCAGCCCGTGCTCGGACGCGAACGCGATGATCTCGTCCGGTCCGTTGACCGGATCCTTGGTGCCGGGCACCAGCGGCGCGCCCGCCCGCATCGCGATGTGCCGCGCGGTCACCTTGTCACCGAGGTCGCGGATCGCCTGCGGGGTCGGGCCGATCCAGACCAGACCGGCGTCGATCACGGCCTGCGCGAACTCCGCGTTCTCGGACAGGAAGCCGTAACCGGGGTGCACGGAGTCGGCGCCGGACTGGGCGGCGGCCGCCAGCACCTTCTCGAACGACAGGTAGCTCTCGCCGGGAGTGCTGCCGCCCAGCGCGAACGCCTCGTCGGCGAGCCGCACGAACGGAGCGTCGCGGTCGGGTTCGGCGTAGACGGCGACGCTCGTCAGACCGGCGTCACGGCAGGCGCGGATGACCCGGACGGCGATCTCACCGCGGTTCGCGATGAGGACCTTGCGCAGCGACACGGCGTCGTACCTCCTGCTGGACCGGTTAATTACGGCTCTGGCTGGTGCCGCAGTCTACGGAAATCGACGAACTCCGAGAGGGAGAGACGGCTCACTTCACATCAATCGTGAGCCCATCGGCAACAATCTGCGACGTGGGTGGAACCAGGTCCGTGCAGGTGATCGCCATCGTCGCTGCCGTGGTCGTCGTCGCGGGGCTGACGTTCGCCTATTTCCGGAGACCGAACAACACCGATTCAGGTCAATCCGGCACCGACCCCGGAATGCGCTGCGGTACCACCGTCTGCCAGGTCGTCATCGGCAAATCGGTCGGCAAGGACCTCGTGGAACTGCTCGCCGGAACCGGCGGCGGGCGGATCAGGGTGACCGGCGAGTCGGGCCCGTTCATCTTCGAGATGACCATCGCCGAGTCCGGCGCGACGGTGACAGCTGAGTCGCTGGAGTGCCGGGCGGCGGCGATCAGCGTGTGCCTCGTGCGCGGGGACGCCGGCGGCAAGGTGCTCGGCGAGGTGCTGTTCCGCAAGGACGGCACGTGGTCGCGCGCGCAGGCCGCCTATCTGTCCAGTGCCGGGTACCTCGGACTGCACGACGTCAACGAGGACGGCACGGCGGACATCGTCTCGGCCCAGCGCGCCTGCGACGGCCAGTGCAACGACGCGTTCGTCCAGGTGTTCTCGGCGCTCGGCGCGAACGTCGGCTGTACGACGCCGGCACCGGCGCGGGAGCAGCTTCCAGGCTGGCCCGCACCGGTGCCGAAGTTGTCGCAACTACGTCCGTGCGCTGATTCCTAAGCGGTCACGAGTTCCTTGTCGTCGGCGGTGACGGGCTCCTCGATCAGGTTCTCGCTGCGCGCCACCAGCACCGGCACGGTGATCTGGCCGGCCACGTTGGTCGCGGTGCGCATCATGTCGAGGATCGGGTCGATCGCGTAGACCACGGCCACACCGGTCGCGATCACGGCCGGCGGCAGGCCGACGACGCTCAGCGTCAGGGTGAGCATCGTGTACCAGCCGGTCGTTCCGGCCGTGGCCAGCGCGCCGAACACGGCCACGAGCACGATGCCGACGTACTGCCACACCGAGAGCTGGATGCCGAACAGGTTCGCGATGAAGATCGTCGCGACGGCCGGGTAGACCGCGGCGCACCCGTCCATCTTGGTCGTGGTGCCCAGCGGCACGGCGAAGTTCGCGTACTCCTGCGGCACGCCGAGGTCGGTGGCGGCCTTGCGGGACAACGGAAGCGTGGCGCCGGACGACCGCGACACGAACGCGAACTGCAGCGCCGTACCGGCCTTGCGGAAGAACTCGACCGGCGAGGTCTTGCCGACGAACTTCAGCAGGATCGGGTAGACGACGAACAGCACCAGAGCGGAACCGGCGTACACGGCCAGGATCAACGAGAACAGCGGCTTCACGAACGCGTTGCCGTAGGACGCGACGGCGTTGCCGATGAGGCCGAAGATGCCGATCGGGGCCAGCAGGATGATCCAGCCGACGACCTTCTGGATGATCTCGAAGAACGAGCGGACCAGGTTCGTGAACGGCGCGGCCTTCTCGCCGAGCGCGTAGGCGGCGAAGCCGACCAGCACCGCGATGAACACGACCTGCAGCACGTCGCCCTCGGTGAACGAGCTGAAGATGTTGGTGGGCACCAGGTTGTCGAGCAACGCCTGCCACGAACCGGAAGCGCGCTTGGCGAGCTTGTCGACGGCACCGGCGGCGGGTTCGATCTGCACGCCCTGGCCGAGCCGCAGGACCGAGGCGACCGCGATGCCGATCAGCACCGCGATGAACGACGTGATGGCGAACCACAGGAACGTCTTGCCGCCGAGCCGGGCGGCGGTGCGGCCGCCGCCGAGGTTCCGCAGCGACGCGATGCCGACGACGATCGCGGTGAAGACGAGCGGGATCACGGTGAGCTGCAGCAGCGCCGTGAAGGTGGAGCCGATCTTGGCGAGGACGGGCGCGAGCCACGTGCCCTTGCCGAGCCAGCCCGCCAGCGCGCCGAGGACGAGCGCGCCGAGAACTGTCAGTCCGAAGACCTTGGGCTTGCGGTATGTCTGAACGAGTGACACTGGAACATCTCCTGGGCAGGGATGAGCTGAGTGAGGGGTGGCGGAGGCGTTAGCTCCGACAACCCGTGCTCGTCCTGCGTGCCAGGTCGATGTTCCTGCGACGCGTCAAGTACTCGTTCACCGCTAGCCCCCAACGCCGGCGTTGGGGGCAGTCTTCCTCGATCGGGTGAACTGTGACCAGCGTCTACCAGAGTGTGGACACGGAAACACCCACCTGGCCGAGGAGCCTTCGGGTGAGGGGCAGGCTGATCCCGATGACCGACGTGTGGTCGCCGTCGATGCCGTCGATGAACCAGCCGCCGCGTCCGTCGATCGTGAAGCCGCCCGCGACGTGCAACGGCTCGCCCGTCGCGATGTAGGCCTCGAGCTCCTCGTCCGACGGCGTGCCGAACCGCACGGTGGTCGACTCCGCGGCCGAGGCGCGGCCCGTGATCTCTCCCGCGACGACCCGCAGCACGGTGTGCCCGGTGATCAGCACGCCGCTCTTGCCCGCCACCCGCCGCCACCGCTCGAGCGCGACCTCCGGCGTGCCGGGCTTGCCGACGAGTTCGCCCTCGAACAGCAGCATCGAGTCGCAGCCGACGACCACGCAGTCGTCGTCGTGCTCGATCGCCTCGGCCTTGGCCGCCGACAGCACGACGACGGTCTCCTCGGGCGTCGGGTTGTCCAGCGAGGCGATCAGCGCGTCCTCGTCGACACCGGAGACGCGGACGACGGGTTCGATGCCCGCGGACCGCAGGACGCTAAGACGGGCGGGTGACTGGGAGGCCAGGATCAGACGCACGGACCGAGTCTGTCACGCCTGGCGCGGCGACCTGCCGAAAGGCGAACGCGGCCGTGATCCCGATCGCGGTGACCGCCAGCAGCAGGTAGAACGTCGCTCGCACGGCCGTGGTGAAGTCGCCGGTCGCCGCGAGCACGATCTGCAGCACCGCACCCGTCACCGCGCTGCCGAGCACGTTCCCGAACTGCCGCGAGGTGTTGTAGATGCCGGATCCCGCACCCAGCAGCGACCGGTCGAGCGTGCGCGTGGAGATGTTCGTCAGCGGCGAGAACACGAGCCCCATGCCGATGCCCAGCGCGACCATCGACGGCAGCAGCACCCACTGGGAGCCGTCGCCGAGCAGGAACGTCATCGCGAAGATGCCTGCGGCCATCAGCGCGAACCCGGTGATCGGCAGGTACTTGGCGTCCGCCCGGTTCGACAGCCGCCCGGCGAACACGGCCACCACGCCGGACATCAGCGACGCCGGCGCCGTGACCAGGCCGGTCATCAGCGGCGACAGCTTCGGCACGGTCTGCAGGAACAGCGCCAGCGGCACGAACACGCCGGTCACCGTGATGCCGATCATGATGTTCGCGACGTTGCCGAGCGAGAAGTTGCGGTTGCGGAAGATCTTGAGCGGCATCAGCGGCTCCGGGTTGCGCGCCGACGCCTGCCACAGCACGAACGCCACCAGGAACAGCACACCGGCCGCGATGATCTCGGCGACGGTGATCGGTCCCGCCACCCGGCCCCACTGGTAGTGCTCGCCGTTCTGGATCCCGAACACGAGCAGGCCAAGACCGAGGCAGCACAGCACGACCCCGAGCACGTCGAACCTCGGTGCCCGGTTCGGCTGCAGGTCCGGCACCCACAGGAACAGCAGCACCAGCGCGAGCACGCCGATCGGGAGGTTCACGAAGAAGATCCACTCCCAGCCCAGGTGCGTGACCAGCACACCACCGAGCAACGGCCCGGAGACCGTCGCGAGCCCGGCCACCGACCCCCACATGCCGAGCGCCGCGCCGCGCTTGGCGGCCGGGAACAGGTGCGTGATGAACGCCATCGTCTGCGGGGTCATGGCCGCGGCGCCCAGTCCCTGGAAGACGCGCGCGGCGATCAGCGCCTCGGAACTCGTGGCGAGACCGCAGGCCAGCGAGGCCCCGAGGAAGAGGACGAGACCGATCCCGTAGAGCCGCTTGGGCCCGAACCGGTCACCGAGCCGCCCGGTGAGCAGCAACGGCACCGCGAACGCGAGCAGGTAGGCGCTGACGACCCAGATGACGTCGTTCAGGGAGGCGTTCAGGTCGGTGATCATCGACGGCAGCGCGACGTTGACGATGGTCGTGTCCAGCAGCGTCATGAAGAAGCCGATGCACAGCGCGTACACGGTCCGCCAGTTCTCACGGTCCGTCCGAGTAGTACTACTGATGCGCGATCACCTCTTCTATCGGCACTCTCGGCAGAGTGAAGCGCTGGGTGCTTGTCCTCACCGAACGCGGTTCCGATCGCGAAGGCAAGCGCAGACGGATCGCGGCACTGCTCGTCGTGCTCGGCGGCCTCATTGGATCGTGGGGCGTTGGAAGCGTGCTCGCGAGTGACCCGATCGGCTATGGAGTGCCCATCTGGCCGTTCGCCGACACCGCAGACCGCGCCGAGAACGCGCTGCTCAGCCAGATCGTGCCCGCGGTGCGTTCCGGCTCGCCGCTCAACCACGCCGGCGTGCAGGTGCTGCGGCAGACCTCCGCGTACGGCAGCGCGTTCTGGACGCTGAAGATGCAGGTCGACGGCGAGACCCGCTGTCGCGAGGTCGCCGTCGGCCTGAACGTCACCAGTCGTCGGGTGGACTGCTAACCGGGGAAACCGGAGGCGCGCCACGCGCCCGGTCCGTGCTGCGACGGCCGGCGGACCCGGCGAGCCGGGTTCGCCCACTCCGAGCGTTGCTTCGGCTTCTCCTCGGCGGGCGCGGCCGAGGCCAGCCCGGCGACGACCGCGGTCAGCGCGGCCAGTTGGTAGTCGTCCGGCGTGCCCTTGACGACCCTGAGCAGAGGCTTCTCCTCGGGCGCGGTCACAGCGGGATGTTCCCGTGCTTCTTGGGCGGCAGCGTCTCCCGCTTGTCCCGCAGCATCGACAACGCCCGCGCCACGTAACCGCGGGTGTACGACGGCGGGATCACCGAGTCGACGTACCCGCGCTCAGCGGCGACGTACGGGTTGCACAGCGCGTCCTCGTACTCCTGCTGGAGCTTCGCGCGCAGGGCGTCGACGTCCTCGCCGTTGGCGGCCGCCGCCGCGAGAGTCTTGCGGTGCACGATGTTCGCCGCACCCGACGCGCCCATGACGGCGATCTGCGCGGTCGGCCACGCGAGGTTGATGTCGGCGCCGAGGTGCTTGGAGCCCATGACGTCGTACGCGCCGCCGTACGCCTTGCGCGTGATCACGGTGACCAGCGGAACGGTGGCCTCGGCGTAGGCGTAGATCAGCTTGGCGCCGCGCCGGATGATGCCGTTCCACTCCTGGTCGGTGCCGGGCAGGAAGCCGGGCACGTCGACGAACGTCAGCACCGGGATGTTGAACGCGTCGCAGGTGCGCACGAACCGTGCGGCCTTCTCGGAGGCGTCGATGTCGAGACAGCCGGCGAACTGCGTGGGCTGGTTCGCGACGACGCCGACGCTGTGGCCGTCCACGCGGCCGAAGCCGACGAGGATGTTCGGCGCGAACAGCGGCTGCACCTCGAGGAAGTCGCCCTCGTCGAGCACGCGGTTGATGACCTCGTGCATGTCGTACGGCTGGTTCGCCGAGTCCGGGATGAGCGTGTCGAGCTCGCGGTCCTCGTCGGTGATCGAGTCGGTGATCGACCCCTCGGCCAGCGTGCCCTCGAACGCGGGCGAGTCCGAGAGGTTGTTCGACGGCAGGTAGCTCAGGAGCTCCTTGACGTACGCGATCGCGTCTTCCTCGTCGTTGCCGAGGTAGTGCGCGTTGCCCGACTTGGTGTTGTGCGTGCGACCGCCACCAAGCTCCTCCATCGTCACGTCCTCGCCGGTGACGGTCTTGATGACGTCCGGGCCGGTGATGAACATGTGCGAGGTCTGGTCGACCATCACGACGAAGTCGGTCAGCGCGGGGGAGTAGACGTGCCCGCCCGCGTTCGAGCCCATGATCAGCGAGATCTGCGGGATCACGCCGGAGGCCTTGACGTTGCGGGAGAAGATCTCGCCGTAGAGGCCCAGCGAGACGACGCCCTCCTGGATGCGCGCGCCGCCGCCCTCGTTGATGCCGACGATCGGCCGGCCGGTCTTGATCGCCAGATCCATGATCTTGACGATCTTCTCGCCGTACACCTCGCCGAGCGAGCCGCCGAAGACCGTGACGTCCTGGGAGAACACGCACACCGGACGGCCGTCGACGGTGCCGTAGCCCGTCACGACGCCGTCGCCGTACGGGCGGTTCTTCTCCTGGCCGAAGTTCGTCGAGCGGTGCCGTGCCAGCTCGTCCAGTTCGACGAACGAACCGGGGTCGAGCAGGAGGTCGATGCGCTCGCGGGCTGTCTTCTTGCCCTTCGCGTGCTGTTTTTCGACCGCGCGTTCCGAGCCGGCGTGAACCGCCTCGTCGTTGCGCCGGTAGAGGTCAACGAGCTTGCCCGCGGTGGTGTGGACGTCCGGGACGCCTGAAGCGTCGGTGGGGACGTGCCCGATCGGCTCGGTCGCACTGCTCATGAGCTCGCAGCCTAACGAGACCATTGCTGAACTGCCCCGTGCAGTTGTCCAGGTCACGGCAACCTGTTGGCAATCTCTGATCGCACGTACTCTCTTCCGTTCCAATAGCCTGGCGCGATGACCACCGCACTCGACGCCGAAGAGCTGCGCTCGCGGCTTGTCGCACCCAACGGTCCGTACGCAGCTCTCGACGTCGTGGAGACCACGGCGTCCACGAACGCCGATCTGGCCGGTTCCGGTGCCGCCGACCGCACCGTGCTGATCGCGCTGGAGCAGAGCGCGGGGCAGGGCCGTCGCGGCCGCTCCTGGTCGTCGCCCGAGGGCGGGCTCTACGTGAGCGTGCTGTTCCGGCCCGCCGGCGTGCCCGCCGCGAAGCTTCCGTGGCTGAACCTGATCGCCGGGCTGGCGTTGGTCCGGGTCGCCCAGTCGGTCGACGTCGAGGCGACGTTGAAGTGGCCGAACGACCTGCTGCTCGGCCCGGACGGCGGCAAGGGCGCCGGGATCCTGTCCGAGATCACCGCCGACGGCGCGGTCGTCGTCGGCATCGGCCTCAACGTGGCGAAGCTGCCCGCCGACGTCGAGCCCGCGCCGGGCGGCCTCGCGCCGACGTCGCTGGAGGACCTGGGCGCCGCCGAACTGGACCGCGGCGAGCTGGCGTTCCGGCTGCTGGTCGAACTTGCCGGCCTGGAAGGCGTGTGGCGCAAGAACGGCGGCGACGCGGTCGAGTCCGGCGTGCTGGAGGAGTACGAGGAGCACTCGTCGACCGTGGGCGCGCAGGTGCGCGTCGAACTTTCGGACGGTGTTCAGCTTCTCGGGGTGGCGCAGCGCATCGAGACCGACGGCACGCTGGTCGTGCGCGGCGCCGACGGTGCCGACCACGGCGTGTCCGCTGGTGACGTGGTGCATTTGCGCCCGGCGTAGTTAGGGTTGCGCCATGGCCTATCCCGACGACCTGCTGAGCTCCGGCGAGCACGTCGTGATCCACAAGCACCCCCACTGGAAGATGCTGATCTTCCCGGTGTTCTGGCTGCTGGTGGTGGTCGCGCTCGGCACCTACCTGGCCGGGCTGGTCGGCGACCAGTCGTGGGCCGCCATCGCGTGGATCGCGCTCGCCGTCGTCGGCGTCGTGCTGATCCTGTGGCTGACGCTGGCGCCGGTCGCGCGCTGGCGGACGACGCACTTCATCATCACGTCGGACCGCGTGATGTACCGCGAGGGCGTGTTCAAGCGCACAGGCCTGGACATCCCTTTGGCTCGTGTGAACAGCGTCCGCTTCGAGCACAGTCTGTTGGACAGGGTGCTCGGCTGCGGCACGCTGATCATCGAGTCGGCCTCGGACGAGCCGCTCGAGTTCGACGACATCCCGTCCGTGGAGAAGGTGCACACCATGCTGTACCGCGAGGTCAACGACAACCCGGACGACGACTTCCACCCTGGAGTGGTCGATGGGCGCGCGTGAGGTCGGTCTGCCCGACGTCGTCGGCTCCGGGTCGCTGCCTTCCGCGGTGACCATCTGGGAGGTCGGGGCTCGGGACGGGCTGCAGAACGAGTCCGTCGTCGTGCCGGTCTCGGTGAAGCTGGAGTTCCTGTCGCGGCTGGCCGACGCAGGACTGTCCGTTTTGGAGGCCACGTCCTTCGTGCACCCCAAGTGGGTGCCGCAGCTGGCCGACGCCGCCGAGTTGCTGGCCGGGCTGGATCAACGCCCCGGTGTCGTCTACCCCGTGCTGGTGCCGAACGAGCGCGGGCTGGACCGCGCCCTGGAGGCCGGTGTCACGCACATCGCGATCTTCGCGTCGGCCACGGAGACGTTCGCGTCCAAGAATCTGAACCGGACGCTGGACTCGCAGTTCGAGATGTTCGAGCCGACGGTTTCCCGTGCGCTGGCAGCGGGTCTGGACGTGCGCGGGTACGTGTCGATGTGCTTCGGCGACCCGTGGGAAGGGGCCGTGGCGCGCTCCCAGGTCGTGGCCGTGGGCGAGCGGCTGCTGGAGATGGGGTGCTCGCAGCTGTCGCTGGGGGACACCATCGGCGTGGCGACCCCCGGTCAGGTCGAGTCGTTGCTGGAGGGCTTCCGCGACGTTTCCCGGCTGGCCGTGCACTTCCACGACACCTACGGGCAGGCGCTGTCCAACACTCTGGCCGCTTTGCGTTGCGGCGTGACGACTGTGGACTCGTCCGCCGGTGGGCTGGGCGGATGTCCGTACGCGGAGTCGGCGACCGGCAACCTCGCCACCGAGGACCTGGTGTGGATGCTCGACGGGCTGGGCGTCGAGACCGGGGTCGACCTGGACAAGCTGGTCGAGACCTCGGCGTGGATGGCGGAACAGCTGGGCCGGCCGTCCCCGTCCCGCGTGGTGCGCGCGCTGACGAAGTAGCGGTCAGCCGCGCGCGGTGAACATGCCCGTCGCGACGAGCCGGAAGGCCACCTCGTCGCCGCGCCTCGCCGTTCCCTCGAACTCCACCAGGCCGAGTTCCGGGCGCTTCTTCGACAGCCGCGCGCTCAGCACCTCTGCGGCGAACGTCAGCGTGTCGCCGGGGTAGACCGGGGTCAGCCACGAGAGTTCGCGGCCTCCCGGCGAGCCCTGGGAGGTGGAGTCGCCGAGGACCGCGTCCACCCAGGCGCGCATCCAGAGTGAGGCCGTGTACCACCCGGAGGCGGACAAACCGCCGAAAATCGAGTTCTTGCCCGCTTGCTCGTCCAGGTGGAACGGTTGCGGGTCGAACTTCTTCGCGAAATCCAGCATGTCGTCCCGGTCGACGGTTACCTCGCCAAGCGGGATGATGCGGCCTGCGGGCAGATCCTCGAAGGCGATCACGTCGTTGACTCTAGTAACTGAATCCGCTGGGAACCGATCTATGGGCGACGGCGTCCTAGAGCCCGAGCCCAGGGCTATGCGTGTGAGGGGGACTCGGTGGACGACCACCGTGCGCAGGTCGAGGAGCTGCTGGCCGACTACCGGCGCAGCCGCGAGCAGCTGACTTCGGTTCAGCGCGAGCTCGCTGCCGTGTCCGCGACGGCTTCCAGTCCTGACGGGACGGTCGAGGCGACCGTGGGTCCCGGAGGCAAGCTCGTCGGGCTTGAGCTCTCTGAACTCGCCTATCGCAGGCATCGGCCCGAGCAGCTGGCCGAGTTGATCGTGCGGACCGTCGCCGCGGCCGCGGCCAGTGCGGCCGAGGACACCTATCAGGCGCTGAGCACGGTGCTGCCCGCTGCCGCGGATCCTGCCGCGGTGGTCGCCGGTACCGCTGATCTGCGGCCTTCGGAGTACGCGTCCGACGAGTACGAGACCGTCGATCTGGGGCGGCAACCCGTTCGCCGTCGCGCTGACGACGACGAGGACAACGAGCAACGGGAGAGCTGGCTCGACTCCGAGCTCATCAACAGGAGGGTCCGATGACCGGGTACTCGGCCGACCTCGAGCGCTTGGACGCCGGGGCACGCGATCTGAAGGGGTTCGCCGGGCAGGCGACCGAGATCGCGGGGACGCTCGACAAGGCGCTGGCCGCGTTCGGCGCCTGCTGGGGCGACGACGCGGTCGGGCGCAGTTTCGCCGCCTCGCACGAGAAGCCTTCCGGGGACGCCAGCGGTGCGTTGTCCGGCCTTGCGACCGTGCTGGGGGACGTGGGCGACAAGCTCGCCGCGACGGCCGAGACGTACCGGCACGCCGAGCAGAGCAACGCGTCCGCGATGAGAAGGTTGGAGGGCTGACATGGGCATCGAGCTTCCCGCCGAACTCACCGCCATCGCCGCCAAGGCCGGTGTCTCCTGGCCCAAGGCCGACGAGGACGCCATGCGTTCCAGCGCCACCGCGTGGCGCGAGGCGGGCGACAAGATCAAGAACCTCGGAACGTCCTCCGACGGTGCCGCAGGCCGTGCCCTGGGCGGCATGTCCGGCGGAACCGCTGACGCCGCGCGGGGCCGTTGGGCGAAGGTCGTGGCACCGGACGGCGACTTCCACCGCGCGGCCCGAGGGTGTCACGCCGCCGCCGACCGTCTCGACCACGCCGCCCAGCAGGTCGGTGCCGCGAAGGTCGAGATCGTCCGCGAGCTCGTGACGCTCGCCAAGAACAACGATGCCGCGACGGCCTCGGCCAACGCCGGCAACCCCAACGCGCTGCTCGGCCTCGACACGCTGACCAAGGGCGCCGCGGCCAACGTCGCGAACCTCCAGAACACGCTGAGCTCCGCCATCCGGCTGGACAGCGGCATCGACATGAGCCAGGGCTCGCAGCCCGTCAACACCGCACCCGGCGCCCACGGGCCCGGCGGTGGCGGTGGTGGTGGCCTGCTGTCGCCCGTCACGAACATCGTCGGTGGCGTGGTGGCCCCGGTGGCGGGCGTCGTCGCTCCCATCGTCGAGCCCGTCGCCGCCGTGGTCGCTCCGGTGACCGAAGCCGTGGCCCCGGCCGTCGGCGCGGTGACCGCTCCGGTCGCGCCCGTCGTCGGTGCGGTGACGGCACCTCTCGCACCTGTCGTCGGTGCGGTGACCGACGCGGCCGGGCCGATCCTCGACGCCGCCGGTCCCGTCACCGCGCCCGCCGCCGCAGTCGTGCACCCGGTGCTCGACGCGGTACCCGGTGGCCGTGACGCCGCCGGTCCGGTGTTCGACAACGGCGCCGGTGAGGGCCCGCGCGGCGAGACCCCCGGCCGCGGTGAGGGCAAGGGGCTGCTGCCCGGCATCGTGGCCGACGCGGGACAGGCGGCCGGCCCGGCCGTGGCGCCCGTCGCGCACGCGGTGGCGGACGTGATCCCGAGCGTGCACGGCAGCCTCGGCCCGATCGCCGAAGGCACGACCCAGGCCTCCGGTGCCGTGCTCGACCCGACTTTGGTCCGCGGCTCCGACGCGCACGGCCCGGTTTCCTCCGCGCCCCAGGCAGCGGCACCCGCTGCCCAGGCCGCTCCCGCTGCCCCGGCGATGGGCGCGGCCCCGGCCGGTGGCCCGATCGGTGGCGCCGTGGGTGCTGTCGGCGGTGCTGTGAGTGGTGCTGTCGGTGGTGCTCCGGCGGCGGCCTCGCAGGTCGGTGCCGTCGTGGGCCAGCAGAGCGGCGCGCAGGTCCCAGCGCAGCAGGGACAGGCGGGTCAGCAGAGCCAGGCCGCCCAGCAGGCCGCCAAGGCCACCGACGCCAAGGCAGCGGACGCGAAGGCCGCCGAGCTCAAGTCCGGTGAAGCCAAGGCCGGCGAGGCCAAGACGGGCGCGCCGCAGGGCGTGGCCAAGACCGGTGCGCCGGGCGGAGCTCAGGCGCTGAGCGGCCAGGTCGGCAACCAGCCCGGCCAGGCGCAGAGCCAGATCGCCACTCAGCAGGGGCCTCAGTCCGGCAACCAGGGACCTGGCCAGAGCCAGTCCAACCAGCCGAGCCAGGCCTCCGCGATCACCAAGGACGCGCTGGCCAAGGACCAGGCGGCCAAGGACGCGCTGCACCACGACTCGGAGTCCGTCGACTTCGATCCCGAGACGGGATTCGGCCCGCAGAAGGTCGGCGACACCATCGCCACCCCGGCCGCTCCTGGCGCGGACGTCGACCTCGGGGCCACCGGCGCCGGAACCGACACCCGCGAGATCACCACCTCGGGACCGCTGGCGACCGTCGACCCCGGCGGCCACCCGGCGTCGCACGCGCTGAGCGACCGCCTCGAGAACCGGGAGAACCAGGCGCTGGTCACCGGCGTCGCCGGCGAGATCATCGGCCACACCTACACCGCCGCGGCCGCCGGCAGCTGGTTCATGGCCATCTTCCTGAGCGCGGGCCGAGCTCCGCGCCTGGCCCGCAAGCCGGCCCGCCAGCTCCCGCCGCCCCCGCAGGCCGACGAGCAGGTCGTCCCGAGGTTCGCCCCGGACGACCACCCGCAGCGGGTCGACACGTCCGCCCCGCGGCCGTCCACGCAGTCCGGCGGTCTCGGCAAAGATCACCCGATCGTGCAGGAGCTCCTGGAGGGCCACGACCCGCTCGCGGGCATGCACGAACGCGACTGGGAAAGCCTGTTCCAGCACGAGGACGGCACCCCGCGCTGGCCGCTCGAACGTGAGGGTGGCTACGAGGACAGCCAGGCCGAGATCCTGAAGGAGGGCGCCGAACTGGACAGGTTCGGCACTCCGGAAGGCCGCGTCCTGAGCGCGGCGGGCACCCCGTTCGCCCAGCGCTCCCTGCCGCCCCTGGCAGCGGAGGAGGGCTACCGGAAGTACCGCGTCACCAAGGACCTGCCCGTGCACCGCACGATCAGCGCGCCCTGGTTCGGCCAGCCCGGCGGGGCGAGCCGGTACCGCACCACCTACCCCGTCGCGGACCTCGTCGCGCTCGGCTACCTCACGGAGATCACCGCATGAACGTCGAGTCGCTGCCCGAGTGGCTGACCAGGATCGGCGTTCCGGACGACGTCGTCAGCATCGGTGAGGAGACGGACCAGCGCTGGTGCCTCCTCAGCGACGAGACCGGTCACGAGGTGTTCTGGCAGGAGCAGGGCAACCGCTACGACTGGGCCCGGTTCGACGACGAGAGCGTGGCGTGCCACTACCTCTTCGGCCGTCTCGCCTGGGCCCAGGTCGCGCGCGGAGGTCTTACCGTTCCAACAGCTTGAGCGCCGCCTCGTGCAGGTGGCCGTTCGACGTCAGCACACTGCCGCCGTCGTAGCGCTCCTCACCGTCCAGTGAGGTGAAACGGCCACCCGCCTCGGTCACCAGGACCTGGAACGGCGCGATGTCCCACGGGTTCGCGACGCACTCGGGCGCGAGGTCGATCGCGCCCTCGGCCACCAGGCAGTGCTGGTAGAAGTCGCCGAACGCACGGCTCTCCCAGGTCGCGTCGACCAAACGCAGGTACGCCTCGCGAGAGTGGTACTCGACCCACGACTTGATGTCCGTCGTGGAGACGTAGGCGTCCTCGAGAGAACGCACGCCGGACACGGAGATCGCGCGCTCACCGGACGCCTCCGAAGCGAACGCGCCCCCACCGGCGGCGGCCCACCAGCGGCGGCTCATGGCGGGCGCGGACACGACGCCGACGACCGGGACGCCGTCCTCGACCAGGGCGATCAGCGTCGCCCAGATCGGCACGCCGCGCAGGAAGTTCTTGGTGCCGTCGATCGGGTCGAGCACCCAGACGCGCTTCGCGTCCAGCGTGCCGCCGCGTTCCTCGCCCATGACGACGTCGTCGGGACGCTCGGAGGCCAGCACGGCACGGACCGCGTCCTCCACCGCGACGTCGGCATCGGTGACGGGCGTGCGGTCCGGCTTGCGCTCCACGGCGAGGTCGTGAGCGCGGAATCGGGTCGCGGTGATCGCGTCGGCGGCGTCGGCGAGGCGGAGGGCCAGTTCGAGATCAGCATCGTGGCGTGACACGCGGCGATCGTTCCACGAATACGCTGGGCCCCGTGAGCGTGGTGTTGCTGGCCGAGGACGATCCGGCCATCGCGGAACCTCTCTCCCGCGCGTTGACGCGGGAGGGCTATTCGGTGCAGGTCGTGGGCGACGGGCCAAAGGCCTTCGAAGCCGCCATCGCCGGGGGTATCGACCTCCTGGTGCTGGACCTCGGCCTGCCGGGCATGGACGGGTTGGAGGTGTGCCGCAGGCTGCGCCAGAGCGGCAGAGGCGTACCCGTGCTGATGCTCACCGCCCGAGCCGACGAGGTCGACTTCGTCGTCGGCCTCGACGCCGGCGCGGACGACTACGTCGCCAAGCCGTTCCGCCTGGCCGAGCTGATGGCCCGCATCCGGGCCCTGCTGCGCCGTCGCGCGCCGGGAACGCTGGAGGTCAACGGCGTCCGCGTCGACCTGGCCGCCCGCCGAGTCACGGTCGACGGCGGCGAGATCCAGCTGGCGAACAAGGAGTTCGAGCTGCTCAAGGTGCTGATCCAGCGCGCGGGGCAGGTCGTGAGCCGCGACGAGATCCTGTCCGAGGTCTGGAACGACCCCGACCTCAAGGGCAGCAAGACGCTCGACATGCACATGTCGTGGCTGCGCAGGAAGCTCAGCGACGGCACCCCGAACTCCGCCGAGAAGCGCATCGCGACCGTGCGGGGCCGTGGCTTCCGCTTCAACGCCGACTAGTGCGCCGCCGGATCCTGCGGGCGATCCTGCTCGCCGTCGCCGTCACGGGCTTCGTGCTCGGCCTGCCGCTCGGCTACACCGCGCTGCAACTCGTCGAGGACACCGCCCGCGGCAGCCTCACCGAGCGAGCCCAGCAGATCGCGACGACGCTCGACGACCAGCTCGCCAAGCAGCAGAGCATCGACATCGAGGCCGTACGGGTCGCGATACCGACCGACGGCCGCCTCACGGTGATCTCGGCGGGCACCACCAAGGTCACGGGACCCTCGCCGGGCGACGACCCGCTGGCCGTCGAACTGACGATCGCCCAGCAGGGCACCGTCCGGCTGGAGATCCCCTCCGGACCGATGCACACGCAGCAGGCCCAGGTCGCGGGCCTGGTGCTGCTCCTGCTGGCGCTCTCGGTGGGCACCGGCACCGTCGTGGCCCTGGTGACGGCGCAAACGCTTGCCCGCCCGTTGGGGCACGTGGCCGCCCGCGCGTCCCGGCTGGGTGCGGGCGACTTCCGCGCCGACGACCAGCGCTACAACATCGAGGAACTCGACGCGGTCTCCGAAGCCCTCGACACCTCCGCCACCGCCCTCGCTCGCCTGGTCCAGCGCGAACGCGAGCTGGTCGGCGACGTCTCCCACCAGCTCCGCAGCCGTCTCACGGCCCTGCAACTGCGCCTGGAGGCGCTGGCGGAGCACCCGGAACCTGACACGGCCGCCGAGGCCCGTGCCGCCCTCGAACAGGCCGAACGCCTCGCCGCCGTGCTGGACGAACTCCTCGCCGCCGCCCGTGCGGCCCGGGCCGTCGGCGCCGAACCGCTGGAGCTGCGGCCCGCGCTGAACCTGATCGCCGAGGAGTGGCGCGAGCAGGTCAGGGGCCAGGGCAGGGCGTTGCGCGTCCGCGTCCCGGACGGCCTGCTCGCCCGCGCCACCCCCGCCCGCCTGCGCGAGGCCATCGGAGTGCTGCTGGACAACGCCCTGCGCCACGGCGAGGGGTCCGTCGTCATCACCGCGCGCAGCGAGGAGGGCACGGTCGTGGTCGAGGTCAGCGACGGCGGCTCAGGTGTGCCGGACGACCTGGCTGCGCACATCTTCGAGCGCGGCGTCTCCGGCGGCGGCTCGACCGGGGTGGGGCTGGCGCTCGCACGGGCGCTGGTCGACGCGGACGGCGGCCGGTTGGAGCTGTCCACGGCGCGGCCGGCGACGTTCGCCGTGTTCCTGCCGGTGCCGAAGGCTCAGGACGTGGTGGGCATCTCCTGGAAGACGCCGGGCACACCCCGTTAGGAGTGGCCGAGTTCCTTCTCGTCCTCGATCGACCGGCTCCTGCGGGCGTTCTCCTCGGGGAAGACCCAGTTCTTGTAGCCGTACCAGCGGAAGGCCATCGCGATGAGCGTGCCGATGATCTGCGCGCTCAGGAAGTCCGAGATCTCCTCCGTGAGTCGCGACACGTGCGGCTCCTGCAGGTGGAACGCGTACCGCGCGATGTACAGCGGCGCCGAGTTCAGCACGATGCCGATGCCGTTGACCAGGAAGAACAGCAGCGCCTCGTGGTGACGCTCGCGGCCGCCGCGGGTGCGGAACGACCACTCCCTGTTCAGGATGTACGACACGATCGTGGCGACCAGGGTCGCGATGATCTTCGCGGTCACCGGGTTGTTCGGCAGGACGACCGTCTTGATCCCGAAGAACAGGACGGTGTCGATCACGAAGCAGGTGCCCCCGACCAGGGCGAACTTGACTAGTTCACGATGCTTCAGCGCGATCGACCGGATCGGCTCCGGAAACCGCGAGATCACTGTTTCGCCTAGGGACACGCGACGAGTCTACGGAGATCGGGTGAACGCGCCGGTCCGGCCGCGCGTCGGCGTCCGGGAACACCCAGCGCCGCATCGCCCAGAACTTGAAGCCGGTGGCGAGCAGCATGCCGATGATCGAGCCGGAGACGAAGTCCGCGATCTCCTCGGTGAACACCGAGACGAACGGTGCCTGGAGGCCGAACAGGTGCCGCGACAGCCACAGAGGCAGGATGTTGATCCCCACGCCCAGGCCGCTGACCAGGAAGAACAGTGCGGCTTCGTGGTGACGCTCGCGGCCACCGCGGGTGTGGAACGACCACTCGCGGGACAGCACGTACGAGGCGATGATCGCCACCAGCACGCCGATGACCTTCGCCGTGACGACCTTGTCGGTCAGCACGGTGAGCTTGAGCGCGTACCAGACACCGTTGTCGATCAGGAACGTCGTGCCGCCGACCAGGGCGAACCTGATCATCTCGCGGTGCTTGTGCAGCAGGAACTGGAGTGGTTCTGGCAACCGGCTCATGGCACGGCGAACGACTGGCAGCACCTGCCCAGCTTACGGATCAAGGTAACGGCCACTGCCTCCGGGTGTTACTTTCCGCCACCCAGAGGCACGTGAGCTGCACGTTCAGTGACGACCAAAGATCAACTTTTGATCAACTTCGCGGCGCGGGACACGGCCTGCCGAACAGGTCCGGGATCAGCGACGGCAGCAGTCCCGGCCACGGGTCGCACGGCTCCGAGGTCGGCGGTGGTGTGGTCGACGACGGTGGCGGCGTCGTCTCGGACGGCTCCGGCAGCGTCGGCACGGTCACCGTCGGCGAGGTCACCGTCGGCTCGGTCGGCTTGGTGGGGACCGTGGGCTCCGTCGGCTTGGTCACCGTCGGTTCGGTCGGCCGCGTCGGCTCGGTCGGCTTCGTGGGTTGCGTCGTCGTGGTCGTCGGAGGAGTCGTCGTCGTGGACGTCGGCGGGTTCGGCGGTTCCTCGCCAGGAGGCTCCGGCCAGGCCTTGATCGGCACGGTCACGGACTTCGTCGCGTTGCCCAGCGTGGCGGTGACGGTGATGTTGCCGCCGCGGTGCCCGAACGCCCAGAGGGACATCCGGTACCGGCCGCCCTTGTCCAGGTCGGTGACGCAGCGCAGCGTCGTCTTGCCGGACGACGTGCACTCGCGGTACGGCGTGTAGAGCACGAGGTTCTCCGACGTCGACACGTCCAGCTTCAACGTGCCCGCGCGTGGGCCCGTGTTGCGCACCTCGACGTCCGCGCGCGGGTCCCAGAACACCTCGTCCTGCCACGTCTTCACGAAGAGTTCGAGGTCGTCGTTCACCGGCGGCACGTTGACCGCGACGCTGACGTTGACGGAGATGGCCGCACCCGCGCTGATGACGCCGGTGATGGTGCCGGGCACCGCGGTGTCGGTCGCGCGCAGCAGGAAGTGGAACGTCGCCTGCCCGCCGGGTGCGATGCCCTGCGGCGTCACGCACGTGATCGTGCCGGTGCCGGCGGGGCAGTTCACCGTCTGGTCGGCCGAGCCGTCCGGTTGCAGCAGGCGCGCGGCGCCGAACGACGCGGGCCCGCCGGTCGAGACGACGCCGGGCGGCAGGTTCAGCACCATGCTCGCGGGCGGCGCCGTGGTGCCACCGGTGTTGCGGATGGAGATCGGGAAGTCCTTGGGCTCCTCGCCGGGCGTCAGCGTGAACCCGCTCGGCGTGGTCGGCGTGAGCGACGGCGGCGCGGGAGCGGGAGGTTCGGGGGCAGGGGGCTCAGGCGCTGGTGGTGCCGGCGGCGCGGGCGGAGTCACCACGGGCGGCGGTTCCGTCGTGGGCTGCGGAGGCTGGGGCGTGGGAGCGGGCGGAACGGGTGCCGGCGGCACCGGTCGCGGCGGCTGGACCTGCGTCTGCGCAGGAGGCGGTTCGACGGCCTGGACCACAGGCGCCTGCTGCTCGCCACCGGCCGCGGCCAGCGCGATCGCCACGGCCGCGGCCACGGCGGCAGCGGAACCACCGACCGTGACGAGCTGACGGGGGATCGCGGCACCGACGGCGCCCGCACCACCCGCGGCCGCGCCGGCACCGACGACGGCCGTCGTGGTTCCGGCGGCGATCAGGTACGTCGTGGCACCGATGCCCAGCACCAGCGGGGCGACGAAGATCCGCAGCGCGCCGTTGACGTCCGCGAGTTCGGCGGCCAGCGCGCGGCACCGGCCGCACTCGTCGAGGTGCGCCTCGACCTGGGTCGCCTCGCGCTTGGACAGGCCGGCGCGGGTCCAGGCACCGAGCCGGTCGACGGTCGCCCGGCAGCGCTCCGCCTCCGTGTCGGTCAGGTGCATCTGCAGGTACTGCTGCTTGAGGCCCTCACGGGCGCGGTAGGCGAGCGCGGACACGCCGTTGGCCGTCAGCCCGAGCAGCGGGGCGACCTCGGCGGGCGACTGGCCCTCGATCTCGGTGTGCCAGAGCACCATCTGCCAGCGCTCGGGCAGCGCGGCGAACGCGCGGGCGGCCATCGACTTCTCGAGGCCGGCCACCGCGGTGTCGCTGAACTGCACGGCGGGCGCGACGTCGGTCATGTCCTCGGTGAGGTCGACCTTCTTGTCGCGGCGCGTCTTGTCGTACGCGGTGTGCCGCAGCGCCGTGAGCAGGTACGCGCGGAACGCCGAGTCGGGTCCGCGCCCAGCACGGAGCGTGTCCAGCACCTTCGCGAACGCCTCGGAGACGAGGTCGTCGGCCTCGGCCTGAGAACGGGCCAACTGGCGGGCGAGGTTGTAGGCCGCCGAGACGTGGCGTTCGTACAACTGGCCGTAGGCGTCGATGGTCCCACCACGCACTGATTCGATCAGTTCGGCGTCGCTGGGTCCCTGGACGTCTGCAGGAACGATTGCCACAGTCTTCGTTTCCCTCCCTCGCGGCGCTCAGTGTGACTTACGGCGCCTGACAGAGTCATCTCAATCCCCCGCGCGGGTTGCGTCACGAATCAGCGACGGCTGCGTCTCCCACCTGGAATCGGGTGAACTGGAGGGAGACCGGGTGGGTGTCGCACAAGCGGAACGCCTCCTGAAGTCGAGGTGGCGGACCGCCACCATGGCCGCAGGCTGGGCGTTCCCCGCAGACTGGCCGCTCGCCGAGGTCGACGACGTGTGCGCGGCGATGCTGGAGAACACCGACCCCGGCGACGCGCTGGTCCGGCTGGGCCGGGCTCGTGCCGAGGCGGGAGCGGGCCTGAGCGAGACGCTGATGGACCTGGCCGCGTTGCACGCCGTGCTGACCGCCGTGTCGCACGTCGTGTCGCCGGACGTCGACTCGCTCCCCGCGCGGATGTTGCGCATGACAGCGCTGGGATGGGCGGACGTGGTGACGAAGCAGGCCGGCGAGTGCGCGGCCGAGGACCCTCTGACCGGGCTGGCGACCGCCGCCTACCTGCGCACGAGGCTCGGCGAGGTGTACCGGGAGACACCCGTCGCGACTCTCGACTACGCGCTGGTGATGCTGCGCCTCGACGTGCACCGGGCCACCGGCTGGTCCCGCGTGGTCGCGATGACGCTCGCGTCCGACGCGTTGCGCACTGTCTTCGACGGTGGCGAGACGTTGGCGACCCTCGGGCCGTGCGTGGCCGCCGTGCTGGTTCGCCGGGACGAACTGCTGGCACGAAGAGTGTCGAACCTCAGAGTCCTGGCGGCCGACCGGCTCGCCGACGACCCGAACGTCCGTCCGGTCGGACCCGCCAAGGTCTGGGTCGAGCAGTTGCCGGACACGCACGCCGAGGCGCGTGCGCTCCTCACCTCGCTTGGGCGCTGAACCCCCTGTCCCGCGCCCACGGGTGCTCCCCGTGTCCCCACCGGGGGTGTCTTCCCAACGCTCCGAGAAGTGTTCTATTGTGCTAGTTCACTAGAACAATCTGGGGAGCGTGCGTGGTCGAGTTCCACGTTGACCGCGGCAGTGGTCTTCCCGCCTACCTGCAACTCGGCAGGCAGGTCAGGGAGGCCCTGAGGCTCGGCTGGTTGCAGCCGGGTGATCGGCTGCCGACGGTCCGCGACGTCGTCGCCACGAGCGGCGTGAACGCGAACACCGTGCTCAAGGCCTACCGCGAGCTCGAACTCGCCGGCCTCGTCGAAGCCCGTCAGGGCTCCGGCACCTTCGTCAAGGCCTCCTTGGGGTCCGCCGCCCCCGAGGACCTGGACCCGTTGCGCGCCAAGCTCGCCACATGGGTCGCGGAGGCACGCTCCGCCGGGTTGGAGGACGAGGACATCTACGCGCTGCTGCGCGAAGTGCTGAGTGGGGGAGCGCAATGAGCGTGGTTGCGGCCGAAGTGTCGAAGTGGGCTTTACGGGACGTCTCGTTCGAACTACCGCCGGGCAGCGTCACGGCGATGGTGGGAGCCAACGGCTCCGGCAAGACGACGCTGCTCAACGTGCTGGCCGGGCACCTGATGCCGGAATCGGGCCACACGTCGATCGCGGGCCGGGTCGCGTACGTGCCCCAGCACAAGCCCATGTACAAGTCGTTCAGGGTCGCGGACGTGCTGGAGTTCGGCCGCCGCATGAACACCGTCTGGGACCACGACCGGGCCGAGCAGTGGCTCAACCGGTTCCGGATCCCGCGCAAGCTCCAGATCGAGGACCTGTCCGGTGGTGAGCGCACGCACGTGGTGCTCGCGCTGGCGCTGGGGTCCCGCCCGGACGTCCTGATGCTGGACGAACCGCTGGCCGAACTGGATCCGCTGGCGCGCAGGAAGGTCATGCGGGAGTTGCTGACCGAGGTCAACGACAAGGGCATGACGCTGATCTTCTCCACGCACGCCGTGGGGGAGATCGCGGGAGTGGCCGACCGGTTGCTGGTGCTGTCGCGCGGCCGGCTGCTGGTGGACGGCGATGCCGACGAACTGCTGGAAGACCACGTCCTCTACACCGGTCCGCACGCCTCGAAGTCGCCCGTGGAGGGGCACGTGGTGCTGGCGAAGCACGGCAGGGCCCAGTCGTCGTACCTGGTGAGATCGGGCGGCCAGCGGATCGACGAACCCTGGACAGCCCGGTACGTGACGCTGGAGGAACTGGTCGTGGCGCACCTGGAGCGTGACCTGTGAACCTGAAATCACTCATCTGGCTGACCTGGCGCCAGCACCGCTGGGCCATCTCCGGCGTCGGGACCGTCGCGCTGATCGCCATCTGGAACCTGTGGTCGATCGAGGCGCTCCCGTTCCTCGAGTCCTCGATGCCGATCGGCGGCTTCTACGCCTTGATCGTGCAGACCGCGTTCGGTGCGTTGGTCGGCGCGTTCTGGGGCGCTCCGCTGATCGCCCGCGAACTGGAGGAACGCACCTATTTCGTGGCGTGGGGCCAGGACGCCACGCCCGTGCAGTGGTTGCGCGGCAAGCTCATCGTGCTCGGTGGCCTGGCCGTGCTGCTGGCGGTGCTCATCGGCAACGGCGACGGCTACTTCGGCTTCGTGCGGACGTGGAACAGCTTCGAGGCCAACTCGCTCGTGCAGATCGGTTACGCCGCCCTCGGGCTCGCGATCGGCGTGCTCATCGGTCTGTTGAGCAGGAACGTCGTGACGGCGATCGCGGTGACGATCGTGCTCTTCGTGGTCGTGCGCATCGTCCTGGCCGTGTTGGTGCGTCCCTTCTACTGGCCACCGGCACGCGTGATCGCCCGTTGGGAGGACACGGCGGTAGTGCCCGATCGAGGCTTGGAACTCGGCCACGGCTACGCCGGGTCCGACCTGCAAGCGGTGCCTGCCCGCAGCGACTGCATGACGGCCATCAACGAGACCAGTTGCATGCGCCGTGTGAACGCCGCCATCGGCACGTACGTCGACTACCAGCCGATCGAGCGCATCGTGTGGTTCCAGATCGCCGAGTTCCTGGTGTGCGCGCTGATCGCGGCGGGCTTGCTGGCCGTGGTCTTCCGGCTGATGCGCAACGGTGGTGGGTGGAAGCCCTCCCGTGCGCACCGCCGCCTCGGTCCGCCCGTGCCCGAGCCCACGCCCGTCGCGGAGAAGTCCTCCGAGCCCGATTCCGAGCCCGAGCTCGATTCCGATTCCGAGCCCGATTCCGATTCCGTGGCGGAGCCCGAGCCTGAGCCCGATTCCGTGGCGGAGTCCGAGCCCGAGCCGAGTGATCAGAGCGCGCCGGACACCGCCGCTGCCAAGGCCGAGGGGTAGCGCGGGCGGAAGCCGAGCACCCGCTGGGCGTGGTTCGTCGACACGATCCCGTGCCACGGGTCGAAGTCCTGCTGAACGGCTTCACCGGGGGTGAGGCCGTTCAACTGGTGCAGTTCGACGGCCGTGATCGGGCTGTCGTCGGCGATGTTGAAGATCCCGCCCCCACCTGCGTCGAGGGCTTTGACGACCCCCTGTGCCACGTCTTCGTGGTGCACCAGGTGCAGCCGCTGATGCCCTGGCCACGTCGCCGCCCAGCGCAGCGACTCTTCGAGGTGCGGATCGCCGTCGCCGTAGACGAAGGCGAGACGGAGGATCGTGGCCTCCCTCGTGTCGAGGACGGCCTGTTCGCCGAGAGCCTTGGTGCGGGGGTAGTCGCCGAACTCCTCGGCGGGGTTGGCGGGGTCGGTCTCGGTCGCGGGCCGGCCCAGTCCCTTGGGGTACACGAGGTTCGTGCTGATGTGGACGAACAGCGGCACCTTCTCGCTCAGCTCGGCGAGCTTCCGCGTGCCGTGGACGTTCACGCCTTCGAAGTCGGTGCTCGTGCGGAGAGCGGCCGCCACGTGCACCACGGCGTCCACGCCGTCCACCAGTTCCTCCACCGCCTTGGTGTCTTCGAGCCTCCCGGCCAGGGTGCGCACGTCGTGGTCCTGCTCCCGCAGCCGTGGGAGGAGCCTGCTGCCGACCCGTCCGGTCGAGCCCGTCATCGCGATCTTCATGTGGTCCAGCGTCTGCTGACGTCGTGAGTGCAGCCAGGGACAGTCCGGTCCTGGCTACCGTGGAGGGCATGCGAGAAATGGCGGACTTCCTGCGCAGCCGTCGTGAGCGGATGACGCCGGTGGGCAATGGTCGGCGACGCACGCCGGGACGTCGTCGTGAAGAGGTCGCGGCCGCCGCGGGCGTGTCCGTCGACTACTACTCGCGCCTCGAACAGGCTCGTGGGCCGCATCCGTCCGTGTCGGTCCTGAACGGCATCGCCCGCGCGTTGGAACTCGACGCCGACGAGCGCGCGCACCTGTTCCGGCTGGCGGGCGAGGCCGTGCCCGAGGAACCCGCGTCGACGTCGGTCCGTCCGGCCGTCCGGCTGCTGCTCGACCGGCTGCGTGACGACCTCGCGGTGGTGATCTCCGATCGCGGCGACGTGCTCGCCGCGACCCCGCGTGCCGAGCTGGTGTTCGGGGACGTCGTCGGCCGCAACCTGCTCAGGGCGTTCTTCCTGGGCGACGAGAGCTGGGTGCCCGCGGAGGACCGCGAGGTGGTCGCCCGTTCCCACGTCGCGGATCTGCGCGCGACCCTGGCCCGGCGACCGGCCGTGCGGCCGTTGGTCGACGAGCTGATGGCGAGCCCGCAGTTCGCGCGGCTGTGGGCGGAGCACGACGTGGCGGTGCGCCGTTCGGCACGCAAACGGCTGCGGCACCCGGTACTCGGCCTGCTGGAGTTCGACTGCGAGGTGCTCAGCGCGCCCGAGCACGACCAGCGGCTCGTGATCCACGTCGCACCCGAGGGCAGCGTCACCGCGCAGAGGCTGGATCTGCTGGTGAGCGCCGGAGAAGCCGCAGGTAGAATGCCTGAACCGTGGACTCTCGTACCCGTCTCCCCGTCGTCGGAATGATCGGCGGCGGGCAGCTCGCCCGCATGACGCACCAGGCCGCGATCCCGCTGGGACAGTCGCTGCGCGTGCTCGCAGTCTCCGAGAACGACCCCGCCGCCCTCGTCGCGCGGGACGTGGTTCTCGGCACCCACACCGACCTCGACGCGTTGCGCGCGTTCGCGAAGGGCTGCGAGGTCGTCACGTTCGACCACGAGCACGTACCGCAGGAGCACCTGCGCGCGCTGGTCGCCGAGGGCGTGAAGGTGCACCCCGGTCCGGACGCGCTGCAGTACGCGCAGGACAAGCTCAAGATGCGGGTGCGGCTGGCCGAGCTGGGGCTGCCGGTGCCGCCGTTCGCCGAGGTGCACGAGGTTCGCGACGTGCAGAAGTTCGGCGCGGCGCACGGCTGGCCGTGCGTGCTGAAGGCGATCCGCGGCGGCTACGACGGGCGCGGCGTGTGGATGCTGAACACCCCGCAGAGCGCCGAGCGGGTCGTCCCCGAGCTGCTGGAGGCCGGGACGCCGTTGATGGTCGAGCAGTGCGTGCCGATGCGCCGCGAACTGGCCGCTGTCGTGGCGCGCTCGCCGTTCGGTCAGGGCGCGGCGTGGCCCGTCGTCGAGACCGTGCAGTCCGACGGCATCTGCGTCGAGGTTCTCGCGCCGGCTCCGGCCCTGGACGGCGCCGAGGCTCAGGAGCTGGCCCTGAAGGTCGCCGAAGCGCTGGGCGTCGTGGGCGTGCTGGCCGTCGAGCTGTTCGAGACCGCGGGCGGCGTGGTCGTGAACGAGCTGGCGATGCGCCCCCACAACTCCGGCCACTGGTCGATCGAGGGCGCGCGCACGTCGCAGTTCGAACAGCACCTGCGCGCCGTCCTGGACTACCCGCTCGGCCGCACCGACCTGATGGCGCCGGCCGTCGTGATGGCGAACGTCCTCGGCGCTTCCGACGTGCCCGCGATGGGGCCGGACGAGCGCGTGCACCACCTGTTCGCGCGGTTCCCGGACGCGCACGTGCACCTGTACGGCAAGGAGGAACGGCCGGGCCGAAAGGTCGGGCACGTGACGTTCCTCGGCAACGACATGACCGAGGTCCGCCAGCGCGCGCAGCTTGCCGCTCACTGGCTGTCCACGGGCATCTGGTCAGACGGATACGACATTCACGGCGAGAAGCGGAGTGCGGAGTGACTCAGGTTGGCGTGATCATGGGCAGCGACTCGGACTGGCCGGTGATGAAGGCGGCCACCGAGGCCCTCGCCGAGTTCGACGTGCCGTTCGAGGTGAGCGTCGTCTCCGCCCACCGCACCCCGCAGCGCATGCTCGACTACGCCGGTTCGGCTGCCTCGCGTGGTCTGCGCGTGATCATCGCGGGTGCCGGCGGCGCCGCCCACCTGCCCGGCATGGTCGCCTCGGCCACGGTGCTCCCGGTCATCGGCGTGCCGGTGCCTCTCAAGTACCTCGACGGCATGGACTCGCTGCTCTCGATCGTGCAGATGCCCGCGGGCGTCCCGGTCGCCACGGTCTCAGTCGGTGGTGCGCGCAACGCGGGCCTGCTGGCCGTCCGCGTGCTGGCGGCCTCGGACGTCGCACTGCAGGAACGCATGGCCCGCTTCCAGGCAGAACTCGAGCAGCTCGTACTAGACAAGGACGCGGCGCTGCAGAAGTCCCTCTGAGTGCTCAACAGCACAGCAGCGCCCGACGTGAACGGGCGCTAACATCGTGCCGAGTACTCGCTACTGGGAGGTAACAAGGTGAACCCGAGCTTCGGCACCTATCAGCTCGCCGAGGAGCACGAGGCGCTGCGAGAGGCCGTCCGCTCGCTCGCCGAGAAGGAGATCAAGCCGCACGCGGCCGAGGTCGACGAGAACGAGCGCTTCCCGGTAGAGGCCCACAACGCCCTGGTCAAGGCGGGCTTCGCGGCCGTCCACGTGCCAGAGGACTACGACGGCCAGGGCGCGGACTCCGTCGCCACCTGCATCGTCATCGAGGAAGTGGCCCGCGTCTGCGCGTCCTCCTCGCTGATCCCGGCCGTGAACAAGCTCGGCACGATGCCGATCCTCCTCTCGGCGTCCGAGGAACTGAAGCAGCTCGTCATGCCGTCCATCGCCTCCGGCGAGGCCATGGCCTCCTACGCGCTGTCCGAGCGCGAGGCGGGCTCCGACACCGCGTCGATGCGCACGCGCGCCGTCCTGGACGGCTCGGACTGGGTGCTCAACGGCACCAAGTGCTGGATCACCAACGCCGGCGAGTCCACCTGGTACACCGTCATGGCCGTGACGGACCCCAACGCCGCGAAGAAGTCCGCCGGTATCTCGGCGTTCGTCGTGCACAAGGACGACCCCGGCTTCTCGGTGGGCCCGAAGGAGCGCAAGCTCGGCATCAAGGGCTCGCCGACCCGCGAGATCTACTTCGAGAACTGCACCATCCCGGCCAACCGCATCATCGGCGAGCCGGGCACGGGCCTCAAGACGGCTTTGAAGACGTTGGACCACACCCGCCCGACGATCGGCGCCCAGGCCGTGGGCATCGCGCAGGGTGCCCTCGAAGCCGCGGTCGCGTACGTCAAGGACCGCAAGCAGTTCGGAAAGTCCATTTCGGACTTCCAGGGCGTCCAGTTCATGCTCGCCGACATGGCGATGAAGATCGAGGCGGCCCGCCACATGGTCTACGTCGCCGCCGCCAAGGCGGAACGCGGCGAGCCGAACATCGGCTTCATCACCGCCGCCGCCAAGTGCTTCGCCTCCGACGTGGCCATGGAGGTCACCACGGACGCGGTGCAGCTCTTCGGCGGCGCCGGCTACACGCGCGACTTCCCGGTCGAGCGGATGATGCGGGACGCGAAGATCACGCAGATCTACGAGGGCACGAACCAGATCCAGCGCGTCGTGATGTCGCGCGCCGTGCTCAACGGCTAGGTCGACGACCCTGTGATCGGCCTGGAGGCTCGTCCTCCAGGCCGATCATTGCTCAGTCAGGCAGCCACGCAAGTGCCGATCGCCTCGCCGACAGCCCCCTTCGCCCCCAGCACGCAAGGCGACGAAGCCGTCAAGGACTTGTCAGCGAGCTGCTGCGCGAACGCGATGGCGACGTTCATCATCCGCGTAGGACTCCCGCTGTCCACCGCCGCCTTCACCGCAGCGGACCGGGCTTCCTCTGTCGTGCACGACAAATCCGTGCCGAACTTGTCGACGCGTGGCAGCCACAGGGCCTTCGAGCCGGACGCGCACGGCACAACGTCCCAGCGCGAGCCCGGAGCGGCGTGTGCGAGCGGAGCGGACAGCACGGCGAAGCCGAGCGTGATGGCCAGAGTCACGAGAAAACGTCCCATGCGCCCGAACGTAACCGCGCACATGAACCCTGACCGGGGGAACCGTTGTCACCAAAGGTGATTACGGTCCGCCAACCTCAAGCCAGGTAGAGGGCGGTCGGCAGAACGACCACTGTGGACTCTTCCCGGCGCACCGCACGTCCGAAGCAGATGGCGGTGATGGTCGAGCCGTCCACGAACACAGCCGAGGCGGAGGCCGGCACCCGTGAGAGCGGCACGGTGAAGGCGATACCGGGACCGGAAACGGCGATGTCGTTGTCTCGCAACGCGATCCGGTACGACGCCTTGACCTTCACGTAGCCCTGCGGGGAACCCGAGACGACGCCCCCAGCGGTCAGGTCCAGCTGCACCAGCTCGTCGCGGGCGACCAGGTGACGCAGCACCACGTCGAGCGCGCGGGCGGCGTTCGTCTCCGCTTCGAACGTCTCCCGCACGGTCTCGCTGCCGGAACGCCTGCCGCCCGCCTCGACGAGCGAACCAAGGCCCAGCGACGCCTCGCGTGACGTGCCGCGCTCTACCTCGCGGAGGCGTGCCTCGGCGGCGGCCTGCGGGGTTTGGCCGTACATGCTCATGATCGAGCTCTCGTCGAGCATCAGGAACGTGCGGATGCGTCCCTGTTCCAGGTCGGCTGGGCGCTCGTACGTGGTCGCCGTGACCATCGCCAGCTTGGCGGCCTCGACAGCGGTCGCGCTCTTGTGTTCGGCGCGGCGGGCGGTTCTCGAGGCGTTTCGCCAGCCGTACACGCCGATGGCGGCCAGCACGAGGATCGCCGGTAGCAACAGCAGTATCGAGTTCATGGCAACCCTCCGCGTGACCGGTCACGCGGAGCATCGCCCAGATCGCCGCCCGCACCACTCCGCCGAACGGGTCACAGCGTGGCCAGGACCTCGCCCAGCCGCTCGTAGCTGCGCCCCGCGCCGTCTGACATGCCGGTCGCGAGCACCGCGTCCCGAGCCTCCTGCGACACCAGCGTCATCGTGGTGGTCATCGTCGTCTGACCGTCCACCTCCACGAACTCGACAGTCGTGATGGACGGCGGGTTGTCCTCGAAGATCTCCGTGTTGACGATCCGCGAGAACGGCGTGACCTCGGTGTACTCCCCGTACATCTCGAACGCGGCCGAACCGTCCGGCTGCGCCCAGCCGTAGCGCCACTTGCCGCCCACGCGCAGGTCGACCTCGCAGATCGGCATCTCCCAGCCGTCGGGGCCGAGCAGCCAGCGCCGGAGCAGTTCTGGCGTCGTGAAGGCCTTCCACACCAACGATGCGGGCGCGTCGAACGTGCGCGACATCGCGATCTCGGTGTCGGAGGGGAGGGTGACGGTCGTGCCGAACTTCACCGTGGTCATCGGTCGTTCTCCTTCATCTCGGTCAAGAGTGCGTCCAGGCGCGTGTAGCTCGCATCCCAGAAGCGGCGGTAGTTCTCAGCCCACACGGCGACCTCCTTCAGCGGTGTCGCATCGAGCTGGCAGGGGCGCCACTGGGCTTCCCTGCCGCGGGTGATCAGGCCTGCCTTCTCCAGCACGCGCAGGTGTTTGGAGATCGCCGGGCCGCTGATGTCGAACGGCTCGGAGAGCTCCTTCACCGTCGCCGGGCCCTCCGTGAGCCGCGCGAGGATCGCCCGGCGGGTCGGGTCCGCCAGCGCGGCGAAGGTGGAGCTCAGCTGGTCCATCTCGTACCTAACCACTTGGTTATCTAACCTCTGGGTTAAGTACAGCGACGAGTGTCCGATCTGTCAACCCCCAGGCTCAAGATCGACTGACGGATAGCGCTTTCCAATCCGGCACATCGGCCGAAGAAATGGCCCGGATGGACCTTTTTCTGGCAGGCATGGAATGGAAGCGGGGCTGAACAGAGCAACTTCAACAAACAGCTGGACACCAGGTCAGAGGCATCGCTACGTTCTCAAAGCCGCAAGTTAACCTCGTTTAGTGAGGTATTTCGAATGAGAGCGAAAAGAACTGTTTCATTAGCGTTCGGATTTTTGCTGGCTGCTTCCGTGCTCGTGCCGACCGCGCAGGCGGCACCGAACGGCAGCGCTGCCAGCCTGGCCAGAACCTCCGACAACAAGATCCAGTCGGCCGCCGCGGCCGAGGCGTACTGGACTCCGGAGCGCATGGCCGCCGCGATCCCGGCACAGGCACCCGCCACGGTTCAGGCCGCTTCCCCACACCAGCCCTCGGGTCGTGCGGGCAGCATCGAAGGGGTCGCACCCTCGGTGAAGGTCAAGACCGAGCAGGCGCAGGGCATCGGGACGATGCTCAACGAGTCGGCGACGGTCGGAAAGGTGTTCTTCACCAACCCGGCCAACGGCCTGAACTACGTCTGCTCCGGCGCGACCGTGAGCAGCGCCAAGAGGAAGCTGGTCCAGACGGCGGGGCACTGCGTGCACGGCGGTGCCGGCGGCCAGTGGATGAGCAACTGGGTGTTCGTGCCTCGCTACCGCAACGGCGCGCGCCCCTTCGGCACGTGGAGTGCCTACCAGCTCACGTCTCGCACCGCCTGGATCAACTCCAGCAACAGTGACGAGGACATGGGCATCGTCATCATGCAGACCCTCGGCGGCAGTTCGATCGCGAACGTCGTGGGCGGCAACGGGTTGCGCTGGAACTGGGGCTACTCGGTGTTCGTCACGATCCTCGGCTACCCCGCGGGTGCGCCGTTCACCGGTGAGCTGCAGTACTTCTGCCAGGGCACGACCTGGAACGGCCACAGCCAGCAGGTGCGGGCCTGGTGCAACATGACCGGCGGATCGTCGGGCGGACCGTGGCTGCAGGAGTACAACGACCAGAACGGGCTGGGCTACATCAACAGCGTGGTCAGCCACCGGCACGCCGACGCGAGTCAGATGGACGGGCCGTACTTCGACAACGACATCAAGAGTCTCTACGACTTCGCTGAGTCGCTGTCCCCGTGACATCGAATTTTCCGTTGGCCGGGCGCGGAAATCCCGCACCCGGCCTTCGGGCAACCACAGGGCCACGCCGTTCCGTCCTACTCGCATGAGTACCCGAATCGCCCTCGCCGTCCTGTTGCTGGCCGCCACCGCCTGCACGAGCACCTCCACGGGCCAGGGGGCGAACCTGCGGGGCAAGGTGTACGTCTCGTCCTCCGTCACCGACCAGGGCAAGCCGCGCGCCCTGGTCGAGGGCACGACGGTGGAACTGAGATTCACCGACGACGACAGGCTGATCGCGAGCGCCGGCTGCAACCAGATGCAGAGCCCGGTCAAGCTCGACGACGGCAAGCTCTCCGTCGCCGACCTCGCCATGACCGCGATGGGCTGTCCCAAGCCCGAACTGCACCAGCAGGACGAGTGGCTGTCGAAGCTGCTCCGCGCGACACCGTCCTGGAAGCTCGACGGCACCAACCTCGTGCTCACCGGGGCGGACGCGGAGATCGTGCTCGCGACGGAACAGCCCGCCACCCTGGAGGGCACCTGGACCGTCGACGGGCTCGTCACGCGCGACGCCGTCTCGTCCCTGCCCGCTGGAGTGAAGGTCACGGTCGCCTTCCGCAACGGCAACATGGCCGTGGACAGCGGCTGCAATCTCAGGGGCGGCGACCAGCCGTACGAACTGGCCGGCCAGACGATCAAGGTCGAGCTGGGGTCCATCACCGACATGGGGTGTGGTGAGCAGGTCAACGCCGTGGAAGAGGCCGTCGTGCAGGCGTTGGGCAAGGGCGAGTTCACCTACAAGATCAACCGCTCCTCGCTGATCCTGACCAACGCGGAGGGCGCCGGTCTGACCCTCAAGAAGTAGCGCGACCAGCGAACCTGTGGACTCGCTGTTGGCTTCCTGTCGAAATCATGAGGTTGTTCAAACCTGCACTAGTTTTGGTTCGAGGCTGAACGACCTACAGCTGAACGACAGGATCGGGGAGCAGGAAACATGGTCAAGGACATCGCCGCACTCATCGGGCGCATCGCCGTCGGCGTCGTGTTCGTCGCGCACGGCTGGCAGAAGTTCACCGAGTTCGGCATGGCGGGCACCGCGGGCTCGTTCGGCAAGATGGGCGTGCCGCTGCCGACGCTGTCCGCGTGGTTCGCCGCGTCCGTCGAACTCGCCGGTGGCCTCGCGCTGATCGCCGGTGTGGCGCTGCCGGTCGTCGGCGTGCTGCTCGCCGCAGACATGCTCGGCGCGTGGGTCCTCGTGCACCTGCCGAACGGCCTGCTCGGCGAGGGTGGTGCCGAACTGGTCGTCGTGCTCGGCGCGGCCGCCCTCGCCCTCGGCTTCAACGGTGGTGCCTACTCGCTGGACCGCGTGCTGTTCAAGAACAACAAGGTGCTCAACCCAGCAGCTGTGTGATCTCCTGGGTGACCTTCTCGCTCTCCCGGCGCGCGGCCAGCTGGCCCGCGTCGGGATTGCTCACCTGCACCAGTGAGCCACCGGCCGCGAGCACGGCCAGAAAGCCTTCCAGCACAGCGGAAGGCGAGTCCCACTCCACAGTGGACAGCACACGCGGTTCGGAGCCGAGCTTCGCGCCGAGCTCTCGCGCCTGCGCGACCACCTCGTCCACAGTGGACTCGCCCAGCGCGAGCGTCGAACCAGGGACCGGTTCCCACGGCATGAAGTCGTCGCCGTGCACGCGCACGTCGTCGGCGTAGTCGACCGGGGCGCCGGAGCCCAAACCCATGGGGTGCAACGAGGCCACGGCGACGACGTCCGCGTCGGCCGTGCCGCCGGGCGGGACCACGGCCACCTTGGCGTCGGAGCCGGCGCCGACCACGCGGGCACCGCACCACCAGGCGCCGAGCAGCAGACCCACGGTCTGCCAGTGCGCGGGCAGCAGCACCGCCACCGAGTCGCCTGGTTCGACGTCGTGCTCGTCCCGCAGCCAGTTCGCCGTCTTCGCGGCCCAGTTCTTCACGGTCGCGCGCGACAGCTCGATCCGCGTGCCCGCCGCGTCGTCGTAGTGCGTGATCAGCGGACGACCGGGATCGGCCTTCAGCAACGGCGTGAAGAGGATCTCGGTCACGCTCACGCGGTTCTCCCTAGTCGACGCACGGCACATCCTGGCGTGCTGCGACAGCCTGCGCGCCGTCCAGCGAGAGCAGCTTTTCAGGGCCGAACCGCGCGGGCGTACTCGGGGTCGTCGGCGACGGAACGGGCTTCGGGGTCTCGCCGATCTGCTGCGCCACCCAAGCCTTCACCGCCTCGCGGTCGACCGTCACGATGCTCTGCCCGCGTTCGTTGCGGCCGTCGATGCTCGTCACCGGGATCGTGGCGAACTCCACGTTGCCCGACGCGAGGCCCTGCGCCTGCGTCGCCAGCGTCGTGAGGTCGAGGTTCTGGTCCACGACAACGGACTTCGACACCGTGTCGAGCAGACCGCTCAGCTTCCCGGGATCGGTGAACGTGCCCGCGGACAGCAACTGCTTCATCGCCTGCGACATGAACACCTGCTGCCGCGCGATGCGACCCAGGTCGCCGCCGGGCATGTTCCGCTGCCGCACGAACGACAACGCGTCACCGCCCGAGATCGTCTGCGGGCCGGCGCGGAAGTTCGCGCCGGAGTTCGGGTCCGACGTGCCGGCCTTCAGGCAGACCTGCACACCGCCGATCACCTCGGTCAGCAGGTAGAACCCGTAGAGGTTGATCTCCGCGTAGTGGTCGACGCGCATGCCCGTGAGGTCCTGCACCGCCTGCACGAGCGCCTTGCGCCCGGCCTCGTCCGACCTGCGTTCGCGCTCCTGCTGGTCGCTCACGCCCTCGGCCTGCAACCGTTCCGCGGTCAGGTACTTCACCGCGCCGTACGCGGAATTGATCTTGTCGTCGCGGTAGCCGGCGATCGGGACGTACGTGTCGCGTGGAATCGAGATGGCGCTCGCCTTGCCGCCGTTGCGGGGCACGCGCATCACGATGATCGTGTCCGTGTTCACGGTGTCCGTGCCTTCGGTGCGCAACTTGCGCAACACGTCCGCGGGAAGTGGCCGCCCCTGCGCGTCCGTCCGGCTGTCGCTGCCCACCAGCAGGATGTCGATCGCGCCGTCCTCGACGGGTGGCGAGTTCGGGATGTCCTCCAGCACCTGGAGGATCTGCGTGGTGTTGGTGTTCTGCTTCACCAGCCGCAGCGCGGTCCAGAAGTAGCCGGAGAACGCCAACGTTGTCACGGCGACAAGCGCGATCACCGTACGGCCGATGACCCGTGCGGTTTTCTTCGCGCGTGCGGCAGTGCTCAAGGGTTGGCCCTTCGTGTGCTGGTTCTGCGTGCTCAGCGTAACTATCGCAAGCCCGTTACGCCGGGGGTTTCAGTTCACGCAGACCAGTCCACCCGCCGTGATGGGCGGGGTGCTGCTCGAGCTGGCGGGCGCCGACGTGCCGGGAACGCCCTGCGGGTCGATGTCCTCCGAGTCGTCGCCCTGCGCCTGGTAGTCGCTGCCGACGAAGACGTGGATCTGTCCCTTTCGGACGGTCGCGTCCTCCTCGACCCCGACGTTGGGGCCGAGTTCCGCCGCGACCTTGCGCGCGGAGCCCTCTTCACCGGTCGCGTACCGCACGACGGTGGTGTCGCTGTTCTGCGGCGCCGACGCCACGGGACCGCGCTGGAAACCCTTGGCCGCCAGCGTGTTCATCACCTGGGTCGCGAGTCCCTGGATGCCCGCGGCGTTGAAGACCTGCACGGTGATCGAGGAGTTCGGCGGCGCGGGCAACGTGGTGGTCGTCACCGGGGCCTTGCTCGACGTGTCCTTGTCCGCGGCCAGGTCGGTGAGGAACTTGCGCACCTGCGCGGGGTTCACCGGCAGCACGTTGCCGTCGCTGTAGGTGTCCGTCGGGTCGCCCACCGGGATCGTCTTGAACTGGAAGTTGCCGCCCACGAGCCCCTGCATCTGCTCGGCGAACGTGGTGATGTCCCAGCCGGAGCTGAGGATCACCGACTTCTGCACGGCCTCGACCAGGCTGTTGAGCCTGCCGGGGTCCGTCAGCGTGCCGGTCGACAGCACCTTCTTCGCGAGGGCCCCGATGAACACCTGCTGGCGCACGATCCGGTCGAGGTCGCCGCCGGGCAGGTTCTTGCGCTGCCGCACGAACGACAGCGCGGCCGCGCCCTCGATCGTCTGCTGGCCCGCCTGGAAGTTCGCGCCGGAGTCGCGGTCGGAGGTCGGTTCCTTCAGACACACCTCGACGCCGCCGATGGCCTTGGTGACCTCGTAGAAGCTGGCGAGGTTGACCTCGGCGTAGCGGTCGACGCGCACCGACCCGCCGGTCATGTTCTCGATCGTCTTGATCAGCGTCTTGCGGCCGGCGGCCATCGACTCGGTGCGGATCCGCGCCTCGTCCGTCACGCCCTGTGAGCGCAACTGCTGGTCGACGGTGTTGCGCTGGCGCGCGAACGCCGAGTTGAGCTTGTGCTTGCCGAACCCGTCCGCCATCTCGACGTAGGAGTCGCGGGGGAACGAGATGGCGACCGCGCGGGTGCCGTCGACCGGGATGTGCACGAGGATCATGGTGTCGGTGTTCTGCTCGCCGTCGGCGATGCCGCCGTTGAGCATGGCCAGCACCTCCTCCGACAGCGGGTTGCCCTGCGCGTCGGTGCGGCTGTCCATGCCGACCAGCAGGATGTCGACCGCGCCGTCGAGCGGCTTGGGCCCCTGCTTGGCGAGTTCCTCCGAGATGACCTCGGTTTTGACGATGCCGTCGTTCGTCGTGCGCAGCTTGTTCCAGCCGTAGGACGTGACGAGAAGCACAGCCGTTGAGACGAGTGCTATGAAGATCTTCCCCGTCACCAGGAAAGCGCGAAAGGCCGCAGACGGTCGGGTGCCCACCACCCTGACCGGCAGAGTTCTGCCTTCCACAGCCGTTTCCTCCCCCACAACCGCGAGTTTAGTTCTTTATAAGTCAGACGGCGTGACGTTGCTGTGGGTTGCAGCGATTAGGTACGTGACAGACTGCGAGCGGGGAACACCACGGGAGGAAATGGCATGCGCGTACTGGTGACAGGTGGGGCCGGGTTCATCGGCTCGCACTACGTGCGGGAGTTGGTGAGCGGGTCCTACCCGGCGTTCGCCGGTGCCGAAGTGGTGGTGCTCGACAAGCTCACCTACGCGGGCAGCGAGACCAACCTCGCGCCGGTCGCGGGCAAGTTCGAGTTCGTGCGGGGCGACATCTGCGACGCCGGCGTGGTCGCCGAGCAGATGCGCGGTATCGACGTCGTCGTGCACTTCGCGGCCGAATCGCACGTGGACCGGTCCATCACCGGATCGGCCGACTTCGTGCTCACGAACGTCCTGGGCACGCAGACGCTGCTGCAGGGCGCCCTGAACGCGGGCGTGGGCCGGTTCGTGCACGTCTCGACGGACGAGGTCTACGGCTCGATCGAGGACGGCTCCTGGACCGAGACGCACATCCTCGAACCGAACTCGCCCTACTCGGCCTCCAAGGCTTCTTCGGACCTGTTGGCGCGTGCGTTCCACCGCACTCACGGCCTGCCCGTGAGCATCACTCGGTGTTCGAACAATTACGGGCCGTATCAGTTCCCCGAAAAGGTGATTCCGCTCTTCGTCACCAATTTGATCGATGGCGGGAAGGTGCCTCTCTACGGCGACGGCCTGAACGTGCGCGACTGGCTGCACGTGGCCGACCACTGCCGCGGCATCCAGCTCGTCGCCGAGGGCGGCCGGCCGGGGGAGATCTACAACATCGGCGGCGGCACCGAGCTCACCAACCGCGAGCTGACCGAGAAGCTGCTGGAGGCGACGGGCCGCGACTGGACGGCCGTCGAGCCCGTGCAGGACCGCAAGGGCCACGACCGCCGCTACTCGGTCGACATCTCCAAGATCGCCTCCGAACTGGGCTACGCGCCGCAGGTCGACTTCACCGTCGGTCTCTCCGACACGGTCGAGTGGTACCGCGAGAACCGCGCCTGGTGGGAGCCGCTCAAGGAGCGCGCGGCGCTGGCGAAGGGCTGAGAAAGGTGATCCTCGTTCCCGGTGGTCGCGGCCAGCTCGGCCACGACCTCGCCGCCCTGTCCACCGACGTCCGCGCGGTGTCCTCCGCCGAGCTGGACGTGACGAAGGTCGCGGCCGCGGACCTGGCCGGTGCCTCCGCGGTGATCAACTGCGCCGCGTACACCGCCGTCGACGCCGCCGAGACCGACGAGGACCGTGCGTTCGCGGTCAACGCCGTCGGCCCCGGTCTGCTGGCGCAGGCGTGTGCTTCCGTTGGCATTCCGATGATCCACGTCTCGACGGACTACGTGTTCGCCGGCGACGGCACGCGGCCGTACGAGACTTCTGACGAGGTCGGTCCGAAGTCCGCTTACGGTCGCACAAAACTCGAAGGCGAACGCCGCGTGCTGGCGGCGGGCGGTTACGTCGTGCGCACCTCGTGGGTGTACGGCGCGCAAGGCTCGAACTTCGTGAAGACCATGGCGGCACTGGAATCCTCGCGGCCTTCACTGTCCGTTGTGGATGATCAGGCCGGTGCGCCGACGTGGTCGCGCGACCTCGCGGCCGGACTTCTCGAGCTCGCCTCGGTTCTGCCGGAGACGCGTCTGCTGCACGCGACCGGTGGCGGCGAGACCACGTGGTTCCGGTTCGCACAGGCCATTTTCGAGGAACTCGGCGCCGATCCCGCACGCGTTCAGCCCTGCACCACGGCGGACTTCCCGCGCCCGGCACCGCGACCCGCCTACTCGGTGCTGTCGGGTGCCGCGTGGGCAGCCGCGGGACTGCGCCCGTTGCCGCACTGGCGAAGCGCCCTTTCGGAGGCAGTGCGCGCCGGGGTGGTAGCTCCCCGTGCCGGTGCTGCGCCATTGGGGTGACCGGTCTGGCACGGTAGTCCCAAGTGCGGGAGCCTGTTCGGCATGTTCGATTCCGGGCGCACACCTCAGCGTCCCGCGACAGCGGATTCCGATCGGCAGCGCTTCCTGAAGTGCGTTGCTGTTGTCACGGGCTCGCGACAGGTGTCGATGAGTCAGCTGGACAAGCACGCACCGAGGCCGCACTCTCGGTGAAGTCGTTGGGGCGTCAGGGTTTCCTGACGCCCTCCGACGTGCACCTCAGGCCCTGCTCCGCCGGTACGCCTCGACGGTCTTCTCCGCGCACCGCCGCCAGGTGAACCCGGACGCGTGCGCACGCCGTTCGGACTGCGCCTCCGGTGTGGTCGGCGCGGCGACTGCCTGCGCCATTCCATCCGCCAGGGCCTCGACGTCCCCGACCGGCACGTGCAGCGCGTGCCCACCGGCGACCTCGCGCAGCGCGGGCACGTCCGAGCACACCACAGGAACGTTGCAGGCCAATGCTTCCAGCACCGGAAGCCCGAAGCCCTCGTCCCGCGACGGCAGCACCAGCGCCGTCGCCCCGGCCACCACCGAACGCAGGTGCACGTCCGGCAGGTACCCGGTCCGCAGCACCCGGCCGTCCACACCGGACCGGCCGGGCCCGACGATCACCAGCGGCGGCAGCGACGGGTCGGAGGCGTGCGCCTTGATCAGGTACTCGAGGCCCTTGCGCGGCCCGTCCGCACCCACGAACAGCAGGTACTCCGAGCCCAGGCCCAGCCGGCCGCGCAACGTCGGCGACGGCGGCCGCGAGGCGAACCAGGCGGGGTCGACGCCCAGCGGCGTCACCATGATCTTCTCCAGCGGCACCGAGAACCGGTCCGCGACGACCGACGCGACGGCCGCGGTCGGCGTGCAGATCACGTCCGCGCGCTGGGCCGACAGCCGGACCAGTTCCGGCAACCGGCGATCCGACGGCGGGAGGTCACCGGGTGCGTCCAGGAACGCCAGGTCGTGGATCGTGACGACCTTGCCGGCCCGGATCGTCGGCGGCAGCACGAAGTTCGTGGCGTGCATGACGTCGGTGAACCCGGCCAGCATCTCGACCGGCGGGAACTTGGCGCGCAGCCACAGCTGGCGCAGCGCCCGCGCCGAGACGGGCAGGCCGCGCGCTGTCACGTCGTGCGGGAGGACGGTGCGCAACGCACGCCAGCCGCGCAGCGTGAACGCCACCGCCCGTACGTCGACGTCGTCCGACATCGACGCCAGTTCTTCGGCCAGAGCCGCTGTGTAGCGGCCGATTCCGGTGCGATGTCCTAGCAGAGGGGTGCCGTCGAGCAGCACCCTGAGGGGTTTCGGGGATCTCGCCATTTACCTGCCACCACGCGCGATTTTCCGCAGACGCCCCGTCGCCCGCTTGGCCAACTCGGTCGGGCCACCCGCATCCAGGTACTCGCGCACCAGTTGCAGGTCCCGCTTCACCTTGTCCGTCGTGCTGAGCCCCGGTGTGCGCACCATGTGGGCAGAGCCGGGCAGACGGTCCGCGGCGGGCCTGGGGTTGCGGCAGAACTCGGCCAGCGGCGCGAGTGCCGTCTCCCAGGTGAACCGTTCGCGGACGACGGCGATGCGCTCACGGCACGCGGCCGCGAACTCCTCGTCGTAGAGCACCTTCTCCAGCGCGTCGGCCAGTGCCTCCGGGTCCTCCGGCGGCACGACGACGCCCAAACCTTCGCGCTCCACCAGGTCCGCGAACGAGTCGCCGGACGTGGTGACGATCGGCAGGCCCGCCCACAGGTAGTCGAGCACCCGCGTGCGGAACGCGAACGTGGTCTCTACGTGCTCGTAGTGCGTGGTGACACCGCAGTTCGCGTCGAGCAGCCAGTTCTGCCGGTCGTTGTACGGCACCCAGCCGTCGTTGAAGAACACGTGCTCGCCGGTCAGCCCCAACTGTGCGGACAGCGCCCGCGTCTGGCCGGCGATGTCCATGTCCGGGACCTCGGGGTTCGGGTGCTTCATGCCGAGGAAGTACAGCTTCGCGGACGGCTGCCGCCTGCGCAGGTGGTCCATCGCCTCGATCAGCGACAGCGGGTCGAACCAGCTGTAGACGCCACCGGCCCAGATCACGACCTTGTCGGCGTCCGTGACGCCGGGCACGACGCCCTTGATCGCCGGTCCGGTGCGCTGCGGCGGCTTGCCCGACAGTCCGAAGGGGACGATCCCGAGCAGTGACTGCGTCGTCGGGTCGTTGTCGTACAACGCCGGCGTCAACCGGCCCAGCGCGGCCAGGTGGCCGAGCCAGAAGTGCCGCTGCCGTTCCGACGCGCACAGGAAGAAGTCGCCGCGCTCGAGCTGCGTGTTCAGCACCTTGGTGACGGCGGCGAGGTCGAGGGCGCGCTTGTCGTCGGCCTTGTCCTTGCCCTGTTCCAGCAGTTCCAGGTGCATCGGGTCGTACATGTCGCAGACCACGATCTTGGTCGACGACTCCTTCTTCAGCTCGCCGACCATCTCCAGCGCGTGACCCTGCAGCACGACCACGTCCGCCCACGCGACGTGCGGCGGAAGTTCCTTCGGCCGGGCACGTTCGACGCCGAACGGGGCGTCGGGCGGCGCGCAGAGCGGGTTCGTCGTGACCAGCCGCACCTGGTGCTCGCCGGACAGCACGTCGGCCATGTGCCAGGCCCGGATCGCGGGACCGGCCATCCGGTCGGAGATCGCGTCGCCGGTGATCACCAGGATCTTGCGCGGCCTGCCGAACACGTCGTCGAGGCCCAGGACGTCCACGAGGATGTCGTGCGCGGCGAGGTAGCGCGGCAGGGGATAGGCCGGTTCGAGAGCCTTGCGCATCAACGGAACCAGGTCGGTGTCCGACATCCGGCGCGCGGCCTGCTCGATCCCCCGCGACTTGGCCAGCGACGGCATCTGCTCGACGAACTGGTCGATCGCGAGGAACCCGGCGAGCGCCTGGCGGGACATCCCGACCGGCTCGCGGTCCTGCGCGGGGTCGGCGGGGCGGCGGGTGATCTCCAGCTGCGTGGGATCGATCTCACCGCGCGCCGTGGCCCTTCTGACGCACAGCGCCAGCGCGGCCGGCAGCACCTTCGCCAGCGTTTCGTCGGAGAAGTTCTTGTACAACGACATGAGCGCGTTGCGCTCCAGCAGGTACAGCTCGCGGCTCTCGTGGATCGAGCTCATCGACGCGTGGTGGCGGTGGAACGTGAGCGACGCCGGTTCGTAGCGGACCCGCCAGCCGCGCAGGTTCAGCCGCCAGCCGAGGTCGACGTCCTCGTAGAACATGAAGAACCGCTCGTCGAACCCGCCGAGCGTCTTGTAGAGGTCAGTGCGCACGAACATCGCCGAACCGGTGCCGAACAGCACGTCCTTCGGGCCGTCGTGGCTGCCGTCGTCGTCCTGACCGGCGTGCCGCTTGTAGCCCATGCCGAACCAGGTCAGCCCGCCGTCGACGAAGTCGATCTTCTCGCCGTCCCAGTCGAGGACCTTGCTCGCGACCGCGCCGACCGCCGGTTCGGAGTGGAACACCCTGATCGCGGCCTTGATCCAGTTCCGGTCCGCGCGCGCGTCGTTGTTGAGGAACGCGAGCACCCCGCCCGTGGCGTGGTCGACGCCGAGGTTGCAGCCGCCCGCGAAGCCGAGGTTGGTCGGCGAGGTGATGATCTCGACGCCCGGCAGTTCCGCCTTGAGCCGTGCGGTGTCGTGCGCCTCGTTGTCGACGACGATCACCTGGAGCAGCTCGGCCGGGTAGTCCACCTCGGCCAGCCCGCGCACGCAGGTCACGGTGTCTTCCGCGCCGCGATAGTTGACGACCACGACGGACACGACGGGCAGTGAGGCTCGATCCACGCGCTAAGCCTGCCTCATCACTCTGCGCGCCCGCAGTGTGGTTGCACAGATCAGCAGCAACAAGACGGCCAGAGGTACCCCGAAGACCCACTCGGCGGACCAGTCGTTGCGCTCGGCGAGCAACGGCCGCATCAGCGGATGCCGCAGAACCGTGGCCGGACCCGGCCGCATCTTCTTGTCCTGCTCGCCCCGCACGACTATCCGCAGCTCGGCGCCGTCCGGACAGGTGACGCGATGCGCGTAGGCGGGGTTGTCCGGCCCCGGCACGTCCTCGACGCTGGTGATCACGCACGTCTGAGGCGTGGCGAGGACGTCCATCAACGCGCGGTGACCGTCGCCGACCAGCACCGCTGTGCCGGGAATCACGACCATGAACGCGGGCAGCACGAGCCACGCCGGCCCGAGCTTGCCGACGCCCCACGCGAACGCGATCGACAGCAGGCAGCACGGCACCAGCACCGCGAGCTCGTAGTGCTCGGGCACGACGGCACCCAGCACGACCGCGACGGCGACCGCGGCGAGCCCGATCACGATGAGTGGCGCCGGCCGCCTCACGACTGCTTCCTGAGCAGCCAGGCGACAGGAACGAGAAGAATCATCGCTCCGGGGACGCTTGTGACCGGTAGGAGGTTCCATCGAGAACTGTCCGCCCAGTCCGGCCGCAGCGGCGGCCCCAGGAGAACGTCGGCTTCGTTCGTCCTGAGCCGGTCGTTCCAGTCGCGGTCCAGCTCGACCTCACCACTGGGGCAGGCCAGCACGTAGTCGACCGACGGGTACTTGGCGAACGGGTGCTCCTCTTTCGCGGCGACCGTGCAGTGCTCGACGTGTCCGCTTCGCTGCATCAACACGCTGTGGACGCCGAACGTCAGCACGAACGGCGCCACGAGCCCGAGGGCGAACGCGGGCAGTGCGATCCACTTGCGTTGGGAGAGGCCGCTGACGCCCAACGCGTAGGCGAGGCCTCCGAGCAGGCCGATGAACACCAGCCCGTAGGTCAGCGTGATGCTCACGCCGACGCCGAGCACCAGAGCGGCCAGGCCGCCGGCGATCATCAGCCAGGCAGCCTTCAACGGCCTGCCCAGTCCCGCCAGACGCTCTTGCGCGGGACCTCGGCCTTGATCCTGAGACGCTGGAAGAGCGTCGCGGGGAGCCTCAGCAGCACCTCCGCCAGGACCTGCACGCGGAGCCCGAGCCGGAAGTTGGCGGCGTCCGGGACGTTCCTGCGGAACGGCAGCATCGCGGTGATCGCGAAGAACCGGGCGAGCTGGGTGAGCGCGACTCCCGCCGGGGCGCACCGGAGCAGCATCAGCAGCCGGTTGCGCTCGTTCCAGCGGTGGAAGAGCGTCGAGCCGGGACGCGTGCTGGCGCCGTGCTTGTGCCGGACCCGCGCCGGTCCGACCGAGATCACCCGGTGCCCGGCCAGCCGCAGCCGCCAGGCCGTGTCGGTGTCCTCGTAGTAGCAGAAGAAGCTCGCCGGGACGCCGCCCGCGGCCCTGAGCTCGTCGGTCCTGAGCAGCGCCGCGCCGCCGCAGAACCCGAACACCTCGCGTCCGGCGAGCACGACGTCCCTGCCGTGGCCGTCCGCGGTCAGCGCCACGCCGACGGACTGCGTCGAGCCGTCCGTGAGCAAGATCGACGAGGTGGCGGCCGCCGCTCCGGGCTCGCCGTTGAGAGCGCTCTCCAGCTCGGCGAGCCACGACGGCTCCGGTGCCGCGTCGTCGTTGAGCCACGCGACGAACTGGGTGTCCACCATGTCCAGAACGGCGGCGAGCCCGCCCGCGTAACCGCGGTTGCGCGGCAGCCGCACAACCTCATGTCCGCTGATCAGCTCGGCTGTGCCGTCGTCGGACGCGTTGTCCACGATGATCGTCCTGTGTGGACTCTTCTGGGCCGCGAGGGCGTCCAGGCACGCCGTGATGTGGTCACGGCCTCGCCACGTCACGACCACCACGGTGCTGACTGCCGACACGGCGTGAGACGGTACGCGACGTGCCCGAGCTAGTAGTGCTGACCGAGCAACTCAACGCCCCGGTCCCCGGCGGAACCGGCCGCTACACGGCGGAGCTGCTCAAGGCGTTGGGGGAGAGCGTTCCTGACGGCTGGTCCGTGGTGACCGCGGCGACGGCCCGCGCCGACCGCGTGATCAGGGTGCCGCGCCGGGCGCTGGTGGCGTTGTGGGAGCGCGGTCTTCCGCCGAAGCTCGGCCCGCACGTGCACGCCCCGACGCCGCTCGCCCCGTTGCCTGGCGCCGTCGTCACCGTGCACGACGTGGTGCCGTGGACGCATCCGGAGACTTTGACTCCGCGCGGGGTCGCCTGGCACCGCAAGGTGATCGCGCGGGCTGCTCGCGAGGCGCGCGCTCTCGTCGTGCCGACGCACGCCGTTGCGTCTCAGTTGGCTGCGTGCGTTCGGGTTGAGGTTCCTGTGCACGTGGTGCCCAACGGCGTGACGCGACTCGTTGCCCCGCCTGCCGATGACCTGCCGTCGTCGTACGTGCTCGCTATCGGCACCGTGGAGCCGCGCAAGGGTTTCGGGTTGTTGGTGCGCGCGACCGAACGGCTGCGGGTGCCGTTGGTCGTGATCGGACAGCAGGGCTGGGGCGACGTCGACCTGCGCGCGCCGCACGTGACGTTGCTGGGCAAGGTTTCCGACCAGCGGCTCGCCTCGGTGCTGGCCGGCGCCACCGTGCTCGCCGCGCCCAGCCTGGCCGAGGGGTTCGGCCTGCCGGTGCTGGAGGCGATGGCCGCCGGCGTACCCGTCGTGCACTCCGACGACCCGGCTCTGGTGGAGGTCGCGGGAGGCGCCGGAACCGTCGTGCGGCGCGGCGATCTGGCCTCGTTGACGGAAGGGCTGCGGGCCGTGCTGGCTGATCCTCGTCACACCGTCGAGGCCGGAATCACCCGCGCGAGTGAGTTCACCTGGGAAAAGACGGCACAGGGTGTCTGGGACACACACGCTTAACGACCGGATTAGTGCATTCCCGTTAAACGCATAAGCAAATGACATTACGCTAGCTGATCGTGCCCACCGTCGAACCCAGCGTGTTGATCGACGCCACCGCGATCCCCGCAGACCGGGGCGGCGTCGGCCGTTACGTGGATTCGCTCGTCGCGGCACTGGACGCGGACGGGGCCAGACTCTCCGTCGTGTGCCAGCCACGCGACGAGGACCTGTTCACCAAGATCGCGCCGAACGCCAGGGTCATCAGGGCCGCTGACGCCGTCGCCACCAGGACGGCCCGCCTGGCCTGGGAACAGACGACGCTGCCCCGCCTGATCCGAACCCTCGGCGTCGACGTGGTGCACTCACCGCACTACACACTCCCGTTGGCGGGCAAGGCCGCCTCGGTCGTGACGCTGCACGACGCCACCTTCTTCACCGACCCGGTGCTGCACTCCTCGGTGAAGGCCCGCTTCTTCCGGACCTGGACCCGAGCGTCTCTAAGACGCGCGGACCTGTGCGTGGTCCCGTCCCAGGCAACGGCGGACGAACTGGTCCGCGTGGCCGGCGCCGACCGCCGAGTCCTGCACATCGCGCAACACGGCGTGGACACCGAACGCTTCCACCCACCGTCACCGGACGAGGTCCTGGCAGTCCGCAAGGCCCTGTCGCTGGGCGACACCCCGTACGTGGCGTTCCTGGGGGCCTTGGAGCCGCGCAAGAACGTCCCGGCCCTGATCCGCGGCTTCGCCCAGGCGATGGTGGGCCGAGCCGACCCGCCGGCCCTGGTGCTGGCGGGCCAGCCCGGCTGGGACAGCCAGGTCGAGCGCGCCCTGGACTCCGTGCCGCACCGCATCCGCGTGATCCGCGCCGGCTACCTGCCGTTCGAACAGCTCGCGGGCTTCCTGGGCGGCGCGCAGCTGGTGGCTTATCCGTCTTTGGGCGAGGGCTTCGGCCTGCCGGTGCTGGAGGCCATGGCCTGCGGTGCGTGTGTTCTGACGACGCGCCGGCTGTCGCTGCCCGAAGTGGGCGGCGAGGCCGTTGCCTACTGCGGTGTCGGCGCGGGCGACATCGCAGCCGCAGTTGCCGACCTGCTCGACGATCCTGCCCGCCGGGCTTCTTTGGCGGCCTCCGGTCAGCAGCGGGCCAAGGACTTCTCGTGGGCGGTCAGCGCCGACCGTCACCGGCTGGCTTACGAGCGCGCGGCGTTGGTGCGACGCCGGCGTTGACGCCCGGTCTGAGGCTTGGTCTGGCGTCGGCGGCTGACCGGGCGGCGCTAGGGTGGCGCGCGTGAACTACGGCGACGGACTTGGTGTCGTGACGGTCACGTACTCGCCGGGCGAGACGCTGGCTCCCTTTGTGGACACCCTTTCGAAGGCAACTTCCCGTCCGGTGCAGGTGATCCTGGCCGACAACGGGTCCACCGACGGGGTTCCCGAGGAGGTTGCCGCTACTCGGGATCATGTGACGTTCCTGTCCACCGGGGGGAACCTCGGATACGGCGGCGGGGCCAATCGCGGGGTTGCCGCGCTGGGGCCCGATGTCGGGTGGGTGTTGATTTCCAATCCTGACATCGAGTTCGCGCCTGGCAGTGTGGACGCGTTGATCGCTGCCGGTGAGCGGTGGCCTCGGGGTGGGATGTTCGGGCCGTTGATCCGGGAGCCCTCCGGGGAGGTTTACCCGTCCGCACGGTTGTTGCCCTCGTTCGGGCGTGGGGTTGGGCATGCTCTTTTTGGGGCTGTTTGGAAGTCCAATCCCTGGACTCGGGCCTATCGGCAGGAGAAGTCGCCCGTTGAGCGGACTGCCGGGTGGTTGTCGGGGTCCTGCTTTTTGATGCGGCGTGAGGCTTTTGACTCCGTTGGCGGGTTCGATGAGCGGTACTTCATGTACTTCGAGGACGTTGACCTCGGGGAACGTGTTGGTGCGGCTGGGTGGGTCAACGTTTATGTGCCTGAGGCTGAGGTTGTGCACATCGGGGGGCACTCGACTGCTCGGTCTTCGGATCGGATGTTGAGGGAGCATCATCGGAGTGCTTATCGGTATCTGGCTGATCGGCATGCCGGGGTGGTTTGGGCGCCGTTTCGTGGGGTGTTGAAGGCTGGGTTGGGGTTGCGGGCTTGGGTTCTTACTCGGAAGAGTTGACGCCTTCGGCGTGCGCGTCGGTTTTGTGGGTCGTCTCCCTGGTGCGTTGGCGGGTGCCTGTTTCGTGTCCGTAGGTGGTCGCCTTGCGAGGGGGACGTGGCGGCTGATTCCTGGGGCGCTGCCCCAGACCCCGCCAATCTGATCAAAAGCCGGGGTCCACGCCATGCGTAGGTAGATGGCACGCCTGTTGCTTTGGGCGGAGTTGCGTTGCTTTGAGGGGCGCGTTGGTGGGGTGGCTTCGTCACGAGTCGAGCCAAGAGCGGGCCACATCAGAGGAGGGGTGTCAAACGGACGAAAAGCGTGTCCGTTTGACACCCCTCCTCTGATGCAGCAAGAGCTGTGGCACGACTCGTGACGAAGCCACCCCACCCGGACCGCACGGTAAGGACGGCTCGCCTTCGGCATCGCGGGTGATCAGGTGCTTGCCGTTCCCGCGCGCTCTGGCTGCTCGCCTTCGGCTTTGCGGGCGCACGCATAGTCCGGCCAGCTTTGACTTCTCGGGACTGTCAGACCTGCTCGCTAGGTTTGGTCGCGGGGGACTTCAAAACCAAGGGGACCCCTGCGCGAGCTTGCCCTCCGTGTCCTGACTGCCCGCTTCGGCCTCGCGGGACTGTCAGACCCCGTCGCTGAGTTGGGTCGCGGGGGATCCCACTTCCCAGGGGACCCTGCGTCAGCCTGCCCGGCGGCACCCGCCGGGCACGGCTACATGTCGCCGCTCAGCCGTTGGCTCAGCGAGTTGCGGGCCTGCTGGTGGTTCGAGACGGTCGGGATCAGGCCCGGCTGCACTACCTGAGTGATCTCCGCGTCATCTGCTGGCTGCTGCGGTGCCGGGAGCGGCTGGCCCTGCTTCGAGTGGGCGTGCATCGGTTGCGTGGGCATCGGCTGGCCCGGCGCGTGGTGTTGCGGCCGCTGTTGTTGCTGGCCCATCTGGCCCATCTGCGCGGGCTGCAGGATCATCGTCGAGTCCGGGTCTCGGCGCGGGTCCATGGCGTTGACCAGCGAGCGAGGGATTTGTTGCGTGTCCGAGGAGTCCATCGGGGACGTCATGTTGTCCGGCGTCACGATGTTCCGCCCACGTGCGCGGGCGCGGGCGAGCATGGCGTCGGCCCGGTCGCGGGGGTCCATGTCGGATTTAGCTCCTTGCCGGGACCAGATCCCATATGACGATCTGCTTCGTGTCAGAGTATTCCGTCGAACGGCTCGCTGTAACGCGGAGGAGGAAAAAGGTGCACGGCGTCGAAGCTGTGGTGCTGGTCGGGGGCAAGGGCACCCGTCTTCGCCCGCTGACCCTGTCCGCTCCCAAGCCCATGTTGCCGACCGCAGGGGTGCCATTTTTGACACACCTCCTGTCTCGGATCAAGGAGGTCGGCATCACGCACGTGGTGTTGGGGACCTCCTACAAGGCCGAGGTGTTCGAGGAGTACTTCGGGGACGGATCGAGGCTCGGGCTGGAGCTCGAGTACGTGGTGGAAGAGGTGCCGCTGGACACGGCGGGGGCGATTCGCAACGTCGCGGACAAGCTGCGTGAGCCCGACGTGATGGTCTTCAACGGCGACATCCTGTCGGGGGTCGACCTGTCGGGGATCGTCGACACGCACCGCAAGCACGAGGCGGATGTGACGCTGCACCTGGTGAAGGTGGCGGACCCGCGGGCGTTCGGGTGTGTGCCGACGGACGACGAGGGGCGCGTTCAGGCGTTCCTGGAGAAGACCGAGAACCCGCCGACGGACCAGATCAACGCTGGTTGTTACGTGTTCCGGCGTGAGGTGATCGACGCGATTCCCGCCGGGCGGCCGGTGTCGGTGGAGCGCGAGACGTTCCCCGGGCTGCTCGAGGCGGGGCGGAGGTTGCAGGGGCACGTGGACGCCACGTACTGGCTGGACCTCGGCAAGCCCGAGGCGTTCGTGCAGGGGTCCGCGGACCTCGTGCGCGGTGTTGCGCCGTCGGCGGCCGTTGCACAGCCTGGCGACTACCTGGTGCTCGAGGGCACGAGCGTGCACGAAGGCGCGACGCTCAGGGGTGGGACCGCGGTCGGTGCGAACTGCACGGTTGCGGACGGTGCTGTGCTCGATGGCGCGATTTTGTTCGACGGTGCTGTTGTCGGTGAGAACGCCGTGGTCGAGCGTTCGATCGTGGGTGCCGGTGCGCTCGTGCAGGCCGGTGCGGTCCTCAAGGACGCCGTGATCGGCGACTCCGCGGTGATCGGCGCGCGGTGTGAGCTGATCGGCGGAGCGCGGGTGTGGCCGGGTGTGGTGCTGCCCGAGGCCGGCGTGCGCTTCTCGACGGATGCCTAGCAGAGCCTGGACTCCACCGTTCCCACTCGATCTGGGCGCGGTGCTCGGCAGGCTGCGCCGCGGGCCCGGCGATCCGTCCTTCAGCGCGGAGGGCGGTGTCTGGTTCGCGGCGAACACGCCGTGCGGTGCCGGCACGTTGCACGTCACGAGGACGAGCGGCGAGGTGCTGGCGGAAGCGTGGGGTGAGGGCGGGCAGTGGCTGCTGGACGGGCTGCCCGCCCTGCTCGGCGCCGACGACACGGTGGACGAGTTCGTCGCGCACCACCCGATCATCGCCGAAGCCAGAAGACAACGACCTGGCCTGCGCCTCGGGGCCACGAACCGGGTCTGGGACCTGTTGTTCGCATCGATCCTGGAGCAGAAGGTCACCGGTATGGAGGCCTTCCGCACGTGGCGTGAGCTGGGACGGCGGTTCGGTGAGAGCGCTCCCGGACCGAAGCCGCTGAAGGTTCCGCCGACGCCGCGACGGTTGCTGGGCCTGCAGGACTGGGAGTGGCACCAGTGCGGCCTCGACGGGGCCCGCAGAAGGACGCTGATCAACGCCGCGCAGGTCGCGCACCGGCTGGAGAAGGCCGCGGAGATGCGCAGCCGCGAACTGCTCGAGAAGGTGCCCGGCATCGGCGTCTGGACGTCGGCCGAGGTCGCGCAACGGTCCTGGGGCGACCCGGACGCCGTGAGCGTCGGCGACTACCACGTCGCCAAGAACGTCACGTGGGCGTTGACCGGTACGCCGGGCGACGACGACGGCATGATGGAGCTGCTGGAGCCCTACAAGCCGCAACGCCACCGCGCGGTCATGTACCTGGAGGCGGCGGGTCTGCGGCGGCCGCGGCGAGCACCGAGGTTCTCGCCGCGCGACTACCGCAAGTTCTAACGGAGACGGGCGAGAGCGCTCTCGATCAACGGGTGCAGGTCGTCCACGTTGTCCGGCAACGAGTCCAGCGGCCACCACTGCAGATCGACGGACTCAGCGCTGCGCACCGGCTGCGCGCCGACCGGAGCGCGCACCAGGAAGCGGACGTCGAAGTGCCGCGTCGGCTTGCCGAGCGAGCACGTGATCGGGTGCACGTCGAGGTGGATCGGCGTCGGCTCGATGCGCAGGAGGCGCATGCCCGACTCCTCGGTGGCCTCGCGCAGAGCGGCACCGGCCAGCGACACGTCTTCCGGCTCGCAGTGGCCGCCCAGCTGAAGCCACCGGCCCACGCGAGGGTGCAGCGTCAGCAACGCGTGCTCCGCAGTGGCGTCCAGGACCAACGCAGAGGCCGTGATGTGCCCAGGTTCGCAAGATCGCATGCAGGCGTCCTCGCGGGCCGCCAGGAAGCCCAGGTAGGCCTCGCGCAGGGCGTCCTGGCCCGCGAACCGGCTCAGCGTCGAGACGGCGTCGGCGTGCAGCGTCACAGCTCGATCAGTCCTTCCAGGGGCTCGCGCGGCGTCAGCGGCTCGGTCGGATGCCCGATCGCGACGGCGCCCAGCGGCTCCCAGTCGTCAGGAACACCCAGCACCGACCGCACGAGGTCCGCGCAGAAGATCGTCGACGACACCCAGCACGAGCCGAGGCCCTCGGCGGCCAGCGCCACCAGCAGGCCCTGCACGGCGGCGCCGCCGGCGACCGTGAACATCGTCTTCTCGGCGTCGGCGCGACGGGCGTCGGGATAGGTGTGCGACCCGTCGCGCACGAGGAACGGCACGACGATCTCCGGCGCCTCCACCAGCAGGTCGCCACGCCGCACCCGGCGCGCGATCTGTTCCGGAGTGAACCCGTCCGAGAGCAGGTCGGATTCCCACTGCGAGCGCATCGCTTGGAGCAGTTCCAAGCGCTTCTCCCGCACCAGCACGAACCGCAGCGGCTTCGTGTGGTGCGGCGCGGGCGCGGTCAGTGCCGCACCGACAGCCCTGCGCACCACGGCGAGATCAACGGGCTCGTCCGAGTAGAACCGCACGGACCTGCGCATCAGCACGGCCTGAGCGCGGCCCTGGGCCAGCGCCTCCTCCGTGCCGAGACTGAACAGGTCCTCCTCGACCGGCCGGTTCAGGTCGCGGGCCGTGGAGCCGTCGTCCACCACCTCGAACCCGCGCAGCACCGCCACCGGCACCGAGCCGAGCTTGCCCTTCACCAGGTCGGCGGCCGCGGCGATCTCGTCGGCGATCGCGACCATCGTCACCGCGAGCTCGTTGCCGTGCTCGTCCACCGCGCCCGCGTAGTCGTGCAGCACGCGGATGCCGGACGCGCCGATCGCGGCGTCGGTCTGGCCCATCCGCCACGCGCGGCCCATGGTGTCGGTGATCACCACGGCGACCTCGACACCCAGCAGGTCCTTGAGAGCGCCGCGCAGCGAGGCCGCGGAGCCGTCCGGGTCGACCGGGAGCAGCGCGATCTCGTCGCCGGCCACGTTCGAGGCGTCGACTCCGGACGCGGCCTGCACGATGCCGAGCTTGTTCTCGGTGATCAGCGTGCGCATCTTGCGGGCGAGCACCCGCACCGACTCCGCGTCGACGTGCTCGCGCCGGATCCGGTCCCGTTCCTCGGGATCGGCCGGTACCCGAACGAGTCGTCCCTCTACTTTGGACAGGATCTTGGACGTGACGATCAGCACGTCACCGTCGCGCAGCCAGGGCGCGGCCGTCGCGATCGCGCCGGCCAGGTCGTCGCCGGGGCGAAATTCCGGCAGGCCCGGAACAGGCAGCAGCTCCAGTGCGGCCGCGGCGTGATCAGTCAACTTCGACTCCGGCCAAGTCCAGCGCGGCGCGGGCCATCTGCGCCGTCGCGTCCACATCGGACATCAGCAGCGGGACCGCGCGCACCGCGACACCGGGCACGTCGGCTCGGTCGCCGGTGTGCACCAGCCACGCGTCGAGGATGCCGTCGGAGCACTTGCGGGAGCCGTAGTGCCGCCCGACCGCTTCGGCGGAGGTCTCCACACCGATCGCGTCCAAACAAGCGTCGGCCATGCCCCGCAACGGTTTCCCGCCGATGATCGGCGACAGGCCCACGACCCCGGCCTCGGTCTTGCGCAACGCGTCGCGCACACCGGGCACGTTGAGGATCGTGCCGATGCTCACCACGGGGTTGGACGGGGCCAGGATCACCGCGTCGGCCTCGTTGATCGCGTCCAGCACGCCGGGCCCGGCGGTGGCGGTCTCGGCGCCGACGAACGCGAACGACTTCGCGGGCACGGCGGCCCGGTGCTTGACCCACCACTCCTGGAAGTGGATGGCCTTCGTCTCGCCGTCGAGCTCCACGACGACGTGCGTCTCCACGCGGTCGTCCGACATCGGCAGCAGCTTCACGCCCGGCTTCCACCGGTCGCACAGCGCCTCCGCCACGGCGGACAGCGGATAGCCGGCGCGGAGCATGCGGGTGCGAACGAGGTGCGTCGCGATGTCCCGGTCGCCCAGGCCGAACCACGTCGGCTCGGCGCCGTAGGCCGCGAGCTCCTCCTTGACGGTCCACGACTCGTCCGCACGGCCCCAGCCGCGTTCGGTGTCGATCCCGCCGCCCAGCGTGTACATGCAGGTGTCGAGGTCAGGAGTGATGCGCAGCCCGTGCATCCACACGTCATCGCCGGTGTTCACCACCGCGGTGACGTCCGCCCCTAGAGCTTTGAGTCCCTGCAGGAACCTCGCGCCGCCGACCCCGCCGACCAGTGCTACGACCTTCACGCCCGCCCATGCTTCCACAGAGCGGTGAGTGGCCTACAGGTAGCGCCAGAACATGAACGTGGACGCGCCTGCACCCGCGTAACCGGGCTCACCGCCGAACACCTGGAACAGGGCGGCCGACACCTCGAAGAACAGCTGGCTGACCTCGGAGAAGCCGATCAGGACCGCGAACAGGACCAGCGGTGCCCACGGACGGGCCTTCGCGCCGAACTGCTGCGCCTTGTAGGGCAGGAACGGTTCCAGCGCACCCCAGCCGTCCAGGCCGGGCACCGGCAGGATGTTGAGCACGAACGCGAACACCTGCAACAAAGCAAGGTACGAAATCGCGGAGGCCAGAGCGGCGGGCGGGGAGAAGATCGCGACGACGAGCGCGAGCAGAAAACCGATCACGAGGTTCGAAACCGGGCCCGCGAGTGAGACCAACGACTCGATCTTCTTCGAGCGAAGGGCGTGGTGGTTGATCCACACGGCGCCACCCGGAAGAGGGATCCCGCCCATGACCAGCAGCACCAGCGGCAGCACGATGCTGAGCACCGGGTCGGTGTAACGGCGGATGTCGAGCGTCAGATAACCCTTGTCACGTACGGAAAAGTCGCCGCCCTTGTACGCGACGGCGGCGTGCCCGAACTCGTGCAGGCACAGCGTCACCGCCCACCCGGCGAGCACGAACAGGATGGTGCCCGAGATGATGGCGACGTCACCTTCGAGCAGGGTGAGGACGGCTCCGGCGGCGGTCGCCGCGAGCAGGCCTAGGAACAGTGGACTGGGGCGAACCGCTGATCGCTTCACCCCTCCAGTGTGGCGTGTCGGCTGGTGTCGTGGGCCGTTCGGGGACACGTTGCAACACCTGAATCACTGTCTGTGCTGCCAGTCAAGGTTTTTGCGGCCATCCGCGCGAATATCCCCCGACGTGTGGACTCCGCTTGACCGCCCGCTGTGACGCAGGTGTAATCACATCGGTGTCATTCGTCGTTGTGGGAACGGCGTCTGGCGTCCGCCAACCGGGGAGAGCGGAAGGCGAGGAGGCGGACGAAATGCAGGAATTCGAAGAGCTCGAAGAAGATCACGTCACGCAGCCGGTCGTGCAGGGCGAGCTGTCGTACCTGTTCGACCCTGCCGACGAGCAGGACTGGCAGGAGCGCGCGCTCTGCGCACAGACCGATCCTGAGGCGTTCTTCCCCGAAAAGGGAGGGTCGACTCGGGAGGCCAAGCGCATCTGCCTGGGCTGCGAGGTGCGTTCGGAGTGCCTTGAGTACGCACTCCAGCACGACGAACGCTTCGGCATCTGGGGCGGTCTCAGTGAACGAGAACGCCGCAAGCTGAAGAAGCGAGCCGTCTAGAAGCGTGATCTTCGTGCCCTAACTTGGGGGCGTGACAAGTCCTCAGCCGAGGCTCCGGACAGCGCCGGTGCTGTGCGTCCTGGTCTGCCACGACGGAGACCAGTGGCTCAGCACGGCGCTGTCCGCGTTGCGGCGTCAGCGAATTCGCCCTCGGCACGTGATCGCTGTCGACACCGGATCAACCGACCGGACAGCGAAGGTGCTGGCGGAGGCGGGGGATCTGCTGGACGGCGTGCTGACCGCGCCGCGTGGCACGGGCTACGGCACCGCCGTGCGGCTCGCGGTCGAACACGCCGTCGAACGGTGGGGTGACCCCGGCAAATGGCTGTGGTTGCTGCACGACGACAGCGCGCCCGAACCCGACTGCCTGGCCTCGCTGCTGACCGCGGCCGAGGTGTCGCCGTCGGCTGCCGTGCTGGGTCCGCTGTGCCTCGATTGGGTGGATTCTCGTCTGGTCGTCGAGGCGGGTTTGTCGACGGATTCTTCAGGACATCGACAGACTGGACTGTCCTCTGCGGAGCATTCCGCATCGTTTCAGCAGAGCACCGAGGTTCTCGCCGTCTCGTCCGCGGGATCGTTGATCAGACGCGAGGTCTGGCACGCGCTCGGCGGTTACGACGAAGCGATGCCGCTGCTGCGCGACGATCTCGACTTCGGCTGGCGCGCTAATCGCGCGGGTCATTTGGTCCTGTGCGTACCGGTCGCACGCATGCGACATGCACGCGCCGCAACTAAAGGCTCACGTCGTTTGGACGCGGCCATGGCGCGGCCGGGCCCGTCATTTCGTGGCGTCGACCGCGCGCACGGCATGCGTACATTTTTGGTCAATTGTTCAAGTTTCTCGTTTCTCGTCGGAGTTCCGCGACTGCTGTTCCTGTCGCTGCTGCGCGCCCTGGGCTTCCTGTTCCTCCGGCGTTTCGCGGACGCACACGCCGAAGTCGGCGCGGCCCGCTACCTCCTGACCAGAGGCCGTCTGCTCGAAGGCCGCCGCGCCCGCCGCGGTTCCGCCGTCGTGCGCGGCCTCTTCACCAGCAGACTCACCCGGCTGCGCAACGCGATCCGCGCCGGCGCCACCTTCCTGATCCGCCGCCGCGTCGAAGCGGACGCCGCGCTGGGTCGTTTGCCCGCAACCGATGCGGGTTCGACGTGGCTCGAACCATCCGAAGTGGACTCTCGCCCGGTCGGCCCGTCGGCGTTGCCCGCCGGTGCCTCCCGAGGCCGCCCGCGCGTCGCGGGCCTGCGCCGCCCACCGGTCGTCGTCCCCGTGGACGCCGCCCTGCCCGGCACGCTGCGCCCGGCGCCGCGCCCCCGTCCGTCGCCCGGCCCGCGCGGCGCTCCCGGCATGGTCTTCGTCGAGGTCGACCAGTCGCGGATGCTGCGCTCGCTGCTGCTCGCGCCCCCGGTTCTGTTGTTGTTCGGACTCTCGGCCGTCGCCGTGATCGCGAACTGGTCTCGGCTCGGCCTGAACCTCGCGGGCGGCCGGCTGCTCCCGGTCGGCTCGGCGGGTTCGGTCTGGTCGACCTACCTGTCGTCGTGGCACCCGGTCCTCGGCGGCACCGCGGCCCCCGCTCCCGCGGCGCTGGCCGTCCTGGGCCTGATCCCCGGCGGACCTTCCTTCGCCGTCGCACTGCTGTTGCTCGGCGACATCCCCCTCGCCGCGTTGTCCGCCTACATCGCGTCACGCGGCATGCGCGTACGCCGTTCCGTGCGCGCGGTGGTGGCCGCCTTCTACGGCCTGCTGCCAGTCGCCACGACCGCCGTCGCCGAAGGCCGCCTGGACGTCATCGTCGTGCACGTCGTGACGCCCGTGGTCTTCGCCGGCGTGTATGCGGTGTTGCGCGCGTCGTCCACACACGCGTGGCTGCCCATGGCTTCCGGCACCGCCATCGGTGTTGCTGTTTTGGGTGCCTTCTCGCCGCTGACCCACGTCGTGATCATCGTGGGCGCCCTGGCCGGGTTCATCGCGGTCACTGGCGGTGCTCGGCGGATCGCGGCGTTGTTCATGATCGTGCTGCTGCCGATGGGGCTGCTTCTGCCGTGGCCCGCCGTCTTGTTGCAGCACCCGGAGATGGTGCTCAACGGGCTTGGCGCCGCGTTCTCGTCGCCGCCACCGAACCTGGTCGTGTGTTCGGTCTTCGTGGCGGCCGCGTTCGCTGCCGCGGTGCTGCGGCCCAACGCGTCGATGTTGCCCGGGCTGTTGGTGATCGTGCTGGCGATCGGTGCGCTTGCTGCCGTGGCTGCTGTTGGGGCCTGGCCTGGGACGCCGTTGGTCCTGCTGGCCTGGGGACTCGTTTGTGTGGTGCTCGCCGGGTGTCAGCGCGGGGTGGCGCCCGGGGTTGCGGGGCAGGCTCGGGTGCGGCGGGCCGTGTACGTCGTTGGTGTGGTGACGTTGGTCAGTCTCGGAGTGGCCGGGTTGTTGGATCTGCGCTCTGGGCCGTTGAAGGCTGACGGTGGGGTTGCTCTGGGGCCGTCCTTGACCGCTGAGTTGGAGCGGACCGGGCGGTCGGTGCTGATCCTGGGGTCGCCGGTTCGTCAGGTTGCCGGGCGGATGCCGGCTTTTGGGGATGACGATCTGGTGCCCACTGTGTCGTCGCCTGCTCGGTTGCGGCGGTGGAACTCGTCTCTTGTGGACGGGGCCGCGCCTGCGGTGAAGACCGCGCTGGCTCAGGCCGCGGCTTCTGGGGTGGCCTTTGTGGTGTTGCCGTCCGAGGAGGTGGCTGCTCGGGTTCGGGCTGCCGCTGGCGAGTTGGTGTCGGTGGCGCCTGGTGCCTCTGATGGGCGGCCGGTGTTGCGGTTGCGGTTCGCTGCCGACACCGGGGTGTTGCTGGCACCCGATCTGGCTCGGCGGGCTCGGACCGGTGGGGAGCCGCCTGAGGAGCTCGCGGCTTCCGGGGTGGTGCCGGTGAACCTGTCGTTGCCGGAGGTCGCGGTTCGGGTTTCGCCTGGCGGGGAGGGGCGGGTGCTCGTTCTGGCCGCCGAGGACGAGCCTGGGTGGCGGGTTTTTGTGGATGGGGCCGAGGTGCCCGTGGTTCGGGCTTGGGGGCATTTGGTCGGGGTGCCGTTGCCGGCTTCCGCCGCTGAGGTTCGGGTGGAGATGTCGTCCACCTTGCGGGACTTCCTGTTGTTGGGGCAGGCGGCGGCCGCGTTGTTCACGTTGCTGACTGCCATACCGACTCGTCGGAGGGCCGCCTGACGGCGGGCGCGTCGGGTTTGTGGGGCGTCTCCCTGGTGGGTTGGCGGGTGCCGGTTTGTTGTCCGTAGGTGGTCGCCGTGCGAGGGGATGTGGCGGCTGATTCCTGGGGCTCCGCCCCAGACCCCGCCAATCTGATCAAAAGCCGGGGTCTACGCCATGCGTGGGTTGATGGCACGCCTGTTGCTTTGGGCGGAGGCGCGTTGCGTAGGTGGTTGCGTTGGTGGGGTGGCTTCGTCACGAGTCGAGCCAAGAGCGGGCCACATCGCTGAAGGGGTGTCAACTCGACGAAAAGCGTGTCGAGTTGACACCCCTTCAGCGATGCAGCAAGAGCTGTGGCACGACTCGTGACGAAGCCACCCCACCCGGACCGCACGGTAAGGACGGCTCGCCTTCGGCATCGCGGGCGATCAGGCCCTTGCCATGACCGCACGGTAAGGACGGCTTGCCTTCGGCATCGCGGACGATCAGGCGCTTGCCTTGATCGCGCGCTCAGACTGCTCGCCTTCGGCTTCGCGGGTGGGTGCTTGTTGTTTCCGCGCGCTCAGACGGCTTGCCTTCGGCTGCGCTGGAGTGTCAGACCCCGTCGCTAAGTTGGGTCGCGGGGGATCCCGAACTCAAGGGGACCCCTGCGTCAGCGCGCCGTGAGTGCGTGGAGGGGGCCGGGCTGTGTGAGCGGCGTGTGTGAGAGGGGTCTCAGCCCTCGTCCACCACGTCCGGGTCCAGGCCCAGGTAGTTCGCCACTTGCTCCACCAGCACGTCGTGCACCAGGTCGGACAGGTCGGCGCCGTCCTTCGCCCGTGCCTCCAGAGGTCGGCGGTAGAGAACGATCCGGGCACGGTTGTCCGAGCCTGGCGGGAGCAGGCGTGCCAGGGGGACGTTGCCGTCCTCCACCACGCCGTCTTCGCCTTCTACCTGGACGTCCGGGACGTCGTCGACTGCCACGTCCAGCTGGGTCAGTTCGGTTCGCCAGCGGGCCTCGATGGGCTCCAGTGCCTCTATGACCAGCGCGTCGAAGCGTTCTGCCCGGGAGCGGGCCGCTGGGAGCGTGGCCGGGTAGAGCGGGCCGCGCAGGCCTCGGCCGTGCCGGTCGCGGTTGCGTCGGCGCGGCGAATTCTGCCGCTGTGAACCCCGTGCCATCACCACAACCCAGCAGCCTAGTTGCTACCCCTGACGACTAAACACAGCGTGCCTCACACACAGCCTCGCGTGGACGCGCTATCGTCCCCGATCGTGCGGAGCGTGAGACGGTGCTCGCGAACCGGGTGTGCTAACCCGGCTGTCGCCACGCTCACCTACGCCTATGCGGACTCCACCGCGGTCGTCGGGCCGCTTGCCACGTACTCCGAACCGCACAGCTACGACCTGTGCGAGGAGCACGCCTTGCGGCTCACTGCGCCGCGGGGTTGGGAGGTCGTGAGGCACCAGGGTGAGTTCGCGGCGCCCGAGCCGACTGTGGACGACCTGACGGCGTTGGCCGAGGCGGTGAGGGAGGCTGGGCGTGCTGATGTGAGCCCGAAGCTGCCCGACGTGTCCGCGGGCTCGCACAGGCGTGGTCACCTGCGGGTATTGCCTGATCCGCACGAGGACTGAACGACCACACGCACCACTAATCTTCTCGCCGGTAGGCTGCCCTGGCAGTGGCCGTCAAGAGCGAGTTTCGGGAGTGTGCGGCGTGCGTGACCTGTCCGGCATCGTCAAGGCGTACGACATCCGTGGGGTGGTCGGCGAGCAGCTGGACGCCGGCTTGGTCCGCGACTTCGGCGCCGCCTTCGCGCGCCTGGTCGGTGGACCGACGATCGTCATCGGTCACGACATGCGCGACTCCTCGCCCGGGCTGTCGCGTGCCTTCGCCGAAGGTGCGCAGGCGCAGGGCGTGAACGTCATCAGCATCGGTCTGGCCAGCACGGACATGCTCTACTTCGCGTCCGGCAAGCTCGACCTGCCCGGCGCCATGTTCACCGCGAGCCACAACCCCGCGCAGTACAACGGCATCAAGATGTGCCGCGCCGGTGCGAGCCCGGTCGGCCAGGACACCGGTCTCGGGCAGATCCGCCAGGACGCCGAGAACCAGGTCCCGGACGCCGAGGGTGTCGAGCCCGGCACGTTCGAGGAGCGCAACATGCTCGTCGACTACGCGGCGTACCTCAACGCCCTGGTCGACCTGAAGGGCATCCGCCCGCTCAAGATCGTGGTGGACGCGGGCAACGGCATGGGCGGCTACACGGTGCCGCAGGTCTTCGAGGGCCTGCCCATCGAGGTCATCCCGATGTACTTCGAGCTCGACGGCAGCTTCCCGAACCACGAGGCGAACCCGCTCGACCCCAAGAACATCGTCGACCTGCAGGCCCGCACGAAGGCCGAGGGTGCCGACGCCGGCGTCGCGTTCGACGGCGACGCGGACCGGTGCTTCGTCGTGGACGAGAACGGCGACCCGGTGAGCCCGTCGGCGATCACGGCGCTGGTGGCCGTGCGCGAGCTGGCCAAGGACCCCGGCGGCACGATCATCCACAACCTGATCACCTCGCACGCCGTGCCGGAGATCGTCACCGAGCACGGTGGCAAGCCCGTGCGCACGCGCGTCGGCCACTCGTTCATCAAGGAGGAGATGGCCAGGACCGGCGCCATCTTCGGTGGCGAGCACTCCGCGCACTACTACTTCCGCGACTTCTGGCGTGCGGACACCGGCATGCTGGCCGCGCTGCACGTGCTGGCCGCGCTGGGTGAGCAGGCCGGTCCGCTGTCCACGCTGACCGAGGTCTACAACCGCTACGCCGCCTCCGGTGAGATCAACTCGACGGTCACCGACCAGGCCGGGCGGATCGCCGCGATCAAGGACGCGTACGGAACCAAGGACGGCGTCACGATCGACGAGCTGGACGGTCTCACCGTGCAGCTGGCGGACGGGTCGTGGTTCAACCTGCGGGCCTCGAACACCGAGCCGCTGCTGCGCCTGAACGTCGAAGCCGCCACCCCCGAGGCCGTCGCCGCGCTCAGCGACGAGGTCCTCGCGATCGTGCGGGCCTGAGGAGAACACCGTGGCCGTCAAGCTCGAAGAGCAGTTGCTGGAAATTCTCGCCTGCCCGTGCCCCGAGCACGCGCCCTTGCAGGTCGGGACGCCCTCCGACCCGGAAGCGGACTTCCTCACGTGCACCGCGTGTGGCCGTTCGTTCCCGGTTCGCGACGGCATCCCGGTGCTCCTGCTGGACGAGGCGGTCGAGCCGCCGTCGGCTGTGTGATCAGGTGCTCGACGACACGCTGCTCGACGACCCGAGCCGCCTCGCCGACGCCGACACGGGCGGCTGGCTGCGTGCTGCCGCGCGGGCGGGAGCACAGGTCCGTTCCACCGCTGAGGCCGCGGCCGAGGCGGGGCTGGAGCGGATCTTCTCCGAACGCCCGCGCGCGGTCGTGCTCGTCACCCGGCCCGGTCACTCGGTCACCGTTGCCAACGTCGTCATGGCGTTGCTCGGTTCCGGCTGCTCGGTGCCGGTCGTGCTCGCCGACGAGGTGCCGCCCTGGGTCGGTGCTCTCGACGTCGTGCTCGCGCACACCGAGGACCCCGGTGACCGGGTGCTCGCCGAGTCGATCGACCGGGCGGTCCGCAGGGGTGCCCGGACGTTGCTGACGGCGCCGGACTCCGGTCCGATCGCCGCGGCCGCCGCGGGCAGGGCGGTGCTGCTGCCGCCCCGCATCGACGTGCCGCCGGGCTTCAGCTTCCCCCGCGCGCTCGCCGCGTGGCTGCTGGTGCTGCACGCTCTCGGCCTGCTCAAGGTCGACGTCGAACTGATCGCGGACGAGCTCGACCGCGAGGCCGAGCGCGACCACCCGATGCACGAGTCGTTCGTGAACCCGGCGAAGTCACTCGCGTTGCGCGTCGCCGACCGCACGCCGCTGCTGTGGGGCCTCGACGAGGTCGCCACGTCGGTCGGCATGCACGGCGCGGGCGTGCTGGCGGCGTTCGCCGGTGTGGCCTGCGACGTCGCCGGGTATCCACAGGCGCTGACCCGCCCGGTGCTGCACCGCCGCGCGGTGCAGGGAACCTCGGGTGCAGACCTCTTCGCCGACCCGGACGACGAGCCGGGCAGCGGACTTGTGCGCGTGTTGTTGCTGGCTGTGCGCCAGGGCCCGGTGGCAGATGCTGTTCGGCACGCCGCCGAGGACGCCCTGCCGGGAGCCGACGTGCTGGAGCCGGCCGTCGAGGTGGCGGGAGGCGACGCGGTCAGCGCCGCACTGCTCGCGCTCCGCTTCGAACTGGCCGCGCTGTACCTCGGGCTCGCCGCCGGAACTCTCGGCGGCAACCCGTACTGATTTGGGAGCTGACTTAGAAGTGGACCTGCTGCACAACGCGGTAAGGCCGTACGCGTGGGGTTCACGCACGGCCATCGCCGAGCTGCTCGGGAAGGAGGTGCCCGCACCCCATCCCGAGGCCGAACTGTGGATGGGCGCCCACCCCGGCGACCCGTCCCGCGTGGTCGGCGCGGACGGCACCGAGCGCTCGCTGCTCGGTCTGCTGGCGTCCGACCCGGACGGCCAGCTCGGCACGCGCGTCGCCGAGCGGTGGGGCAGCAGGCTTCCGTTCCTGCTCAAGGTGCTCGCCGCGGACGAGGCGCTGAGCCTGCAGGCGCACCCGTCGGCCGCCCAGGCGGCGGAGGGCTTCGCGGCCGAGGAGAAGCGTCTCGTGCCGCTCGACTCCCCGGTCCGCAACTACAAGGACCCGGCCGCCAAGCCGGAACTGATCTGCGCGCTGACCGAGTTCCACGCGCTGGCCGGCTTCCGCGAGCCGTCGCGGACGGTCTCGTTGCTGCGCGCCCTGGACGCGCCCGCGCTGTCCCCGTACACCGAGATGCTGGTCGCGCAGCCGGACTCGTCAGGCCTGCGCGCGTTGTTCACGATGCTGATCACGTTGCCGCAGACGTCGTTGAGCACGTTGCTGCCCCAGGTTCTCGACGCGTGCGTGCTGCACGTGAAGGAGCACGGCGAGTTCGACCTGGAGTGCCGCACGATCCTGGAGCTGGGCGAGTCCTACCCCGGCGACGCGGGCGTGCTCGCGGCGTTGCTGCTGAACCGCATCGTGCTGCAGCCGGGCGAGGCGATCCACCTGCCCGCCGGCAACCTGCACGCGTACCTGCGCGGAACGGGCATCGAGATCCTCGCGAACTCGGACAACGTCCTGCGCTGCGGCCTCACGCCCAAGCACGTCGACGTGCCCGAACTGCTGCGCGTGCTCGACTTCACGTGCGGTGACATGGAAGTGCTGCTGGGCGAGGAGATCCAGCCCGGCGTCCGCGTCTACCGCACGCCCGCGCCCGAGTTCGAACTGTCCAGGTTGGACCTGGCCGGCGAGACGCGGATCAACCACGAGGGCCCGCAGATCATGATTTGCACCGAGGGTTCCGTGGTACTCACGAACGCCAGAGGCGACGAGCTGAAGCTGGGGCGCGGTGAGTCCGTGTGGCTGCCCGCGTCCGACCCGGCCGTGCTCGTGCGCCCGGATGGTGTTGAATCCGCTGAACTTTTCCGCGCCACGGCCGGAACAGACTAAGGTTCACGACCGGACAAACCGGACTGGTTCTCAGCAAGGAGACAGGCGTGTCAGCAGGGGGCGGAACCAAGGCCATCGTCGCGGCGTTGGTGGCAAACGCAGGAATCGCGGTGGCCAAGTTCATCGGATTCCTGATCACCGGCTCGTCGTCGATGCTCGCCGAGTCGGTGCACTCCGTGGCCGACACGTCGAACCAGGGCCTGCTGCTGCTCGGCCAGAAGACGGCCCAGCGCAGGGCGACCAAGCTGCACCCGTTCGGCTTCGGCCGCGACCGGTACTTCTGGTCGTTCGTGGTCGCGCTGATGCTCTTCACGCTCGGCTCGGTCTTCGCGCTGTACGAGGGCATCCACAAGCTGCAGGCGCCCGAGGAGTTGTCCAGCCCGCTCGTCGCCGTCGCGATCCTCGTGGTGGCCATCGGTCTCGAGACCTACAGCTTCATGACGGCCATCAAGGAGTCGAGGCTCATCAAGGGCGACGCCACCTGGTGGGGCTTCATCCGCAACTCGCGCACCCCGGAACTCCCGGTCGTGCTGCTGGAGGACGCGGGCGCGCTGATCGGTCTGGTCCTGGCCCTGCTCGGCGTCGGCCTCTCGACGATCACCGGCAACCCGGTGTTCGACGCGCTCGGCACCGTCGCCATCGGTGTGCTGCTGGGCATCATCGCCGTGATCCTGATCATCGAGATGAAGTCGCTGCTGATCGGTGAGGGCGCGTCCGACAAGGACCTCGACGTGATCATCGACGAGCTGGCCGCCGGCAAGGTGCAGCGCGTCATCCACATCAAGACGCAGTACATCGGGCCGGAGGAGTTGCTCGTCGCGGCGAAGATCGCGCTCAACCCCGGGCTGCAACTGGACGAGGTGGCTCAGGCGATCAACGACGCCGAGCAGCGGGTGCGGGCCAAGGTGCCGTACGCGCGCCTCATCTACTTGGAGCCGGACCTGGACCGGTCGACGGTCAGCAGCTCCTGATTTCGGTCGAACGGGGCGTTTCGCACTCCACGTGAGTGCGAAACGCCCCGTTTGCCATATGAAACGAGCTATAGGGGTCCCAGGTGGTGGATACCTCTAGGGTGGGCCGAATCGGGGATCCATCAAGGAGGTATGCACCGTGCCGGGGAACGGGTTGTGGCGCACGAAGTCGATCGAGCAGTCGATATCGGACACGGACGAGCCGGACACGAAGCTCCGCAAGGACCTGTCGGCCTGGGACCTCACGGTCTTCGGTGTCGCGGTCGTCATCGGTGCCGGCATCTTCACGCTCACCGCGAGCACCGCGGGCAACATCGCGGGGCCGTCGGTCTCGCTGTCGTTCGTGCTGGCGGCGATCGCCTGTGCGCTGGCCGCGTTGTGCTACGCCGAGTTCGCCTCGACGGTGCCGGTCGCGGGTAGCGCCTACACCTTCTCCTACGCGACGTTCGGCGAGTTCGCCGCGTGGATCATCGGCTGGGACCTGGTGCTGGAGTTCGCGGTCGGGTCGGCCGCGGTCGCCAAGGGCTGGTCGGCCTACCTGCAGACGACGCTCGGTCTCATGGGTGTCGACGTGAAGACCGAGGTGGGTGACGGCCTCAAGTTCGACTGGGGCGCCGTGCTGCTCGTCGCGGTGATCACGACCCTGCTGGTCGTCGGCACGAAGCTGAGCTCGCGGGTCAGCGCGGTCATCACGGCCATCAAGGTCGCGGTGGTGCTGCTCGTGATCGTGCTCGGCATCGGGTACATCAAGGCCGAGAACTACAGCCCGTTCATCCCGCCGGCGGCCGAAGGTGGCCCTGCGGTGCACACGGGCATCGAGCAGTCGCTGTTCTCGCTGATCACCGGCTACTCGGGCAGCACCTACGGCGTGCTCGGCATGCTGGCCGCGGCCTCGATCGTCTTCTTCGCGTTCATCGGTTTCGACGTCGTGGCAACCACGGCGGAGGAGACGAAGAACCCGCAGAAGGCCGTGCCGCGCGGCATTCTCGGCTCGCTCGCGATCGTCACGGTGCTCTACGTCGCCGTCACGCTGGTGATCACCGGCATGGTGCCGTACACGAAGCTCGCGACGCAGCCGGACGGCACGCGCGCGACCCTCGCGAGTGCGTTCTCGGACAACGGGGTCGACTGGGCGGCCACGGTGATCTCGGTCGGCGCGCTCGCCGGTCTGACCACCGTCGTCATGGTGCTGATGCTCGGCCAGAGCCGCGTGCTGTTCGCGATGTCGCGCGACGGGTTGCTGCCGCGCAAGCTCGCGAAGACCGGCAGCCACGGCACGCCGACGCGCATCACGATCATCGTCGGCACGCTGGTCGCGATCGCGGCGGGTTTCTTCCCGGCGGGCAAGCTCGAAGAGATGGTGAACGTCGGCACGCTGTTCGCGTTCATCCTCGTCTCCGGGGGTGTGCTGGTGCTGCGCAAGACGCGGCCGGACCTGTCGCGCGGCTTCCGCGTGCCACTCGTGCCGCTGGTGCCGATCCTCGCGATTCTCGCCTGCCTGTGGCTGATGCTGAACCTGACCGCGCTCACCTGGATCCGGTTCATCATCTGGATGGCGCTCGGTGTCGTCGTCTACTTCGCCTACAGCCGACGCAACTCGGTACTGGGCAAGCAGAGTGACAAGGCAGGCAAGTAGCTCGTCACCAACTAACCTGCCCACCATGGGAAACGCGCGGTGGCTCTCCGAGGAGGAAGGCAGCGCCTGGCATCACTTCGTCCAGGCGTACCACCTCCTCGAGAGGCAGATCGAACAGCAGTTGCAGCGCGACGCGGGCCTCTCGCACGCGCAGTACAACGTGCTGGTCGTGCTGTCCGAACAGCCGGGCAACCGCATGCGCATGACCGAACTGGCGCGCAGGGTCGTGGTGTCGAAGAGCTCGTTGACCTACCAGATCGGCAAGCTGGAGAAGTCGGGACTCGTGCGGCGTGAACCGCACGAGTCCGACGAGCGCGGCATCCTCGCCGTGCTCACCGACGTCGGCAAGGACCTGCTGCGCACCGCCGCACCCGGCCACGTCACGACGGTCCGCGAGTACCTGATCGACCTGTTCACGCCGGACCAGCTCGCGCAGCTGGGGTCGTTCATGCAGACCGTGCACGAGAAAGCCGACGGCTAGAGGGTCAGCAGACCTCGTTCGTCGAGCCACTCGGCCACGTCGTCCGGGCCCTGCCGCGTCACGTCCAGCTCCAGCACGGGCAGCGTCGACTTCGCCGCGAGCTCGCGGAGTTGCCGCTGTTCCTCGACGAACGGCTCCAGCGAGACGTACTGCTTCGGGTTCGCGCTGATCTTCAGCCGTTCCTCCCGTGCTTCCTCGAACGTGTCCTCGGGCCGTGTGCAGAGCACGATCGCGAAGTTGAGCGGCTTCAGCCGTTCCTCCAGCCAGCCGAAGTCGAACTCGCGGCCCTGCCGTGCCTGATACGCCAGCGTGGACAGGTGGAAGCGGTCGACGATCCACGAGTAGTAGCGCTGCAGTTCGAACATCCGCACCCACGTCTCGTAGGTCTCCATCGCGTGCGCGGTCTCGTCCGGCGCGAAGTCGATCAGCCCACGTCCCCACGGTTCGTTGCTGAACCCGCTCCACTCCGCCGAGATCAACGGCGAGTGGTAGCGGTACCGGCGATGCCCGACGAGACGGGGGTGCTCGTTCAACGCGAAGGCCAGATCCGTCTTGCCGGTCAGCCGCGTGCCTTCGAGGATCACCTTGGGCGTGAGCTTCATGATGGCAAGCTAACCCCGTGATCCTGTGTCTCGACGTCGGTTCCACCTGGACCAAGGCCGCTCTCGTCACCCCAGAGGGCGAGCTGGTCCGGACCGGGCAGCACCCGACCACGCCGCCGGAGGTGCTGCGCGGCATCGACGCGTTGCGTTCCGAGGTCGGTGACGGCGAGATCCTCGCGTGTTCGTCGGCCGGCGGCGGTCTCCGGCTTGCCGTCGTCGGCCAGGAACGCGTCGTGAGCGCCGAGGCGGGCTACCGGGTGGCGTTGTCAGCGGGCGCCAAGATCGTGCACGTCAGCGCGGGCCCGGTCGACGTGAAAGCCCTCCGTGCCACGACACCGGACCTGATCCTGCTGGTCGGCGGCACGGACGGCGGCGACCGGTCGGTTCTGCTGCACAACGCGGCGAAGCTCGCCCGCGTGGCCGTGCCGATCGTGCTGGCGGGCAACGTCGAGGCGCAGCCGGAAGCGTTGGAACTGCTGGCGAAACGTACCGTGGTGGCCTGCCCGAACGTGCTGCCCGACGTCGGCCGGCTCGCCCCGGAACCGGCCCGTCGAGCGATCCGCGAGGCGTTCCTCCAGCACGTGATCGGCGGCAAGGGGCTGTCGCGCGGCCCGCGGTTCCGTCAGCTCGTGCGGGCCGTGACGCCGGATGCCGTGCTGGCAGGCGTTTCCCGGCTCGCGGCACAGGACCGCGAAGGCGCCGTGCTCGTGGTGGACGTCGGCGGCGCGACCACGGACGTCTACTCGGCGGTGTCGACTGTGGACAGTGAAGGTCTGGAGAGGACGGTCGCGCTGCCGCCGGACCGCCGCACCGTCGAAGGTGATCTCGGCATGCGCTGGTCCGCGCCGGGCGTGGTCAAGGAAGCGCTCGCGGAACGTCTGACGACCGAGGACCTGGCAGCAGAGGCGAAGTACCGCGCCGAGAACGTCGACTGGCTCGCGGAAGACCCGGCCGTCGACGTGAAGCTGGCGTCGTTCGCGGCGATTCTGGCCGTGCGCAGGCATCTCCGGCAGGTCGACGGTCAGCTCGGCCCGCACGGCGCGGGTCTGCTGGTGTTGTCGGGCGGCGTTTTCCGGCACGCGCTCGACATCGAGCCGATCGTCGAGGCGTTGCGGGGCGACCCGGTGCTGCGGCCCGTGCTGCGGACCGCGGAGATCACCGTCGACCGCGACTACGTGCTGGCACCGGTGGGCCTGCTCGCCGAGTCGGGGCGGCTGGAGGCCGCCGACCGACTGGCGAAACGGCTGGGCTAGGCGGACTCCTCGTCGTCCACGAACTCGAGGAGATCGCCCGGCTGGCACTCCAGCACCCGGCACATGGCCTCCAAGGTGCTGAACCGCACGGCTTTCGCGCGCCCGTTCTTCAGCACCGCGACGTTGGCGGGGGTCAGCCCGACCTTCTCCGCGAACTCGCCGACGCTCATCTTGCGCTTGGCCAGCTCGACGTCGATGCGCACGACGATGGCCATCAGATCACCGCTTCCATGTCGGCGCGCAGCGTCGTGGCGCGCTGCAGCAGCGCCCGCATCACGACGAGCACGAGCCCGACCACCGACACCGCCGACGTGAAGAGGAAGAACAACACGATCACGCCGGGGTCGTCGGCGTTGAAGCCGACCCAGAGGAACACCCCCACGAGCACGACCCACGCCGCCGCGATCGCCCACACCATCACGTTGACCCACTTGATCGCGGCTTCGGTGAAGATCAGGTCCTTGCGCACCAACGTGAGCAGCTTCCAGGTGGCGACGATGACCACCTGCACGCACACGACCCAGAACACGGACACGATCGTCGAAGGCCACCTCAGGTAGGCCTCCTCGGGGTTCTGCTGCGCCATGTACGCGTACGAGCCGGGGATCGACAACGTCTCCAGGACGACGAGGATCCCGAACAGCGCCACCAGGAACACCCGGAGGGCTGTCACCGCCCAACGTTCAGCAATCATGGATCGAGTATCGGTAGTGATCTATCGAAAGTCAATCGGTAGTGATCGTGTTGCAACCGGTCTCTAGAGTGACCGGCGTGGGACTGCGCGAGCGCAAGAAGACCGAGACCCGAGCGGCGTTGTCGGCCGCCGCACTGCGCCTCGCCCTGGAGAAGGGCGTGGACGAGGTGCGTGTCGATGAGATCGCCGAAGCGGCGAACGTCTCCCCGCGCACCTACAACAACTACTTCGCCAGCCGCGAGCACGCGATCGTCGCCGGCATCACGGCCTCGCGCGCCCTCCAGGTGGCGGAAGCACTGCGTTCGCGGCCTACGTCCGAACCGCTGGTCGACTCGATCATCGCCGCGTTCGCCGAGCAGTACCGCGAACCGCCGACCGAGGCCCTGGCGCTGATCACCTCGACACCGGCCCTGCGCGAGGCGTACCTCGACTCGGTGGCGACCATGGAACCGCCGATCGCCACCGTCATCGCCGAACGCCTGGGCAAGGACCCCGTAGGCGCAGAGGTGCTGGCAGCCGCTGTGTCCGCCGCCGCACGCCTCGCGGTGCAACGGTGGGTGGACGTGCGCCCGTCCGGACTCGTCGTGGTGCCGACGGCGTCAGTGGAAGATCACCTGCGCGAGGCGATCGGCCACCTCGCCCCGGCACTCACTTGAGCTCGTCCTCGAGCACGCACATCAGCAGGCAGTCGTGCCACTCGCCGTCGCGGAAGAACGCCTGCCGGTACCGCCCGTCGACCTGGAAACCGACCTTCTCGTAGGACCGGATCGCGCGGGCGTTCGCCTCCACGACACCAAGTTCGATCGAGTGCAGCCGCATCGTGTCGAACCCGTACCGGCACGCCGTGCGCAACGCATCGGTGCCGTAGCCGCCACCCCAGTGGTCCTTCTCACCGATGTAGATGTCGACCTCGGCCCGCGCGTTGACCGGATCCGCGTCGCGCAGCACGACGACGCCGATGAGCTTGCCGTCCTTCAGCGTCTCGATGCAGAAGGTGACCTTCTCGTACGAGTTCTCCTGGCGGTCGCCGAAGCGTTTGCGCGTCGAGGCCAGCGAGGTGTGGAAGTAGCTCGACAGCCACCGCATGACTTCTTCGTCGTTGTGCCAGCGGTGGAACGCGTCGGCGTCCTCGGGCTCGACGGGCCGCAGTCGGACAAGATCCCCGGTCAACACTTCACACGCTCCTACGGACTCGGACTACGCCATCGTCATCGGGCAGTACTGATTCGAGCAGCGGAGGATCTTCATCCGCGAGGATGGACAACACCATCGCGCCGCGCGCCTGGGCCAGTTCGACGGCGATCATCGGACGCTCTTCGCCGTCGGTGGCGCGGCTGGTGATCACGCCGTCCCGGTCCTCCCAGACGAGTGTGAAGGGACCGTCGTGCTCATCCAGCTTCCGGAGTTCCCCGACGACGTCGTCGTTCAGTTCAGGCCAGACCGCCAGGCGCGCTCGCGGCGTGAGGGCGGGAACGTCAGAGGTCCGCAGACGATGCCAGCGTGACGCGTTTCCGGCGCGGATCTCCTGGAGCAGCACGGTGCCGCGTGTGATCACGAGCTCGGACACCTCTGCCCAGAACGCGTCGTCGGCCGGGCGTGGGACTTCCAGTTCCTCGCCGTCGAAGCCCCACGGCGAGCAAGGGACCGTCACGGGGAACAGACCGAGCGCGCGCACCCGAGCAGCGGCGTCATCGCACGGCTCGGAGCTGCCGATGTACATGTACTGGTCGTAGCCGATGTGGACGAAGAACCTCTCGTCCACCTCAAGCCGGCACCAGGCGCCGTTGTCCCGCAGCATCGCTCGCACGAGCGCCACGCCGGTGGCCAGCGGAATCCGCGCCCCGTCGTGGTAGCCGGTCAGGTCGGCCGGGAACAGCCCGATCAGCCCGTGCCCCTCGATGTTCGGTTCCAGGCCGAAGTTGACGAACCCGCCGACCTCGGGTTCGCGAATCGTCAGTTCGGTGACGCCGCTGTCCTCGGCGAACGCCTCCACGGCCGCCAGGTAGGCGGATTCCAGCGGTCCGTGGTCGCTCTTGGACGCTTCAGGCCCGAAGTAACCGCGGTCGCCGAAGTGCGCCGGGTCGTACTTGGTCACCTTGAAGACGTGCACGACCCGGAGACTAGGAGCCGCCCAACGCGTCCCGCGACCGAGTTTCCGGCTTGCGCGCGAACGGCAGCGAAGGCGACTCCGGCGCGTCCACCTGCAACAGCCCCGCCGCGATCGCCACGGCCCGGTCCCACTCCGGGTCCGACGTGTAGTCCGAGTGCGCCGACACGCCCGACCGCCACCGCCGTCCGGGGAACGGTCCCCGCTGCGGGTCCGGCAGCCAGTGATCGCCGCCCAGCACCAACGCCCCGGTGGGCCCGCGCAACGCCGGTGCCAGCGCGCCCTCCGAGCCGTCCTCCCGGTAGCCGACGCCGAGCAGCATGCCGTCGAACACCTGCCGCCGCCACGTCGTCACCGCGCCGCCCAACGGATCCGTGCCCCGGCACAGCGCGCGCCAGCGTCCGTCCAGGCCGCCGGCCAGCCGGGCCAGTGACGCGTGCGGCACCACGGCGGGGAACGCCCGCGGGTAAGCCCACTGCAGTTGCGAACCTGCCGTCAGCAGCCCGATCCGTTCGCGGTCGTGCGCGGACAGTTCCTCCAGCAATCGTGCTGCCGCGACGGCGACGAGCAGGGAGCCCTGCGAGTGTCCACAGAGGACGACGCGGGTACCGGGGTCGCGCAGGTGGTCCTGCACGCGGGCGACGAGTTCCGGCACGACCTTGAGCGCGTAGCAGGGCGGCACGATCGGGTGCGCTTCGCGCGGCCAGAACTGTGCGATGTCCGCGATGATCCCGAGCCGTCGCCCGGACTCCGGTTGCCGTGCGGCCAGATAGACGGCGCGCAGCAGTGACACGGCGAGTAGGCCGAGCACGAACACGCCGAAAGCCGAGAACACCGTCCACGGGCCCAGCGGCACGTTCTGCACGCGCAGCACCGAAGCCAGCACGGCACCAACGAACAGCACGGACGCGATGATCAGGATCATGTGATGGCCGTGGTTGCGTTCCCAGCGCGCCCACCACCACGCCCGCGTCGCGGTGCGAAGGTCACGCATCCGGCCGGAGTGCAGCAACGACGCTTCGCGCGCCCACACCTTGCCCTTGCGGAACGCCCGCCACCGCACGGCGCCGGTGAACGACGCCACCGCGAACGTGCTCAGCAGCGCCAACGCGCCTGCCACACCCCACAACAGGGTGATGTACTCGTAGCCGGCCGGCAGCCTCAGTTCGTCGCCCAGGGCCTTGCGCACCGGCAACGCCACGCCGGCGCCGAAACCGCCGCCGAGCAGTCCGGCGATCGCCAGCACCGGCGCCGAGAACCAGCCGCCCGCCCACGGCCGCAGCTCGCGCGGCAACGACTTCCAGGTGCCCCGCGCGAGCAGTGCGGCAGGCACCAGCATCAGCCCGAACAGCACCAGCACGAACGCCATCAGCAACGCCACGACCTGCACGGTCACGTCCGCACCGGGCACCCGCAACGGCAGCTGTTCCTGCAATCCGAGCGTCGTCAGGACCAAGAGCACCGAGAACACCATCAGCAGTCGGCGCGGCTTACGGCCCAACGCCGCGCGCAGCCACCGTCCGCCGCGATGAGGCGCACCGCCCGTGGGGTCGTCCAACAGCAGCACGCCGAGCACGGACACACCGATGAGCACGAGAGACACGATCCAGGTCACCGTGATCGCCACGCCCATGCCGCCGGTGGCCGTGAGCTGCTTCAACGGGCCGCCCAGGGCGATCAGTGCCGTCACCGCGAGCGACACCACGACGTGCAGCGACCGCAACGCCGGCGTGTCCGGGTCGGTCGCGACGTGCGCGCCGGGCAGTCCGGACGCGGGCTGTTTCTCCTGCTCCTCGGCGTCGGCGATCGCCTTGCGCTCGATCCGCCACTCGACGTGCGAGACGCGCCGCATCACCGCGATCACCACGATGATCGGCAGCAGCCCCAGGAACGTCCGGAACCACGGGAACGTGCGCACGTCCGTCGGAATGCTGGTCAAACACGCAGTACCCGGCCGGAGACACTGGGCGGCGAGCAGGTCCAGGCTGACCACGGAGATCTGCGCGACCAGCAACGCCGTCAGCAGCAGTGCGAACACCCGCAACAACGACCGCAGACCGATGCCGAGCAGGTGGGCGGGCAGATTCCGCTCGGGGACGGGAGGGAGCATCCAGTGCGCGACGTTCGCGATGCTGAACGGGAAGAGCAGCGCCCACGTGGCCTTGGCCACACCTCCGGACGTCATTCCGCCCCACAGGTACCCCTCCACCACGCGAGGTATCGGACGTCCCTCGGTCTGCAGCACCGGTCCGGGCGCGGGCCTGCGGAGTCTGTCGGCCGGGCGCACGATGCGCCCGAGCCCGTCTCCCGCAACGTCCACGGCCGCAACGGCGTCGACGAGCGTCTGCGGCGTCGTTCCTTGAACGCCGTGCACGCGCAGCTCGACGACACGTGTGTCCGGGCCGGCAATCAACACCCGAGACCTCCCTCACCCAACGTGGGGGACATAGTGGTGCATCAGCGGGCGGTATGGTCGGACGACACCCTCTCTGAAGTGCCTTGGAGGACTTCGCGATGACCGCGGAACGGTTGCAGACCCGCAACGGCATTGACTTCGCAGTGGCCGATCTGTCACTCCACGAGTTCGGCCGCA
>NZ_JBIVPX010000012.1:0-260671 GCF_044754905.1 Lentzea sp. NPDC092896
GTACTGCACTGGTTACGGTGTGGGAGAGTAGGTCGCCGCCGAACTTAATTTGCCCTGCGGGTTGAGCGCCACAAGCGCTCCCCGCAGGGCTTTTTTACATTCTAGAACAATCTGTTCGCCAACTCCGCGACCGCTGGCGCATCGCAGTCACGCAGCAACTCCCGCAGGCTCGCCGCGGGTCTGCGGTCCGAGTAGGCGAATCCCAGCCTGGCGACCGTTGCGCCCCACTGGACGTCGTCGTCGACCGCGTCAGCCAGCTCCCGCCACGCACCGCGCGTCCGGTGCAGATACGCCGGCCAGCGCGTGGCGATCTCCGCGACGGCGACGAGGTGGCCGGCTTCCTCCGCATCCACTGTGCCGAGCATGCGGAGGTAGAACTGCCAGACGTTCAGCAGCCGCTTCTCCTCGCGCACCGACTGCTCGGGCTGAGCCCTGAGCCGGCGGCGCAGATGTTCGCGGACCTCCGGGTGCTGCTCGATCGCGACGATGGCCTTCCTCAATCTTTCGAGGGTGGCGATCTCCGACACCGAAAGCTTGAGGAAGGCCATCTTGGGAACGGCATCGGCCGGGGCGATCTCGCCTTCTCGACGCACTGGGTCGAGTTGGGACCTCAGCACCCGGTCGATGTTGTCCGCCGTGGTGCGGGGCAGCCGCACTGGGAGTTGGACTAGCTTGCGCAGGAACGTCCACCCAGGACTCGGATCATCGGGATGCGTCACGATCCTCGCGTCGGCCAGCTCCTTGTAGGCGTGGTCCACGTGGGACGCGACGACTGTCGTGTCTAGTCCGAGCACGAACCTTGTGGCGGGGAAGTCGTCCGACAGGAACACGTTGATCGCCTCGAACACCTGCGCCGTCGTGCTCGGTGTGCACCGGTCGAGATCGTCGATCAGCAGGATCGGCCGGTAACCGTGCGAGTTGAGGTCCTCCAGCAACGCCTTGACATCGTGCTGCACGAGGTACAGATAGCCGGCGCGCGCGTTGTAGTAGGGGTCGCGTATCAACGGATCCGTTGTGGTTCCGGAGAAAGCGTTGCTGACGACCGGTCCGGAGAACAGCTCGCCCGGCAGGAACGCTGAGGCTCGACTGAACAGGTATCGCCATGCCGTGTGCAGCGCCCCGGCTCCACCCAGCCCGACGGTGGCCCCCCACGCCCAGCCGAGCTTGAGGTTGATCAGGGCATTGAGCACGGACACCCCGAAACCCAGTCCTGCTATCGACAGCAGCGGCGAGAACGTCCGTTTCCACAGGTGACGCTGGAGGTGTCGACGGTCCACACGCTGGGCGTTACGAGTGAACCAGTACCGCTCGCTGGTGTTCTGGTGCGGCATGATCGCCGCTTCTGCCGCCTCTGTCACGGCTTTCGCAAGTCCCGCCCACACCTGCTCACTCGACTGATGGCGCCACGGGTTGAACGACACGACCAACGGCCTGGCTGCCAGCTTCGTCTTCGCCGACTTGGAAGCCTTCTTCGGCGGTCGAGGCCGCCAAAGCCTCCGGTCCGCCCCGAATACGGTGAGCCGCCAACTTTTCGGACCTTCGGTGGCCGGGGTGGACAGTTGGTCCTTCACCAGTTCCAACAGTGTGCTCTTGCCTGAACCCCAAGCTCCCTCGACCGTGATGACTGTCGGCGGATCGTCTTCCCTTGGATAGAGCATCTCCCGGAGCACCTGTACCAGCGCGCCGCGGTCGAGCAGGTCATGGTGCGCCACACGGTCGCTGAACCCACGGGTGGATACCGGGCCGGTGACCAGTGTGGCGGGCAGTTGAGGGTTCCAGATGCGCAACCCGCCGGTCCTGTCGCTGGATGCGAGGCGCGGCCGTCCGTCTGCGCCCTCGAACGTGATCAGCAGTGTGACCTGGGTCGGTTCGCTCTGCCGGATCAGCTGACCTGTGTGCGGGTTCCAGATCCGAACCGATCCGCCCTCGCTCCCCGAGACCAGCAGCGATAGTCCCGCAGTGGGGCACACAGCAAGTGATGCGACCGGCGTGTTGTGTCCAGTCAGCCTGCGGACCAGGCTGTCGTCCCTGAGCACGAGGATGTCCTTGCCGTCGGTTTGGGCGGTGAGGTCCTCGATCTGAAGTGACCGCACCGGGCCGTAGGTCAGCCCCCAGGCCCTGGGTTCAGGGCTCGGCTTGTGGGCTCCGGTACGCGCGTTTACAGCTTCGGGTCCGCGCTCGTCGAAGAAGACGACAAGCTCTGGGTTCGCCTCGTCGAGGTTGACCGCGAGCCCAATGATGGCCGTGCGGAGTTGCACGGTGCGTTCAAGTTCCATCCGCTGCGGCTCGGCTGAGGTCACGCCTGCAAGGTCGAGAAAGGGGCGAGTTTCGTTTCCGGCAGGTTTCTGTCCGGTCGGACTAGTGCGAAATCGGCCTGAACAGGGTGAAGATGTGGACCATGGAACGCCGAGCCCGCACCTCAGGACTGCGCCGCAGCCGCACGGTCACCACGCCGAGGCTCGGTGAGCTGTTCAACGGCTATCTCAATCCGGAACGGCCGCACGCCGGCGCCTACGACGAGATGTTCTCCACCGACAACGGGGTGCGGAGTGCTTACCGCGCGCTGTACGAGTCGGTGGCTCCGTCGCAGGTCAACGAGCTGAACGCGCGCTCTGAGGCGTTGGGGCGGGCCTTTGTCGACCAAGGGATCACGTTCTCGCTCAGTGGGCAGGAACGGCCGTTTCCGCTCGATCTGATTCCCCGGATCATCACCGCGAGTGAGTGGTCGAAGCTCGAGAGAGGCATCGTTCAGCGGGTTCGGGCGATGGAGATGTTCCTCGCGGACATCTACGGCGACGCGCAGATCGTTCGGGATGGAGTGTTGCCTCGGCGTCTCATTACGAGCTGCGAGCACTTCCATCGAGAGGCGGCCGGCATCAGTCCGCCCAACGGGGTGCGCATCCACGTGTCGGGTGTGGACCTGGTGCGGGACGAGCAGGGGACGTTCCGGGTTCTTGAAGACAATCTGCGGTGTCCTAGTGGCGTTTCGTACGTCATGGAGAACCGGCGGACTATGGCGCGGGTGTTTCCCGACCTGTTCGCACGGCATCGTGTGCGCGCGGTGGGTGACTACGCGGTGCATCTGCTCAGGGCGTTGAGGAATGCTGCTGCGCCTAACGCGGCGGATCCAAACGTTGTTGTGTTGACGCCTGGTCTTGGGAACAGCGCCTACTTCGAGCACTCGTTGCTCGCGCGGCAGATGGGTGTGGAGCTGGTCGAGGGGCGGGATCTGTTCTGCCGCGACAACTTCGTTTACCTCCGCACGACCGAGGGGGAGCGGCAGGTCGACGTCATCTATCGGCGCATCGACGACGACTTCCTCGATCCCGTGCACTTCCGGCCGGACTCGGTGCTGGGCATCGCCGGGCTGTTGAACGCGGCTCGGGCGGGCAACGTCGTCGTCGCCAACGCCGTGGGCAACGGGGTGGCGGACGACAAGCTCGTCTACACGTACATGCCGGAGATCGTGAAGTACTACCTCCAAGAGAAGCCGTTGCTGCCGAACGTCGACACGTTCCGGTGCTGGCTGTCCGAGGAGCGGGCGCACGTGTTCGACCGGATCGACGAGCTGGTCGTGAAGCCCGTCGAGGGGTCTGGCGGGTACGGGATCGTGTTCGGGCCGGACGCGACGATCCGGGAGCTGAACTCGTTGCGGAAACGGATCAAGAACAACCCTCGCGGGTGGATCGCGCAGCCCGTGGTGCAGCTGAGCACGGTGCCCACCAAGGTGGGGGACAGGCTGGCGCCGCGGCACGTCGACCTGCGGCCGTTCGCGGTGAACGACGGCAACTTCATCTTCGTGTTGCCCGGCGGGCTCACCCGCGTGGCGTTGCCGGAGGGAAGTCTCATCGTGAACTCCTCGCAGGGCGGCGGTTCCAAGGACACCTGGGTGCTCGCGGCGAAGTCGTCGAACCAGGAACAGGAGCTCGCGCAGCCCGGGCTTGCCGGGCCGGGCGAGATGGAGGCCGCTGCCGCCGAGCAGGGGCCGGAGCTGTCCACTTCCCAGCAACAGCAACAACAGCAGCAGTAGGGAGGCGCGCGAAATGCTGGCACGCAACGCGGAGTCGCTGTACTGGATCGGCCGGTACGTCGAACGGGCCGATGACACGGCGCGCATTCTGGACGTCTCGGTCCACCAGCTGCTGGAGGACGCGACCGTCGACCCGGACGCCACGTCGCGGCAGTTGCTGACGGTTCTGGGCATCAAGCCGCCGGTCGGGGCCGCCCAGTTCGACGTGTGGTCGCTCACGGAACTGGTGGCGTACAACAAGGACAATCCCGCTTCGATCGTGTCGTCGGTCAACAGCGCGCGCGAGAACACGCGTGGTGCTCGTGAGGTCGTGTCGACCGAAATGTGGGAGTGCCTCAACGCGATGTGGAACGCCGTCGCGGAACGGGAGACTTACGCGCGCACGATGGGGCCGCACGCGTTCTTCAGCTTTGTCGAGGAACGGGCCGCGATGTTCGCGGGCCTGGCCGACTCCACGATGTCACGGGACGACGGGTGGCGCTTCCTCGTGCTGGGACGGTCGGTCGAACGCGTCGACATGATCGTGCGGCTGCTGCTGGCTCGTGTGGGAGACAAGGCGTCTTCGCCTGGCTGGGTCACGGTTCTGCGGTCGGCCGGTGCGCACGACACGTACCTGAGGACTTACCGCGGCGCGTTGGACGCGTCGAGAGTGGTGCAGTTCCTGTTGCTGGACAGGCTGTTCCCGCGGTCGGTGTTCCACGCGCTGAGGCAGGCCGAGTCCTGTTTGGAGCAGCTGGAGAACCAGCCGTCGGTGCGGGTGGGAGCGCGGGCGGAGGCGCTGCGGTTGCTGGGGCAGGCGCGGAGTGAGCTGGAGTTCCTGCGGCCGCACGACCTGCTGGACGACCTGCCGAAGCGGCTCGCGGCGTTGCAGAAGACGGTTCGTGACGTCGGTGAAGCCGTGTCACAGCAGTACTTCCACGTGGCGCAGTGGGTCGCCTGGACGAACGCCGAGGTGGGCTGACCATGAGCTGGCGAGTGCGTGTCGTGCACACGACGGGCTACCAGTACGACGCACCTGTTTCGCAGTCGTACAACGAGGCGCGACTGACGCCACGCGGTGACCGTCGTCAGAACGTGGTGGTGTCACGCGTGGAGACGAACCCTGCCACGCGTGCGTACCGGTACACGGACTACTGGGGCACGGAGGTCACGTCGTTCGACCTCCATGCGCCGCACACGGAACTCAAGGTCGTCGCGTCGTCGGTCGTGGAGACGAGCGCGGAGATCGAACCGGTGACCACGGGCACGTGGAGCGACATGCGCGAGGACAACCTCGTGGACCGCTACACGGAGTTCCTCGAACCCACGCGCTACACGCCCCGCAACCGCGAGCTCCTGGCGGTGGCACGGGACCTCAAGAAGGGGCTGACGCCGTCGGACGCGGTGCTGGCGGCCTCGCAATGGGTGTGGGAGCAGCTGAAGTACCAGCCGGGTTCGACCGGCGTGCACAGTTCGGCCGTGGACGCGTGGCAGGAGAAGAAGGGCGTCTGCCAGGACTTCGCGCACCTGACGTTGGTGTTGTTGCGGGGCATGGGGATTCCGGCGCGCTACGTGTCCGGATACCTGCACACGAAGAAGGACGGCGCGCCGCGAGAGACGGTGCGCGGCGAGTCGCACGCGTGGATCGAGGCGTGGACCGGCGGGTGGTGGGGATACGACCCCACGAACGCGATGCCGGTCGGGCCACGGCACGTGTGGGTGGCGCTCGGGCGCGACTACGCGGATGTGGCGCCGTTGAAGGGGATCTACTCGGGTAGCGCGGCGACCGCGTTGGAGGTGACGGTCGAGATCACGCGCCTCGCGTAGGACGTTTTCACCCGAATGAGCACCTTCTTTGGACCCGCTACAAACCCTAGCTTCGGCCTATGACTGTGATCACATCCACTGCGTACAGCCGGGATCTCGGGGACGAGCTGCGTCGGTTGCGGGAGACCTGCACCGATCTGGGTGGCCGCGCCATGGCCATCCGGCTCGGCTGGGATCCGAGCAAGATGTCCACCATCGAGCACGGCAAGGCCCGCGCGACCGAGATCGACCTGGTGCAGTTCCTGACCGCGTGTGGCAAGGACGCCGACTACTTCGAGGAGTTCCGGCGGCGCTACGCGAAGGCCTTCGACGAGTACATCGTGCAGGTGCCGGACAACACGCGGACGATGGCCCTGGCCGAGGCGACCGCCAAGACGATCACCAGTTACGACCCGCGGTCCGTGCCCGGTCTCTCGCAGACGCCGGAGTACGCCGACGCGCTGTACCGGCTGGGCGGCTTCATCGCGGAGGAACGAATCCCGACGATCGTGCAGTTCCGCATCGAACGCCAGGCGATCCTGCGACGACACGATCGGCCGACTTGTTTGTTCTACGTCCACGAGCTCGCGCTGCGGCAGCAGGTCGGGAACGACCAGATCATGGAAGACCAGTGCGCGAAGCTCTTGTTCGGCGCGCCTGAGATCCGGATCGTGCCGGCGCACGTCGTGGTTCCGTCGTCCGGCTGTGTGCTTTGGGAGTACGAGAAGGCGTATCCGGTCGCCTTCGGTGAGACCGACCTCGCGAAGGTGTTCGTGCAGGATCCAGGAGCCATCGCGCGCACCAGGCTGCTCTTCAACCACCTGGATGAGGTCGCGCTGGATGCGGAACAATCGCGGAGCAAGCTGGCGGAGTACGTCAGCCCACCGCGAGAGGAATTCGATGGCCGAGGACCGCGCTTGGCGTAAGAGCAGCTACAGCGATGCGACCGAGGACGGGAACTGCGTCGAGGTCTCGATCGCTCGGGACGTGCTTGTTCGTGACTCCAAGAACGCCGACGCGGGCACGCTGATGTTCAGCGCACCCGCGTGGCGTGCGTTCGTTCAGCGCCAGCCGTGACGTTCGCGTAGGGCGTCCACGACCTGGCCGAAGGCGGCGGGTGCCAGCACGGCACCCTCACGCCGGATGTCGTCGTCCGAGTCCAGGGCGAAGACGCGGTCGAGGCGCAGGTAGGAAGGCCTGCCCTCGCGGTCCCAGGCGCCGGCGCCCAGTTCCAGGTAGTCGTCGCGCGGCTCCTTCGAGGAGAGCATCAGCGCCACGAGGTCGCTGCCCGCGTGGCCCACGACCAGCAGGGGGCGGTCCTTGCCGCGGTTGGCGTCTTCCTCGAAGGGCACCCACGCCCACACGACCTCGCCCGGGTCGGCGTCGCCGTCCATCGTGGGCGAGTAGTCCAGCTTGGCGGCCTGTGCCGCGTCGAAAACCTCACGGACCGCGCCCTTCGCCGGGCGGGGGTCTTCACCGTTCGTCTGCACGGACGCACCCTAGTGGTGCAGGGCACAGGGGCCTCTATGGGACCATAAGGGGACACCCGTCCGATTTCCTGTTGAGGACTGCCTTGACCTCGTTCGCCGACACGACCTTCACGCCGCCGGAGCTCATCCGGAACTTCTGCATCATCGCGCACATCGACCACGGCAAGTCGACGCTGGCCGACCGCATGCTGCAGCTCACCGGCGTGGTCGACGCGCGGGCGATGCGGGCGCAGTACCTCGACCGCATGGACATCGAGCGTGAGCGCGGCATCACCATCAAGGCGCAGAACGTGCGCCTGCCGTGGCAGCTCGACGGGCAGGACCACGTCCTGCACATGATCGACACGCCTGGCCACGTCGACTTCACCTACGAGGTGTCCCGCGCGCTGGAGGCCTGTGAGGGCGCCGTGCTGCTGGTCGACGCCGCGCAGGGCATCGAGGCGCAGACGCTGGCGAACCTGTACCTGGCGATGGAGAACGACCTCACCATCATCCCCGTGCTGAACAAGATCGACCTGCCCGCCGCGGACCCGGACAAGTACGCGAAGGAGATCGCGCACATCACCGGCTGCGAGCCGGACGAGGTGCTGCGCGTCTCCGCGAAGACCGGTCTCGGCGTCGGCGCGCTGCTCGACGAGGTCGTGAAGAAGGTGCCGGCCCCCGTCGGCAGCGACGACGCCCCGGCCCGCGCGATGATCTTCGACTCGGTCTACGACACCTATCGCGGCGTCGTCACCTACATCCGCGTGGTCGACGGCAAGATCACGCCGCGCGAGCGCATCAAGATGATGTCGACGGGCGCGACCCACGAGATCCTCGAGGTCGGCATCGTCTCGCCGGAGCCCAAGCCGTCCCAGGGCCTCGGCGTCGGCGAGGTGGGTTACCTGATCACCGGCGTGAAGGACGTGCGCCAGTCCAAGGTCGGCGACACCGTCACGTCGGAGCGCAAGGGCGCCACGGAGCCGCTGGCCGGCTACCGCGAGCCCCGTCCGATGGTCTACTCCGGCCTGTACCCGGTCGACGGCTCGGACTACCCGGAGCTGCGCGAGGCGCTCGACAAGCTCCAGCTCAACGACGCCGCGCTCACCTACGAGCCGGAGACCTCCGCCGCGCTGGGCTTCGGCTTCCGCTGCGGCTTCCTCGGCCTGCTGCACCTCGAGATCACCCGCGACCGCCTGGAGCGCGAGTACGGTCTCGACCTCATCTCCACCGCGCCGAACGTCGTGTACCGCGTGGTGATGGAGGACGGTTCGGAGATCGTCGTGACGAACCCGTCCGACTGGCCGGAGGGCAAGCGCGCCGAGGTCTACGAGCCCATCACCAAGTGCACCATCATCGCGCCGTCCGACTACATCGGCCCGATCATGGAGCTCTGCCAGTCCAAGCGCGGCCAGCTCGGCGGCATGGACTACCTGTCGGAGGAGCGTGTCGAGCTGCGCTACACGATGCCGCTCGGCGAGATCATCTTCGACTTCTTCGACTCGCTGAAGTCGCGCACCCGCGGTTACGCGTCGCTGGACTACGAAGAGTCCGGCGAGCAGGACGCGGAGCTCGTCAAGGTCGACATCCTGCTGCAGGGTGAGACGGTCGACGCGTTCAGCGCGATCGTGCACAAGGACTACGCCTACGCGTACGGCACGCGCATGGCGACGCGTCTGCGTGAGCTCATCCCCAGGCAGCAGTTCGAGGTGCCGATCCAGGCCGCGATCGGTGCCCGCGTGATCGCCCGCGAGACGATCCGCGCCATCCGCAAGGACGTGCTGGCCAAGTGCTACGGCGGTGACATCACCCGTAAGCGCAAGCTGCTCGAGAAGCAGAAGGAAGGCAAGAAGCGCATGAAGATGGTCGGCCGCGTCGAGGTGCCCCAGGAGGCCTTCGTCGCCGCGCTGTCCACTGACGAGCCGAAGGGCAAGAAGTAGGTCTCGTCATCCGGTGGGCTCTATGAGCGCGACGACTCGTTCTTCGTCGCGCGAGTAGGGCCCACCGATGTATTTCTGGGCGATCGCGTCGATGATCTCCCACGCCGCGTCGCCGTCGAGCCACTCCACGACCCGGCCGCGCAGGACGACCGGCTGGAACGGGTTGTCCGGCGGTGTCAGGGAGATCGCCACGCGCGGGTCGCGGCGCAGGTTGCGGGCCTTCTGCGAACCAGGGCCGGTGAGGATCGCGATGTGGTCGCCGTGCGTGCCGATCCACAGCGGCACGGAGTGAGGCGCGCCGTCGGGCAGCAGCGTGGCGAGGTGGGCGATCGGGGTGCCGTCGAGCACCGTGCGGACGTCCGCGTTCATCGCTGCACCTCGTAACGGAGGTGGGTCACGCCGGGGGCCGGGATGGCGTCGATCAGGGCGAGGCGCACGTGCTTCGGCAGCTCCTGGAAGAACGGGCGGCCGCCGCCCAGCAGGATCGGCACCTGGTGCAGCACGACCTCGTCGACCAGTCCCGCCTGGAGTGCCGCGTTCAGCACGCCGCCGCCCATCAGGCCGACGTCCTTGCCGTCAGCGAGTTCCAGGGCCTTGGCGATCGCGTCCTCGATGGACGTGGCCGGCGTCTGGCGTTCCGTGAGGTCCGCAGAGCGGTGGGAGAGCAGGACGAGGTGCGCGTTCGGGTGCGGGCTGCCGCCGCCGAAGCTCTCGGAGTCGTCGAACGTGTTGCGGCCGGCGACCACCGCGCCGACGCGTCCGGCGTGGAAGTCGAAGACCTCGGCGCTGGGCTCGCTGAGCTTGAAGCCGCCGAACTCCTGGCTCTCCACCGTGCCGTTGAAGTACCAGTCGAACAGCATGCCGCCGTCGCCAAGACCCTGACCCGGACGCGGGTCGTGGCCGGTGATGTAGCCGTCGACCGACACCGAGTGGGCGCTGATCACCTTGCTCATCTCGTGCTCCTTTGAGTTCCCTTAAGAGACTCCAAGACCGTAGCAGACTTGAGTTCCTTAAGGGAACCCCGACTTGCTAGAGTCGAGGCATGCAGCGGACGAGCTTCAGTGGGATGGCGTGTTCGATCGCGCGCACGCTCGACGTCATCGGGGAGCCCTGGTCGCCGCTGATCCTGCGCGACGTGTGGGTCGGGATGAACCGGTTCGAGCAGCTCCAGGCCGACCTCGGGATCTCCCGCAAGGTGCTGACCGAGCGACTGAATCACCTTGTGGAGCAAGGGGTTCTGGAGCGGCGGCCGTACGACCAGCGGCCGCGTTACGAGTACGTGCTGACGGTCAAGGGCACTGAGCTCATCGACCTGCTCATGGTCATGAAGGGCTGGGGCGACCGGTGGCTCGCGGGCGAGGCGGGGCCGCCGGTGCTCTACCGGCACCACGCCTGCGGGGAGATCGCGGACGTCGAACTGCGGTGCGACCACTGCGGTGAGCCGATGCGGGCCGGCGACGTCGATCTGCTGCCCGGTCCTGGCGTTGCCGGATCAGCAACATAGTTTGCCAATTCAGCACGGTCGGGAGCATCGTCGAAGCATGACGACCGCACAGGAGTTCTGGGAGACCTTCTACTCGGAGCGGGACCAGGTCTGGTCCGGCAAGCCGAACCCGTTGCTGGTGCGCGAGGCCGAACGGCTCACGCCCGGCAGCGCGCTCGACATCGGGTGCGCGGAAGGTGGTGACGCCGTCTGGCTCGCGAAGAGGGGCTGGCGGGTGCTGGGCGTCGACGTGTCGCAGGTCGCGCTGGATCGGGCGCTCAAGCACGCGTACGACGCCGGCGTCGAGATCTCGGTGGAGCAGCACGATCTCAAGGCCACGTTCCCCGACGGCCTGTGCGACCTGGTGAGCGCGCAGTTCCTGCACTCGCCGGTCGAGGAGGACGGGGAGCGCAACAGCATCCTGAAGCGGGCCTCGAACGCGGTGGCACCGGGCGGGCACCTGATCGTCGGCGGGCACGCGGCGGCGCCGTCGTGGTCCGAGCACCAGGACTACTACTTCCCGACGACCAAGGACGTTCTCGATCACCTGAAGCTCAAAGACAACTGGATCATCATCACCGACGAGGTCGTGGAACGGCCGCTCGTCGGGCCGGAGGGTCAGCAGGAGACGCGCAAGGACAACGTCCTGACCCTCAAGAGGTTGTTCTAGAAACACGAAGGCCACCCTCGGCAACGCTGCCGGGGTGGCCCTGAATTGAACTCGTCAGGCGGACCGCAGAAGGCGGTCCATCGCCTGCCGGTTGATGATCGAACGGAGCTCGCCGGTCTCCTCCGCGCTGTGGCGCGACAGGATGGCGTCCAGTTCGAGTCGGTCGCTCTCGGTGGTGTAGCTGGCCAACTGCCGTTCGAGGCTCCGGCGTGAGTACCGAGCTTCACGGCGCGAGGCCAGGCTCGAACGCAGGGACTTCACGGACAGGTCGTGGCGGGTCATCGTGTCCTTCCAATCTTGGTTACGTTTCGATAATACACCCTGTTCAAGCGACCTGTACCGATGAAGAAGCGAGTTAGCTCACGTACTCCGCGAGCAACCCGAGGGCGCGCGCGTACTTGGCCTTCAAACGATCTTGCGTGGCGTCGTCCAGGCGGGCCATCCGGGCGGGGGAGAGGTTGTCGCCGATGTCCGCGCGCTTCACGGAGAGTGCCAACGGGTTCGCGGCGACGCGGCGGAGGTAGTCCTCCTGCGGCTCCTCCGGGAGATGTGACAGGGCCACGACGGCGTCGACGACGACCCCGGGGCAACCGCGCGCGAGCAGATCGTCCGCGGTGACCGGGGTGTCCTCGATGACGTCGTGCAGGACCGCGGCCATCTGCTCGTGCTCGCCGGTCATCGCCGCCATGACCCGCAACGGGTGTCCGATGTACGGCCGGCCCGACTTGTCGACCTGGCCGTCGTGGGCGGCGGTGGCGATCGTGATGGCGTCTTCGAGGGTGAACACGCCCCTCAAGCTAAACCAGGACTTGACCAGACGCAGTGGTCTAGTCCATTTTTAGTCCACTCACAACATGGCCGCCGCATGATGTGTGGAGGTGGACCATGTCCAAGACCAGACGAGCAGCTATAGCGCTGCTGTCCGCGCTGTTCGCTTGTGCCGGTCTGGTGTTGGTGATCAACGGAAGCGCTGCCGCCGCGAACCTCGCGGCCAACAGCGGCTTCGAGGCCGGCAACCTGAGCGGCTGGACCTGCACCGAGGGCACGAGCGTCACCAGCGGCACGAAGCGCACCGGCACGTACGCCCTGCAGGGCGCACCGGTCGGGCAGAGCAACGCGCGGTGCCAGCAAACCGTTTCGGTGCAACCGAACACGGCCTACAAGCTGTCCGCGTGGGTGCAGGGCAGCTACGTCTACCTCGGCGTCACCGGTGGCGTGGAGAAGAACACCTGGACGCCCGGCACGAGCGGCTTCTCGCAGCTGACCGTCGACTTCACCACCGGCAGCGCCACCAGCGTCACGATCTACCTGCACGGCTGGTACGGCCAGCCCGCGTACTTCGCCGACGACGTCAACCTCGACGGCCCCGGCACGCCGCCGACGACCACGAGCACCACGACGTCGACCACCACCACTACGACGACCACGACTACCACCACCACGACCAGCAACCCGCCGAACACCGGTCTGCCCAAGCACGTCCTGACGGGCTACTGGCAGAACTTCTACAACGGTGCGCGCGCTCTGAAGCTCGCGGACGTCCCCACCACTTACGACATCATCGCGGTCTCGTTCGCCGACGCCACGGCGGTGCAGGGCCAGGTCGCGTTCAACCTCGACCCCGGACTGAGCAGCCAGCTGGGCGGCTACACCGACGCGCAGTTCCGCGCGGACATCAAGACCGTGCAGAACCGCGGTCAGAAGGTGATCATCTCCGTCGGCGGTGAGAAGGGCACGATCAGCGTCGGCAACTCCACGGCGGCGACGAACTTCTCCAACAGCGTCAAGAGCCTGATCTCCACCTACGGCTTCAACGGCGTCGACATCGACCTGGAGAACGGCGTCAACGCCACCTACATGGGTCAGGCGCTGCGCAGCATCGCCGCCGGTGGAGGCAGCGTCATCACCATGGCGCCGCAGACGATCGACATGCAGAACGTCAACTCCGAGTACTTCAAGCTGGCGCTGGCCACCAAGGACATCCTGACCATCGTCAACATGCAGTACTACAACTCCGGCTCGATGCTCGGCTGCGACCAGCAGGTCTACAGCCAGGGCACGGTCAACTTCCTGACCGCGCTCGCGTGCATCCAGTTGCAGAGCGGCCTGCGCGCCGACCAGGTGGGCCTCGGCCTGCCGGCGTCGCCGTCCGGTGCCGGTGGCGGGTACCAGTCGCCGTCCAACGTCAACAACGCGCTCAGCTGTCTCGCGCGCGGCACCAGCTGCGGGACGTTCAAGCCGAGCACGACCTGGCCGTCCATCCGTGGCGCCATGACGTGGTCGATCAACTGGGACGCCTCGAACAACTGGCAGTTCGCGAACACCGTTGCCCCTCATCTGGACTCCCTGCCCTAGATGATGGAAACCGTCGGTGCCACGTCCACAGTGGACGTGGCACCGACGTCCGTTCGGAGCAGTCCTTGCGTCATCAAGGACACAGGGCTTCACCAGGCATTTGTCGGCCGATCCAACTAGGTTGTCTTCCATGTTCCACACGCTGGCCGTGCCTGTGATCGCCGCGCCGATGGCAGGTGGCCCCTCCACCCCCGAACTGGTCGCCGCGGTGAACGAGGCAGGCGGGTTCGGGTTCCTCGCAGCCGGGTACGTCACCGTCGAGCAGCTCGCGGAGAAGATCACACGTACGAGCGAGCTCACCACGAAGCCGTTCGGGGTCAACCTCTTCGTGCCCGGCACGAGGCCGACCAGCGACATCTCGTCCTACGTGCGCCGCGTCACGGCCTGTGCCGAGAAGGTCGGCGCCGCGCCCGGCGACCCCCGCTGGGACGACGACAACTACGCGGCGAAGCTAGAACTCGTGCTGGCGCTGCGGGTTCCGGTGGTGTCGTTCACCTTCGGCCTGCCCGACGCCGACGACGTCCAGCGGCTCAAGGCGGCGGGCTCCACGATCGTCGTGACGGTCACCACCCCGAGCGAGGCGCGGCAGGCCCGGCAGATCGGCGCCGACGTCCTGTGCGTGCAGGGTTCGGACGCGGGCGGCCACCGCGGCACGTTCGCCGACGACGGAATCTCGCCCGGCGGCGGTGAGCTGTACGGCACCCTCGCGGCGATCAGGCTGGTGAAGAGCACCGTGGACCTGCCGGTGATCGCGACCGGTGGCCTCGTCAGCGGCGCCGACGTCGCCGCCGTGCTGGCCGCGGGTGCGGTCGCGGCGCAGCTCGGCACCGCGTTCCTCGGCTGCCCGGAGGCGGGAACCAATGCGACGCAACGGGAAGCGCTCGCCGAAGGAGCCCGGCGCACGGCGCTCACGCGGGCGTTCAGCGGCCGGCCTGCCCGTGGGCTCGTGAACCGGTTCCTGATCGAGCACAGCCCGCACGCGCCCGCCGCGTACCCGAACGTCCACCACCTCACGAGGCCAGTGCGCGCGACCGGTGAGGTGGAGGTCATGTCGCTGTGGGCGGGCACCACGTACCCGCTGGCGACGGCCGAACCGGCAGGGGCGGTCGTGGAGCGAATCGGCGCGGAGCTGACCGAAACGATCAAATCCCTGGCCCAGAGGTTCCCGCGCGGCTAAGAAGGAGAGCGTGACCTCGCTCTCCGATGAGATGTTCCAGGCGATGATGGACTGGAACCCGCTGTTCGCCACGCTCGTCGGGGTGCCGGGCTGGGACGACCGGCTCGAAGACCTCAGCGTCGACGGCCACCAGGCGATGCGTTCCCGGCTGACCGGCATCCTCGAGCGCCTCGACGGAAGTGACGAGGATCCGGTCGCGCGGGACGTGATCCGGCACCAGGCCGAGTCGATCATCACCGGCATCGACGCGCGGCTGGTCGAGCACTCGGTGTCCAGGGGGACCAACGCGCCGGTCGCGGGCCTGCTCAGGGCGACCTCGCACCTCGACTTCTCGCGGCGGCGGCATCTCGTTCCCGGCTTCCTCGGCCAGGCCGCGGACCGGCTGGCCGACACGGACCGCAGGCCGTTGCGCCGGCACGTGGAGAACGGCGCGGCCTACGTCGAACGGTTCCTCGCCTCGCCCCGCCAGGAGTGGGAGGGCGACGCGGACCTGCGCCCGGCGTTCGCCCGGTACCGCGAGGTCCTGCTGGGCCTGCCGGGACGGGTCGACGAGCAGGCAGGCCTCTGCTGGTTGCCCGACGGCGAGGAGAACTACCGCAAGCTCGTCCGCGACTACACGACCGCTTCCTACAGCCCCGCCGAACTGCACCGGCTCGGCCTCGACCTGATCGCCGGGCTGCACGAGGAGTACGCGAAGATCGGTTCGCGGGTGTGGGGCATCTCCGACGTCGCGGAGATCTTCCGGCGGTTGCGCACGGACCTGTTGTGGGACAACGAGGACGAGATGCTCGTCAGCGCGGTCGACGCCGTCACGCGGGCCGAGGCCGAGGCACCGAACTGGTTCGGGCGACTGCCGAAGGCGCGGTGCGAGGTCCGGTTCGTACCGGAGGTGGACCGCCCCAACGCCGCGTTCGCGTACTACGAGGACGCGGCACTCGACGGGTCGCGTCCCGGCACGTACTTCGTGAACCCGGTGAACGCCACCGGCCGCAGCCGCACGGTGTCCGAGGTGACGGCGTTCCACGAAGCCGTTCCCGGCCACCACTTCCAGCTCTCGATCGCCGCCGAGACCGAACTGTCGAACGTGCGCAAGTTCGCGTTCATCGACTCCTACATCGAGGGCTGGGGCCTCTACACCGAGCGTCTGGCCGACGAGATGGGCCTGTACTCGTCGGACGAGGCACGCCTGGGCATGCTGGGCCTCGACGCGATGCGCGCCGGCCGGCTGGTGGTCGACACGGGCCTGCACGCGCTCGGCTGGCCCCGGCAGCAGGCCATCGACTACCTGAGCGAGAACACCGCGATGGACGCCGCGGAGATCTCGTCCGAGGTCGACCGGTACATCGAGGCGCCAGGGCAGGCGCTCGCGTACATGGTGGGGCGGCTGGAGATCCAGCGGGTGCGCGAGGAGGCCCGGTCCGCGATGGGCGATAGGTTCGACATCAGGGCGTTCCACGATCTTGTCCTGGAGAACGGCATCGTTCCGTTGCCCACGCTCGGCAAACTTGTCTCCAACTGGTCCAGGAGGGCCTGATGTCGCTCGCTGATGAGATGTTCCAGGCGTCCATGGACCACTCGCCGCTGTCGGCCACGATGCTGGGGGTGGCGGGCTGGGAGGACAAGCTCGAGGACCTGAGCACGGACGGCGAGCAGGTGATCAGGGACCGGGTCTCCCGGCTCCTCGACGAGGCCGAGACGGACGACACCGAGGACCCCGTCACGCTCGCGGTCATCAAGCAACAGGGCCAGGCGATCGTCGACCGCATCGACGCCAGGCTGGTCGAGCACACCGTCGCGACCATGAGCGCGCCGGTGAACAGCCTGCTCATGGTCTCGTCGAAGCTGGACGTGTCCCAGCGCCTCGACCAGTTCCCGCGCTACATCGAGCAGGCGGCTCAGAGGCTGCGCGAGTCCGACCGCAGGCCGCTGAGCCGTCATCTGCGGACCGGCGTGCAGCGCATGGAGGGCTTTCTGGCCCTGCCGGTGCAGGAGTGGGAAGGCGCGCACTCGGCGCAGATCCGCACCGCCGTCGCCGGGTTCCGCGACGTGCTGGCGTCGATCGGGGACGGCCGTCGCGACGACAGGGCCGGGCTCTGCTGGCTTCCCGGGGGCGAGCGGAACTACGCGAACCTGGTCCGCACCTACACCACGACCTCCCGCAGGCCCAGCGAGTTGCACCGGCTGGGGCTCGACATCATCGCGGCGCTGCGCGAGGAGTACGCGGAGATCGGCTCGCGGTTGTGGGGCACCAGGGACGTGCCGGAGATCTTCCACCGGCTGCGCACGGAAATGTTGTGGGACAGCGAAGAGCAGATGATCGAGAACGCCGTCGAGGCGATCGCCCGCGCGGAGGCCGAGGCGCCGAAGTGGTTCGGCCGCATGCCGAGCGTCGGCTGTCAGGTGCGCGCCGTGCCCGAGGAGGAGCAGAGCACGTCGGCCATCGCCTTCTACCAGCCCGCGCCGGCCGATCGCAGCCGTCCCGGCACCTACTGGCTGAACCCGTTGGGCGCCACCGAACGCAGCCGCACGCTGTCCGAGGTGACGGCGTTCCACGAGGCCGTTCCCGGCCACCACTACCAGTTCTCGATCGCCTCCGAGACGGAACTGCCCAACATGCGCAAGTACGCGTTCATCGAGGCGTACCTGGAGGGCTGGGGCCTCTACACCGAGCGCCTCGCCGACGAGATGGGCCTGTACTCGTCCGACGAGCAGCGCCTCGGCATGCTCGGGCTCGACGCGATGCGCGCCGGGCGGCTCGTGGTGGACACCGGCATCCACGCGTTCGGCTGGTCGCGGCAGTACGCCGTCGACTACCTGCGGGAGAACACCGTCATGACCGAGCCCGAGATCGACTCCGAGATCGACAGGTACATCGAGACGCCGGGGCAGGCCCTCGCGTACATGGTGGGGCGCCTGGAGATCCAGCGCGTGCGGGCCGAGGCCGAGACGAAGATGGGCGACCGGTTCGACGTCAAGGCGTTCCACGACCTGGTGGTGGGGAGCGGCGCGGTACCGCTCTCCACCCTCGACCAGATCGTCACGGCTTGGGCTGACGCTCCATGACGGAGTGCTTGCGCGAGTAGGCGAAGTAGATGATCAGGCCGATCACGAACCAGATCGCGAACCGCAGCCAGGTCTCCGGGTTGAGGAACGTGATCAGCCAGAGCGAGAAGATCACGCCGATGATCGGCACCACGGGCATGCCCGGCGTCCTGAACGAGCGCGGGAGGTCGGGCTGCTTGTAGCGCAACACGATCACGGCCACGCAGACGACGACGAACGCCAGCAGGATGCCGATGTTGGTGAGCTCGGCGGCCTCCGCGATCGGCAGGAATCCGGCGATGAGCGCCGACGCGATGCCCAGCACCCAGGTGATGCGCGTCGGCGCGTGCTTCACCGGGTGCGTCTTCGCGAACCACGGGGGCAGCAGGCCGTCACGGCTCATCGAGTAGCCGACGCGGGCCGCGCCCATCATGAACGTGAAGAGCACCGTCGTGATGCCGAGGATCGCGCCGACGCTGATGATGATGCCCAGCGCGGGCAGGCCGACGTCGGCGAACGCCGTGGCGAACGCGGACTCCGCGTCGATGTCCTTGTAGTTCACCATTCCCGTGAGCACCAGGCAGGCCAGCACGTACAGCACCATCGACACCGCGAGCGAGTAGATGATCGCCTTCGGCATGTGCTTCTGGGAGTCCTTCGACTCCTCGGCCGCCGTCGACATGGCGTCGTAGCCGAACACCGCGAAGAACACCGTCGCCGCACCCGTGAGCGCGCCCGAGATGCCGAACGGGAAGAACGGGTTGTAGTTGTCGGTGTTGATGTGGAACGCGCCGACGATGACGACCAGCGCCACCACCGCGACCTTCAGGTACACCAACGTCGTCTCGAACCGCGCCGCGTTCTTCATGCCCGTGTTCAGCACGTACGCGATCAGCAGGCACAACAGCACCGCGAACAGGTTGACCTTGTAACTGCCCGCGGCGACGTCACCGGTCTCCGTGCCCGGCGCGCCCAGCATCCATTGCGGTAGATGGATGTTCAGCAACGACAGCAGTTCGGTGAAGTAGCCCGAGATGCCGATCGCCACCACCGCCACGATCGCGGTGTACTCCAGCAGCAGGTCCCAGCCGATGAACCAGCCGACGATCTCGCCGAGCACCGCGTAGCCGTAGGTGTAGGCGCTGCCGGCCTTCGGGATCATGCCCGCGAACTCCGCGTACGAGAACGCCGCCGCCGCGCTCGCGATCCCCGCGATGAGGAACGAGACCAGCACCGCCGGTCCGGCCGTCTTGTTCGCGACGGCGCCCGCCAGCGAGAAGATGCCGGCGCCGATGATGCCGCCGATGCCGATCGCGGTGAGCTGCCACAGGCCCAGTGTTCTGGTGAGCCCGTCGCCTTTGTCCTCAGCGATCTGGTCTATGGGCTTGCGCCTGAAAACGCCCTGCGTGGTCATGAGGACCACTGTCACGCGGTTCGTTCGCGCCTGCTCGGCAGAAGGGCGTTTTCAGGCTGATTGCCCAGTTTTACGGGCGGGTGAAGACGATCTTGCCCGCGGTGTCGCCGTCGAGCATCGCCTGCAGGCCCTGCTCGGCGTCCTCGAACTTCAGCTCGGCGCCGATCTGCGGCCTGAGGTCGTTGAGGGCGCAGAACCGGATCAGGTCGCCCAGCTCCTCGCGCGTGCCCATGGTCGAGCCGACCACGCGCAGCTGCAGGAAGAAGAGCCGCTGAAGCTCGGCCGCGGAGGCGTCACCGGACGTCGCGCCGGAGATCACCACGATGCCGCCGGGCTTCAGGGCCTTCATCGAGTGCGACCAGGTGGCCTTGCCGACGGTCTCGAACACCGCGTCGACCCGTTCGGGCAGCCTGGCGCCGGACTCGAACGTCTCGTGGGCGCCGAGGGTGGTGGCCAGCGCGCGCTTCTCCTCGCTGCGGCCCGTGACCCAGACGCGGAACCCGGCTGCGCGGCCGAGCTGGATCAACGCCGTCGACACACCGCCCGACGCGCCCTGCACGAGCATCGTCTGGCCGGGGCGCAGGCCGGACTTCACGAACAGCATCCGGTACGCCGTCAGCCACGCCGTGCCCATGCAGGCGGCCTCGGCGAACGAGAGGCCCGCGGGCTTGGGCAGCGCGTTGCTGGCCGGCACCGTGACGTAGTCGGCGAACGTGCCCTGGTGCTTCTCGGTGAGCAGCGTGCGCTTCGGGTCGAGCGTCTCGTCGCCGGACCAGTTCGGGTCGCCGATGACGGAGTGCAGCACCACCTCGGTGCCGTCGTCGAGGACGCCGGCGCCGTCGCAGCCCAGGATCATCGGGAACTGCTCGGGCTTGATGCCGACTCCGCGCAACGTCCACAGGTCGTGCATGTTGAGGCTGGCCGCCTTGACCGCGACGCGCACCCACCCGGCGGGGACCTCGGGCTCGGGGCGCTCGCCCACGCGAAGCGAGGCCAGCGGGTTCTCAGGACTGGGTTCTGCTGCGTATACGGCGAACATGGTTCGCAACATACCCACCTGGATCGTGGCCAAATGCCGTGACACGGGTCACGGGACTACCCTCAGGGGCGTGGATTGGCTGGTGCAGTGGTGGGACGGTGTCGAGCTGTGGGTCGTGCAGCTGCCCGTCGCCGTGCAGTTCCCCGTCGTGATGATCGTGGTGTTGCCGTTGTGCCTGGGCGTGGCGCGGCTGATCGACCGGGTCGCTGACTGGGGAGCGAACAACCCGGCGTCGGTCCCCGAGCCGGAGCCCGAGCCCGAAGCGGAGAAGATCGCAGCGTGAGTCCTGGTCGTCGCCTGACCGTCGCACTGGTCGGGCTCGTTGCCCTGGTCGTGGTCGGATGGTTCTTCAAGGACACCGCCTCGAACCCGTCGGCCCCGCCCGCGAGCAGCGCGCCGTCCGCGTCCCAGGGCGCCGTTCCCGGCGTGAAGTCGGGCCTGGACGTGCAGTCGCTGTCGAAGCTGCCCGCCGAGGCCGCGAAGACGTGGAAGCTGATCGAGGCCAAGGGTCCGTTCCCGTACCCGCGCAACGACGGCGTGACGTTCGAGAACCGCGAGAAGCGGCTGCCGCAGCAGAAGTCCGGGTACTACAAGGAGTACACCGTGCCGACGCCGAACAGTCCTGACCGCGGCGCGCGGCGGATCGTCACCGGGTCGGAAAAGGAAGTCTTCTACACCGGCGACCACTATTCGTCGTTCGTCGTCGTGGACGTGAGCAAATGAAACGGCACATTCTCGTTTCGGAAAAGTCCGCCGCGATCTCGGCCATTGCGAGTGCTCTGGACTTCCCCGAGTGGTTCGGGCAGAACCTCGATGCCCTGTACGACAGCCTGACCGATCTCTCGTGGCTGCCCGCGGGTGAGTACACGCTGGTCGTGCCCGCTGATCTGGACTCTTCCGTTTCGTCGGTGCTGCGTGACGCTGCGAAGCAGACCGCTGAATCAGGTGACCGAAAAGTGCGCGTGATTCGCACGGAACGGTGACTGGGGCTGCGGTGTTGGCGTCCGGAGTGGACAGTGCCATTCCATGGGAACGCAATTCCGTCGTCTGAGCTGTGCGCTCGGCGTCTTTGTGGTTGTAGGAGTGCTTTGTCCGGCGGTGTCGTTCGCCGGTGACCCCGACTGCTCGCAGGAGGGGCCTTTCACGCCGTTCGAGACGCTCGACGGCGACAACCCCGTGACCATGCAGAACGGCCGTGTGGTCGAACTGCGCGCGTCGAACAAGTCCAAGTGCGCGTGGGGGCGCATCTCGCACGGCACGCCCGGCGAGGAGATCTGGACGGACCGCAAGGACCCCTCGGCCAACGGGCACGAGGGGTTCCTCGGCTACACCAGGATCGACTCGGGTACCGCGAAGTACACCGACGCGTTCAAGAACGACGGCAAACTGATGCGCGCGTGCGGGTCCTCGCAGGGCGTCATCGAGTGCACCGGCTGGTTCTAGCCTTCCGCGGGCACCCAGGACGGCTTGCGCTTCTCCTTGAACGCGGTGATGCCTTCCTGGCCTTCCGGTCCGCCGAAGTGCTGAGCTGACAGCTTGAGCATGTCCGCGAAGACCTCGCCGAGGTTCGTGGACCGCTCCTGCTGGAGCATCTCCTTGGTGGCCGCCAACGCGTTGGGCGCGCCGAGCGCGAGCATGTCCGTGTAGCGCCGGACCTCCGCGTCGACGTCGTCCGTCGCGGCGTTGAGCAGGCCGATCTCCACCGCGCGCCTGGCGTCGAACGTCTCGCCGGTCAGGAACAGCTCGTGGGCCTGGCGGGGGAGCAGCCGCGGCAGCACCGTCACCGAGATGACGGCCGGCACGACGCCGATCCGGACCTCGCTGAACGCGAACGTGGCGCTGTTGGCGGCGATGGAGATGTCGCAGGCCGCGACGATGCCGACGCCACCCGCGCGCGCCGGGCCGTTGAGTGCCGCGACGACCGGCTTCGGGCTGGTCCAGAGCTGTTCGAGGATCGCGGGGAACTCGTTGACGCCCTGGTCGCCCGCGCTCGCCCCGGCGGCCTCCTTGAGGTCCATGCCGGAGCAGAACACGGAGCCCGTGTGCGTCAGCACGACCACGCGCACGCCGTCGTCCTTCGCCGCTGTGCTCAGGTGCTCTTTGAGCTCCCGGCGCAGCTGTGAGGACAGCGCGTTGCGGTTGTGGGGGGAGTCCAGCGTGATCGTCGCGATGCCACGCTGCACCTCGTAGTGGACCAGCTCATCTGCCATGGCCCTGACCTTAGCCGCGGGGATGTTTGACAGGATGCTGTCACTTATGACAGTCTGCTGTCATGACACAGACGGTGTACCTCGTTCTGGCCGACAAGCTCGCCGACTGGGAGTACGGCCACGTGGCCGCGCAGGTGAGCCTGCAGCAGTTCCAGCAGCAGCCGGGGCGGTACGAGATCCGCACGGTCGGGCTGACCACGGACCCGATCCGCACGGTCGGCGGCGTGCGGATGCTGCCCGATGTCGCTCTGGAAGACGTCTCGCTGGACGACGCGGCGATGCTCGTGCTGCCGGGCGGTGACAGCTGGGAAACCGGTGAGCTGGCGGCGTTCGGGAAGCTCGCGCGGCGGTTCCGCGAGGCGGGCAAGCCGATCGCGGCGATCTGCGGCGCGACGGTCGGGCTGGCGGCCGAGGGGTTGCTGGACGACGTGCCGCACACGTCGAACTTCCCTCAGTGGCTTGGTTCTTACGGCGGCGCGGCGCTGTACCGCGACGAGCGCGTGGTGCGCGCTGATGGTGTGATCACGGCCGGTGGCGCTTCTGCTTTGGAGTTCGCTCGCGAGGTGCTGGCGGAGCTGGAGACGTTCTCACCGGCCACGCTGGAGGCCTGGTACGAGTTCAACCGCGACGACACGCCCGCGGCGTTCGGGAAGCTGGTGGCCAGTGTCCATGAGTGAGACGGCGTCCAGGAGTGAATCAGGGGACGTGCTGACCGACGTCGTGATGAGGACTTTCCGTTTGTACGGGGCGTTTCTCGACGCGGCCGAGGTGATGACGAAGCCGGTGGGCCTGACCGCGGCGTGGTGGCAGGTGCTCGGCGCGGTGCTGCGCGAGCCGTTGTCCGTCTCCGGGATCGCGCGGGAGATGGGGCTGGCGCGGCAGTCCGTGCAGCGGATCGCGGACCTGTTGGTGGACAAAGGTTTGGCGGAGTACCTGCCGAACCCGGCGCACGCTCGCGCGAAGCTCGTCCAGCCCACTCCCGAGGGTTTCGCCGCCATCGAACGGTTGCGGGACGCGCAGTACGAGTGGGCGAACCGCGTCAGTGCGCAGGTCTCCGTGGAAGACCTGCGCACGACGCTCGCCACGATGACCGCGTTGGTCGCGGCTACTTCCTGATGCCCGGCAGGGGGTGGGGCATCGGGGTTTCTAGCCGATCGTGGTGGTGGTCAGCACGGGGCTGGGGTCCGGGTAGCCCTTCGCGGCGGCGTTGATCGGGAACCCGATGACCACGACGACGGCGGTGAAGGTGAGTCCCGGGGCGTCGTAGCTGGTGCCACCCAGCTTCGTGGTGATCGTCCCGGTGCCGCCGGCCTGCAGGTTGATCGTGACGGTCGGCAACTCGAAGTCGGCGCCGCCCTTGATCGGACCGGGCACGCTCAGCACGACGTCGTTGCCCGACAGGGCGACCGTCGGCGTGCCACCCAGCCCGGAGCCGCCACCCAGCGAGGCGGACTGGAACTTCGAGTTGGCCGGAACCGGCAACCGGAGCGCGAGACCCTTGATCTCCCGCACCTGCCGGCCGCCGGCCTCGGTGGGAATCTTGTTGGGCGCGGGGTCGATGGTGACCGCGACCGTGCCGCCGGGGGCGACGGTCGCGGGTGCCGACGAGTCGACGCCCTGGTCGAGCGTGAAGTCCGACGTCTGCCCGACGGCAGTCGCCCGGAGCTTGTAGGTGATCGTCTGCGGAGCGGCTGCTGACGCGTTGGTGGCGAACATCAGCATCGGTACCAGTGCGGCTGCGGCGATTCCGGCTAGCTTCATGGCCTCTCCCCGTTGAGTGGACGAGGGACATTTCCAGCACACGGCGTAACCAACTGACTACTCATGAGTAGGTTTCACGTCAACAGTTCACACTTCACATCGCCCGAACGGCTCTGCGCATTCGATCTTGTGGCGGCGGCCGAAAGTGGCGCCGCGGTGCGGGTCAGCGCCGGGTCGAGGTGCTGTGGCCCAGTGCGCCGATGGCCGTCACCACGAAGCCGGTGAAGAAGAGCCCGAGGCCCCGTGCCAGGTTCGTGCCGTCGAAGCTCGGTGGCGAGAACTGCCTGCCGGAGGGGAAGGCCTGCGTGTTGACGGGCCGGAACTCGGGTGGCAGCTGGTCGGTGGGGAATCCGGGTGGCAGGTCGCCGACCGTGAGGATCGGCGTCGGGTCGAAGGCCGGCGTGAACGGGCTGGACGCGAACGGGCCGGACGTGATCAGGGGAAGCACGACGCCGAACAGGACGACCCCGAAACCCGCCATCGCCGTGAGGACGCCCGTCCAGACGCACACCTTGACCCACGAGGGCGCCCGGGACAGGTCGTGCCGGCCGGAACGGGAACGGCGCCGCGAGCGCGGGAAGTCGTCGTCCGCAAAGTCCGGATGGCTCAGATCCTCGATGTCGTCGGCGCTGCCGTCGAAGATGCCGTCACGAACGCTGTGATCGGAATGGTGTGAGTCGTCGTACACGTCGCCCCCCGGTGCCGTTGCGCAGTTGGTACCACGCCGTGGCTTCGCGCCGAGGGCGATTCGGCGTGATCAGACCGGGGGCGGCAGCCAGCCGCGGCTGATCGCCACGGTCACGGCGGCCGTTCGGTCGCTCACGTCGAGCTTGCCGAACACGTGCAGCAGATGGCTTTTGACCGTGGCCTCGCTGACGTTCAGCTTCTTGCTGATGGCGCCGTTGGACAGTCCACACGCCACAAGCCCGAGCACCTCGGCCTCCCGTGCGCTGAGCCCAGGGCGTTGCACGGCACTCACGAGCTTGGTGGCGACCGGAGAAGCCAGCACGGTCTGGCCGCGCGAAGCCGCCCGGACCGCGTCGATCAGTTCCTCGCTCGGCGCGTCCTTCAGCAGATAGGCGGTGGCACCGGCCTCGATGGCGCGCAGGATGTCGCCGTCGGTGTCGAAGGTGGTCAGCACGACCACGCGGCTGGACGTGGACGCGACGACCTGCGCGGTGGCCGTGGCGCCGTCCATGCCGGGCATCTTGAGGTCCATCAGCACGACGTCCGGCAGAAGTTCTGACGCCAGCCTGATGGCCTCGGAACCGGAGCCGCATTCGCCGATGACGGTCAGATCTTCTTGCGCCTCAAGGATTGTGCGCAGGCCGAAGCGGACGACCGGGTGGTCGTCGACCAGCAGCACCCGGATCACGCGTCCTCCAGTCGTACGTGCACGCGGACTCCTGAGCCAGGCTCGGAACGGATGTCGAACTCGCCGCCCGTGGCACGCACACGGTCTCGCAACCCGTCTAGGCCGTAGCCGCGCGGGGTGTCCGGTGAGAAACCGCAGCCGTCGTCGACGATGGACAGCTCGACACCGGCCGCGTAGTCGAGAGAGACGGTCACAGTCGAGGCGTGCGCGTGCTTGCGGACGTTCGCCAGCGCTTCCTGCGTGACGCGCAACAGCGTGACTTCGTGGTCCGGTGGCAATGGGCGATACGTGCCGTGAACGGTCATCGACGCGGAGAGTCCTAGCTCGCGGCCCAACCGAGTTGTGAGGCGTTCGAGAGCGGCGGGGAGGGCGGCGCCGTTCAGCTCGACCGGTGTCAGCGCGGCGACCAACGCGCGGATCTCGGCCAGGTTCTCGGACGTCGTCTGCTCGGCCAGAGCCAGATGTTGGTCGCGCGCAACGGGATCGGTGGCGGTGCGGGCCGCTCGCAACAGCAGCAGCACCGAGGTCGCGCCCTGGGCGAGGGTGTCGTGCAGGTCGCGGGCGAGGCGTTCGCGTTCGGTGAGGACGCCGGCTTCGTGGCTGACGACGGCCAGTTCGGCCCGTTCGCGGCTCTGCGAGATGATCCGGGCGATCCACAGGCCCAGCATCACGGCGGGCACGACGCTCAGGAAGATGACCACCGCGCCACCGATCGAGTCCTCGCTGAAGCTGCCGGACACCAGCACGACGGTGCCGATCGACAGGGACGTCAGCGCGGTCGCCCAGATGGCGAGCCTGGGTTCCAGCAGCGACCAGATGTGCGGGTACAGCGTGAAGAACAGCACCGCCAGCGCGGGCACCAGTGCGAACATCGCGATCACCAACGGGATCGCGACGGCCAGGTAGCGCACGCCGCGTGCGTCGCGGGCGAGCGGCGCTCCAACGCGCCAGTACCAAAGACAAAGCGCGGCCAGCAGCACCAGGGCGACGGGCACAAACCGGTCTTCCGCGAACACCAGCACCACGCTGACGAGAGCGAACACCGCGAAGGCCACGTGCCAGGCGACCTTCGTGCGGTCCCAGGCGTCATCGGAGGACACCGGGAAACTGTGCGGCCCGCCGCGCGAAAACACCAGTAGCCGGTCGACTGAGCGCGAAACCCACCGGTCCGTCGATGCGCGCCAGACCCCGGAAACCCGAGGATTCCGAGCCATGACGAGAAAGAAGTCCAGCCTGGTCCTGCTGATCCTGTCGATGGTCTACGCGGCCGCCATCGCCCTGCTCGCGGTCGCCGACTCGAGCGCGCTCACCCCCGTCGCGATCGCCGGGGGAGCGTTGCTCGGCATCGGCTGGGCGACGGTCGGCTACCTGTCCAACCAGAAGGCCTAGGCGGCGACGGTCTGCCGTGCCAGGGCGAAGTCGTACCGGTCCAGCACGAGCTGCGCGACCTCGACGTCGTCGCCCAACGGCCGCGCCACCACGGCGTCGCCCGCGAGCGTCGCCACCTTGTCCGGCAGCAGGCCGGGAGCGAGGAACCACGACGACACGGCGATCTTCGTGGCCCCCCTCATCCGCAACCGCTCGATCGCTTCGGGCACGGTCGGCGAGGCGATCGACGCGAACGCCGCCTCCACGCCGGCCCAGCCCGACTCGCGGGCCCAACGCCGGGCCACGCGCGCCACGGCCTCGTTCGCCGGAGCGTGCGAGGACCCGGCGCCGGCCAGCACCACACCCAGGTTCCTGTCCCCGAACGAGACCCCGGCCTCGGACAGCCGGCGCAACGCCGCCGACTCCAGCCGGGGATCGGGGCCGAGCACGTCGGTGACCACAGCGGGCACCCCGGACTCGGCCACGGCGGCCGGAACGTCGACGCGGGCGTGATAAGCCTTGCCCAGCAACAAGGGCACGACCACCGAGGGCTCGCGCAACACGTCGTGCAGCCGAGGCGCGCACAGGTCGAGGAAGCAGCCGCGCACGTCCAGCTCCGGCCGCAACGACCGCACCACGTCCAGCAACGCGTGGATCGACGCCGCCGAACGCGGGTCACGACTGCCGTGCGCAACGGCCACAAGCGGTGTCACAGGGCCCCCGTCAGACCACGAGCCCGCAGCACGGCGCGCTCCAACGGACGGAACAGCAGCAGCTCGATCCCGATACCCACCAACAGGATCAGGAAGATCGCCGCGATCACCATGTTGATGTCGTTCAACGACGAGCCGTTGTGCAGGTACTGCCCGAGCCCGACGCCGAGCTGCGGCGAGGTCGCGATGATCTCCGCGGCCATCAGCGACCGCCACGAGAACGCCCAGCCCTGCTTCAGACCGGCCAGGTACCCGGGCAGGGCCGCCGGCAGCAGGATGTGCCGCGCCGAAGCCAGCCGGCCGGCGCCCAGCGCACGTCCGACCCGAGGCAGCAGCGGCGGAATCTGGTCGATACCGGCCACCAACCCGTTGGCGATCGACGGCACCGAGCCCATCAGCACCACGAAGTAGATCGTGGACGGCGTGACGCCGAACCACAGGATCGCGGCCGGCACCCAGGCGACGGACGGAAGCGACTGCAGACCGGTCAGCAACGACCCGATCGCCGCGCGCACCACTCGCACCTTGGCGACCAGCAACCCCAGCGGCGTGGCGATCAGCACCGCCGCGAGGAACCCGAGCACCGCGCGGTGCAACGAGGTCCACAGGATGCCGAACGCCTCGCCGGTGGAGATCGAGCGGACGAGCTCGTTCCACACGTTGACCGGAGCGGGCAGCTGGAACTCCGGCAGCAGAGCCGAGGCCCAGAGTCCCTGCCACACGCCCAAAAGCAGCGCGAAAGCGATGAGCGGTGGCACGCCTGTCTTCAGGAAGCGCTGCCACACCGACGCTCGATGTGCCTCTACGGGCACATCGAGCGCGTCGAGGCCGGCGCCGACCTTGTCGAGCGTGTCAGGAGGCGTGGCCACTGATGACCTCTCGCAGATGGGTGTTGATCTCGTCCAGGACCTCGTCGCGCGAGTCCGTCACGTCCCACTCGCGCACGACGCGGCCGGGACGTGACGACAGCAGCACCACCCGCTGGCCGAGGCGCACGGCCTCGCGCACGTCGTGCGTCACGAAGATGATCGCGGTGTTCGTGGTCTCCCACACCCGGATCAGTTCGGCCTGCAGCACGTCGCGCGTGATGGCGTCGAGCGCGGCGAACGGCTCGTCCATCAGCAGCAGGGCGGGCGCACCGTCCGCGGACACGGTGGTGGACGCCAGCGCGCGAGCCAGGGCCACGCGCTGACGCATACCACCGGAAAGCTCGTGCGGACGCTTGTCCGCGACGTCGCCGAGCCGCACCAGTTCGAGCAGCTCCTGCGCGCGACGCTTGCGTGCGATGCGGCCGACACCGGCGAACCGCAGCGCCAGTTCGACGTTGCGCGACGCGGTCAGCCACGGCATCAGCGCGGGCTCCTGGAACATCACGGCCGGACGCGACGTGTTGAGCTCCAGCGAGCCCGACGTGGCGCCGTCCAGACCGGCGACGATGTTCAGCAGCGTGCTCTTGCCGCAGCCGGACGCGCCGAGAAGGCACACGAACTCACCGGGCTTGACCTTGAGGTCGACCCCGTCGAGCGCCACCACGGCGGAGTTGCCGTGGCCGAAAACCTTGCGGATGCCTGCCAGTTCGACAGCGGTATCCACAGTGGACAGAGAAGTGGTCTCGAGCGTGGCGGTCATGGTCGTGTGCCTTCCCCTCAACGTCTCGGAACTACTTCTTGTCCAGGCCCGCTGCCTGAACCTGCGGCTTGCCCTGCGCCTGCAGGACCTTGTTCAGCAACGTGAAGTCGGCGTACCCGGCGACGTTCGCGGCCTCCTTGGCCACCCCTGCGGTCACGGCGTCCTTCGCGAGCTGCGGGAAGTGCTTGGCCTGCGCGTCCGTGGTCAGCTCGATGTTGTCCCAGGCGGCGTCGAGGATCTTGTCGCCGAGCTTCTTGGACGTGAGCTTCTCCAGGTGGGCGTTGGCGGCCTTCTTCGCCTCGTCCTTGTTGGCCTTCGCCCAGTCGATGGCCGCGACGTGACCCTTCAGCACGGCCTCGACCGTCTCCGGGTGCTCCTGCAGGAACTTCGTCCGCACGATGACCACGGTGGTCGGGAACGCCCCGCCGTCCCACAGCGTCTTCTCGTCGAGCAGCACCTTGCCGCCACCCTCGTTGACGATGCGCGCCGACCACGGCTGCGGCGCCCAGGCCGCCTGGATGTCGCCCTTCTTGAACAGGTCGAGCGACGCGGCGTTCTCCACGTTCTGCACGGTCACCTGGCCGGTCAGGTTCTTCTCCGCCAGGTACTTCTTCAGCGACACGTCCTGCGTGTTCGCGAGCTGCGGCGTGGCGACGACCTTGCCCTTGAGGTCCTCGATCGAGTTGATCTCGGGCTTCACCACGAGCTGCGCACCACCCGAGGTGGCGCCCGCGATGAGCTTCACGGCCTCGCCCTTGGACTTCGCGTAGGCGTTGATCGCCGGTCCGGAGCCGATGTAGGCGATGTCGAGGGACTCGCCCAGCAGGGCGTTCACCTCGTCGGGGCCCGCGTTGAACGTCTGCGTCGTCAGCTTGGTGTTGCCCAGTTCCTTGGCGTACAGGCCCTGCTCGACGCCGATCAGCGCGGCGGCGTGGGTGATGTTCGGGAAGTACCCGAGGCGGACCTCGGCGGCGGCGCCCTTGGACTCGGCGGCGGGAGTCTCGGAGGTGCCTGCACGGCTGCAACCGGACAGGGCTGTCAGTGCGATCAGTGCGACGGCGATGGCGGGCTTGAGGTTCACGGGGTTTCAGGCCTTTCAGGGACCGGGGGAGACAAGGGCGTGGTTGTCAGGGGTGGCGGATACGCCACCCCCGGTACAGCTCTCCACGCCGTCCTCAAGCAGCGGCAGCGGAGCCCCGACCAGTCCGGCGGCGAGCGTGGAACCATCGCTCGCGTCGATCACCAGGAAGGACCCGGTGCGCCGGCTGAAGCTGTAGTCGTCCAGTGGAACAGGCTCCGCGAGACGCAGAGCCACTCGGCCGATCTCGTTGAGCTCCAACGAAGCTGGGCTGTCCACGCTGGACAGGTTCTGCTCGTCGAAGCGGTCGCGCAGGTCGGTGACCATCGCCTGCACGGTGCGCGTTCCGTGCTTGACGAGGACTCGGGCGCCGGGTCGCAGAGGCTTCTCCGCGAGCCAGCAGAGGGTGGCGTCCAGTTCGTCGGTGACCGTGGGCTCGTTGCCCGCCACCGAGATCAGGTCGCCGCGGGAGATGTCGATGTCGTCCGCCAGCAACAACGTCACGGACTGGCCGGCCGCCGCCTCCGCCAGTTCGCCGTCCGCCGTGTCGATCTTCGTGACCTTCGAGCGCCGCCCGGAGGGCAGCACCACGATCTCGTCGCCCGGCTTGACCGTGCCGGCCGCGATCAGGCCCGCGTACCCCCGGTAGTCGAGGTGCTCGGCCGTGCGCGGCCGGATGACGTACTGCACCGGGAACCGGAACGGGGCGTCGTGCGGGTCGGGCTCGACCGGCACGTTCTCCAGGTGCTCCAGCAGCGTCGGGCCGGAGTACCAGGGCGTGTTCGCCGACTTGTCCACCACGTTGTCGCCGGCCAGCGCCGAGACCGGGATCTCGACGACCGCGTCCTCGGTGTAGCCGAGAGCCGTGGCGTGCGCGGTGAACTCCTTGGAGATGCGGGAGAACGTCACCTCGTCGTAGTCCACGAGGTCGATCTTGTTGACCGCGAGGACGAGCCGGGGCACGCCCAGCAGCGCGAGAACCGCCGCGTGGCGCCGGGTCTGCTCGATGACGCCCTTGCGCGCGTCGACGAGCAGCACCGCGAGCTGCGCGGTGGAGGCGCCGGTGACGGTGTTGCGGGTGTACTGCACGTGGCCAGGGGTGTCCGCGAGGACGAAGCTTCGTTTCGGCGTCGCGAAGTAGCGGTACGCCACGTCGATCGTGATGCCCTGCTCGCGCTCCGACCGCAGGCCGTCGACCAGCAGCGACAGGTCCGGCGTCGCGAGACCCCGGTCGGCGCTCGCCCGGTGGACGGCGTCGAGCGTGTCCGCGAGCACGGACTTGGTGTCGTAGAGCAACCTGCCGACGAGCGTGGACTTTCCGTCGTCCACGCTGCCAGCGGTAGCCAACCTCAACAGGTCGCTCATGTTTAGAAGTACCCCTCCCGCTTGCGGTCTTCCATGGCGGCCTCGGACAGCCGGTCGTCGGCACGGGTGGCGCCGCGCTCGGTCAGTCGTGACGCGGAGACCTCGGCGATCACCGCGTGGATGTCGGCGGCGTCGGACTCGACGGCACCCGTGCAGGAGCCGTCACCGACCGTGCGGTAGCGAACTGTCTTGCGCAGCAACGTTTCGCCGTCGCGCGCCGTGCCCCACGGGCCTTCGGCGAGCCACATGCCGTCACGCAGGAACACGTCGCGCTGGTGGGAGTAGTAGATGTCCGGGAGCTCGATGCCCTCGCGCTCGATGTAGTTCCAGACGTCGAGCTCGGTCCAGTTCGACAGCGGGAACACGCGGACGTGCTCACCGGCGCGGTGCCGGCCGTTGTAGAGGTTCCACAGCTCCGGGCGCTGGCGCTTCGGGTCCCACTGGCCGAACGCCGTGCGCAGGCTGAAGATCCGCTCCTTGGCGCGGGCGCGTTCCTCGTCCCGGCGTCCGCCGCCGAAGACCGCGTCGTACTTGTGCTGCGTGATGGAGTCCAGCAGCGGCACGGTCTGCAACGGGTTGCGGGTGCCGTCCGGGCGCTCCTCGAGGCGGCCGTCGTCGATCCAGTCCTGGACCTTCGCGACCTCCAGGCGCAGCCCGTGCTGCGCGACGACGCGGTCGCGGAACTCGATGACCTCGTCGAAGTTGTGCCCGGTGTCGACGTGCAGCAGCGGGAACGGCACCGGCGCCGGGTAGAACGCCTTGATCGCGAGGTGCAGCAGCAGCGTCGAGTCCTTGCCGCCGGAGAAGAGGATCACCGGCCGGTCGAACTCTCCCGCCACCTCGCGGAAGATGTGGATCGCCTCGGATTCGAGGCGCCCCAGGGTGTCCAGAGCCAGAGTCATCCGTGCAACCCACATTCCGTCTTGGACTGACCGGCCCACCGGCCGCTGCGGGCGTCCTGCCCCGGCAACGGCTTCGCGGTGCACGGCAGACAGCCGATGGAGGGATATCCCTCCTGCACCAACAGGTTCTCGAGGATCCCCTTCTCCTGGATGTAGGCGTTGAACTCGTCGTCGGACCACGGCGCGATCGGGTTGATCTTCACCAGCCCGTTGCGGTCGTCCCACTGCACGATCGGCGTGTTCGCCCTGGTCGGGGCGTCCACGCGGCGCACGCCGGTGACCCACGCGTCGTACTTCGCGAGCTCCCGGCGCAGCGGCACGACCTTGCGCAGGTTGCAGCAGGTGGCCGGATCCGACTGGTACAGCAGGCCGAACTCGCGTTCCTGGTCCTCGACCGACTGCTCGGCGGCGGCGTTGACGACGTGCACGTCCGGGTAGACGACCCCGACCGCGTCCCGCACGCCGATCGTCTCCGGGAAGTGGTACCCCGTCTCCAGGAACAGCACGTCGAAGTTCGGCTTCACCTTGGCGGCGAGGTCGATCAGCACGGCGTCCTGCATGTTGGAGGCGACGATGTAGCTGTCGCCGAACGTCCGCGCGACCCACTCCAGCGCCTCTTCGGCGTTCGCGTCCTTCAGTTCCAGCTCCGCGGCCTCAGCGACGATCTTGAGGTCTTCCTTGAGATCGCTCACTTCTTCACCTCCTGCGGCAGGTTGAGCCCGACGAACGAGACCTTGAAGACGCGGCGGCACCCGGTGCACAACCACGCGTAGCTGGGTTCCTCCTGCGGCCGGAGGTCCTCGTCGCCGCAGTAGGGGCAGTAGAACGGCGTCGCGCGCTCGGTCACTTCAGGTCACCCTCTTCCGCACGGGCGACCCACTGGGCGAAACGCTCGTCCTCCTCGCGCTGGGCGACGAAGTTCCGCACGATCCGCTCGACGTACTCGGACAGCTCGTTCGCGGTGACCTTGTGGCCGCGCAGCTTGCGGCCGAACCCGGCGTCGAGGCCGAGCCCACCGCCGAGGTGCACCTGGAATCCCTCGACCTGGTTGCCCGACTCGTCCGTGACGATCTGGCCCTTGAGGCCGATGTCCGCGGTCTGGATGCGGGCGCAGGAGTTGGGGCAGCCGTTGATGTGCACGGTGATCGGCTCGGTGACGCCGTCGACGATGTCCTTGAGGTTGGCTTCGAGCTGCACGACGAGGTCGTTCGCGCGGGCCTTCGTCTCGACGATCGCGAGCTTGCAGAACTCGATGCCGGTGCAGGCCATGATGCCCCGGCGCCACGGCGACGGTTCGACCTGCAGGCCCAGTTTGGCGAGGTTGCTCTTGAGCGTCTTCACCTCGGCCTCGGGCACGTCCAGCACGATGATCTTCTGCTGCGGCGTGAACCGGACGCGGCCGGAGCCAGCCTGTTCCGCGATCTTCGCGACCTCGACCAGGATCGAACCGGAGACGCGGCCCGCGACCGGTGCGGCGCCGACGTAGAACAGGCCGTCCTTCTGCCGGTTCACGCCGATGTGGTCCAGTTGCTGCTTCAGGGTTTCCGGCGCCGGGCCGTCGATCAGCTTGCGCTTGAGGTACTCGTCCTCCACGACCTGGCGGAACTTCTCCGGACCCCAGTCGGCGACGAGGAACTTGATGCGCGCGCGGTGCCGCAGCCGGCGGTAGCCGTAGTCGCGGAAGACGGAGATGACGGCTTCCCAGACGTCGGGCACCTCGTCCAGCGGCACCCAGGCGCCCAAGCGCTTGCCCAGCATGGGGTTCGTGGACAGGCCGCCGCCGACCCAGAGGTCGAAGCCCGGCCCGTGTTCGGGGTGGTTCACGCCGACGAACGCGATGTCGTGGATCTCGTGCGCGACGTCCTGCAGCCCGGAGATGGCGGTCTTGAACTTGCGCGGCAGGTTCGAGAACCGCGGGTCGCCGATGTAGCGCTCGAGGATCGTGTCGATCGCCGGCTGCCCGTTGATGATCTCGTCCTCGGAGATGCCCGCGACCGGCGAGCCGAGGATGACGCGCGGGCTGTCGCCACACGCCTCCATCGTCGTCAGGCCGACGGCTTCGAGCTTCTGCCAGATCGTCGGGACGTCCTCGATCGCGATCCAGTGGTACTGGATGTTCTGCCGATCGGTGATGTCCGCGGTGTCGCGCGCGTAGGTCTGCGAGATCTCGCCGAGGACCTTCAACTGCTGCGTGGTGAGCGCACCGCCGTCACTGCGGACGCGCATCATGAAGTACTCGTCGTCCAGCTCTTCGGGCTCCAACGTGGCCGTGCGGCCGCCGTCGATGCCGGGCTTGCGCTGGGTGTAGAGGCCGTACCAGCGGAAACGCCCGCGCAGGTCGGCCGGGTCGATCGAGTCGAAACCACCGTGGGCGTAGATGTTCTCGATGCGGGTGCGGACGTTGAGCGGGTTGTCGTCCTTCTTGCTCCGCTCGTTGGGGTTCAGCGGCTCTCGGTAACCGAGTGCCCACTGCCCCTCGCCGCGACGCTGCTTGGCGCGCGGTGACGTCTGCGGCGGGACCATCGCCATCCTCCGGGGTTTCGAGGCGCTCGGTGCGCATGCGAGCCCGGAGGTGCTTGTGGTGGGGGCGTCGTCAGCGCGCCGGGCGCCGACGGGAACAAATCAGCGCGCGGTCAGGCCGAACGACGGCACATCGCGCTGGAGACACGACGGAAGTCGACGTGGCGGCGGGCCACGAGGCGGACTCCAGTCGAATGCATGTCCCCAGTGTGCCCCGCGTCCAGTACCTGGTCCACCAACAACCGAATGCTGGGATTGACGAGGGGAAGTTGACATCCTAGGCTGGTTTCACTCCGTGATATCTCTGTCACCGACAGATACATCGCCTGGCTGTGCACCGCCGTTCGGGCTGTAGGGGACACTGGGAGTCATGCCTTCCGCTCTGCCCGAAGGCGAGCCCGCGCCCGCTGACGGTTCGCTTCCCCCTTCCGCTCTCGCCGGTGTCGGTTCCCGGCCGTTCGGCATCTACGTGCACGTGCCGTTCTGCGCGACCCGCTGCGGTTACTGCGACTTCAACACCTACACGCCCGGCGAGCTGGGTTCCTCCGCCTCGCCCGAGTCGTGGCTGGAGGGCCTGCGCCGCGAACTGGACCTGGCCGCGTCCGTTCTCGGGACCGCTCCCATGGCCGAAACCGTGTTCGTCGGTGGCGGTACGCCCTCTTTGCTGGGCGCTTCGGGGCTTTCCGACGTGCTGGACGCGGTGCGGCAGTCGTTCGGCCTGGCACCCGGCGCCGAGGTGACGACGGAGTCGAACCCGGAGTCGACGTCGGCGGAGTTCTTCTCCGGCATCCGTTCGGCCGGCTACACGCGCGTGTCGTTGGGCATGCAGTCCGCGGCCCGGCACGTTCTGGCCGTGCTGGACCGCAAGCACACCCCCGGCCGTCCAGGCGAAGCCGCTCTGGAGGCACGGGCGGCCGGGTTCGAGCACGTGAACCTGGACCTGATCTACGGCACGCCGGGGGAGCGCCCCGCGGACCTGGCCTCGTCGCTGGACGCGGTGCTGGCCGCGGGCGTCGACCACGTGTCCGCCTACGCGTTGATCGTGGAGGACGGCACGGGCCTGGCCCGCCGCATTCGCCGGGGCGACCTGCCCATGCCGGACGACGACGTGCTCGCCTCGTCGTACGAGATGGTCGACTCGGTGCTGAGCGGCGCCGGCTTCGCCTGGTACGAGGTGTCGAACTGGGCGACCTCCGTGGAGGCCCAGTGCCGGCACAACGTCCTGTACTGGAAGGGCGCGGACTGGTGGGGCTTCGGCCCAGGCGCGCACAGCCACGTCGGCGGCGTCCGCTTCTGGAACGTGAAGCACCCGGCCCGCTACTCGTCCCTGCTCGCGGAAGGTCTGTCGCCTGCCGCCGGCCGCGAGCTGTTGTCCGCCGAGGACCAGCGCGTCGAGCGCGTGCTGCTGGAACTGCGCCTGGCATCAGGGCTTCCGGTGGACGTGCTGGACGACGCCGGCCGCGAAGAGGCCAAGCAGGCGATCGCCGACGGGCTGCTGGAGCCGCACGACGACCGCTGCGTGCTGACCGACCGAGGCCGCCTGCTGGCCGACGCCGTGGTCAGGCGCCTGCTGCCGTGATCAGCGGGCGCGCAGGTCGTGCTGACTGCGCACCTCGGTGATCTCCTGGCCTTCTTTGTCGTACGTCACCGTGCCCCACCAGAGCCCGTCCTCCCTGCGGGCCGTCTCCCAGACAACCGAGCCCCTCCACCACTCGTCGTCGCTGAGCACCAGGCATGGTCTGCCGGGTGGCCGCAGCCACACCACGTTGTCCACGTTTGGACCCTAGCGACCGCCACCGACAAAAACCGTCGAGCGAGCCTGCTCGTGGAACCACTTCAAGGTATCCAGCACGACAGTGCGCGCCACCGGATCGAGGAGCACCCTGAACGGAAAGCTCGGTCGCTTGTCGATCTTGTCGGCGGCGATGTCGACGCCGGGCGCCTTGTTCAGCCGCCCCCGCAGTTCCTCGCGCAATTCGGTCTGGTCGAACGGCGGCCGGACGAGCAGGTGCTGGAACACCACCTCGACCCTGCCACTCGGGTAGAGCGTGAGCGGCCAGATGTTGCCGCGCTCGTCATCCTTCTCGCGTGAAAAGAGGAAACACGACGTGTCGCGGCCATCGCCGTACCCGAAAGTGCCACCGAGTTCGTCCCACCTGTCCAGGATCTCCAAGACCGCAGTCACGGTGTCGTCGTCCTGCTTTTCGTTCAGTTGGAGGAAGAACCGGTCGGGCAGCAACTCCTCGGAGGGGTCGCCTTCGGGTTCCAGGTCCAGGCCGATCAGCTGGGCGAGTTCCTCGAACGAGGTGCGCTGGTCGAGGGACGCACGCCCGTGCTCGTCGACCTCCACTCCCTCGGACCGCAGGAGGTCGACGGAACCAGGGGGTACAACGCCACCTGCCGGGAGCACGCGGTGCGCGTTGGGTGCCGCAGTGGTGGTGAGGCGGTCGACAACTGCGGAGGAATCGATGTCGATCATCGCCGCGATCTCGCTGAAGGTCGTCCACGATCCCGCCGGCAAGGCCGCCAGCGCCGAGTTCATCAGGTTCCACGCGACGTTCGGGACCGGACTCCGGCCGTTCGGCGGACCGGGCCACGTGGCGATGATCCGCTCTGCCAACGCGTTCGCACGGGCAAGGATCTGAGGACGGCCCCACTCGGTCCGGGCGGCGATGTCCTGGTTCATCACCAAGCCGCTCTTCGCCAGCTGTGCCCTCTTCACGTCGAACGCGCTGTTGCTCAGTTCCGAGTTGTAGCCGGTCAGGGTCAGGTTGCCGAGTGTGTGCTTGAGCTCCTCGTGCACCTGCTCGTAGGTCTCGCCGGGTTGCAGGTCCGAGCTGACGGCGCGTTCCCACTCGTCCGTCGAGGACTGCGGCATGACGTGCTCGATGGTCAGCGAAGTGAGGTCGACTGGTTCCTTGCTGCCGTGTTCCGCCTCCAGCCAGCGCAGGATCGACGTGCGCTGGGCCGCTCTGCCGTGCTCGTAGTAGCGAACCGTACCGACGAGGGTGCGGATCTGGTCGTCGTCGGCGTAGTGCTTGCGGCCGGTCGACAGGTAGGCGTGCACCTCTTGGTCAACGGGGCGCGTGCGGTCGATCTCGGTCACGACCTGAAGCAAGATCCGGTTGACACCGGCGGTCGCACGACCGGTGACCTGGCGTCGGACGAAGAAGCTCTCGACGTACAGCATCGCCGAGGCGATCTCGTCTGACGTAGCGATGCCCTGCCGCCGTCGGTCGAGCAGGTGCAGCAGTAGTGGGTAAACCGTTGTGGTACCCCATTCCTTGAGACGCTGGAGCCTGGTGCGCACGCTCGCGTGGGACTCGGTCTCCGGGTTGAGGATCGTGTGGAGCAGTGCCCCCAGGCCGCACAGCCTGGCCACCTCTGCCTCGATGGCCTCCTCGCCGTTCAGCCGGTCGAGGCGAGCCTGCTGACCCGCGTAGGTGTCGGCCTGCTTGATCCGCGCGTCGCGCTGGACGAGATCCAGCCAGAAGAGCAGTTCGAGGTTCTTGGGGGTCCCCAGCTGGTCCTGCAATGGTAGCCAGAGTGACTGGTAGACCTGCTCGCCGCGAGTCTGCAGGCGCATGAACAGGTAGTTGCGCAACAGGTCGGCTTGTGTGAGGGCCGCCCCGGTGTTGTTCAGCGACTCGAAGATGCGGTGGGCGTTGTCGCCGTGGTTGGTGGTGATCGACACCAGTGCCAGGCCGCTGATCACGGCGTCTTCGAGTCGCTCGATGTCGAACGGGTCGTCGGGGTCGTCCAGTTCGACGAGCTTCGCCGCGAAGAACCGGTAGGCGGTGCCGATGCCGTCGCGTCCACCTGCGTGCGGTGTCGAATCGATGCACGCCTGGTAGGCCTCGCGGTCGGTCTGCGTCGGCAGGACTTTGAGTCGCTGCGCCTCCGGCTTGTAGGGGTTCGTCAGGTAGAGGTCGTTCATCCGGCCGCGGTGGATCGGGTCCTCATGGGTGGCGCGGTGGTCGCGGATGGCGCACAACAGCAATGTGAGCGTGGTGAGTCGTTGCTGGCCGTCGACCACCAGGAACTGCGGCACGCCGGTTGGGCCGTTGCCGGGGCTCGGCGCGAGGACGACCGAGCCGATGAAGTGAGTGGCCGACTGCTGAGTGACCCGGTCCTCTGCCAGCCCGACGATGTCGTTCCAGAGCTGCGAGAGTTGCTTCTTCTCCCAGGAGTACGTCCGCTGGTACAGCGGAACCCGGTACTGCTTCGAGCCTTCCAGCAGATGCTGAAGTGTCGTTTCGTTCGCGGTGACCACCCACGCACGCTATTCGCGAGGGGCCGTTGTCGGGTTCTTTCGGCTCCTTATCACTCGAACGGCCCCAGCGGGCCGCGCCTGGGTTCAGAGCGGGCACCAGGCCCGAATCCGGCTGGGTAAACTCGGGAGTAGTGGACACGGAGGTGAACAGCGATGAACGCCGATGAGCGTCGGTTCGAGGTGCTGCGCGCCATCGTCGCCGACTACGTGTCCAACCAGGAGCCCGTCGGGTCGAAAGCCCTGGTCGAGCGGCACAACCTGGGTGTGTCGAGCGCGACCGTGCGCAACGACATGGCCGCGCTGGAGGACGACGGGTACATCGCCCAGCCGCACACCAGTGCCGGGCGCGTGCCGACGGACAAGGGCTATCGGCTCTTCGTCGACAAGCTGAGCGAGATCAAGCCGCTCTCGCAGGCCGAGAAGCGGGCGATCCGCAGTTTCCTCGACGGGGCGATCGACCTCGACGACGTGATGCGTCGCAGTGTGCGGTTGCTCGCGCAGCTGACCAGGCAGGTGGCGGTGATCCAGGTGCCGACGCTGTCGCGTGCGGCCGTGCGTCACCTGGAGGTGCTGCCGATCACGCCGTCGCGGCTGATGCTGGTGCTCATCACCGACACCGGCCGCGTCGACCAGCGGATCGTCGAGCTCGGGGACGTGATCAGCGAGGAGCACACGGCGCAGTTGCGCGGTGTGCTCAACCAGGCGATGGCGGGGCAGCGGCTGGCGGAAGCGTCGGCCAAGGTCGCCGAACTGCCGGAGGAGGTTCCGCCGAACCTGCGCGACCCGATGCTGCGAGTCGCTACTGTGCTCATCGAGACGCTGGTGGAGCACCCAGAGGAACGGCTCGTGCTCGGCGGTACCGCGAACCTCACGCGCAACATCACCGACTTCCCCGGCTCGCTCCGGCAGGTGCTGGAGGCGTTGGAGGAGCAGGTCGTCGTGCTCAAGCTGCTCGCCGCCTCCCGCGACCCCGGTCGCGTGCTGGTGCGCATCGGCGAGGAGAACGAGGCCGTGGAGATGCACAGCACTTCCGTGGTGTCCATCGGCTACGGCAGCCGTGACAACCCGCTCGGGGGCCTGGGTGTCGTCGGACCGACGCGCATGGACTACCCCGGAACCATGGCGGCCGTCCGCGCGGTCGCCAACTACGTCGGTGAGATCCTGACCGGTCGTTGACCACACGTACTTGCAGTAGTTGATGAAGATGAAAGCGAACAAGGTGGCCAGGGATTACTACGGCATCCTCGGTGTCTCGCAGGACGCGACGCAGGATGAGATCAAGCGCGCCTATCGCAAGCTCGCGAGGCAGCTGCACCCGGACGTCAATCCCAACGAGGAGGCCCGCTTCAAGGAGGTGACGGCCGCCTACGAGGTGTTGTCGAACCCCGAGAAGCGCCGCGTCGTCGACCTGGGAGGCGACCCGCTCGACTCGGGCGGCGGTGGCCGTCCTGGCGGAGACCCGTTCTCCGGCTTCGGCCTCGGCGACATCATGGACGCGTTCTTCGGCGCCTCCACCGGTGGCGGCCGTGGTCCGCGCAGCCGCGTGCAGCCGGGCTCCGACGCGCTCATCCGGCTCGACATGACGCTGGAGGAGTGCGCGGCGGGCGCCACCCGTGAGCTGACCGTCGACACGGCGATCCTGTGCGACCGCTGCCACGGCGCGGGCACCCAGAACAACTCCAAGCCGGTCCAGTGCGACACCTGCCACGGCCGTGGCGAGGTCCAGTCCGTGCAGCGCTCGTTCCTCGGCCAGGTCGTCACGTCGCGTCCGTGCCCGGTGTGCCGCGGCTACGGCGAGGTCATCCCCGACCCGTGCCAGCAGTGCGCCGGTGACGGCCGCACGCGGTCGCGTCGCACGATCTCCGTGAACATCCCCGCCGGCGTCGCCGAGGGCATGCGCGTGCGCCTCGCGGGCCAGGGCGAGGTCGGCCCCGGCGGCGGCCCGGCCGGCGACCTCTACGTCGAGGTCGAGGAGCACCCGCACGAGATCTTCGAACGTGACGGCGCCGACCTGCACTGCATCGTCCAGATCCCGATGACGACGGCCGCCCTGGGCGCCACGTTGCCGTTGAAGACCCTGGACGGCGAGGAAGAACTGCAGATCGACCCCGGTACGCAGCCGAACACGCAGCTCGTCATGACGGGCCGCGGCATGCCGAAGCTGCGGTCCACCGGCCGCGTCGACGGCCGCGGCGACCTGCACGTGCACCTCGAGGTCCTGGTGCCGACCAAGCTCGACGCCGCCCAGTCCGCGTTGCTGCGCGATCTCGCCGATCTGCGCGGCGAGAACGAGCCCTCCCTGTCGCACAACGGCAAGGGCGGCGGCGGACTGTTCTCCCGCCTGCGTGCCTCGCGCGGCAACCGGTGACGCTGCCCGTCTTCCTCGTCTCGTCGTTGCCGGCGGGCGAGGAGTTCGTGCTGGACGGCCCGGAAGGCCGCCACGCCGCGACGGTGAAGCGTCTGCGCGTGGGCGAGGAACTCGTGCTGTCGGACGGATCCGGCGCCCAGGTGCGCTGTTCCGTGACGGCGGTGGAGAAGGACGCCCTGGCGTTGCGCGTGGTCGAGCGCTGGGTGGAGCCCGAACCGGCGCCGCGCGTCGTGCTCGCCCAGGCATTGGTGAAGGGCGACCGCGGCGAACTCGCGGTCGAACTCGCCACCGAGGCCGGAGTGGACGGTGTGGTGCCGTGGCGCGCCGCTCGGTGCATCACCAAGTGGGAGGACGGTCCGCGCGGCGCGAAAGCGTTGGGGCGCTGGCGATCCACGGTGCGCGAGGCGGCGAAGCAGGCCCGCCGTTCGCGCGTGCCGGCGGTCGACGAACCCGTGAGCACGACTCAGCTTTCTCATCGCGTGTCGTCGTCCGCGTTGACGCTCGTGTTGCACGAGAGCGCGACCGAACGGCTTGCCGACGTCCCGCTGCCCGATTCCGGGGACGTGCTGCTCGTCGTGGGTCCCGAAGGCGGAATCACGCCCGAGGAACTCGAGGCACTGCGATCTTCGGGTGCGCGGATCGTCCGATTGGGCCCAACTGTTCTGCGTGCATCTACCGCCGCGGCGGTTGCTCTTGGTGCCATTGGGGTGCGCACTGCTCGGTGGTGACCCCGATCACTCCTGAGATGAACATCGGATGGATTGGCTTGACGGAAGTTGTAGCGAATCCCAGGCCCATGGGGTTACCCTGGTTTCCAGAGGGGCTGATTGGTCTATCCGGAAACGGAGTAGACGATTAGACCTTCTGACCAAAAGACTCGCCGGACACCTCCCCCCTCGGTCCGGCGTCGGCGCCTCGCGGCGAAGCGACCCCCAGGCTTCGGACCGCGAGGCGCCTCCAAACTTCTTTCGCATTGGTTGCTCGGCGCCTGGCGGCGCCTCGCCTCCCAGCGAAGTTTGCGTATCTTTTGGGGGCCGAGCCCCCAAGCCCCACGCCGGGGGCACGCCCCCGGACCCCCAGCCACCTCGCCTTCGGCGTTGGGTGGCCCATCAGGTGCATTGGGCTCGCGGCTTGTCCGGCGTCAGGCTCGGTAGCTTGTCGGGCGTATCGAGAAGGTCTTCTTATCTGGCAGTCGCTGTCTGTTGTTGTGTCTTCTTCGTTATTTATTGGCCTTGACGTAAGTTCTGCGTGTGCAGCGAATTGCTTACGGTGACCATCCCAGTCAGTTCGGCGAGCTTTACCTTCCTGACGGTGTTGCTCAGGGTGCTGTTGTCGTCATTCACGGTGGTTTTTGGCATCAGCGCTACGGCTTGGAACTCGGCCGGCCCCTTGCGGACGTGCTCGTCGCCGAAGGATTCGCCGTGTGGAACATCGAGTACCGGCGAGTGAGTGGTGGCGGTGGGTGGCCGCAGACCGGTGAGGACGTCCTCGCCGCCATTGACGCCGTCGACATCGGGCCCGTCGTGACGCTCGGACACAGTGCTGGAGGCCACCTCGCTGTGTGGGCGGCCAAGCACAGTCCGCGAGTGGTCGGAGCGGTGGCCCAGGCGGCGGTGCTGGACTTCACGCGGCACATCACGCCGCGGGCGTTGGAGTTGTGCACCGAGGAGCAGTTCGCGGAGGCCTCGCCGGTCGCGTTGGTTCCCATCGGCAAGCCGGTGGTGTGCGTGCACGGTGATCAGGACGAGGACGTTCCGCTCGAGCAGTCCGCCGGGTTCTGCGCGGTGGAGCCGCAGGCGGAACTCGTCGTGGTGGAAGGGGCCGGGCACATGGACGTGATCACGCCGGGCACCGAGGCGTGGGAGAGGTGCCGCGTGGCTGTCGGGCGGCTTGCGCGCGGCTGCTAAAAATGGGCGGTGCCCAAGGTTGTCGACCATGAGGAACGCCGCCGCGAACTCGCCGAGGCCGTGTGGCGCATCGTGCGGCGGGACGGGATAGACCACGCTTCCGTGCGCGCCGTCGCGGCCGAGTCCGGGTGGTCGAGCGGGTCCCTGCGCCACTACTTCCCGACGCAGGACGCCTTGCTGGGGTTCGCGATGGAGCTCGCGTACCGGCGGTTCATCGCGCGGCTGGAGAAGATCGACACCTCGGCCGGCAACCGGGAGGTGCTGCGGTCCTTCGCGCACGAGATGCTGGCGATGGACGACGATCGCCGGGTCGAGGCCGCGGTGCTGTTGTCGTTCCTGCCGCGGGCGATGGTGGAGCCGTCGCTGCACGAGCTGGAACGCCTCGGCACGCGTGAGTTGTACGCCGAGATCGCACGCGTTCTCGTCGCCTCGCAGGAAGCCGGGGAGCTGCGGGACGGCGTCGTGCCGATGAAGGCCGCGCGACGGTTCATGGTGCTGATCGACGGGCTCAACATCCACCACGGGCTCGGGCCCGACGAGCTCACGGTCGACGACATGGTCGAGGCCGTCGACGAGCAACTGGACCGGCTGTTCGCTTAGCTTGGGGCATGTCCTGTTTGTTCTGCCGGATCGTCGCCGGTGAGATTCCCGCGACGATCGTGCACGAGACCAAGACGACGCTGGCGTTCCGCGACATCCAGCCCAAGGCGCCCGTGCACGTGCTGCTCATTCCGCGCGAGCACGTGCCGAACGCCGTCGACCTGAACGGCGACCAGCTCGGCGACCTCTTCGCCGCCGCGCGCGAGGTCGCCGACGCCGAGGGCGTGGCCGAATCGGGATACCGCCTGCTGTTCAACACCGGGCCGGACAGCGGGCAGGAGGTCTTCCACGCCCACCTGCACCTGCTGGGCGGCCAGCGTCTCTAGCCGATCGCTTGGAGCAGCGGCGCGTGGTAGCGGGTGCGGTCGCCTGGGAGTTGTTCGGCGTTGCGGACCATCCAGGTGGCCTCACCCCACGACTCCATGCCGTGTTCCCGCACGAACGCGATCACTGCGGGATCGTGCACGTCCACCCGCACACGGCCGTTGCCGGCGGCCGAGTCGGCGATGAGCGCGCACGCGTCGGCGGGGGAGTCCGCGATCACCGGTCCGATCAGCAGCAGGTCGTCGCTCACGCGGAGCGACCCGGCGATGCCGTGATCGGAGACCCTGACGGACCCCCTGACGAGCAACGACTCCCACAGGAACGGCCGCGTCAGACCGGTGACCTTGACGTCGAGCGCGACGAGGTCGTCGAGGTCAGCGGCCGTGGCGATGTGCGATATATCAGCTGCCGGTCCCGTGAACACGCCCGCGTGGATGTCGGTGAAGCCCACGGCGTGGAAGCCGAGCTGTTCGTAGAGCGGGCGGCCCATCGACGTCGCGAACAACGTCGACACACCCGTGTCCAACACATGGGACACCAGTCGCTTGCCGTGGCCCTGGCGCGCGGCGCGTTCCGCGATCAGCACCATGCTGATCGACGCCAGTTCCGGATAGCGCGTCACGATCGTCGTGCCGACGAGGCCGTGCTCGTCGAACAGCCCCCAGCCCTCGCCGTGCGTGAGCAGGAACTCCCATTTCTTCTCCTCGCGCGGCCACGACCGGCTCTCGGCCAGGTCGGAGCACGCGGGGAGGTCGTCCAGTTCGAGTCGTCGTAGTTCCACCGGAAAGCCCCCAGTCATCCGAGCGCGTGCGAGGCGGGCGCGAAGTAACGCGAGCGATCGCCCGGTACGTCGGCGGCGCCTCGCACCATCAACTTGCAACCGCCTGTGCGTTGCTCAAAGCCCTGCCCCAGCAGGAAAGCGCCCACCTCCGCGTTGTCGGTGTCCACCCGGACCCGGCCGGAGCCGGACGCCAGGTCCGCGATCAGCTCGCACGCGGCCGAGGCGGACGGGGCGATCAGCGGGCCGATCGTGACGCCTTCGGGATTGGGGCGGGTGGCGATCACGCCGGAGTCCGACATCAGGACCGCGTACGGCGTCGACGGGTCGAGCAGTCGTTCCCAGAGCGCCGGCCGGGTGTAGCCGCTGACCTCGCGATCCAGCTCCGCGAGCGTCGCCGTGTCGGCGGGAGTGGCCTCCCGCGTCACACCGGGGGCCGCGCCCGTGAACACGCCGTGGAAGTCGGTGGTTTCCCCGACGGAGTGAAAGCCGAGCCTCGCGTAGAGCGGTTCGCCCATCGCCGTCGCGTACAGAACGGAGGGACTGATATCCAATGTACTGGCCATCAGCCGGGTGCCGATTCCTCTGCGACCGGCCCAGGACGCGACCAGCACGCCGCTGATCGCCTGCATCTCGGGATACGGCGTCGTCAACGCCGTGCCGAGCAGCGCGGCCCCGTCGAAGGCGCCGAACCCCGGACCGAGGGCGAGCATCATCTCCCACTGCGCGGGCGTCCAGCTCCAACCCCGGTCCGTGATCAGCTTCATGCACTCGGGTATGTCGTCGACACCAAGCCTGCGGATCTCCACGACCCTGAGCACACACCGTGAGCAATGCGCTAGCCACCCATTTTCGGCCGGACTAGCATCGACGGCACCAGATCCGAGCGACAGGAAGCAGGCCGGGGCCACGTGGCCGACGAAACACAGCAGAGCAACAAGGAAGGTCAGTCCCGGTTCGCCGTGCCGGAAGGTGCGGTGCTCACGCTGCTCGGGTCGCGCGATGAGAACCTCCGGCTCGCGGAGGAACTGCTCGACGCCGACGTGCACGTGCGCGGGAACGAGATCACCTTGTCCGGCGCCCCCGCCGACGTGGCCTTCGCCGAGCGCGTCTTCTCCGAGCTCATCACCCTCGCCGGCCGCGGTCAGCCGATCGACAAGAACAGCGTCCGCCGCATCATCACGATGCTCAGCGCGAACGACGTCGAGTCGCCCGCCGAGGTGCTGAGCCTCGACATCGTCAGCCGCCGCGGCCGCACGATCAGGCCGAAGACGCTGAACCAGAAGCACTACGTTGACGCGATCGACAAGAACACGATCGTGTTCGGCATCGGCCCCGCCGGCACCGGCAAGACGTACCTCGCCGTGGCCAAGGCCGTGCAGGCGCTGCAGGCCAAGCAGGTCAACCGGATCGTCCTCACCCGCCCGGCCGTCGAGGCGGGCGAGCGCCTGGGCTACCTGCCGGGCACGTTGAACGAGAAGATCGACCCGTACCTGCGCCCGCTCTACGACGCGCTGCACGACATGATGGACCCGGAGGCGATCCCGCGGCTCATGCAGGCGGGCACGATCGAGGTCGCGCCTCTCGCGTACATGCGCGGTAGGACGCTTAATGACGCGTTCATCATCCTCGACGAGGCGCAGAACACGACGCCCGAGCAGATGAAGATGTTCCTCACCCGCCTGGGCTTCGGCTCGAAGGTGGTCGTCACGGGTGACATCACCCAGGTCGACCTCCCCGGTGGCCAGCGCAGCGGTCTGCGAGTCGTCAGGGACATCCTCGAAGGCGTCGAGGACATGCACTTCTCGACGTTGACCAGCCAGGACGTGGTGCGTCACCGCCTGGTCGGCGACATCGTGGACGCGTACGACAAGTGGCAGGTCCAGCAGGACCTGATCGACCAGAACGGGCAACACCACGGACCCGGTGCACGCCGGGGGAACCAGCGCCGGGGACGATAGGCGCCGTGAGCATCGAGATCGCCAACGAGTCGGGTGTCGGAGTCGACGAAGGATCCATCGTCTCCGCCGCCCGCTTCGCGCTGGACCGCATGGGCGTGAGCCCGCTGGCCGAGTTGTCCGTCCTGCTCGTGGAGCTGGACGTGATGGCCGACCTGCACGAGCGCTGGATGGACCTGCCGGGTCCGACGGACGTCATGGCCTTCCCCATGGACGAGCTGGACTCCGCGCGCCGCCCCGACGCCGCAGGCCTCGGCCCCGCGCTGCTCGGGGACATCGTGCTGTGCCCCGCGTTCGCCAAGGACCAGGCCAAGAAGGCGGGCCACGGCCTGCTGGACGAGCTGCACCTGCTGACCGTGCACGGCGTGCTGCACCTGCTCGGCTACGACCACGCCGAGCCCGCGGAGGAACGTGAGATGTTCACGTTGCAGAACCGCATCCTCGGCGACTTCCGCACCGCGCGGGACGACGCCGAGCGGGCCGCTCACCAGCGCAGCACCGACGACAAGGTGCTCGGCGCGGTCGGCCTGGACGAGAAGAACGAAGAAGCCTGACGCGATGACCGCGAACCCTGCCAGTGTGATCGTGCTGGCCGTTCTGCTCGTGCTCGCCGCCGGACTGTTCGCGTGCGTGGATGCCGCTCTCGGCACCGTGTCACGCGCACGGGTGGAGGCCCTGCAACGGCAGGGTCGCTGGGGCACCGGGCAGTTGCTGCACGTCCTCAACGACCGGCCGCGGCACGTCAACCTGCTGTTGCTGCTGCGCCTGGCCTGCGAGATGTCGGCAGCCGTGCTGGTCACGACGGTGTTCCTCGACTACGTGGCACAGGCCTGGCTGGCCGTCCTGTACGCCTGCCTGAGCATGCTCATCGTGTCGTACGTGCTCGTCGGGGTCGGACCGCGCACCCTCGGCCGTCAGCACCCGTACGCCGTGAGCCTGCTCGCCGCGGGCACCGTCCGGCAGCTCGGGCGCGTGCTCGGGCCGCTGTCCAAGCTCCTGATCCTCATCGGTAACGCCATCACGCCCGGCAAGGGCTTCCGCGAGGGGCCGTTCAGCTCCGAGGTCGAGCTGCGCGAGCTGGTCGACATGGCGCAGGAACGCGGCGTCGTGGACGAGGGCGAGCGCGAGATGATCCACTCGGTGTTCGAGCTGGGCGACACCATCACGCGCGAGGTCATGGTGCCGCGCACCGAGATCGTGTGGATCGAGCAGTCCAAGTCGCTGCGGCAGGCGCTCGCGCTGTCGTTGCGCACCGGCTACACCCGCGTCCCGGTGATCGGCGAGAGCGTCGACGACGTGCTCGGCGTGGTGAACCTCAAGGACCTGATGCGAGCCACCCTCGCCGAGGGCGAGGACCCGAAGAGCGTCTCCGAGCTGATGCGCCCGATGAGCTTCATCCCGGACTCGAAGCCCATCGCGGACCTGCTGCGCGAGATGCAGGTGTCGCGCCGGCACATGGCGATCGTCGTGGACGAGTACGGCGGCACCGCCGGCCTGCTGACCATCGAGGACATCCTCGAGGAGATCGTCGGCGAGATCACCGACGAGTCCGACACCGACGACCGCCCGCCGGTCGAACACCTGGAGGACGGCGCGGTGCGGGTCAGCGCGCGCCTGCCGGTGGACGACCTGGACGCGTTGTTCGGCACCGAGCTCGACGACCACGAGGTCGAGACCGTCGGCGGCCTGCTCGCGCAACGGCTCGGGCGCGTGCCGCTGCCCGGTACCGAGGCCGAGATCGCCGGCCTGCGCATGCGGGCGGAGGGCGGCAAGGACGAACGCGGCCGCATCCGGGTCACGACGGTGCTCGTACGTCCCGCGCAGAAGGAGAACGAGGATGACTGACGTCGATCCGGAGAACGCCAAGCTGATCACCCTCGCGCGGTCCGTCCGCGCGCGCAACGGTGCCGCGGAAGGCGCGGCGGTGCGGGACCTCGACGGCCGCACCTACAACGCGTCCACGGTCTCGTTGCCGTCGCTGAAGCTCACCGCGCTGCAGGCCGCCGTCGCGGCCGCCGTGTCGAGCGGCGCGGAAGGGCTGGAGGCGGCGGCGGTCGTCTCCGAGGAGAACCGGGTGGACGGCGAGTCGCTGGCCGCCGTGCGCGACCTGACGTCCTCCGGTCCGGTGCTTCTCGCGAACACCTCGGGTGAACTGCGCAAGCAGTTCTAGACGCCCCGCGAACGGCCATAACCAGCAAGAGGGACAATGGACGGATGGATGGTTACCGCTCCGGGTTCGCGTGCTTCGTCGGCCGCCCGAACGCAGGGAAGTCGACGCTGACGAACGCGCTGGTGGGCACGAAGGTCGCCATCACGTCCAGCAAGCCGCAGACCACGCGCCACACGATCCGCGGCATCGTGCACCGCGAGGACGGCCAGCTCGTGCTGGTCGACACCCCCGGTCTGCACCGGCCGCGGACGTTGCTGGGCCAGCGGCTCAACGACCTGGTGCGCGAGACGTGGTCGGAGGTCGACGTCGTCGGCTTCTGCGTGCCCGCGGACCAGAAGGTCGGCCCTGGTGACAAGTTCATCGCCGCCGAGCTGGAGAAGGTCGCCAAGCGCACGCCCGTCGTCGGCATCGTCACCAAGACCGACCTGGTGTCGCAGCAGCAGGTGATGGAACAGCTGCTCGCGCTGCAGAAGGTCATGGAGTTCGCCGAGATCATCCCGGTGTCCGCCGTCGACGGCTTCCAGGTCGACGAGCTGAGCGACCTGCTGCTCAAGAAGCTGCCCGAGGGCCCGCAGCTGTTCCCGGACGGCGACCTGACCGACGAGCCCGAGCAGACGCTGGTCGCCGAGCTCATCCGCGAGGCCGCGCTGGAAGGCGTTCGTGACGAGCTGCCGCACTCCATCGCCGTCGTGGTCGAGGAGATGCAGGTCCGCGAGGGCCGCAAGGACCTGATCGACATTCACGCGTTCGTGTTCGTGGAGCGGTCGTCGCAGAAGGCGATCATCCTGGGCCACCGGGGCGAGCGGCTCAAGCAGGTCGGCATGGCCGCCCGCAAGCAGATCGAGGCGCTGCTCGGCTCGCGCGTCTACCTCGACCTGCACATCAAGATCGCCAAGGACTGGCAGCGGGACCCGAAGCAGTTGCGCCGCCTGGGTTTCTGACGATGGGAATCTGATGGCGAACCTGTACCGCGACACCGGAGTCGTGCTTCGCGTGCAGAAGCTCGGTGAAGCGGACCGGATCATCACCTTCCTGACCCAGCGGCACGGCAAGCTCCGCGCCGTGGCCAAGGGCGTGCGCAAGACGTCGTCGAAGTTCGGCGCCCGGCTCGAGCCGTTCTGCCACGTCGACGTTCAGTTCTACCCCGGCAGAACGCTCGACATCATCACGCAGGTGCAGACGCTGGACGCGTTCGGCGTGGGGATCGTGAAGGACTACCAGCGCTACACCGCGGCGTGCGCGATCGCCGAGACCGCGGACCGCCTGTCGGCCGAAGAGGGCGAGCCGGTCCTGCGGCTCTACATGCTTGTGGCCGGGGCGTTGAAGGCGTTGTCGACGGGGGAGCGCGACCCGTCGCTGCTGCTGGACGCGTTCCTCATGCGTGCGATGGCGTTCGCGGGGTGGGCGCCCGCGGTCAACGAGTGCGCGAAGTGCGGCAATCCCGGTCCGCACCGGGCGTTCAGCGTCCAGGCCGGTGGCTCCTGCTGCCCGACCTGCCGTCCGGCCGGCTCCTCGTCGCCCTCCCAGGACACGCTGGCGTTGCTCTCCGCGCTGCTGCACGGCCAGTGGAACGTGGTCGACGAGATTCCGCACATCGCCCGCCGCGACGCGAGTGGCCTGGTGGCGGCGCATCTGCAGTGGCACCTCGAACGGCAGCTCAGGTCGTTGCCTCTGGTCGAGCGAAAGGCGCAGCCGGCCGACGGCTAATGTGGCTCGTACCGACAATCGCCAGAAATCAAGCACAATCGCGCACGTTCGAAAGGATGCCCAGCCTCATGCTGCGTCGTCGCCGCTCTGAGCGTGAGAAGCGCGTACCGCGCCCGCCGGAGCCGCACGAGTCCGGTGCGACGCCTCCGGACATCCCGGCCGATCTGGTGCCCAAGCACATCGCGATCGTGATGGACGGCAACGGCCGTTGGGCGAACCAGCGCGGACTGTCGCGGGTGGAGGGCCACAAACGCGGCGAGCAGGTCGTGCTCGACGTCGCGAAGGGCTCCATCGAGCTGGGCGTGAAGTGGCTTTCGCTGTACGCCTTCTCCACCGAGAACTGGAAGCGCAGCCCCGAAGAGGTGCGCTTCCTGATGAACTTCAACCGCGACGTGATCGCCCGCCGCACCGACGAGCTGGACGAGATGGGTGTCCGCATCCACTGGGCCGGCCGCTCGCCTCGACTGTGGGGCAGCGTCATCAAGCAGCTGCAGGAGGCCGAGGTCCGCACGGCCGAGAACACCGTGCTGAACCTCGTGATGTGCGTGAACTACGGCGGCCGCGCGGAGATCGGCGACGCCGCCAGGGAGGTCGCGCGCCTGGTCGCCGCCGGGAAGATCAACCCGGACAAGGTCGACGAGCGCACCCTCGCGAAGTACCTGTACAAGCCGGAGATGCCGGACGTCGACCTGTTCATCAGGCCGTCCGGTGAGCAGCGCATCTCGAACTTCCTGCTGTGGCAGTCCGCGTACGCCGAGATGGTCTACCAGGACATCCTCTGGCCCGATTTCGACCGCCGCGACCTGTGGCGCGCCTGCGAGAAGTTCGCGGACCGCGACCGTCGCTTCGGCGGTGCCGTCGACAAGCCCGGTGAGGAGGTGGCGTCGTCGTGAACGCGAGCGGTGAGGCCCTGGAGGCCGCACGCAAGGCGTTGGAGCTGTTCCACGACGTCTCCGTGGACGACGACGGCGCGCTGAGCTTCCGCCACGGAGACGTGCCGTGCGCGGTGCAAGGCATGGAACTGGCCGAAGGACTCACGGTCCTCTCGTTGACGGTCGTCGTCGCGTGGGACCTGCCGGCCGAGGCCGCTGGGTGGGTCGCTGAACGCGCTGGTCAAGGCCTGTTCGGCACGCTCGGCGTGATTCATTCCGAACGCGGCACCGACGTGATGCTGCGCTACGCGTTCCCGGCGGACGGCCTCAAGCCAGAACCGCTGAGCACGCTCCTCATGTTGGTCGTCTCGACCGCGTCGCAGGTGCGCGGCGAGCTCCTCTCCCGGTTTTCTTGAGAAAGGACCCTTCCATGGGTGGCGTGATCATTTACGAGCCGGAAGAGGACTCGGACGTCAACGAGTTCCCGTGGACCGTCACGTTCGAGCCCTCGGGCGGCGACGACTGGGACTCGTTCATCTGCGGCCCGTACGAGCGTGACCACGCCGTCGCGCTGGCCGAGGCAGTGGCGCTCGACGACGCCGAGGGCGGTGTGCTGGCCATCGTGAAGCCGATGCTGCCCGCCCTGTCGGCCGACGACGTCACCGCCACGATCGAGGAGCTCCGCGAGGCCGCTCTCGAAGAAGAGGCCGACGCCGAGGAGACCGTCAACGGCACTCCCGTCGACTTCGACGACGACGATCTCGAAGAGGAGGAGGCGGAGTTCGACGAGCCGCCCTCGCCCGAGGAGATCCGCGAGGGCATGGCGCGCCAGTACCGCCGCCTGCTGGACCTGGACGCGGACGCGGAATGACGATCACCGGCGAGATCCGCTCGTCGAAGCGGCGCTCGGGCCCGCCTCGGCTGAAGATCACGTCGTTGGAGGTGCTGTGCGGGATCCTCGTTCTCGCACTGCTCTTCCAGTCCAGGCTCGTCGATCTTCTCGACGTGCCGAAGCTGCGCACGGCCTCGACCGTGTTCGTGGCGATCTGCGTGCAGGCGATGCCGTTCCTCGTGCTGGGCGTGCTGATCTCGGGCGCCATCGCGGCGTTCGTGCCGGCCTCGGCACTGCGGAAGTTGCTGCCTTCGAAGACGGCGCTGGCCGTGCCCGTGGCCGGTGTCGCGGGCATCGCCCTGCCGGGCTGCGAGTGCGCCTCGGTGCCGGTGGCCAAGAGGCTCATGCAGCAGGGCGTCGCCCCGGCCGTGGCGCTGACGTTCCTGCTGGCCGCGCCCGCGGTGAACCCGATCGTGCTGGTGTCGACCGCCGTCGCGTTCAACGACACCCCGATGATGGTCGTGGCGCGGTTCGTCGGCTCGTTGCTGACCGCGATGGTCATGGGCTGGTTGTGGGTGCGCTTCGGCAAGATGGAGTGGATCGCCGAACGTGCGCTGGCACGTCTTGGGGACCACTCGGGTCAGAACAAGTGGGCCGTCTTCGCCGAGAGCGCGCGGCACGACCTCGTGGACGCTGGCGGGTTCCTCGTGCTGGGCGGGCTGTTCGCGGCGACGTTCAAGACGTTCGTGCCCGTCGCGTGGATGCAGACGCTGGGCGGCCAGATCGTGCTCGGTGTGATCGTGATGGCCTTCCTGGCCGTCATCCTGGCGCTGTGCTCGGAGGCCGACGCGTTCGTGGCCGTCGCGTTCTCCGCGCTGCCGCTGTTGCCGCGCCTGGTGTTCCTCGTCGTCGGCCCGGCCGTCGACGTGAAGCTGATCGCGCTGCAGGCAGGTGCGTTCGGCAAGTCCTTCGCCTTCCGCTTCGCACCGGCCACCTTCGTGGTGGCGATCCTGTGCGCCGTCGTGACAGGAGTGGTGCTGCTGTGAGGCGGGAAACCCAGAACATCCTGCTGGTGCTGCTCGGCGGCGCGCTGCTGAAGATCAGCTTCTCCGGGCTCTACCTCAGGTACGTGCAGAAGAGCCTGCTGCCACTGCTGATCGCGGCCGGCGTGACCATGATCGGCCTCGCGCTGTTCGCGATCATCCGCGACATCCGCCGCGGCAAGGCAGCCGACGACGGCCACGAGCACTCGCACTCGTCGCGCTCGACGTGGCTGATGCTGTTGCCGGTGCTCGCGGTGTTCCTGATCTCGCCTCCGGCGCTGGGCGGCGACGTCGTCAACTCGGCCGCCGACACGAACCAGACGCAGCGCTCCCGCAACCTGCTGGGCGAACTGCCGTCCGGGGACGTGATCCCGTTGTCCATGACGGAGTTCGTCACGCGCACGGCGTGGGACGAGTCCGGCACCCTGGACGGCCGCCGGGTCAAGCTGACCGGGTTCCTGCTGCGCGCGGACGGCGACACGTACGTCGCGCGGCTCGCGATCTCGTGCTGCGCCGCCGACGCCCGTCCGTTGAAGGTGCGGGTGACCGGGGACGTGCCCGCGCTGCCCGACGAGCAGTGGGTCGAGGTGACCGGGAAGGTCGTGCCGAAGTCGGCGAACGAGAAGAACTCCTGGGTGCCGAGCTTCACCGTGGAGTCGTTCACGCCCGTGGCCGAGCCGGTCGAACCCTACGAGTCGTAAGCCCTACTTGAGGCCCTTGGCCGTGCAGTCCGCGCACGTGCCGAAGATCTCGACGGTGTGGCTGACCTCGGAGAAACCGTTCTCGGCCGCCACCCGGTCCGCCCACTTCTCGACGGCGGGACCCTCCACCTCGACCGTGCGGCCGCAGTGGCGGCACACGAGGTGATGGTGGTGGTGCGCCGAGCAACGGCGGTAGATCGCCTCGCCCGAGTCGGTGCGCAGGACGTCGACCTGGCCTGCGTCCGCGAGGGACTGCAGGGTGCGGTAGACCGTGGTCAGGCCGATGCCCTCGCCGCGGCGGCGCAGTTCCTCGTGCAGTTCCTGGGCGCTGCGGAAGTCGTCGAGCTGGTCGAGCAGGTTCGACACCGCGGTGCGCTGCTTGGTGGACCTCAGTCCGGTCACAACTTCTCCTCGACGTGCGTCACAGCGTCCACCACGATGTGCGCCAGGTGTTCGTCTACCAGTCGGTACACGACCTCACGGCCGTGTCTTTCGCCGTGCACCACGCCCGCCGACTTCAGCACGCGCAGGTGCTGACTGATCAGCGGCTGGGCGACTCCCAGTGCCTCGACCAGTTCGTGCACGCAGCGGTCGTGTTCCCGCAGCTGCAGCACGATGGCGATGCGGACCGGGGCGGCCAACGCGCGCAGCAGGTCGCCGGCCTCGGCGAGGGTGTGCGCGGAACGGGGCGGCGCGGGCGCGGGGGCCGCGCGTTCGGGGGAGTGCTCGCCGTGCAACTGGACGGTCATGGCGGCGCACCTCACCTGGTAGGGATTTTCACAACCAATTCTACGGTGATGATGAGCAGTACGAGCAGGACCACCACGCGCAATGTGCGCTGAGCTGGGGAAAGAACCTTCCAGGTGGCTGCCAGCAGCACGCCGGCGCCCACGATCAGCACACCGAGCAGCACCGCGCCGAGGGTGCCGCCCACCAACACGCCCGTGATGAACAGACCGAGCACGAGCACGAACGCCACGACGGGGCGGACGCGCGCGAGTGGGCCGTCGCCGGGCAGAAGAGGGCGCTTGGAGGTCACCGTGCCATCCTTGCACCGTGCTGCTGGTGTGCCGCTTCCGCGTATCCGATCCCGAGTCGTTCACCTCGCGCGTCGAGCAGGCGTTGAAGCTGCTGACGGCCCAGCCGGGGTGCCGCAAGGGCACGCTGGCGCGCTCGACCGACGAGGACGACCGCTGGGTGCTGACGGTCGAGTTCGAGTCAGTGGTGGCCTACCGTCGCGCGATGTCGCCGTTCCCCGTGCGCGAACACGTCATCCCGCTGCTGTCCGAGGCGCTGACCGACGAGCCCGCCATGTACGAGCCGAAGCTGACCAGCGCCGGCGGTGAGGTCGAGACGCACACGAGCGTGCTCGCGCAGGACGCGTTCACGGTGCGGCTCGGCGAGGCGGCGGGCCCGGCTACTCCTCGCTAGCGATCTTCGTCATCTCCGCGAGGAACTCCTCGTCCGAGCCGTCCGGCAGCAGTTCCAACGCCCTGCGCGCGGCCTGTGCGGCTTCGGCGGTGCGGCCGAGGATGTGCAGCGTCTTGGCCTTGCCGTACGCCGCGTACGGAGCGGGCGTCTGGTCGAACGCCGTCAGCGCGTCCTCGTAACGCTCGTGCTCGAAGTAGTACCAGCCGAGGTTGTTGTACAGCGGCCCGAGCCAGTGCGTCAGGTTCGGGTGCTCGGCGATCACGTCGAGCCCGACCTGCGTCCACTTCTCCGGGTCGTCGACCAGGGCCACCATGTGCGCGGCGTCCGCGGCGAACCACAGGTCGTCGCGCTTCTTCGCGAGGACGAACGCCGCCACGAACAACGGTTGCGCGGCCTCCGGATCACCGCCGGAACGGTGCAACCTGCCGCGTTCCAGCAACGCGCGCACGCGGCCCGTCGAGTCGGGGGACACGAGCGTCTCCGCCTCGTCGATCAACGCGTGACCTGCGGCGAAGTTGTCGCGCAGCCCCTCGACGCGGGCGAGCTGGGTCAGCACCTCCGCGCGCCCGTCGTCGGTCGCCTCGTCGTCGAGCCTCGCGCGGAACCGCGCCTCGGTGCCGCCCAGGTCGGCGAAGTCCCACAGCTCTCGCAGCCGGTCTTCCATCCGTGCAGGGTAAGGCTCCGGTCGCCCGTTCGGGGCGTGACGTGACGGGCTAGGCTTGAGCCCCCGATTCTCATTCGCCCGATGGAGTTCCCCTTGCCCGCCGATCGCATCGAGACCGTTGTCAGCCTCTGCAAGCGCAGGGGGTTCGTCTACCCGTGCGGGGAGATCTACGGCGGTACCCGCTCGGCATGGGACTACGGACCTCTCGGCGTGGAGCTCAAGGACAACATCAAGCGCCAGTGGTGGAACTTCATGGTCCGCGGCCGCGAGGACGTCGTGGGCCTGGACTCGTCGGTGATCCTGCCGCGTGACGTGTGGGTCGCCTCCGGTCACGTCGAGGCGTTCGTCGACCCGCTCGTCGAGTGCGAGTCGTGCCACAAGCGGTTCCGCGCGGACACGCTGTCCGAGGAGTACGCGGAGCGCACCGGCAAGGAGGTCGCCGAGGGCGACGTCTCCGACGTGCCGTGCCCCAACTGCGGCGTGCGCGGCACCTACACCGAGCCGAAGATGTTCAACGGCCTGCTCAAGACGCACCTCGGTCCGATCGAGACCGAGGAGGGCCTGCACTACCTGCGCCCCGAGACCGCGCAGGGCATCTTCACGAACTTCCTGAACGTGCAGACGACGTCGCGCAAGAAGCCGCCGTTCGGCATCGGTCAGATCGGCAAGTCGTTCCGCAACGAGATCACGCCGGGCAACTTCATCTTCCGCACCCGCGAGTTCGAGCAGATGGAGATGGAGTTCTTCGTCGAGCCGGGCACGGACGAGGAATGGCACCAGTACTGGATCGACGAGCGCACCCGCTGGTACACGGACCTGGGCATCTCCAAGGAGAACCTGCGTCACTACGAGCACCCGAAGGAAAAGCTGTCGCACTACTCGAAGCGCACCGTCGACGTCGAGTACCGCTTCCAGTTCGGCGGCCAGGAGTGGGGTGAGCTCGAGGGCATCGCGAACCGCACCGACTTCGACCTGACGACGCACTCGAACCACTCGGGCGTCGACCTGTCGTACTTCGACCAGGCCACGAACTCGCGCTTCAAGCCGTTCGTCATCGAGCCCGCCGCGGGTGTCGGCCGCCCGATGATGGCGTTCCTGCTGGAGGCCTACACCGAGGACGAGGCCCCGAACGCCAAGGGCGGCGTGGACAAGCGCGTCGTGCTGAAGCTCGACAGGCGGCTGGCCCCGGTCAAGGTCGCCGTGCTCCCGTTGTCGCGCAACGCAGACCTGTCGCCGAAGGCCCGCGACCTCGCGACGGCCCTGCGCCGCAACTGGAACGTCGACTTCGACGACGCGGGCGCCATCGGCCGCCGCTACCGCCGTCAGGACGAGATCGGCACGCCGTTCTGCGTGACGGTCGACTTCGACACGCTCACCGACCTCGCCGTGACGGTGCGGGAGCGCGACACGATGTCGCAGGAGCGCGTGGCGATGGACCAGCTGGAGTCGTACCTCGCGGCGCGCCTCGTCGGCTGCTAGTTCGGCTACTCCGTTCGGCGGTACCCGCTGCTACGCTGTGAAGTCACTTCGTCACAGCGTGCAGGGGGCCGGCGTCGTTGATGATCATTGGTCCAGGGGTGCGGCCGGCGTGGGTGCGGGTGTCCGCACCGCGCGTCGAAGGGATCAGGACGCGGCTGGCGCTGACAGGCCTGTCCCTCATCGGTGTGGCGCTGGTGTTCGGGATCGTGCTCGTCGCTGTCGGGCTGACCCTGCCGTCCTCCCACAGCCCGATCAACGTGATCGGCGTGATGACGGCCGGGATCGGGGCGTTCTGGGGGATCTTGTCCGGCGTGGGCCTCGCGACGGCCCGGTCCTGCGCTCGGGGTGAGTTCGTCGACGTGAACGGGGCTCGGCTGGTCCGGCGGTTGCTCGGCGTGTGGTGGGCCGGCGCGATCTTCTGCGCGATGTTCGCGTGGTTCTGCGAGGTGATGGCCCTGAGCAACGCGGAGCGGCCGGTGCCGTTCACCGTCGGATCCGTGGTGTACCTCGCGGTGCTGGGCCTGCTCGTCGTGCTGGGCGGGGTCGCGTTCTTCACCGCGCGCAAGGTGTTGCGGGTCGGCTGAGGCAACAATCCCGGGCGTTCTCGCGTGTAAGAGGCGTGATGGGGGAGCAGATCAGGAAGCGCGGCCTCGTGCAGGCCGCGGTGGGTGTGGCGCTGCTCGCCTGGGTGGTGGTGACCGCGGCGGTGGTCGACGTCGGGAACCCGCAGGTCCTCCTGGGTGCGGCGGTGACCGGCGGGCTGGTGTGCCTGTGCGCGGTGGCGGGTGGTGCGGTGGCGACGCGGATCACCGACGCGCCTTCGGCCGTTCGGTTGCGGCACGTGTTCGTCGTGCTCGAAGGGGCCGCGTTGTCGCTGCTCTTCCCGTTCTACTGGTTCGGGCTCGGCCTCGAGCCGGCGGACGGGTCCGGGTACTTCCTCGTGGGGTTCGTGTTCGTGATCGTGCTCGCGATACCGGTGGTCACCGCGCTGGCGTTCGTGGTGCTGGGCAGCCGGGCCGTGCACATGGTCGTCGTCGACGCCTTCGGGCCGATCGTGCCGGACTCCGAGGCCGAGGCGTCTGCCCAGCGGATCAGGGCGCTCGGCACCGTGCTCGTCACGGCGGGTGTCGCGTTGTCGGCCGGGGTGCTGGCGGTGATGTTCACGGCGCCGCCGCACTGGCTGGTGCTGGAGGTCCCCGGCCTGCTGGTGACGCTCACGCCGGTGCTGCTCGGCGTGTTCCTGGCGCGCGTGCGGGACGTCTACTCGGCTCGGCGGAGGAACATCGCCGCGTACTTCATCCTTCCGGGCGCCTGCGGGTACGCGGTGGCCAAGGTCGGATCCATCGGTGGCGCTTCGGGGATTCTGATCGGCGGGCTGATCTTCGGCGCGGTCGTGCTCCTGGCGATCGCGCTTCTCGCGGTGCGCGAGTTCACCGGAGCGTGGGACCGGCCGTGGCGGGAGAGCCGGAAGCTCAGCTCTTGACGCCGAGCTTCGCGAGGACGGCCGTGGTGACGGCGTTGATCGACTGCCTCGCCGTGGTCCAGGAACCGGTCGGGTTCGTGGTGAGCACGGCGACGGCGTAGCGGTCGTCGAGCACGCCCGCGCTGTGCAGGTAGACCTCGCTCGGCAGGTAGTACATCCAGCCCTGCTTGGCGTAGGCGCCGGTGACGCCGAGCAGCCCGAACGCCTGGTCGAAGCCGTCGGCGGCGGTGGCGGGCGCCTTCGACAGCGCGCCGACGATCGCGTCGCGCTCCGGCGAGTCGAGGATGTGCTGGTAGAGCCGCACCATGTCGTTCGCGGTGATGACGACCTCTCCCCACTGCGACGGGTCGTCCGGGGCGTGGGTGCCGGTCAGGCCCGCTTCGGCGGCGACGCGGCCGATGGCGTCCATGCCGTCGAACCGGGTCCACAGCACGTCCATGGCGTTGTCGTCGCTCGCGCTCAGCGCCCGGTCGACGAGGTCGACGTCGTCGGCCGACAGCTGCTGGTGCAACGCGTCGAACGCGAGGATGAGCTTCGCCAGCGACGCCGAGTAGAACGGCTTGTCACCCTGCTCCGAGACGACCTGGTCCGTCTGGAGGTCCAGCACCGCGACGCCGACGTCGGACGCGCCGCCCGCTGCCGCGATATCCGATATGTCAGCCGCTGATATGTCGGATATCGCCGACGACGTGCTGGTATCCGATATATCGGCGTCGCCGGGATCCAGCGAGCCGTCACCGGTGTCCAAGACATCGGGGCCGCGCGATATGTCAGCTGACGGCTTCCCGTGCGCTTGGCACGGCGCAGCCTCCGGGACGACGAACACGGCCGCCACGAGGAAGAGGATCAGAGCCCAGCGCACACTTCCAAGGTCCGTCTCACAGGAGCCTGGTGTCGAGCTTTTCCTCCTGTGCGGTTGCTGAAGAATCCTCCCTGACCACCACGTATGCGCCGGAACCCTGCCGTTCCGTCACCGCCTCGACGAGCTCGGTGCCCCGGTAGAGCAGGCCGACGCCGTCGTCGGTGCAGTACGTCGTCGGCAGCACTCCGGCGGCCACCGCGTCGTGGATCTTCGGGCGGCGCTGCTCCTCGGAGTCGTAGTGCACGCCGTTGCCGTAGGGCAGGAAGCCCAGGCCGTTCGTGACGATCCGGAGGTCCGGGCCGAACGAGTCCGTCGCGCCGCCGGTGTGCCAGCAGATCGAGCCCGCGGACACGCCGCTGAGCACCACGCCCGCCTCCCACGCCTTGCGGAAGACCTCGCCGAGGCCGTGCACCTCCCACACCGCGAGGAGGTTCGCCACCGAGCCGCCGCCCACCCAGACGACGTCGTGGGACAGCACGTAGTCCTCGAGGTCGTCGGTCGGCGGCATCGTGAAGAGGTTCAGGATCGACACGTCGACGCCCGCGACCTTGCCCGCCTCGGCCATGTTCGCGTTCATGTTCCGCTGATCGCCGCCCGCGGTGCCGACGTGGCACAGGCGCGGTGTGCGGCCGTCGACGCCGGAGAGGTCGAGGGCGAAGTGGATCAGCTTGTTGAACTCGACGAGGGTCCGGCGCCCTGAGCGCAGACCTCCGGACGTGGCGAGGATGGTGGGCTGCTCAGCAGGCATGACGATGATCCTCGCAGGGGCGTCAACGCGGCACCCGCGCGGTCTGGGAGCATGCATGGTGTGCGGACCACGCCCCTCAAGCCCTTCGCCCGGATTCGCCGGATCGTGTTGCGCCTCGTGTTCGGGGCGCTGGTCATCGGCGTGCTCGTGGGCGGCGGCACGGCGTTCCGCGTGTGGCAGGTCGCCCGCGTCGACGACTGGACGAAGGCCGACATGGCGATCGTCCTCGGTGCCGCGCAGTACAACGGCGTCCCGTCCGACGTGCTCGCGGCACGCCTGGAGCACGCGCTCGGCCTCTACCAGGAGGGCGTCGTCGGCTACATCGCCACGACCGGCGGCAGGCAGCCGGGTGACAACTTCACCGAGGGCCAGGTCGGCAAGTTGTGGCTGGTCAAGCGGGGTGTGCCGGAGGACAGGGTGCTCCAGGTCGGCGAGGGAGCGGACACGCTCGGGTCGCTGCGGGCCGTCGCGTCCGTCGCCAGGGAACGCGACCTGAAGACCGCCGTGATCGTCAGCGACCCGTGGCACTCGCTGCGCGCTCGCACGATGGCCGAGGACGCCGGTCTGCACGCCTGGACGTCGCCGACCCGCAGCGGTCCGAACGTGCAGACGCGCGAGACGCAGTGGTTCTACATCAAGCGCGAGACCGGAGCCTTGCTGTACTACCGCCTGATGAAGGCTCACGCGGGCGTGTTCGACGAGCTCAAGCTCCCTAAAATCGGCTGATGGGATACACCGGCCACGACGCGGAGCGCCTGCTCTCCGAAGACCCCAAGAGCGCCGCGCTGCCGGGCGCCCGCACCGACACCCGCACGCCGTTCTCCCGCGACCGGGCCCGTGTGCTGCACTCCGCGGCGTTGCGCAGGCTCGCCGGCAAGACCCAGGTCGTCGGCCCTGGTGAGGGTTCCGAGGTCACCGGTGTGCCGCGCACGCGCCTGACGCACTCGCTGGAGGTCGCGCAGATCGGCCGCGGCATCGGTGAGGAACTGGGCTGCGACCCCGACATCGTCGACACGGCCGGCCTCGCGCACGACATCGGGCATCCGCCGTTCGGACACAACGGCGAGAGGGCGTTGAACGAGCTCGCGGGCCCGTGCGGCGGGTTCGAGGGCAACGCGCAGACGTTCCGCATCCTCGCGCGCCTCGAACCCAAGACCGCGCACGGACTGAACCTCACGCGGGCCGTGCTCGACGCGTCGACGAAATACCCGTGGACGCGCACGCCGGGCATCGTGAAGTTCGGCGCGTACGACGACGACCTCGAAGTGTTCGAGTGGATGCGTGTGGGCGCTCCGGACCGTGAGCGGTGCATCGAGGCGCAGGTGATGGACTGGTCCGACGACGTGGCGTACTCGGTGCACGACGTCGAGGACGGCGTGCTGGCCCACCGCATCAGCCTCGGCGCGCTGGCCCGTCCCGACGAACGCGGCGCCATCGCGTCGCTCGCCGCGAAGACGTTCTCCGACGAGTCCGTGGCCACGCTCGAAGCCACCGCCGAGGACCTGCTGACGCTGCCGGTGATCGCGTACTGGACCGACCGCGAGTACGACGGCTCGCTCGGCGCGCAGGTGGCGTTGAAGAACCTCACCAGCGAACTGGTCGGCCGATTCGCCTCCGCCGCCGTCACCGCGACCCGGGCCGTGCACGGCGACGGGGCGCTGACGAGGTACAACGCCGCGCTGGAGGTCCCGAAGCAGGTCGCGGCGGAGGTGGCGCTGCTCAAGGCGATGGCCGTCCGGTACGTGATGAGCGACCCGGCGCGCCTGGCCATGCAGGCGAAGCAGCGCGACCTGATCACCGACCTCGTCGCCCGCCTGATGGAGCGCCCGACGCTGCTCGACCCCGCTTTCCGCCCGGTGTTCGCGGCCGCTTCCTCTTACCCCGCAAGGCTTCGCGTCGTCATCGACCAGGTCGCGTTGCTCACCGACGCGCAGGCCGTGGCCTGGCACCGCGCATCGGCGTAGGTTCGAAGGGATCCGTGCCGAAGTCCGATCCTCGGGGAGATTCCGTGACCGACCAGGCCGACTTCGCTCTCAACCTGCACCGCGTCGCCGTACCCGATCCGTCCTCGAACGCGTGCTGGTCGCCGTTTTCGGTGGCCAGCGCCCTCGCACTGGCCCGTGAGGCCGCCGGCAGCGAGACCCGCGCCGAACTCGGCGGGCTCCTGGGCGACTTCGACGCCTCCGACGCGCTCGACGTCCCCGAACTGGCCGTCGCGAACACGCTGTGGGCCGACGACGACCTGACGATCGACCCGGGCTTCTCGCTCGCCGGTTCGGTGCGGCGCACGGCGTTCTCCGACCCCGCGACGGTCCGCAAACTCGTCAACACCGACGTCGCCGAGACCACCCGCGGCCTGATCCCCGAACTGCTGACGGACGCGCCGCCCGCGGACGCCGCCGCGATCATCGTCAACGCCCTGTACCTCAAGGTCGGCTGGCTGAACCCGTTCTCCGACTGGGAGACCGCCGCGCAGCCGTTCCACGCGCCCGGCGGCGACGTGGACGTGCCGACGATGAAGGTGACCGAGAAGTTCCGCTACGCCCACCACGACGGCTGGCAGACGATCGTGCTGCCCGCGGACTCCGGCGTCGAGACGGTGATCCTGCTGCCGGACGAGTCGCTGGACCAGCCGCTGAACCCGTCCGTGCTCGCCGCGCAGAACTTCACCCGGCTCGAACTCTCACTGCCCAAAGTGGACGTACGGGCGAGGTTCAACCTCAAGAACACGTTGCGGCAGCTCGGAGTCGAGCGCATGTTCGCGCGCGACGCCGACTTCTCCGGCCTCTCACCGGACGAGCGGATGTTCGTCGACGACGTCGTGCACGAGGCCGTGCTGCGCCTGGACGAGCAGGGCCTCGAGGGCGCGGCGGCCACCGCTGTCACGTTCCGGACGGTGTCGATCGAGATCCCGGTGGACCCGGTCGTGGTGACGGTCGACCGGCCGTTCCTGGTCGCGGTGCGGCACGCCCGTTCGAAGGCGATCTACTTCCTCGCGCAGGTCGCCCGCCCGTGACCGATCAGACGACCTTCGCGCTGGACCTGCACCGCGTCGCCGTGCCCGATCCCGCCTCGAACGCGTGCTGGTCGCCGTTCTCCGTGGCCAGTGCGCTCGCACTGGTCCGCGAGGCAGCCCACGGCAGGACCCGGGACGAGCTCGACCGGTTGATCGCCGGCTTCGACCCCGAGGACGCGCTCGACGTCGAGGACCTGGCGGTCGCGAACACGTTGTGGGCCGACGACACCCTGCCGCTGAACCCCGGTTTCTCGCTGGCGTCCTCCGTCCGGCAGGCGGACTTCGCCGACGCCAAGACCGTGCGCAAGCGGGTGAACGCCGAAGTCGCCGAGTCGACCCGCAACCTGATCCCGGAGCTGCTCCCGCCTCCGACCCGCCCGTACGACGGGGCGATCATCGTCAACGCCCTCTATCTCAAGGCCGGGTGGAAGACCGCGTTCAGCGCCGGCAAGACGAAGCCGAGGCTGTTCCACGCTCCTGGTGGCGACGTCGAGGTGCCGACGATGAAGGTGACGGCCTCCCTCGGCTACTCCAGGGCCGAGGGCTGGCAGACGATCGCGTTGCCCGCCCGTTCGGGAGTGGAGGCGCTGGTGCTGCTGCCGGACGAGTCGCTGGAGCAGCCGCTGCACGCCTCCGCGTTCGAGGTGCGCGACAGCACCGCCATCGCGCTGTCACTGCCCAAAGTGGACGTTCGGGAGACGTTCGAGCTGCGGGAGACGTTGGAACAGCTCGGTGTGGGCACGATGTTCTCGCCGGGCGCAGACCTGGGCGGGCTCTCGCCGGACCCGCTGTTCGTGAGTGCCGTGATCCACGAGGCCGTGCTGCGCCTCGACGAACAGGGCCTGGAGGGTGCTGCCGCGACCGCCGTGGTGAAGAGCAGGGGCACTTCACCGAGAAAACCGGTGGACCCGATCGCCGTGCAGGTGGACCGGCCGTTCCTGGTCGCGGTGCGGCACGCCCGTTCGAAGGCGATCTACTTCCTCGCGCAAATCGCTCGTCCGTGACCACTTTCGGGGCCCATTCGCCCTGATGGCGAGCGTTTCGCGCGGCGAGATCATGATCATGGCTTTACCGTTCCACGCATGACCCAGCACGGTGCCGGCGAGCAGCTCGTCGTGCTCGCCGCGGCGGGCGCCACCCAGATCACCTGCTTCAGCGGCGTCACCGTTCCCGTCCTGCTCAGAACCGAGTGCTACGCGAAGGCGCTGGCCAGGGCGCTGGGCCTCGCGCCGACGCCGGAGCTGCAGCGCGACGGCGTGTTGCCGCAGTGCGTGTTCTTCATCCACGAGTACGCGCTGCAGACGGTGGTCGGCGGCAACCGGCTGATGGAGGACCAGGTCCTGCACCTGCTGTTCCACGCGCCGTCGATCCGGATCGTGCCGGCCAGCGCGGGCGGGGCGGCGGCGGTCGGGCTCGACTACGCGCTCATCCAGTACGAGCACGAGCCGCCGCTGGTCTACCTCGCGAACTGGACGCTCGCCAGTGACGCCGCGACCGTGGAACGGGCCGTGGCCATCTTTCAGCGCATGCACGCCGTCGCTCTCGACAACGAGCGGTCGCGTGACGTGCTCATGGAATATGTGGCCGTCTACGACCGCTAGGGGGTGTTGCGGCGCAGGAACAGCCGCATGCCGTCCTCGCCGGGCAGCGCGCACAGCAGCAGTTTGACGTTCTGGTGTCGCACCGGGACCGCACACGAGTCGCCTGCCAGCAATGTTCCCGCGAGCAGGCCGGCCGACTCGTGGTCGATGTCCAGCACGAAGTCGTTGCTCATGGATGGACCCTATGAGCTGGCCGCCTCGCAACCCAGTCACCCAAAGGTGTTGTCACGTTCCGGCGAGCTGCCTCGTCCACAGGGCATGACGAGGATCAAGGGAATCACGAAGAAGGACGCCGGCCCGCTGCTCAAGGCCGTGTACTGGTTCGCGCGGCGTGAGTTCGGGGCGGTGCCGGAGCCCGTCACGGTGATGGCGCACCACCCGAAACTGCTGATGGCGAGCGGCCGGCACGAGCTGGCGGTCAAGAAGGCGATCCACGGGCCGTTGTTCGAGCTCTGCGTCTACCGGACGGCGGTGAAGCTCGGCTGCTCGTGGTGCGTGGACTTCGGCGCGATGCTGATGAAGCACGGAGGCCTCGACGTCGAACGCCTCAAGCACATCGACGAGTACGCCACCTCGCCGCTGTTCACCGACCTCGAACGCAAGGCGCTCGCCTACGCCGACGCGATGACCGACACACCCGTCGCCGTCACCGACGAGCAGGTGGCGGAACTGGAGAAGCTGCTGGGGCGCAAGGAACTCATCGCGCTGACCTACCAGATCGCGCTGGAGAACCAGCGCGCTCGGTTCAACAGCGCGTTCGACATCAAGGACCAGGGCTTCACCAGTGGTGACGCCTGCCGCGTACCGACAAACTAGAGCGGTGGAGAAGATCGCCCTGACGGGTGCGCAGGAGACCATGCTCGCCACTCTGTACGGCCGGGCGCTCGACAGCGAGCGCCCCGCGTCCGTGCTGCACGACGACGAGGCCAAACGCGCTGTCGACCGCATCGACTACGACTTCGGCAAGACCGGGATGAACACGACGTCGGCGGTCGGTGTTGCCATCCGGGGGCGGGTGCTCGACGACTGGACCCGCGAGTTCCTCCGCGCCAATCCGTCCTGCACGGTGCTGCATCTGGCCTGTGGGCTGGACACTCGCGCGCATCGGATCGAACGGCCGGACACCGTGCGGTGGATCGACGTCGACATGCCGGACGTCGTCGCGTTGCGGCACAAGCTCTTGCCCACGCCCCAAGGCGACTACCGGCTGGTGGCGTCGTCGGTGACCGAGGACGCGTGGCTCGCCGAGGTGCCCGCCGACCGCCCGGTCGTCGCGGTGTTCGAGGGCCTCTCGATGTACCTCACGCAGGCGGAGGGGCATGCGCTGATCAGCAGGATCACCAACCGGTTCGCCGGTGGTGAGCTGCTGTTCGACGTGTACGGCTCGTGGGGCATCAAGCTGCAGAAGCTCGTGCCGGCCGTGCGCAACGCCGGCGCGGTCCTGCACTGGGGCGTCGACGATCCGAGCGAGATCGAGGCCCTGCGTCCCGGACTGACCACAGTGGACGCCTGGCGCAGCGTGGACCTGCCGCACCTGGACGCGTTGCCCAGGTCCGGCAGGATCCAGATGAAGGTCGTCAGCGCGATCCCGAAGCTCCGCGACGTCGGGAAGCTGCTGCGACTGCGGTGGTAGGGATCAGCTGTCGATGACGAAGTCGAACTTGGCGGTGTAGCGGTTGCCGACGAGCGGACCGAGCTCGACCTCGCACTCGCGGTCGAGGTAGGCGTCGCGCCGGTTCAGGTAGGCCACGTTCATCCCGTACGCCCTGAGGTTGTCCGGGAAGAACAGCTGCGTGGTGAGGATCGGGCCGCCCCGCGCCTGCACCTTGACGTGGATGTGCGGGGTGCGGCCGGGATAGTCCTTCGGCACGATCGTCTCCAGCACGTACGCGCCGGAGGCGTTGCTGAACTGGTGGCCGCGCATCTTGAACGTGGTGTTGTCGTACACGCCGCGGTCGTCCGCCTGCCAGAAGTCCAGCAGTGCGTTGGGAATCGGCGCGCACTTCATCGTGTAGACGAACCCGGTGATGCTGAGCACGATCCCGGTGACGCCGGGCGTGCGCAGGTTCGTGCGCTGCGGGGAGTTCCGCTTGAAGTAGGGACCCTCGATGTTCGACGGCGTGTCGTCGTCATCGACGCAGGTCGGGGTCAGGGGGAGAGGCGCGCTGCGCGCCGTGGTGGTGCCGGCGGCGGTCAGTGCGACCACTGCGGCCGCACCGGTCGCCAGGAACGCCCGGCGTGAGGGGTTGTCTTGTTCGGGCATGTTCGAACTCCGGTGGTTGCAACCCGCGGCAGGGGGCTTGGGCTGGACCAGCGGACAGGACGTTAGCGACGAAACGATCCCGGCTCCAGTTACGGTCCAGACCAAAACCCCGTCAGAACGCGACGTGGGTGAGCTTGTCCGGGTTCGCGATGTCGTAGACGGCCACGACCTTGCCCTCGTGCACGGTGAACGACGTCACACGCGCCGTCACGTCGCCGTACGCCGGCATCGCGAAGCCGAGTTCGCCGTTGACGAACACCGGCCGGTGCTCCTCCGGGAAGCCGTACTTGCGGATGAGACCGAAGAAGAAGCGCGCCACCTTGTCCGCGCCGGTGACCGTCTGGACCGCGGTGCGCACCTTGCCACCGCCGTCGCCGATCATCACGGCGTCCGGGTGCAGCAGTGCGAGCACGGCGTCGAGGTCCCCGTTCGCCATGGCCCGCAGGAACTTCTCCAGCACCTCCTGCTGCTCGGCCAGCGCCGCGCGGGGCGGCGGTTCGGCGTCCGCGACGGCCTTGCGGGCACGGGACGCGTGCTGGCGAGCGGAGGCCTCCGAGACCTGCAACACCTCGGCGATCTCGGTGAACGGCAACGAGAACGCGTCGTGCAGCACGAACGCCACCCGCTGGTCCGGGGTGAGCCGGTCGAGCAGCACCAGCGCAGCCATCCGCACGCCGTCGGAGCGCACCACGCTCTCCAGCGGGTCGTCCTCGGCGCCGGTCGTGAGCAACGGCTCCGGCAGCCACGAGCCGACGTACGTCTCGCGGCGCACGGCGGCGGACCGCAGCCGGTCGAGGCAGATGCGGCTCACCACGGTCGTGAGCCAGCCGCGTGCGTCCTGCACACCCTCGGCCTTCGCGAACCGCGGCCACGCCTCCTGCACGGCGTCCTCGGCGTCGGCGAGGCTGCCGGTCAGCCGGTAGGCGACGCCGATGAGGTGCGTCCGATGGAGTCCGAAGACGTCAGCGGTGGTCACAGTTGGCAGTTTGCCAGGGGATTAGACTCAGCCGTGTGGCAGGACGCATCAGGGAAAGCGACATCGCATTGGTGCGTGAGCGCAGCCGGATCGACGAGGTCGTCGGTGACCAGGTTTCGCTGAAGCGAGCGGGTGGGGGCGCGCTCAAGGGGTTGTGCCCCTTCCACGACGAGAAGTCGCCGTCGTTCAACGTGCGCCCGTCGCACGGCACGTTCCACTGCTTCGGCTGCGGCGAGGGCGGCGACGTGATCGCCTTCGTGATGAAGGTCGAGCACCTGTCGTTCGTGGAGGCGGTGGAGCGGCTCGCGGACCGGGCGGGCATCCACCTCACCTACGAGGGCGGCGGCGCCACGATCCAGCGCGACCGGGGCACGCGCGGCAGGCTCATCGAGGCGCACAAGGTGGCCGCCGAGTACTACGCGGAGCAGCTCAAGACGCCCGAGGCGCAGGCGGCGCGGGAGTTCCTGGCCGAGCGCGGGTTCGACGAGGCAGCGGCACGCCAGTTCGGCTGCGGCTTCGCGCCCGGCGGCTGGGACAAGCTCACCAAACACCTGCTGGGGCGTGGTTTCGAGCTCCAGGAGCTGATCAAGTCGCAGCTCGTCAAGGAGGGCAAGCAGGGGCCGATCGACCGGTTCCACCGGCGGCTGCTGTGGCCGATCAAGGAGATCAGCGGCGACGTCGTCGGGTTCGGTGCGCGGCGGATCTTCGACGACGACCCGATCCAGGCGAAGTACCTCAACACCAGCGAGTCGATGATCTACAAGAAGTCGCACGTGCTGTTCGGGCTCGACCAGGCCAAGCGGGAGATCGCGAAGCGCAAGCAGGCCGTCATCGTCGAGGGCTACACCGACGTGATGGCGATGCACCTGGCCGGCGTGCCGACGGCCGTCGCGTCGTGCGGCACCGCGTTCGGCACCGACCACATGAACGTGCTGCGCAGGCTGCTGATCGACGACGACGTGAACGGCGAGGTCATCTTCACCTTCGACGGTGACGAGGCCGGTCAGAAGGCCGCGCTGAAGGCGTTCGAGGGGGAGCAGCAGTTCTCCGCGCAGACCTACATCGCGGTCGCGCCGGACGGCATGGACCCGTGCGAGCTGCGGCAGGCCAAGGGCGACGTGGCGGTGCGCGACCTGGTGGCGCGGCGCATCCCGTTGATCGAGTTCGCGATCAAGGCCCAGCTCAGGTCCTACGACCTCGACTCGGTGGACGGCCGTGTCGAGGCGCTCAAGAAGATGGTGCCGTTCGTCGCCCAGATCAAGGACAGGGCCAAGCGCGACGGTTACGCGACGCGGCTCGCCTGGTGGGTGGGCTGGGACGACGAGGCGATGGTCGTGCGCCGGGTCCGTCAGGTCTCCGGCGGCAAGACGCCCGCCGTCCCCGCCGCGCGCGTCGACCCGAACCAGATCGCGCTGGGCGTGGAGGTCGACGGCCCGTCCCGGCCGAACCCGCGCGACCCTCGCCTGGTGCCCGAACGCGAAGTGCTCAAGATCGCGCTGCGGCTGCCCGAGTACGCGGGGCCGTTGTACGACTCGCTGCCGGACGAGTCCTTCACGGATCCGGCGTACGTGGCGCTGCACCGGGCGATCCGCGAGGCCGGTGGCGCGTCCTGCGGGCTGGAGGGTTCCGCGTACCTGGAGGCGATCTCGCAGGCGTGTTCGCACGCCTCGGTGCGGTCCGTGATGACCGAGCTCGCGGTGGAACCGTTGGCGGTCAAGCAGAACGACGAGTTCCGCTACGTGTCGATGGTGATCGCGCGGCTGCAGGAGGTGCAGGTCGGCAAGCAGGTCGAGGACGTGAAGTCGCGACTGCGGCGGCTGTCCCCGATCAAGGACGCCGACGAGTACCGGGCGCTGTGGGGCGACCTGGTGGCGCTGGAGGAGTACCGCAAGGCGCTCCTGCAGCAGAGTGCGGGAGTGCTGTAGTGGGGTTGTTCCGACGGGTGTTCGGCGATGGCGCGCCGGACGGGTTCACCGGTGAGCTGGAGCGCGACGAGACCGTGATCGCGCACGCGCCCGTGCAGACCGGCGGGCACGTCGTGGTGACGTCGCTCGGGCTGTGGGTGCCGGGGGAGTCGCCGCGGCGGATCGGCTGGCACCTGGTCAGCAAGGTGAAGTGGGAGGGCGCGCTGCGGGTCGTCGAGGCCGTCGAGGCCTCCACCGAGGGCGCTGTGGTGCTGCTGGAAGACCTTCCCGCGCAACGGTTCGCGCTGGACGACCCGCGCCGGGTGCTGCGGGCGATCAGCCAGCGCGTCGAGGGGTCGATCCGGGTGCGCGAGCGCGTCGAGTCTCCCGGTGTGTGGATCCTGCAGCGCAAGGTCCCCGGCCGGGACGGTGTCGTGTGGCAGGCCCGCGGGGATGCCGGCGTGGACCTCGACGCCGTGCGTTCGGCCGTCGCGGTGTTCTCCGAGGGACTGGCGCGCTAGCAGTACGCGTGTACTGTTAGCCGTATGTGGGATCCGGCGCAGTACCTGGCCTTCGCCGATCACCGTGCGAGGCCGTTCTACGAACTTGTGGCGCGCGTACAGGCTTCGGAGCCTCGTCGCGTGGTGGACGTGGGCTGCGGGCCCGGCAATCTGACCGTGTCGCTGTCCTCGCGGTGGCCTTGGGCCGTGATCGAGGCGTTCGACTCGTCGCCGGAGATGGTCGAGGCGGCGCGGGCCGCGGGTGTCGATGCCCGCGTGAACGACGTGACGACGTGGGAACCGTTGCCGGACACCGATGTCGTGGTGTCCAACGCGGTCCTGCAGTGGGTCGCGTCACATCCCTCGATCGTGTCTAAATGGGCCGCCGCGCTGCCTGCCGGCGCGTGGCTCGCGTTCCAGGTCCCCGGCAACTACGCGGACGCGTCGCACCGGCTGATCCGTGAGGTGGCCGGGGAGTCGCTGGCGCACGTTTTCCGTGCGGAGAAACCGGTTCTGGCTCCCGTGGAGTACGCGGACCTGCTCGGCGACTGCGCTGTCGCGGACGTCTGGGAGACCACCTACGTGCAGCGGCTCACCGGACCGGACCCGGTGCTCGAATGGGTGACTGGCACGGCGTTGCGGCCCGTGCGCGCGGCACTGTCCTCAACGGACTGGGAGGCGTACGTCGCGGAACTGGCGCCGCGGCTGCGTGAGGCGTACCCGCAGCGAGCCGACGGCACCACTTGGTTCCCGTTCAGGAGGATCTTCGCGGTCGCGCAGGTGTGAGGCCTGTCACGGTCGCGGCGTCACCGGCGGAGTGGCGACCTTGCCGTTGGTCTCCTCCTGGTGGCGCCAGGGAGCCTTCTCCGCTGCCTTTCCGGCGGCGTCCGCGGCCAGATCCTTGGCCTGAACTGCGGCTTCGAACGCCTTGTCCTTCGCCTGTGCCGCCGTCTTGCGCACCGTCGGGTTCGCGGTGAAGCGGTGCCAGAGGCGCACGATCTGGTCGTAACGCTCCCGCCCGGCCTTCGCGCCGAGCACGTAGCCGATCGCCGCGCCGACCAAGATGCCCTTCATGTGACGTCTCCTCTCGCATCGTGCCTGGTCAAGACCTGTGCTGCCGCCAAGTGGGGGGTGCCTGCAAAACCCCTTTCGCGACTCATGTAGAGTTACCCACTGTCAGGAGGAACCAAGCCTGACAAGCTAGAACAACCGAACATTCCCCCATAGCTCAATTGGCAGAGCATGCGACTGTTAATCGCAGGGTTACTGGTTCGAGTCCAGTTGGGGGAGCCATCGCCTAGACCCTAGTCCACCGACTGGGGTCTTTCGCTTTGTACGGGTTTGCTCCAGCTTGGGGTGCATGGCCCGCTACGCGAATCTTCGTCGCATCTCCTCGCTGGACCCGGTCGCCGACCACGAGGAGATCATGCGGATCTCGGCCGGCCTGGAGTTCCCGTGGGACTACCAGAAGTCCCTGGAGATGGCGCTCTTCCGCACGTACTGCGTCCCGACGATCTCAGGCCTGCTGGAACGCACCGGCGAGTTCGAACGGCGGCCGCAGAAGCGCTACGACGACACCGCGATCCTGATGGCCGAACTCGTGGAGCACGGCTACGACTCCCCGCGCGGACGTGAGGCGCTGCGCGTGGTCAACCGCCAGCACGGCCGTTACGACATCTCGAACGACGACATGCGCTACGTGCTGTCGACGTTCATCTACGACCCGATCGACTGGCTTCAGCGCTACGGCTGGCGCCCGCTCACGCACAACGAACGGCTGGCGGGCTTCCACTTCTACCGCGCGGTCGGCGCCCGCATGGGAATCCGGGACATCCCGGCCGGCTACGACGAGTTCCTGGCGTTCAAGACGGCCTACGAGCAGAAGCACTTCGTGTTCGCGCCGTCGAACCGCCGCATCGGCCAGTACACGCTCGACCTGTTCTGCTCGTGGTACCCGTCCGTGACGCGCCCAGTGGTCGCACGGGCCGTGGTCGCGATGCTGGACCCGGTGATGGTGCGCGCGTTCGGCTTCACCGCGCCACCTTCGTGGGTCGGCGCCGTGGGACGCCGGGCGTTGCGCCTGAGGGCGTTCGTGGTGCGCCAGATGCCGGTGCGGAAGGGTTTCAAGCTCACGAGCACCCCCAACCGCACCTATCCGGGCTACCCGAGCGGCTACCGGCCGTCGGACCTGGGCGCGAGCTCCAGCACCGCCCGCTGACCGTTGAGCACGAAGCCCATGGCCTTCAGGAACTCGTTGCCGGGCTTGAAGTCGTCGAGCCTCACCTGCACGCGCGTGACTTCCGGGAACCGCTCGGTCAGTGCCTTCGCCATCTCCCTGCCGATGCCCCACCTGCGCAGGTCCTTCGGCACCAGGAAGAACCTGATGTCGGCGTGACCGGGCGCGGGGTGGTCCACCACGAGGTCCACGAACCCGATCATGCCCTGAGCCTGCGCGACCAGCAGGTGCTTCTGCTCGAACGCGGCCCCTTCCGGCAACGCGTAGAAGAGACTTTGCACATCGCCGGGTCCGGAGGGGTGGCCCGTGGCAGCCTGGAACCAGTCGTCGCAGTGGGCGAACAGCGCCAGCACCTCCGGCTCGTCCGCCGGGGTGAAGTCGCGGAGGGTCAAACGCACGTGTCCAGCCTATGTGTCGCTCGCCACGGGGGTGCGCAAGGGCCGTTCGGCGTGATCGGTATCCTCCACGACGCAGCGTGAGCGGGGGGAAGTAGCTCAGTTGGTCAGAGCAGCGGACTCATAATCCGTCAGGTCGTGGGTTCGAGCCCCACCTTCCCCACTAGAACTACCAGCGCAAATGGGCTCCTCGAAGATCCAGACTTGATCGTCTGTCCCGGTTTCCGGCAGCACTCGCGCCAACCCGGCCCACGGCACCCCGCGACCCGCTTAAAGTGCCGGAATGGCGGAGGACGGGTTCGTCGAAGTAAGCGGGGCCAACCGGGGCAACAACGTGATCCTGCGCCTCTTCGCCGTGGCGTTGATGGTCACCGGACCGATCGTCTACGCGGTCAACGACGGTGGCACCGTCGGCATCGTGCTCACCGTGGTGCTGCTGCCGCTGGGCATCGCCGTGTGGCGCGGCACCACGCGCGCCAAGCGGCGGCTGCTGCGCCTGGACGAGGTGGGTCTGCCCGCGACCGCCGTGGTCCTGTCCGTGGAGCCGATCAGCGAGGACCCCACTGTCCGCGTCCGGTTGCTGATCAAGGGTCCGGACGTGCCCGAGTTCGTGATCGAGCACGACACCAGGTACGACCCCGGGCTGAAGCCGGGGAACAAGCTCGTCGCGACGGTCGACCCCGACGACCACCGCGACTTCGAACTGCGCTACTGAGGAATGCCGTGACGCCCCACGGACTACGGGGCGCGCAGGCCGTCGACGTAGATCGACAGGAAGCGGCGCCACTCGCCGGGAGAATCGCGGATCACCTGGGCCATCGCCCTCGTCAGCGTGGCCATGTCCGTGATCGTGAAGTCAGCGCGCAGGCCGCCGGGCGCGATGGCGCGCGCGATCAGGATCTCCGCGTGGCCTGCCCCGCGGTGACAGGCCGAGACCACCTCCGGGGCGTTCGTCAGGTTCGTCGCGAGGATGTCGTTGAGGCCCCGGTCCTCGGCCTGCAGGGCGTAGAGGTCGTCGAGGTAGACCGTGAACGCGTGCCACGGGTCGGGGTCGGCCAGTGCCTTCTCGACGATGACGTCGAGGGCGGCGAGGCGTTCCGGGAAGATCGCCGACACCAGGTCCTCGCGGCTCGGGAAGTGCTTGTAGAGCGTGCCGATGCTCACTTCGGCCTTGCGGGCGATGTGTTCCATCGGGACGTCGAGGCCGCGTTCCGAGAACAGCTGTGTGGCCGCTGCCAGCAGCTTCTCCCGGTTGCGTGCCGCGTCCGCACGCAGGGGCTTCGACGCGGTGACCATGGGCGGATCCTACTCGGCGGCTAAGTCGAGGGTGCCCTCAAGTTTTGCGGTAGCGTCGGGCCGGTAAGTCGAGGGTGGCCTCGAATTAGCGTTCGGAAGGAAGAAACCCATGTCTCCCATCGCAGTTGTGCTCGGCGTCGGCCCCGGGCTCGGCATGTCCGTCGCGCGTCGGTTCGGTCGCGAGGGCTATGACGTCGTGCTGATCTCACGCCGTAGCGAGCGGCACGCCGGCTTCCTGGCGGAGCTCGCCGAGGCCGGGGTGAACGCGCGGGCGTTCGCGCTGGACCTCAAGGACGTCGACCAGCTTCGGTCCACTTTGGACTCCGTTGGGCCGGTGGACGTCGTGTACTACGGGCCTGCCGCCACCGACCTGAGCGGCCTGCCGCCCGAGATCACGGCGACCACGTCCGACGAGGCGCGTGCCGCGATGGACTGGCTCTACCCGGCGATCGACCTCACGCAGCACGTGCTGCCGGGTCTGCTGGAGCGCGGGGGTGGCCTGCTGTTCGCCGGCGGGCTGAGCGCCGTGCGGCCGATGCCGGTGCTCGGCGCGCTCACGTTGTCGTCGGCCGCGTTGCGGAACTACGCGGTGACCCTCAACGCGGCGTTGGCCGACAAGGGGGTCTACGTCGGCACGCTCACGATCGGGGGCGTCATCGAGCGCAGTGACATCCACAAGCTGGTGGAGAGCCGGCCAGAGGAGTACGCGGGTCTGGCCGAGCACACGCTGAGCCCGGACGACATCGCTGAGACGGCGTGGCAGATGTTCGTGAAGCGGGACCGCGCCGAGGAGTTGTTCAGCGTGCTCGGCTAGCGCGTCGGGGGAGCAGGTCAGGCGGTCGGCGCTGACGGCCTGACGTGCCGGCTAGACCTGTTGCGGGACCCCGAGGTGCTTCAGCGGGGAGGGGCGCGCGACGGTGTGCAGCGCGTGCGCCACGAGTCGCCGGATGCGGAACGCTCCGGTGGGGAGTTCGTCGACGAGGTTCGCGTTGGTCAGGCCGTGCAACGCGGTCTCGCTGCGTGCGGGTGCCCAGCCGAGCACGCTGCTGAGGCCGCCGGTGCACAGGCGCCGGGCCGGGGCGGCGGCGAGCGTGGTCAGGGCGGTCTCGCTGTCCGTCGGCACGTCGCGGAGACGGGAGCGCACGCTGTCTTCGAACGTGCGTCCCTCCAGCCACAGTCCGGTCAGCCGTCGTGGGTCGGCCTCCAGTTCGCGGACCGCGCGGCCCAGCGGCCAGGACGGGTGGCAGGCCAGCCAGCGCGCCACGCCGCACAACGCCAGTGGCACGCCCTCGCACAGGTCCGCGATCAGTCCGGCGGCTTCCGGCTCGCGGCGCACGCGGTGCTCGCCGGACAGTGCGGCGAGCAGGCGCACCCCCTCCTCGCGGGGCAAGGGGCCGAGCTCGAACAGCAGGTTGCCCACCGCGCCGGGCAGGCAGAGTCTGCTGACGACGATCATGGCGCTGTCCTGGCCGCCGGGACGCAGGGCGCCCAGCACGGAGACGGAAGACGCGTGATCGACGATCACGAGTGTCCGCCCGTGCGCACTCCACGCCCTGAAGCGCCTGCCCACCTCGTCCAGGTCGGCGACGGCCGGCATCGGCACGCCCGCCCGGTGCAGCCGGTCGCGGATCAGCGCCGCCCCGGAGTCCGGCTGCTGGTCGGTCCCGGCCAGGTCGATCACGACCACGCCGCCCGGGAAGTGGTCGCGGAGATCGTGCGCGGCCTTGAGCGCGATCGCGCTGGTGCCCACTCCCGGCGCACCGACGATCTCGATCACGCGCAGGCCGCCGTGGTTCGGTCGCGTGAGAACCTCGCGCAGCCCGGCCAGTTCGCGGCCGCGGCCGACCAGCGCGGGCGGCTCTGGCAACTCGGTGCGCCGGGCCGGGACGACCTCCCGCTGCCGGGGGACGTCGATCGGCTCGTCCTGCAGCACCTCCTGAAGCACGCGCTGCACGCTCGCGGACGGTGCCACCCCGAACTCCTGGTCGAGCTGGGCGCGCAGGCGGTGGAAGACCTCCAGCGCCTCGGCCCGGCGGCCGCTGCGGTGCAGGGCGAGCATCAGCTTGGCGGAGAACGCTTCGTGGGTCGGCTCGTGCCTGGTCAGCCCGTACAGCTCGTCGATGAGCTGGTGGTGCCGCCCGAGCCGCAGATCGGTGTCGACGCGGAGCTCGACCGCGCTCTTGCGGGATTGGCCGAGGCGAACGGCGACCGAGGACAGCATCGGCCCCATCTCCACCCCCGCGAACGCGGGACCGCGCCAGAGGTCCAGCGCGGCTCTGAGCGAGTGCGCGGCCTCCGCGAACCGCTCGTGGTCGAACTCGGTCCTGGCGGTGCCGACCAGCGTCTCGAACCGGATGATGTCGAGCGCCGCCCCTGAACCCAGCCGCAGCTCGTAGCCGCCGGTGCGGGTGAGCAGGGCGCTGCGGCTCAGGTCGCCGTCCTGCCCGTCGCCGAGCGAGAGCAGCTTGCGCAGGTGGTAGACGTATGTCTGGACGGTCCGGGTGGCGCTGGCGGGCGGCTCGTCCTCCCACAGCTCGTCGACCAGCTGGTAGGTGGGCACCACCTGACCCGCGTTGAGGCTGAGCGCCGCGAGCACCGCGCGCTGTTTCGCCGCCGAGATCTCTATCTCGACTCCGAAGCGTTGAACCTGTAATGGGCCGAGCAAGTTCACGTGCATTCCGATTTCCCCCCAAAGTGCGGCGTGGCAGTCGGAGTATTCGGGGAACAGGTGACCGCGCGGAGAGATTCCGCTTTTTCACGATGTCTGACCGGTCGGAAGCCCCCACATCCACCTGAGCCAATGTGAGCGACTTTAGTAGTCACCCCAAGAGAGTGCTTGTGTCGCAGGTCACAGGGTGACGTGTCGGTTGTCGTGCCCGGCACGACAGTTCGGTGCGCTGGGGCGGCCGGCAGGTGTGGGCCTTGCTGACTCAACGTCATATCTGCTGTTCGACGAACTCAGGCCATCACTCTCCGTCACTCCGCTGGGTGATTCTGCTGCTCTCTGCCCGTTTCATCCCGGCTTTGGGAGATGTCCGCTTTTGGAAGAGCCGTAACAATTCAGGCCACCGGTTCGTCTGATTGGTTCGGTTTCTGATCGGTGATGCCGATGACTGCGATCGGAACTACCGGGAATGCGCGGCACGACCGACCAGCCCGCTCGACGCCGCTTCGACATCCGCTCGACGGGGTGATGAATCAGTTCATTCCACCCACAGGAGCGCCGGTGGAACGGTGCCTGAACACCGCGGAGGTAGTAGTGCGTTCGTTGCGGGTCGTGGTCATCGGGGGCGGACCCGCCGGTCTGTTTCTCGGCCGGCTGCTCAAATTGGCGGATCCGACGTGCGTCGTCGAGGTGCACGAACGCAACGGGCCGCAGGACGCGTTCGGCTTCGGCGTCGTGTTCTCCGACCGGACGATGTCGGCGTTCCGCGCCGCCGACCCGGAGACCCATCGGCGCATCCGGTCGGAGAGCGTGTCGTGGACCGACATGGAGATGCGCCTGCCCGGCCGCGTCCTGCGCTACGGCGGTTACGGCTTCACCGCGATCTCCCGCCGGGTGCTGCTGCAGGTCCTGCAGGAACAGGCCGCGGACGCCGGCGTCGGTCTCGTCTTCCACAGCGGCATCGACCTGACACGGGCGGGCGAGGGGCAGCCGGACGTCATCGCCGTGGCCGATGGCGTCAACTCGGCGGCACGGACCGAGCTTGCCGGACGCCTCGGCAGCCGGGTGGAGACCGGTTCCGCGAAGTACATCTGGTTCGGCACCGAGGCCCGCTACGACGCCGTCGTCTTTCCGTTCGCGCAGACCAGTTACGGCGTTTTCGGGGCGCATGCCTACCCGTTCGCGGACGGCCTGAGCACCTTCATCGTCGAGACCAGCGAATCCACCTGGCTGGCAGCGGGGATGGACGCCTCCACCGCCGGAGCGCAGGCACCCGGCCAGACCGACGAGTACACCCGGCGGTTGCTCGGCGAGGTCTTCCGCGACCACCTCGACGGGCGGCCGCTGATCGGCAACAACAGCAAGTGGGCCGACTTCCAGGTGGTGCGCAACGAACGCTGGTCCGACGGCCGCGTGGTGCTGCTCGGCGACGCCGCGCACACGGCGCACTTCTCCGTCGGTTCCGGCACCAAGATGGCGATGGAGGACGCGATCGCGCTGTCCGCGGCGTTGACGAGGGCCGGTTCTACGACGGAGGCCTTCGCGAGTTACGAGGCGGCCCGCAGGCCGCCGATCACCCGCACCCAGGCGCTCGCCGAGCCGAGCATGCGCTGGTGGGAGACGTTCGGAAACCGCACGAGGCTCGCGCCCGCCCAGTTCGGCCTGCACTTCCTCACCAGGACGGAGGCCATCGGCTACCCCGGACTGCGGCGCAGGCACGCCGCGGAGATCGACGAGGCCGAGACGCACGTCGCCGCCCAGGCCTGGGCCGTCGTGCCGGGCTCGCCCATCGTCACCATGGGTCCCGCCGCGGCCGGCGGCGTCGAGAACGGTCTCCACCTGCCCATGCAGCTGGGTTCGGTGCCGCTGGGCAACCGGATCGTGCTCCCGCTCGCCGGAACCGCCGCCGAACAGGTGAGGCAGGCCGGTGCCGGCGCCGCCGCGGGAGGCGCGCTGCTGCTCGCCGACTGGCGTGCGGGGTATGAGGCCGACGGCTGGTCAGACGCCGCTGAGCGGGCACGTGAGTGCGACGTGGTGTTCGGGGTCGTGCTCGACACCGCCACCGCCCACCTGGCCGCGCCGGCGCTGGCCGCGGGAGCGCTCGTGCTCGAGTTCGTGGCGAGCGGTGACGACGAGACCGACGACCGCGTGCTCGGCGGCCTGCTCGACCTCACCGGGCCGGACGCCGCGGTGCTCGCCGGGTTCGCGGTGCCGGTGGGATCGCCGTGGTCCGCACGGGCCGAACGGGTCCTGGACCGCTGCGAGAAGCTGATCGCCGGCGGTGTGTGCGCGGTGCACGCGCGCCGTGACGCAGCGCGGACCTGGTCCCACGCGCTCGCGTGGGCGGACCGGCTGCGGACCGAACGCGGTGTGCCCGTGCTGGCGGACGGCGAGGACGGCTGGGCGGCGGGCGTGCGGGCGGAGGACTCGCAGGACGACTGGGCAACGCGATTGCACGTGGCGGTGGTGAGCGGCCGTGTCGACATGGTCGCCGCGTGGCCGCTCGGCAGACCGCGGGTGCGGGTCGCCGCCGGGTGACCGGGTCAGGCCACCGGACTGGCCAGGTCCGCGTACACCTCACGCGCGGACGCGAGCAACGCCGCCACACTCGGCTTGTTCTCCTGGCGCCGCAACCAGGTCATGGTCACCGTGGTCCGGGAGTTCGCTCCCTGCAGGGGAATCGCCACCACGTCACCGCGTGCCACGTGGTCGGCCGCCGCGATCTCCGGCACCAGCCCGCAGCCGAGGCCGGACGTCACGCACTTGCACAGGGCCGCGAGACTGCCCACCTCGGCGTCGATGAAAGGCCCGTTCGGCGCCGCGCTCAGCAGCGCCTGCTCCAGCATCGCGCGGAAGCCGCACCCCGTTGGCGTGGCGAGGAAACCGACGCCGTCGAGGTCGTGCACGCCGACCGCGGTCAGCGTCGCGAGCGGGTGAGCGGGCGGTGCGATGATCATCAGCTGGTCGGTGGCGAGGGTCTCGCTCGTCAGCTCGGGATCGTCCGGCGGGTCGCCGAACGTGAAGCACACGTCCATCTCGCCGCGCTGCACCGCGCCGTACAGCTCGCCCCGGCCGCCTTCCTTGAGCGAGATCCGGACCTGGGGCCAACGCGCCCGATAGCCGGCGAACAGCGCGGGAACCCGGTGGGCGCACAACGTTTCCAGCGCACCGATGACCAGCGCGCCGCTGGGTTCGGCGGGATCGTCCTCGACCGCGGCCCTGGCCTCCTCCACGAGCACCAGCACCTGGTCGGCGTACCCGACGAGGCGTTCGCCCGCCGGTGTCAGGCTGAGCCTGCGCTTGGCGCGGTCGAAGAGCTGGGTGCCGAGCTCCGCCTCCAGCGCCTGGATCTGCTCGGTGACGCTGGACTGCGCGTAGTGCAGCTCGCCGGCCGCCTTCGTCAGGTTGAGCGTTCTCGCCACCACCCGGAACGTGCGCAAATGCCTGAGCTCCATGAATTCCCCCCGGATCCATCGGCTGTCCCGATGGAACTCATCTTAACTGCCTGTTTCCTTTCGACACCACAGAGCGACGATCGTGGACCCACGACGTTCACATCGGCGTCCGACCGTGCCTTCCGTCAGTCAGGGGAGAGATTTCGATGACCACCAAGCCCATCCGGCCGGACGCGCCGGTGGCCGATCCGGCGGAGCGGACCGGGCGTCCGGGTGGACTGCTGCTGCTCGGGCTGTCGCTCGGCTACTTCCTGGTCATGCTGGACACCACGATCATCACGGTGGCCCTGCCCGCGATCGGTGCGGACCTCGGCGGCGGACTGGCCGCCCTGCAGTGGGTGTCCAACGGCTACACGCTGACGTTCGCGGCGCTGCTGCTCACGGCGGGCGCCTGGTCGGACCGCTACGGCGGGCGCCGGGTGTTCCTGATCGGCCTGTGGTCCTTCGCCGCCCTCTCCGGGGTGTCCGCGCTCGCGGGGTCGATCGGCGTGCTGATCGGCCTGCGCGCGCTGCTCGGCGTCGCGGGCGCGCTGCTCGTGCCGACCTCGCTGGCGCTGATCGCGAACACCTACACCGTGCCCGCCGAACGCGCGAAGGCGATGGGGGTCTGGGCCGCGCTGAGCGGTACCGGCCTCGTCGCCGGGCCCGTGGCGGGCGGCCTGCTCACCGACGCGTTCGGCTGGCAGGCGATCTTCCTGGTGAACGTCCCCGTCGCGTTGTTCAGCATCTGGATCACCACGCGGCACGCGCCGGAGACCGCGCGCAAGACCAACCGGGGCACCGACGTCACCGGGCAGGTCTCGGCGGTGGCCGCGCTCGCCGGGCTGACCTACGGGCTGGTGCAGAGCGGCCCGCTCGGCTGGGCGGCGCCGGAGGTGCTCGTGTCGATCGCGGTGTTCGTGGCCGCCACCGTGATCTTCGTGCTCACCCAACGGCGGCAGGAGACCGAGAAGTTCTCCCCGATGCTGCCGCTGCGGCTCTTCCAGTCGCGGACGTTCTCGCTGGGACTGGTCGCGGGCGCGATCGTCAACTTCGGCCTGTCCGGCGTGCTCTTCGTGCTCTCCTTGTACTTCCAGGGCACCCGGCACTTCTCGCCGTCGGTCGCCGGCCTCGCCTTCCTGCCTCTGACGATCCCGACGGCGTTCAACCCGATCTTCACCGGCCGGCTGGTCGCCAGGGTCGGGCCGAGAGGGCCCGCGATGGCGGGTTTCCTGATGATGGCGGCCGGCACGGCGGTCCAGGCGCTGTTCAACGGTGACTCGGTGCCGGAGACCGTCATCTCGCTCGCCGGGCTCGCCCTGCTCGGGTTCGGCGTGTCGTTCGCCATCCCGTCGCTGCTCACCGCGGTGGTGGGAGCGGTGCCCAAGGAACTGGCCGGGATCGGCTCCGGCGCGCTGAACTCGGCACGCCAGACCGGTGCCGTGATGGGCGTCGCGGTGCTGGGCGCGTTGCTGAGCAGCACCACCGCGTCCACGTCCGGCGCGAGCACGGCGTTGCTCGTCGCCGCGGTGCTGCTGCTGATCGGTGCGGGGATCTCCGCGACCGCGTTGGCGCGCAAGACGACCACCTGAGACCACCAGGCGCACCCCCTCCGGAGCGGGGGCGGTGCCGGGCACAGTCCCGGCGCCGCCCCCGCTCCGGCACATGCGCCCTGACTGCCGTTCGACATCCGCTTGATCGTGGCTAGACACCAGCGAGCGACGGTGTTGCCAGACCGGAATCCGGTTGTGTGCCAACACGATTCGTTCATCTGGAGGAACCCAGTCATGGCTTCATCGCCCGATCAGCACCCGGACTCCGTCGACGTCGTGGTCATCGGTTCCGGTCCAGGAGGTGCGTCCACCGCCATCAAGCTCGCACAGGCGGGACGTTCGGTGCTCGTGCTGGAACGCCGCAAGCTCCCGCGGTTCCACATCGGCGAATCCCTGCTGCCGCCCACCATGCGCATGTTCGAACTGATGGGCGTCCTCGACCGGATCAAGGAGCAGGGCTACGTGCCCAAGTACGGCGCGGAGTTCTCCGGTCCCACCGGGAAGTTCGGCCGCATCCCGTTCGACGGGCAGGGTCCGGGGCGGTACCCGTCGACGGTGCAGGTCGAGCGCGCGCACTTCGACAACGTGCTGGCCGAGTTCGCCCAGGAGTGCGGTGCGACGCTGGTCCAGGAAGCCACCGTGCACGAGATCCTCTGGGAGGGTGAGCGCGCGGTCGGCGTGTGCTACGAGCACGAGGGCAAGTCCTACACCGTGCGGTCCACCTACGTCGTGGACGCGGGCGGCCGCGCGAGCAAGATCGCCCAGACCAAGGGGCTGCGCCGCTACATCGACCAGCTGCGCATGATCGCGGTCTTCCAGCACTACAACAACCTGGACGAGAGCAAGAACCCAGGCTGGGAGGGCGACATCCAGATCGGCCGCCACGAGACCGGCTGGGTGTGGGCGATCCCGATCTGGAAGGACACGATCAGCGTTGGTTCGGTGATGCGCAAGGAGAGCTTCAAGGCGGACCAGGCGGAGGAGCTGTTCGCCAAGCACGTCGCGAGCCTGCCGCGCATCGCGGACCGGTTGCAGGGCACGACTCCGCTGTCCGAGGACGTCCACGTCGAGACCGACTACTGCTACTACTCCGACACGATCGCCGGTCCCGGCTGGTTCCTGGTCGGTGACGCGGCCGCGTTCTTCGACCCGATCTTCTCGGCCGGCGTGCTGCTGGCCACGACGAGCGGGGTGCGGGCGGCCGAGACGATCGACACGCTCCTCGGCGCGCCGGAGCGGGAAGTGGATCTGCAGCACCGGTACGAGAACTTCTACAAGACCGGCTACGACACCTACTCCCGGGTGATCCACGCCTACTACGACTACGACTTCAACCTGCGGAAGTGGCTCGTCACCGTCGGCATGGACTCGCCGGAGGCCCGCTGGAACGACGACAAGTACGTCGTTCGCCTGCTGTCCGGCGACTTCTGGAGCGACAGCCCGGTCAACCAGGCGTTGCGGGCCGAGTCGAAGTGGAACACCTTCGCGCCGTTCGAGCGCGACCTCGAATGCCCCTACTACGGGGACCTCAACGCGGCCGAGGCCGCCGAGGAAGCCGCAGCCGCGGCCGTCTCGTAGCAGCGGTACCGGTCGTGGGCGGCGGCGAACCGTGCCCTGCCGCCGCCCACGACCACCTTTCGTGGCCGGTCATCCGAGGGAGGAAGTCGTGGGGGGAAACTTCGAGCTGGCGACCAAGGTGCTCGCCGCGTTGTTCGTGGTGCTGGCGGCCACCAGGGTCTGCGGCAGGCTCGCGCTGATCGCCGGGCAGCCGCGGGTGGTGGGCGAGATCGTCGCGGGTGTCCTCTTGGGACCGTCGGCGTTCGGCGCGGTGCTGCCCGGAGTGCAGCAGCACCTCTTCTCCGCCGACGTGAAGAGCGTTCTCTACGTGCTGAGCACGTTCGGCCTGGCGTTGTTCATGTTCCTCATCGGGGCGAGCCTCGACCACGGCTTCGTCACGAAACCCGCCGTGCGCCAGGCGACGGTGCTCGCCACGTCGGGGATCGTCCCGAGCTTCCTGCTCGGCGCCGGCGTCGCGGCCCTGTTCTACGACAGGCTGTCCCTGCCGGGTGTCACCGAGGTGCAGTTCCTGCTCTTCGTCGGCGGCGCGCTGTCGATCACCGCTTTTCCCGTGGTGGCGCGGATTCTGCAGGAACGCGGCCTGTCCAACACCCGGATCGGCTCGCTGACGCTCGTCGCGGCCGCCGTGGACGACGCCGTCGCGTGGGGCATCCTCGCCGTCATCATCGCGCTGGCGAAAGCGGGCGACGCGTCCGGCGCGGTTCTCACGATCCTGGGGGCGGCGGCTTTCGCCGGCCTCATGCTCACCGTCGGCAAACGGCTGCTCAAACCGCTGGCGCGCAGGGTGGAGCGCGACGGCGAGCTCAAGCCGCAGACGCTGGCGGTGATCCTCCTGGTGGTGATCGCGGCGAGCTGGTTCACCGACTTCATCGGGGTGTTCTCGGTGTTCGGCGGGTTCGTCACCGGCCTCGCCATGCCGCAGAACCCGATCCTGCGCCGCGAGCTGACAACCCGCCTGATGGACTTCAACGCGATATTGCTGCTCCCGGTCTTCTTCGCCTTCTCCGGGCTGAACACCCAGATGAGCGGCCTGACCGATCTCCAGGTGCTGTTGCCGCTCACCGCGATCGTCGTGGCGGCGTTCGTCGGGAAGTACGTCGGCTGCGGCCTGACCGTGCGGTTGCAGGGCTTCTCGTGGCGCTACGCCTCCGCGGTCGGCGGCCTGATGAACGCCCGCGGCCTGATGATCCTCGTCTTCATCAACATCGGGCTCGCCTACCAGCTGATCAGCCCGCAACTGTTCTCGATGCTGGTGGTGGTCGCCGTCCTGACCACGGCCGCCGCCCTGCCGATCTACCGGCTCTCCATGCCGAAGCACATCGAGGACGCCGAGAAGTGGACGCCGACGTCCGCAGAATTCCTGCCCGCCACGACGCGGGACCCCGCCGCCTGACTCCGGTCGGCGCCATCTACTCGAAGGGCTTTGATCCATGGCTGAGGACACTGCGTCGACCCGAGACGCGGACAGGGTTCCGATCGCCGTCGTGGGCATGAGCTGCCGGCTCGCCGGTGGTGTCGCGTCGCCCGACGACTTCTGGCGGATGCTCGCCGACGGTCGTGAGGCGATCTCGGAGGTGCCGGCGGAGCGGTGGGCGGAGTACGCCGAGGCGAGTGCGGCGAACGCGGCGACGTTGCGCAGAACGACGCGCTGGGGCGGTTTCCTCGACGACATCGCCGGGTTCGACGCCGAGTTCTTCGGTGTGCTGCCGCGTGAGGCCGAGCTGATGGACCCGCAGCAGCGGATCCTGCTGGAGGTCGCCTGGGAGGCGCTCGAACACGCGGGCATCTCACCGTCCACACTGGCCGGTGGTGACGCCGGGGTGTTCGTGGGTGTCGGCTCGGACGACTACGGCCGCCGGCTGCTGGAGGACCTGCCGCGGATCGAGGCGTGGACCGGCATCGGCGCGTCGATGTGCGCCGTCGCCAACCGGATCTCCTACGCGCTGGACCTGCGCGGCCCGAGTTTCGCGGTCGACACCGCCTGTTCCGCCTCGCTGGTCGCGATGCACCTCGCGTGCCAGGCCCTCGAACGAGGCGAGACCCCGCTGGCGCTCGTCGGTGGCGTGAACGTCATGGCCGGGCCCGGTCTCACCGTGGTGCTCGACGAGGCCGGCGCGATCTCGCCGGACGGCAGGTGCAAGTCCTTCGCCGCGGCGGCCAACGGCTACGGCCGCGGTGAGGGCGCCGGAGTGCTCGTGCTCAAGCTCCTCGCCGACGCCGAACGCGACGGGGACCGCGTGCTCGCGGTGGTCCGGGGCAGCGCCGTGCACCAGGACGGCAAGACCAACGGCATCATGGCGCCCAGCCGCGAGGCGCAGGCCTACCTGCTGCGGCGGGCCTACGACAACGCGGGCATCGACCCGTCCACTGTGGACTACGTCGAGGCGCACGGCACCGGCACGCGGATGGGCGACCCGATCGAGGCCGGCGCGATGGCCGAGGTCTTCGGCGCCGGTCGTGCCGACGAGGACCCGTGCCTGATCGGTTCGGTGAAGTCGAACATCGGGCACCTGGAGGCGGGCGCCGGCGTCGCCGGGATGATCAAGGCGGTGCTCGCCCTGCGGCACGCCGAGATCCCGCCGAGCCTCAACTTCTCCGAGCCGAACCCGGAGATCCCCTGGGACACCGCCGGGTTGAAGGTCGTCACCGAGCGCACGGAATGGCCGCTGCGCGACCGGCCGCGGCTGGCCGGGGTCTCGGGTTACGGCTACGGCGGCACAATCGCCCACGTCATCCTGGAAGAGGCGCCACCCGTGGCGCCGCGGGAGCGCGAGAAGGCCAGTGGCCCGCGGGTGTTCGCCCTGTCCGGCGCCACCGAGGCCGGCCTGCGCGCGACCGCGGACAGGCTCGCCTCGCACGTCGAGACCGCACGCCCGGCTCTGGACGCGGTCGCGCACACGCTCGCCCTTCGCCGGGCCCACCTCGACCGCCGCGCCACCGTCGTCGCGGACGGGCACGAGGAACTGGTGGCCGGTCTGCGCGCGATCGCCGGCGGTGAGGAACCCGCGGGGGTCGCGACCGGCCGCCCGGTGCCGGGTGTGGCCGACGGCGTCGTCATGGTGTTCTCCGGACACGGGTCCCAGTGGGTGGGGATGGGCAGGGACCTGCTCGACCACGAACCCGCGTTCCGCGCGGTGCTGGACGAGATCAGCCCCGTCTTCGTCGAGGAGATCGGGTTCGACCCGCGTGAGGTCCTGCGCGGCGACGTGCTCGACGCCACCGACGTCATCCAGCCGATGATCTTCGCCATGCAGCTCGGCCTCGTCGCCGTGTGGCGTGAGCACGGCGTCGAACCGGCCGCGGTGCTCGGCCACTCCGTCGGCGAGATCGCGGCCGCGGTGACCGCGGGAGCGTTGGACCGGCTCGACGGCGCCCGGCTGATCTGCCGTCGCTCCAAGCTGTTGCGCCGCGTCGCGGGCAAGGGCGCGATGGCCATGGTGAACCTGCCGTTCGACGAGGTGGAGAGCAGGCTGGAGGGACGCGCCGACATCGTTGTCGCCGCCATCGCCGCCGCCACCAGTTCGACGGTGGTCGCGGGCGACGCCGACGCGGTCGGCAAGGTGTCGGCGCGCTGGGAGGAAGAGGGCCTGGTGGTCCGGCGGGTCGCGTCGGACGTCGCCTTCCACTCCTCGCACATGGACCCGTTGCTGCCCGAACTGGAGGCGGCGTTCGCCGACCTGCACACGAGGGACGCCCAGCTGCCGATCTACAGCACGGCCATGGCCGACCCGAGGTCGTCCGTGCCGCGCGACGGCGCCTACTGGGCGGCCAACCTGCGTCAACCGGTGAGGTTCGCCCAGGCGGTGCGCGCCGCGGCCGACGACGGCCGCCGGATCTTCGTGGAGGTGTCGAGTCATCCGGTGGTGGCCCACTCGATCTCCGAGGTGCTCGCCGACGCCGGGGTGGACGACGCGGTCGTCGGCTCCACCCTGCGCCGCCGGAGCACGGACCGGGCGAGCCTGCTCGCGAACCTCGGCGCACTGCACTGCCACGGCGTGTCCGTGACGCTCGCGCCGGGCACCGGCCCGCTGGCCGAACTGCCCGGAACCGTCTGGCAGCACAAGAGGTTCTGGCGCGAGGGATCGGCAGGCGCGCGGCGGGTCGCCGGGCATGACGTCGACACTCACACGTTGCTCGGCGGCCTGACCACGGTCACCGGCACCACGCCGATGCGCCTGTGGCAGTCCTATTTGGACCAGACCTGCCGGCCGTACCCCGGTGACCACCCGGTGCAGCAGGTCGAGATCATTCCCGCCGCCGTGCTGCTGAACACGTTCCTCGCCGCCGCGGCCGACTCCGGTGCGCGGACGGCGGCGGGCTGGCCGGTCCTGCGTGACGTCGCGCTGCGCGTCCCGGTCTCCGTGGCGGCGCCGCGCGAGCTTCAACTGTCCTATCAGGACCGTGCGCTGCGGCTGGGCTCCCGGCTGGTGGACGAGGAGGAGGCCGGCGACCAGGGTGGCTGGCTGACGCACACCACGTCGTCCGTGGACCAGACGCCGTCGGCACCCGCGGGTCTGCTCGACGCGGGCCTGCTCCGGCAGCGGTGCGCCGAGCGGTTGCCGGAGAACTTCGTCATCGACCGGCTCGCGTCGATCGGTGTCGCGGCCATGGGTTTCCCCTGGCAGATCGAGGAGCTGCGGCGCGGCGACGACGAACTGTTCGCCGTCGTGTCGGCGGGGGAGGACGAACCGGGCACGTGGGCGTCGGTGCTCGACGCGGCGCTGTCCATCGCGTCCGTGGTGTTCAGCGGCCAGCCGATCCTGCGCATGCCCGCCGCCATCGGACGCGTCGCGTTGTCCGGCACGTCACCAGGGCGCGTGTTGCTGAGCGTCCGGGCGTCCAGCGAGGACACCGTCGACGTCCAGGTCGCGGATCTCGGTGGCGAGGTCGTCGCGGAAATGGGCGACCTGCGGTACGGCCGGCTGGACGGCGATCCCGGTGCCACCGCGAGCCCGCGCCGGTTGGTGCACGAACTGGACTGGCGCGCGTTCGACCCCGGCGAGCCCGGTTACCTCGGCACCGTCGTGGTGGTCGGCGGCAGGCACGAGCTCACCACCGCGGTGATGGCGGGACTGGCCGCGGCGGGCACGTCGCACCGGCTGGTCGACGGCCTCGACGAGCTGAACCGGTTGCGCGACTGGCTCGGCCCGGACGGCGCGGTGCTCGTGGTTCCCCGGCAGGCGGGCGAAGGCGAGGCGCTCACCGATGCCGCGGTGCGGTCGGGCCTGCTCGTCGCGGACGCGGCGAGCACCGTCGCCGGCTGGGGCGGTACCAAGCCGCTGATCTGGGCGATCACCGCCGGTGTCCGGGAGAGCGCGGCCGCCGCGTCGCTCGGGCAGTCCTCGCTGTGGGGCATCGGCCGGATCATCGGTGGTGAGCACGCCGACATCTGGGGTGGCGTGGTCGACCTCGACCCGGCGGACGTCGCGGGATCCGCCGCTGTCCTGCCCGGCCTGCTCGCGAGCAGGCCGGCGGAGGACGTGATCGTCCTGCGCGACGGCGTGCCCAGCCGTCCCCGGCTCGTCCCGGTCGAACGCGCGCCACAGAAGTCCACTGTGGACTGTCGACCGGACGGCACCTACCTGGTCACCGGCGGGCTCGGCGTGCTGGGCCTGGAGATCGCCCGCTTCCTCGCCGGACGGGGCGCGCGTCGCATCGTGCTGGCGGGCCGGCGCGGCCTGCCTTCGCGGCAGACGTGGGACGCCGTCACGGATCCCGCGACGGCGGCGCAGATCGCCGCGGTGCGGGCGCTCGAGGCGTTGGGCGTCACGGTGGTCGTGGCGGAGCTGGACGTGACCGATCGCGTCCAGGCGGCCGAGGCGCTCGCGGCCGCCACGTCCGGGCTGCCGCCGATCCGCGGTGTGGTGCACGCGGCCGGTGTGCTGGACAACAGGATGCTGGCCGACCTCGACGAGGCGTCGCTGCAGCGGGTCATGCGGCCGAAGACCGAGGGCGCGCTGGTGCTGCACGAGCTGTTCCCGCCCGGCAGCCTCGACTTCCTGGTGCTCTTCTCCTCGTGCGGGTACCTGCTGGGCCTGCCGGGACAGGCGAGCTACGGCGCCGCCAACGCGTTCCTCGACGCCTTCGCCGCGCACCGGCGGTCGTCGGGCGTGGACGACACGGTCAGCTTCGGGTGGACGTCATGGCGCGGCCTGGGCATGTCGACCTCCTCCGAACTGATCGACATCGAGCTCAACGCGCGGGGCACGGCGGACATCACGGCGACGGAGGCGTTGCGCGCCTGGGAGTTCGCCGAGCGCTACGACGGTTCGCACTTCGCGGTGCTGCGGATGATCGCGCCGGAGCCCGGCATGAGCAGGCCCCCGTTGCTGGACGAGGTGGTCGTCGAGGAGACCGCGGGCGAGGCGGCGCCCGATACGGAGTGGGCGGGACTCACCGGCGACGAGCTGCGCGAGTACCTGGTGACCGCGGTGCGCAGGCAGGTGGCCGGTGAGGTGAGGCTCGACCCCGACGAGCTCGACGTCCGGCGTCCGTTGTCGGAGATGGGCCTGGACTCGGTGATGACGCTGGTCATCCGCCGCAGGCTGGAGAAGCTGCTCCAGCTCAGCCTGCCGTCGACGCTGTTGTGGACGCACCCGACGGTGGCCGGCATCGCGGACTTCGTCGGTGGGCTGCTCACGGAGTCCGAGGAGCAGGAGATGCCGGTGGCGGTGGTGGTGGCATGACCACCGACCTGCCGGACTGGCCGCCGGAGCTCGCGGCGGCCTACCGCACGGCCGGTTTCTGGCTCGACCGCCCGCTCGGCGAGTGGATGTGGCAGTGGGCCGAGGAGCACGGCGAGCGCGTGGCTCTGGTGGACGGCGACGTCGAGATCTCCTTCCTGGAAATGGCCTCGCTCGCCGACGGGCTCGCCGAGGCGTTGCCCGGCCTGGGTTTGCGGCCGGGCGACCGGATCGTCGTCGGGCTGCCGAACCGCTGGGAGTTCGTCGTGCTGCTGCTGGCGTGCTTCCGGGCCGGGGTCGCCCCGGTGCTGGCGCTGCCCGCGCATCGCGAGCTCGAACTGGGTTACCTGGCCCGGCACGCCGAAGCGCGCATGATCGTCGTGCCGGACAGGTGGCGGGGCTTCGACCACGAGGCGCTCGCCGCCAGGATCGCCGCCGATCTGCCCTGGCGGTGCGCGGTGGGCGTCGTCGGCGAGTTCGCGCTACCGGGCCACGTCGACCTGACGGCGTTGCTGCGTTCCATCAGCACCGGTGAGGGACGGCGGCGACGGCTGGACGCGCTCGCACCGGATCCCGGCGACGCCGCGTTGTTCCTGCTGTCCGGTGGCACGACCGGGCTGCCGAAGATGATCGGCCGCACGCACAACGACTACGAGTACAACCTGCGGCGCAGCGGGGAGGTGTGCGGCTTCTCCGCGGAGACCAGGTACCTGGTGACGTTGCCGGCGGCGCACAACTTCCCGTTGGGCTGCCCGGGAATCCTCGGGGCGCTGGCGGTCGGCGGCCAGGCCGTGCTGCTGGCCTCGCCCGAGCCCGTCCGCGCGTTCCAGACGATCGCGCGACGACGGATCACGATCACCTCGTTGGTGCCCGCGATCGCGCGGCGCTGGGTCGAGAAGGCCCGCGAGACGCGTCCGGACCTCGGGAGTCTCGCCGTGGTCCAGGTCGGCGGGTCGGTGCTGGACCCGGTGCTGGCACAGGAGATCCCGGCGATGCTCGGGGTGCGGCTGCAGCAGGTGTTCGGGATGGCGGAAGGCCTGCTCAACTACACCCGGCTCGACGACTCGGACGAGGTGCTGCTGCACACCCAGGGCAGGCCGATCAGCCCCGGCGACGAGGTGCTCGTCGTCGACGAGTCGGACCGGCCGCTGCCCGCCGGTGAGATCGGCGAACTGCTGACGCGCGGCCCGTACACACCGCGCGGCTACTTCCGCGCGGCCGAGCACAACGCGCGGGCGTTCACGCCGGACGGCTGGTACCGCACCGGAGATCTGGTCCGGCTGCGCGAGGACGGCAACCTCGTCGTCGAGGGCAGGCGCAAGGACCTGATCAACCGCGGCGGCGAGAAGGTGTCCGCCGAGGAGGTGGAGACCGTGGCACGGGCCGTGCTCGACGTCGCGGACGCCCTCGCCGTACCGGTACCGGACCCGAGGTTCGGCGAGCGCGTCTGCCTCGTCGTGGTCCCCCGCGGTGCGGCACCCAGCCTGGCCGAGGTCCGCGCCGAGTTCACCGCCCACGGCGTGGCCGACTACAAGCTTCCCGAACAGGTCGAGTCCCTCGACCGGCTGCCGCTCACCCCGGTCGGCAAGGTGGACCGCAAGTCGGTCCGAGCCCAATTCGCGAGCAAGACGGAGGAATCATGGACCCCAGTTCGCTGAGCCTCGGCACGGAACTGAAGGGAGTCGACCACCTCGCGCACGTCACCTGGAAGCCGGGGGAGACCGTCGACTTCTACCGCGAGGTGATGACGCTGCCCCTCACCCACGCGGTGACCGGCACGGGGTGGCTCGCCGAGGAGTTCCCGGACTTCGTGCACTTCTTCTTCGGTCTGGGCAAGGGGAACTACCTGGCGTTCTTCTACTACTTCGGACTGCAGGAGAACTCCCTGCACACGTCGGACCTGATGCACCTGTCCCGGCACATCGCGTTCCACGTCGACACCAAAGAGGAGATGATGGCGTGGCGGGACCAGATCAAGTCCCACGGCGTCAAGGTGACCCCGCCACTGGCTCATGAACTGCTGGAGTCCATCTACTTCGACGACCCCAACGGCATCCAGCTGGAGATCGCCTACCCGTTGCGCCCGTTCGGCGACATCGACGCCCGTGACGCCGACATCACCGTCCGCGCCCTGCGAGAGGTCGCGGCAGGGCCGAACCCCACGGTGGACGCCATGTGGCAGCGCAAGGCCGCGCTGGTCGCGGAACGGTACGGGGCGGTGACCCGCTGATGCCCGCGATCTTCATCCTGGACACCCCGGAGTTCGAGCCGATCGTGCGCACCGTCGAGCACGCCGGCATGACCGTGCGCAGGGCAGGGGACTACCTGGAGGCGACGAGCACCGGCGCCGAGGTGACGCTGGAACGGGCGGTGACCGGTGTGCGGCCGTCCATCTGGTTCGCGGCGCTGACCGGCGGGCTGGTCGGTCACATCGTCCACTTCGACCACGACCTGTTGCGGCTCTCCGACGCCGAGCAGAGCGGCCACGGCGATCGCGGGATGCGGTGGGACGGCGGAGGATCGAGCCTGCTGCGCCGGCAGGGTTAGCGGTACGAACCGGGAGTGTGACCGAGCGAGCGGCGGAAGACGTCGATGAACGCGCTCGCGGTGGCGAATCCGCACCGCAGGGCCACGGAGGTGACAGGCTGGCCTTCCGCCAGCAGGCGCAGGGCGTGGTAGAGCCGCAGCTGCGTGCGCCACTGGGGGAAGGTCATGCCCATCTCGTCGCGGAACAGCCTGGTCAGCGTCCTGCTGCTCGCGCCGGCCTCCCGTCCGAGCGCATCGAGACCGCGTGCGTCCGAGGGGTCGGTCTCGAGCGTCGCGCAGACCGCCGCGAGCCGGGGGTCGTGGGCCGTCGGCACGCGCACAGGTTGTTCGGCTGTGGTGGCGAGTTGGTCGAGCAGTACCGAGCGCATCCGTTTGCCCGCAGGGGTTTCTCGGTCCGTGAGCTCTGTGTAGGTGATCAGCAGTTCTCTGAGCAGTGGTGAGACGGCGAGAGCGGTCGGCTCGTGGAGCTTCAACGGGTTCTGCGTGAGTCCGAGGAAGTGCAGCCGTGTGACGCCGTACGCGCGGTGCGAGTGCACGACGCCGGACGGGATCCACAACGCACGGTGCGCGGGCGCGATCCATCTCGATGCCTCGGTGTGCACGGCCACGACGCCGCGGCTCGCGTAGACGATCTGGTGCTCGTCATGCCAGTGCGCGCTGACACCACTGGCGGCCGCCAGGTCGCGGCTCGTGGTCGGCGCCGCCGGCAGATGGCGAGAATTCGACATACATCGGCAGAATATCGGAATCGCGAACGTGCTGGACGGGGCCACGATCGGTGCGTGAACAACTCTCGCTGGCGGATGTCGGTCCTGGTCGCCGGTCACGCGGTGGACGACCTCTACCAGGGCGCCGTGCCGGCCGTCGTGCCGTTCTTCGTGCTGGAACGCGGTTACAGCTACCTCGCGGCGGCCGGCATCACGGTCGCCGCGACGCTGCTGTCGTCGGTCGTGCAGCCGTTGTTCGGGGTGCTGACGGATCGGCGGCCCATGCCGTGGCTGGTTCCCGTGGGCATGACGTTCGCGGGTGTGGGCATCGGGTTGTCCGGGCTGAGCGACTCGTACGTCCTCACGTGGCTCGCGATCGCGTTGTCCGGCCTCGGCGTGGCCGCGTATCACCCGGAGGCCGCCCGGCTCGCGCGTCGCGTGGCGCAGGACAGTCACGTCGGCATGAGCTGGTTCGCGGTGGGCGGCAACGTCGGGTTCGCGCTGGGACCGGTGCTCGTCACGCCGGTGCTGGCGTTCGGGGGCCTCGCGTGGAGCCCGTTGCTCGCCGTTCCCGCGCTGGTGGGAGGCGTGTTGACGTTCGCGGCGCTGCGAGGCGTGCACGGCGCTTCGGCTTCGGTGCCTGTTGCGGCCGGACGGGACGACTGGGGTCAGTTCAGCCGGCTGACCGCGGTGATCGTCGCGCGGTCGATGGTGACGTTCGGGCTCGGGACGTTCCTCGCGATCTGGGTGTCGGATCGGGTCGGTGGTGGCCCGGCGGCCGGTGCGGCGGCGTTGGTCGTGCTGTTCGGGGCCGGTGCCGCGAGCACGTTGCTCGGCGGCGTGCTGGCCGGGCGGTACGGGCGTGTCCGGGTGCTGCAGGTGTCGTATGCGGCCGCGGTGCCTGCTGTCGCTGGTGTCGCGTTGGTGCCCGGTCCACTTGTTTTCGTGATGGTGGCGCTTACGGCCGTGGCGTTGTACGTGCCGTTTTCGCTGCACGTCACCCTCGGCCAGGACTACCTGCCCAACCGGCTCGGCACGGCCAGCGGCGTCACGCTGGGTCTCGCCGTCAGCGTCGGTGGCTTGGGATCGCCGGTGGTCGGTGCGGTCGCGAGCGCTTGGAACCTCCAGTGGGGACTGTTGTCTCTCGTAGTGCTGCCCATCGTCGCGTGGGTGGCGGCACGCGGCTTGCGATCACCTGTGCGCGTGTAGCTCCATGCGCGCTCTAGCCGCTGTGACTACCGTGGAGCGCGTGCGAGTGGCGACCTGGAACGTGAACTCCGTCAAGCAACGCGTGCCCCGCCTGCTGCCGTGGCTCGACCAGCGACAGCCGGACGTCGTGTGCCTGCAGGAGACGAAGCTGGCCGACGACGCCTTCACCGCGCTGCTCGGCGACGCCCTGAAGGAACGCGGCTACGAGGTGGCGCTGTTCGGCGAAACCCAGTGGAACGGCGTGGCCCTGCTCTCCCGCGTGGGTCTGGAAGACGTAGCGGTAGGCGTAGCCGGCGCACCGGGTTTCCCACACGTCGAGGCCCGCGCCGTAGCCGCGACGTGCGGCGGCGTGCGCGTCCACTCGCTGTACGTGCCGAACGGCCGTGAGCCCGAATCAGACCACTACAAGTACAAGCTCGAATGGCTCGCCGCACTCCGCGACGTGCTGGAAGCCGGACCCGCGGACGCGCTGGTGTGCGGCGACATCAACATCGCGCCGGCCGACGCCGACCTGTTCGACCCCGAGGCCTACATCGGCCAGACCCACGTCACCGAACCCGAACGCGCAGCCTTGCAGGCCATCGAAGCGTTGGGGTTCCACGACGTCGTGCGCGACCGGTGGCCGAACGAGCGCATCTTCAGCTACTGGGACTACCGGGCCGGCATGTTCCACCGCGACCTCGGCATGCGGATCGACCTGATCCTCGCGTCCAGCTCGGTCGCGCCGCGGGCCAAAGCCGCCTGGATCGACCGGCACGCGCGCAAGGGGACCGGGCCGAGCGACCACGCGCCGGTGATCGTGGACCTGGACGAGGCCCCGGACGGGGACATCGGGCCCGTGGTGCCGCCGCCGTCGTCGCCGGGCTCGAAGAAGAAGGTCAAGCTGCCGCAGGCGAAGTGATCGCTAGATTGATCAGATGGTCCCCGGAGTACCCGACGTCCCGTTCGACCGCTGGTGGCACGCGATGCGTGACGTCGCCGCGACCGAGGACACGGCACGCGCCTGGCGTGAGCACCGCTACACGTTCGCGCATCAGCTCGGGAGCGCGCTGGCCGGCGGTCTGACGGGACCGGCCGTCTACGGGGTGTGGCTGCAGTGGGGACTGCTGTACGTCGGGCAGACGCTGGAGGCCGGACGCAGGCTGAAGGACCTCGCGATCGGCGAAAGCCACCACCTGGCGAACACGTTCCCGCCCGAGATCTGGCACCGCGTCGCGGTGGTGGCGTGGTCGCAACTCCCGCACGCCGCCGCGGCGATCGACCGGTTCGGCGTCAAGGCGGTCGGCGAGGGGCTTGAGCACCGGTTGCAGGCCTCGTTGCGGCCGCTGGCCAACTCGGCACGCCGAGTGCCGAAAGGCGGCTGGCGTGAGGTCGCCTGGGAGCGCAGCAACTCGCTGGGCGCCCGCACCGGACCGCAGATCGACGAGCTGTTCGTTGCCCTGCAAGAGGTGTGGGACGTCGCGGGAGCATCGCCGGACGGCGCGGACCTGCCGTCAGCCGCCCGCGTCGTGTTCCCGTCCCGGATGCTGAGGTCCTGACCGCAGCGTCACGGTGAAGGCGGCCCCGCCCTCTGCGGCAGGCCCGGCCGTGATCGTCCCACCCATCCGCGTCACCAGCCCGTGCACCAGCGCGAGCCCCACCCCGGTCCCGACGGGCCGGGAGTCCTGGTACCGCGCGTGCAGCACCCCGCGATCGAACGCCACCGCGTAGTCCTCGGCGGCCAGCCCGGGGCCGCCGTCCCGCACCTCCAGCACGGACGACAGCGCGAGCACGACGGGGCGACCGGCAGGCGTGACGCGCAGGGCGTTCTCCATCAGGCCGTCGATGACCTGGCGTAGGCGCCGTGCGTCGGCCTGCACGACCGGCGAGGCGGACACCTCAAGAGAGAAGTTCACGCCTCGGGCGTGGCAACGGGCGTGCCACACCTCGGCTGCCGTGCGGACGACCGGTTCCAGGGACACGGTGGCCATGTCCAGGCGGAAGTCGTCGGCGCCCAGGCGGGCGAGGTCGAGCAGGTCGGTGACCAGGCGGTCGAGGCGGCGGGACTCCTCCAGGATCACGGTGCCCACGGGGGCTACCTGTGCGCCGGAGACGACGCCGTCTGCCAGGGATTCCGCGAAGCCCGTCACGGCGGTGAGAGGGGTGCGTAGTTCGTGGGAGACGGACAGCAGGAAGTCGCGTTGGCGGGATTCGCTGCGTTGCAACGCGTCTGCGAGGGAGTTCACGGCCGTGCTCACCTCGGCCAGTTCGTGGGTGCCGGCGACCGGGACTCTGAGGTCTCGGCGGCCCGCGCTCATGGCGTGGGCCACGGAGGCGACTCGGCGTAGCGGGCGGGCCAGGAACGTGCCCAGGGCCAGGCCCGCGACGCAGGCGACGGCCAGGCCTATGCCCAGGGCGCCGAGGATGTTGCGGACCAGCTTGCGGTAGGTGCCGGTGGTCTCGGTCTCCTGGACCAGGGCGAAGCCGCCCGCCCCCGACGGACGGGCTTCCACGTTCAGACGGCCGCTCACCCCGGACACAGGAGAACCCGACAGCACCCCGCGGTACTCGATGGCACGGACCGCGCGGACCGCGGCGCGGTCGTCGCCGGTGACGTCGCCGGAGGCGGTGATCCGGACGATCGCGATGTCCTGGCCCTCCAGGATCTGTTCCACGCGGTTGTTCGAGATCTGACTCGCCACGACGTCTGCCTGGGAACGCAGGAACTCGCGGCTCACCTGTTGTGAGGTCGAGAGCACCAGGCGCAGTGACACGAAGCCGGCGACGACGACGGCCACGAACGCGACTCCCAGGCACAGCAACGCGATTCGGCCGGCGAGGTTCACGACGCGTCCGCCGAGTAGCCGACGCCGCGCACTGTCCGAATTGGACTCAACGCGCCGAACTTGGCTCGGAGCTGGGCTATGTGGACGTCGACGGTTCGTGTACCGGCCACGGAGGAGTAGCCCCACACGGCGGAAAGTAGTTGCTCGCGCGAGAACACCTGACGTGGATTCTTCATCAGGTACGAAAGCAGCCCGAACTCCGTCGACGTCAACGACACCTCGTCCGCGCCGGCGAACGCTCGCCGTTCGCCGACATCGAGCCGTACCGAACCCACCTGCAGAACGTCCGACACGGGGCCGGACGAGCGGCGCAGGACCGTGCGCACGCGCAGTGCCAGTTCGCGTGGGCTGAAGGGCTTGGTGATGTAGTCGTCGGCGCCCAGTTCCAACCCGAGCAGGCGGTCCACCTCGTCGTCGCGGGCCGTCACGAACAGCACGGGCGTCCAGTCGCCGGCGGCGCGCATGGCGCGGCAGACCTCGATGCCGTTCAGCACGGGCAGGCCGACGTCCAGGACCACCGCCACGGGCGACAGCGACCGGACCGCGGCCAGTGCCGCGTCCCCCGAGGACTCCAGGTGCACGCCGAAGCCGTCGCGCCTCAGGTACAGCGCGACGAGTTCGGCGATCGCCGGTTCGTCCTCCACGACGAGCACCAGGCCACGTTCCACGCGTTCACCCCGGCTGGTTGATGTCCGACTCGATGCTGTTCAGCGTTGATTCCACATCATCGAGGTCCGACACCGGAGCCTCACCCCGGCACGCCGTCAGGGACACCAGCAGAACCAGAGCCGCGACCCACCTCACTTGGACCCGCAGTGCTCGGACTTGAACTTGGCCACGCGCTCGCCGGCCTTCGCCAACTTCACGAGCTGCGCGTCCCGCAGCTTCAGCCGCGCGTCGAGGACGTCCGCGCGGGCCGTGTTGCCGGCCTTGCGGGCGTCGGCGGCCTTCTGCTCGATCCACTTCTTCGAGCCCAGGGTCTCCGGACTGCCGTTGATCTTGTCGGTCAGCGCCTTGACCTTGGCCTCGACCCGGGGCACGCGGTTCGAGCAGATCTGCTGCACCTTCTCGGGGCTGATCGTGATCGGCTCCTGCGCCGACGCGGTGCCCGCGCCCAGCAGCAGCATCCCCAGCACGAGCCCACCGATTCGCGAAATGTTCATGGCACAGAACGATGACCGCTCACGATCAGAGCACGGTCCGCCGAATGTTCGGGTTCTGCAAAGATCACCTCGGCATCGTCAGCGCAGGGAGATGCCACGCGCTGCCGCCGCCTGCGCCATCGGCCGCAACCGGTCCCACACCCGTTCCGACCGAAGCTCCTCCGCCGCGCTCACCGCCCGCAGCCCCACGGCCTGCCCCTCGTCGAGGTCGCCGTCGAGGAAGTGGCAGGCGGCCAGCGCGGTCAGGCAGAACGTGCCGCTGCGCGCCATCGCCGGCCCGAACCCCTCGATCGCCGACGTCAGCGCCGGAATCGCCAGCCGGGTGTCACCGAGCTCGGCGTGGATCGTGCCGGTCATCGCGGTCAGGTCGGTCTCGTCGTGGAACCGCGCCCAGTCCGGCGTGCGCGCCATGTCCGCGGACGCGAACGAGTCGTGTGCCCTGCCCAGTGCGCGCAACGCCTCGGCGGAACGGCTTTGGCGCGCGTACGCCCACGCCTCGTTCAAATACATGATGCTCGACGCCAATGGTGCGAAAGCGCCCCGCTGGAAGTAAGCCAGCGCATCACCCGGTGCGCCGTGATGCAGATGGACGCGCCCTCGCCGGTAAACGATGTTGGTCGTCAGGTCTTCGTCGTGCCGCGCCAAATCCAGCGCACGGTCGAAATGGTGGTAAGCGGCCCCGACCTGACCGCAGTCGAACGACGTCCACCCGGCCAGGTTGTGCAGATCCGCGACGGCGGACAGCAGGCGCGCCCGCACGATGTCCGAGGCTTCGGCGTCCAGAAGCTGTTGCGCCCAATAGATCCGCACGACGACCGCGTCGCGGCACGCCCCTCCGCCGTACTGGTAGTCGACCGAACGCAACGAACGGGTCTGCGCCTCCAGCTGCTCCACATCGCTCGTGCCGATGCGGCTGGAGTGCGGAGGAGGGAAGAAAGCGGGATCCGCCATGGAGTGCACCTCTGCGCGGCCGTTGGAATCCGAGCGTAGGGCCCGCGCGACCCGCTGAGAAGAGGGGCCGCGTCGAGTGGAATCCGGCGGAAGAAGTGATTGAGCAGGTATAAATCCGGGTATACGTGCTCTGGTTGGCGAGCGCATTCTGTGCATATGAGGCGACGCGCGCACCTGCGGCTGGTGACCTCCGGCGAAGTCGTGGACACGACGCTGACGGCGGTGCTGAAGGCCGAAGACCTGGCTGAGGAGCTCGGCCTCGACCCTGAAGCCCGAGTGACGTGCGCCTGGCATCGCTGCTGGTTGCACCAGTGCGTGGACTCACCGCCGGACACCGCGGCGAACGGGCAGTTCGTCAGGGCTTACCTGACGAGCATCGCCGCGATGAACGCCGTCACGCACGCACGGTAGAACGACCCGGAAGAACTAAACCTGGTGGGTGAAGACGGCGGCCTCCGGGAGATGGCTCGGAGGCCGCTGGCTGTCCTCCGGCACGTCGAGCAACGCCCAGATGATGTGCCGGCCGCCACCGGCCGGCGTCTCGCCCATGGTGAAGTTGCAGACGGCAATGGACGCGACGTTGTGCCGCATGACGTGCCACTGCTTGAGGTCGAAGCGTGCGGTCGTGCGCACGGCAACGGACATCTTGTCGCCGCGCATGCGCAGCAGCAGCGCGAGGGGGCTGTCGTCCTCGATGTGCGACACGAGCTCCACGGCCACCTGCGGCGCCACGTCGAGCAACGACTGGACGCCCCACCGTTCGCAGGCGCGTTCGGTGATCCGCTCGGCCACGTGCGGCAGGCATCGGCACGTCGGCAGTTGCGCGTCCACCCGGTCCTCGTGCCGGAGCCGCACCACCGCGGCCAGCGCTTCCGGCGTCGTCGAGTACATCGGGATGTGCCGGGGAAGACCACGTGACTCCAGCGTCGACCGCAGCTGGTGATCACTGACGACGAGGCTCAGCGAGATGCCCGGCCAGCGGGCCGCGGACAGCCACACGACGTCGAACAGCACGAGCAGCGCGGGCGACTCGGCGACGAGATCGTCCAGCTCCACCACCACGCCGACGAGCTCCTTGGTCGCGCAGTCGAGCAGCACGTCCTGCGCGCGCATGTACGTCGTCCAGTCGAGTCGCCCGCTGAGCCGGACGACGAGCACGCCGTTCTGCTCCCGGACGTCCACCCCGAGGCTGTCACCGGCCATGATCCCGTCCCTCCCGCAGGCCCGTCCCCAAGCCTTCAAGACTGATGGGGTCACCACATGGGCCCTAGGGTGTAACTACCCGTGTTTCCACGTTGGTGCCTCCGGGGGACCGCGTTGCAGCGGGCGATCGCACCGACCTAGGGTGCGGGCTGTGGGCGGTTCGCTTTCCCCAGGTCGCAGAGGCAATTTGCCTGCTGACACAACTACTTTCGTCGGCCGCAAGCACGACGTCGCCGAGGTGCGAAGGCTGCTGTCCGAGTCGCGCCTCGTCACTCTTACGGGTGTTGGTGGCGTCGGCAAGACGCGGCTGGCGTTGCGTGCTGCCGCCGAGACGAGCAGGGCGTTCCGCGACGGGGTGTGGTTCGTCGAACTGGGTGGCGTCACCGATCCGGAACTGGTCGTGCACACGGTTCTGGAACAATTGGGCGTTCGCAACGACACGGTCCGCATGCACCGCACGGTCCTGATGGAACACCTGCGCGACCGGCAGACGCTGATCGTCCTGGACAACTGCGAGCACGTCGTCGGGGCCACCGCACGCCTCGTGGACGCGTTGCTGCGCGGTGTCCCGAGTCTGCGCGTGCTCGTCACCAGCAGGGAACGCCTCGGCATCGACGGCGAGCACCTCTGGCAGGTCGCGCCGCTGCCGCAGGACCCGGCGCTGGCGCTGTTCGCGGAACGGGCCGCCGCCGTCGAACCCGGATTCGCCCTCACCGCGCGCAACCACGCCAAGGTCAGCCAGATCTGCGCCCTGCTCGGTGGAATCCCATTGGCCATCGAACTGGCCGCGGTGCGCCTGCGCGTGCTCAGCCTCGACCACCTGTCGTCCAGATTGGACAACACGTTCCGGGTGCTCGCGGACGGCAAACGCGGCGGCGATCCGCGCCACCAGACGCTGCACGCCGCCGTCGACTGGAGCTTCCACCTGTGCACGCGGGCCGAGCAGATCCTGTGGGCGCGGGCGTCGGTGTTCGCCGGCACGTTCGACCTGGAGGCGGCGGAACGGGTCTGCTCCGGTGACGGCGTCGCGCCAGAGCAGGTCATGCACTCGCTGATGGGCCTGGTCGACAAGTCGGTCGTGGTGTCGGAGCAGCACCCGTCCGGCACCCGGTTCCGGCTGCTGGAGCCGTTGCGCCAGTACGGCCTGGAGAAGCTGCGCGACGCCGGCCGCGAGCAGGTGCTGCGCGAACGGCACCGCGACCACTTCATCGAGTGGGCCGAGCGGCGCGAGAAGGAGTGGTTCGGCCCCGCCCAGCCGCAGATCTTCTCGCTGACACGCCTGGAACACCCGAACCTGCGGTCCGCCCTGGACTTCTGCTTCGACCACGACACCGACCACTGCGTGCACCTGGCCAGCACGCTGTGGTTCTACTGGGCGGGCTGCGGCATGCTCGGCGAGGGCCGGCACTGGCTCGACCGCGCCGTGGCGAACGCGAAGCCGGGTCCGTTGCGGGCCAAGGCGTTGTGGGTCAACGGTTATGTGTCGACGTTGCAGGGAGACCTGCCCGCGTCGACGCGGATGCTCGACGAGTGCCGCGAGTACGCCGCCGCGTCGGGCGACGGTCCCGCGCTCGCCTACGCGACCCACCGCCTCGGCTGCACGCACCTCGTCGGCGACGACCTGCACCTCGCGGACAGCCTGTTCGAGGAGGCCATGCGCCTCTACCAGGGCCAGGGCACGGTCAACAGCCACACCATGCTCGCCGGCGTCGAACTCGCTATCTCCGCGACGTTCCAGCACGACTTCGCCGCCGCGGAACGGCTCTGCGTCGAGGCCAGGGCCGTCGGCGAGGAACACGGCGAGCTGTGGGCGCAGGGGTACGCGGTCTACGGGCTGGCCCTGTGCGCGTGGGTCAGCGGTGACCTCGTGCGCGCCGACCGGCTCGGCCGGGAGTGCCTGCGGATGAAGCGCTCGTTCCACGACCTGCTGGGCATCGTGCTCGCGATAGAGGTGCTGGCCTGGATCTCCGCCTCGCAGGGCGACGCGGTGCGTGCGGCCACGCTGCTGGGCGCCACCAACGAGATCTGGCAGTCGGTGGGCTATCCCATGTTCGGGTCGCGCTACTTCGGCGCCCCGCACGGCGAGTGCGAGTCGGCGACGGTCTCCGCGCTCGGCGAGCACGAGTTCCGGGAGATGTTCCGCAAGGGCATGGACCTCCAGCTGGAGGACGCCATCGCGTTCGCCATCGGTGAGGAACAGGCCGAGGATCCGGCACCCGTCGTGGCCCTGACCCCGCTGACCCGCCGCGAGCAGCAGGTCGCCGACCTCATCGCCGGTGGCAGTTCGAACAAGGAGATCGCGGCCAGCCTGGTGATCGCGCGCCGGACCGCGGAGGGGCACGTCGAGCGGATCCTGCAGAAGCTCGGCTTCACCTCACGCGCGCAGATCGCCACCTGGGTCACCGAACGACGCAGCTAGTCGACGCAGCTAGTCGATGCACGGGATGCCGTCGTTGGGCGGCGGGGGAGGCGGCGCGGTGGCCAGTTCGGTCACCTTCGCCCGCACCTTGGCCTGGTCCACCCTGTTCACGTCGAGCCCGCCCAGGTGCGCGCCGCCCTCGATCGGCAGCGTGTCGAACCGCACCTCGGACGGGATGTTCCTGGCGAACTCGATCAGGTCGAACCGCGCGTCCAGCACGACGTCCTGCTTCGCCATGTCGATCATCGCCTGCACGGCGGTGACGTCGGCGCCCTTGAGCCTCTTCGCCACGGCCGACAGGAACGCCTGCTGCCGCCGCGTGCGGTCCAGATCTCCGTTCGGCAGACCGTGCCGCTGCCGCACGAACGACAGCGCCTGGCCCGCGTCGAGGTGCTGCGGCCCGGCCGGGAAGTCCGCGCCGGACAACGGGTCCTTCGCCGCGTTGCGCAGGCACACGTCCACGCCGCCGAGCCCCTCGGCGACGTGGAAGAACCCGATCAACGAGATCTCCACCAGGTGGTCGATCGGCTGGTTCAGGAACGCCGACACCGTCTGCACCTGGGCCCTGCGTCCCGCCTCACGCCCGGCGCGTTCCAGCTCGCGCTTGTCGTGCGTGCCGGCCTCGCGCAGCCGGTCCTCCTCGACGATCTTGGCCCGGCCGTAGGCCTCCTTGATCTTGCCCTCGCCGCCCGAGGTCAGCGGCACGAGGTTGTCACGCGGCACGGACATCGCCACCGCGGGCCCGGAAGCGGGGATGTGCAACAGGATCAGCGTGTTCGCGTTGTAGCCGCCGCGGTCGCTCTCGCCCGCCTGCATGCGCCGCAGCACGTCGTCGGGCAGCGGTTCGCCGTGCAGGTCCAGCCTCGTGGTCAGGCCCATGATCAGGATGTTGCGGCCGGACTCCGAGCGGGGCGCGTCGTCCGGGATCGCGTAGGACCGCTCGACGCCGGTCGAGATGGTGGACACAGTGGACCAGGCGAACGCCGAGGCGGCGAGCAGGACCGCGCTCAGGCCCAGCCAGGCGGTGCGCGTCAGGACGAGAAAGACCGTGCGGTGATAGCCACCACCTGATTGCATGAACACGACACCCCCTGAACTATTCTAGGTGTTCATGGGGGTTCAACTGCCCAGTCTCGCCGCGCTCGCGATGCTGGCGGTGTTCACGCAGACGGGGGTCTGGGTGGACGGGGGCGACATCGGCTGGGCCTTCGGCGTGTGGCTGGTGGGCGGCACGGTCGTGGCCTCGGCACTCGTTCGTCGCATCGGGTTGTGGACGGTGGCACCGGCGCCACCTCTCGTTTTCGTCGTCGTCGCGGTGGGCAACGCGGCCTGGGAGCGGCAGTCGAAGAGGCTGCCGTCGTGGGGGAGCAGCAAGGAGTTCGCCGCAGACGCGATCCCGTGGCTGGTGAACGGGTTTCCGTGGATGGCGGCGGCGGTCGGCGCGGCACTGCTGGTCACGGTCGTCCGCGTTTTCATTGGGGGAAGAAGGAAATGCAGGTCTTCGTCGACAGAAGCGGCGGTAGACGGGTAGCGGCGAGGCTGATCAGCTGGTCCGTCGCGAGTGGACTGATCCTGTTCGCCGCCGTGGTGGGTGGCACGCTGCTGGGAGCGTGGTGAAGCGCACGCCACGGTTGCACTGGATCTCCATCCTGCTCGGGCTGCTCGTGCTGATGAGCGTGGTGTCGTTCCACGCCTACGCCGCGATCAGGCCCGTGCCCGTGCAGCAGACGGGAGAGCACCGCGAGCTGCCGGAGGGCACGCTCGCGCTGGCGTTCCACGGCGGCCCCGACCCGAAGTGGACCCCGCGCACCCTGGAGAGGTTGCGGGCCGCCGGTGTCAAGGCGACCTTCTACGTCACCGGGGCCCAGGTCACCCGCCATCCCGACGTGGCGCGGCGGATCGTCGCCGAGGGGCACCGGATCGGCCTCGACGGGTTCCGCGCCGAGGGTGATCTCGCCAACTCGCTCAACGTCGCCTTCGCCCAGGCCGCGCTCGCCGACGCGCTGGGTGTCCACACGCGACTGGTCGGCGCTCCTGCCGAGGTCGACAGCGGCGACCGCGAGTACCAGGACATCGGCACGCTGGTCCGGATGGCGTTGCAGGACAAGGGTGGCGTCGTCCGGCTGCACGACGACGGCAGCATCGGCGGCGACATCGCCCGCGAGCTCGCGAAGCAGCCCGGCTACCGGTTCGTGCTGATCAGCGACGAGCAGCCGGTCGCGGCCTCCGCGCGCGAACGGTTCACCGGCGCGGTCACCACGTGGTCGCAGCGCAACGGCGGCATCGTGCTCGTGCTGTTCGGCACGGCCATCGCGATCGCCGCCCTGCTCGGCCTGCTGCGCACTCTCATGCAGCTCGGCCTCGCGCACACCGACCGCCGGCTGCGGCGTGAGAGCGAGGAGGAGCCGCCGCCGTGGCACGCGCCGCCGGTCTCCGTGGTCGTCCCCGCGTTCAACGAGGCGCTGAACATCGTCGCCACCGTCAGGTCCATCGCCGGGAACGACCACCTGGCCGACGTCGAGGTGATCGTCGTGGACGACGGCTCGACGGACGGCACCGCGGACATCGCCGAGGAACTGGACCTGCCCGGCGTCACCGTGATCCGGCAGGCCAACCAGGGCAAGCCCGCGGCGTTGAACGCGGGCATCCGCGAGGCGACGCACGACGTGCTCGTGCTGGTGGACGGCGACACGATCTTCGAGCCGGACACGGTCGGCCAGCTCGTGCAGCCGTTCGCGGACAACGACGTCGGCGCGGTCTCCGGCAACGCGAAGGTCGGCAACCGGCAGGGTCTGCTCGGGCGCTGGCAGCACCTGGAGTACTGCGCGGGGTCCAACCTGGACCGGCAGATCCTGCACGCGCTGCGCTGCATCCCGACGGTGCCGGGCGCGGTCGGGGCGTTCCGCAGGGCCGCGCTCGTCGACGTCGGCGGCGTCAGCGACGACACGCTGGCCGAGGACACGGACCTCACGATGGCCGTCACGCGCGCGGGCTGGCGGGTCGCCTACCGTCCGGAGGCCAAGGCCTGGACCGAGGCGCCCGCCACCGTCCACGGCCTGTTCAAGCAGCGCTATCGCTGGTCGTACGGCACTTTTCAGGCGATGTGGAAGCACCGCGGCGCGTTGGTGGAGAACGGGCCGATGGGCCGGTTCGGCATCCTTTACCTGCTGGCGTTCCACCTGCTGCTGCCGTTGCTCGCACCGGTGATGGACCTCTTCGTGCTGTACGGGTTCCTCGTCGCGGACGCACCGCTCGCGTTGATCGTGTGGGCGGTGTTCCTGCTGATCCAGACGGCGAGCGCGGGCTACGCGCTGCGGCTCGACGGCGAGTCGCTCAAGCCGTTGTGGGCCTATCCCCTGCAACAGGTCCTGTACCGGCAGCTGATGTACGTCGTGGTGATCCAGTCGTTGATCACGGCGGCGCACGGCACGCAGTTGCGGTGGATGTCGGTGCGGCGCACGGGCCGGCTCATGGACGCTCCCGGTACGGTGCACGTCACCTGAGCCGAGGGAGGCCGGTGTGGGTCGCACGCCCCTGGACGCACCGGCGCGTCAGCAGGAGGTCTTCGCCGCCGTGCTCGGAGTGCTGGCCGAGGTCGGCTACGCGCGGTTCAACATGGACCTGGTCGCGGGCAGGGCACGTGCCAGCAAGGCGAGCCTCTACCAGCGCTGGCCGTCCAAGGCGCGGCTCATCACGGACGCGCTGAAGGCCAACCTGCCCCGGCTGTCGCAGCCGGACGAGGGGACGTTCGCCGAGGACGTCCGCCAGATCCTGCTGGCGTGGTACGAGCCGAGGCCGTTCGATACCGCCGGGATCTTCCTCGGGCTGCTCGAGGGCAGCCGCCAGGACGCCGACCTCGCGTGCCTGCGCGAGGAACACGTCGACCGCGCCTACACCGAGCACCTCCGGGTCGCCGTGGACCGGGCGAAGGACCGGGGTGAACTGCCGGGCGACCTGAACGCCGACGTCCTCATCACCGCGCTGATCTCGACGTTCGTCCTGCGGTCAGAGGAGCAGAACGTGATCGACAGCATCGTCGACGGCCTGTTGAGACCGCTGATCGGCACCTTTAGGGCCAAATAACTCGTCAAAGAGTAGTTTCTTCGCTACGTTCGGTCATGGATTCAAAAGAACAGTTCTGTTCTGTTGAGGGGGATTTCCCGTGACTGAAGCTGCCGTCTGCCCGGTCCTGCACGAGCGCGACCACCCGCTGCAGCCGCCGACCGGCTTTCCGGAGGCCGTCGGCGACGGACCGGTGAAGATGCTCTGGCCCAACGGTGTCGAGGCCTGGGTCGTGTCCAGCTACGCCGGTGTCCGGCAGGTCCTGTCCGACGCGCGGTTCAGCACCCGCAAGGGCGGCCAGCCCGAGATGCGCACCGACGAGGGCGAGACCGTGCTCGACCCCGACCAGCCGGGCAACATCAACGGCATCGACGGCGCCGAGCACATGCGGTTGCGCCGCCCTCTCTCGCGCGGCTTCATGGTCAAGCGCATGAACGAGCTGCGTCCGCGCATCCAGCAGATCGTCGACGAGCACCTCGACGTGATGGAGGCCAAGGGCGCTCCCGCGGACCTGGTCACCTCGCTGTGCCTGCCGCTGCCGTCGCTGGTGATCGCCGAACTGCTGGGCGTGCCGCCGGAGCACCAGGAGCTGTTCCAGGCCACGGCGGGCGACCTGTTCGGCAAGAACGGCTCGAAGGACGAGTACCTCGCGCACGCCACCAAGCTCGCCGAGGTGCTCGCGCCGATCGTCGCGGAGAAGAAGGCCGCCGGCTCGAACGACGACATGATCGGCCTGATGGCCAACGACACCGACTTCAGCATGGACGAGCTGATCTTCCTCTGCATCGGGCTGCTCGCGGCCGGGCACGAGACCACGTCGAACTTCCTCGGCCTGTTCACGCTGCACCTGTTCGAGAAGCCCGACCAGCTGGAGATCCTCCAGCGCGACCCGAGCCGCGCGGACGTGATGGTCGAGGAGCTGATGCGGTACACGGTGGGCCAGCTCGGCGGCTCCGGTCTGATCCGCAGGGCGACCGAGGACGTCGAGGTCGACGGCGTGCTGATCAGGGCGGGGGACTGGGTGAGCGTGTCGCTCATGGCGAACCTCGACGAGGCGCTCTGCCCGCGGGCCGGGGAGCTCGACCTGGAACGGGACGCCGTGTCGCACCTGGGGTTCGGTTTCGGGCCGCACCAGTGCCTCGGCGCCAACCTGGCCCGCGCGGAGCTGCAGATCGGGCTTCGGTCGCTGTTCGAACGGTTCCCGAACCTGCGGCCCGCCGTGCCCGTGACGGAGTTGAGGTACCGCAACGACATGATCACCTATGGCGCCGCCGAGATTCCGGTGGTCTGGTGACGACAGTCCGGATAGACCAGACGAAGTGCATCGGATCGGGCCAGTGCGTGCTCGCCGCACCGGACGTGTTCGATCAGTCGGATGACGACGGGCTCGGCCTCGTGCTGGTCGCCGAACCGTCCGCCGACCTGCTGCCGGGTGTTCGTGACGCGGTGGACAGGTGTCCCGCTCAGGTGGTGAGCCTGGAAGAGTGACTTGATCGGCCGTTCCGGTGAGGAGCAATTACCGGAAATGGATTCAGTTCGGCGGTGCTGACACCTTGTTGGCCCCTTTCCGATCACCACGGCCGTCCGAAATCGTAGGCGCGGCCACCACGGCGTTGTGGTGGCCGCGCCGACGTGTTCCGGGAAGGTCCAAAGACCCTTCCCGACCAGGCCCGACAGAGGGATGGTGGCGGCGGCGCGGTGAATACCGGCGGTGTGTAGCGGGTACCTCTGCAACGGGTGCGCGGCGCACGTCAGGAGGGCCAACCTATGTTCAGCGGCGAAGCTTTTCCGGCTCGCGTGGACAAGACCGACGTGCGGCATGTCGAATCTCTGACAAGTGCGCTTCGGGCACTCGATCACGAATATGGCGGCGGTGCCTGCCGGGACGCCTGCGTCGCGTTGCTGAACTGGGCGAACCCGCTGCTCGACACCGCCTCCGCAGGACGGGTCCTGCACCGCCTCCAGGTGGCCATCGCGGACCTGCACAACCTGGCCGGCTGGGCGTCGTTCGACATGGGACTGCTGGAGTCCGCACACCTGCACTTCGGCCGTGCGATGGGCCTCGCGCGCGCGTCCGGCAACAGCGCGCTGGAGGCGAACATCCACTACCGGATGGGCCGCGTGCACCTGCACTACGAGCTCGCCGAGGACGCTTTGGCGTCGTTCCAACGAGGTCTGCCCATCGCGCAGGCCAGCGGATCCACGCTGGCCGTGTCGATCCTGCACGCCAACGAGGCGTGGGCGTTCGCGAAGATGGGCGCGGAAAGGCAGGCGTTGCGCCAGTTCGCACGTGCTGAGGACGAGTTCGGACAGTCCGTCGCCGAGGACGCACCGCCGTGGGCGCGGTTCTTCGACCTCGCCGACCTGGTGTCCATCGGCGGCATGGTGCACACCGAACTCGCACGCACGTGCGACGTGAAGTACGCGCGGACGGCGATCCCGCTGCTCACCAGGGCCATTTCCGCCGGGGGAGAGGAAACGTCGCGCAGCCAGTCGTTCCGGCTGGCCGCGCTGGCGATGAACCACCTGGTGCAGAACGACACCGAACGCGCGCGCGAGGTCGGGGAACAGGCGATCGCGGTGTCCGGTCCCATCCGCTCGGCCCGCACCCGGGATCGCATGCGGCCGTTGAAGCAGGAGGCGGAACGGTTGCGGGGCAACGAGGCCGCGGACGATCTGGCGTCACGTCTGGGGAAGTTCATGACGTCACAAGGAGCGGCCTAGCAGCGTGGAGGCGTCACCGGGGCCCGAGGAGAGGTTTGGGCTTCGGGCCCCGGCGACACCGTCTGAAGGGGAGCGGCGCCCCGCTGGGGGGCCAAGACGCCGCTCCGGTCTGGTGCGTCAGCAGCGGATGCTGGTCTCGGCGCGGTAGGTCGCGGCGCCGGAGTACCACTCGGCGAACGCGTTGGTGCAGGTGTCCAGGGTGTCCGTGCCGTAGGACCAGAGTTCCTGCTGCCGGTAGCTGCCCGCCTTGCGGCCCGCGTGCGCGTACGGCTCACGTGAGGACTCGCTGCCCCACTTCGCGATGATGACGAACACCGGGGTGTAGGGCGCGCCCGCGTTGTGCACGCTGTCCCAGGTGTAGATGTACGCCCAGTTCTTGCCGCAGCCCTTGAACTGCTTGACCGAGGCCCACTTCTGCCCGCCGGAACCGATGTAGCCGGTGGTGCCGATCTGCGTCACCGGTCCGCAGCCGGGGGCGCTCTCGGCCTGGGCCTGGCCGGACGTCACCACTCCCAGGAACAACGCCGCGACGGCGAGGAAGGTTGTCCGCTTCATGGGCGAGAAGCATCACGCGGCCCGCTGACATTTCGCTGACACCTCGGGTTACCGGCTGGTTAGGATCGGGCCCATGCAACGCCGGTGGGAGTTCAGGGTTCTCGGATCGTTGCAGGTCACCGACTCGGGCCGGGCGGTGGAGCTGCGCTCGGCCAAACAGCGTGTCCTGCTCGCCGCGTTGCTGATGAAGGCGAACGCGCCGGTCTCGTCCTACGAGCTGATGGAACACCTCTGGGGCGACGAGCCGTCGGGTGCGGCGCGCGCGACCTTGCAGACGTACGTCATGCGGTTGAGGCAGACGCTGGACGACCTGGCCGACCGCAAACTCGTGCGCACGTGGCCGACCGGCTACTCGATCCACGTCGAGGACGACCAGCTCGACCTGCTGACGTTCCAGCGGCTGCGCGCGGAAGCCCGGCGCGCGCCCGATCTGGAGACGGAGGCGCGGCTGCTGGGCGAGGCCGCGGCGTTGTGGCGCGGCCCGGCCCTGGACCAGGTGTCGTCGCTGCGGATGGAACAGACCGACGTGCAGCGCCTGAACGAACAGCGCTGGGAGGTGCTGGAACGCCGCAACGACGCCGAGCTGCAGCTGGGCCGGCACGACCAGATCGTCGACGAACTGCGCTCGCTCGTCGCGGAACACCCGCTGCGCGAACGCTTCTGGTACCAGCTCATGCTCGCGTTGCACCGCACCGGCCAGCAGGCGCAGGCGCTGGACGTCTACCGCCGGGCCAGCGAGGTGCTCGCCGACGAGCTCGGCATCGACCCGAACGCCGAGCTCCGCGCCCTGCACATGGAGGTCCTCGCGGGCTCTTCCGCGCCGGTCGCCGTCCACTCGGGACCGTCCTGGCTGCCGCCCGCGGTCGGTGACTTCTCCGGGCGGTCCGACGAGGTCGTGCGGCTGACCGCCGGGTTGCGGGCCGGGGGCACCTGGACGATCACCGGGCCCGGTGGCGTCGGCAAGACGTCGCTGGCCGTGCACTGCGCCCACGCCGTCCGGGACGCCTTCCCGGACGGGCAGCTGTACCTGAACCTGCGCGGCGGTGAGCAGAAGCCCGTCGAACCCGCGGCCGCCCTGGACCGGTTGCTGCGCGGCCTCGGCGTGTCCGGCGGTGCCATTCCGTCCTCTGTGGAGGATCGGGTCGATCTCTACCGGGACCTGTTGTCGGACCGGCGGATCCTCGTCGTGCTGGACAACGCGGTGAACGAGGCCCAGGTCCGGCCGTTGCTGCCGGGGACCACCTCGGGTGCCGCCCTGGTGACCTCGCGGGCCGCGCTGGCCGGGCTGGAGGCGGCGCACGTCGTGCCGCTGGACGTGCTGCCGTCCGCGGACGCGCTGGCGTTGCTGCGGGCCGCGGTCGGGGAGGCCCGGTGTGCCGCCGAACCCGCCGCGGCGCAGGAGATCGTGACCTACTGCGGCAAGCTGCCGCTGGCGTTGCGGGTGGCCGCGGCCCGGCTGGTGGCGCGTCCGCACTGGCAGCTCGCGAAGCTCGCCGGCCGGTTGTCCGACGAACGCCGCAGGTTCGACGAGCTGTCGCTGGGCGATCTCGACGTGCGGGCCTCACTCGCGTTGTCCTACGACGGCCTGGACAAGACGCGCCAGACCGCGTTCCGGCTGCTGTCCCTGGTGGACACCCCGGACTTCCCGGCGTGGGTCGCGTCCCCGTTGCTGGGCCTCGATCTCGACGACGCCGAGGACCACGTCGAGGCGCTGGTCGACGCCCGCCTGGTCGAGTACGCGGGCCGGGACGCGCTGGGACAGGTGCGGTACCGGCTGCACGACCTGTTGCGCGCCTTCGGCCGGGAGGCCGCCTCGGAGGACGCGGCCATCGCGCTCGGGCCGTTGTTCGAGCAGTGGCTCGACCTGGCGATGCGGGCCGACGCGGAGCTGCCGCACCAGGGCGTCCGGCTGGAACCCCTCGAGCTGGAACGGTTCGACCTCGGCGACGCGGCCGACTGGTTCGACGCGGAGTGGCTGAACATCCACGCCGTGATCACCCAGGCGGCGGCGCTGGGACTGGGCGTGCTGGCCGCCGAGCTGGCGATCCGGTCGGCGGCGTTCTGCGACCTGCGGGCCCGGTTCGACGACTGGGAGCAGATCAACGACCTCGGCCTGTCCTGCGCGCCCGAGTCCCGCCGGCCGATGCTGTTCCAGCAGCGCGGGATCCTGAGCGCCCGGCTGCACGACTACGCCGCGGCCTCTGCCCACTTCCAGGCCGCACAGGAGGGTTTCGCCGCCGCCGGAGACGTGTGGGGCGAGGCCTACGCCTGGTACGGCATGGGCTGGATGCACGAGTGGAGCGGACGGTCCGCGGAGGCCCGTGAGGCGCATCGCGAGGCCAAGGCCCGATTCGCCGCCTCCGACAACCCGCACGGCGAGATCGAGGTGCTGTGCTCGCTGGGCGCCATCGAGCGCCGGGCCGGCGGACTGGTCGCCGCGCAGGGCTACCTGGAACGGGCCTGCCGGCTCGCCGGGCAGATGGGGGACTCGCAGAGCGAGTTGATGGCCACGCTGGAACTGGGGCGGTTGCACCAGTTCACCGGCGAGCTGACGTTGTCGGTGGAGTTCCTGCGGGCGTCCCTCGCCGCCGCGCAGAAGTTCGGGGACCCGGACCTGGCCGCGAACATCCGGCTGTTCCTGGCGGACACGCTGATCCGGTCGGGGCAGGACTCCCTCGCGGAGGACCAGCTGCGGCAGGCCTGGGAGTTCTTCGAGGAGCACGACGACCGGCAGGGCCGCATCTGGGTGTGGCGCCTGAGGTCCGGGATGGCCTCCACCGCGGAAGAGGCGTTGACGCTGGCCTCCCTCGCCATGGAACAGGCTCGGAAGATGGGGTCGCCGCCGGAGTTCGGGCGGTCGTTGCGGGTGCTGGGCAACGCGCTGGAGCGCGCCGGGCGGCGGGACGAGGCGCGCGAGCACTGGCAGCTGGCGGAGGAAACGCTGACGGCGGCCGGGTTCCAGGCCGAGGTCGACGAACTCCGCCTGGCGACTAGCCCTGGTTCTGGCTGAGCACCGTGTCGACCGTGACGCCGGACGCGATGATCATGCTGAGCAACGGGTCCGGCACCTGGCGGTGGAACTGCACGACGTAGTTGTCCGCCGTCGAGAACATGGCCTTCGCCATGCCCTGCCAGGTCTTCGTGATGCGCGCGACCTCGGTGTCGGTGTGGTCCTGCAACGAGAAGTTCCACGCGCGCCAGTTCTCCGCGTAGATGCCGCCCACCTTCATCCCGTTGCACACGTAGGCGAAGCGGACCTTGCCGAAGACGTTCTCCTGCACGATCTCGCCGATCGGCATGCCGTCGCCGCGCTCGACCAGGACCTTGGACTTCCACATCGTCGCGGGACGGGTGATGCGCAGCAGCGGAAGGCCCTGCACGTCGCGGATCTCCAGGCGGACGTCGAGCATCGCGTCCATCTTGGTGAAGGCGCGCAGGGCTTTGGCGGCGCCGGACTGGCCGACCTGTTCCACCGTGCCGATGTGGCGGGCGTGCTGGTCGTAGACGACGTAGGAGTTCGACATCTCGACGAGCTTCGCCTTCTGGTTCACGACCAGGACGGGCTCGGTGAACAGGGTGCCACCGCCTCCGCCGACGACGCCCTGGACGCCGGCGCGCTGCACCTGCCGCGCCACCCGGTCCTGACCGGTGCCGCCCATCTGCACCTCGGCGTGGTGGGCGTCGGCCTGCTCCTGGCGCGGCTGCACGTGGGGCGTCCACTGGGTGCCGTCCCACCAGCGGACGAAGCGCTGGTCGGCGTTGTCCGGGTACCAGCCTGGCGCGAAGTTCACACCGATGAGAGTAGTGCGCCGGTCGTGGAACTGAGTCAGGATCGGAAGCATGTTCGTGGGCAAACGATTCTTCGCGGCGTTGCTGACCGCGGTACTCGTCCTGTTCGGCGTCAATGCCGGAATCGCCGGTGCCGCACCGGAAGCGTGCGCGGGCGCCTACCAGAACGACAGCAGGCTCGGGCCGGAGACGTTGCCCCGCCCGTGGCAGCAGCCCGTGGGGCCGCTGGTCGCCGGGTACCAGCGGTTCGGCTCGCTCGGGCAGGACGCCTTCCTGGCCAGGTACTGGAACGGCACGGGGTGGAACTACCCGCCGCAGGACGGGTTCTGGCTGCGGCCCGACGGTGAGCCGATCAAGTACAGGACGACGTTGCGCCCCGAGACCAGGCTCGACCGGTTCGGCAGCGAGTTCGGCAGGTTCCTGGCGTACAAGGGTGCGCACTACTCGACCAGGGCGATTCCGCCGCAAAGCCTCTACACGTTCGATGCCGCGTACCGGTGCAACTACCACGCCTACAAGGTCACCAAGGCGTTCGCGGTGTGGGAGGGGCCCATCGCGCCCTGGTTCGAGCAGCCCGGCGGCGGGCTGCAGCAGAAGCTGGACAGGGCGCTGGTGCCAGGCGACGGGGCACTGAACGTCGCCTGGCTGCTCTCCAACGGTTACCTCGTGCGGATCAACTGACCGTGATCGCGCCCGCCGGGCACAGGCTCGCCGCTTCCTTCGCGGTGGCCTCGTGCGCGGCGTCGGGGTGCTCTTCCAGCAGTACGACGGTGCCGTCGTCTTCGCTCTGGTCGAAGAGGTCGGGATCGGTCAAAACGCACATTCCCGAACCGCAGCACTTCGTCTGGTCGACGGAGATCTTCATGCCGTCCACGCTACTGGCAGCGAGTGGACTCCGTAGATCCCCATGTCGGTGCGCAGCGGCACCTCCTCGGGGTCGATGTCGAGCCGCAGGTCCGGGAACTCCTGGAACAGCCTGGAGAAACCGATCCGCATCTCGATTCGCGCGAGCTGCTGACCCAGGCACTGGTGGATGCCGTGCCCGAACGCCACGTGGCCGCTCGCCGGACGGCGCAGGTCGAGCTCCTCGGGGTTGCCGGGGAACTTCTCCGGGTCGCGGTTGGCCGCAGGCACGTGCATCACCACGGTGTCACCGGCCTTGATGAGGTGGCCGTCGATCTCCACGTCCTCGACGGCGGTGCGCGTCGGTCCGAAGTGGATGATCGACAGGTACCGCATCAGCTCCTCGACGGCGTTGTCGACGACCTCCGGCTCGTCGCGCAGGATCTTGAGCTGGTCCGGGTGCCGCAGCAGCGTGAACGTGCCGAGGCCCAGCATGTTCGCCGTGGTCTCGTGGCCGGCCAGCAGGAGCAGCAGCGCCATGTTCGACGCTTCCTCGTCGGTCGGCTCACCGGTGGCGAGCAGATCGCTGATCATGTCGTCGCCCGGGTCGGCCTTCTTGCGGACGATCAGCTCGCGCATGAACTCCTGGATGCGCGCTATCGCCTCCATGGCCTCTTTGAACGTCGACTCCAGGCTCAGCATCTTCGTCGTGTCTTCCTGGAACCTGTGCCGCTCGTCGTAGTCGACGCCGAGAATCGCGCAGATCACCAGCGACGGCACCGGAAGCGCGAACTCCTTCACGAGGTCCGCGTGGCCGTCGAACGTGTGCAGGTGCTTGAGCTGGTCGTCGACGATCGTGCCGATCCACTCGGCCAGCTGGTTCATCCGCCGGACGGTGAACTGGCCCTGCAGCATCCTGCGCAGCCGGGTGTGGTCCGGCGGGTCCTGGCTCAGGAACATGCCCGGCTCGACCTTGCGCTTCTCCGCCGGCGCCTCGCCCTGGAACCTGACGTCCAGCATGTGGTGCCGGCCGGGGTCGTTGGTGAACTTCGGGCTCCCCAGGACCTCGCGCACCTGGTGGTGACCGGTGACGAGCCAGCCGAGGTGGCCGTCGGCGAACTTCAGCCTGCTGACGCGGGCCTGCTCGCGGATCCGGGTGACCTCGGCCGGCGGGTCGAACGGGTTCTGGCGCGTCGTGGGCAGTTTCTCGGAGATCAGTTCGGTCATCTCGCACACCTCCCAGTGCTCGGTAGAGGACCTATTTCGAAGCTACAGAAGTTTCATGACTCCGTGAAGATGAATCGAGGGTTACGGACCGCCACGAACCGAAATCTGTCCGCATCTGCCGGTCGTGGGTCGCGACGGCCACCGCCGCACGGGTCTGGTCCAGCGCCTCGGTCAGTTCGTCGACCAGGGCGATCGACAGGTGGTTGGTCGGTTCGTCGAGCAGCAGGACGTGCGGAGCGCTGCTCAGCAGGATCGCCAGCTCCAGGCGCCTGCGCTGTCCAGTGGACAGCCGGCCGACCGGGCGCACCAGGTCTTTTCCGCTGAGCAGACCGAGTTCCCCCACCCGCGAACACAGCTGTGCGGCCGTGGCGTCCTCGTTCTCGAACGTCGACTCCTGGGCCAGCAGCGCGACCCTGCCGACGTGGTGCACCGTGCCGTTCGACGGCTGCAGGCGGCCCGCCAGCACGTTCAGCAGCGTCGACTTGCCCGCTCCGTTCGGGCCGGTGACGAGCAGCTTCTCGCCCGCGCTGAGGGAGATCGGCTCGGTGAGGTTCAGCCTTCCGGGTACGTCGAGCGGGGTGGCGTGCAGCAGGTCGCCGCTCGCCTCCAGCTCCGGCGGCGTGAAGCGCATCGGTGGCGGGGGAGCGTCGACGCGCTGGTCGTCCAGCTCCGCCAGTCGGCGCGCGACGTTGCGCATCTTGTTCGCCGCACGGGTGGTGCGCTGGTGCCTGCCCGTGCCCTTCGGCGGACGCCAGCCGTCGATCAGGCGGGACTGGGCGCGGTCGACCTTCTCGGCCAGGTCGCCGTGCTCGGCCTCCTCCTGGGCGAACCGCTGCTCCCAGCGCCGGCGCTCGGCGCGTTTGGCCTCCTTGAAGGCCCGGTAGCCGCCGCCGTGCAGGTGCACCTCGCCGTCCGGGGACGGGTCGAGGTCGAGCAACTGGGTGCAGACGTCGTCCAGCAACGTGCGGTCGTGGCTCACGAGCACCACGACGCCGTGGTGCTGCTGGAGGCGTTCGGTCAGGAACGCCAGCGCGCCCGCGTCGAGGTGGTTGGTCGGTTCGTCGAGCAGCAGGACGTCCGCGCGCTCGGCGAGCAGGCAGGCGAGCCGGACGCGGTAGCGCTGCCCGACGCTGAGCCCGGCCAGTCTCGTCGACCTGGCGTGGTCGGCGTCGAGGGCCTTGAGCGCGATGTCGGCGCGGCGTTCGGCGTCCCACGCCTCGATGTTCTCGGCGTGGGCCAGGGCCTTCTCGTAACGCTGCTCGTCGAACGGCTCCGCCGCACCGTCCAGTTCGGACAGTGCCTGACGGCTTTCGCGCAACGCCTCGGACAGCAGGTCCCCCACCGTTTCGGTTGTGTGGAACGGCATTTCCTGTTGCACGAGGCTCAACGAACCGTGCCGGGTGACAGTTCCCTGGTCCGGCACCAGGTCCTCGGCCAGCAGGCGGAGCAGGGTGGTCTTGCCGCGACCGTTCTCGCCGATGATGCCGAGACGCTGGCCCGCGGAGACCTTCAGCGAGATGCCGTCGACGACGGGCCCGGCCTCATAGCCCTTGGTGAGATCTTGGGTCGTCAAATGAACATGCGAACGCACGGGGATCCTCTTCTGGGTACGCGAAATCAGGACGTGTTGCGCGGTGGCACACGTCCGTGATCAGAGGTAGAAGACCCCGTACCCGAATCCCATGAAACCCACGGTACTTACGGTCGCAACGCTTTTTCGACGGCCTTGCGGAGGTCCTGAACGCTCTCCTCGGTGCCCGGCTCCGGCCCGACCGTGCTGCCGCCGCCGACGAGCCGGTAGAAGAGCAGGCCCTCCAGGAACGCCGTGAAGTGCGCGCCCGCCCGTTCGGGATCGGAGTGGCCCAGCATCTTCGCGATCGCGGTGGCCTGCTCGCGCGGGGAGTGGACCATGATCGACTTCAGCTCGGGGTGGTGCGTGGCCTCCAGCATCGCCGCGTACCTCGCGAGCGTCCTGTTCCGCTCGACGAGCCAGCTGTCGAGCGTCCGCGCGATGCTGCCCGCGACGTCGTCGGGATCGGGCACGACGTCCAGTCGCTCCTGGTCCGCGAGCCGCGCCACGAACCCCTCGATCAACGCCTTGCGGGTGCGGAAGTACGCGCTGGTGGAGCCCTCCGGCAGCCCGGCCTGACGGTCCACCGCGCGGTGGGTGAGCCCGCGCATGCCCTGTTCGGCGACGAGCTGGATCGCGGCGTCGGTGATCAGGTCTTTGCGCACTGTGCTCCTCGTCTCTCTACAGCTGTAGTCTACAGATGTAGAGTCTTCTACATCTGTAGAGGAGGATGCGATGAAGGCGATCGTGGTGGGCGGCGGCATCGGCGGGCTGGCGGCGGCGGTGTCGTTGCGCCGCGTCGGCTGGGAGGTCGTCGTGCACGAACGCGCGGCCGCGTTCGGTGAGATCGGTGCCGGCGTGGGCGTGATGCCGAACGCGTTGCGGGCGCTGGAGTGGATGGGCGTCGCCGACGAGGTCCGGCGGCTGGGCACGCCGCGCGTCTCCGGTGGGGTCCGGGCGGTCGACGGGCGCTGGCTCGTGCACCTGCCCGACGTCGGCCAGGAGAAGGTCATCGCGATGCACCGCGCCGACCTGCACGGCGTCCTGCTGCGCGCGCTCCCGTCCGAGATCCTCTTCACCGACACCGAGGTGACCAGCGCCGACGACCTGGACGCTGACCTCGTGGTGGCGGCGGACGGCATCAACAGCCGCCTGCGCGCGGAACTGCTGCCCGACGCGCCGGGACCGGTCTACGCGGGCGCCACGGCGTGGCGAGGGGTGGCGCCGGGCCCCTGCGACCTGCCCATCTCGCAGACGCTCGGCCCCGGCGGCGAGGCGGGCGTCCTGCCGCTCGGGGACGGCAGGGTCTGCTGGTACGTCGCGGCCGTCGCTCCCGCTCAGGCCGACCTGGACCCGGTCGCGTTGTTCGCGGACTGGCACGACCCGCTGCCTGAACTGCTGGCGTCGACTCCGGACGTGATCAGGCACGACATCTACCACCTGCCGTTGCTTCCGACGTTCGTGAAGGGGCGTGTGGCGTTGCTCGGCGACGCGGCGCACGCGATGACGCCGTACCTCGGTCAGGGCGCGTGCATGGCGTTGGAGGACGCCGTGACTTTGGCCCTGTGCAACGGTGATCTCGCGCGATACGACGCTTTGCGGCGTCCACGCACGCAGTCCGTGTGGAAGGGATCGCGGATGGCTGGAAGGTTCGGGATCGAACTGCGGTCACCGATCGCCTTGGCGTTGCGGAACTTCGCCTTCCGCGTGATGCCACCTTCGTTGGCAATTCAGGGGATGACGCGTTTCTCTTCGTGGAACGTCCCCGAAGTTCACTCGAACGGGTCGAATCCAGCGGTGAAGTGAATCACAGGTCAATGTTTGATGTCGGCGCGATAACGGTCGAGAACCACCCTTTGTAGCGCCCATTGTCACCCGGTTGCGGTATCAAGTAATCGCTGTACGTATCGGACGCGGTCCAGTGATCCAGATGGCGTAGCGCGACAGGCGGTTCCCGCTCCACGAAAGCGCAACTACGGTGCCTCGCCATGACCCCCGTCCCGACTGATGTGCTGCCCCGTTCCCTCTCGGCGCTTCCCCCGGCGCAGGTCGAGAACAGCGGCGAGATCGACATCTCCGAGGCTGAGGACTTCGTCCGGCAGCACCACGCCGAACATCCGGAACTCGGTCCCGTCGAGGCCAGGCTGGCCGAGGTGCACGCGGAGATCGCCGCGACCGGCACCTACCGCCACACGACCGCCGAACTGACCTTCGGCGCCCGCGTGGCCTGGCGCAACAGCTCCCGCTGCATCGGCCGCCTGTACTGGCGGAGCTTGAAAGTGCGCGACCAGCGCGAGGTCTCTGCCCCCGCCGAGGTGGCGGCGGACTGCGTCGAGCACCTCCGCGTCGCCACGAACAAGGGCAAGATCCGGCCCGTCATCACGATTTTCGGCCCCGCCGAGCCCGGCATGGAGGCGCCGCAGATCATCAACGAGCAGATCATCCGCTACGCCGCCTACCGCGGCTCCGACGGCGGAGTGCTCGGCGACGCGCGCAACCTGGCGCTCACCGACCTCGCGTTGAAACGCGGCTGGCAACCGCCCGCGACGCGCGGCCCGTTCGACGTGCTGCCGCTCATGGTGTCGTGCAAGGGCCACGACCCCGCGCTCGTCGAGATCCCCGAGGACGCCGTGCTGGAGGTCCCGCTGGCGCACCCGGACTTCCCGTGGCTCGGGGCGCTCGGCGTGAAGTGGCACGCCGTCCCCGCCATCAGCAACATGCGCCTGCGCATCGGCGGCATCGACTACCCGTCGGCGCCGTTCAACGGCTGGTACATGGGCACCGAGATCGGCGCCCGCAACCTGGCCGACCACGACCGCTACGACCTGCTGCCGTACCTCGCCAAGCGAATGGGCCTGGACATGTCGTCGGAGGCGACGTTGTGGCGCGACCGAGCTCTCGTGGAGCTCAACCGCGCCGTCCTGCACTCGTTCGGCGAGGCCGGCGTGACGATCACCGACCACCACACCGAGTCGAAGAGGTTCCTGACGCACCTGGAGAAGGAGGAGGCCGCGGGACGATCCTGCCCCGCCGACTGGTCCTGGATCGTGCCACCCGTGTCGGGCGGGGTGACGCCGGTCTACCACCGCTACTACGACTCCGGTGAACTGCTGCCGAACTTCTTCCCCGCCGACAAGCCCGCCGGATGCCCTGTTCCACACTGACCGTGTGCAGCTGACCCGGAGTCTGAGCCTGACCGACGCCGTCTTCGTGGGGCTCGGCTCCATGGTCGGTGCCGGCGTGTTCGTGGTGTTCGCCCCGGCCGCGGCGGCGGCCGGGTCCGCGTTGCTCGTCAGCCTGGTGGTGGCGGGCGTGATCGCCTGCTGCAACGCGTTGTCGAGCGCCTGGCTCGCCGCCAGGTACCCGCAATCCGGCGGCACGTACGTCTACGGCCGCGAACGCCTCGGGCGCGTCTGGGGTGATCTGGCCGGGTGGGCGTTCGTGCTGGGCAAGACGGCGTCGTGCGCCGCCATGGCGTTGACCGTCGGCACCTACGCCGGTGCGCCGAAACCCGTTGCGGTGGCGGCGATCGTGGCGCTGACCGTGCTGAACCTGACCGGCGTCCAGAAGTCCGCGCTGGTCACCCGGATCATCGTGATCGCGGTGCTGCTCGTGCTGGCCTTGACCACCGTCACGGCCCGCGACGCCGTGCAGCCGGCGGAGTTCCTGCCGTCAGGAATCCTTCCCGCCGCCGCGCTGCTGTTCTTCGCGTTCGCCGGCTACGCGCGCATCGCCACCCTCGGAGAGGAGGTGCGAGAACCCGCACGGACGATTCCACGTGCCGTAGTCATCTCGTTGGCGATCACGCTGGTCGTCTACGCGACCGTGGCTCTCGTGGCGTTGGACGCGCTGGGCGGTGATCTGGCCCAGAGCACGCTCGCTGACGTGTCGCCGTCGCTGGCGCCCGTCATCCGCGTCGCCGCCTGCCTGGCCGCGCTCGGTTCGTTGCTCTCGTTGCAAATGGGGGTCAGCCGGACCGCACTGGCGATGGCACGCGACCGCCGGTTGCCCGGTCTGCCGGCGGACCTGCGCGCGGCCGAGATCGCCACCGGGCTGGCCGCGATCGCACTGGTGCTCGCTGTCGACGTCACGCGCGCGATCGTGTTCAGTTCGTTCTGCGTGCTGCTCTACTACGCGATCGCCAACGCCGCCGCGTGGACGCTCGGTAAGCGCGTCGTACCGGCGATTGGGCTGGTGGGGTGCCTGACATTGGCCGGTGCGGTGCTCTGGCAACTTTGAATGCTCCCCGCCCTGCGAGGGCTGCGTGGGGAATTTTCGGCTCAGGCTGCCTGCTCGTCCGGCGGACGAGCAGGTCTTGTGCCGTCATCGCCGACCGGGTTCAAACCTGCCCGGACCAGCATCACCGCCGCGGAGTTCTTGTCCCTGGGGGACACGGCTCCGCACGACGTGCAGCTGTAGATGCGTTCGTGCAGCGGCAAGGCGTGCTTGGCTCTCGCACCGCATGCCGCGCAGTCCATCGTGGTGTGTTTCGGGTCCACCAGCCGCAGGTCGCGGCCGTGTTTGCGGGCCATCGCAATCAGCTCACGCTTGGTGGCACCGATCGCGGCGTCCATGGACTTGCGGGCCATCGCGGATCTGGCCAGGAACTTCGGCCGGAAGTCCTCCACGGCGAGCGCGTCATGGTCGCGCACAACCCGCTTGGCCCACTTGCGTCCGGTGTCCTGCCGCCGCCGGGCGATCTTCTTCTGGATCTTCGCGGCTTGCCGTTTGGCGTGCTGGTAGCCCTTCGAACCGGGACGACCCTTCGGCGGGCGGCGACGGGCCATCATCCGCTGATACCTTGCCAGGCGCGCCGCGGCGCTCTTGCCGTGCTCGGGGTGCGGCAAGTCGTACGCGTCGCTGGTGGTGGTGGCGAGTTCCCTCACACCCCAGTCAACACCGATCACCCAGCCGGTCTCGGGCAAGGCTTGGACTCGTGTGTTGACGACGAAGGAGCAGTACCAGTGGCCGAGACCGTCGCGGTACACGCGCACCGACGACGGCGCTGCGGGCAAATCCCGCGACCACACCGGCCTCACCACGATCCCGCCCGCCAGCTGCAGCGCACCGTCACGCAACCGGAACCCGCGCCGGGTGTAGTTGAGTGTCGGCTTGGCCAGCGACCGCTTCTTGAACCGCGGCATCCCGGCACGCCGCCGCTGCGGCACCCGCTCCCGCACATCCTTGAGCGCCTTGGCACGCGACGCACCGAATTCTCGGATGACCTGTTGCTCCGCAACCGACGACCCAGCCCGCAACCACACATGCCCGGCACGCCAGCCAGTCAGGAGCTTGTCCAGCTGTGCTGGCCCGCACGTGCGCGGGTCATCGGGATTCTCGTGGTTGTGCCGATGGGTCTCACGCGACTGTGCGACGCACTGATTCCACACCCACCGGCACCGATCCCACTCCACCAGCAACATGCGACGGGCGGACGAGGACAGGCGCAGCCGGTAGGTATACCGGGCCACACCCGCCTCATCTGCCATGCAAGCAAGATTATCGAACAGACGTTCGCTCTTTTCAGGTGGCTGCGGACATTGCCGGCGCGCTGCGCGCTCCGACCAACTCGGCTCTGCCAGACCCTGAATTCCTCCCTGGCAATTGTGATGTGGCCCAGGTCACCATTGATCGCGTAACGTGCGTACGGTGAAAGTGGGAACCCCCGCAGAGTCGCGGCCCGCCGAGCGCCGAGTCGCCTGCGTACCGGAAACGGTGTCGTCGTTGGTCGACGCTGGACTGACCGTGCACGTCCAAGAAAACGCCGGGCGTCATGCCCACGCCCCCGACGCCGCCTACCGCGCGGCCGGGGCGACCGTGACGCCCGAGGACCCGACGCCGGAATCCGACGTCGTCGTGTCCGTGCAACCGCTGACCACCGACCAGGCCGAGAAGCTCAAACCCGGCGCGGTCACCATCAGTTTTCTGCAGCCCCAAGGCGAGCGGGAACTACTAGAGGTCTATGCGCGGCGGAACGTCACGTCGTTCAGCTTCGACCTGCTGCCCAGGGTCACCCGTGCCCAGAGCGCGGACGCCCTGTCCTCCCAGGCGCTGGTCGCCGGCTATCGGGCCGTTCTGGTCGCCGCCGAGCGACTACCGCGGTTCCTGCCGATGTTCACCACTGCGGCGGGCACCGTGCCGCCGGCGAAGGTGCTCGTGCTGGGGGCCGGAGTCGCCGGTCTGCAGGCGATCGCGACCGCGCGCAGGCTCGGCGCCGTCGTGGAGGCCTACGACGTGCGCAAGGCCGCGGGTGAAGAGGTCCGCAGCCTCGGCGCGAAGTTCCTCGAACTCGAACTGGAGACCCAGTCCGGCGTCTACGCGTCCGTGCAGTCCGAGGAGTTCCTGGAACGCCAGCGAGAACTCATCGGCGAGCACGTCGCGGCGTCCGACGTCGTGATCACCACGGCCGCGATCCCCGGTCGCAAGGCCCCGGTGCTCGTCACGACCGACATGCTCAAGGCCATGACCCCCGGTTCCGTGCTGGTCGACCTGGCGGCGGAGTCCGGTGGCAACTGCGCCGCTTCCGTTGCGGGACAGGAGACCTGGGTCGGTGAGGTGCTCGTGCACGGCGCGTTGAACCTGCCGTCGTCCATGCCGGTGCACGCGAGCAAGCTCTACTCGCGCAACGTGCTGAACCTGCTCAAGCTGATGATCGCGGACGGCGTCGTACGGCCGAACCTCGAAGACGAGGTGCTCGACGGCTGCTGCCTCACCCACGACGGTCAGATCCGCAAGGAGTCGCCGTGATCGACCTGCTGACGATCTTCGTGCTGGCCGTGTTCGTGGGCTTCGAGGTGGTCTCGAAGGTGTCCACGATCCTGCACACGCCGCTGATGTCCGGCGCCAACGCCATCCACGGCGTCATCCTGGTCGGCGCGATCCTGATCACCGGGTCCGCCGAGAGCACCCTGGAGCTGGTTCTGGGGCTGCTCGCGGTGTTCCTGGCCACGGTCAACGTGGTCGGCGGCTTCGTGGTGACCGACCGGATGCTGGAGATGTTCAAGCGATGACGGTCCAGCTGATGTACCTCGTCGCGTCGGTGTGCTTCATCCTGGCGCTGAAAGGCCTGAGCTCGCCCAAATACGCGCGCTACGGCAACTTCATCGGCGCGTTCGGCATGCTGGTCGCGGTCATCACCGCCTACGTGCACGGCGTCGTCCACAACGGACTGTGGATCCTGATCGCCGTCGCACTCGGTGTCGTGGTGGGCATTCCGGCCGCGCGGTCGGTGAAGATGACGGCCATCCCGCAGATGGTGGCGCTGTTCAACGGTGTCGGTGGCGCGGCGGCGGCACTGGTGGCGCTGGCCGAGTTCTTCGCCGTGCCGGACACCGACGTGATGTTCCGGCTCGCGACCGTGCTGACGGTGCTGATCGGCTCGGTCAGCTTCTCCGGTTCGGTGGTCACGTTCCTCAAGCTGCAGGAGCTGATGACGACCCGTCCGGTGCTGTTGCCGGCCGGGCAGCAGCTGGCGATCGCGGCCGGCGTGTCGTCGATCGCCCTGTGCGCCTTGACGATGGCGGTGCCGAACGGGTTCCTGCTGTGGTTGTTGGCGGTCGTCGGGCTCGCTTTGGGCGTGTTGTTCGTGCTGCCGGTCGGTGGCGCGGACGTGCCGATCGCGATCTCGTTGCTCAACGCGTTCACCGGTCTCGCGGTCGCCGCGTCCGGGTACGTGCTGGCGAACACGCTGCTGATCGTCGCGGGCACGCTCGTCGGCGCGTCCGGCACCATCCTGACCCGGCTGATGGCGCAGGCCATGGGACGGTCGCTCACGAACATCCTGTTCGGCGCGTTCAAGGCCACGACCGTTGCGGTGCAAGGGGAAGAGCAGCGGACGGTCAAGTCGGGCACGGTCGAGGACGTCGCGATCCTGCTGGGGTACGCGAACAACGTGGTCGTCGTGCCGGGCTACGGGCTCGCTGTCGCGCAGGCGCAGCACGCCGTCCGTGAGCTCGTGTCGCAGCTCGAACGGCGTGGAGTGTCGGTCGCGTACGGGATCCATCCCGTCGCGGGCCGCATGCCGGGGCACATGAACGTGCTGCTGGCCGAGGCGGACGTGCCGTACGAGCAGCTCAAGGAGCTCGACGACGTCAACCCCGGCATCACGTCGGTCGACGTGGCCGTGGTGGTCGGTGCGAACGACGTGGTCAATCCGGGCGCGCGGGACGAGCCGTCCAGCCCGATCTACGGCATGCCGATCTTCGACGTGGACCGCGCGAAGTCCGTGGTGTTCATGAAGCGCTCGATGCGGCCGGGGTTCGCCGGCGTGGACAACGAACTGCTCTACAACCCGAAGACGACGCTGCTGTTCGGTGATGCGAAGGACTCGCTCACGAAGCTGCTGGCGGCGGTGAAGCAGCTGTAGCCAGCAGTTCGGTCACCTCGGCCGCGGTCAGGGCGGGCAGCAACCCGATCACGCCGTCCGCACCCGCCTGTCTCCAGTGCTCGGCGTCGGCGCGGGTGTGCACCTCGTCGACGCCGAACCGCACGCCGAGGCTGTGCACGGTGGCGATCAGGGCGCGCATCGCCTGGTGCAGAGGGGAATCCGGGCTGGGCGCGGGCGCGCGGGTGATCACCGAGCGGACCGGCACCTCGGTCAGCACGGCCAGTTCGTCGTGGCCGCCGCGGAACCCGTCCAGGGCCGTGACGATCCCGCTGTCGTGCAGCACCACCGCGTTGTCGTCGCCCGCCAGCACCGACGAGATGTCCAGGGAGAGCCGCAGCCGTTCGGCGGGCAGGCCCGTCTCGTCGAGTGCCCGCTTGACGTCGGCCACCAGGTCCTCGTCGCGGGACTGCAGGGCGCCCAACGCGATGTGCAGCGTGGGCGCCCGGTCGCCGAACTCCGTCACCCATCTCGCGGCCTGCGCGCACGCCTCCCGCAGCAGCCACCGGCCGATCGGCAGCGACAGGCCCGTCGAGTCGGCCAGCGCCATGGTGTCGTTGTGGCTCAGGTCGTCCCAGTGCAGCCGTGCGACGGCGCCGAGCACCTCGCTCGTCTCCAGGTCGTGCACCGGCGCGTAGACGATCTCGATCTCGCCGTGTTCCCACGCGCCCGGCATCGACGCGGCCAGCGCGTACTTGCCGCGGCGGCGGGCGTCGTCGTGCGGGTCGTGCAACGCCCACTGCCGCTTGCCGCGCGCTTTCGCCTGGCGCAGCGCGGAGTTCGCGCAGCGCATCAGCTCGGCGGCCGTGGCGAACGCCGGCGGCCGGTCCACCACGCCGATGCTCGCCGACAGCGCGATGCCGTGATCGTCCACAAAGGTCGGTTCGCCGAGGACCTCCTGGATCTCCTCCACCGTCGAGGTGACGGTGTCCGAGGTGACCAGGATCGCGAACTCGTCGCCGCCGACCCGCGCCACCACCGCGTGCTTCTCGGCGGCGAACTTGCCCAGCCTGGTGGCGACGATCTTGAGCAGCTTGTCGCCGGTCTCCTGGCCGAGGCCGTTGTTCACGACCGAGAACGCGTCCAGACCCAGGTGGTACAACGTGATCGGCGCACCGTCGAGCCGGCGTTCCACCTGCGAGATGAAGTACTGGCGGTTCGACAGGCCGGTGAGCGAGTCGTGCAGCAGCTGGTGGTCGAGGCTGCGCTGCAACAGGTGCAGCTCGCTGATGTCCTCGACCATCGTCACGTGGTGCGTCGGCTCGCCGTCCGCGTCGCGCAGCACCGACACCGCGAGGTGCACCCACACCGGTTCGCCGTCCACGCGGATCAGCTTGCGCTGGTCGCGGAACCTGTCGACGTGGCCCTCCTGCACCTTCCGGTACGAGGCGCCCAGGGCGGCCACGTCCTCGGGGTGGTAGAACTCGCGCAGGTCGCGGTCGGTGACGTCGGCGCCCGACTCCAGTCCCACGATCTCGGCGAGCGCGTCGTTCGCCTGGACGCACCTGCCGGTGAAGTCGGTGATCGCGATGCCCAGCGCGGCGGAGTCGAACACCTCCTGGAACCGCGCCTGGCTGACCATCAGCGTGCGCTCGACCCGTTGCTTGGCCCGCACGATCGCGACTTTGATCTGCTCCTGCTGGTCGAACGCGTCCATCCGCATGGCCTGTGCGTACGCGGAGCTCAGCCGGGCCAGCACGGGTAGTGCGAACGCGGGCGAAAGGACCTCGATCGTGGCACGCAACGAGTCGGGTCCGGTCGCGTGCAGTGACACCAATCGATAGGCGACCGATTCAGGTGACTCCGGCAGCTCGCGCAGCGAATCGAGCAGTGTTTGCTCGATTTCGGCGTGGGACAGCGGGATGTACGCGGTGGGCGTCAGCGCGTGCATCCAGCGGGCGGCGAGTTCCGGAAGTTCCATGCTGTTCACAGAGCGTACGGATTCACCGCTCCCCGGCCAACAGCGACGGGCGCACTACGACTTCCGGCCGACGGCGGCGTAGATGCCCGCCTTGTCCGGATCGTCGGTGTTCGTGCCCTCCGGCCGCCACAGCGGCGTCGGCACGATGCCGGGCTCCAGCAGTTCGAACCCGGCGAAGAGCGCCTCGATCTCGCTCTTCGTGCGCGGGTACATCGGGTTCTGGCTCTTCTTCATGACCTCGACGATCCCGGCCATCTCCGCGGGCTGCAGGTCCTGCGTGAACTGCGAGACGGCGAGGTAGCTGCCCGCGGGCACGGCGTCGCGGTAGGCGGCCACGATCGCGTTCGGATCGGCCTCCGGTGGCACGAAGTGGAAGACGCCGGCCGTGAGCACCCCGACGGGCTGCGAGAAGTCGATCAGGCCGCTGTCCCGTGCCGACCGCAGCACCGCGTCGGGCTTGGTCATGTCCTCCTGGACGATCGTGGCACGCGGGTCGCCCTCCAGGATGAGCTGGCTGTGCGCGACCGCGACCTCCTCGAAGTCCACGTAGACGACGTGCGCCTCCGGGTCGGCCTTGCGGGCGATCTCGTGCACGTTGCCGACCGTCGGGATGCCGGAGCCGAGGTCGAGGAACTGGCGGATGCCCTCGTCGATCATGAGCAGCACGGCCCGGCGCAGGAACGCCCTGTTCAGCCGGGCGATCGTGCGGGCGTTCGGCTGGGCCCGCAGGAACTTCTCCGCGAGGGCCCGATCGGCCGCGAAGTTGTGCCCGCCCCCGAGCAGGTAGTCGTAGAGGCGCGCGGCGCTCGGCCTGCCCGTGTCGACGCCTTCCGGAACCCAGCTCACCCGTTCAGACATGTGACCAGGCTACTGAGACGCCACACGCGTACGGCAGTGCTTGAGTCCCATTGCTCCATCAGAACCGCTGCTATCACTGGAAAGTGTGAATCAACAGCGTCGCCACGGCGACGCCCAGTGCCGTGCCGAGTCCTCGCGCGACGTTGACCAGCCCGCTGCCGACCCCGGCCGACCCCTCCGGCAGCGCGCCCATCACCCGTTTCGTGCAGGCAGGCGCGATGATCCCGAGCCCGATGCCCGCGACGACGAGCTGAACCACCTGCGGCACAGGCAGGATCAGCGCCACGGCCGTGATCAGCGCTCCTGTCCTGATCCCAGGCCTGCTCAGCACCGTCGCCGCGACCGCGAACCCGAGCGGCAACGCGGCGACCGTGAGTCCTATATGTGCCAAGGGTTGTTTCATGGTGAACGGCAGCAACGTCATCGGCGCGAACAACGCGGCGTAGGTGAGCAGCACACCCACCAGCCCTGGCAGGACTTTTGGTGACGGCTTTCCCTTGTCGCGCGCCGTTTTCGTGCGGGGGAGCAGGTAGTGCCCCAGCACCATCGCGACGACGCCGATGGGCACGTTGATCGCGAACACGGCCTGCCACCCGAAGTTCTCGGTCAGGTACCCACCGAGCAACGGCCCCGCCGCCAGCCCGGTCGCCTGCGCCGCGGCCTGAACCCCAAGTGCCCTGCGCCGCTGCTCCGGCGCCACCGCCGTGGTGACGAGCGCGACGCTGTTCGCCTGCAACATCGCCGCCCCTACGGCCTGCGCGATCCGGGCGGCGATGAGCGAGTCGAACCCCGGCGCGTACACGCACGCGATGGACGCGCCGGTGAACAACGCGAAGCCGTAGATGTAGACGATCTTGCGCCCGATCCGGTCCGCGATCCTGCCCATTGGGACGAGCAGCGCCACGAGCGTGATCAGGTAACTGAGCGAGATCCACTCCGGGTCGGCGCCGAAGTGCGCGCTCATCGCGGGGAACGCCAGCGTGACGATCGAGGCGTCGAGCTGCCCCATGAAGGCGCCGAAGCAGACCGTCGCGATGACCAGCCAAGGCGCGTACGACCGGCGGGCGATCCACGCCGGTCTGGGCGACTCCGTGACGAACCAGTTCATCGTGTTCAGATTATATCTGACACAGAGCTATTGCCGGGAGTTCAGTAAGATTTCCGCATGTCAGACGAAGCCCGCACGCTCACCGACGTCGTCACTCGCCTGCGCCGGGCGTTGCGGACGAGCATCCGGGCCGACTGGCCGTGGGAATCCCTGCCGATGGCGCAGGTAGAGCTGCTGCAGACCCTCGCGGAGCGCCCGCCGATGAAGGTCGGCGACCTCGCCGCGGCCCTGCGGCTGGCCCCCAACACGGTGTCCGGACTCGTGTCCCAACTGATCGACTCAGGCCTGGTCGTCCGCGGCGGAGACCCCAAGGACAGACGGGTAGCCCGGCTATCCGTCTCACCCCGTGGACACGAACAGCTGCTCGTCTGGCAGCGCGAACACGAGAAGCGGATCGGCGCCGCACTGGGCAAGCTGGAGTCCTCGGAACGGGAGGACGTCGTGCGCGCGTTGAAGGCCCTGGACCACCTGGTGGAGCACCTTGCCGAGCCCACCACCTGACCGTCCGCTGGCGTTCGTCTCGTTGGTGTCGCTGGGCGGCGGGCTCGGCGGAGTGGCGCGCTACGGCCTGTCTCTGCTCGTTCCTGGCGCGTGGGGGCTGTTCATCATCAACGTCCTGGGGTCGTTCTTGATCGGCGTGCTGATGGGGCTGGTGCCGCGGCCGTTGGTGCGCGCGTTCTTCGGGGTGGGGGTGCTGGGCGGCTTCACGGCGTTCTCGTCCTATGCGGCTTCGTGGTCGTGGGCGCTGCTGGCCACGCCGGTTTGTGCTGTGCTGGCGGCGTTTCTCGGGCTGCGGGTGACGCGATGACCGTGCTGGTGGTGTTCCTCGGGGCCGCTTTGGGTGCGCCTTGCCGGTACCTGCTCGACCGGTTCGTGCAGGCGCGGCACTCGTCGGACTTTCCCTGGGGCACCTTGACGGTGAACGTCATCGGGTGCCTGTTGATCGGGTTCGTCGTGGGGACGTCGTGGATGCCGCTCCTGGGCGTGGGGTTCTGCGGAGGGCTGACCACGTACTCGACGTTCAGCTACGAGACGGTGAAGCTGCTGGAGGCGGAGAAGTACCGTTCAGCCTTGCTGAACGTTCTGGTCAGTGTTGTTCTGGGTGTGGGGGCGGCGGCTGTCGGGCTGGGTCTAGCACGCTGAGTTCGCCGCGCTCCCAGGCTTCCAGGAAGTCGCGCACCTCAGGAGGAAGACCGCTCTTCTGCCACCAGAACGGCAGATTCCGTCGAACGGGCTTGTTCATCTCGCGAGGGGGCAGCGACAGCAGCACCTTCAGGCTGTCATCGGGGGAGATGCGGTGGACCTCCCAGGAGATGCCGCGCAGGTGGCGGCGTTCGGCCCACGGGACTGGCAGCGTCGTCATCGTGACGGCGATGTCGTTCGCGACGGCAGGGGAGAACGGTTGTCCGGACTCCCGCATGAAGATCGTCACCGCGCTGACGTGGTCGGTGTCGAGGTACATGCACCGCGAGTAGAGCGTCCGGACTCCGAAGCGGTGCAGGATCTCGTGCAGAATCTCCGGCCGGAAGAGCATCGATCCGCCCGCCCAGGGGACCGCCTTGCGCAGTTCGTCCAACCGTTCCTGGTGCAGCGCGGTCAGCTCCTGCCGGCGCTGCCGCCAGAGGTGACCTTCCTGGCAGAGGTCGTTCCTGATCATGAAATCGAGCACGAGCGCGACACCGGCCTCCCCGTCGCGGATGTGCGTGCTGAAGCGGTCGGTGACCACCTGCGTGATGAGCGGGAGGTTGACCGGAGAGGACGCGTACATGCAGTCCCGCAGCGGCCCGTCGACTTTGGTCAGGTCGCGCACCTCGGTGTCGATGCGCAGGTCCAGCGGGAAGCGGACGGACCTGTCCACGGCCTCAGTGGTGATCGCCCGGACCGTACGGGTACTGGGATGCACGTGGTGCAGTGAGCGAGCCGCGAAGTCGACTCCCTCGTTGGCGAGCGCCTCGGTGAGCAGTTCGTCGACGCCGCCCTCGACGTTGCGGTCGTAGAGCTGGAGCACGATCTGCGCGACGACGTCCCACTGGTCGTGCTGAGGCGACAACACCTTCCACAGTTCCGCGGCGGTGCGATGGGTGCGGACCAGGTACTCGGCGGCGAAGTACTCGAGGAACGTCCGGTGGGTGAACCCGTACTGCGCCTCGGACTCGGTAGCGCCGACGTCGGTGAGGATCCACGCCCGTCCGGTGCAGAACGCGAGGAACTCCTCCGCCATCGCCACTGACTCGTCGTGGTCGTCGATCTTGGCGTCGAGATAGCCGGTCAGGACGTTGACGATCCTGGTGCGCGACAGGGCTTTGCCGGATACCTTGGCGTTGAGCATCTTCCACGCGAGGTGCTGCACGGCGCCGCGCAGCCGCCCGTGGAACCGCAGCGGCAACGCGATGCCGCGCTTCGAGTCCCACTGCTCGAACAGCATCAGCGCACAGCGCTCGTAGACCTGGGCGAGATTCTGCGGCAGGTAGCGGTCACTGGAATACATGGCGCACAACAGGGTCAGCAGCAACGGATTGCTGCGCAGCTCGGTGATCTGCCGGCTGTCCTCCATGAACGACGTGGCCAGCCGCTCCCGCTCGACCGGCGAGGTGGCCTCGTCCAGCTCGAACCACCGGGACACGTAACCGGTGACCTGCTCGTCGTCGAACTCCGCGATGTGGCTCGGGACGAACAGGTCCGCGCTGAGCGGCGCATCCTCATAGCCGATCTTCCGCGCCGTGACGAGGATCGGCACCAACGGGTACAGGTGCGCGAAGCCTTCGACCAACGCCACCACCCGGCGTCTCAGCTCCGTCCGCACCAACTCGTCGAGGCCGTCGAGGACGACCACGGCCCGGCCGGTGCGCAGCAGGTACTCGACGCCGTCGGGCGGTGGCTTCACGTTGTACGGCGCCTGGCACAGCTTCTCCAGGTAGTGCGGGAGGTCCCGGCCGCCCTCGTCGAACGCGGCGGTGAACTCCCGCAGCACCAGCAGGAACGGCACGCGGCCGGAGCCGTCGTTCGCGATGTCGTGCGCGAACTTCGCTGCCAGTGTCGACTTCCCGGCGCCGGGATCGCCCTGCACCAGCACCCGTTGTCCCGGAGCGCCCAGCCTCAGGACGAACGGTGACGCGAGCGTGGGTTCGATGTAGAGCCGTGTGTACTCGACGGACCGGCTGACTCCCGCGTGCGGCAGGCGGATCTGGCTGTGCAGCGCGGCGACCTGGGAGCGCATGCGGGCCGCGAACGCGTGGATCCGGGTGAGCGATGTGAGTCCCTTGAGCAGGAGGGAGGTGATCGCCGCCGCGGCGACCAGGTCATTCTGGTCGATCTTGGCGCTGGCGCCGGCGAACACAGGCCTGGCTTCCTGGCAGGCGGTCACCAGCACGTCGTGCACGACGTCGGTGGACCTCTCCAACAGCTGGTCCGGTATCCCGGCGAGGCGAAGTCCCTGGCACAGTTGGTCTTTCACGACCGCGTCCATCGTGGCACCGAAACGTTGCTGTGCGGCCACCGCCGCGAAGTCGGGCGATTCCAGGTAGCCCAGCAACGCGTCCGCGTCCCGGCCGAGGTCCCGCAGGAGCCTCTCGGTCTCGACGGTCCAGGACGAGACGCGCCGGAACTCCAGCTTCTCGGTGAGCCGAGCGGAGAGTTGGTCGCTCACCTCCACGACGACCTGGATCACTGTCGACTCGATGCTGGGCAACAGGAGGCTCCTAGCCGAAGACGACGAAACGATGCGCACTCAGCGTGTCGTCGCTGGAGCGCGCATCGTTTCGCGGAGGAGGTGCCTCGGCCAGATCAGTCCTTCAGACGGGATAGCACATCTGGCAGCGTGCCGGTGTGCACGACGCCGAGCCGTTGCGTGGCACGGGTCAGCGCGACGTACAGATCCGAAGCGCCACGCGGCGACTCCGCGAGGATGCCGTCCGGATCGACCACGACCACCGAGTCGAACTCCAGGCCCTTCGCGTCGGTCACGCCGAGCACGACGACCTGGGCCTCTTCCAGCTCGTTGCCGACGGAGGAACCCGGAACCGACGACGCCACGGCAGAGCCCACCGACGAGAGCAGCGCTGCCGGCACGATGACCGCGATCTTGCCGTCGCCGACGGCGGTGACCTCGCGGGCGATGAGCGCTGGCACCTCGGACGCGTACGACGTGACCGTGGATACCCAAGGTGCCACGCCGGTTTCCCGCACCGAGGTCGGTGGCACCAGGGAGGCGTCCACCGAGGCGAGCACGTCCGCGGCGACCTCCATGATCTCGGCCGGCGTGCGGTAGTTGACCGTCAGTTCCGTGAGGCGCCAACGGTTCTGGACGTATGGCGAGAGCACGGAACCCCACGAGGTGGCGCCGCCGATGTCGCCGGTCTGCGCGATGTCGCCTACGACCGTCATGGACTTGCTGGGGCAGCGGCGCATCAGCGTGCGCCACGCCATCGCCGACAGCTCCTGGGCCTCGTCCACGATGATGTGGCCGAACGTCCAGGTGCGGTCGGCCGCGGCGCGTTCCGCGGCGGTTTCGTAGCGGTCGACGCCGTGGCGCTCGGCCAGGCGGTACGCGTCCACCAGGTCCGTGGCCGTCAGCATGTCCGGGTCCGCGTCGTCGTCCAGGTCGAGGATGTCGAGGACTCCCTGCGCGTACTCGACGGCCTGGCGGCGCTGGCGTTCGGCGCGGGCCTTGGCCTCCGTGTCGTCCTCGCCGAGCAGTTCGGCGGCCTCGTCCAGCAGTGGGACGTCGGCCGGCGTCCAGTCGTCGGAGACGCGCTGCAGCAGGTCGCGTTCCTCGCGGGTGAACTTCGACATCGCCCGGTTGCGGCGCTTCGGGTTCGCGTAGAGCTCCGAGAGCAGCGAGAACGGCGTCAGCACCGGCCACAGCGACGCGATCGCGGCCTGGACCTCGGGGGACTCGCGCAGCTCTCGGCGGATGTCGTCCACGTCCGCCTTGTCGAGCAGGTGCCCGCCCAGCCTGTTGACCACCATGCCCGACAGCGTCGAGATGATCTCGCGGGCGAACGTGCGGCGCGCCTCGTTGTGCGCGCGGCGGGTCCGGCGGGCCCTGCCGCGTGCCTCGGAGATCGCCCGGCGGTCCAGGCGCAGCACGTCGTTGTCGAAGCGGATCTCGACGGACGGCGGCGCCTCCTGGCGGTCCCGCACGGCCGCGGCGATCACGTCGGCCATCTCGAGGCGGCCCTTGATCGCGGCCGCCGCTGCCGACTCGCGTCCGGTGGCGGTCAGGTTCGGGTAGAGCTCGCCGACCGTGGACAGCAGGACGCCGGTCTCGCCCAGCGACGGGAGGACCTGACTGATATATCGCAGGAACGTCGTGTTCGGGCCTACGACCAGAACACCGCGTTTCGCCAGCTGTCGACGGTGTGTATACAACAGGTATGCGGCTCGGTGCAGGGCCACGGCGGTCTTACCGGTGCCGGGTCCGCCCTGCACGACGACGACGCCGTTGAGCTCGGACCGGATGATCCTGTCCTGCTCGGCCTGGATGGTCGCGACGATGTCGCTCATCTGGCCGGTGCGCGACTCGTTCAGCGCGGCGAGCAGCGTCGCCTCGCCGGTCAGGCTGTCCTTGGACGAGCGGCTGACCGAGTTGATGTCGAGCACCTCGTCGTCGAGGCCGATCACCTTGCGCGAGCGGGTCCGCAGGTGCCTGCGTCGCCGCACGCCGTCAGGGGAGGCGGCGGTGGCGAGGTAGAACGGCCTGGCGGCGGGCGCCCGCCAGTCCATCAGCAGCGGCTCGTAATCCTTGTCCTCGTCGAAGAGACCGATTCGGCCGATGTAGAAGCGGTCTTCGTTGTGGAAATCGAGCCTGCCGAACGCGAGTCCGTTCTCGACCGCGCTGTACTGGGCCAATTGATCTGTGTACATCGCGACGGACGTGTCGCGCTCGGACCGCATCTGATGCGTGCCGCCGGTTTGTCGCAACGATTGTGCGAGTCGTTTCGACGTCTGTTCGCGGAGGTCGTCGAGCCGGCCGTACAACATGGCCACGTATTCCTGCTCCGGCTCCATTTCGGCGAGCCGGAGGTCATCGGAGGGGCTTGACAACTTGCCTCATTTCTCGATATCATGCGGCGTCGGCTTTTATTCCGATTCGCAATGTCCTGCCCGCGCTGTGGTCGCTGAGCGCAGACTGTCTAATCTACACGCATATCAGCGTGATGCAGGTACGCCTTACGCAGCAGTGTGGCCAACGTATCGCGCTCGTGCGGTGTCAACGGCGCCAGCAGCTCTTCCTCGTGTGCCTGAGCCGCCTCCAGTCTCTCCCGCAGCGCCTCCCTGCCCTCGTCGGTGATCGACACCGTGAACCGCCGCCGGTCCTTCTCGTCGCGTCTGCGCTGGGCGAACCCGAAGCCTTCGAGCACGTCGAGCACCGACACGAGGTCGCTCGGATCCATCCGCACCCGGTCGCTGATCCGCTTCTGCGCCACCGCCTCCTGCTCGGACAGGTACGCGAGCACCGTCAGGTGAGGCCCCCGCAGGTCCGCTCGCCCGATCCGGCGCGCTTCCCGCACCAGCCCGAGCATCAGATAGCTGGGGAGACGCAGAAGCTGATCAATGCTCATGTCCTCAGTCTAGAAAAGATCTGTCCCCCGATCGTGGATAGCGCTCCGTGAGGAACCGCCCCGGACGGGGGCCGACAGGGTGAGCGTTGGGGTGACGTTTCTCCGCAAACCACCAGGAAGCGGCATGGTGGGGGTATGACGCGTGCGGAGATCGTCCGGCTCGCCCGTTGCGTGGTGCGCCGGCCCCGGTGGCAGCTCGTCGTGGCGTTCCTGCTGTCCGCGTGGACGCTCGCCTGGGTGCTCGGCCAGCTCGCCGACGACCCCCTGAGCCCGCTCGGGCTACTCGCCTGGACCGGCATTCCCCTCGATTCGGCATCCCTATGGGCTCAGGAGCGCGCAGAGGTCCTCGTCTGGCTCGCCACGCTCGGCGGTCTGAGCTGGGCGGCCACCACGGAACAGGGTCAGCTGCCCGCTCTCGCCGGGTGGTTCGCGGTGCTCGTCGCGGGAGAAGCAGCCGGGTACGAGCACGCGGTGCAACGGGCGATGCTCAGCATGGTCGTGTTCCTGCTCGTCCTCGCGGCCGTGTCGATCACCGGGCGGCGCGCGTTCGTCGTCGACCGCGTCGCCGTCATGCCCAAGGACGTCGTCCGAGCGGGCATCACCGCCGCCGTGCTGACCGCCGTGGTCCCGCTCATCGCCCCTGGCCTGGCCGTGACGCGTCTCGTCAGGCCCTATGTGACGAAACCCCCGCGCCGGCTGAGGCGGGTTGAGGCACCGTTGCTGCGGGAAACCGGATGAGGTGAGCGACTACCTGCCCCCTCCCGCACCACCGCGCAGTGCGCTGACCTTGCGGTTGTGGCTGGCCGGTTTCGGTCTGGTCTTCAACTCGGTCGCGGGCTGGCTGGCGTTGCGAGCTGACCTCGTTTGGCTTGGAATCCTGCTTTTACTACTCGCCGTCGTCTGTGTCGTGGACTTCGGCTGGGTGGTTCATCGCAAACATCGCGGAGATCCGGGCTGAACCTGTCAGGAACCTGTGCTGGGCAATAAGCACTCGTATGGATAAAGATGTTCGTGTGCATGAAGATCCGGCAAAAGGCAGGTTAGCCAGGGTGATGCGCCGGCAGCCTGTGCAACAGCGCGGCGCGGCGACTGTCTCCGCGATCCTGGACGCTTGTGCGAGCCTGCTGAACGAATATGACTACGACGACATCACGACGGCTCGCATCGTCGATGTGGCCGGAGTGCCCATTGGTTCCTTCTATCAGTACTTCCCCGACAAACGATCCGTTGTGCACGCTCTGGCGCTTCGCGGTATGGAGACCTATCTCCGCGAGATCGAGGAGCTGTTCGCCGCGGATCTGATCGCGGACACGTGGCGCGGGGCCATGACGCAGATCGTCGCGGTGTACATGCGGATGCTGACGGACGTGCCGGGCTTCGGCCGCGTGCGGTTCAGCGACATGCTGGACAGCCACCGGCTCGACTCCAGCGTCGACCAGTACGAGCTGATGGCCGAACGGCTGGCGGAGATGTTCGTCAACCGGTTCGGTGCCCACGGCGACGCCCCGGTGATGCTGACGTTCCGGATCGCCGTGCAGACCGCGGACGCGCTGTTCAAGCTCGCCGAACGGGTCGACGAGGACGACCGCGCGTACGTGGTCGGCACGGCGAACGAACTGCTCACCGGCATGCTGGGGTCCGTGCTGGACAAACCCCGGGATCAGACTCAGAGCCCGTAGGACTCCAGCAACCGCAGCCAGACCTCGCTGATCGTCGGGTACGAGGGCACCGCGTGCCACAACCGGTCCACGGTGACCTCCCCGACGATCGCGACGGTGGCCGAGTGCAGCAGCTCGGCGACGTCCTGGCCGACGAACGTGACACCGACCAGCGTCCGCGTGCGCTCGTCCACGACCATCCGCGTCTTGCCCTTGTACCCGTCGGCGTGCAGCGACGACCCGGCGACCGCGATGTCCAGGTCGACCACCTTGATGTCACGGCCCTGGGCGCGCGCCTCCTCGGCGGTGTGCCCGACGAACGCCACCTCGGGGTCGGTGAACACGACCTGCGGCACGGCCACGTGATCGGCCCACGCCTGGCCCGCCGACCACTGCTTCGGCTCGAACCCGCGGGACCGCTCCAGGATCGCCGTGCCGACCGCGCGGCCCTGGTACTTGCCCTGGTGCGTCAGCAACGCCCGTCCGGTGACGTCACCGGCCGCGTACAGCCAGCGTCCGTCCACACCGGACACCAGGCCGGAGTCGTCGATGGTCAGCGGCTTGCCGTCCTTGGTCGCCGGCACCCGTCCGGTCGCGATGAGGATCTCCGAGCCCTGGACGACCCGGCCGTCCCGCAACGTCAGCTCGCCCGGCTTGATCGACGAGGCACGCGCGTTGAGCAGCACCTCGACGCCGTCTTCTTCCAGGCCCTCGACGACCAGCGGGCCGACGAACTCCTCCATCTTCGGCAGCGGCCGGTCGCCGGACACCACCAGTTGCACCTTCGAGCCGAGCCGCGCCCACGCCTGCGCCATCTCGACGCCGACGACACCGCCGCCGACGACGACCAGCGACTCCGGCACCTCACGCGCCGACGTGGCCTCGCGCGAAGTCCACACAGGAGTGTCCGAAAGTCCTTCCAGCGGCGGCATCTTCGGCACGCTGCCGGTGCACACCACCACGGCCTGCCGAGCCCGGTGGACCTCACCGCCGACCGTGACCTCGCGCTCGCCGGTGACCTCACCGTCGCCGCGGATGACGTGGATGTTCTCCGACTCGGCCCACTTGACCTGGCCGGTGTCGTCCCAGTTGGAGGTGAACCCGGTGCGCCGCTCCAGCACCGCGGCCGGGTCGAGCGACCCGCCGACCACACCCTTGACCCGCTTGGCCGCGGCGAGCGCGTGCCCGGAGCGCAGCAGCGCCTTCGAAGGCATGCACGCCCAGTACGAGCACTCGCCGCCGACGAGCTCCTTCTCGATCATGGCGGTGGACAGGCCGCCCGCGGCCGTCCGCCAAGCCACGTTCTCACCTACGGGGCCACCACCGATGACGATGACGTCGAAGTCCATGGCGCCACATTAGGCCCGGATCAGGAAAGCCACAGCAGGCAGAAGGGATGCCCGACCGGATCCGCGTAGACCCGGAACCAGCCGTCGGTGTCCTTCTGCAGCAGCCGCGCGCCGAGTGCCAGCACCTTCGGCTCCGCCTCCTCGACGTCGTCGACCAGCACGTCGAGGTGGACCTGTTGAGACGCGTGCGGATCCGGGAACACCGGTGCCACGTACTCGGTGGCGCGCTGGAAGGCGATCCGCGTGCCGTTCGCGACGATCACCACCCACGTCTCGTCGCCGTCGGGCAGGCGTTCGGCACCGAGCAGTTCCTCGTAGAACGACGCGAGCTCCGACGGTTCCGGGCAGTCGAGCACGACAGAACGAAGTTGTCCGACCATGCCCTCCACCCTCTACCGGGTGGTGGGCAGCCGCAACGCCTGCTTGGCGATCGGGTCGAGCGTCGAGTCACCCGCGCCACCCGACCACACCGCGAACGCCAGCGTCACGTGGCTGCCCTTGGTGCCGTTCGCGAAAGCCGCGTTCTCCAGCGGTTTGCCGTCCAGCCCGTGCACGCCACCGGATCCCGGCAGCACGACGACCGCGTGCAACGACTTCGCGCTCGGCGCGTCGTACAGGTCCATGTCCGCCACCAGCACGGTCGCCGGCTTGCCCTGCACCGTCGTCTCGTAGGTGGCGCGCAGCAGCACGCCGCAGTCGTTCGCGTTCAGCCACGCCTTCACGTCGCCGAACGCCTGCGCCTGGCAGTCCTGGTCCTTCTTCATCTCCTTCGGCACGAACGTCGTGCCGTCCACCACCACCGTCGTCGGCTGCGTGGACGTCGGCGCGGGCGTCGCGTCGGCCGGCTTGTCGTCACCGGGCAGCGCCACGATCAGCCACCCGACGAGGATCAGCGCGACCACCGCCGCGACCGCGAGATACGGCCAGGTCAGCTTGCCCGGCAAGCGCTTGCGCGAAATGAGCGGCCTCATCGCGGCCTTGGGGATCAGCATCGTGCTGGCGGACGCGAGATCCGACACCGCGTCGCTGAAACCCTCGGAGAGCAGTGATCGCGCGTCCGGCGGCGTGCCGGTGGTCTGCAGGATCGCGAGGAGCTTCACGGCGTGTTCGGCCGTGCAGGGCACCGTCGACGTCGCGAGTTCGCGGGCCGCACTGAGCAAAGTGGACGGTTTGGGGTGCAGCACCCGCACGCCGCGGTTGAGGTCGACCGTCGGCTGCACGACCTGGTCCACGAACGGGCCGACCGCCACGACGGTGCTCACCGGGAGCGGTTCCGCCCGCATCGCCTGGATCCGCTGCGCCACCGCGGTCGCCGCCGCCACGGCCTCGGTCGCCGGGTTGGGCGCGCCGTCCTGGGCGACCAGCGGCCAGCCGTCGATCGTCCACTGCCCGCCGAGCGGCGCTTCCAGTTTCAGCGCGGGGTCGGGCAGGTCGACGCCGACGATCACGAGAACGCCCTTGGGGAGCACGACGATCGCGTCCAGCGGCACCGGACAGTCGGGTGGTTGCACGCCGATGAGCGCAACGCCACCCAGAGCTTGGGTACCCGCGCCGCAGGCCGTGAGGGCGGCACGGACGTCCGCCCCAATGGCCGAAGGTTCAGCGCCCAGACGGATCAGCCGCACGAGTCCCTACCTTTCCGCACGGGGGGACACCGTAGCGGTCCGGGGTCGACCCAACGCAGCCGGTCGAGACATTGCGTGATGGCCGTCACCGTTATGTGGATCACTCGTTAGATGGATTGCCTGCCAATGTTCACGGAGGGTCCATGTACACACGCGCTGCATTGCTCGCCGTTCTGCTGGTGGCCGCCGCATCCCCTGTCGCGACGGCCGCGCCGACCTCCACGGTCTACGTCCACGGAGCCGACATCACCGCCGCGGAACAGGCGGTCGAGGCGGCCGGTCTGCAGAAGCTCACGAGCTTCCGCAAGATCGGTGTCGTGGCCGCGCGGGGTGACTCCGCGCGGATCTCCTCCGCCAGGGCCAAAGCGGGCGTGACGCGCGTCGAGGTCCAGAAGCCGATCAAGTTCCTCGGGTCGACCTCGCACACCGCCACGCGCGGCCTGGACGCCCGCAACAGCCTCGGTCTGACCGGCGCGGGAGTGTCGGTCGCGGTGATCGACTCGGGCGTCGACCCGAACCACCCGTCGTTCGGCGGCCGGATCGTCCGCAACCTGAAGAGCCTGTGCCTGGACGGCTCGACGCAGACGAACTGCATCGTGCCGGTGCCGAACTTCCTCGACACCGACACCACGTCGTTGGGCGGCCACGGCACCCACGTCACCGGCATCGCGATCGGCGGCGACGTGCAGACCACCGGCGGACCGGTGATCCACGGCGCGGCGCCGGGCGCGAAGGGCGTCGTGATCTCGACCGGCGCGGCGATCCTCATCCTCGGCGCGGACGCCGCGCTGAACTGGGTGCTGGAGAATCACAACGCTCCGTGCGGGGCCGGTGTCCCCGCGTCTGCCTGCCCGCCGATCAAGGTGATCAACAACTCCTATGGGCCATCTGGCGGCGGTGCGTTCGACCCTGAGTCGGTCACTGTCAAACTGCAACGACAGCTCGTGGCCGAAGGCGTCGTCGTGGTGTGGGCGAACGGCAACGACGGGGGCGATGGTTCAGCGAACCTGTCCAACCCGCCGGGCATCGACCCGACTCCCGGCGTGATCTCGGTCGCCTCCTACAACGACCAGGAGACCGGCACCCGCGACGGCGCTGTGTCGGACTTCTCATCCCGTGGTCTCGCCACCGACTCCTCGACGTGGCCCGACATCTCGGCGCCGGGGGAGAACATCACCTCGTCGTGCCGGCTCTACCTGCCGATCTGCGCGACCGGCCTGAAGCCGCAGAACGGGCCGGGACTGCTCGACCTCGGCACGTTCAACACGATCAGCGGCACCTCGATGGCGGCACCGCACATCGCCGGGATCGTCGCACAGCTGTTCCAGGCCAAGCCTTCCGCGACCCCGGCCGACATCGAGCGGGCGCTGAAGTTGACGGCCCACAAGTACGGCACCGGTTACGGGCCTGTCGGGCCCTACACCTCGTCGTTCGACAAGGGCACGGGTCTAGTCGACGTGGTGGCCGCGGTAAACGCTCTGTAGATCACGATCAGGCATCGCTCGGCCGGGAGATCGGGACTTAAGACCTGTATCTGCCCCGGTCGGGTGATGATCGAGCTGGTTCTTATGGCGGACTTGCCTCAAGTCGAGGCAGAATGCAGCGAACGGGTTCCACGATGATCACCTCACTCTCGACAAAGGCGTAGGGGAAGACGTCCCTCGTCGAGTAGCGGAGGTCAGCAGTGAGCACCCGTGGCAGCACCAGTGGCGTGGTTTACGTCCACTCGTCGCCGTCTGCGGTCTGTCCGCACGTCGAGTGGGCGATCTCGGGCACCCTCGGTGTCCGGGTAGACCTCAGGTGGGCAGCGCAACCCGCGGCACCAGGCCAGTTGCGCGCTGAATGCGCATGGACCGGAGACGCCGGCACCGGCGCCAAACTAGTGGCTGCGCTGCGCGCGTGGCCCATGCTCAGGTTCGAGGTGACCGAGGAACCGTCCTCCGGTCAGGACGGCGAGCGCTTCTGCTTCGCGCCCGTTTTGGGGCTGTGGCACGCCCGTACGTCGGCGAACGGCGACATCGTGGTCAACGAGGACCAGCTGCGTTCACTGGCTGTACGTGCCAGAGGCGGCGAATCCTTCGCGCACGGCGTCGACGAACTGCTCGGTGCCGCGTGGGACGACGCGCTGGAGCCGTTCCGTCGCGCGGGCGACGGCGCTCCGGTGACCTGGCTGCACCGTGTCGGCTAACGGAACTGTTTAGTCCTGTGTGGACCCCGCTCACCGTTTGGGCAGCGGGGTTTCCTCGCGGTGCGTGGGATCCCAGGCCAGCATGAGCTGCCCGTAGAGCGCGGACGTCTTGAGCAGGTGCTCGTGGGAGCCGAGCAACGGCCTGCCGCCGTCCATGACCAGCACGCGGTTCGCTCGCAACGCCGAGCTCAGCCGGTGCGCGATCACCACGAGAACTCCCTCCCGTTGCGCGAAAGCCCGTTCGACCCTGGCCTCGGCGGCGGGATCCAGATGTGAGGTCGCCTCGTCGAGGATGACGACGCTCGCGGACGTGACGTAGACCCGCGCGAGTGCCAGCAGCTGCGCCTCACCAGCGGAAAGTCCTTCTCCGCCATGGCCGAGCGCGGCGTCGAGGCCACCGAGTCCGTCCAGAAGTGGTTTGGCGCCAACCTTTTTCACCGCGTCGACGAGATCCTCGTCGGTCGCCCACGGCGCGAGAAGCGTGAGGTTCTCTCGCACAGTGCCCGTGAACAGGTACGTCTCCTGCGGAATCAGGGCGATCGCGTGGTGCCTGATCGCCGGTGCCACCCGGTCGACGGGCGCGCCGCCGAACAGGACACAGCCGTTGTCCGGTGGCATCAGACCGGTGAGCAGACTGGCCATTGTGGACTTGCCGATGCCGGACGGGCCGACGACCGCCAGGTGGTCGCCGGGACTCAGGTCGAGCGACAGGCCGCGCAGCACCGGTTCCGCGTCGGGGCTCCAGCCGAACGTGACGTCCCGCAGCACGAACTCGCCGTTGGCCGGGATCTCGGCGCCGATCTCCTTGCCCGTCCGCGGCGCCGCTTCCTGAAGTCGTTTGAGCGCGACCATCAACCGCATCACGACGGTGCTGGTGGTGCGGGCGAGGCCGTGCAGCGCGGGGTTCACGCTGTTGGTCAGGTAGACGACGGCCGCGAGCACCGCACCCGTGGTGAGCTGCCCGGAGGCGACCAGCGGGGGAGCGAACGCGACCAGCAGCACGACGGGGGCGAAGCCGCCGATCGCGATCACCGTGGCGCGCAACGAGTTCGCCCACGCGACGGTGACGGTGGCACTGGCCTGCAGGTTGATCTGCTTCGCGACGTCCTGGTAGGCCTCGGCGGACGCGTCGCAGGCGGCGACGTCACGCAGCCCGGTCAGCACCGCACCGGACGCCTCCGCCGTGCGTTCGTCGGCCATCACGGCGTCGCGTTGTCGTTTGGCCAGCGAGGGAAGCATCAACCCGAAGAGCAGCAACGCCGCCACGATCGGCAGCACGACCAGCCAGATCAACGCGGCGGCCGTGGTCGCGAGACCGACGAGCGCGGCGATCGTCGTGACCAGAAGGGCACGGGCCTGCACCAGCACGCCCGCGGTGGCGTCGCGGACCACCTCGACGTGCCGGGTGATCATGGCGACCGCGCTGGCGTCCGGTGTGCGGCGATGTGACGGGTCGTTCAGCACGCCTTTCACCACGCGGGTGACCAGGGCGTCGCGCATCGGTTCGACGACGGCGCCGAGCCGCGCGAACACCTGCCGCTGGCCCAGCGCGCCCGCCACCGCGAGTGCCGCGAACGCGAGCAGCCACAGCACGCCGGCCAGCGGATCTCCCGCCGCGAAGCCCTGGTCGACGGCCGTGCCGACGAGCCTGCCGCCGAAGAACGCCGGGATGCCTTCGAGCATGGACCAGCCGAGCAGGATCAGGACGCCTCTGCGGTGTCCTGCCAGCGTGGAGAGGTAGAAACGCATCACTCGCCCCCGGTGAACACTGCGCGGTAGTCCTCGTCGTTCCACAGCTCCTGATGGGTGCCGGTACCGCGGACCCGGCCTTCTTCCAGCCACACCACGAGGTCTGCTCTCGCGGCCGTGGCGGGGCGGTGCGTCACGACGACGCGAGTCCGGCCGGGCAGCGCCGTGGTGAGCGCCCTGTCCACTTTGGCCTCGGTCACGGTGTCCAGACTCGCGGTGGCGTCGTCGAGCACGAGCACCTCGGGATCCCGGATGATCGCGCGGGCCAGCCCGATCCGTTGCAGCTCACCGCCGGACAGCGGGGCGTCGGCCATCGGCGTCTCATATCCCTGCGGCAGCCGGATCAGCACGTCGTGCACCTGCGCGGCGACGGCGGCGTCCCTGATCTGGATCTCGTCGGAATCCGTTCCATAGCCGATCGAACGGCCGATCGTCGCGCCGAGCAGCGCCGGGCGTTCGAAGGCGTACCCGACCGCGTCGTCGCCGACGACCTCGCCCGCGTCCACAGCGGACAGTCCGCCGAGCACCGCGGCCAGCGTCGACTTGCCCGCGCCGGAACTGCCGACGATCGCGGCGAACGTGCCGGCAGGGATCATCAGGTTCACGTCGTGCAGCGCGTCGCCGACGCGGACGTTCCGCAGCTCGATGACCCCGTTGGACGGTTTGGGAGCGGGGCGTCTCGGTGCCGGGGTGTCGAGGACCTCGGCGATCCGGCCGGCGCTCGCGCGGGTCCGTTCCAGCACGGTCAGCTGGGTCATCTGGCCGACGATGCCCATGCCGAGCGCCGCGTAGCCGAGCGCGGCGAGCACGTCACCGGTGCTCAGCCTGCCCTCCATCACTCCGAAACCGGCGGCGGTGAGCACCGCGACCTCGACGGCGGGCAGCAGCAACCCGGCCCGCCACATCATCTTCGCCTGGGTGCGCCACATGCCGGCGCCCGCCGCGGCGAGCCGGGGGAGCGGCTCCAGCACGCGGTTCGTCTCGCGGTCGGCGATGCCGGCGGCGGCGATGGTGCGCAGGCCGGACACCGAGTCGAGCAGCCGCGCGGACACTTCGCCGGACACCTCCTGGTACGCCAGGACGTCGTCGGCGGTGAGGCGCATGTGCGTGCGGACGAGATAGCCCGCGAGAGGGGCGCTCACCAGGAACACCGCCGCGAGCCGCCAGTCCAGAAGGGCCAGTGCGACCACCGAGCCGACCGACGACACGGCGGTGACGGCGAGGCTGATCACGGTCACCGCGATGCTGCCCGCGTTGCCGCAGTCGCCGGTGACGCGGCTGACGGCGTCTCCCGCGGCGAACGGCGACGGGTGACCGAGAGTGAGCAAACGCCGGGTCAGGCGGCGCCGGAGCCAGGCCGTGGCACGGGCTGTGATGCTCGCCGCGAGGATGATGCCGATCGCGTCGCCGAGGATCTCGACACCGGCCAGCACCAGCAGGAACACGATCGTCGCCAGCACGAACGTGCCGCTCAGGGCCATGTCGACGGCGCCGGCGAGCGCGGCGGGAAGCAGGAGGCCGCCGGTCGTGGCGACGGCGGCGTTGAGAAGCAGCAACCACGGGCGGTAGTCGCGTCGGACGGTGGAGAACAACAGCTGGTCACCGGGTTTGGTCATCGGCTGTTCCTCCGAGGCTCATCTGGGCCCATCATGAAGCGAGGGGCCCAGCAGCTGGCCGGCTGCCGAGCCCCTCTTCAGGCGGGTGAGCGGCATACTTCGCCTATGCCGCTCACCGGCCGATCACGTGCTGGTGGAGCTGGATCAGCACAGCAGCAGGGACGCGCTGCTGTGGCTGCACGGGAGCAGCAGCGAGGCGCTCGACGCGGTGGTCGAACCGCCGCCGCCACCACCCGAACCGCCGGCCATCATGTTGGCGGGGGCCTCGGGGGTCTCGAGGTCCTGCATGTCAAGGATGAAGCCCATGACTGTCTCCTGATTTCGAGGGATCGATCTCTTTACCGCTACCGGTCCGCGAGGACCGGCGTTCGTGAGCCCAGGAAGGGCAGTGGTGCACGGCCGTCCACTGTGGACGCTATGGCGAGCAGAACGCCCGCACCGCCGGTGTTGAGGTCCATGGAGAGCCGGCGCAGCTGCACGCCGGGGAACGCGAGCCCGCCGCCGTAGCGCGTGGCGTGCCAGCCCAGGGCTTTGAGGTGCTGCCCGATGGCGCGTTCGAAGCGTGCGTTCGGCTGGTGGCGCGTGGCGTGGGCCAGCGTGGCGAGCAGTCCGGCCCTGCCCAGCGTGAACGCGGGCTGGATGACGAACTCGCCGGTGCAGCCGGTGAGCAGTTCGGGCAGCTTCTCGACGCACGGCCGTTCCGGCGCCAGCTTGGCGAACTCCGTCAGCACGAGAGCGATGCCGGCGCCGCCGATGCCCACGTACGGAAGGCTGCGCAGCGTGCCGTCGCGCACCTGCAGCGAACCGTCGAGCGCGATCATCGTCTCGGCCAGGTCGCGTTCCAGTGCCTGCTCGGACAGCTTGAGCCAGCGCCGTTCGCCGGTGTGCTCGAACATCCGCAGGAAGAACAGCGCCGGTCCGGACCAGCCGTGCAGCAGTCCCGCCTTCGCCTTGTCCGCCGGGCCCGGGGCGTCCGCGAGTTGCTTCGCGAGCCGTTCCGCGAGGTGCTCCGCCTGGGCCGCGTAGCCGTCGTCCTCGCGGGAGTTCGCGAAATGCAACAGGTTCAGGCCGATGCCGGACAGACCCGCGCTCAGCCCGTGGTCCTGAGTGGACGGTACGAGTTCGGCGTAGCTCTCGACGATCTCGGTCGCGGCGTCGTGGTGGCCGAAGTTCTCCAGCACGTGCGCGATGCCGTGCGCGCCGATGTAGAAGCCCGGCTGCTTCGGCGGGTCTTTGCGGAGCGCGTCGAGCAGCCACTGTTCGTGCTCGGGGAAGCGGCCTTCGCCGGACTCCGCGAGCGCGTGCAGCACTCCCGCCGCGCCGTACCCGAAGCCCGTGCCACCGGTCTCGAACTGCTCGATGTCGCCGGGGAACAGCCGGTCCTGGCGGTGAGGTGTGGCGCTGTGCAGGATCGCCGTGGCGATCTCCTTGCGCACCAACGCCCAGTCCGGGGTCTCCTCGTCGAACTCGGTGAACGCCGGGTCCGTCGGAGGGTCGACGCGCGGGGTGAGCACGTCGACGATCGGCGCGCAGTACTCGTCGTTGAGCCCGAAGCGCTGCTGGACGACCCTGACGTGCTGCCTGATCTTGGCCGGCGCCAGTTCCAGCACCGTGTTGAGCGGCAGGAAGATCCAGAGCCGGAGGGCGGCGAGCGGGTGCGCGTCGATGTCGAACCCGTCGCGGTCCCGTGGCGCCTGGAACCCCGGCGCACCGAGCGTGGGCTTGCGGACGGCGTCGATCGTCGAGCTCAGCTCGAAGTCGATGAGCGAGATCTCGTCGTCCTCGGTGACGAGGATGTTGAGCGTGTGCAGGTCACCGAACACGACCCCGCGCTCGTGGACCTCGGCCATCAGGCTCTCGACCCGGTCGACCATGGCGAGCGCGCGGGCCTTGTACCCGACGATCGTCTCGTCGCTGACGTCCTTGTGCGTCAACGGGTAGTGCCTGCCGAGCCACTGCCCGAGCGAGCGGCCGGGCATGAACTCCATGGCGACGAAGAGGTGCTCCCACTCGGTGAAGCGGTCGTACACCTCTGGCACACCCTTGATGCCCTGCAGCCTGGTGAGGATCTCGTACTCGCGGTCCAGCCGTGCCACCGCGTCCTCGCCCTCGCGGTCGAGCCCGGCGTGTGGCCGCGCTTCCTTGAGCACGACCTCCTTGCCGTCGGACTTCCGCGTGGCGAGGTAGACGCCGCCGCCGTTGGAGAAGTGCAGCGAGCTCTTGATCTGGTACGGGAACCGCTGCGGGTCGCCCGCGTTGCGCTCGGCGAGGTGCGGCTTGAGGAACGCCGGCAGCTCGATCCACTCGGGCAGGCTGAAGACGGGCTTGCGCCGGTCCGGGATGAGCGTGCCGTCGGCGCCTTCGATCGCGAGCACCTGCTGCCCGTCGACCTCCAGCCACTGCTCGGCGAACCCGCCGTACCGGACGTACAGCGGCCCCTTGCCGAACCGCAGGTCGCTCAGGATGTACGCGCCGTGCTCACCTTCGAGCACGTGGGCGAGCCCGGTGAGGATCTCCTCGAGGTGCGCGGCGTCGAGCGGGTAGATCGTGACCAGCTTGCCGCTGCCCTCACGGGGCGCGTACTTCGAGTTGCGAGCCAGCACGATCGACATCGTCTGCAGGTACTTGAAACTGATGCGACGCTCGACGCAATAGTCGAAAGTGGCCTTCAGTACCCGGCCGGCGTTGTCGAGTCCAGCGGAAACGTGGATTTTCCACCCTTGGTTGGGAAGCTGTACCCCCATCGGGTGGTGGTGTCGCCACACGTTGCGTTCAACCGTCGCCCAGTCGGGTGGGAGCGCGGGGAGTTCGGTGGAAAAGTCGTCCTTGGGGGTGCTTTCGGTGCTGCTCTGCAGATCGTAGAACTGCCGATCGGCGAAGCAGTACGCCTCGTATCTGAGGTCCACCGAATTCCCCTCCCTGACTCGTTTTCGTTTCTTTGATGCCGCATATTTCCGCACAATCACGCGGCTATGGGGAATCCGCCGTTAGGGTCATATGGGTCCCCCGTTCGTGTCCGAAAGAACATCCGTTACCGGTGCGTATGTGACGTCTGGTGATGAAGTTTGGGCCCATCTCACCCGGTTGAGATGTTTGCTGCCGGGGGCCTGAGTGGGGGTGTGCTGCGTTTTCGCTAAACGGCACCGGGGCGTTCCTGATCATGGATGCCTCTGAGCTGCGGTATTCCAGTTCGATCCCGACGTATAGTTGGGTGGGTACAAACGTCGTGCACGCGCTGTGTTGGTTGCTCTTTCCGAGTGAAGCCAAAATTGGCTTCCATTGCGTGTTTGATACGGCCGAATGGCGGTAAGGGATACCCCGTTGGAACCCATTCGTAGGATGAGATTGGCTACCGACTAATTATGTATCAAACATTGTCTTGCTACATGCAACCGGCCAAATCCCTATGTGACGTAATCGTTCGAGTGAAATCCGTGTTCCGTTGTAACGCGACACGTTTTGTGAGCGGCCCTCTGCTGCCCGGCGTGTCGTGCGGCTAGGCTGCGCGTGTGGGGAGCGTGGCGAGCCGCTGGCTGGTGCCGGCCGTGGTGGTGATCACCGGTGCCGCGGTGGCGGCAGGGATGGTGGGACGGACCGTGTACTCGCGTCCGGCCGAGGCCAAGGGGGCGCCGGTGGTCGCGTCCTCGTCCGTCGCCGGTCCGGTGCCGGGGTCCGCGGAGGTCCGGCTGAGCCCGGACTCGTTCACGCATCCGGACCGGACCGCTGTGCAGCGGGTGCTGCAGGCCTACTTCGACGCGATCAACTCGCGCGACTTCGACGCCTGGCGCGGGGTCGTGTCGGCTCGGCGGGTTTCGTCCACGCCTGAGGCTTCTTGGGTTGCTGCTTACGAGAGCACCAAGGACGGCGGGATGGTGGTGCAGCGGGTCGAGACCGATGTGGTCACTCGGCGGCTGCGGGTGTTGATCTCGTTCGTGTCCACTCAGGATGTCGCCAAGGCTCCGCCCGCGTTGCCCGAGGGGTGTATTAGGTGGCGGGTGGTTTATGTGCTGGTGTGGGAGGGCGGGGTGTTGAAGGTGGATGAGGCGGCGGAGAACCGGAACCCTCAGATGGAGAAGTGCTGAGGTGTTCGGCCCTTGCCTCGCCTTCGGCTTCGGCGCGTCGGTTGCGCAGGTCGTCCCCCTGTTTCGTTGGCGGGTTCCTGGTTGTTGTTCGTAAGTGGTCGCCTTGCGGGGCGTCTGTGGCGGCTGCTTCCTGGGGACTCCGCCCCCAGACCCCCACAATCTGATCAAAGACCGGTCCACGCCACACGCGGGTAGATGGCACGCCTGTTGCGTTGGGCGGAGGCGCGTTGCTTTGAGGGGTGCGTTGGTGGGGTGGTCCCGTCACGAGCCGCACCCGAGCGGGCCACATGCAGGTAGGGGTGTCAAGCGGGCGAAAAGCGTGCCCGCTTGACACCCCTACCTGCACGCGGCAAGAGCTGAGGTGCGACTCGTGACGGGACCACCCCACCCTGACCGCGCGGTAAGGACGGCTCGCCTTCGGCATCGCGTGCGGGTGGTGGTGTGCCCATGACCTTGCGCTCGGACAGCTCGCCTTCGGCATCGCGTGGGGTGGCGTACCCCTGAGCGATTCCCCGCCGCCTTGCTCCTCTGTCTCGCCCTGTCTCGTTCGCGCGGGACTGTCAGATCCGGTCGCTACGTTGGGTCGCGGGGGAGCCTGAACCCGAGGGGACCCCTGCGTGAGCGTGCCCGATCCCTTGTCGCAAAGCGCAACGCCCCGATCCGCTGAGCGGACCGGGGCGTGCGGTGGAGCGGGTGGTGCTCAGGCCGGGGTGAAGGCCAGGGCCACGTTGTGGCCGCCGAACCCGAACGAGTCGTTCACCGCGGCGTCCAGCTTGATCTTGCGCGGTTCGCCCGCCACCACGTCCAGCGTGACGGCCGGGTCGAGGTTCTCCAGGTTGAGCGTCTGGGGAACGATGCCGTCGCGGATCGAGAGGACCGTGATGATGGCCTCGACCGCGCCTGCTGCTCCCAGCAGGTGGCCCAGTGAGCCCTTCGGGGCGGTCAGGACCGGGTGGTCGCCGATCGCCTTGCGGATGGCCACGGTTTCCGCGACGTCGCCCACCGGGGTGGAGGTGGCGTGGCAGTTCACGTGGCCCACGTCGGACGGGTCGATGCCGCCGGAGCGCAGGGCTGCGGCGATGGCGCGCGACTGGCCGACGCCCTCGGGGTCCGGGGCGGTGATGTGGTAGCCGTCGGCCGAGGTGCCGATGCCGGCGAGACGGCCGTAAATGCGAGCTCCGCGGGCCTCTGCGAACTCGCGGCGTTCCAGGACCATGACGCCCGCGCCCTCGCCGAGGACGAAGCCGTCGCGGGCCGTGTCGAACGGGCGCGAGGCCTTTTCCGGCTCGTCGTTGCGGGTGCTCATGGTGCGGGCCTGCGAGAAGCCCGCGACCGGGATCGCGGTGATGCACGCTTCCGCGCCGCCTGCCACGACCACGTCGGCTTCGCCGGACATGATCATGCGGTAGGCCCACGCGATGGCTTCCGCGCCGGACGCGCAGGCGGAGACCGGGGCGTGCACGCCCGCCTGTGCCTTCAGTTCCAGGCCCACGTGCGCGGCCGGGCCGTTCGGCATGAGCATCGGGACGGTCAGCGGCGACACCTTGCGCAGGCCGTGCTGCTCCAGGAGGTCGTCCTGGGTCAGCAGGGTGATCGCGCCGCCGATGCCCGTGCCGATGATCACGGCGAGGCGCTGGCGGTCGACGGTGTCGTCGTCGTGTCCCGCGTCGGACCAGGCCTGGCGGGACGCCACGATGGCGACCTGCTCGGAGCGGTCCAGGCGTCGAGCTTCCACTCGGGGGAGCACCTCGGTCGGGTCCACCACGAGCTCGGACGCGATCTTGACAGGCAGGTCGTACTTCGCGACCCACTCGTGGGTCATGGGGCCGACCCCGCTCTTGCCTGCCAGAAGCGCGTCCCAGGTGGACGTGACATCACCACCGAGCGGGGTGGTGGCACCCAGCCCGGTGATGACGACCTCGATGCCCGAACTCACTTGTTGCTGGTGATGTAGTTCACCGCGTCACCAACGGTCTTGAGGTTGGCCAGCTCGTCGTCCGGGATCTTCACGCCGAACTTGTCCTCAGCCTGGACGGCGATCTCGACCATCGACAGCGAGTCGATGTCGAGGTCGTCCACGAAGGACTTCTCAGCGGTGACGTCGTCGGCGGCAACGCCGGCGACCTCTTCGACGATCTCGGCAAGACCGGACAGGACGTTGTCGCTCACTGAAGTTCCCTTTCGATTGAAACGATGGAAAAACTCGGGGTGGTGCTCAGGGGCACCTGATCACCTGGCCCGCGTAGGACAGGCCCGCGCCGAACCCGACCATCAGCACCACGTCTCCTGACGAGATCTCGCCCGCCGACCGCATGTGGTCGAGCGCCATGGGGATGGAGGCCGAGGAGGTGTTGCCGGATTCGACGATGTCTCGAGCGATCTTCAGGTCCTCGCGCGCACCATTGTTGCGCAGGCGCTTGGCGATGGCCTCGATGATCCTGAGGTTGGCCTGGTGCGGGGCGAACACGTCCACTTCGGACAGTTCGACACCCGCGAGTTCGGCGGCACGGAGCGCTACCGGTGCGATCTGGGTCGTCGCCCACCGGAAGACCGTCTGGCCTTCCTGGTGGATGAACGAGTCGCGGTCGTCGATCCTGATGACCTCGGACATCGAGCCGTCCGAGCCCCAGGCGACGGGTCCGATGTGGTTCTCGTCGCTGGCACCGACGACGACGGCACCCGCGCCGTCCGCGAAGATGATCGCGGTCGAGCGGTCGTCGGGGTGGGTCCAGTCGGTGAGCTTCTCCGCGCCGATGACGAGGAAGTTCTTCACCGCGCCCCCGCGGACGATGTCCGCCGCGGTCGCGACGGCGTAGCAGAAGCCCGCGCACGCGGCGTTCAGGTCGAACGCGGCCGCGGCGGTGATGCCCAGCCGGGTGGCGACCTGTGCGGCGGCGTTCGGGATGGTCGACGGCATGGTGCACGTCGCCACGATCACGCCGCCGATGTCGGCCGCGGTGAGACCGGCGTCGGCGATCGCCTTGGTGGCCGCCGCGACGGACATGTCCACGACGCCCTCGTCCTTGGCCGCCACGTGCCGGTTGACGATGCCGACGCGCTCGCGGATCCACTCGTCCGAGGTGTCCATGCGCTGGGCGAGGTCGTGGTTGCTCACCACGGTCTCCGGCTGGTAGCTGCCGAGACCGATGACGCGGCTACCCGCGGCTGCCTGCGGGGCCTGAAAGCCTGTCACTTAGCAGCTCCAACGGTGTCGAAGAGCTCCGCGACCTTGTCGAACTGGTCAGGGGTCTTCAGGGCGAGGGTGGCGGTGCCCTTCATCGCACGCTTGGCGAGACCCGTGAGCGCGCCGGCGGGCGGCAGCTCGATCGAGCCGGCGATGCCCTTCTCGACGAGGGTGGCCTGGCAGACGTCCCAGCGGACCGGGCTCGTGACCTGGGAGACCAGGCGGCGCAGCACCTCGGTGCCCTCGGTGACGACCTGACCGTCCTTGTTGGACAGCAGCGGCAGCAACGGGTCGTGCGTGGTGACTTCGGCGGCACGCGCGCGCACGGCGTCTTCGGCCGGCGCCATGTACTTGGTGTGGAACGCGCCCGCGACGGCCAGCTTGCGGACCTTCGCCGTGCCCGGCGGGGTCTCCGCGAGCTCGTCGAGCGCGGCACGCGGACCGGCGGCGACGATCTGGCCAGCGCCGTTGCGGTTGGCGGGCACGAGGCCGAGTTCCTCGAGGCGCGCGAGCACCTCCTGCTCGTCGCCACCGAGCACCGCGGCCATGCCGGTCGGTTCCAGGGCGCAGGCCTCGGCCATCGCGGCACCGCGCACGGCGGCCAGTGCGACGGCGTCGTCGGCGCTGATGACGCCCGCGACCGACGCGGCGGCGAGCTCGCCGACCGAGTGGCCGCCGACGATCACGGCGGAGGGCAGTTCGACGCGGCGGCGCAGCTCACCGAACGCGAGCAGCGCGAGAGCCACGACGAGCGGCTGGGTGATCGCGGTGTCGACGATCTCGTCGGCCTCCGCGGTGGTGCCGAGACGCACCAGGTCCAGGCCCGTGATCTCCGACCACGACCGGACCTGCTTCTCCGCCCCCTCCAGTTCGAGCCAGGGGGTGAGCATGCCGGGCGTCTGGGACCCTTGTCCGGGCGCGAGGAGTGCGATCACGTCGATTACTAAAGCTGGTGAACCCACCGGTACCCCATGCTGTAAAGAACGAAGTACTGCGATCGTATTTGTAGAGATCCTACAAAAGTGTCTGCCAGGTGAACGCTCCGCGACGTAAGCCCAGCTCAGCGCGGTGAGGGATCGTTTGGCCCTCACCCCAACGGATGTGTGCGAAGTCCGTCACAGCCCGTTCGGCTACCACAGGCCCCGGGCGCGAGCAAGGCGTCCTACAGACAAAGCGACGCGAAGCACAAGCGCGTCTCGAGCGTCATGTGCATTTCTTCCCGTCATTTCCTGAACGCGCCGAAGGCGATATCTGACCGTGTTCGGGTGCACGAACAGTCTTTTCGCGCACGTCTCCAGCACGCCCCCTACCTCCAGGAAGGCGTCCACGGTCTCCAGCAACGCGCCGCCGGCGTCCTCCAACGGCCGCGCGACCCTGTCCACCAGCTGCCACTCGGCCTCCGGATCGCCGGCCAGCGCGCGTTCCGGCAACAGGTCGAGCGAGCGAACGGGCCGCGGCGCCGCGGGCCAGCCGACGACCGCGCGCAGGCCGCTCAGCGCGTCGCTGGCGCTGCGATGAGCCTCGGAAAGGCTGGTCACGGTGGGTCCGGCGACCACGGGACCTTCGCCGAAGCCCTCGGAGATGCGGCCCAGCACGTCCTCCCCGGTCTCGGTCGGACCACCGAGCACGACGACGAGCCGGGAGCCCTGCACGGACAGCAGCACCGGCCGGCCGGCGCGGGCGGCCTTGCTGCGCACCGAGTAGATGATCGTCGGAGGGTCCTCGCCGCCCGGGTTGCCGACCAGCACCGTGGCCTCGATCGCCGGGTCCCAGCCGAGCGCGGCGGCGCGGGACAGCAGCGACTCCTCGGGGTCGCCACGCACGATGCCGTCCACGACCAGAGCTTCCAGCCGCGCGTCCCACGCGCCGCGCGCCTCGGCGGCGGTCGCGTACGAGGTGGCGGCCGAGAAGGCGATCTCCCGCCCGTACCGCAGCACGCCCTCCATCAGCAGCGCGCGCTCCGCCTCGTCCGCCGCCATCTGCGGCATCTGCTCCTCGAACAGCTCCAGCGCTATCCGGACCAGTTCCACGGTCTGGCGCAGGCTGACCCAGCGGGAGATGTCCTTGGGGGCGCTGCGGAACGCGTCCGCGGTGAGCCGGATCGCCTGCTGCCGGTCGTGCAGCCACTCGACGAACCCGGCCACGCCGTTCTGGATCAGCAGCAGCACGCTCGCGCGCTGGTCCGCGGGCATTCGCGCGAACCACGACAGCCGCCGTTCCATCTCGGCCACGCTGGCGGTGGCGAGCGAACCCGACGCGCGTTCGATCTTGCGCATCGTGCGGGCGGAGAGCGTGGGCGGGTGCTCCTCCTTCGCCTTGCTGCTGGTCATACCCGCAGCTTAGGGCTCAGGAGGGGACATCACCGGGATGGGTGACAGAACCCATGTGGCTGTTTGCGCGGCCATACCGTCGGGCGGGAGAGATCTTTCAGTGCGGCGCGGAGGTTCGTCTTGCGTAGGTTCCCGGCACTTGCCCTGAGCGTGGTGGCGTTGCTGACGACGAGCGTGACCGCCGCGGCTGATCCGCCCGACCCGCTGGCCGAGTTCCACGCCCAACCGGTGAAGTGGGCGCCGTGCAGCGGAAAACTCGCCGAACTGGAATGCGCCACGCTCGTCGCGCCGCTCGACTACGCCAAACCCGGTGGCGACAGGATCAACCTGACGATCAGCCGGAAGAAGGCGGTGGCGGCCGATCGCAGGCGTGGCGCGCTGTTCACCAATCCGGGTGGACCTGGCGGCTCGGGGCTCGGCCTGCCGCTGTTCCTGGGGAAGTCCGAGCTCTCGCAGGTCTACGACGTGATCGGCATCGACCCGCGCGGCGTCGGCGGGTCGACGGCGCTGAACTGCCGCGCCGCGCCCGCGATCGCCGAGCCGGAGTCGAGGCCCGCCGACGGCGAGTTCGGCAAGTGGGCGGCCGAGGCGCGCGAGGCCGAGGAGGCGTGCCAGAAGTCGGGCGGCGGGATCCGGCAGTTCATCAGCACCGCGAACACCGCGCGGGACATGGACGTCGTGCGTGCCGTGCTCGGTGAGCAGAAGATCAACTACCTGGGTTACTCCTACGGCACGTACCTGGGCGCGGTGTACGGGACGTTGTTCCCGAACCGGCTCGACCGCAGCGTGCTCGACTCGGCCGTGCACCCGGAGTGGGTCTGGCACGAGCAGTTCCGCCAGCAGGCCGTGGCCTACCGGATGGACGTCGAGGCGTGGGCGGCGTGGGCGGGGGAGCGCAACGAGAAGTTCGGACTGGGCAAGTCGCGCGACGAGGTGCTGGCCGAGGTCGAGAAGGTGGCGGCGAAGCTGCACGCCACGCCGATCGGTGAGCACAACCGCTCTTCCTTCGACGGCGCAACGGGTGTCGGTGCGCGCTACCGTCCACTGTGGTCTGATCTGGCGTCGATCGTGATCAAGCTGAGGTCGGGGGAGAAGCCGGACAACGCCGAGGGCGCCAAGGCCGGTGAGGTGCTTGCGAAGACCGGGCTGGAGGAGCTGCGGTCGGGCGTGTTCGACACGGTCACCTGCGAGTCGGACTGGCCGACCGACCTGCACGTCTACTACGAGGACATGCGGATGTTCCGCGAGCGCTACCCGTACGGCTTCGGCATCGTCCGCGCCGCGCCGATGACCTGCACGTTCCGCTCGTTCACGCCGCCGGAGGCGCCGGTCAGGCTCGGTCGCAACGGCTACCCGATCGGCATCGTCGTGCAGTCCGAGGGCGACACGCAGACCCAGTACGCGAGCGGCCCGGCGATGGCCCAGCGGCTCGGGCACAACCTCATCACCGTCACCGACGAGGGCAAGCACGGCCTCTACAACGGCGGCAACAAGTGCGTCGACGACAAGGTCAACCGGTACCTGATCGACGGGGCGCTGCCGGGCAGCAGTTCCGAGTGCGCCGGTGACCCGCGGCCCGACGTGCCGAAGGACGGGCAGGGAGGCGCGGCGCCGGCGTTGTCCCCCGAGGGGATCCAGGCCTATCTGGACGGCAGGGGACTCTCCGCACGACCGTAGAAATGTGGAAGCGCCCGCCACGGAGCGTGGCGGGCGCTTCCCTCTCCCCGGTCCCCACCGGTAGTTCCACTCTGGACTGTATTGCGACAAAAATCCACGTCAGCCACCCTTTCGTGTAGCAGTGTCGAAGTTGTGGAGCGGTGTGATCCACGAAACGATCACCTCGTCTGATCTTCACTCACCGCAACTTTTGATCTTGGAGGGCCCGTGGGCTCGCAAATCACCGAGGGCCTGGGCCAGGCGTGGGCGATGATCGCCACGTTCGTGCCGAAGCTGCTCGGCTTCCTGCTCGTTCTGGTCATCGGCTGGTTCATCGCCAAGGCGCTCGCGAAGGGCGTCGGCTTCCTGCTCAAGCGCGTCGGCTTCGAGAAGCTCGTCGACAAGTCGGGCCTCAACGGCGCGATGCGGCAGTCGTCGATGGACGCGTCCGGCCTCATCGCCAAGATCGTGTACTACTTCGTGCTGCTCATCGCGCTGCAGCTGGCGTTCGGCGTCTTCGGCGCCTCGAACCCGGTCAGCACGCTGCTCAACGAGGTCATCGCGTACCTGCCGCGCATCGTCGTGGCCCTGGTGCTCGTGATCGTCGCGTCGGCCATCGGCACGGCGCTCAAGGGCCTCGTGACCGGCGCGCTCGGCCAGCGCTCGTACACGAAGATCATGGGCAACATCACCTACGGCTTCGTGATGGCGCTCGGCGTCATCGCGGCGCTCAACCAGCTGGGCATCGCGATCTCGGTGACCATGCCGGTCTTGATCGCCGTGCTCGCCACCGTCGCCGGCGTGATCGTCATCGGTGTGGGTGGCGGCCTGGTCCGCCCGATGCAGCAGCGCTGGGAGGGCTGGCTGACCCGCGTGCAGGACGAGGCGCAGACCCAGTCGCCGATGCCGCGTGCGTCGCAGGAGATGCCGCAGACCGTGGGCGGCCGCATGGGTGACATGCAGACGCCTCCGTCGGGCAGCCCGATGTCCGAGAGGTAGTTCTCACCTCGTGGAAGGGGCCGTGCGCAAACATCTTGCGCACGGCCCCTTTCTGGTGTTCTGACAGTTCTCCAGTTCCGGTCCAGTGCCCGGCCGCAGCCTCGTATCCACCCGAACTGTTCCGTCGCGGTGGAGGACCTATGAAAGCCCTTGTGCTGTCCGCGGGCGTACGCCCGGCCGGATACTCGCTGCCACGGCAGATCGTCCCCATCGCGAACAAGCCGGTGCTCGAGTACGTCGTGGAGAACCTGCGGGACGTCGGCATCACCGACATCGGCATCGTCGTGGGCGACGGCGCGCAGGAGATCTCCGAGCTGTTCGGCGATGGCGCGTACCTGGGTGTCTCGATCACCTACATCCAGCAGGACGTGGCGCTGGGCCTCGCGCACTGCGTGCGGATCGCCCGGCCGTTCCTCGGTGACGACGACTTCGTGATGTACGTGGGCGACAACGTTCTCGTTGAAGGAATCGCCCAGATCGCCGACGAGTTCGAGCGGTTGCGGCCGTCCGCGCAGGTGCTCGTGGACAAGGTCGAGGACCCGCGGCTGTACGGCGTCGCGGAGGTGGACGAGAACTCGCGCGTGACGCGGCTGATCGAGCACCCCCAGGAGCCGCGCAGCGACCTCGCGATGATCGGCGTCTACTTCTTCACCCCCGCGATCCACGCCGCGGTCGACGCGATCGAGCCGTCGTGGCGCGGCCAGTTCGAGATCACCGACGCGCTGCAGTGGCTGGTGACGCACGAACGCGATGTGCGGGCGCGGATGTACTCGGGGTTCTGGAAGGACACCGGCAAGGTCGAGGACGTCCTGGAGTGCAACCGCGAGCTGCTCATGGGCCTGCGGACGGACATCCAGGGCATCGTCGACGACGAGTCCCGGCTGATCGGTGACGTCGTGGTCGAGGAGGGTGCGCGCGTGGTGCGGTCGTGCATCGTCGGGCCCGTGATCATCGGCGCCGGGACTCTGGTCGAGGAGTCGATCATCGGGCCGTACACGTCGATCGGCGCGGACTGCCGGATCGTCGAGTCCGGGGTGGCCGACTCGATCGTGCTGAACGAGGCGTCCGTGCACAACGTCTCCGGGATCGAGACGTCGTTGATCGGCCGCCGGGCCCGCGTCGGTTCGGCGCGCCAGCACCGGCTGGTCGTCGGCGACGGCGCGCACGTCGAAGTCGCCGCCTAGTTGATCCAGTCCTGAAGGCGGTCGCACTCCTGGGCGACCGCCTTCTGCCTGCTCCTGTCCAGCTGGTCGATGTAGTCGACGGTGACGCGGCGTTCCTTGGTGATCACCCAGGTGGCGACGACGTAGCCGTCGACGAGGACCGTGGGCTTCCCGCCGATGACGACGCTGAGCCTGTCGTCGGCGATGACCCTCCTGCGGTCGGCGTGGGCGAGCAGGATGTTGTCGAACTCGGGCAGCAGCCTCACCGGCACCGGCGTTTCCGGGTCGGGGCGCGGGGAGTCGGGGAGGTCGAACAGCTCCTTGCCCGCCTCGTTCCGGAACGTCACGAGCCGCGGGCGCAGCGCCGCGAACGTCTCGGCGAGCCTGGTGAGGCCGGACCACTGCTGGGCGTCCATGACGGAGGCCGGGCCGAACGCCCTGAGGTAGCGCAGGACGAGTTCCTGCTTGTCCATGGCCCGTTGCGGCTGCCCGAGCCAGTTCTCGACGGTCGTGCAGACCACTCGGCCGCTCTTGTGCCAGAAGCCGCGCGGCGGGAGTTGGACCAGGGCGAGCTTGTTGCGCAGGGCGTTGCCGAGGACGGTGTGCTCGCGGTCGGGCCAGCGTTGTTCGAGCTGCTTGCCGGCTTCCGCGGTGCCCTGCGGGGTCTCGTCGAGGATCTTGCGGCCCGCTTCGGCGATCTCGTCGAAGTCGAGTCCCCGGAGGCGGGCGGCGAACGGGCCGCTCTGCAGTTCGCGGTCGAGCCTGAGCTGGGTGTGGGGCCGCAGGCCGAGCGCGTCCCGCGCGCTGACCAGGTGGATCGTGCCGCGCATCAGGAGCATGCGGACGGCTTCCCGGTTGGTCAGGAGGTCTTCGAGCTCCTGCGGCTGGAAGTCGTTCAGTCGCGTCCAGAGGCCGACGTAGGGCGACTTCGGTTCCTGCGCCTGGATGCCGAAGAGGTGCTCGATGGTGGCGAGCGCGCTCTGGTTCGCGCGCTCGCGCAGCATCTGGCGTTCGATCAGTGCTCTGTTGAGCTGGTCCAGGCTCAGAGTCCCCATCGGGACAGGTTATGCCGGACGAACGCGAATCCGGTGCCGTTCGGCCGTTCGCCGTCGTGGACGACGAGCAGGTTGATCCTGCCCAGGACGATGTCGGCGCCGTCGGAGTGCTCGACGTCCTTGATCCGGAAGTCCTTGAGCGGCTTCATGTCGGCCTTGCGGTACGCGACGAACCGCGAGTCGCCCTGGCTGGACGCGAGCAGCACGTCGTCCGCGATCGTGAGGCCCTCGGCGTCGGCCTCGAGCCACTTGCCGCCGAAGCCGGGGTTCGGGCCGTCGGCCTCGCACTCCTCGGTCTCGGGGTTGTACCTCTGCGGCGCGCCCCACGTGCGGACCTTGTCGACGAGCTGCGGCTTGCCGAAGCCGTTGGAACGCAACGGGATCCGCCAGATGCCGACATCTTCCTGCGCGGCGTACAGGGTGTTCGTGCTCTCGTCGATCACCATGCCCTCGACCTGCGGGCCCTCGCCCGGCTCGCCGCAGACGGTCCACTTCTTGCCGTCGGGCAGGGTGAAGGTGCTCGGAAGGTCCAGAGTGGACACCTTCCTGGTGTCGTAGGTCTTGCCCTTCTGGACCTGGAGGAGCGCGATGCTGGTCTCGTTGCGCCGGCTCGCGACGACGACGTCCTTGCCGTCTACGCGACCGGCGGCGAGGCCGTAGGCGGTGTGCTGCTCGTCGACCTCTGCCTCGGTCCTGGAGAACACCGGCCTGGTCGCGGGGTTCGTGACGTCCTTCACGCCGCGTTCGTCCACTTGGAACACCCGGACGCGGTCACGGCCGCGGTCGCTGACGAACGCCAGGTCGCCGAGGACGTCGACGTTGTTGAAGCGGCCGGGCTTCGCGTCGGGCGTGGGCGGCAGCGGCGCCGGGTGGACGCCGATCGTGCGGCCGTTCAGGTCGAACGCCGCCAAGCCGCCTTCCTTGAGTGTGCCCAGGACCACACTGCGTTCGATGTTGCGCGGGTTCACCCAGATGGCGGGATCGTCCGCGTCGGCAGGCTCCTCGAACGTCTGCGTGATGACCGTCGGTGTGATGACGGGCGTCGCAGGGGCGGTGAGGAACAAAGGGACGAGCGCCAGTGCTAAGGAAGATGACATGGTGGGACCGTAGGAAACACCGATGTACTGCGACTGAACCGCGGGGGAACAGACCGTGTGGTACGACGTGGGATTGACGCTCTTCGGCCAGAAGATCGCTTACACGGAGCTGGTCGGGCAGGTGCTGGCGCTCGCGGTGGTGTTCCTCGCGCAGCGCCGTTCACTCTTGACCTGGCCCGTTCAGCTGGTCTCGGTCGCTTTGCTGTTCACCGTGTACATGTCGGCGCACCTGGGTGGCCTGGCGACCAGGCAGGTCGCCGTTGGTGCGATCGCCGTCTACGGCTGGTACGCGTGGGTGCGTCGCCGTGACCCGGTCTTCGGTGTGGTGGTGCGCAAGGGGTCCTGGCGGGAACGTGCCGCCGTGGCCGGCGCCTTCGTCGTCGGCACGATCGCGTTCGCACTGGTGCTGGACGCCCTGGACGCCTCGTGGGCACCGTGGCCGGACGCCGCGATCTTCATCGGCACGATCCTGGCCTTCGCGTTGCAGGGCCTCGGGTTGGTGGAGTTCTGGCTGGTGTGGCTGGTGGTCGACGCCGTCGGCGTGCCGTTGCAGATCCAGTCGGGCCTGTACTTCAGCGCGTTCGTCTACGTGATCTTCGCGGGCCTGGTGATCCACGGTTTCGTCGACTGGAACCGCACCGCCCGCCGGTTGACACAGGCGGCAAAGTCTCCTCTATGAGGGGACTGTTGATCGCTCTGCTGACCGCTGTCTCGTCGCTGGTAGCCGTTCCGGCCGTCGCCGCTCCCGAGCCGCGCACCGGATTCGAGCTCACCGGCAAGTGGACCACCGAGGCCGAGGAACAGGCCTACCTGCGCGCCACCGGCCTCCCCGTGACGGAGATCGGCGTCACCGCCCAGGGCCGCCCCGTCCAACTCGTGCGCGTCGGCTCCCGCTCCGCGCGCACGGTGGTTCTCTTCATCTGCTCGCAGCACGGCGACGAACCCGCCGGCCGCGAGGCGTGCCTGATCCGCATGCGTTCGCTGCCGCGCTCGTCCGACGTGACCTACCTGTTCGTCCCGAACGCCAACCCGGACGGCCGCGTGGCCGACACCCGCGGCAACTCGTCCGGCATCGACATCAACCGCGACCACCTGCTGCTGCGCTCCGCCGAGGCCCGCGCGATGGCCTCGGTGATCCGCGACTGGCAGCCCGACGTCATCCACGACCTGCACGAGTTCGGCCCGTCCGAGCCGTACTACGTGAAGGACGTCCTCTGGCTGTGGCCGCGCAACCTGAACGTCGCTGACGGCGTGCACTCGCTCTCGGAGACGCTGTCCCGCTCGTACGTCCGGCCCTCGGTGGAGGCGGCCGGCCGCACTTCCGGCGTCTACGGCATCCTGATCGACCCGGAGACCGGCGAACCGACCGGCCAGATCGCGGGTGATGGCCAGGAACGCATCCTCCGCAACACGGGCGGGTTGAAGCACGGCATGGGCCTGCTGGTCGAGACCAACGTCGACAACACCCCGGCTTACCGCGTCCAGTCCCATCTGCTCGCGCTGGACGGCACCCAGTCGTTCGTCCGCGTGAACCGGTCCGGCATCGAGGCGGCCAACGCGGCGTCGCGCGCCGTCCGCACCGGCCCGATCTACTTCGGCGGCGCCGACAACCAGGCCCCGGATCCCTCGGACGTGGTGACCACCCCGCCATGCGGGTACGTGCTGACCGGCGCGCAGTACCGCGACGTGCAGGACGAACTGGCGCTGCACGGCATCACGTCCCAGTACCTGCGAGGCGGCGACCGCATCGTGCCGCTGAAGCAGGAGGCCCGCGCCCTGGTCCCGCTGCTGCTGGACGCGCGAGCCGACGGCCCGCTCCTGTCTGCCCAGCCCATCGCCCAGTGTTAACCCTCTGACCTGCCATTTTGCAATGGACGTTTGCGGTCGTCCGCAAACGTCCATTGCACAACCGGTGCACCGGCGAACTGATATATCGGTCGCGGGTGATCTTGGGACGTGGTCCGATGGGCGGCGTGCGAGTCGAGCAGTACGCCTACTTCGCCCTCAAGAGCGACACGACGTCCGCCGTCGAGATCGCTCGTCGTCTGGGGCTGGAGCCGGACGAGGTGCTCGTCCGCGGCAGCAAGCGGCCGGAGCACGACATTCCGCGGGCGCACGTGTGGAAGATCGTCGACCGCGGTGCGAAGCGGCTCGACGAGCAGATCGAGCACGTCGTCTTCCGGCTGCGTCCCTTCCACGACGAACTCGTCGCACTCACGGCGATATCCGATGTATCAGCCAGCCTCGTCGTCGTGCGCTACTGCCGTGACGGCGCCAGGAACGACGACAGATCAGGCATCGGCTGGTGGATCTCCGCCGAGTCGCTCGCTTTTCTCGCATCGGTGCGCGCCTCTCTCGACGTCGACGAGTACGACTACGTCGAGCCTGCCGACGAATCGTTGCGTCAGGTCACCACCGGCCTGCTGACGAGCACGGAGCAGAACCTCGCCGAGCACGCCTGCCACCTCCACCGGCGTCTCGCGGGCGCGACCGTGGCCGAGACGGACGACCTGGTGATCGCGGACAGCGGCCTGGACGACGACACGTTCAACATCGTCGCGGTGGCCCGGTTCACCGCGGACGACGTGACGGCTCGCGTCGCCGAGACGGTCCGTGCGGTGAAGGCGACCGGGCGTCCGCACTCGTGGTGGGTCGGCCCCGCCTCGACCCCGGCCGACCTCGGCGCGGCACTGGTGCGGGCCGGTGTCGTGCAGGCGGAGACCGAGGCCGCGATGTGGATGGACCTCGCCGACGCCGCACTGCCCGAGCCGTACGCCGAAGGACTGGAGATCCGGCGGGTGACCACCGAGGCAGACCTCGACGACTACGCCACGATCCTCGCCGCGAACTGGGATCCGCCCGCCGCGACGGTCCGCCGCTTCTACGGCGAGGCCGCAGCGCACGCGTTGGAGAGTCAGGCGCGCTACCTCCTCGGGTACGTGGACGGCAGGGCGGTGTGCACGGCGGAGGTGTTCCTGCACGCCGGAGTCGCCGGGATCTACAACATCGCGACCCTCGCCGGAGTACGCCGGCGCGGCTACGGCGGTGCGATCACGTTGGCCGCGCTGCGCACCGCACGCGCCGAGGGGTACCGCATTGCCGTTCTACAGGCCTCTGAGGACGGTGAGACCGTCTACCGGCGTCTCGGGTTCACCATCGCCGGTCAGTTCACCGAGTACGCCCTCAGGGCGTGAAAAGGGCCGCCCCGCGCGTGCGGAGCGGCCCTTCGGTTCAGCGAGTGACTACGCGAGGCCCGCGTCGCCCGTGGAAGGCCCAGCGGCCTGCACGTCGTTGATGCGGTACTTGCGGGACGCCTCGACGACCTTGTCCTGGCCCACCTCGCCGCGCCTGGCCAGTGCGGCCAGCGTGGCGACGACGACGGACTCCGCGTCCACCAGGAAGTGGCGGCGGGCGGCCGGGCGGGTGTCGGAGAAGCCGAAGCCGTCCGTGCCCAGGGTCGTCATGTCGGTCGGGACGTACGGGCGGATCAGGTCCGGGATCGCCGACGCCCAGTCGGACACGGCGATGACCGGGCCCTGCACGTCCTTGAGCACCTGCGTCACGTACGGCACGCGCGGCTCGGCGTCCACGTGCAGCAGGTTGTGGCGGTCGGTCTCGACGGCGTCGCGGCGCAGCTCCGAGTACGACGTGGCGGACCACACGTCCGCCGACACGCCCCACTCCTCGGCGAGCAGCTTCTGCGCCTTGAGCGCCCACGGGAGGCCCACACCCGACCCGAGGATCTGGGCACGCGGGCCACCGGTCTGCGGGCCGTCCTGGTACTTGTAGAGGCCCCGCAGGAGGCCTTCCACGTCCAGGCCCTCCGGCTCGGCCGGCTGCACGTACGGCTCGTTGTAGACCGTCATGTAGTAGAAGATGTTCTCGGCGTTCTCGCCGTACATCCTGCGCAGACCGTCCTTGACGATGTGCGCCACCTCGAAGGACCACGCCGGGTCGTACGAGACCACGGCCGGGTTCGTGTGCGCCAGCAGCAGCGAGTGGCCGTCGGCGTGCTGCAGGCCCTCACCGGTCAGCGTGGTGCGGCCCGCGGTGGCACCCAGCACGAAGCCGCGCGCCATCTGGTCCGCCGCCGCCCACAGGCCGTCGCCCGTGCGCTGGAAACCGAACATCGAGTAGAAGATGTAGATCGGGATCATCGGCTCGCCCTGCGTGGCGTAGGACGTGCCGACCGCCGTGAACGACGCCGTGGAACCCGCCTCGTTGATGCCCTCGTGCAGGATCTGGCCCTGCTCGGACTCCTTGTAGGCGAGCATCAGGTTGGCGTCCACCGAGGTGTACGCCTGGCCGTTCGGGTTGTAGATCTTCTGCGTCGGGAACATGGAGTCCATGCCGAACGTTCGTGCCTCGTCCGGGATGATCGGCACGATGCGCGGGCCGATCTCCGGGTCCTTCGCGAGGTCGCGGACGAGCCGGACGAACGCCATCGTCGTGGCGACCTCCTGCTTGCCGGAGCCGCGCTTGATGCCCTCGTAGACCTTGTCGCCCGGCAGCACCAGCGCCTTGGACTTCGTGCGGCGCTCCGGCAGGAAGCCACCCAGCTGACGGCGGCGCTCCAGCATGTACTGGATCTCCTGGTTGTCCTGCCCGGGGTGGTAGTACGGCGGCAGGTACGGGTCCTTCTCGAGCACCTCGTCGGAGATCGGGATGCGCAGGCTGTCCCGGAAACCCTTGAGGTCGTCCAGGGTCATCTTCTTCATCTGGTGCGTCGCGTTGCGCGCCGCGAAGTGCTTGCCGAGCGAGTAGCCCTTGATCGTCTTCGCGAGGATGACGGTCGGCTGGCCGACGGTCTCGGTCGCCGCCTTGTAGGCCGCGTAGACCTTGCGGTAGTCGTGGCCGCCGCGCTTGAGGTTCCACACCTCGTCGTCTGTCATCGGGTCGACGAGCGCCTTCGTCCGCGGGTCGCGGCCGAAGAAGTGCTCCTTGATGTACGCGCCGTCGTTCGCCTTGTACGTCTGGTAGTCGCCGTCGGGCGTGTTGTTCATCAGGTTGACGAGCGCGCCGTCGCGGTCCGCGTGCAGCAGCGCGTCCCACTCGCGGCCCCAGACGACCTTGATGACGTTCCAGCCGGCGCCGCGGAAGAACGACTCCAGCTCCTGGATGATCTTGCCGTTGCCGCGCACCGGGCCGTCGAGGCGCTGCAGGTTGCAGTTGACCACGAACGTCAGGTTGTCCAGCTGCTCGTTCGCGGCGAGCTGGAGCAGGCCGCGCGACTCGGGCTCGTCCATCTCGCCGTCGCCGAGGAACGCCCACACGTGCTGGTCGGACGTGTCCTTGAAGCCGCGGTCACGCAGGTAGCGGTTGAATCGCGCCTGGTAGATCGCGTTCATCGGGCCGATGCCCATGGAGACCGTGGGGAACTCCCAGAAGTCCGGCATGAGGCGCGGGTGCGGGTACGACGGCAGACCGCCGCCCGGTCCGGCGTGCGAGTACTCCTGGCGGAAGCCGTCGAGCTGGTGCTCGCTCAGCCGGCCCTCGAGGAAGGCGCGAGCGTACACGCCGGGGGAGGCGTGGCCCTGGATGAAGATCTGGTCGCCGCCGCCGGGGTGGTTCTTGCCGCGGAAGAAGTGGTTGAAGCCGACCTCGTAGAGCGACGCGCTGGAGGCGTACGTCGAAATGTGTCCACCGACACCCACACCGGGCCGCTGCGCGCGGTGCACCGTCATCGCGGCGTTCCAGCGGATCCACGCACGGTAACGACGCTCCACCTCCTCGTCACCGGGGAACCACGGCTCCCGCTCGGTGGGGATGGTGTTGACGTAGTCCGTGCTGGTCAGCGAGGGGATGCCGACCTGGTTCTGGCCCGCGCGTTCCAGCAGGCGAAGCATCAGATAGCGAGCCCGCTGTTGCCCGCCGCCCTTGAGCACCTCGTCGAACGACTCCAGCCACTCGGACGTCTCTTCGGGGTCGATGTCCGGCAGGTGGGCTGCGAGACCGTCGCGAATGACACGTACCCGCTCGGGGCCTGTGTTCTGCGGGCTCAAGGTGTCTCCTCGGCTTCGTTGGCGGTACACGCGATGGCCCGGAAACCGTGCCACGCGCTCCTATCGTTGTCCTTGCGTGGCGACTTCGTCATCGCTACCGGTCGGTAGTTCTGGATCGTGTCGCTCACGCGCGCGCGATAAGAGGTATGTAGAGCGTGCCTCATGCCAGTGTAGGGATCTCCACAGGGGTACCTGTTACGGCGTGTCACGTGGTCAACAGTTGCGCCGGAGGTAGCTGACAGTGTTCGCTAGCCCGAGTAACGGACTCTGGCGGCAGTCTTAGGGCTGTCGCTCTTGCGTAGTTGGAGGAGTGAAAACCGTGGTCGCCGCGGAAGACGCCGGCAAGATCGGCGTCGCCGAGAAGCTCGGGATCGAATCGGGCATGGTCGTCCAGGAACTCGGCTGGGACGAGGACGTCGACGACGCCTTGCGTGCCGCAGTCGAGGAGCGGATCGGGGGAGATCTCCTCGACGAGGAGGCCGACGAGACCGTGAGCGTCGTGCTGCTCTGGTGGCGGGAGGACGACGGCGACCTGGTTGACGCCCTTCTCGAGGCCACCGGCGTGCTCGCCGAGGACGGCGTGATCTGGGTTCTCACCCCGAAGACCGGCCGCCCCGGCCACGTGGAGCCGAGCGACGTCGCCGAAGCGGTCCCCACCGCTGGCCTGTCCCAGACCTCCAACATCAGCGTCGCCGACGACTGGGCGGGCATCCGCCTGGTGTGGCCGAAGTCGGCCAAGGCCAAGCGCTGACCCTCATCGGGCTGACATAGGGTTGAACCACGGGCGCCTGGTGCGCTCGTGGTCCTTTGTCGCACCGGAGGGGTTTGGTTCATGGCGGTCGAGGTCGGTTCGGAGGCCCCGGACTTCACGCTCAACGACTACAACAAGCAGCCTGTGACGTTGTCGTCGTTCCGTGGCGAGAAGAACGTGCTCCTGGTCTTCTACCCGTTCGCGTTCAGCGGCACCTGCCACGGCGAGCTCTGCCAGCTGCGCGACGAACTGGCGACCTACGAGGACGAGAACGTCCAGGTGCTGGGCGTGTCCGTGGACTCCCCGTTCGCGCTGAAGGCGTGGGCGAACCAGGAGGGCTACCAGTTCCCGCTGCTGTCGGACTTCTGGCCGCACGGGGCCGTCGCGCAGTCCTACGGCGTGTTCAACGAGGCCGCAGGCATGGCGCTGCGGGGCACGTTCCTGGTCGACACCGCCGGCGTCGTCCGCTTCGCCGAGGTGAACGCGCCGGGTGAGGCCCGCGATCAGGACGCCTGGAAGAAGGCCGTAGCCTCCCTCAGGGCATGATGTAGCTGTACCCCAGCGCTTCGCGGCGCCGGGCCGGGGCGTGTAGCTCAGCGGAAGAGCACTCGGTTTACACCCGAGCGGTCGCAGGTTCGATCCCTGTCGCGCCCACCGCGATCACCTCTTTCAGGTGGAATCCCGTAACGCCGGAACGATCTCGGTCGAAGCAGCAAGGGCGTAGATCCCCGCTGCGGCGCAGGAGGTCGTCCGGTGCACGAGAGACCTGAACCACCTTCCCAGACCACCAACACCGTCGACGGCGACGCGGGGACGGTCTTCCAGCTGGGCAGCAGCCACGGCAACATCGGTGTCTTCCGCGGCAACAACTTCATGTTCAACCTCGGGCCGCGGTGGGCGGTCGTGATCATCGTGTGCCTTCTCGCGGTGGCGGCCGCTGTCGCCGTGGTGCTCGTCCGCAGCTCACCTTCCAAGCCGTCCGAACCGCTGGCGGTCGCTGTGAAGACCCTCACGGACGGTTGCCGGTTCGCCTGGGTGGCTTCGAAGTCGCCAGCGGAGCTCGAGGCGGTGTCGGACCCGTCGATCCGGTCGGACCGGTGGGCCACGTGGGAGCACACCAAGGACGGCGCACAGGCGAGCGAGGCGTCGTTCACCATCACCGCACAGGGGCACGAGGCGACCAGCAACGTCGTGATCACCGGTATCCGGGTCAAGGTGCTGGAGAGGAAGCCGCCGCTGAAGGGAACGATTCTCAGCGGTCAGTGCGGGGAGCCGGTGAACGCGCACTACATGGACGTCGACCTGGACCGGGAGCAGCCGGTCAGCTTCCCGGACGACCTGGATCCTGACGCCGCCGCCAGCCTGGCGGCGGAAGGGCTGAGGGTCGATCCGATCCGGTTCCCCTACAGCGTTTCCTCGACCCAGCCGGAGGTCTTCACCGTCTCCGCCCACACGTTGTCGTGCGACTGCACGTGGATGATCGAGCTCGACTGGTCGGCCGGGGGCAGGAGCGGCGTGCAGACCGTTGGCAACAACGGAAAGCCGTTCCGCACGACCAGCAGGCAGAACGGCGTCTACTGCTACATGTCCGAGCCCTTCTACTGCACATGATCCCTGGAACGAATTGAGACGGTGCCGTAGCTTGTTCGAGGTTCGCCATCTCCGAAGGACGACGACTACCTGTGAAGCGCAAGGGCAAGGCCGCGAAACCCGTCCCCACCACCGTTACGCAGGAGCAGGTCAAGCTGCTCGCCCTGGTCGAACAAGGAGGCGTGCACCGCGGTGCCACGCGCTGGTACCTGGAGCACCGGCCCGCCAAGCAGTGGGACTCGGACGACCTGGAGGTCCTGCGGTTGCGGGACTGGATCACGTGGGTCAGCCCCGAGCGGGCGATGGACCACGGGATGGCGGCGCCGGTCGACATCACGGCCCAGGGACGGGCCGCGCTCCGGCATCACCTGCCGGAGTGGGTGCTCGGGCGGAAGGCCATCGCTGCCGAGCCGCCGCGGTTGCCCTCGGTCGAGACGATCAGTGCGTTGGACGCGCTCCAATAGCTTTGCCGGCACGGTAGAACGGTCTTAGTCGAATCCAAACGGAGGCGAAGACCGGCCATGTCGAACTTGTTGACCGGCGGCGATTTGCGCGCACGTGACCACCACCGGATCGAGGACGACGCACGGGACGAAGGGCCTCTGCACGCCGTGACGTTGCCCAACGGCGTCGAGATGCAGGTGGTCACGGTCGGGTTGGAGCTCACCCGCCAGCTGCTCGTCGACCAGCGGCTCTCCAAGGACAGCGCGGCTCTGCAGCGCGAGATCAAGCGGCAGCTGACGGAGCTGGGCAGTACGCAGACGGATCTCGCGGGCCTGTTCGGGCCGAGCATGCTCAACAGCGACAACCCGCAGCACGCCCGGCTCAGGGCGCTCGCGGTCAAGGCGTTCAACGGCAAGGCGGTGCAGCAGCTCGCGCCGCGCATCGAGGAGATCACCGCGGAACTCGTCGGGGGGCTCGCGGAGAACGAGGAGATCGACCTCGTCGCCGAGTTGGCCGTGCCGATGCCGATGCACGTCATCGGCGAGGTTCTCGGGCTGCCGGCGGAAGATCGCGCGCACGTCCGCACGTTGATCGAGACGATGATGTCGATGGATCCCGAAGTGTCGCAGCCCGCGAGCGACGCGCTGGGCGGTTACTTCCACACGTTGCTCACGAGCAACGCCCTGGATTCCAGGTCGCTGTTCGGAGCGTTGACCACAGCCGCCGGCGACGACGGCGACCACCTGAGCCACGACGAGCTCATGGCGATGGCGCTCCTTCTCGTCGTCGCGGGCCATGAGACGACAGCGAGCCTCATCGCGAACGTCGTGCACGACGCGTTGGACAACGGCCTGTGGGAGAAAGCGGCGGCCGACTCGAACCTGGTGCCACAACTCGTCGAGGAGACGCTGCGGCACAACTCGCCGGTTCGCAGCGCCACGCACCGCATCACCACCGAGCCGGTCGAGATCGACGGCACCTCGGTCCCTGAGAACACGCTGTTGCTGATCAACCTCGGCGCCGCCGGACGGTGCCCGCAGGCGCACGAGAAGGCCGACGAGTACCGGCTCGACCGCGAGACGACCGGCCACGTGACGTTCGGCCACGGCCCGCACTTCTGCCTGGGATCGGCGCTCGCCCGGCTGGAGACCGAAACCGTGCTGCGGCACCTCACGAGCCGGTTCCCGCGCACCACCTACTCGGGCGACGAGCAGCCCGCGGTGACGCACAACGACATCATGGCCAGCCTTAAATCGCTTCCGGTCGTGCTCCGGCGCTGACACGCTGGCCTGCGTGGAGATCATCCAAGGGGGACAGGAAGACGTCGACACGGCCGCGTTGATCTGGGCGCACGCGGTCGCGAAGAGGGACGGCTACGACGAGGTTCCGTCGCTCGAAGCGGCTAGGCCCGGCGTGGAGAGCGCTCTCGCGAACGAGCCTTCGTTGCTGCTGCTCGCGCAGGAGGACGGTGAGGCCGTGGGTTTCATCGCCGGAGGTCCACAAGAGACGGACACCGCCTACATCAACTACGTGGGCGTGCATCCGGACGCGTGGGGCAAGGGCGTCGGCGAGGCGTTGCTGCGCGCGCTGCCCGATGCGTTGATCAAGAATGGATACGAGAAGGCCGAGCTGCTGGTCTACGTCGACAACGTCCGGGGCGTGCGGCTCTACGAACGCCTCGGGTGGATCAAGGTCGGCGCCCCCGTGCCGCATCCGCGCAACGGCCGTGTGGAGCAGCGCTACTCGTTTTCGCCCGCATCGTGGGACATGGGGGCGTGAGAGCGTTCAGCGGGGGATTAGGGGATCAACCCCAATGCGTCTGACCAGGGCTATCCCCAAGTCCATTTGAGACGTAACTTTTGCCTATGTCAGTGCGCACGTTCGCCGTCGTGGTCGGTCTCGCGTTCTTGCTCGGTGGGGGTGCGATCCTGTTCGTGATGCTGGCCGTCGAGGCGCCGAGCGGGTCGCTGATCCCGTGCGGCAACAGCCTGGGTCTCGGCTTCGACGAGCCCGCGGCCTCCGCGGTCAGTCCGGCCTATGTGGACATCTGTGCCGATTTGCGGCATCGCCGGCTGCTCTGGGGGCTGCCTGTCATCGCGGTGGGCGTACTCCTGCTGATCGGCTCTTTGGTCGGTTCCCGACGGCCTACTCGCCGGTAAGGTCGCGGCATGACGTGGATGGTCTACGGCGCCAACGGCTACACCGGACGCCTCATCGCCGAGCTCGCGGTCCAGCGCGGGGAACGGCCGATCCTCGCCGGTCGCTCCCACGAGAAGGTCGAGCCGATCGCCGCCGCCCTCGGGCTGGAGCACCGGGCGTTCGACCTGAGCCAGGCGCGGGCGCATCTCGAGGACGTCGACGCCGTCGTGCACTGCGCGGGACCGTTCGCGCACACGTCCACCGCGATGGTGGACGCCTGCCTGAGGACCCGCACGCACTACCTCGACATCACGGGTGAGATCGACGTCTTCGAGTCCATCGGCGTGAGGGACATCGACGCGCGCAAAGCCGGCATCGTGCTGTTGCCCGGCGCCGGGTTCGACGTCGTTCCCACGGACTGCCTGGCCGCGATCCTGAAGAACGCCCTGCCGTCCGCGACGCACCTCGACCTCGCGTTCGTCGTCGGGGGAGGAGCGAGCGCGGGCACGACCAAGACGTCCGTCGAGGCCGCCGCCGTGGGTGGGCGGATCCGCGTGAACGGCGACTTGAAGAGCGTTCGCATCGGGCACCGGAGGCGCACCGCCTACTTCCGGTCCGGGCCGCGCGAGGTCGGCAGCATCCCGTGGGGCGACGTGAGCACCGCCTACCGTTCGACCGGCATCCCGAACATCACGACGTTCACCACCGTGCCGGGCGTGCTCGGCCAACTGCAGCAGGTGTTCGCGCCCGTGTTGCAGACACCCTTCGTGCAGAGCGTCGCGAAGACCGTCGCCGGCAAGGTGAAGGGCCCTGACGAGCGCAAGCGCGCCAACACCAGGGCCGAGGTGTTCGGTGAGGCGTGGGACGCGCAGACGAAAGTCGAATGCGCGATCACCACCCCGAACGCCTACAGCCTCACGGCGGACTCCGTGCTCCGCGCCATCGGCAAGATCAACGGCGTGGCGCCCGGCTCGCACACTCCGTCCAGCGCGTTCGGCGCCGACTTCGTGCGCGAGCTCGACGGCGTCGTCGCGGGCGAGGTCCGCTTCAGCTGAGTTATAGCCTCTAACTTCTTCTGAAGCCTCTAACTGCTTCTAGAGGTGCTCGCTACTTCTTGAGGTGCTTGGCGACGCTGTCGACGACCCCGCCGACGGCGTCCTTCACCTTCTCCACGCCGTCCTTCACGGCCGCCTTCGCCTGGTCGGCGCGACCCTCGTTCGCGAGCTGGTCGTCACCGGTGACCTCACCCGCGGTCTCCTTGGCCTTGCCGCCGAGCTCTTCCGCCTTGTTGCCGATCTTGTCCGACAGCGACATCGCGTCCTCCTGAGCTGGTTGGTCTGACGCCTGTTCGATGCCCGTTCCCGCAGCTTCGTCACGCCACGGTCGGGTGAAAACCGGGTGAGAGCGATCACGGGTGGGAAATCAGGGAACCGCGTGACGTTCCGCGTTCGAACGTGTCCATCGGGCGACGAAGCAAATTGGGCGGGGGGTGTGCGCATGAGCGTGGCCGAAGCAGCCGCACTCGACGATGCCACGCTGGTGGCAAGGTCCCGTGACGGCGACGTGAGGGCATATGAGCAGCTCGTGCGCCGTTATCAGGGTCCGATGTACCGGCTGGCGTTGCGCATCGTGGGCAGCACCGGCGACGCCGAGGACGCGGTGCAGGACGTGTTCCTGACCGCGTGGCGGCGACTCGGGCAGCTCAACGACGACGCGGCGTTCATCGGCTGGCTCTACCGCACCACCACCAACCAGTGCCTGAACGTGCTGCGCAAGCGCAAACCGCACGCCGACACCGAGCTCGACGAGCACGAGTCGCCGGCGCCGCGCACCCGGCCCGACCGCGCGGTGGAGGTGAGCGCGCAGCTCGACGCGCTGCAGGCCGCACTGCGCGGCCTCACTCCAGAGCAGCGGGCGTGCTGGGTGCTGCGCGAGGTCCACGGCCGGTCCTACGACGAGATCGCCGCGGCGATCGGCACGACCCAGCAGTCGGTGCGCGGCAGGCTCGCGCGGGCACGGGCACAACTCGCGGAGGTGATGGCGCCGTGGCGGTGACGTCCGACTACGTCCTGCCGTGCGGGCGGGACGTAGAAGAGGTCTGGGAGGCGATCGACCTCTCCGACGAACACACGCGCTCGTGTCCGCACTGCGGTGCGGTGCGGGAGAGTCTGCTGGTTCTGCGCGAGGCGACCGCGGAGATGGTCAACGAAGAGGTCGAGCCGCCGTTCGACCTGGTCAGCCGCGTGATGTCCGCGGTGCGCGCCGACGTGCGGCGGTCCGACGTCGTGCCGTTGCCCGGCGACGGGCTGGCCCGGATCAGCACGCGTGCAGTCGCGGCGGTGCTGCGCTACGCGGCGGACGGTGTGCACGGCGTACGTGCGCGGGGATGCCGTGTCGTCGAAGCGCCGGAGTCGACCGGCACGGATCCGGTGATCGAGGTCGAACTGAGCATCGCGATCACCGCCGGCCAGGTCACGCACCAGGCGTACGACGAGGTGCGGCGCAGGGTGCTGGCCGCGGCCTCCGCACGGATCGGTGTGCGGCTCGCCCGCCTGGACCTCGTCGTGTCCGACGTTCTCGAAGGATGAGCGAGTGATCGAAACAGTCGTGTCCGCTCCGGCGGTGGCGGCGGTCGCGGTGCACGCGGCCGAGCGGGTCGCCGGCGTGCGCGTGCAGCCGGGTGTGGCCGGCCTGGTGAGTTCGGTGGTGCGCGCGGCGAGGCAGCAGATCAAGGGATTGCAGCCCGCGCCGGTGGAAGGCGTGCGGGTGCGCTGGTCGGGAACGGCCGCGGTGCTGGAGGTGGACGTGGTGATCTCGGGTCAGGACCAGGCCGCCGCCGTGGCCCGTGCCGTGCAACGGTCGGTGCGCGCACTCGTGCCGGAACTGACCGGCGTCGAGGTGGAGTCCGTTCTCGTGACGATCGTGGACGTCGCATGGTGATCGTGACGGAGTTGTTGAAGGCACTGGAGAAAGTCGACGGGCTTCGGCCGTCGGTGCCCGAGCCCGCGCGCTCGTGGATCTCCTGGGACGTCGACGCATTGGCCGTCGACGTCGAGGACGAACTGGTGTGCGTCCGCGTCGTCGCCACCCGGCTGCCGCTGGCGCTCACCGAGGCCTGCATGGCGATGAAGTCCGTTCTCCTTGGCACGCAATGGGAAACGGCCGTCGTGCGAATCGTGGTGACCGATGTGGACAAACGTGCCCTCGATCACCTGAACGGGTCGTGACGAATCGGTCGCAGGCGGTGTCTCTCTGATGTGAACGCTTCGAAGGAAGGGATTGCGATGAGCACGCAGACTGTGGAGAAGAACGGTGTCGTGGCCGGGAAACTGGTGACCGACAAGGGATCCACCACCATCGCGGACGTCGTCGTGCAGAAGGTCGCCGGCCTCGCCGCGCGGGAGATCCGGGGCGTGCACGCGCTGGGCGGCGGCGCGACGAGGGCGCTCAGCGCGTTGCGCGACCGCATCCCCGGCGCCACCGCGAGCGCGGGCCAGGGCGTGTCGGTCGAGGTCGGCGAGAAGCAGGCCGCGGTCGACCTGGAGCTCGTGGTCGAGTACGGCGTGCCGATCGCGGATCTCGCGAAGTCGGTGCGCACCAACGTGATCACGGCGATCGAGCAGATCACCGGCCTCGAGGTCGTCGAGGTCAACATCAACGTCAACGACGTGCACATCCCGAGCGACACCGAGGGCGAAGAGCCCGAAACCGCTCGCGTGCAGTGAAAGGAACCGCGATGAGCACCACCGCATTGGGCCTGCTGACCGGGCTGGCGCTCGGCCTGGCCGCCGCGTTCGGGGGCTTCAGCGCGTTCCTGCTCGTGCTCGTCTTCGGCGCGCTCGGCCTGGTCGCGGGCCGGGTCGCCGAGGGCAAGCTCGACCTCGCGCAGTTGCTGGGCAGGGATCGGGACTGACGATGACCACACCGCTCGCCGCCGCCCAGCCAGGTGTGACCCAGCCTGATGCGGCCCAGCTCGGTAGGGCCCAGCCTGGTAAGGCCCAGCCTGGGTTGACCACCGTCGCGGACCGCGCGGTGGGCCGCATCGCCGGGCGTGCCGCCATGGAGGTCCCGGACGTGCTCGACTGCGCGGTCACCGCACGGGTGACCGGGGGAGTGGCGACGCTCGACGCGCGCCTCGACCTGCGTTACCCGGCACCGGTCGCGTCGACCGCGGCGCGGGTGCGTGCCCACCTGGTCGAACGGGTGGCCGCGCTCACCGGCCTGCGAGTGTCCGTTGTGGACGTGTCGGTCGGCGTGCTGCGCGCGGACACGGCTCCGGTGAGGAGGGTCCAATGACCCGCCGCTCCCGCCGGGCCCTGCCCGCCACGCTCACGGCGCTCGTCCTGCTGGCCGCGTCGGTCGTGGTGGCGGTGTGCGCGATCCAACTGGCCGTGGGCGAGACGCCCCTGCTGCCGTACGACTCCCTGGCCGGACTGCTGCACGACACGACGTGGTCGGCTCAGGAGGTGGTCGTGGCGGGCGGGGTCGTCGCGGCCATCGGACTGGTGCTGCTCCTCGTCGCGGTCGTGCCAGGCAGGGCCCGGACGGCGGCTTTGGACCAGCACACCGCGGTGTCGGTGCGCGGTCTGCGCAACGCCCTGCGGTCCGCCGCCGTCGTCGACGGCGTCGAATCCGCCGCTGTGAAGGTGCGCCGCCGCCGGGTTCGCGCGGTCGTGCGCACCCGGCGCGCCGTGGTCGACGGCCTGGATGACGCCGTCCGCGCGGCCGTCGAACACCGAGTCGGCGAGTTCGCCCTCGCGCGGCCGCCGCAGGTCGTGGTGCGGGTCAAGGCACTCAGGAGCACACCGTGAACCGATTCCTCCTCGGCCTGCTGGGCCTGGTGCTGGTGCTGGCCGGCGCCTCCGCGCTCGCCGTCCACTACGGCTACGTGCCGCAGGTGGACCGCTCCGCCGCACTGATACCCGGCACAGCGCTGCCGCCGACGTGGGTGCTGTGGGTGATCGCGGCCGCGGCGGTGGTCATCGCACTGCTGTGCCTGCGCTGGCTCACCGCCCAGATCCCGCGCCGCAAGGTCGCGTCCTGGCGCTGGGCCGACGAGGCAGGCACCACCCGCATCACCACGGCCACGGCCACCGCGCCGTTCGCCGAAGAGATCACCGCCTACCCCGGTGTGCGCAAGGTCGAGGCCGCGCTGACCGGTCCGCACACCGCCCCACGCCTGGCCCTCGTCGTCCGCGCCCACGGCGACGCAGATCTGCGGGGGATCCGCCGCCGCATCGACGACGAGGGCCTGCCACGCCTCCGGGAAGCGCTCGCCGCGCCCGACCTCCACGCCACCGTGGAGTTCCGGATGTCGCCCACGAAGGCCGACGCCCGCGTGCACTGATATATCGGTTATGCAAAGAACGTTTGCGGACGTCCGCAAACGTTCTTTGCATCCGGATGCAAAACAGCTGGTCACCCTGCGTGGGTGACCAGCTGATATATCGGTTGGTTCGCCGTTCGCTCCGCTCAGCGCGGGGCGAGCAGGCTCGTGATCTCCTGGGACGCGGACACCGTCAGCAGGTGCTGGAGGTTCTCCGGGAGGTCCTCGCCGCGCTTCTGCTTCGCCTGCGCGTACAGGCGGCCGGCGCGGTAGGAGGAGCGGACGAGCGGGCCCGCCATCACGCCGAGGAAGCCGATCTCCTCGGCCGTCTCCTTGTGCTGGACGAACTCCTCGGGCTTCACCCAGCGCTCGACCGGGTGGTGCCGCGGCGACGGGCGCAGGTACTGGGTGATGGTGATGATGTCGCAGCCCGCGTCGTAGAGGTCGGAGAGCGCCTCCGTGACCTCCTCGGGGGTCTCGCCCATGCCGAGGATCAGGTTCGACTTGGTGACCAGGCCGAACTCGCGGGCCTTGGTGATCACCTCGAGGGAACGCTCGTAGGTGAACGCCGGGCGGATGCGCTTGAAGATCCGCGGGACGGTCTCCAGGTTGTGCGCGAGCACCTCGGGACGGGACTCGAAGACCTCGGCCAGCTGCTCCGGGACCGCGTTGAAGTCCGGGATCAGCAGCTCGACGCCCGTGCCCGGGTTCATCTCGTGGATCTGGCGGACGGTCTCCGCGTACAGCCACGCGCCGCCGTCCTCCAGGTCGTCACGGGCGACGCCGGTGACCGTGGAGTAGCGCAGGCCCATCGCCTGGACGGACTCGGCGACCCGGCGCGGTTCGTCGCGGTCGAGGTCGGCGGGCTTGCCCGTGTCGATCTGGCAGAAGTCGCAGCGCCTGGTGCACTGCTCACCGCCGATCAGGAACGTGGCCTCGCGGTCTTCCCAGCACTCGTAGATGTTGGGACAGCCGGCCTCTTCGCAGACCGTGTGCAGGCCTTCGCGTTTGACCAGACTCTTGAGCTCCCGGTACTCGGGGCCCATCTTCGCCCTGGTCTTGATCCACGAGGGCTTCTTCTCGATCGGCGTCTGGCTGTTGCGGACCTCGAGCCGCAGCAGCTTCCGACCCTCAGGTACCACAGTCACGTCCTCACCCTACGCTGCGCGCTCAAGTGTCCGGGGTCACGCACTCCCAGGTCAGGCTAAGCGCCAGAACCGGGCTCCCGGTGGAGCGCTCGTTGTTCACGATCTGTTGTTCACGCAGGTCGCGTCGGACATGAACAACACTTCCTGACTGAAGATGTTCCCGGCCCGGAGGTGACGACCGGGCCTCGTCGGCGCCTTCCCACTCCCCCCAGGCGAGGGCGCCGACACCCCTACGGAAGATCTGGAGCGATTCCGGTCAGCTTGATCGTGAGTTCCCAAAGGCGGTTCGCGGCCAGGTCGTCACGGGCGGCGGCGGTCATCCCCGCGACGGACGGGTGGCCGCGCAGGCCGTTGAAGCCGCCGGGCCCGTAGTACGCACCGCCGTGTGCCTCGGGTGAGGTCGCCGCGTAGAGCTGGGGCAACGCGCCCATCTCGACGGACTGCGAGAACAGGCCGAAGAGCTTGCCGCCGGCCCGCATGACGACCGACCTGTGCGCGTCGGCCATGTTGTTGGCCAGGTCGGTGGCCGTCATGCCGGGGTGCGCCGCGATGGACGTCACGTCCGGCGAACGGCGTTCCAGCTCGCGTGCGAACAGCAGGTTCGCCAGTTTCGACTGGCAGTAGGCGCTGCGGGCGCTGTACGAGCGGCGTTCCCAGTTCGGGTCGTCGAAGTTCATGCGGCCGTACTGGTGCATCAGCGACGACACGGTGACGACGCGCGCGCCTGGGCTTCGACGCAGCGCCGGGAGCAGCAGGAACGTCAGCGCGGCGTGGCCCAGGTGGTTGGTGCCGAACTGGCGCTCGAAGCCGTCGGCGGTCCGGCCGTTCGGGACGGCCATGATGCCCGCGTTGTTGATGAGGACGTCGAGCTTCTCGACCTTCTCCGCGGTCGTCTCGGCGGCCGCGCGCACGGAGGCCAGGTCGGCGAGGTCGAGTTCGAGGACCTCGGCCGACCCCTTGACGGCGCGGCGCGCGGTCTCCCCGCGCTGGACCGAGCGACAGCCCATGATCACGTGGGCGCCCCTGGCCGCGAGCACCTGGGCGGTGCGCAGGCCGAGACCGGAGTTCGCGCCGGTCACCAGGACTGTGCGGCCGGTCTGGTCGGGGATGTCGGCTTCGGTCCAACGACTCATGGAGTCATTCCTACCGTCCGGTAGCTGCCGAGCGACAGGTGTGTGTCGAGCACCGCGCGCAACACCGGTTCCTCGGCGGCGAGTTCGGCGGTGACGCGGCCCTCGTCGACGTGGCCGTTCAATCCGGCGTTCTCCATGCGGGCGGTCAGCTTGTTCTGCCAGCGGTGGTCGAGTGCCAGCAGCAGTTCGTGCAGTGAGCCGAAGACGTCCGGATCCACGATCAGCGGCGCGGACGGGTCGCGGCGGGCGTCGCGCAGGACGGCGTCGAGCGCGTCGCGGCGACGGTAGTGGTCTGCCCAGCCCATGTCTCGTACCCCCGGTTTCTCGCATACCCTCGGTATGACACGAACATACCACCGGTACGTACCGTCGGTATGTGAGATACGTTTCGGTCGTGCGAACTCGACGCTCCGAGTACTCGGAGTCGACCAGGCAGGCGTTGGTGGACAGCGCCGTCGACCTCTTCACCAAACGCGGCTACGCCGGCACCTCGCTCGACGAGGTCGTCAAACGCGCCCGCGTGACGAAAGGTGCGCTCTACCACCACTTCAGCGGCAAGCAGGCGTTGTTCGAGGCGGCCTTCACCCAGGTCGAGACCCGCTCGATCGCCTCGCTGACCGCGGTGATCACGGCGGACGGCGACGCCTGGGAGACCGCTGTCGCCGGTCTGCGCGCGTACGTCCGCAAGTGCCTCGAACCGGAATACCAGCGGATCATCGTCCACGAGGCGCCAGTGGTGATGGGCTGGGAACGCTGGCGTGAGGCGGAGGAGCAGTTCAGCTTCGGTCTGCTTCGCACGGCCGTGCAGCTGCTCGTGGACGCCGGTGAGATCGAGGAGGCGCCGGTGGAGATCATGGCCCGGCTGCTGTTCGGCGCGCTGTCCGCGTGCGCGAGCACCATCGCGAGCTCGTCCGATCCGAAGCGCACCGGGCGTGAGGTCGAACGCGCGATCCTGCGTGTTTTGGAAGGTCTGCGCAAGAAGTAGTCGAGTTCGGCCCTAGTGGCCGGGCGGAGCGTCGATCACCACGCGGACAACAGAGGTGGTCGGCATCATGATCGAACCTGTCAACACGCGCCTGGGACTCGACGGCAAGATCGCAGTTGTCACGTCGGGAACGCACGGGCTCGGCCTCGCCATCGCGAGCAAGCTCTGCGACAACGGCGCCCATGTCATCCTGACGACATCCGACGAGGACAACGTCGACCTGGAGCGCGCGAAGACCGTGCTCGCGGGCAAGCCCGGCTCGGTGACGGTCACCAAGCTGAACATCCACGACGAGCACTCGGTCCGCTCCCTGCTCGACCAGGTCAAGCAGGACCGCGGACAGCTCGACGTGTTCGTGCACCACGCCGTGTCACCGGACCTCACGCCGTTGCTGAACATCGTGGAGCCGCTCGCCAAGGCTCTCGTCGACGGCGGCCGCGTGGTCATCGCCGGCTACACGGTGACACCGGTGCACGGCGTGATTCGGACGCTCGCGCTGGAAATGGCTTGGTACAAGGTCGCGGTCAACGCCGTTGTCACCACCGTTGTGGACAACGGCCCCATGAACATCGATCCGGACCTGGTGGACCGGCTCGCGATCAAGAGCCCGTCCGGTCGCGTCACCCTGCCGCAGGACATCGCGAACGCCGTTTCGTTGCTCTGCACCGACGAGGCCGCGTGGATCCAGGGTCAGGTGATCACCGTCGACGGCGGCCTGGAACTGCTGGAGCGATGGGGCGAGACGCGCTGAGTCATCTCCGTGATGATCACTTCGGAGCCTGCTTCAGGGGCCGAATCGCTTGTACCGCTTTGTGCTCGGGCAGTGCTCGAGTCGTCCCGGTACTCGATTCGGTCCCTGAGCTATCTGTGAGCGACTGGTGACCCCTGGTCATCCGCCGATTAACCTCATTAATTGCTCCTAGCGCATTTGGAGTAACGCTCGGCGCACCCGGACTCAATGCTTGTCCTGCATGGTCACCGAGTGTAAGACTCGAAATGGTGACCTGGGGGCAAGCAAGGGGGTCGGATGATCAGAGTGCTACTAGCCGAGGACGTGCAAATGGTCCGCGGTGCTTTGGTCGCCTTGTTGAATCTTGAACCGGATATTGAGGTCGTCGCCTCTGTCGCAACCGGTGACGAAATCATCGCGGCGGTCGAGAAGAACAAACCGGACGTAGCGGTGCTCGACATCGACCTGCCGGGTATGGACGGCCTTTCCGCCGCCACCGTGATCCACGACACCGCACCGGAGACGCGCACACTCATTCTCACCAGCCTGGGCCGGCCGGGCACTCTGCGCCGAGCACTCAACGCACGCGTGAATGGCTTCATCCTCAAGGATGCTCCAGTCGGAGAACTCGCTGACGCCATTCGCGGTGTCTCAATTGGTCGGCGCGTGATCGACTCGCAGCTCGCTCTTTCCGCGTGGGACACCGACGAGTGCCCTCTGACGCCACGCGAACTGGAAGTGCTGCGACTCGCCTCCGACGGCGCGGACGCCATGGAAATCGCCACGACGCTGTTCCTGTCGGTCGGCACGGTCCGCAACTACCTGACGGCGGCGACGGCCAAGCTCGACGCCCGCAACCGGGTCGACGCCGTCCGCATCGCCCGCAAGTCCGGCTGGTTCTGAGCCGGCCCTGGGCCGGCTCGGGGCGGGGTGCTCCTGATCTTCGCCGAGCCTTCGCCGGGACCATTGCAACGAGTCTTTTGCGGACGAAGTCCAAAGACTCGTTGCTAAGGGCCAGGTCAGGGGTGTGCGGGAAGATCGTCTTTGGGGCGGACGGCGGCTGGGTGCGCCAATATATTGGTTGACCCCGGCGGCTTCGGGGCCTGAGGGTCAGGGCTCCGGGGTCGCCGGGATGGTGGCGTGGACGTGGAACGAGCCGTCGCCGATGTGGCGGGCGCTGAACGTGCCGCCGACGGCCTTGATGCGTTCGGCCTGGTTGCGGACGCCGTTGCAGTCGGCGGAGACCGGGCGGTCGGCGGCGCCGTTGTTGATGACGTCGAGCAGGATCGTGGTGCCGCGCTGGTGTACGCCGATGGTGCAGGTGCTGGCGTCGCTGTGGCGCAGGACGTTCGTGACGGCCTCGCACAGGACGGCGGCCAGGACGGTCTCCACCGGCTCCGGGAGCGGGTCGTGGGCCAGTTCGACGCTCACGTCGATGTTCGACGCCGCCAGCATCGCCTTGGCCGAGTCGGACGTGTCCGCCAGGGACAGCGGACGGTAGGCGCGGGCCAGTGAGCGCACGTCGGCCAGGGCGTGGTGGGTGATGTCCAATATGTCGGTGATGTGCTCCTGCATGAACTCCCAGCCGTGGTCCGGGCGGTCGGCGACGATCCGGTGGGCCAGTTCGCTCTTCAGCTTGATGGCGCTGAGGCTGTAGCCGAGCAGGTCGTGCAGGTCGCGGGCGACTCGGACGCGTTCGGCGGTGACCGCCGCGGTGGTGGTGACGACGGGGTCTACGACCAGAGCGGGAGTCGGCTCGGGTTCGGGTGGGGCCGGCCAGTCGCGGTGAGTCGCGAAGCCCGTGGCCAGGCCCGCTAGCAGCAGGGCGGTGGCCGTGGTGGCCATCATCGCCTCGCCGTGGGCCGCCTGGGCGAGGCCGGTCGCGACGACTGTCGCCACGAAGATGGACCAGCCCAGCGCTGGGCGCAGAACGAGGAGGGCGTTGCCGGCGACCAGGCCCGCGACACCCGTCCAGGAATAGCCGAAGAGGACGTACGGCAGGACCAGCAGTACGGCCTGGGCTGTCAGCGCGAGGTGTCGCTGGAGTGCGCTCAGACGCCGGAAATACGACACTTGCAGTAGGACAAGTACCGCTAAATCAATGACCGACACCGCCAATTCGGTGACTTCGCCGGTGAGAAGTAGCGCGCGTGTCAGGTCGGTCAGGCACACCGCGGCGAACACCGCGACGATGATCGCGCGGTATCTCGGTATCGCAGGCGAAGCATTCACGTGCCCCCCAAGAGCAAACCGCTCCAGAGCAAAGTCTGAGTGTCAACGCCGGTCAAACACCTCGCACGGCGCGCGCCCAGGCCGAATACTAGACATGCGAGAGCAGTTCGGGACGGCAACTGAATCGGTTCAGAATGCGAAGTCGCATTGACTCGCCGGTCAATGTCACGCCAATGGACGAGTATTTTTCGCAACTGTCACCGCTCGTGGTCGTTCGATTACGAGGCGGGACGGTTTGGGTTCGTTTGAGCATATGAATATCTCACGCCGGGTGCAGTAGTTCGCCATCCGAGAGTCATGGCCGGATACGTGGCGTCCGATAGCCCGCCTCAGGTGAACTTGATGGCACGACCAAGTCGTCCGCCGCTGAGCAGGGGAGGCTCCAATGGAGATCAAGGTTCTTGGACCGCTGGAGGCACGGGAGAACGGCGTCTCGATCGCGCCGAGCGCGGTGAAGCCCAGGCAGGTGCTCTCGCTGCTCGGACTGCAGGCTGGACACGTCGTCACGGTTCCGACGTTGATCGAAGAGCTTTGGGGAATGACACCGCCACGCAGCGCACTCACCACTTTGCAGACCTACGTGCTGCAGGTGCGCCGGCGCATCGAGGCGGCCATGCCGGGTGAGGGTCCCGGTGTCGCGAAGAACGTTCTGGTGACCCGCTACGGCGGCTACATGCTGGACGTTCCGCCGGAGAGCGTCGACGTCCGCAGCTACGAGCGGCTCGCGAGCGCGGGTCAGCGGGCGTTCGAGATCGGCGACCTGGAATCCGCGAGCAGGCTGCTGCGCAGTGCCGCCGAGGTGTGGCGCGGACCGGTGCTCGTGGACGTGCAGATCGGCGTCCGGCTCGGCATGGAGGTCACCCGTTTGCAGGAAAGCCGCCTCGGCGTGCTGGAGACCCGCATCGAGGCCGACCTGCAGCTGGGCAAGCACCAGTCGCTGCTGTCCGAACTGTCGGTGCTCACCGCGCAGCACCCGATGCACGAGAACCTGTGCGCGCAGTACATGCTCGCGCTCTACCGGGCCGGAAGGCAGTGGAAGTCGCTGGAGGCCTACCAGTCGCTGCGCGACACGCTGATCGAAGAGCTGGGGCTTGAGCCGTCCGAAAGGCTGCGTCAGTTGCAGCGGGCGATCCTGAGCTCCGAGCCGTCGCTCGACAAGCCGTTGTCGCCGCGCCAGCTGGAGCGCCAGCTCGCGGGCTGAAAGTTCGGGGAGCAACCGTGGATACCACCGGTGCAGGTGCGTTGATCAAGGCGCTCGAGGACGTCGGCTGCGAGGTGATCTTCGGGATGCCCGGCGGGGCGATCCTGCCCGCCTACGACCCGCTGTTCGACTCGAAGATCCGGCACGTGCTGGTGCGCCACGAACAAGGCGCCGGCCACGCCGCCCAGGGGTACGCGCAGTCGACCGGACGAGTGGGCGTCTGCATGGCGACATCAGGGCCGGGAGCGACGAACCTGGTGACGCCTCTCGCGGACGCCTACATGGACTCGGTGCCGATCGTGGCGATCACCGGCCAGGTGGCGAGGTCGGTGATCGGGACGGATGCCTTCCAGGAGGCGGACATCCGCAGCATCACGCTGCCGATCACCAAGCACAGCTTCCAGGTGCACGACCCGGCCGACATTCCGCGGGTGATCGCCGAGGCGTTCAAGCTCGCGTCATCGGGGCGGCCGGGCCCGGTGCTGGTGGACCTGCCCAAGGACGTGCTGGCCACCGCCACGACCTACACACCACCGAAGCTCGTCACGCCGTCGCGCCCGGTGCTCTCGCCGGTGCAGATCCGCAACGCCGCCCAGCTGATCGGTTCGTCCAAGCGGCCGGTGTTCTACATCGGCGGCGGCGTGATCCGCAGCGGCGCGGCGGGAGAGCTCCACAAGCTCGCGGAGAAGACCGGGATCCCGGTCGTCACCACGCTCATGGCCCGCGGCGCGTTCCCCGACTCGCACCCGCTGCACCTGGGTATGCCGGGCATGCACGGCACGGTGCCCGCCGTCGCCGCGCTGCAACGGGCCGACCTGCTGATCGCGCTCGGGACCCGGTTCGACGACAGGGTCACCGGACTGCTGCCGGAGTTCGCCCCGCACGCCGCGGTGATCCACGCCGACATCGACCCCGCCGAGATCTCCAAGAACCGCAAGGCGGACGTCGGCATCGTCGGCGACTGCCGCGACGTCATGGCAGCGCTCTCAGCGGTGATCACCCGCAAGACCGATCTCACGGACTGGTGGAACTACCTCGGCGGACTGCGCACCACCTACCCGCTGGGCTACGACTGGCCCGCCGACGGCATGCTCGCGCCGCAGTACGTGATCGAACGGCTCAGCAAGCTCGCCGGCCCGGAGAGCATCTACGTCTCGGGCGTCGGCCAGCACCAGATGTGGGCAGCGCAGTACGTGAAGTACGAACGCCCCGGCTCGTTCATCAACTCCGGTGGCGCGGGCACGATGGGCTTCGCGGTGCCGGCGGCGATGGGCGCGCAGACCGGCGCACCGGAGCGCACGGTGTGGGCCATCGACGGCGACGGCTGCTTCCAGATGACCAACCAGGAACTCGCGACCTGTGCCGCCGAAGGCATCCCGATCAAGGTCGCGATCATCAACAACGGCAACCTCGGCATGGTCCGCCAGTGGCAGACCCTGTTCTACGAGGGCCGTTACTCCAACACCAGGCTCGGCACGCACCAGCGCCACCCCGACTTCGTGAAGCTGGCCGACGCGCTCGGCTGCGTCGGCCTGCGGTGCGACAGCCAGTCCGAAGTGGACGGAACCATCCTGGAGGCGATGGCGGTCCACGACCGGCCCGTCGTCGTCGACTTCGTGGTGGGACAGGACGCCCAGGTCTGGCCGATGGTCGCCGCGGGCACCGGCAACGACGAGGTCATGGCCGCGCGGGGCATCCGGCCCCTGTTCGACGAGGAAGAGTGATGACCAGACATTCGCTTTCCCTGTTGCTGCGCAACGAGCCCGGCGCGCTGGCTCGGATCGTGGTGCTGTTCTCCAGCCGTGGCGTCGACGTCGAGTCGCTGAGCCTCGCGCCGGCCGAGCGGGGTGATCTGTCCCGCCTCGACGTCGTCGTCGAGCTGCAGCCGGGGCGCACGATCGTCCAGCTGATCAAGCAGCTCGGCCGGGTCGTCGACGTCAAGAGCGTCGTCGACCGCACGCACGACGAAGCGATCGAACTCGGCGCCTAGACACAGCACGAAGAAACGGCCGCCCCGGAGGCTTGGGGCGGCCGCTTCTCGTTGTGCCTGAGAATTCCGGGTCTCAGGCAGCTTTCGGGACGTGCTTCTCGATCACGCGGGCGTACGTCTCCAGCGTCTCGCCCGGCGACGGGCCGTCGAGCGCCTTGTGGATGCCCTCGGCGATCTCACCGTGGCGGTGCAGGTCGGCGTGTGTCAGCGTGACCTTCGTCGTCGTCGGGCCGACGACCTCGAAGTCGACCTTGATGAACGAGGCCTTCTCGTCGTCGAAGATCGGCTGCCAGTAGGGGCCGACGCGCCACGTCATCACGAGACGCTTCGGCGGGTCCCACTCGGTGATGGTGCCCCAGGCGATCTCCTCGCCGTCCGCGCCGCGCTCGAAGTAGCGCCCGCCGACGAACGGTTCGATCGTGATGGCCTGCCGGTCCTTGACGAACACGTGCGACTCCGGCCACCACTCGATCGGCTTCGACGCGAAGATCGCGAACGCCTGCTCGATCGTCGCCTCGACCGTCACCGACTTGGCGACATCGGGAGTTGAGGCCATGTGGCCCTCCTCGCGAGTTCTAGTAAGGGAGATGTCGCCTTCGACCCTGCCCGGTTTGTCTCAACCCCACCTGGAACCGGGGTCGAACCAGGACGGCTCGACCGGATGTCCAGCGGCCGCACCCATATTCGCGGTAGCGAAACCGGCAGACCGAGGAGTTGTCGTGTCCCCACTCAATGTTGCGGTCCACATCGAGGTCCAGACGTTCTACGCCCAGCAGATGCGGCTGCTCGACGCGCTGGACGTGGAGGCCTACGCCCAGACGTTCACCGAGGACGGGGTCACCGACCACGCCCACCGGGGCGAGAAGATCGAGGGCCGGGCGGCTCTGATCGCCGGCTCCAGCGCGGCGCTGCCCCGCTACAAGGGCGTCGCCGTGCGGCACTGGAACGACCACTACCTGATCGAAGAGGTCGACGAGAACACGCTGAACGTCAGCTACGCGTCGCTCGTCACCCGCACGACCGCCGAGGGCGTGGTCAGCTTCGAGCCGACCTTCTCCATCGAGGACGTGCTCGTGCGCATCGACGGCCGGCTCTACACCAAGTCCCGCACCATTCACCGCGACCTGCCCGTTCAGGCTGCGTGAAGTTTCCCAGGAGGTGACGAGGTGACTGCTCAGAACACCGGGCTCGTCGCGCTCGCGGAAAAGGCCAAGCTGATCGCCGCGGAGCACGCGGCCGACGCCGACGCCACCCGCAAGCTGGCTCCCGAGGTCGTGGAGGCACTGCGCGAGGCCGGGTTCGCGCGGCACTTCGTCGCAGCCGAACGCGGTGGCTCGCAAGGCACTTTCGCAGAACTGACCCAGGCCGTGCTCACCGTCGGACAGGGCTGCTCGGCCGCGGCGTGGTGCGCGTCGCTGTCCGCGTACTCGTCCCGGTTCGCGGGACTGCTGCCCGAACAGGGGCACGACGAGATCTGGGCGTCCGGACCGGACACGTTCATCGTGACCGGCCAGCCGCCCATGGGCAAGGGCACCGTCGTCGACGGCGGCCACCGGCTCAGCGGCCGGTGGACCTACGTCAGCGGCGTGGACTTCGCCGACTGGGCGTTGCTGTGCGGCATGGTCGGCGAGGAAGGCCGGTTCTTCGCACTGCCGCGCAAGGACTTCACCATTCTCGAGACGTGGGACAGCGTCGGCATGAAGGCCACCAGCAGCCATTCGGTCGTGGTGGACGACGTGTTCGTGCCCGCCCACCTGTCGCTCAACCGGGCGGATCTCCTCACCGGCACCAGCTGGTCGCCGGTGCCGAGCCACAACGTCCCGTTCCAGGCGGTCGGCGGCCTCACGTTCGCCGCTCCGGCCGTCGGTGCGGCGATGGGAGCGCTCGACGCGTGCGTTTCGGTGCTGTCGGGGAAGAAGCAGGCCGTGACGTCCGCGGTCGACCTGGTCCGCGCGTCGGGTCAGGTCGAGTCGGCGAGGCTGCTCGTGGAGCAGAACGCCAGGGTGCTCGACGACCGCGAGTTCACCCCGGCCGCGATGGCGCGCAACGAGCGCAACGTCGCCTACGCGGCCGAGGTCCTGGTCGACGCGGTCGGTGGCCTGGTGCGGGCCGCCGGCACCAGCGGACTCGCGGAAGGCGGTGCGCTGCAACGGTTCTGGCGTGACGTGGTGAGCAGTTCCAGCCACGTCGCCCTGCGGTACGAGACCGCGTCCGTGCGCACCTATCCGGCGTCGCTTTACGGCTGACCCCGGACTCGAAAGGCCCTGGTGCCCACCTCCCCGGCACCAGGGCCTTCGGCGTGCGCGCGAAACGCTCCGCCGCGACCTGACCGGGACTCAAGCGGAGGGGATCACCCTGAAGGTCATCGACCGGCAGTCGTTTTTCAGGCAGGGGGTGGGACCTCGTTCAACTCGACCGGCTTTCACCGACGAGTAGTCCTGACCCATCGCCTGTCGTGCGCAGCGAAAATAAGTCACTTGAGGAGAAATCGTGACCTCCACCAATACCAATCCCGACCTGGAGTCGCCACCGGCGACTGCCGCTGCGCAGGCGGCTGAGGTCGTTGACGCGCCTTCGGCGGCTGACCCGCGCCGCTGGATCGCGTTCATCATCATGACCGTGGCGACGTTCATGGACATGCTGGACGGCAGCATCGTCAACGTCGCGCTTCCCGCGATCCAGCACGGCATGGGCGCGAGCTTCGTGCAGCTGCAGTGGATCACCGCCGGTTACGTGTTCGCGTTCGCGCTCACACTGATCACCGGTGGGCGTCTCGGCGACATCTACGGCCGTCGCCGCATGTTCCAGCTCGGCGTGCTCGGCTTCGTGCTCACGTCGTTCCTGTGCGGCATCGCGGTCAACCCCGAGATGCTCGTGATCTCCCGTCTGGCCCAGGGTCTCGCGGCCGGCCTGATGGTCCCGCAGGTCATGTCGATCATCCACGTCACCTTCCCCGACAAGGAGAAGGGCGCGGTCTTCGCCATCCAGGGCACCATCGGTGGCCTCGCCGCCACGATCGCGCCGCTCGTCGGTGGCGTGCTCGTCGCCGCGAACGTCTTCGACTGGGGATGGCGGACGATCTTCCTGGTCAACGTCCCGATCGGCCTGATCGGGTACGCGCTGGGCTGGAAGTACATCAACGAGTCGAAGGCGCCGAGCCGGATCAGGCTCGACCTGATCGGTGTCGTCATCGCGACCGTCAGCCTCACCGCCCTGCTGTTCCCGCTCACCTTCGGCCGCGAGCTGCACTGGCCGGCGTGGGGCTTCGTGCTGATGGCCGCGTCCGTCGTGGGCTTCATCGGCTTCGTCGCCTACGAGCGTGCCAAGCAGCGCAAGGACGGCATGCCGCTGGTTCCGCTGAGCCTGTTCAAGTCCCGCAGCTTCTCCGCGGCCCTCGCGCTGATGCTGGGCATGTTCTCGTTCACCGGCATGTTCATGCTGGCCCTGTACCTGTTCCTGCAGGAGGGTCTGGGCTTCTCGCCGCTGCGGACCGGTGTCACGCTGCTGGCGTTCTGCATCGGTGCCTTCATCACCGCGTCGGCCTCGGTCATCGCGCTGGTGCCGAAGTTCGGTCGCGCCGTCCTGCAGGTCGGTGCCGTCGTGATCGCCGTCGGTGTCGCGGTGCTGCTGTTCTCGGTCAGCCCCGACATCACCAGCTGGGGCCTCGTGCCCGGACTGCTGCTGATCGGTCTCGGTTTCGGTATGACCGCGACGCCTATCGCGCTGTTCGCCCTGCAGGAGGTGCCGCACGAGGACGCGGGTGCGGCATCCGGCCTGATCAACACCAAGCAGCAGCTCGGTTTCGCGGTCGGCATCTCGGTCGTGACGCTGGCGTTCTTCGCGCCGCTGGCCTCCCACGGCGCCGCCAACGCGGAGTCGCTGGCCCCGCAGGTCCGCCAGGAGCTCGTGACCGCCGGTGTCGCCGACGCCAAGGCCACCGAACTCGCGGGTGCCTTCCAGACCTGTGCCGCCACGACGTTCTCCGGTACGCCGGATGCTGCGGCGTGTGGCGCGGTCCAGGCCGACCCGCAGGCCAAGGCGATCGCCGACAAGTACTCGCACCAGGCCGCGGGCCAGTCCTTCACGGACGCGTTCCGCACCACCCTGTACGTGGGCTTCGGCTTCGCCGCACTGGCGTTGCTGCTCGCCTCCTTCCTGCCTCGCTGGCTGAAGCAGGAGGAGTGGGGCGCGCCGGCCGAGGAAGGCGCCGAAGAGGGCTCTGAGGAGACCGCCAAGGCGTAGTTCCCTCCCGCTGGAATCCCTGAGGCCCCAGGCGATCCGCCAGGGGCCTCAGGCCGTTTCAGGGCTTGGACACGGCAAAGGCCCCTCGCCGGCGGTGAGGGGCCTTTGCCGTGGGAAATTCAGATGCGCTTGGCGTCACCCTCGACGTCGACCGGCCCCTGCCACGGGGTGCCGTCGTTGAGGTTGATGTAGGTGTGCGCCTTGGTGGTGAACTTCTTCTTGTTCGCGCTGATCTTGCCCAGGTGGCTCGCGTTGATCGAGCCGACCGGGTTGCCGTTCTCGTCGCGGTGGGCGTGGTGCGTGATCCAGAAGCTGAACTGGCCGTCCTTCTGCGCGGTCCAGACTCCCCGGCCCTCGAGCTGGTCCGGGTAGCCGGGCTTGGTCTCGCAGTGCAGCTGGTAGTCGGCGGTGAAGTCGCAGAACAGCGGCGTGAGCAGCGGCGGTTCCTCGATGTGGATGGTCACGGTGAGGTCCCAGCGGCCGACGAGAGCGTTCTCGTAGCTGGGCTTCGCGTTGGCACCAGCGGCGGCGACGACGGGGACTGCCAGCACACAGGCGGCCACGGCGGCCAGAGCCTTCTTGCGGACGTTCATGGGGGATGCGCCTCCGGTGAGGTGGGGCAGCGGACGCGCTGAGTGTTGTTCGGGCAGCTCAAACACCCCTGTAGCGCCAGTTGTGACCCGAGGGGACTTCGAGGCCGGTTGCGGAGGATGGGCGAAATGAGAGGAGCTGGGCATGTCTGCAACGGTGACCGACGCGTTCCGCTGCCGGGCGGCCAGAACGCCCGACGCGGTGGCGCTGTCGGCGGAACAGGGTTCCCTGAGCTATGCCGAGCTGGACCGGTGGTCGGACGCGCTGGCCGGTGAGCTGGCCGAGGCCGGCGTGCTGCCCGGCGACCGGGTGGCGGTGTGCCTGGAACGGTCGCCGCAGCTCGTCGTGGCGCTGCTGGGCGTGCTCAAGGCCGGCGCGGCGTACGTGCCGATCGACCCGGAGGACCCCGAGTCACGGGTCTCGATGATGCTCGCGGACGCCGACGTGTCCCTGGTCATCGGCCAGTTCTTCGCCGGCTTCACCACGCTGAAGGTGTCGCCGCCCACCGGACGGTCCACAGTGGAGCTTCCGGTCGTCGCTCCCCGGGACCTCGCCTACCTCATGTACACCTCGGGGTCCACGGGCAAACCGAAGTCGGTGATGATCGAGCACCGCAACATCACGAACCTCGTCACCGGCGCGAACTACGTCGACGTCACGCCCGCGGACCGGATCCTGCAGCTCGCGCCGGTCGCGTTCGACGCCGCCACGTTCGAGATCTGGGGAGCGCTGCTCAACGGCGCCCGCGTGGTGCTCGCCCCGCCCGGTGTCGTGCAGGCCGAAGAGCTCGGGGACCTGTTGCGGTCCAACGAGATCAGCGTCCTGTGGCTGACCGCGGCGTTGTTCCACCGGCAGATCGACGTCGACGTGGCCGCGTTCAAGGGCGTGCACACCGTGCTGTCCGGAGGAGACGTGCTGTCCGTGCCACACGTGCGGCAGCTGCGCGAAGCCGTGCCGGAGGTGCAGATCGTCAACGGCTACGGGCCGACGGAGACGACGACGTTCGCGACCTGCCACCGCATCGGCGCGGACGAGGACCTGGGCGGCGCGGTGCCGATCGGCTCGCCGCTGCAGAACGTCGAGGTCGTCGTCGTGGACGCGGAGGGGAAGCCGGTCGAGCCGGGCACGCCAGGCGAGCTGTGGATCGGCGGCGCGCAGGTGGCGCGCGGCTACTGGAAGCGGCCGGACCTCACGGACGAGAAGTTCGTGCGCGGCAGCTGGAACGGCGAGCGCTACTACCGGACCGGTGACCAGGGCCGCAAGCGCGCGGACGGCGTGGTCGAGTTCCTCGGCCGCATCGACGACCAGTTCAAGTTGCGCGGGTTCCGGATCGAACCGGGCGAGGTCGAGAACGCGCTGACCGAGCACCCGCAGGTCCGCACCGCCGCGGTCAGCCTCCGCACGCACCCCAGCGGTGACCGCAGGCTCGTCGCGTGGGTCGTGAAGTCCGGTGAGGAGCTGGACAAGCGGGCGTTGAAGACGCACATGCGCGCGAACATGCCCGAGCACATGGTGCCGGCCGGGTTCGTCGTGGTGGACGAGCTGCCGATCACGAGCAACGGCAAGACCGACCGCAAGGCTCTGCCGGAACCCGACTGGAACTCCAAGTCTCTTTACATCTGAACGCGCGGAAAGGGCGGGCTCGCAAGGAGAGCCCGCCCTTTTCTTTACGTTCTCTAGACCCAGGAAGGAACTTCGAGGATCTCCAGGACGGCCGCGGTCCAGACGTACCCCGCGCCGGAGGACTGCAGGACGATCAGGTCGCCCGGCTGCGGGTCGCGCTCGGCCAGCACGTGGTCGAGTCCCAGAGCGATGTCCGCGGTGCCGACCATGCTGTACTGCTTGGCCCAGTCGTACGTCGTGGAGGTCCGGTCGACGCCCAGCAAACCGCAGATGCCGTGCGTGACGATGGTTTCCGCGAGCTGCTGGTGCAGGAAGAACCGAGCGTCGGCGAGCTCGATCTCCGCTTCGTACAACGCCATCTTCAGCGAGTGCCGCACTCCGCCGCCGATGCGCGCGATCATGTCGTCGAGGTCGACGTCGGCGTTCTGGAGGAAGTCCTCCACGCCGCTGTTGAGCTGCAGGGTCTGGCCGTCCGCGAACGGCCCCGTCGTCCATTCCGCGTAGCCGCGCGACATCTGCTCGAGCGTCGAGTCGGCGTGCGAGTGGATGGAGCGGATTCGGGCGAAGCCGGAACGGTTCGACAGGACGAGCGCCCCCGCGCCGTCTCCGTTGACGTTCTGCTCCTCCGAGGCCCACCGGTCGAAGTAGGGCAGGTGGAAGGCGTCGCCCGCGGTCACGAGCGCGGCCGGCAGGTCCTGGTGCGAGGAGAGGTACGAGGCGGCCAGGTCCACCGCGGCCATGAAGCCGTTGCAGCCCTGCTTGACCTCGAACGCGGGCCCGGTGCCGCCGACCGTGTTGGCCTGCACGTAGCTCGCGGGCGTCCACAGGTCGAGTCCCTGGTGGGACAGGGAGGCGTGCACGGTCAGGCCGAAGTCCAGCGGACTGAGCCCCGAGCGTTCCACCGCCTCGACACCGGCTCTGGCGGCCATCACCGGACCGGTCTCACCAGGGGCCGCGACGCGCAGCTCCCGGTAGCCGTTCATGGCCTTCTTCTCCTCTGTGTACCGGCCGGCCGCGATGGCGTCGTCCACCGTCTCGACCTGCTCGGGCAGATATGTGCCCACACCGGCGATGTACAGGTCATTCCATCGCATCTCGAACTCCTAGGCTGCCTGGTCCAGCTGCTTGGCGACGGCGCGCGCCGTCGGGTCCTCGTAGAAGCTGCGCAACGGGACGCGGACGCCGTACCGCTCGTGGACCTGCTTGACCAGCTTCGACGCCAGCAGCGAATGTCCTCCCAGGTCGAAGAAGTGGTCCTCCGGTTCGATTCCCGGTACCCCGAGCACCTCCCCGAACAGCTCGCAGAGCTCTGTCTCCCGTTCGGCCACGGTGTCCTCCCTGTCAGCCCTTGAGTAACGAAAACTTTGCGTTACTCGGGTTGAGACGAGCTTGGGCCGCGGCGGAAAACCGCACGTTCGAGCCGTTCTGAAGTTTGCGTCGAGGGGTTTCACCGACGGTTGCGCGCGTCCGTCGCACGCAACAGGGATTGGGAGCCACACAGATGCAGACGTTCACTCCGAAACGTTCGACCGCCTTCGCGCGCACAGGAGCGGTCACGGCCGTGGTCCTGCTTGCTTTAACAGGCATGGCGACCGCGGCGAACGCGACCTGCACACCGGTGGGCTCCTGGACCGGGTACGTGACCAGGACGGACGGCGACCACCCGACCAAGCTGCAGTTCAAGGCCAACGGCAAGGTGTTCGTCACCAACGAGCAGAACACGACCACCCAGGGCACGTGGTGGTCGACCGGCGTCAACAAGTTCCACTACAAGTTCCGCGGCGAGAAGGTCTACGACGAGAACGGCGCCTACTTCGCCTACGTCGACTTCGACCAGGACGCCGTCCAAAGTGGACCGGACAACTTCACCAGCTCCGGCCCGTCCACGTTCTTCCTCGCGGACGGCACGAACCTGGGCACCTCGAACATCACGTTCACGATGGCTCGCGTGTAGTACCCGCGCACGGACGGAGCCGGGACGGGTCCGCCGCCCTCATCCCGACTCCGGCCCGTGGGCAGTCACACCAGGAACGAGGCGTGCTCTTCGACCCACTGGCGGAACGTGCGGGCCGGCTTGCCGGTGATCCGTTCGGCCGTGGCACTGGTGTCCGCGACGACGCCGACAGCGGCCTCCCACTGGTTGAGCAGTGAGGTCAGGACGGGCGGCGGCACGAAGTTGCTCATCTGCGCCTCACCCTCCTCACGGGTCAGGCCGTTGATCACGAGCTTGCGGCCGAGCACGTCGCCGACGATCTCCAGTTCCTGGCGGAACGTCAGCGACTCCGGGCCGGTGAGGTCGACGATCTCGTCCTGGAGCTTCTTCTCGGTGAGCGCGACGACCGCCACGTCAGCGATGTCATCCTCGTGCACCGGGGCCACCTGGGCCTCGGGGAAGACCTGGTCGATCGTGTCGCCGGCCTGCAGCGAGTAGCTCCAGCCGAACGCGTTGCTCATGAAAGCACCGGGCCGCAGGATCGTGTAGCTCAGGCCGGAGGTGACCACGGCCTCCTCGACGAGCAAGTGGTGGTGTGCCAACGGGTCCTGGTCGGCGCCCGGCAGCCCCACGGTGTTCGACGACAGCAGCACGATCTGCTCGACGCCGGCCTTCTCGGCCTCGTCGAGGAACTTCACGATGCCGTCCGGCTCCGCGTAGAGCAGCACCTTGGAGACACCGGCGAGGGCCGCGACGAACGTCTCCGGGTCGTTGAGGTCGAGCGCGACTGTCTCCACGCCCTCGGGCACGTCGAGTTCCGCGGGATTTCGGCCGGACGCGCGCAGGCTGTGACCCGCCGCGTAAAGCCGCTGGAGCACGCGACGGCCGACGTTGCCGCGCGCCCCGGTGACGAGGATGGTCATGTGGATCTCCCGAATTGGGTGGTTCGCCTGGATGGCTGATCACGCACAGCGTTCACCCGGTCACTCGAACGGCACTAGACCGTGCTTCAGGTCAGGGCTCCTAACCTGCGAAAACACTGTCCAGAGCTGCGAGGAGCGCACGGTGGTTTCCTTTCCCGTTCCCGGATCCAGTTACCGCGGTCCGGCGCCGGAGTTCGCCGGGTTCCGCGCGTCGAGTCCTGTCGTGCGCCTGCCGGCGAACGGCGGCGGTCACTGCTGGGTCGCGACCACGCAGGACTCGGTCCGCGTGGTGCTCGACGACGTGCGGTTTTCCCGTGCGGCGTCCTATGAACCGTCCGCGCCGACCTTTCCCGGGTTGTTCCAGGCGCCGCCCGGGATGATCATCTCGCTGGACCCGCCGGCGCACACGAGGCTGCGCGACCTGGTGTCGCAGGCGTTCTCGGTCGACCGGATCGAGTCCATGCGACCGAGAATCCAGCGGCTGGTGGCAGAGTTGCTGGACCAGGCGGATTCCGAAGCTCTCGAGGGACCGGTCGATCTGCTCGGCAAGTTCACGTTCCCCCTGGCCATCATCGCGATCAGTGACCTGTTGGGTGTGCCCGCCGGCGACCGCGACACGTTCGCACGACTGATCCGGGAGTTCGCCGCCGTCGACGCGCCGGAGCTGGCGGCCGCGGCGGGCGAGCAGCTCGGCGAGTTCATGGCCGGGCTGGTGTTCGGGAAGATGGCCGCGCCCGGCGACGACGTGCTGTCGGCGCTGACCGAGGCGCGGATCGGTGACGACAAGCTGGAGGTCGGCGAACTCATCGGCCTCGGCTACACGTTGCTCGGCGCCGGTGGTGACTCCACCGCCTGTCACCTGGCCAGTTCGGTCCTGACGTTGCTCGGGCACCACCGCGACGTGTGGGTGCGGCTGGGGGAGCGGCCGGAGGAGGTGCCGGCGGCGGTCGAGGAGCTGCTGCGCTGGATCACGTTGTCCACCAACGACACGACCGGTCTGCCGCGGATCGCCACCGAGGACGTGAAGTTGTTCGGCGTGACGATTCCCCAGGGTGACGCGGTGTTCGTGTCGACCAACTCGGCGAACCGCGACGAGACGCTGTTCACCGACCCCGACACGCTCGACTTCACGCGGACCGACAACGCGCACCTCGCGTTCGGGTACGGGATCCACCGCTGCCTCGGCGCCCCGCTCGCGCGCATCGAGCTGACCACCGCGTTCGAGGAACTGACCCGGCGCTTCCCGGCCGCCCGCCTCGCCGTCGCGGAGGAGGACCTGGAGTGGCAGAAGGCCGACATGAACCACCGGCTCGTCGCGCTGCCGGTCGACCTGCACGGCAAGGGTTTCTGAAACGCGAAAGGCCCGCCCGGAACTCTCCGGGCGGGCCTTTCGCTGTGCGGGCTACTTCTTGCGAGGTACGGCGATCGCGGCCAGCGCACCGCAGAAGGTGAAGACGCCGGCACCGAACAACGCCAGCCCGAAACCGGAACCGAGCGAGTGCTGCAACGGTTCACCCTGGGCCAGCAGGGAGTCGGCGCGGGCCGACGACATCGTCGCGAGGACGACCAGGCCGATCGCGCTGCCCATCTGGCGGATCGTGTTGAGCAGACCGGACGCGAGGCCCGCCTGCTCACGCGGCACACCGGACGTCGCCGCGTTGGTGGTGGCGTTGAGAACGGCGCCCATTCCCAGACCCAGCAACGTGGTCGGGATGAGGATCGAGCCGAGGAACGTCGACGACTCGTCCGCTGTGGACACCCAGAGCAGGCCGACGGTCGCCGTGAGCAGACCGGCGATCAGCACCGGCCGTGGACCGATCTTCGGCACGATCCGCGCCACACTGAAGCCACCGAGCGCGATGCCGATCGACAACGGCAGGTAGCCGAGACCGGTCTGCAACGGGCTGAAGCCCATCACCTGCTGCAGCACCAGCGTCAGGAAGTAGAAGGTGCTGAACAGGGCCGCGATCGCGAAGAACGCCACGATGTTCGCCGCCGTCACCGCGCGGTTGCGGAAGATGCCCAGCGGCATCAGCGGATGGCTCGACACCGTCTGCTGGCGCAGGAAGAACGCGAACAGGACCACCGCCAGCGCGAGCGATCCGGCGACCTGCCAGGAACCCCAGCCGAGCTCGTGCGACTGCGCGATGCCGTAGACCAGCGCCATCAGACCGAGTGTCACGGTGAACGCGCCGGGGACGTCGAGCGCCTTGCGGCCACCGTTGCTCGGCGTCTCCGGCACGGCACCGCGGATCATGGAGACCAGCGCGATGCCGAGCGGCACGTTGATCAGCAGCACCCAGCGCCAGCCGAGCGACTCGGTGACGATGCCGCCGAGCAGCACGCCGACCGCCCCGCCCGTGCCGGACACCGCGCTCCACCAGCCGAAGGCCTTCGCGCGGGCGGTGGGGTCGCGGAACGTGGTGCCGAGGACCGTGAGCGACGCCGGTGCCATCACGGCCGCGCCCAGGCCCTGGAACCCGCGGGCCGCGATCAGGGTGCCGGGCGAGGTCGCCATGCCACCGACCGCGCTCGCGACGGTGAACAGGGCCGCGCCGAAGAGGAACACCCGGCGCTGTCCGAACAGGTCGGCGAGCCGGCCGCCCAGCAGCAGGAAGCCGCACACCGCGATCGTGTACGCGCTGTTGACCCACTGCAGGTCGTGCCGCTCGAACCGGAGGTCCTCGAAGATCGACGGCAGCGCGACGTTCATGACCGACGCGTCCAGCACGTTCATGAACTGCGCCAGGCAGCAGACGGCCAGCACGAGGCCGAGTCTGGTGCCCGGCTTGTTGAGCGTGGCCGTCATGAGCGCACCAGCCGGAAGAACGTCCGCAGCTCCTCGACGAGCACGACCGGGTTCTCCAGCGCGGGGAAGTGGCCGCCGGACGGCATCTCCCGCCAGTAGCGCAGATCGGTGAACCGGTGCTCGGCCCACGCCTTGGGCATCCGCGCGTCGGCCGGGAACACCGAGAACCCGGTCGGCACATCGACCTGGGTGAGCGGTGACTTGTTGTAGCTCTCCCAGTACAACCGGCCCGACGACGCGGCCGTGGCGGTGAACCAGCACACCGAGACCATGTCGAGGATCCGGTCGCGCGAGATGATCTTCTCCGCGTCGCCGTCGTGGTCGCTCCACGACCAGTACTTCTCACCGGCCCAGCCGAGCTGGCCGATGGGGGAGTCGGTCAACCCGTACGCCAGCGACTGCGGCTTGGTGTTCATCACCGCCGCGTACGCGGACTCCTTGGCGGCGAACTCCTTGAGCGCGCCGAGACCCTTGTAGTCCTCTTGTGTCAGCTGGACTTCCGCATCGGGTGCTGGGGCGAACGGCATCACGAGGTGGATCGCCTCGACGTGGTCCGGCGCGATGTGGCCGAGGATGCCCGTGATGAACGAGCCCCAGTCGTTGCCGTGCGCGTAGAACTTGTCGTAGCCGACGCGGCCCATCAGCGTGACGAACGACGCGGCGATGCGTTCCAGCGTCCAGCCGGTTCCGGTCGGCTTGTCGCTGAAACCGTAGCCGGGCAACGAGGGCGCGACGACGTGGAAGGCGTCGGCCGGGTCCGGCGGGTTGGTCAGCGGCTCGATGACGTCGAGGAACTCCGCGACCGAACCCGGCCAGCCGTGCGTGAGCAGCAACGGCTTCGCCTGCGGGTGCGGGGAACGCGCGTGCAGGAAGTGGATCCCGACGCCGTCGATCTCCGTCCTGAACTGGGGGATGGCGTTGAGCTTCGCCTCGGTGGCGCGCCAGTCGTAGACGTTCGCCCAGTACTCGGCCAGGTCCTTGGCGTAGGCCAGGGGCATGCCCTGCGACCAGTCGTCCACGGTCTCCGCGTCCGGCCACCTGGTCGCTGCCAGCCGCCGTGTGAGGTCCGCCAGTTCGGAGTCGGGAACCTCGACCCGGAACGGCACGAGTGCAGTGTCCATGGCGCGAAGGTAGGTACGGGGGCTCAAATCCCGGTCGACATTCAGGTTTCGAGCCGCCTTCGAGGTGCGCGTAGCAAGGTTCGGCGCGAGGCCAGGCCGATGTGATCCCCCCGGAGGTGTTCCCGTGCTGCCCCTTGAACTGGACGAGGAGTTCCCGTTCAGCGGTTCCTCCTACCGCGGCCCGGACCCCAAGTACGACAAGCTGCGCGCCGAGTGCCCGGTGGCCAAGGTGCCCACCAACTCCGGCACGCCGACCTGGGTGATCACCAAGTACGAGGACGTCCGCGCCGGGCTCGCCGACCCCAGGCTGAGCCGCGCGTTGACGTGCGTCGAGGGTGCTCCCCAGGTCGGCGGCGCCATGACCACCACCCCCGAGATGATCATCTCGCTGGACGGGTCCGAGCATTCCCGGCTGCGCAAGCTGGTGATGGGCGCGTTCACCGTCCGCAAGGTCGAGGCGATGCGCGCGGGCGTGCAGAAGGTGGCAGACGAGCTGCTCGACGCCGTCGAGCTCAAGGGCGCGCCGGTCAACCTCGTTGAGGCGCTTTGCGTTCCGCTGCCGCTCACGATCATCGGTGACCTGCTCGGCGTGCCGACCGAGGACCTGAAGATCTTCGAGACGGACGCGCGGGCGTTCGCGACGTTCGACGAGAACGACCCCGAGGCGCCGATGCGGGCGTTCGGCAGGCTCGCCGGGTACGTCATGGGCCTGATCGCGCAGAAGCGCGAGAAGCCCGGCCAGGACATGCTGTCGGACCTGATCTCCGCGCGGGACAACGACGACAAGCTGAGCGAGCAGGAGCTGGTGACGTTCGCGTTCACCCTCATCGGCGCCGGCTTCGACACCGCCGCGAACCAGATCTCCAACTCCGTGCTGGCGTTGCTGCACGACCACCCGGACACGTGGCGGCGGCTCGTCGCCGACCCGTCGCTGATCCCCGCGGCCGTCGAGGAACTCCTGCGGCACGTCAACCTCTTCGCCACCGACACCACCGGTTTCCACCGCATCGCGGCGGAGGACCTGGAGCTCGGCGGGCAGAAGATCGCGAAGGGCGACGCGGTGTTCTTCGTGCTGTCGTCGGCGAACCGCGACGAGGACGTCTTCGAGAACCCGCAGCGGCTCGACATCGACCGCGCCTCGAACCCGCACATCGCGTTCGGGCACGGCGTGCACTACTGCCTCGGCAAGCAGCTGGGGCGCATGGAGATGGCGATCGCCATCGAAGGTCTGACCCGCCGTTTCCCCGACCTCAGGCTCGCGGTGCCGTACGCGGACCTGAAGTGGCACCAGGGCGAAATCAACCACTCACTCGTCAGCCTCCCCGTCACCTGGGGATAGATAGAAGGAGAGCCATGAGCATCCCCGAGAAGCAGTGGGAGGTCAGGCTCGCCAAGCACGTCGAGGACGACCTGACCCTCGAGCACTTCGACGTCGTCGAGGTGGCCGTCCCCGAGCCCGGTGACGGTGAGGTGTTGGTGCGCGTCGACTACGTGTCGGTGGCCGCCGCCTTCAAGGAGTTCATGAGGTCCGACTGCCAGATCCCCGGCGTGCCGCCGTGGAAGGTCGGCGATCCCGCGGGTGGCGGTGGTGTCGGCACGGTCGTGAAGTCGAACAGCCCCGACCTGGAGGTCGGCGACCTGGTGCAGTCGTTCGGCCCGTGGCAGGAGTACTGGGTCGGCCCGGCGCAGCAGTTCATCAAGCAGAACCCGCACTACGTGCCGTCGCCGGTCTACTTCCTGTCGCAGGGGCCGACGGCCTACTACGGCATGGCGACCATCGCGCAGGCCGGTGAGGGCGACGTCGTGTTCGTCACCGGTGCCGCCGGCGGCGTCGGGTCGCTGGCCGGGCAGATCGCGAAAGCCCGTGGCGCCAAGGTGATCGGCTCGGCCGGCAGCCAGGAGAAGGTCGACTGGCTGGTGAACGAGCTCGGCTTCGACGCCGCGTTCAACTACAAGGACGGCCCGGTGTCCGACCGGCTGCGCGAGCTGGCGCCGGACGGCATCAGCGTGTTCTTCGACAACGTCGGTGGCGAGCAGTTCGAGGCCGCGCTCCAGGCGGCCCGTCCGCACGCCCGCTTCGCGTTGTGCGGCGCGCTGGCCAACCAGAACGACGGCACGGCCGAGCACCCGCGGATCGACCTGATGACGGCGATCACCAAGCACCTGGAGATCCGCCCGTTCGCCTGCTACCACCTGCCGGAGCAGATCCAGGACTGGGTCGTCCACTTCGGACAGTGGCTGCAGGAGGGCAAGTTCGTCTTCCCGCACACCATCGTGGAGGGCGGGGTCAAGACCGCGCCGCAGGCGTTGCTGTCGCTGTTGGCGGGCAAGTACACCGGCAACGTGACGGTCAAGATCTCCTGACGCGCGTGTGGAGAAGGGGGCGCCTTGACTGGCGCCCCCTTCGAGGTTCTAGCCCAGCCTTTGCGCCGTGATGCTGATTGCCGCCTCACGCGCTGTCGTGCCGTTCGCCAGGCGCACCACCGCGTTGCCGTTGCTGACGAACTCGTCGCCGCGCAGCACGGCGTCCTGGGCGATCTCGATCGTCCCCGGAGCCTCGGTCAGTTCCTCGTTGATCCGATAGCTGAACGTGTCGGGACCCGTCTGGGTCCACGTGCCCGCTCCCTTTCCGCCCACGACCAGCATCGCTGTGCCGTCGCGCGCGAACTCGAACTCGCTCTCCGTGTGGCCACCGGGTCTGCCGACTCGGGCGCGCCACCTGCCCACCGCAAGAGTTCCCATGCTCCCCAGGGTTTCCGTCCCAGCTAGACCTGGACTCAAGGAACACCCAGCAGGGTTGTCGCTGACTGCCCTACCGAGTGGAAAGAAGCTGGAGGCGTCATGTCGGACGCACCATTTGCCGGACAGCAGGTCGTCGTGACGGGTGGGGGAACCGGCATCGGCCGCGCGGCGGCGCTGGCGTTCGCCGACCTCGGCGCCGCGAACGTGATCATCACCGGCCGCCGGGAGAACCGGCTCACCGAGGTCGTCGCCCTGCACCCCGCGATCACCGCGGTCGTCGCGGACGTGACGACGGACGAAGGCGCGCAGAAGGTCGCCGACGCCGTGAAACTGGGCGGCGGCAGGGTGGACGTGCTCGTGCACAACGCCGGCATCTTCCGCTTCACGCCGGTCGCGGGGTTCGACCTCGCCACCGCGCGGGACGTGCTGGACACCAACCTGGTCGGCCCGCTGGTGCTGACCGCCAAGCTGTTGCCGCAGCTGACTTCGCCCGGCGGCAGCATCGTGTTCGTCTCCAGCAACGCCGGGCACATCGCGGTGCCGGGTGGTGGCGTGTACGGCGCCAGCAAGGCCGCCGTGGACAGCCTGGTGCGCAGCTGGGCCCTCGAACTGGCCCCGCAGGGCATCCGCGTCAACGCGGTCGCGCCCGCAGCGGTGCGCACGGAGGTGTACTCCGCCAACGGTTTGAGCCCCGAGGAGGTCGAGGGCTACTTCGGCTTCCAGGCCTCGCAGACGCCTCTGGGTCGCACCGGCGAGGTCGACGACGTCGTTCCGTGGATCACCCGGTTCGCCGAGCCCGCGAGCTCGTGGGTCACCGGTCAAGTCATCACGCTCGATGGCGGCGCTGATCTGGCGTGAGCCAACTTTTCGACTAGGAGGAAGACGCAGATGACCAGCAGCGCCACCGAGCCAGGTGTGGACACGTTCCCGTACAAGCGCACATGCCCGTTCACCCCGCCCGCGCAGTACACCGAGATGGCCGAGGAGGACGTCGTCGAGGTGACGCTGACCGGTTCCGGTCTGCGGATCTGGACGATCAGCGGCTACCACACCATCAAGCAGCTCCTGACGGACCCGCGGATCAGCGCGTCGCGCAAGCACGACAACTTCCCGTTCTACTTCATCGCGCCGCCGGAGTTCCGCACCGAGACGTCGTTCATCGGCTACGACAACCCGGAGCACACCAAGACCCGGCGCAAGGCGGCCGTGACGTTCACCAACCGCCAGGTGAAGCGCCTCCGCCCGCGCATCCAGGAGATCGTCGACGAGTACATCGACAAGATCCTGAACATGACGCCGCCGATCGACTTCCACCGCGAGTTCTCGCTCGCCGTGCCGATGACGGTCATCTGCGAGCTGCTCGGCATTCCGCAGGACGAGCACGACTTCTTCATCGAGCACGGCACGTGTCTGCTCGGCGGCCACTCGACGCCCGAACAGCGTCAGGCCGCGATCGTCGAGGTGAACGCCTACGTCGACAAGCTGATCACGTTGAAGGAGAAGGAGCCCGGCGAGGACCTGCTCAGCCGCGCGATGGCGGAGTACGCCGCGTCCGGCGAGGAGTACACGCGCCGCGACCTGTTCAACATGATCCGCCTGCTGATGAACGGCGGCCACGAGACCACGGCCTCGATGCTGTCGCTGGGCACCGCCGCGCTGCTGGAGAACCCGGACCAGCTCAAGCTGCTGCTGGACGACCCGGAGGGCATGATCGAGCCGGCCGTCGAGGAGCTCGTGCGCCTCGCGACCATCGGTGACACCGCCATCCCGCGCGTCGCGCTGGAGGACATCGAGATCGGCGGCAAGACCATCAAGGCCGGCGACGGCATCCTGTGCCTGGGTCTCAACGGCAACCGCGACCCGGAGATCTTCCCGGAGCCGGAGAAGCTGATCCTGGAGCGCGGCACCCGCAAGCACCTCGGGTTCGGGCACGGCCTGCACCACTGCATCGGTGCCGACCTGGCGCGCCTGGAGATGCAGCTCGTGTGGTCGACGCTGTTCCAGCGGATCCCCTCGCTGCGGCTCGCGAAGCCGTTCCTGGAGATCCCGCGCAAGGAAGGCGCCGTGATCTACGGCCTCTGGGAGCTGCCGGTCACGTGGGACATCCCCGCCGAGGACTGAGCTTCACGAGAAAGGGCCCCGCACCTCGGTGCGGGGCCCTTTTCGTTGGTGCGTCAGTCCTTCGGGATGTTCGGGCGCTGCACGTGCCCGGGAATCCTGGTGTGCTTGCTCGCCGGCAGCACACCGTCGACGAGGTAGTCGTCGACCAGCGAGTCGAGAACCTCGTTGCCCGCCAGCCCGTACACCTCGTGGTCGCCGGAGTCCTCGATGAGGACGAGCGGGTGGTCCAGCAGCGCGGCCAGCTCGATGCCGCCCTCGACGCGGTCCATCGGGTCGCCGTCGGCCTGCACCACGAGACCCTTGGGGTAGCCCGGCTGCGCCAGTTTCGTCGGCGGCTCCAGGCTTTCGAACGTCCGGAACGCGCCGACCCACGGCTGGGCGCGCAGCACGCCGTAGCCGTACGGGTGCTCGGCGCGGTGCTTGCGGACGTCGGCGTAGTAGACCTCCAGGTCCTGCGGCCAGTAGGTCTCCAGCGTGATGGCCTCCAGCACGCCGACCCGCAGGTCGCCCTCGGAGTCCTGCGGCCGCCAGGTGGCCTGCCCGACGATCAACGCCCGCGCCTTCTCGAAGTTGGCGTCCTGCAACGTGGTGCGCAGGTCGCCGACGAGGTAGCCCAGCGAGTCCCACTGCCCGCGGTCCGTGGCCCGCGTGCCCACCGCGCCGTCGAACAGCGTGCGGAGCTGGATCTGGTCGCCTTCTTCGAGCTTCGCGACGACGGCCTCGATCTCGGCGATGACGGCTGCCGAGGTGTTGCCGAGGTGGAAGTGCCCGTCGCGCTCGGCGGTCCAGTCCGCCCACAGCGCGACGTTGCGGTAGACCGCCTCCGCCTGGGTGACGAACTGCTCGCGCCACGTCCACTGTGGATTGATGCACGAGTCGAAGACCGTGCGGTCGAGGTTCTCCGAGAACATGGTGCCGTAGACGGCGCCGACGTACACGCCGTACGCGTACCCGACGAACGAGATCTTCTCCTCGCCCAGCACGACGCGGATCAGGTCCATGTCACGGGCGGTGTTGCGGGTGGTGATGTGCGGGCGCAGGTCGCCGCCGCCCTTCTCGCAACCGAGCTCGCGCAGCCGCATGTCCTCGGCCAGCTGCTCGAAGAGCGAGTCCGGCGGCCGGGAGTCGAAGGGCGCCTTGGGAATCGTCACCTCGGCGTAGAGCTTGGTGGACTCGCCGTACCCGCGCGGGTCGAACCCGATGAGGTCGTAGGCGGTCCGGACCCGGCTGCCGAGGCGCTTGATCAGCCCGAGGCCGTCGCCGCCGTCGCCACCGGGTCCGCCGTTGACGGCCAGCAGCACACCGCGGCGCTGGGCCTTGTCCGTGGCCTTGAGACGGGCGATCGCGATGGTGAGCTTGGGACCGTCCGGGTCGGAATAGTCGCGTGGCACGACGACCGTCGCGCGTTCAAGGCCGTCCTCGAACGGCGGTGACCAGTTCACCTGCTGGTCGTAGAACTCCTTGAGGGGCACGGTGGAACCTCCGCGTGTGGGTGTACGCCGACACCGCAGCGTCGCAAGACCTGCTCGAATGCCAGCGGAACCGCGAGCCACCCGCCCGGTTTGTGGCGGGACGGGGTGTTCGAGGTCAGCGCCCGGTCCGCCCGTCGATCAGCTCCCGGACGACGTCGGCGTGCCCGGCGTGCCGGCCGGTCTCCTCGATCATGTGCGCGAGCCGCCACCGGACGTCTTCGGCGGCACTGCCGTCGATCACCTCGTCGGCCCGCTCCACCGCCTCCCGGTAGCCGGCCACGACGTGCGCGACGCTGTCGCCCTCGGGCACGTGGAAGGTTGCCTTCCAGCCGCGCGGCTTCACGCCCAGGAACGTCGCTCGCTCCACGAACGTGAGGTGGCGCAACAACCCCAGCAGGTTCGTTCCCGACGGGACCATCGCGGTCCGGACCTGGGGTTCGGGTGCACCCTCCACCTTGGCGATCACCGCCGCGCGCAGGTAGTCGAGGAACCCGCGCAGGACCTCGGTCTCACTCCCGCCGGTCCTGGGCGGCGGTTGGTCGCGTTTCCTCGGCATGGCTCGATTCTCGGTCGCTCCGGAGAGGAACGCACGCGAACTTGCTGTTCCGGCAAGCTCCTGAACGCTCAAGGTGGTCTCCACCACGTGCAAAGCGATGACGTTCAAGGTGAACCACGTCCGGCGAGCCGCAGATCCGTGGGAGAACTGCCATGCCAAAGATCACTTACGTTTCGCACGACGGCATCGAGACCGTTGTCGACGTGGCCCAGAACGACTCCGTGATGCGCGGCGCGGTTCTCAACGGCATCAAGGGAATCGTCGCCCAGTGCGGTGGTGGGGCCTCGTGCGGTACGTGCCACGTGTACGTCGACCCGGAGAACACCAAGCCGCTGTCGCAGATGCACCAGGTGGAGGACGAGCTTCTCTACTTCACCGCCTGCGAGCGCAAGGAGAACAGCCGGCTGAGCTGCCAGATCCCCGTGACCGAGGAGCAGGACGGGCTCGTCGTGCACATGCCTGAGAAGCAACTCTGAGGGAGAGAAGCATGAGCAAGCGACGGGTCGCCCTGGTCACGGGCGCCACCAGCGGAATCGGTCTCGAGGTCGCCCGCAGTCTCGGCAGGGAGGGACACGCGGTCTTCGTCGTGGCCCGCAACGCCGAGAACGTCCAGACCACGGTGAAGCAGCTGCGTGAAGAAGGCATCGAGGCCGACGGCGCCGCCTCCGACGTGACGTCCACAGAGGACATCCGCACCGCGGTGCAGAAGGCCGTCGAGGTCTTCGGCCCCATCGAGATCCTCGTGAACAACGCGGGTCGCGGTGGCGGCGGCATCACCGCCGAGCTGGACGAGGACCTCTGGCTGGACGTCATCGACACCAACCTCAACGGTGTCTTCCGGTTCACCAAAGAGGTTTTGAGCACCGGCAAGATGGTCGAGCAGTCCTGGGGCCGGATCATCAACATCGCCTCCACCGGCGGCAAGCAGGGCGTCGTGTTCGCCGCGCCCTACTCGGCGTCCAAGCACGGCGTCGTCGGGTTCAGCAAGGCCGTCGGCATCGAGCTCGCGAAGTCCGGGATCACCGTCAACGCGGTGTGCCCCGGCTACGTCGAGACGCCCATGGCCGGCCGCGTCCGCCAGGGCTACGCGAACCACTGGGGTGTCTCCGAGGAAGAGGTCCTCGAGAAGTTCAACGCCAAGATCCCGCTGGGTCGGTACAGCACGCCGGAAGAGGTCGCCGGTCTCGTGACGTACCTGACCACGGACACCGCGTCCTCGATCACCGCACAGGCGCTCAACGTCTGCGGCGGGCTGGGCAACTACTGACATGCGCGGCGAGTCGGTAGTCGTCGTCGGGGCCGGGCAGGCGGGCTGCCAGGTCGCGGTGTCCCTGCGCGAGCAGGGACACCGCGGCCCCATCACGCTCATCGGTGACGAGCAGGCCGCGCCGTACCAGCGGCCCCCGCTCACGAAGGCCTACCTGGCGGGGGAGACCGACCTCGCCGGGCTGGTCCTGAGGCAGGACTCGTACTACGACGACCACGGCATCAAGCTCGTGACCGGCGAGCGGGTGATCGGGGTCGACCGCCAGGCACGGGTCGCGGTGCTGGGATGTGCCCGCACGATCAGCTACGACCACCTGGTGTTCGCGACGGGCGCGCGGCCGCGGCCGTTGCCCATCCCCGGCGCCGAGCACGTGCTGAACCTGCGCACGGTCGCCGACGCGGACGCGATCCGGGAACGGCTCGACGGCCAGATCGGGCTCGACGTCGTCGTCATCGGCGGAGGGTTCATCGGCCTCGAGTTCGCCGCCGTGGTCAGGAAACTGCGCCACGAGGTGACCGTCGTCGAGGCGCAGGGCCAGGTGATGCAACGGGCGGTGTCCGCGGAGACGGCCCAGCACCTCGTCAACCGCCACCGCAGCGAAGGCGTCCAGATCCTCACCGGAACGGGCGTCGCGGCGGTCAGGGAAGGCCTGGTCGAGCTCACGGACGGCACGGTGCTCGTCGCGGACCTCGTGGTCGCGGGCATCGGCGTCATCCCGAACACCGAGATCGCCCAGCGCGCGGGGCTCGCGGTCGACAACGGCATCCTCGTCGACTCCCACCTGCGCACCGTCGACCCGCGCGTCCACGCGCTCGGCGACTGCGCGCGGTTCGCCAGCACGCACGCCGGCGGCCTGATCCGCCTGGAGTCGGTGCAGAACGCCACCGACCAGGGCACCACGGTCGCGGCGGCCATCATGGGCAGCGCGGAGCCCTACACCGCCCTGCCGTGGTTCTGGAGCGACCAGTACGACGTGAAGCTGCAGACCGCGGGCCTCACCAACGGCCACGACCGCACGGTCACCGTCGGCGACCCGGCCGAGGGCAGGTTCTCCGTGTTCTGCTTCAAAAATGACAGGTTGATTGGAATCGAGGCCTACAACCGGCCGATCGACTTCCTGATGGGGCGCCGGATCCTGGAGGGCGGCAACTCGCTCACCCCGGAGATCGTCGCCCAGCCCGGCTTCGACCTGCGCGCCAGCCAGCAGCGGGCAGCCTGAGCGATGCCATCCGCACAGCTACAGCCAGCCGGCTTCCTCGGCGATGCGGATGGCGTCCACCCGGTTGCGGCCGTTGAGCTTGGTCATGATCGTCGTCATGTAGTTGCGGACCGTGCCGACCGAAAGGGACAGCGCGACAGCGATGTCAGGCGCGTCGGCACCGTTCGCGGCCAGCCGGAGGACCTCCAGCTCGCGGTCGGTCAGCGGGCACTCGCCGCGATCCCACGCGGCCAGGGCCAGCTGGCTGTCCACGACGCGTTCCCCGGCGGCGACGCGGCGGATCGCGTCGGCGAGCTCCGTCGGCGGCGCGTCCTTGAGCAGAAAACCGTCCACGCGGGCCGCCAGCGCCCTGCGCAACGTCCCCGGACGGCCCAGCGACGTCAGCATCAACGTCCTGACCTGCGGCATCGTCTCGCGGATCGTCGTCGCGGCGCTCAGCCCGTCGAGGATCGGCAGGTCGATGTCGATCACACAGACGTCGGGACCGTGCTGGCGCGCCGCCGGCACGATCTTGTCGCCGGAGCTCACCTCGGCCACGACCTCGATGTCCGGTTCGAGGTTGAGCAGCGCGATGAGAGCACCGCGCACCATGTGCATGTCCTCCGCGAGCAGAACCCTGATCATCGCGCCCCTCCGCGCGACACCATATCTCCCAACGTTCATGTCGCGCTCCACGCCACATCAAGGCGGCCCGGCAAGGGTGAACCGAGCTGCCTCGCGAAGGGATGCGTCATGGAACGCAGCGTCAACGTGACAGTCGTGTACTACTCCTCGACGGGAACGATTCACCGGATCGCCTCGGAGATCTCCGAGACGGCCGAGAAGCACGGCGCCGAGGTGCGGCTGGTACGGGCTGCGGAGCTGGCGCCCGAGGCGGCGTGGCGATCCAGGCCGGCCTGGGCGGCGCACCTGGAGGAGACCGCGGACGTCCCCGTCGCGTCGGTCGACGACGTGCTGTGGGCCGACGCCGTCGTCTTCGGCACGCCGACCCGCTTCGGCAACGTGTCCGCGCAGCTCAAGCAGTTCATCGACACGCTGGGGCCCGCCTGGTTCAGCGGTCTGCTGGCCGACAAGGTGTACAGCGCGTTCACCTCCGGCGGCAGCCTGCACGGAGGCATGGAGACCACGCTCGTGTCGATCTACAACATGGTCTGCCACTTCGGCGGGATCATCGTGCCGCCGGGAGGAAACCTGAATCCCTACGGCACCTCTCACGTCCTGGGCGCGGACAACCTGCCGGTCGACGAGATCGCGTTGCAGGCGGCCCAGATTCAGGCGGAACGCGTCGTGCGCGTCGCACGTGCGCTGAAGGAGGTCTGACCGCGGTGCGAGTGAAGGATGTTTTCGTCAATGGCAGCGGCGTGCGCCTGCCCTCGACGCTGAACGTCGCGGACGCGATCGCGTCGGGGGAGTGCGAGCCGAAGCTCGTCTCGCGGACGGACGTCGAGTCCGTGTCCGTGTCCCCGCACGAGTCGGCGGCCGAGATGGCGGTCGAGGCGGCACGGGTCGCGTTGGCACGGGCGGGATCGCAGCCCGACGACGTCGACCTGATCCTGCACGCCACCACCTACCACCAGGGCCAGGACCTGTGGCCGGTCGGTTCCTACATCCAGCGCGAGACGGTCAGGAACTCCTGCCTGGCGCTGGAGATCCGGCAGATGTCCAACGGCGGTCTGGCCGCCATGGACCTCGCGGTGTCCTACCTGATCGCCCGTCCCGGCAGGGATGCCCTCCTGACGTCCTCAGATCGCTTCTGCCTGCCCGGAATCGACCGCTGGAAGACCGACCCCGGAACGCCCTACGGCGACGGTGCGTCGGCTCTCGTGCTGTCCACCCGCGGCGGTTACGCGAAGCTGCTTTCGTTGGCCATCAATGCGGATTCCGACCTCGAACCGCTGCACCGCGGCGACGTGCCGTTCGGCCTCGCGCCGTTCTCGCACCGCATCCCGGTGGACTTCGAGGAGGCCAAGCACACGTTCAGCCGCGAGTTCGGGCTGTCCTACGGCATCAACAAGGCCAACGCGGGCCAGGCGCTCGCCGTGGAGCAGGCCCTGTCCGACGCCGACATGAAGATCGGTGACGCGGACTGGATCATCCTGCCGCACTTCGGCCGCCGCCGGCTGGACGTGAACTACCTGCGCCCGTACGACATCGAGCCGGAGCGCACCACGTGGGAGTGGAGCCGCACGGTCGGGCACCTCGGCGCCGGCGACCAGTTCGCGAGCTTCGACCACCTGGTGCAGACCGGCAAGGCGACGTCGGGCCAGCGGATCGTGATGTTCGGCGTGGGCGCCGGTTACAGCTGGGGTTGCGCGGTCATCGAGATGCTGTGAGCACACCGAAAAGGGCCGCGTGAGGGATTCCCTCACGCGGCCCTTTTCGCTGCTTTCAGTTCAACGGCAACGGGATCTCGGCGCGCAGCCGGTAGGTGTGCTCGGGCGTGAGACCGGCCTGCAGGTCACCGCCGAGCGCACGGACGCGGGTGGTCAGGTTGCCGATCCCGCTGCCGTCGCGCGACTTCCGCTCGATGGTGGGGATCCCGTCGTTGATGATGTCCATCGTGACCAGGTGCCGCGAGCTGGCGAGCACGATCTCGCAGTGCTCGGCCTTGCTGTGCCGCAGGAGGTTCGTGACGCCCTCGCGCAACACCGTCGCCAGCGTCACCGTCACCTCCTTGGGCAGCTGGTCGCACGCGTCGATCCGCACGGTGACCTCGATGTCGGCCGCGGACAGCAACGCCTGCGCCGACTGGGTCTCCTCGTCGAACGACAGCTCGCGATAGCTCAGGGCCACCGACCGCACGTCCGCCAAAGCCTGCCGGGAGATCTCCAGCACCTCGGTGAGCTCCTGGCGCGCCCGGCCGGGGTCGATCACCGCCAGCCGGTGCGTGAGCTCGCTCTTCAGCGTGATCGCGGAGAGGCTGTAGCCGAGCAGGTCGTGCAGGTCGCGGGCGAACCGCAGCCGTTCCTGCGTGACCGCCGCCGTCGCCAGTTCCTCCCGCGCCTCGTGCAGCTCGTTCACCGTGGAACGCAGCCTGGTCAACGCGTAGAGCACCAGGCCGTGGTTCGTCGCGGCGATGACGCCGTACACGGTGTCCACGACGCCCTCACCGATCGAGGGGCCCATCACGTGGTAGATCGCGCCCTGCGCCGCGACGACCGCGACGAACGCGAGCCAGCCGGTCCGGCGGGGCAGGAGCAGCGCCGCCGATCCGGCGAGGAAGCCGGGCACGGCGCCGAGGTAGGGGTTGGTGAACACGAACGGGGCCGTGTACACGCAGACGGCCAGCGCGGCCAGCACCGCGCCGACGCGGACCGGGGTCAACCGGACGTGGGGACGGCTCACCAGGCCCAGCACGAGCCCGACGGCCACCGCGCTGCTCACCGCGGCGGCCGCGATCCCGGCCGCCCCGACCGACGAGTAGAAGTGCGTGGACAGCGTCGTCGCCATCGCTCCGTACCCGACCACGACCGCCGTGAGCAGCACCTGGGCGAACCGCGTCGCCATCATGGGGCCGGCGGGGCGCGGGTCGCTCGCCCGTTCCTCCGACGCCGGATCGGTCGGCACCTCGGCGTGCAGCCGGTAGACGCCGTCCGGTGAGGCCTGGGCGAGGATCGATCCACCGAGGGCGGTGGTGCGGGTGGCGAGGTTGGTGAGGCCGCTGCCCTGATCGGTGCCGGCCTCGGCGGGAGCGCCGTCGTTGACGACGTCGATCGACACGAACCCGTCCGTGCCGGAGATCGTGATCGTGCAGCGGGTGGCCTCGCTGTGCCGGAGCAGGTTCGTCACACCCTCGCGCAGCACCGTCGCGAGGACGGTCCTGGACCGGGGGGCGAGCTCGGTCTCGTCCGCCTCGATCGTCGCCGTGACCCCCGCGGCGGTCAGCACGGACCGCGCCGACTCGATCTCGTCGGCCAGCGACAGTTCGCGATAGCTCGACGCCACCGCACGAACGTCCGTCAGGGCCTCACGGGCGATGCCGAGGATCTCCGCCAGCTCACGCAGCGCGCGGTCGGTGTGTTCACCGATCAGCTTGCGGGTCAGCTCCACCTTCAGCGTGATCGCCGAGAGGCTGAACCCGAGCAGGTCGTGCAGGTCGCGGGCGAACCGCAGCCGTTCCTGCGACACCGCCAGGTCGGCGAGCTCGGACCGGACCGTCTCCAGCTGCTTCACCAGCGACGGCAGCCGCGACAGGCCGTAGACGACCAGGCCGGCGACCATCGACGACACCAGGTAGTAGATCAGCACGCCGGTTTCCCACTGGCCGATCTTGGCCGCGGCGTTGACCAGCGCCACCGCGCCGAACACCAGCCACCGCACCCGGCCAGGCAGCACCAGCAGGGCACTGCCCGCGAAGAAACCGGGCATGCCGGCCCACGCGTTGGGGAAGAACAGCATCGGCACGAACACCAGCAGCGCGAGCGCGCCGAGCGCCAGGTAGGCCTTGGCCGACCTCAGGTCCGTGCCCGGCCGGGAGAACACCCGCAGCTGCAGGTACCCGATCGAGAGCAGACAGGCCAGTGAACCCGCGATCCGCACGGGGGTGGCGCCGGCCTGCAGGACGTAGAGGAACGCGTTGCTGAAGTAGCCGACGAACACCACGCTGATCACGACGTACGCCAAACGACGGGACACCGATGAGCGTTCCTGTCGCAGCGTCACAGCAGCAGCTCCCACGCGAGGGTCCGGACGCGGCCATGATACGGGCGCTTCCTGGGAAATCTCGCGTTTTGCGATCCGCGATCGGAGCAACATGGCGATGGCTCAACACCTCTGGACGACGACGAGTCCGGCCCCCGCCAGATAAGCGACAACATCTCCGACCAGCGTCTTCTCCACCTGCAACGCCTCGGCCACCTCGGCGATCGTGCTCTCCGTGTGCAGCAACGACTTCGCGATCTCGGTGGCGGGCGCGCTGTGCAGAATCACCTGATAGGCGAGTCCTGGACACGCCAGGGCCTGGTCCCCGTTCAGCCGTTCGATCTCGGTGCGCGGCCGCATGGTGACGATCTCGTGCTCTTCGATGTGCGGCAACGCGAACACCGCGTCCCGCGTGACCGCGACGACCGACAGGATCGGGCCGGCGCCGTCGTTCAGCCCGAGCGACGGCACGAGGCAGCCGCCCAGCTGGTCGAGCGTGTTCTTGAGCTTGCGCCAGATGAGGCACGGACCGGAGCCGGTCTTCCACCGCACGAAGTTCTCGTGCAGCGCCGAGATGTTCTCCAGCGCCACCGGACCGAGGCTCATCCGGTGCAACGCCTCGCGCACCAGCGGGCTGGTGTCGGCGATCTGGATCGCACCCCATCTGCCGTGCACGGTCAGGTGCTCGGCGCCCTCGTCCACGAAGGCGTCCTCCAGCAACGACCACAGCGGCCTGCCTGCCGGGACGTGCGACTGCGTGGGCACCACAGCGCCTCCGCTCTGGGCGATGGTCATCCCGTTCATCACATGAACAACGGGATCGGGTTGAGCTCTTCGTACCGGCGTGGTCGTGCCAGCCGACCCAGTTGTACAGGGACGTCGTAGAGGCGGCCTTGAGCGAACCTCGACCAGAAGTGCCGCAGGCCCGGCACGACGACCCGCACGACCGGAAGTCCGATGTCGGGCCTGGTCTGGTCGAGCACGAGCAGCTCCATTCCCTTGGCCTCCAGGGTGTCCTGGATGGCGCGGATGTCCTCGGTGAGGTCGGCGCGGTGAACGTAGCCGTGGTGGAACACGTCGCGCGCCGGTTCGTCGGGATCGGGTGCCAGCCAGGGGTGGTCGGCGAGCCGGGCCGTCTCGAGCCAGTGCCGCAGATCGACGTCGAACCGGGCCAGGTCGACCTGCCCGCACAGCGAGGGCATGCACTGGTTCAGTTCGGTGAGAGCGCGGCGTGCCGCGGTCCGCGGGTCGAGGTGCGCGCCGCAGCCGAACATGATGTCCTCGCGCGGCCCGCCGTCCGTGCGGCGCGACACGGCGACCATCGTCGGCACGCCCAGGTCGGCGGTGACGTCGAGCAGCCACACCTCACGGCCGAGGTTCGCGTGCACGTCGCGGAGCTCGTCGATCCACCGGTCGTGGAACGAGTCCAGGTCCACGCCCGGCACCGGCGTCCGGTTGTACCACCAGATGCCGACCGCGTCCCGTTCGATCAGTTCGAGAAGCCCTTGCAGCACCGCGTCCTCCAGGCTGCTGCCCGCGGCGCAGCCGTTGGAGTCCGACGTGACACTCGGCGGACAGGGGGCGCCGAAGTAGAGCATGCCGGTGGGCAGGAACTTGTGCCGCTGGTCGGTGAGCGACCAGAGCGGGGTCCAGTCCATCACCTCGTTCTCGTCGAACGGCGTGGTGACGTGCTGGAACATCGAGTGGCTCGCGTTCCACTCCTCGCGGCCCTCGAACTGGCGCTGGTCGTACTGCTGGACGGTGAGGGGGTGGATCGCGAGGTCGCCGAGCGAGGCGTAGCTGCCGCTCACCCGTGCCTCCTCGCCGAAGAACGCGCCGCTGCGTCGTTCCACGGCCTCGCACAGGGCGCCGACCTCGGCGTCGAGCGGCGTCATGCCCTTGCCGCCGGTGTCGGCCCGCAGCGCCGAGCGCAGCCCCTCGATGCCCTCGCCGGCGGCCGCGATGTTCGAGCCGGACACGAAGGAGTTGAAGAAGGCCGGGCCCTGGTCGTTGCGGCGGATGTCCTTGACGATCCCGGTGAGGGGACCGATGAGGTGCCGGTAGGTGTCGAGCACCTCCTGCGGGGACGACGACCGGTGGCCGCCGCCCTCGCAGGAGCGCTTCACGCGACTCGTGAGTTCGACCGGCTCGAACGCCCTGCGCGCGACAACTTCGGGGTCACCGCAGTCCGAGCACTGCGGGCGGTGCCGCACCTCGTGCTGGGTGACCTTCATCGTGAGGCTGTCGTAGTTCCAGATGGATCGCTGTGTCTCGTGGCGGATGCCCGCGAGCCACTTGGTCGCCTCGACCGACGCGATCTCCAGCGCCGTCGCCCGCAGCGACGGCAGGCCGATGGCAGGGCGTGGTGCCGGACCACTCTGTCCGCACCGCGCCCGCACGTGCGCCTCCGCCTTCCGGTTCACGGACAGGCATGAGGCGAGGCAACGCCAGCAGGGGCCGTCGCCGGGGGTGAAGAAGGGACCGACGCACACCTGCGCGCCCACGGGCTTGACCAGCAGCCAAGGCGTGCCTGTCGCGCGATGTGCCTCGTCGATGGCGCGGAGCTCGGGGGCCAGGTAGTCCGCACACGCCACGACCGTGAGGTCACCACTCCCCGAGGTGACCGTGAGTCCGTTGCGGTGCAAGGCTTCCACGAGCGCGTCGCGATCGATGTCCCCGATCGCGACCACGGAGACGAGCGACGTCGATGTCGCCGCCACCGCGTCCGCGGGGTCGAGACCCACCGCGTCCCAGTACGCGAGTGAGGCCTCGGCCGTGGCCGAACCGTCCTCCGTGCCCCTGCTGCCGATGAGTCCCGCCGCGGCGAGCCGCGTGAGCATGCGTCCCACCTTGTCGGCGCTCAGACCAGCGGGGACGTCGCGCAGCAGTGCGGCGAGATCGCGGGTGCCGTCGAGCAACGGCGCCAGCGTTTCGACGTGGGTGCCTGCAATGGCCGTGACCCCTGATTCTCCGAACAGGTAAACGGCTTCACCCTGCACTATCTGCGGCCGGAGGTGTCGTTTGAACCCGATGCGTTGCTCGCCCGGTTCGGCCAGTTCGTGTCTCATGCCGCGAGGACCGCCTCTTCGGCTTTGTAGCAGCTGCCCGGGGAGCACGTCCCGGAGGCGTAGATGATCCACCAGTCCATCGAGGCCTCACGGTCGAACTGGTAGATCTTCATGTCGTCGGAGTCGTCTGTGGCGGTGGGGACGGAAGACAAGTGCTCCACGGTGACGGTGGGGTACATGTTCATCTCCGATGTTTGCGTGTGATTTGTTGTGGGTAATGATGCGGACCAGCGCTAATGGATCGGTAGTTACCGGCTAATGCGCCTCCGTATGAAGTTTTCATACCCGGCACGGGCAGAACTCACCTGACATCGATGGCCTGTGCACTAACGCCCCGTCGTTAGACCGAGCAGACTAATGCCGTGCTCGGAACCGAAGGAGGGGTCGCGATGCAGATCAAGGTCCTGGGGCCCGTTGAGGCCAAGGTGAACGGTCGCTCGGTGACGCCCACCGCGGCCAAGCCACGGCAGATCCTGGCGCTGCTCGCGTTGCACTCCGGGCAGGTCGTGTCCGTTCCCACGCTGATCGAGGAACTGTGGGGCGACCGTCCGCCGCGCAGCGCCCGCACCACCCTGCAGACCTACATCCTGCAGCTGCGCAAGCTCATCGGAGACGCCCTGTCGGCGTCCGACGAGGGTGCGGCGAAGGAAGTCCTGGTCACCCGGTACGGCGGCTACCTGCTCGACGTGCCGCCGGAGGCCGTCGACGTGCACGAGTTCGAACGTCTCTCCCGCGCGGGCCAGCAGGCCTACGACGTCGAGGACTACGTCTCGGCCTCCCGGCTGCTGCGTCAGGCGCTCGAGATGTGGCGCGGCGCCGCCGTCGTGGACGTGCGACCGGGCATGCCGCTCGGCATCGAGATCGTGCGCCTCGAAGAGGCCCGGCTGGGCGTGCTCGAAGCGCGCATCGACGCCGAGCTGCGGATGGGCAAGCACAAGGCGCTGCTGTCCGAGCTCTCCGTGCTGACCGTGCAGAACCCGATGAACGAGAACCTGTGCGCGCAGTACATGATCTCGCTGTTCCGCGCGGGCCGGCAGTGGCAGGCGCTCGACGCGTTCAAGGGCCTGCGCAACACCCTGATCGAGGAGCTCGGCGTCGAACCGTCGTCGCGCCTGCAGACCTTGCAGCACGCGATCCTGACGTCCGACCCGCGCCTCGACAGCGCCGAAACCCGTCAGCTGCAACGCCTTCTGGCCTAGATCAAAGCTCCAGCGGCCCGCGCCACACTGTGGCGCGGGCCGTTTTTGCTTGTCGTGCAACGGTTTCTTCGAGAATCTCTCCACCGGCTTACAGGCGTGCGGTGACAACCTCAGTCGTGGGCGCGCGGAAACCGCCCGCTGGAGGAAAGGAAGCTAGCCGTGAGCGCACTGACCATCGAGGGACTCAAAGAGATCCTCAACGAGGCCGCGGGCGACGACGACTCGTTCAAGCCGGGCCAGGACATTCTCGACATCCCGTTCCTCGAGCTGGGCTTCGACTCCCTCGCCCTGCTGGAGACGGTCGCGCTGATCAAGCGCAAGCACGGTGCCGCCATCGCCGACGACGAGCTGGCGTACATCGAGACGCCGCGTCAGTTGCTGGACAAGGTCAACGGACAGATCGCGGCCTGACGCCGGCGACTCGGGATACGGAGACGGACATGACGCACACCACCACGCACACGGTCATGATCGGGGCTCCCGCCAAGGTGGTGTACGACCTGGTCGCGGACGTGACGACCTGGCCGTACATCTTCGGACCCACGGTCCAGGCCGAGGTGTTCGAACGGGATGGCTCGACGGAGCGGTTGCGGTTGCACGCGTTCGCCAACGGTGACGTGCGCACGTGGACGTCCCGGCGCGAGCTCGACCCGGCGAACCTGCACATCAAGTTCGAGCAGGAGCGTTCGGCGGCACCGGTGAAGACGATGGGTGGGGAGTGGCGGATCGTCCCGATCGCCGATTCGGCGACCAGGGTCGATCTGCTCCACCACTTCACCGCGGCGCAGCCCGAGGCGGTCGACCTCATCCTGAACGCCGTCAACAACAACAGCGACGCCGAGCTCGCCGCCCTCAAGCGGGCGGCCGAGTACGGCGACGACTACGACAAGCTGGTGCTGTCGTTCTCGGACAGCATCACGATCCACGCGAGCCGCAAGGACGTCTACGAGTTCCTGTACCGCTCGGACCTGTGGCCGGAGCGTCTGCCGCACGTGGCGAAGCTGGACCTCAAGGAAGCCGTCACCGGCGTGCAGTCCATGGAGATGGACACGCGCAGCCCGGACGGGTCGATCCACACCACGCACTCGGTGCGGGTCTGCACCCCGTACGACGGCATCGTCTACAAGCAGACGCACACACCGCCGATCATGGCGGCGCACGTCGGCCGGTGGACGTTCAGGGACATCGGCGACGGCATCGAGGCCGGCATCGAGGCGACGTCGCACCACACCGTCGTCATCCGGCCCGAGGTCATCCCCGAGATCCTGGGAGCCGACGGGACGATCGAGCGCGCTCGCGAGCTCATCCGTCACGCACTGGGCACCAACAGCCTCACGACGCTCCGGCACGCCAAGGAATTCGCCGAGAACGGGTGAGGTGACGCGATGGGGTTGGGTGGCGCGGAACTACTGACCGCCGCAGCACGCGCTGCAAGCCGCAACGGACTTTACGTGGTCTCCATGTACCTGGAGAAGGCCGCGGTCGAGCACGAGCGCAAGGGTTGTCCCTCTTCGGACGTGGCGCCCTGTGCCTACGAGATCGAGGCCTCCCGAGTACTGCTGTCGGGGTTCTGATGAAGCTCTACGACATCTCGCTGCGCCGCACCAGCCTGTCCATTTCGGACAGACTGGTCGCGGCGCGGCGCCTCGACGCGCTCGGAGTCACGTTCGTCGACGGAGGCAGACCCGCCCGGTCGTTCTACCACCGGGCGGCGATCGAACTCCGGTTGCGGGCCGCCACCCTCATCGCCTCAGGCGGTGCGGAGGACCTTGCCGCACTCATCGCCGCGGAAACCCCCGCGGTGGCGATAGTTGTCCAAGGGCACGGCTTTTCGGTGGTTCGAGAGGCCGTGCGTCAACTCGTGCGCGCCGAACGACGAGTGATCGTCGAGGCGCGGGACTTCTTCGACGGCTGGCTGATCGACCCCGAGAACGCTTTGGAGGTCGTGCTGACCGCCGCGGAGGCTGGGGCGGAAACCGTGTTGCTGCACGACACAGCGGGCAAGCTGTGGCCGGACCAGATCGGCGAGATCGTCGCGGCGGTCGCGGAAACCGGTGTGCCCCTTGGTTTCGGATGTGACGACGACGGCGGCTCGGCAGCGAAACAGCTGTTCGCGACCGACGCGGGGGCCGGACTCGTACAGGGGTCCTACGCCGTCGTTCGAGGTGGCCTCGATCGGGGCGTTTCATCATCGGTTCATTCGGCAGAAACAGGTATCGCTCCCGTGCCCTGTCCGAGATTGGAGCAGACCGTGTCCGCACAGAAGGCGATTGGAGGTGTCCGATGAGTCGTCGCGCCGTCATCACCGGGGTGGGCGTGGTCGCACCTGGTGGCATCGGAACGAAGGCGTATTGGCAACTGCTGTCCGAAGGGCGTACGGCGACTCGCAACATCACGCACTTCGACGCGTCTCCGTACCGCTCCCGCATGGCGGGGGAAGCAGATTTCGATCCAGTGCGCGAAGGCCTCACGCCGCAGGAGATCCGCCGGCTCGACCGAGCCGCGCAGTTCGCGGTCGTCGCGGGTCGTGAGGCGATGTCGGACTCCGGCATCGAGTTCGACCAGCTCGACCCCGGCCGCATCGGTGTCTCGCTCGGCACCGCGGTCGGCTGCACGACCTCGCTGGAGCGCGAGTTCATCGTCGGCTCCGACCGGGGCAAGTACTGGGAGGTCGACCAGTCCTACGCCGTCCCGCACCTCTACGACTACTTCACGCCGTCCTCGATGGCGACGGAGCTGGCGTGGACAGTGGGCGCCGAGGGACCGGTCTCCGTGGTCTCCACGGGCTGCACCTCGGGTCTCGACTCGGTCGGTTACGCGGCCGACCTGATCCTGGAGGGCTCGGCCGACGTCGTCGTCACCGGCGGCACCGAGGCTCCGCTCTCCCCGATCACCGTGGTCTGCTTCGACGTGATCCGTGCGTCCAGCACCCGCAACGACGACCCCACAACGGCGTGCCGGCCGTTCGACAAGACCCGCGACGGCCTGGTGCTGGGCGAGGGTTGCGCGATCATCGTGCTCGAGGAGCTGGAGCACGCCCGCGCTCGCGGTGCGCACATCTACGGTGAGGTCGCCGGCTTCGCCTCGCGGTGCAACGCCTACCACATGACGGGCCTGCACCCCGAGGGCATCGAGATGTCCGACGCCATCAACATCGCGCTGAAGCAGGCGCGTGCGGATGCGACGGACGTCGGTTACATCAACGCGCACGGGTCGGGCACCAAGCAGAACGACCTGCACGAGACGGCCGCTTTCAAGCGTTCGTTGGGTGCGCACGCGTACAAGACCCCGGTCTCCGGCTTCAAGTCGATGATCGGGCACTCGCTGGGCGCGATCGGTTCGCTCGAGATCGTCGGCTCGCTGCTGGCGTTCGAGCAGGACCTCATCCCGCCGACGGCGAACCTCCACGAGCAGGACCCCGAGTGCGACCTCGACTACACGCCACTGGTGGCGCGCGAGAAGAAGGTCGACACCCTCCTGACCGTGGGCAGTGGTTTCGGTGGATTCCAGAGCGCCATGGTGCTCAAAAAGGTGGAAGGGGCAGGCCGGTGACTCGGGCAGTGGTGACGGGAATCGGCATCGCGTCTCCGAACGGTTTGGGGCCGACCGCGTACTGGCGGGCGACCCTGCACGGGGAGGCGGCGATCAGGCCGATCACCCGGTTCGACAGCGCGAACTACTGGGCGAAGATCGCCGGTGAGGTGCCTGGCTTCGAGGCAGGGCGGCACCTGCAGGGTCGCCTGCTGCCGCAGACGGACCACATGACGCGGCTGACACTGGTCGGCACGGACTGGGCGTTGCGTGGTGCGGGTGTGCAGCCGAACGACATCCCCGACACCGACATCGCGGTCATCACCGCGGCGACGGCCGGCGGGTACGAGTTCGGTCAGCGCGAACTGCAGAAGCTGTGGCACCAGGGTCCGGAGTACGTCTCGGCGTACCAGTCGTTCGCGTGGTTCTACGCGGTCAACACGGGCCAGATCTCCATCCGGCACGGCACGCGCGGTCCCGGCGCGGTGGTGGTGTCCGAGCAGGCCGGTGGCATCGACTCCATCGGTCACGCCCGGCGCCAGCTGCGCAAGGGTGTCCAGCTCGCCCTGACAGGCGGCATGGACTCCTCGCTGTGCCCGTGGGCGTGGGTGGCCCACCAGGCCTCGGGTTGCCTGTCGCGCAACAACAACCCGAAGCGCGCCTACCTGCCGTTCGACCGCGACGCCTCCGGGTACGTCGCGGGCGAGGGTGGCGCGATCATGGTGGTCGAGACGCCGGAGTCGGCGGCCGGCCGTCCGGGGACGCGCATCTACGGTGAGATCGTCGGGTACGCCTCGACGTTCGACTCGAAGATGCCGTCGCGGGAGCCGGGTCTGAAGCGGGCGGCCGAGCTGGCGCTGCGCGACGCCGGCATGGACGCCTCGGAGATCGACGTGGTGTTCGCCGACGCGGCGGGCATTCCCGAGCTCGACAAGGCCGAGGCCGAGGCGATCAAGGGCATCTTCGGGCCGTACGGCGTGCCGGTGACGGCGCCGAAGACCATGACCGGGCGTCTGTTCGCCGGTGGTGGCTCGCTCGACGTGGCGTCGGCGATCCTCTCCATCTACTGGAGCGCGATCCCGCCGACCATCAACGTCGAGAACCTGGTGCCCGAGTACGAGATCGACCTCGTCATGAACGAGGCGCGGCACGGCAAGATCAAGGCTGCGCTGGTGCTCGGTCGCGGCAAGGGCGGCTTCAACTCCGCCATGGTGGTTCGCGAGTACAGGTAGATGTCATGTGCCTCAAGGCCGTGAAGGTGTCCCCTTCACGGCCTTGAGCCGTTTCTGGAGGCGTGTTGTGGACGTAGCACTGATGTTTCCGGGCCAGGGATCGCAGTACCCGCGGATGGCGGCGTCCCTGTACGGCACGGATGCCGTGTTCACCTCGGTGATCGACGAGGTGTTCGAGCTGTTCGGCGAGGTCGGCTCTCTTGCTTGCGAGGACTGGCTTTCCGGGGCGGACGTCGATCACGTGTCGCGGGCGCAGCCGTTGCTGTTCGCCGTCGACTACGCGCTGGGGCGCACCGTTCTGTCGTGGGGCGTCAAGCCCGTCGCGTTGATCGGGCACTCCGCGGGTGAGGTCGTCGCGGCGACGCTGGCCGGGGTGTTCACCTTGGAAGAGGCCGTCTCCCTGGTGCGGGACCGGGTGCTGTCCGCCGTGCCGATTCCCTCCGGCGGCATGCTGGCCGCCGCCGCTTCGGAAGCAGACCTGTTGCCGTACCTGGAAGGCGACGTGGCGATCGCGGCCGTGAACTCGGCCCGGCAGACGATGCTGGCGGGGTCCGACGAGCCGCTGGCCAGGGTGCGGGCGCGGCTGGAGGCGGACGACTACATCGTCGTGACCGTGCCGGCGTCGACGCCGTTCCACAGCCCGGCTATGCAGCCCGCCGTGGACGAGGCCCTGGCTTCGTGGAGCGCTTCGCCCCGTGCGCCGCAGATGCCGTTGTACTCCGGGTACACGGGCAAGCTGATGACTCCTGAGGACGCGTTGTCCGCGCGGTTCTGGACCCGTCAGCTGACCGACGCCGTCTACTTCGGACCGGCGTTGAACGAACTCGTGGCGATGTACGACGTCCTGCTGGTGGAAGCCGGACCCGGACAGACCCTGACGTCGTTCGCACGGCGGACGAAGGCCGTGCGTTCCGGTGCCTCGCAGGTGCTGCCGTTGCTGGACGCAGCGGACACCGTGGACACGGCTCGTGCTCGCTTGGTGTGACCGCGATATAAAAGGGCCACCCTCTCCAGAAAGCTTCTGGGTGAGGGCGGCCCTTTGGCGGTGGCTAGTCGATTCCGCGGACGATGTGGTCTTCGTTCTCTGGTGGCCATTCACTGTTATCCATACCCACCAAGGTAGGTACGGTGATTCAGCTCTCACTTGAGAGCTAGTTGTCCGGTTCAGTCGTCGAGCAGTGCGACGGCCCTCGTCCAGCCCGCGCCGGCGCCCTTGATCTTGACGGGGAACGCGACGACGGTGAACCCGAAGTCCGGCAACGCCTCCAGGTTCGCGAGACGCTCGATCTGGCAGTACTCGCGGTCGCGGCCGGCGAAGTGCGCGGGCCACAGCACGCTCTCGTCCTTGGTCTGCAGGTAGCGCTTGACGATGTCCGGGAACGGCGCGTCGAGGCTGAACGCGTCGGTGGCGATCACCTTGACTCCCAGGTCCAGCAGGAAGTTCGTGGCGGGGCCGTCGAGCCCGGTGTAGTCGGTGAAGTAGGTCTGGGTGCCCGCGTGCTCGGCGGCGCCGGTGTCGAGGATGACGATGTCCATCGGCTTCGGCGTGTAACCGATGCGGGCGAACTCCTTCTCCAGCACCTCGACGCCGATGACGCCGGTGCCGTGGCCGCGGACGTCGAGCTTCACACCGGGGTTGTGGAACCACTCCAGCGGCATCTCGTCGATGTGGCGCGGGATCCCGTTGCCGTACGTGGTCTTCGAGCCGTAGTGGCTCGGCGCGTCCACGTGCGTGCCGGTGTGGGAGGTCAGGCTGATCCGGTCCAGCGTGAGGAACTCGGAGTCCCGCAGCACGGAGACGTCGAACTCGATGCCGAGCCGCGCCTTGAGCTGCTCGGCCATGTGTTCGGCACCCTGGGCGGCCGTGAGCACCTCGTGCGTCACCGGGTCCGCTTCGTACGCGGATGCGTCAATGTGGGAAGACAGATCGATGATGCGCATGCGGTCGAGCTTGGCGGGCGTTCCTTGAGCACGTCTCAAGACGCGGTGGGCATGGTTCTGCCTAGCCTGACACCGTTTCTGGAGGAGCCACCTCATGATCACCTTCCTCAACCGCTTCACGCTCACCGGTGACCCGGAGGAGTTCGAGAAGGCCTTCGACGAGACGGCCGCCTTCCTGCGCGAGCAGCCGGGCCTGATCCAGTACACGCTGTCGCGCCAGCTGGACGACCCGGCGTCGTACATCAACATCGCGTTGTGGGAGAGCGCCGACGCCTTGCGCGCGGCACTGGCCCACCCGGACTTCGGCAACCACGCCAAGGCGATGCGCGGCCTGGCCGAGTCCACGGGCGCGATCTTCAACCCGCGCCTGTCGTTCGTGGCCTCTGAGTCCTGATGGGACCGCTCGACGGGCTGAAGGTCGTCGAGTTCGGCGGCATCGGTCCCGGCCCGCACGGCGCGATGCTGCTGGCGGACCTCGGCGCGGACGTCGTGCGCGTCGAACGTCCGTCCGGCGGCCTGTCCGTGGTGCCGGACGCCTCCCGCGACTTCCTGTTGCGCGGCAGGCGTTCGGTGTCGGCGGACCTGAAGTCCGCGGACGGCCGCGCTTCCGTGCTGTCGCTGATCTCGGCGGCCGACGTGGTGATCGAGGGTTTCCGCCCCGGCGTGCTGGAACGGCTCGGACTCGGGCCCTCCGACTGCCTGGCGGTCAACCCCGGCCTGATCTACGCGCGGATGACCGGGTGGGGTCAGGACGGTCCGCTGGCCCAGCGCGCCGGCCACGACATCAACTACCTGTCGGTCACCGGAGTGCTGCACGCCATCGGCAAGCCACCTCTGAACCTGGTCGGTGACTTCGGTGGCGGCTCGCTGTACCTGGTGCTGGGCGTGCTGGCGGCGTTGTGGGAACGGCAGCGCACCGGCCTCGGTCAGGTCGTCGACGCGGCGATCGTCGACGGTGTGGCGTCGCTGGCGCAGATGATCTGGTCGATGAAGGCGCAGTCGGTGTGGGAGGACTCGCCGGACTCGAACCTGCTCGACGGCGGATGCCCGTTCTACTCGATCTACGAGTGCGCGGACGGCCGTTCCGTCGCGGTGGGGTCGCTGGAGCCGCAGTTCTACGCGCTGCTGCTGGCCGGTCTGGGACTGCACGCCGCCGACCTGCCCGAGCAGCTGGACCGCGACTCCTGGCCGTTGCTGCGCAAGACGTTCGCCGAGGCGTTCCTGACCAGGACCCGTGACGAGTGGTCGGAGGTGTTCGCCTCTTCTGATGCCTGCGTGACGCCGGTGCTGACCCTGGAGGAGGCGGCCGCGCATCCGCACCTGGTGGCACGCGGAGTGTTCACCGCGGACGGGGCGGCTGTGCCTGCACCGCGCTTTTCCGCAGAGTTTTTCGGCGACTAGATTCGCGTTCGTGGAACTCCGAATCTTCACCGAACCCCAGCAGGGCGCGAGCTACGACGACCTGCTCCGGGTGGCCAGGACGGCCGAGGACGCCGGGTACGGCGCCTTCTTCCGCTCCGACCACTACCTCAGGATGGGCTCGGCCGACGGCCTTCCCGGCCCGACCGACCCGTGGATCACCTTCGCCGGTCTGGCCCGCGACACGTCGACGATCCGCCTGGGCACGCTGATGACCGCCGCGACGTTCCGCCACCCGGGACCGCTCGCCATCAGCGTCGCCCAGGTCGACCAGATGTCCGGCGGCCGCGTGGAGTTCGGCATCGGCGCGGGCTGGTACGAGGCCGAGCACACCGCGTACGGGCTTCCGTTCCCGTCGCTGGGGGAGCGCTTCGAGCGCTACGAGGAGCAGGTCGCGATCATCACCGGCCTGTGGGAGACCCCGCTCGGCGGCACCTTCTCGTTCGAGGGCAAGCACTACACGCTGACCGACTCGCCGGCGCTGCCGAAGCCCGCGCAGGAGCGCGTCCCGTTGCTGATCGGCGGCATGGGTGCCAAGCGCACGCCCGCCTTGGCCGCGTCCTACGCCACCGAGTTCAACCTGCCGTTCGTCGGCATCGACGCCGCGGTCGAGCAGTTCGCCCGCGTCGACACCGCCTGTGAGGAGACCGGCCGCGACCCGAAGGAGATCATCCGCTCGGTCGCCCTCGTCGCGTGCGTCGGCCGGACCGACGCCGACGTCGCCCGCAGGGCCGCCGCGATCGGCCGCGAGGTCGACGAGCTCAAGGCGAACGGTCTGGCCGGCACCCCGGCCGAGGTGGTCGACCGCATCGGCGCGTGGCGGGATGCGACCGGTGTACAGCGCGTGTACCTGCAGACGCTGGATCTCGCCGACCTCGACCACATCACCGACATCGCGTCGGACGTGGCGCCCCAACTCTGATATATCGCCGGTCTGATATATCGGATTCTGGATATCGGCTAATGGATATTGGATATCAGGCGAGCGCTTTGTGCACTGCTGGTGGCATCGGCATCACGTAGTTCGCGAACCGCCGCCGATATCCGATGTATCGCAGCTGCAACGCGGGTTCGTCGAGGTATCGCTCTTCCAGCCCGTCCTGCCCGAGCACGAGCTTGAGCCCACGTCCGAGCATCGACGGCGAGTCGAGGCCGAAGCGGTCGCGCAATATGTCGGCGGCCGCGTGGTCACCGAACTCCAGCGCGGCCCGTCGCACGGACTCGACCGGCACCATCAGGTACTGCTCGTCAGCGCGGAAACCGTCGCGATGTGCGATGTCCAATGCGCTCAGCGCCTTCTGGTGCGCCCCGCCATCAAGCCCGAGGTAGTACTGCTCCCACTCGCTGATCTGGATCTCACCGGACCACGTTCGTACGGGCGCGGCCGCCGCCACCGATCCGTTCGACGTGATTCCGCCTGCCAGCGCCGTTAATCCGGCAGCCTTGAACACCTGGCGTCGGGACAACCTCACGACGCACCCTCCTCCGCGATCCCGCGACTCCCCGCCGCAGGGCTACGGAATGCTAGCGAAGGTGATACCCGGAGCGACGGGGCCAGTGCGGGCCAAAGTGCGGTCCGTCAGGGGGAGCGTGCCGTCGAGCGCCGCGAGCACAGCGTCACGGGCGAGCGGCAGCACCTCGGCGACGGTGACGTCGCGGCCCAGTTCGTGCGAGAGAGAAGCGACGCCCGCGTCCTTGATCCCGCACGGAATGATGTCGCCGAACGCGTCGAGGCTCGCGTTGCAGTTGATCTCGAAGCCGTGCATGGTCACACCGCGCTGCACGCGGATGCCGATAGCGGCGACCTTGCGCTCCGGGCCCCGGTCGTCTGCCGGCAGCCAGACGCCGCTGCGGCCCTCGATCCGGCCGGTGTGCACACCGAGCTGATCGCACACGTCGATGAGGCCCTGCTCGACGCGCCGCACGTAGTCCACGACGTCCATCGGCTCGGACAGCCTGATGATCGGGTAGCCGACCAGCTGGCCGGGGCCGTGCCAGGTGATCTTGCCGCCGCGGTCGACGTCGATGACCGGGGTGCTGCCCCCGAGCGGGCGCTCCTCGTCGAGGGTCCGCCTGCCGCAGGTGTAGACGGGCGGGTGTTCGAGCAGCAGAAGGGTGTCCGGGCCCGTACCGCCTGCGCGTGCCTCCGCGATCTGCTTCTGGAGGTCCCACGCCGTCATGTAGTCGATGAGCCCCAGCTCACGGATGACGACGGGGTCTGACGAGGTGCGGCACGAGTTCACGACCCGACGTTACCAACCCCAGAGCGAGTGCTGCCACGAGTCCAACGCCCGTCACACCCAGCACGGCGCCGATGACGTCGGTGACCCAGTGCATCTCCAGCACGATCCTGGCGAACCCGCCCACCAGCACCGCGAGCACCGCCCACAGAGCCACGTTCCAGGTGGTCCTGCGCAGCAGCACGACCAGGGTGAACGCCGTGGACGCGATCGCCACCGTGTGTCCGCTGGGATAGCTGGGCAGGTGGTATTCGATGGGCCGGACGCGGTCGAACAGGAACCTCGTCAGCAACGTCGCGCAGCACAGCGCGTGCAACGCCAACGCCTTCCACAACCGCGGATCACGCCGCTTCCAGGCGAGCACGAACAACACCGCCGCGAACGCCCACCCGATCGTCGGCCCGAGCACCAGGCCCACCACGAACGCCGTCGTCTGCAACCACTCCGGTCGCGGCAGCCCGTTGTGCACCCACACGTCGAGCCCGGTCATCTCGGGGAGTCCCAGGAGGATCCACGAGATCAGCAGGAGGGCCGCGACGACTCGGGTCATGCGACCGCCGCGTTCAGCGCCGCCGGCAGTGCCGGGTGCAGGAAGTGGAAGCCGCGGCTCTCCAGCACCTTCGGCGTCAGGCCAGGACCGCTGAGCAGCAGTTCCTCGGCCATCTCACCGCCGAGCAGGGTCTTGAGCGCGAACGCCGGCACGGTCCACGGCGTCGGCCGGTGCAGCGCGGTGCCGACCGCCTTGGTGAACTCGGCGTTCGTGACCGGCGTCGGACCCGCGACGTTGACCGGCCCGCGGACGTCGTCGTGCTCGACGACGAACCGGTAGGCCGACACGACGTCGTCCAGCGACACCCACGGGAAGTACTGCTCCCCGGACCCGAGCTTGCCGCCCAGGAAGAACTGGAAGACCGGCCTCAACCGGCCGAACACGCCACCGGACGGGGAGATGACGACAGCGGTGCGCATTAGTACGACACGCACGCCGCCTTCCTGCGCCACGGACGTCGCCGCTTCCCAGTCCTGGGTCAGCCGCGACATGTAGCTGTGGCCGCCCGGCGCGTCCTCGTCCGCGAGGCGCGAGCCGGTGTCGCCGTAGAAGTGGGCACCCGACGAGCTCACCAGCGCCGGCACGCCGTGCTCGACGACCGCCGCCGACAGCACCTCGGCCGGAACGACCCGGCTGTCGTGCAGGACCTGCTTGCGCGCGTCGTCCCACCGCTTGTCGCCGATGCCCGCGCCGCACAGGTTGACGACGGCGTCGACGCCGTCGAACGTCCCGTCGTCGATGCGCCCGGCGTACGGGTCCCACCCGCGTTCGTCGGGCGCGGCGGCTTTGCGGCGCACCAGCCGCAGCACCTCGTGGCCCGCGGCGCGCATGGACGCCACCAGGCTCGTGCCGATCAATCCCGACGATCCCGCGATGACAACGCGCATACCTAGATCGTTCCCCACTGACGCGTCACGTGCACAGCCGTACTTCGCATACCGGACCCAGGATGTGCCGAAGGCCACCCCGGCAAACCGGGATGGCCTTCAGGTCACACTATTCAGTCGATATCCAATATATCGGATATCAGTGCTGGTAACGCGGGTCAGAGACCGAGGTCGGCCTCGAACGCGCCTTCCTCGAGACGGTTCTTGACCGTCGTGAGGAAGCGGCCCGCGTCGGCACCGTCGACCAGGCGGTGGTCGTAGGTGAGCGCGAGGTACATCATCGAGCGGATCGCGATGGTGTCGCCGCCGTCCTCGTCGGTGATGACGACCGCGCGCTTCTTGACGACGCCGACTCCCAGGATGCCGACCTGCGGCTGCTGGATGATCGGGGTGTCGAAGAGCGCGCCGTTGCTGCCGAGGTTGGTCAGCGAGAACGTGCCGCCGGCGAGCTCGTCGGGCGTGAGCTTGTTCGAGCGGGCACGCGCCGCCAGGTCACCGATCTTGTGGGCGATGCCCGACAGGTTCAGGTCACCGGCGTTGTGGATCACGGCGTTGAGCAGGCCGCGCTCCGTGTCGATCGCCAGACCGAGGTGCTCGGCACCGTGGTAGGTGACCTCCTTGCGCTCCTCGTCGATCGACGCGTTGAGCACCGGGTGGGCCTTGAGGGCCTCGATGGCGGCCTTGGCGAAGAACGGCAGGAACGTGAGCTTGGCGCCCTCACGAGCCTCGAACGCCTTCTTGGCCTGGTTGCGCAGCCGGGCGATCTTGGTCACGTCGACCTCGAACACCTGGGTGAGCTGGGCCGACATCTGCAGCGACTCACGCGTGCGCTGCGCGACGATCTGACGCAGGCGCGGGAGCTTCTGCACGGTGCCGCGCTTGCCCGAGTTGTCGACCGACGCCGGGGCGGCGGTGCGAGCGGCGGGGGCGGACGCGGCGGGAGCGGCGGCGGCCGGTGCCGGAGCCGGGGCCTTCTTGGCCTCGACGGCGGCGAGCACGTCCTGCTTGCGGATGCGGCCACCGACGCCGGTGCCCTTGAGGGAGCCCAGGTCGATGCCGTTCTCCGACGCGAGCTTGCGCACGAGCGGAGTGACGTACGGCGAGCCGTTCGCGTCGTCGGAAGAAGAAGACGCGGCGGGCGCGGCGGCCGGAGCGGCCTGCGGAGCCGGGGCGGCCGGAGCCGGAGCGGGTGCCGGGGCAGCCTGCTGCGGGGCCGGAGCCGGAGCGGCCTGCTGGGGCGCCTCCTGCTTCGGTTCGGGCTTGGTCTCCGGGGCGGGAGCGGACTGCGCGGGGCTGCCCGAACCGATGACGGCGAGCTTGCCGCCGACCTCGACGGTCTCGTCCTCACCGGCGCTGATCTCGAGCAACGTGCCCGCGACCGGCGACGGGATCTCGGTGTCGACCTTGTCGGTCGAGACCTCGAGCAGCGGCTCGTCGACCTCGACGCTGTCGCCGACCTGCTTGAGCCAGCGGGTGACGGTGCCCTCGGTGACGGACTCGCCGAGCGCGGGCATCGTGACGTCGGTGCCCTCGGCCGAACCACCGGACGGCGCGGCCGGGGCCGGAGCCTCTTCCTGTGCCGGGGCGGGAGCGGCAGGAGCCTCTTCCTTCGCGGGGGCCGGAGCCTCCTGCGCGGGAGCGGGCTCGGCAGCCGGTGCGGCGTCGCCGTCACCGATGACCGCGAGCTCGCCACCGACCTCGACGGTGTCGTCCTCCTGCGCGACGATCTTCTGCAGGACGCCGGCCGCCGGGGACGGGATCTCGGTGTCGACCTTGTCGGTGGAGACCTCGAGCAACGGCTCGTCCACCTCCACCCGGTCGCCTTCCTGCTTCAACCACCGGGTGACCGTGCCCTCGGTGACGCTCTCACCGAGTGCGGGCATCTGGACGGAGAAGGCCATTGTTCGCTGACTCCTCGTGCTCTCGTGTGGCTGACTTTGTGTGGGGAACGGTCAGCCGTGCACGTGCAGCGGCTTGCCGGCCAGGGCGAGGAACGCCTCGCCGAGGGCTTCAGTCTGGGTCGGGTGGGCGTGGATCAACGGAGCCACGTCCTCCGGGTAAGCCTCCCAGCTGTAGATCAGCTGTGCTTCACCGATGAGCTCGCCGACGCGTTCGCCGACCATGGTGACGCCGACGACCGGGCCGTCGGGGGCCTTGACGAGCTTCACGCCACCAGCGGTCTTGAGGATCTGGCTCTTGCCGTTGCCCGCGAGGTCGTAGACGAAGACCTCGGCCGAGCCGTACTTCTCCTTGGCCGCGGCCTCGGAGAGACCGACGGAGGCGACCTCGGGCTTGCAGTAGGTGACGCGCGGGATGCCCGCCTCGTCGATCACCTTCGGGTTCTGGCCGGCGATCTCCTCGGCCACGAAGATGCCCTGCTGGAAACCGCGGTGCGCGAGCTGCAGGCCGGGGACGATGTCGCCGACGGCGTAGACGTTCGGCAGGTTCGTGCGCAGGCGCTCGTCGGTGATGACGAAGCCGCGGTCGATCGTGATCCCGGCCTCCTCGTAGCCGTGACCCGCGCTGTTCGGGCCGCGGCCGACCGCGACGAGCAGCAGGTCGGCGTCGAGGACGTCGCCGTTCTCCAGCGTGATCGACACACCCGAGTCGGACTGGGTGGCGCCGGTGAACTTCACACCGGTCTTGAACTTGATGCCGCGCTTGCGGAACGCGCGCTCCAGCTGCTTGGACGCGTACTCGTCCTCGGCCGGGACCAGGCGGGGCAGGGCCTCGACGATGGTCACGTCGGCGCCGAACGAACGCCACACGCTCGCGAACTCCACACCGATGACGCCGCCGCCCAGGACGACGACCTTCTCCGGGATGAAGTCCAGGTTGAGCGCCTGGTCGCTGGTGATGACCCGGCCGCCGATCTCCAGACCGGGCAGGCTGCGGGCGTACGAACCGGTCGCGAGAACGACGTTCTTGCCGGTGTAGCGCTGGCCGTTCACCTCGACGGTGTTCGGGCCGACGAACGTGCCCGCGCCCTCGACGAGGGTGACCTTGTTGGCCTTCGCGAGTCCCTGCAGGCCCTTGTAGAGCCGCGAGATCACGCCGTCCTTGTACGAGTTGACGCCGGCGATGTCGATGCCCTCGAGCGAGCTCTTCACACCGAACTGGTCGCCTTCGCGGGCGTTGTCCGCCACCTCGGCCGCGTGCAGCAGCGCCTTGGTCGGGATGCAACCGCGATGCAGGCAGGTGCCACCCAGCTTGTCCTTCTCGACCAGGACGACGGACAGGCCGAGCTCGGCCGCGCGGAACGCGCAGGCGTAGCCACCTGAACCACCGCCGAGGATGACGAGATCGGCGTTGGTGGCCGACTCCAGTTCCGGCGAAGTCACTTCGGATCTCCTCGGGATTACTTACTACGCGCGGGTGCGCGCGAGGTACGCGGCCATCTTGTCACTAGTTGCCGGAGCGCGGTGATCCGGCATAGGACACCACGCCCGGCTCTGATCATTCACCTACTCATAACACCCTTACCTGGCACCATGGTGGAGGGAAGCGCAGGAGGTGCCCGATGGGGCTGTTCGATCGTTTTCGCAGGAAGCCGCGCGCAGGTGTGCTGCGGACCGCTTCCAACCAGGACACGAGCCACCTCGAACAGTGGACGAAGAGCCGCCACGGCGTCGAGGCCTATGTGGAGCCGAAGACCACGGTGACCGAGACCACTGTGGTCCTGGTCGCTCACGACGGCGAGTGGACCCGGCGCCGGGTGCCGTCGCCGGACGCCGCGCGGTCGTTCGCACGCAAACTCGGCATGCCGATCTACGACGCGGGCATCGTGGGTTACCCGAAGCGCATGCGCGACTACACCGCGCGAAAAAAGGCTTCCGGCGAACTCTAAATCCTCACGACCGGCTCGTGCCGAACGGGGAAATTGACGCTCGCCGCGATGAAGCACATCGAATGCGCTTTCTCGTGCAACGCCTGCGCCGTCTCCTTGGTCGCGGGATCGGCGACGGTCACGACGGGGTTGAGCACCACCTCGGTGAACCGCCCGGACCCGTCCGAGTGCTCGGCCATGACGCCGGTGGCGTGGTCGCGGTAGCCGGTCACGACGACGCCGTTGACCGACGCGAGGTGCAGGTACCAGAGCATGTGGCACTGCGAGAGCGACGCGACGAGCAACTCCTCGGGGTTGTACCGGCCGCGGTCACCCCGGAACGACGGATCGGACGACCCGAGGATCGTCTCCTTGCCCTCGACCCGGACCTCGTGCGCGCGTTCGTAGGACTTGTACCCGGAAGTCCCGCTCCCGGTGTTCCCGGTCCAGACGACGTCGGCCTCGTACTGATGCGTCCCCATGTGGAAATACTCCACCCGCCGGGCCTCGCGGCACAGCCCTACGCGCCGTCACTGCCGTCGCGCAGGGAATGGATCATCCCCCGCAGGATCCGGAAAGCGTTCGCCTGCTCGGCCTCCGTCAGCTCGCCCAGCATCCTGACCTCGACGGACCGGACCGCCGCGGACGCGGCCTCGAGGCTCCGCCGCCCGCGAGGCGTGAGCCGCGTGGGAAGAACCTTCCCGACGGGTGCCGCCGCGGGCCTGGTCACGTAGCCGTCCCGTTCCAGGGCCTGGAGCAGCACGCTCATCGACTGCCGCGTGACGAACGCGCCCCGCGCGAGCTCGGAGTTCGACAGACCCGGCCGCTGCGCCAGCAGTTCGAGGCAGGAGTAGTGCGTGACGCTCATCCCGAGCGGCCGCAGCACCTCCTCCATGGCGGCGCGGAGCACGCTCGACGCCTCTTTCAGCAGGTAGCCCAGTGACGTCTCCAGGTCGACGCCGGCACCGTCTTGACTCATGTCAGTATTCTGACATAGCGTGGTCCGTGTCAGAATACTGACACGACAGAAGGAGCGTCATCATGGCCGCCACGGGCCCCGACTTCATCTCGCTGCAAGCGCGCGACCTCGACGCCTCCCGGGCGTTCTACGAGCAGTACCTCGGCCTCGTCCGCTCGCCGACCGGACCTCCGCACGCCGTCGTCTTCGAGACGAAGCCGATCGCGTTCGCCCTCCGCGACGTCGTTCCCGGCACCGATCTCGCCTCCGTCGCCCAGCCCGGCATCGGCGCCGCGATCTGGTTCCACGCCACCGACGTCCAGGCCGTCCACGACGCCCTCGCCGCCGACGGCCACCCCATCGTCTCCGCGCCGATCGACGGCCCTTTCGGCCGCACGTTCACCTTCGCCGACCCCGACGGCTACCACGTCACGCTCCACGACCGCGCCTGACGAGCAAATGCCCGCAAGCCCTTCTTCGCGCTTCTCGCCGAAATAGCAGGCCGTCATCGCGAAAGCCCGCGCGGCGTCATTTCGCCCGCCCGTCGACGCCCCTGCTTGAGTGCCCTTGCAACGACACGTTTGCGGACGAAGTCAAAAGACTCGTTGCAAAGGGGCTGTTCAACGACGTCGGAGCAACTGATATATCGGCTGCAACGCAACGGGCGGAGCTCCCGAAGGAGCTCCGCCCGTTGTGCGGAAAGAATTGCTCAGCCGTTGGCGGCGATATCCGCCAGAACAGCCGCGATGGTCCGCACCGGAACGCCGGTGCCGCCCTTCGAGGTGTATCCGTACGGGCCACCCGTGTGGAATGCCGGGCCCGCGATGTCGATGTGCGCCCACTGCACGCCCTCGGCCACGAACTCGCGCAGGAACAGCCCGGCGGCGAGCATGCCGCCCCAGCGGTGCCCGGTGACGTTCGCGAGGTCCGCGAGACGCGAGTCGAGGTCCGCGCGCAGCTCCTCGGGCAGTGGCATCGCCCACGCCGACTCGCCGACGGCGGTGCCGATGGCGGCCACGCGGTCGCGGAACTCGTCGGAGCCCATGACGCCCGAGGTGCGCTTGCCGAGGGCGACGACCTGCGCGCCCGTCAGCGTCGCGGTCTCGATCAGGTAGTCGGGGTTGTCCTCGCACGCGCGCACGATGGCGTCCGACAGGATCAGGCGGCCCTCGGCGTCGGTGTTGAGCACCTCGACGGTCTTGCCGCCGTACATGGTCAGCACGTCGCCGGGGCGGTACGCGTCACCGGACGGCATGTTCTCCGCCATCGGGATCGACGCGATGATCTCCAGCGGGTACTTGAGCTTCGCGGCGAGCACCATAGTGGCGACGATCGCGGCGGCACCCGACATGTCCGAGGTCATCTCGTCCATGCCCGCGGCCGGCTTGATCGAGATGCCGCCGGTGTCGAACGTGATGCCCTTGCCGACGAGCGCGACCTTCTTGACGGCCTTCGTGCCCTTGTACGAGATGCGCACGAGGCGCGGCTGGCGCGTCGAACCGACGCCGACACCCAGGATGCCGCCGAAGCCCTGCTTCTTCAGCGCCTTCTCGTCGAGGATCTCGACGTCGAGACCGGCCGCGGTGGCGAGCTTCTCCGCGCGGGCGGCGAACGAGGCGGGGTAGAGGTCGTTCGGCGGCGTGTTGATGAAGTCACGCGCGATGGCGACGGACTCGGCGATCGCGACGGCGGCCTTCAGCGCGGCCTTGTTCTCCTTGGAACCGGCGGCGTGCAGGTCCACCTTCACGACCGGGCCCTCGCCCTTGTCGGACTTGTACTCGGTGAACGAGTAGGCGCCGAGCAGCGTGCCCTCGGCCGCCGCACCGACGTGCAGGGCGGCGAGCGTGTTGATCGCGCGCTTCTTGCCGCCCAGCGCGCGGGCGGCGACACCGGACGCGCGGCGCACCTGCTCTTCACCGGCGGTCTTGCCGAGGCCGACGGCCAGCACGAGCGGGGCGGCGATCTTGCCGAACGTCGGCACCTTCACGAGCTCGTCGGCCTTGCCGGACGCGCGCAGGGTGCCGAGCACGTCGAGCAGCGCGCCGTCGAACGCGGCGGCGACAGCTTCGGCACCGGGGGCGAGCTCCAGACCGTCCGCACCCTGCAGGGTGCCCACGACGACTGCGTCCGCGGCGGTGGTGCTCAGGTCACCCTCGGTGAGGGCCAGCTTCGGGGCTGTCACGTGCTGCTCCAGGGTTGTTGCGGGCGGGGCTCGGAATCGTGACTCATGCTAAAGGTCGGACTGTCCCACTAATGCCCAGCCCCGCCACGATCGCCGCAATCCGTGACGTTGACAGTTGCGCACAGTGGCGATTCGCCCGTTTCACGCATCAGTCGACCGGGTGGTTACGGCCGGATGCCGCATCTGAGAACGTGTACCCCGTGACCCACACGCCTCGCGAGATCGTCACGACGGTCGCGCTCGGTCTTCCCGCGGTGCTCGGAGCGGGGGTCTTCGCCGGATTCGCCCCAGCCGCAGGACTTGCGGGCTGGTGGGTGCTCCCGGCGCTGGCCGTCTCCGCGCTCGCCGCCCTCTGCTCGGCCTTCTCGACCGCCGACCAGTCCCGCGCCTACCCGGACGTCGGCGGCGGTTACGGATACGTGCGCGCGCAGCTCGGAGTGTGGCCCGCACGGATGACAGCGAGTGCACACCTTCTGGGGCGGTGCGCCATGGCGGCCGCGGTGGCGTCGATGTTCGGCGCGTACGTGGTGCCGGACCAGCCGATGATCGGCGCGCTTGCCCTGGTCGTCGCGACGGCGTTGCTCGGCGCGGTCGGCTTCCGCTTCACCTCGGGCGTCAGCGTGCTGGTGTCCGTGGTCGTCCTCGGCGTGCTGGCGCTGGTCGTCGCGGCGAGCTTCTCGATCGCGCCCGTGCCGTCGGTGGGGGAGACCGGCACCCCCAACGAACTCGTCGGCGTCGCCGGCCTGATGTTCATGGCCTTCGCCGGCTTCGAGCGCATCACCGCGCCGCACCGCGGTGAGCGACCGCGCCCGGTGTCCGTGCTGAAGATCGCGATTCCGGTCCTGATCGGACTGTCGTTCGTGGTCTATCTGGCCGTGGGCGCCGGTGTGCTCCGTCAGCTCGGCAGCGCGCGCCTCGCGTTGTCGCCGGCCCCGTTGCGCGACGCGCTCGTCGCTGCGGACTCGGCCGCGCTGGTGCCGCTCGTGCAGATCGCCGCGGCGGTGGCAGGTGTGGCCGCTCTGCACTTCGTCCTCACGTCCGCGCACCGCACGCTGACCGGTCTGGCCGAGGACGGCGACCTGCCGACCCGCCTCAAGCCCGGCGCGCTGACGCTCGTCGTGGTCGCCGCTTCCGCACTCGCCGTGGTGCTCATGCCGTTGGGGACGGCACTGGGCGTGGCGGCGTGCGGGACGTTGTTCTACTACGCCTTCACGAACGCGTCGGCTCGAGTCCTGCTGCAGAACGACCGCACGTGGCCGATGCGCACGGCCTGTCTCGGACTCGGGCTCTCGGTGCTGCTCGCCATGAGCATGCCGGTGCCCGCGATGCTGATCTCCATCGCGGGACTGGGCATCGGCACCGGGCTCATCGGCCTCACGTCGTCCCTGAGAGCGTCACTGAAAGAAAAACGAGCAGCGTCACCGCAACACACACCGCAAGCCCGATGACGCGGCCGTTGTTGTTGGGACCGTTCTTGGTGATGCCGTGGTAGCCGGCCAGGAAGACGACCACTAGGAACACCGCGACGACGATGCCCCCGACGCCGCCGAGAACCCAGGCGTCCAGGAACGTCATGCCGGTGCCCAGGACGAGCAGCGCGGCCTGCAGGACGGTGCGGACGTCGGACCCTGCTGAAGATCTTTCCGGCTCGGTCATGGCCGGTGACTCTATCGAGCTTCACTTAGTAGGACGTCCGAGTTTTGGGAAGACGATTTTCCGTATCCCCACCTGCGGGTTACCGTGCTCACATGACGAGCGAGTTGCCTTTCACCCGGACTCCCCACCCGCACCCGGCGACCCCGGAGCGCGTAGCGGAGGTACTTGCCAAGCCGGGCTTCGGGCAGCACTTCACCGACCACATGGTGACGATCCGCTGGAACCGCGAGCAGGGCTGGCACGACGCTGAGGTCGGCCCGTACTCCACCCTCGCACTGGACCCCGCGGCAATGGTGCTGCACTACGGCCAGGCGATCTTCGAAGGGCTCAAGGCCTACCGGCAGCCCGACGGTTCGATCGCGTCCTTCCGCCCCGCGGCCAACGCCGAGCGCTTCCGCGCCTCGGCCCGCCGCATGGCGATGCCCGAACTTCCCGACGAGCTCTTCCTGGAGTCCGTGCGGCAGATCCTCGCGGTCGACGACCGCTGGGTGCCCTCGGCCGAGGAGGAGTCCCTCTACCTGCGGCCGTTCATGATCTCCACGGAGAAGGGCCTCGGCGTGCGACCCGCGACCGAGTACCTCTACGTGCTGATCGCCTCCCCGGCCGGCTCCTACTTCGCGAGCGGCGTCCGGCCGGTGAGCGTGTGGCTCTCGACCGAGTACGTCCGCGCGGCTCCCGGTGGCACCGGCGCGGCCAAGTTCGCCGGCAACTACGCCGCGTCCCTCGTGGCGCAGGCGCAGGCCGCCGAGAAGGGCTGCGACCAGGTCGTCTGGCTCGACGCGGTGGAACGCCGCTGGGTCGAGGAGATGGGCGGCATGAACCTGTTCTTCGTCTTCGGGGACAAGGTGATCACGCCGGAGCTGACCGGCACGCTGCTGCCCGGCATCACCCGGAGCTCGCTGCTGGAACTGGCCTCCGAACTCGGCCTGACCGTCGAGGAGCGCCGCATCTCGACCGACGAGTGGGAGAAGGCCAACGCCTCCGGTGAGCTCACCGAGGTCTTCGCCTGTGGCACGGCCGCCGTCATCACGCCGGTCGGCCACGTCAAGCACGCCGGTGGCGAGTTCGACATCGCCGACGGCGGCACCGGCTCGGTGACGAAGCAGCTGCGCGAGCGCCTGACCGGCCTCCAGCACGGCCACGTCGCCGACACCCACGGCTGGATGACCAAGCTCGGTTAAGCGATCACCAGCACGGCCAGAAGCGCGATTTCGGCGGCAGCACCGAGCACATCACCGGTGATGCCGCCGAAACGCTTTCCGGTGTGCTTCACCAGCAGCCACACGAGCGCGAACGCGGCGACGACGGCGACGACCGCGCGCCACCCGAGCGGAATCGCCGCAGCGGCGAGCACCACCCACGTGCCGATGACCATCAACGGATGCTGCGTGCCCGCAACGAGCGCACCGAGCCCCTCGGGCCGTGCCGCAGGCACGCCACGCATGCAACAGATGCCGAACGCTGCCCGGCTCGTCGCGAACGCGAGCAGCACGACACCCCAGTGAGCGTGGGGGAGTGCGGCGGCCTGCGCGCCCAGCACCACGATCAGCGAGACGACGCCGAACGGCCCCGCGCCGCCGTCCTTCATGACCTTGAGCGCACGCTCCGGCGGCCCGTAGCAACCGAGCCCGTCAGCGACGTCGGCGAGCCCGTCGAGGTGCATACCGCGTGTCGACAGCGCGACGACGCCGACGACCAGGAACCCGGCCACGAGCGCCGATATATCGGATATCGCCAGCAGCTTGAGCACACCGACGACGAACGCGCCGATGACGACGCCGACGACGGGCGTCCAGGCAATGGCCCGTCCTGCCGCTCGCTCGTCGACGTCGTCGACGCGCAACGGCAGGACCGTCAGCCAGGAGAACGCCAGTTTCAAGGGCGGAGCTTCATTCCTTGTTCGTGATGCCGGCGCTCTCGAACGTCGCCATCTCCGCGAGCACCTTCACCGCCGAGATCAGCAACGGCAGCGCCGCCACGGCACCGGACCCCTCGCCGAGCCGCATCTCGAACTGCAGCAGCGGCTTCAGGTTGAGATGCCCGAGTGCGATCGCGTGCGCGGGCTCGGCCGACTCGTGCCCGGCCACCCACCACTCACGAGCACCCGGCGCCAACTCCTCGGCCACGACAGCCGCCGCGCCGACGACGACGCCGTCGAGCACGACCGGCGTCTTGCGCACGGCGGCCTGTGCCAGGAACCCGGCCATCGCGGCGATGTCGGCGCCACCGGCCGTGGCGAGCAACGCGGTCGGGTCGCTGATCACCAGGCGGGCCCGGCGCAGCGCGTCCCGGATCGCCGCCGTCTTGCGCATCCAGGCCTGGTCGTCGATGCCGGTGCCGCGTCCGACGACCGCGACGGGCTCCGACCCGGTCAGCGACGCGATCAGCACGGCGGCGGGCGTCGTGTTGCCGATGCCCATGTCACCGGCGACGAGCACGTCGGCGCCCGCGTCGACCTCCTCGTCGGCCACCGCGCGGCCGGCCGCGATCGCGAGCTCGCACTGCTCACGGGTGAGCGCGTCCTCGCGGTCGATCGACCCGGACGAGCGCCGCACCTTGTGCTGACTGACCGCGGCCGGGGTGTCCGCGTCGACGGCCATGTCGACCACGCGCACCGTGGCACCCGCGACCTGCGCGAGCACGTTCACGGCGGCGCCGCCGGTCAGGAAGTTCGCGACCATCTGGCCGGTCACCTCGCTGGGGAACGCCGACACGCCCTGGGCGGTGATGCCGTGGTCGCCCGCGAACACGACGACCCGCGGCCGCACGAACGGCTTGGGCGGCACGACGCCCTGGCAGGCCGCGATCCAGTTGCCCAGCTCCTCGAGCCGTCCGAGCGAGCCGACCGGCTTGGTCAGCACCGCGTGCCGGGCCTCGGCCTCGCGCAGAACGGTCTCGTCCGGCGGTTCGACCGGCGGGAACTCGGTGCTCACCTGGTCACTCCTCATCGCAGTTTCAACGGGATGCCGGCGACGAGCAGGGTGACCTCGTCGCACACCTCGGCGACGCGCGCGTTGAGCGCACCGAGGTGATCTCGGAAGAGCCTGCCAGAACGCGTCGACGGAATGACGCCGAGGCCGACCTCCGCCGTCACCAGCACCAGTCGTGCCCGGCACGTCGCGACCGAACGCACGATCGCGTCGATGTGATGCGCGACCACGTCACCGCTGGTTTCGTGCTGGGCGCCTTCCCACGCGTTGGCGTCGTCCAGCACGCCGACCAGCCACGTCGACAGGTCGTCCACCAGGATCGGCGGGTCCTCGTACTGGGTGGCGGTGAGCAGGGCCGGCAGATCGGCAGGAGCCGACGCCTCGACCGTGTGCCAAGTGGACGGACGCCGCGCGACGTGCAGCGCGATGCGTGCGTCCCAGTCCGGGTCGTCCGGATATCTGCGCGCGGTTGCGACGTAGGTCACGGTCGCCTCGGTGAGCAGACCTTCCGCGTGCGCTGACTTGCCTGACCGCGCTCCGCCGAGCACGAGCGTCCGAGATGACAAGAGTTAGCCTTCGTCCGTGGAATACCGTTGGCGCTACCAGGATGCACACGGACGCGACGTCGCGGGCCCGGATGTGACGTTCGCCGAGCAGACCGAGGCCGAGGACTGGTTCAACGCCGAGTGGCGTGACCTGCTCGACGCCGGGGTCGACCAGGTCACGCTGCTGCGCTCGGAATCCGAGGTGTACGGCCCGATGAGCCTCCACCCAGCCGGTTAGCCCTGGGCGGTGAGGCGGGGGTCGTCGGTGATGACGCCCTCGAGGACCTTGTCGATCTGGGTGAGCACGTCGTCATCGAGCTCGATGTCGATGGCCTTGACGTTCTCGAAGACCTGCTCCGGACGCGACGCGCCGATGATCGCGGACGCGACGTTCGGGTTCTTCAGCACCCACGCGACGGCGAGCTGCGCCAGCGTGATGCCCGCTTCCTCGGCGATCGGCTTGAGCTGCTGAACGGCGTTGAGCACGTCGTCCCGCATCCAGCGCGCGATCATCTGCGACCCGCGCGCGTCGGCCAGGCGCGACCCCTCCGGCACCTCGGCGCCCGGCAGGTACTTGCCGGTCAGGATGCCCTGCGCGACGGGGGAGAAGACGATCTGGCTCAGTCCCTCGCGCTCGCACGCCGGGATGACCTGCGGCTCGATCACGCGCCACAACATCGAGTACTGCGGCTGGTGCGACACGAACGGGACGTTCAGCTCACGGGCCAGCGCGGCACCGCGGGTGATCTGCTCGGCGGTCCACTCGGAGACGCCGACGTAGAGGACCTTGCCCTGGCGGACGAGGTCGGCGAACGCCAGCATCGTCTCCTCGAGCGGGACGCTGTAGTCGAACCGGTGCGCCTGGTACAGGTCGACGTAGTCGGTCTGCAGCCGCTTCAGCGACGCGTTGGCCGACTCCATGATGTGCTTGCGGCCGAGCCCGCGGTCGTTGGGGCCGCCGGGACCGGTTGGCCAGTAGACCTTGGTGAGGATCTCGAGCGACTCGCGCCGCTGACCCTGCAGCGCCCGGCCGAGCACCGACTCCGCGGCGGTGTTGGCGTAGACGTCGGCGGTGTCGAAGGTCGTGATCCCCGACTCCAGCGCCGCCTTCACACAGGCGTGGGCCTGGTCCTCTTCGACCTGGGAACCGTGCGTGAGCCAGTTGCCGTACGAGATCTCACTGATGGACAGGCCGCTGCGGCCCAGTCGACGGAACTTCATACATCCGAGCTTAAACCGAAATCGTTCGTGCTGCTAATGAACTTCGGGCGCGTGCCACACCATGGAATACCGCCAGAACAGGTGCCTCCGCACGCGTGCGCCGGGCACGATTTCCGCCGCGGCCGCGCGGATCTCCGGCAACGTCGGCGCCGTCATCACCATCGGCATCTCGGGGTCGTGGGGCTTGCCACCGGTGCCGTTGATCGCTTTGAGCAGACCGACAACGGCGTTCGCCGGCAACGTCACGAACTCCATCGCGTGGTCTGATCGCGTCGCGGTCAGGTAGAGCCCGATGACGACGAGCGTGCCGCCGGGCTTGGTCAGCTCGGCGAGCCGGGCGAGGCCTTCGCGCAACGGCAGGTGGTGCAGGCTCGCCTCGGCGGTGACGACGTCGTAGCGACCCAGGTCGTGGGTGAGGACGTCGCCGTGGATCCAGTTGACCCGATCGCTGCCGGCGCTCGCGCGTTCGATCATGCGCGCGTTCGCGTCAATCGCGGTGACCTCGCCGGCCTTCAGCGATCGAGCCAGATCACCCAGGCCGCAGCCGACGTCCAAGGCCGAATCGACCCCGGACGGCAACTGCCGGAGCAGCCAGCGGCGGTACCACTCGTTGTGGTTCCACCGCAGCTTCTCCGGCAGCTGAAGCTTGCGCAATTGCTGACGCACTCTCTACTTGATGGCGTCGCCCGGCTTCACGCGCGGCTTGGGCACGCGCAACTTGCGGATCTGGCTCGCGCGGATGAACGAGTACCAGCCGATCGACAGGCCCTTGATCGGCTCGGTCGGGAACTTCGCCCGCACCTTGCGCGTGACGAGGCGGCCGAGCACGAAGCCCTCGATGATCATCGCGATCAGCATGAACGTCGTCGCCAGCGTCGCGTACCGCTGCACGGCCAGCGACGGCGTCAGCAGCGCCACGAACACCAGGACGGCGAGCGGCATGAACAGGCCCATGAGGTTGCGCCGCGAGTCGACGAGGTCGCGGATGTACGCCTTCACCGGACCTCGGTCGCGCGGCAGCAGGTACTTGTCGTCGCCCGCCATCATGCGCTGACGACGCTCGGTGGCCGCCGCACGGCGGTCTTCCTTGCTCACCTTGTTGCCGCGCATGCGCTTGAACGCCTCGCGCTGCGTGCGGGGCGGCGGCGGCACCGGACCGGAACGCCTGCCCTGGGCCTCACGCCGCTTGGGCGTGGGCCTGCCCTTGCCCGCGGAGCGGTTGGAGTCGGTGGCCTCGTCGGCCGACTCGGTGGCCGGGGCATCGGTATCAGCGGCGTTGCGACGCAGGAACCTCACAACGACAGGGTAGGACAGTGGTTCTTCTGTACCTTTCGCGAGGTGCGCGTACTCATCGCTCCGGACTGCTTCGGCGGCACCCTGACCGCCCGCGAGGCCGCTGACGCCATCGCCACCGGCTGGCACGACGCCAAGCCCGACGACGTCGTCACCCAACGCCCGCTGGCCGACGGAGGCCCCGGCTTCGTCGACGTCCTGCACGCCGCGACCGAAGGTGACATCCGATATATCACCGTCACCGGCCCGCTCGGCGAACCTGTCGAGGCACGCTGGCTCAGCGTGCATGCGAACGGTCGACGTGTTGCATACATCGAGTCCGCCGAAGCTTGCGGCCTCCACCTCATCCCCGCGGACCTCCGCGCGCAGTCCTGCGAGACGGCGACAACGCGAGGCGTCGGCGAACTCATCGCGGCAGCTGCGGATGACAACGATGTCATCACGGTAGGCCTCGGCGGCTCCGGCACGACCGACGGCGGCGCCGGCATGCTCGCCGCCCTGTTCGATGCGGGGTCGGACGCGGGCGTCGACCTCACTGATATATCGCTGGTGGCCGCGTCCGACGTGGAGAACCCGCTCCTCGGCCCGCACGGCGCCGCGCGCACGTTCGGCCCGCAGAAGGGCGCGTCCCCGGAAGCCGTGGAACGCCTCGAAGCGAAGCTCGCCGCCATGGACGTCCTCAAGCCGGTAGCCGACATGTCGGGCGCCGGAGCGGCGGGCGGCCTGGGCGCGGCGCTCCTCTCGCTGGGCGCGACGGTGACGTCCGGCGCGGGCCTCGTCCGCGAACTCACCGGCCTCGACGCCGCCCTCGACGACGCCGACGTCGTCCTCACCGGCGAAGGCAGCTTCGACTGGCAGTCACTGCGCGGCAAGCTCATCACCGCCGTCGCCTCGGGCGCCGCCGAACGAGGCATCCCGTGCATCGCCGTCGCGGGCCAGGTCAGCGTCGGCCGCCGCGAGATGGGCGCCGCCGGCGTCCAGGCCGCCTACTCGGTGTCCGAGCACGTCGGCTCTGTGCAAAAGTCGATTGCGGACGCCCGCAAAAGTCTCATTGCAACGGCCCGGCACGTGGCCACGCAGTGGTCTCGTTGATAGCCGCACCTCGGGGCGCACTGATATATCGGTTGGCTTGAGCGTGGTCTACGTGACAGTCGACACTTGAGGCGACGTGGCCCGTCGTTGTGGGACCATGGGAAGTGGAACAAGGCGGGGAACGCCCGTGTTGTTGATGGGTGAACCGCCCGCAAAGGACCTCTTAGGAGAGCCATGACGACCGCTCAGGATGCCGCTTCGACCACTGAGGCGCCCAGCCACGGCGTGACGCTGACCGATGCGGCCGCCGTCAAGGCGAAGGCGCTGCTCGACCAGGAGGGCCGCGATGACATGCACCTGCGCATCGCCGTCCAGCCCGGTGGTTGCGCCGGCCTTCGTTACCAGCTGTTCTTCGACGAGCGTGCGCTCGACGGTGACGCGATGGTCGACTTCAACGGCATGAAGGTCGCCGTCGACCGCATGAGCGCCCCGTACGTCGAAGGTGCTGTCATCGACTTCGTGGACACGATCGAGAAGCAGGGCTTCACGATCGACAACCCGAACGCCGGCGGGTCCTGCGCCTGCGGCGACTCGTTCCACTAAGGCGAACACGCGGAGAGGCCGCGTTCCCGCATCGACGGGAACGCGGCCTCTCCGTGTGTGGACCAGGAAATCTGCCAGGTATGACCCGGACAGACTGAGAAGCCGGTAGGTAGACCCAGAAAAGTCAGACCCAGAAGTCAGACCCAGAAGTCAGACGCCGTATTCGGCGAGGCCTTCGACCTGGTGGGCGCACCGCTCGTCGACCTGCCAGGGCGCGGCGTCGCGCGGGGCGGGAAGGGGGTGCTCGGGGTGGGTCAGAGCGAAGGGGAGCTGCGCGCAGTCCTCGATCAGTTCACTCATCGTGGTCGCCTCTGGGATCGTCACCTTCTGACCGTATGACGGCGGTCTGACCTGCGGTAGCCCTACCAAACAGTAGTCTTCACAGCGGTACTCGTCCGGGTGAGTTGTCACGTAGCGCAACAAGAAAAGAGGAGCCGACGTGCCCCTAGCCGTGTGCGGCAGCATCGCGACCGACCATCTGATGCACTTTCCGGGTCGTTTCGCGGACCAGCTGGTCGCGGAGCGTCTCGACCGCGTGTCGCTGAGCTTCCTGGTCGACGACCTCGTAGTCCGGCGTGGTGGCATCGGCGCGAACATCGCGTTCGGCCTCGGTGTGCTCGGGGTGCGGCCGGTGCTCGTGGGCGCCGTCGGCCAGGACTTCGACGACTACCGCTCGTGGCTCGAGCGGCACGGTGTCGACACGTCCGGCGTGTACGTGTCCGAGGTCGCGCACACCGCGCGGTTCGTCTGCACGACGGACGACGACATGTGCCAGATCGCGTCCTTCTACGCCGGTGCGATGGCCGAGTCGCGCAACATCGAGCTCGCGCCGATCGCGAACCGCGTCGAGAACCTCGAACTCGTCATCATCAGCCCCGACGACCCCGCGGCGATGCTCCGTCACGCCGACGAGTGCCGTCAGCGCGGCTACAAGTTCGCCGTCGACCCGTCGCAGCAGCTCGCCCGCATGGACGGCGAGCAGGCGCGTGCGTTCGTCGAGGGCGCCGAGTACCTCTTCAGCAACGACTACGAGTGGGAACTGCTGCTGCAGAAGACCGGCTGGACCGAGGCCGACGTCCTCGCCCGCGTCGGCAAGCGCGTCACCACGCTCGGTGCCAAGGGCGTCGAGATCGTCGACCGCGACGGTTTCTCGCTGCACGTCCCCGCCGTTCCCGAGGTCGCGAAGACCGACCCGACCGGTGTCGGCGACGGTTTCCGCGCGGGCTTCCTGGCCGGCATCACCGCGGGCCTGAGCATCGAACGCGCTGCTCAGCTCGGCTCGTTCATCGCCGTCGAGGTGCTCGAGACCGTGGGCACGCAGGAGTGGGTGATCGAGCGCGAGTCGGCTCTCGCTCGCATTCGTGGCGCGTTTGGTGCGGAAGCCGCTGAGGAGATCGCTCCCGTCCTGCCATGATCGGACAATGGGGACGTACCTGTTCGGCGACACCGGTGAGTCGCTCGATCCGAAGTTCGACGCGCTGAGCTCTCTGCTCGACGCGGGCACGTTCGCCCGCGTCGAGCAGCTGGGTGTGGCGGACGGCTGGCGCTGCCTCGAAGTCGGAGGTGGTGGCGGGTCGGTGGCGAACTGGCTCGCCGACGTCGTCGCTCCGTCCGGGCACGTGACAGTCACCGACATCGACGTCACCCGGCTCGAGGAACGCGACAATGTCACCGTTCTGGAGCACGACGTAGTATCCAATATATTGCCCGGCAACGCGTTCGACCTGGTCCACGCCCGCCTGGTGCTCTTCTACCTCCCCGCCCGCGACCTCGTGTTGCGCAAGCTGCGCGACTCGCTGCGTCCCGGCGGATGGCTCGTGCTCGAGGAGTTCGACTGCCTCCCGCTCGAAGTCCTCTCCACCGGGCCGTCGTCGGGTCCCGAGGACGCGAAGCTGATCATGCGGGTGAAGAACGCCCTGCTGACACTGCTCGACCACGCGGGGGCCGAACTGGCGTGGGGCGCGCGCATCGAGAGGGCGCTGCACGACGCCGGCCTGAACGACGTCAGCGGCTCCCGCGAGGTGCGGGAGTGGGAGGGCGGTTCCGCGGGATGCCGCCTGCTCGCCGCGACCGCGCGGCTGATGCGCGCGAAGCTCCCGCTCACCGACGACGAGTTCGCCCGCTACCTGGAACTGATGGCGTCCCCGGACACCGTCGTCAGCTCGTACGCGATCTGCAGTGCTCAGGGACGTCGCTGAAACGAGAAGGGCCCCTCCGGAGAGGGGCCCCAACCGCTAGAGCTTGACCGGGTAGTGCGGCTCCGGCACCACCGGCTGGATGCGGCCCTCGACGAAGATGCCGTGCCAGATCATGAACACCAGCAGTGCCCAGATGCGGCGGCTGTGGTCGAGCACGCCGGAGCGGTGCTCCTCGATCAGCCGCAGCACCGCGGACTTGTCGATGTACTGGTCGGTCTGCGACGTGCGCACGATGTCGACGGCCCAGTCGTGCATCTCGTCCTTGAGCCAGTGCCGGATCGGCACCGGGAAGCCGAGCTTGCGGCGGTTCAGCACGTGCGCCGGCACGATGTCGCGGATCGCCTTGCGCAGCGCGAACTTCGTGGTGTCCTTCGTGATCTTCAACTCACTCGGGATCTGCGACGCGATCTTGAAGACCTCGGGGTCGAGGAACGGGACGCGCAGCTCCAGCGAGTTCGCCATGGTCATCTTGTCGGCCTTGACCAGGATGTCCCCGCGCAGCCACGTGAACAGGTCGACGTGCTGCATGCGCGTGACCGGGTCCCAGTTGCGCGACTCGCGGTACGGCTGGGCCGTCGCGTCCATGTGGGACACCGCCGGGTCGTACGTGCGCAACACCTGCCGCAGGTGGTCGTCGAGGAAGATGCGCGCGTTGCCGTAGTAGCGCTCCTCCAGCGTCAAAGCCCCGCGACGCAGCAGGTCCTTGCCGCGCACGCCGTGCGGGATCTTCGTGGAGACCTTGCCCATCGCCTTGCGCAGCGCGCCCGGCACCTTCTCGAACCCCGCCAGCGACAACGGCTCGCGGTAGATCGTGTACCCGCCGAAGAGCTCGTCCGCGCCCTCGCCGGACAGGACGACCTTCACGTGCTGACGCGCCTCACGGGCGATGAACCACAACGGCACCAGCGCCGGGTCGGCCACCGGGTCGTCGAGGTACCAGGTGATCAACGGCAGGGAGTCCATCATCTCCTGCGCGCTGACCGTGCGGACCACGTGCTTCACGCCGATCAGCGCGGCGGACTCCGCGGCCACGTCGACCTCGGAGAACCCCTGCCGCTCGAACCCCGTGGTGAACGTGATCAGGTCCGGGTTGTGCTCCTTGGCCAGCGCCGCGACCACCGTCGAGTCGATGCCGCCCGACAGGAACGAGCCGACCGTCACGTCCGCGCGCATGTGCTTGGCGACCGAGTCGCGCAGCGCGGCGGCGATCTCGTCGTAGAGCGCGTCGGCCTCGCCCTCGCTGCGGACCGTGCGGACCTTGAAGTTCGCCGGGAAGTACCGCTCGAACCTCGGCGACTCGCCCGGGACCAGCGTGAACGAGTGGCCGGACTCGACGCGGTAGATCTGGTCGTGCAGCGACGCGGGCTCCGGCACGTACTGCAGCGTGAGGTAGTGCTGCAGCCCCTTGACGTTCATCTTCGGGGCGATGCCGATCGTGGAGGCGATCTCCAGCAGGAGCTTCTTCTCGCTGGCGAACGCGACGCCGCTCTGACCCTGCGCCCAGTACAGCGGCTTGATGCCGAACGGGTCGCGGCCGCCGAACACGATGTCGCGCTCGGAGTCCCAGATCATGAACGCGAACATGCCGCGCAGCCTCGTGATCGCCGCGGGACCGAAGTAGTGGTAGGCGGCGACGATGGTCTCGGTGTCGCCGTCGGTGTGGAAGACCGCGCCGTGCTTCTCGGTGAGCTCCGCGCGCAGTTCCAGGTAGTTGTAGATCTCGCCGTTGAAGTTGATCGTGTACCGGCTCGGCGACTCCGCCGGACCCCAGGTCAACGGCTGGTGGGAGTGCTCGATGTCGATGATGGCGAGCCGGTTGAAGCCGAACACGACCTCGTCGACCCGCCTGGTGCCGCTCTCGTCCGGGCCGCGGTGCCGCATGCAGCGCAGCGCCGCCTCCATGGCCGGGCGCGCGTTCTCGGCCTCGTTCTCGCTAGGGCATACAAGTCCTGCCAGGCCGCACAAGGCTCTCGCACCTCTCAAGAAACACGAAGGGGAAGACCACGGGGAAGTCCTCAGTATGCCGAAGGGCCTCTGTGTGACCGAAACTGCACCGCAGCGGCGGTGCCCCCAAGGGGTGAGCGCCGTTGCGCTGGGCTACGCTCCCGCTTGATCCGTTGGCATGGAACGAGGAGGCGGGCGAGCAGTGGGCCTGAAGGAGGGCACCAGGGCATCCCGGCTGGTGAAGACCGCTGGGCTGGTAGGCCTGGTCGGCGTCGGGGCCACCGGTTGCTCCACGGACGAGGTGCTGCGCTTCGGATGGCCGCAGGCCGTCACGCCGCAGGCCGAGAAGATGCGCGAGCTCTGGACCTGGTCCGTGGTCGCCGCGCTCGTCGTCGGCGTCATCGTGTGGGGCCTGATCCTGTGGTCGGTGGTGTTCCACCGCAAGAAGTCGGAGGAGCTGCCGCGTCAGACGGCGTACAACCTCCCGCTGGAGATCGTGCTCATCGTCGTGCCGACGGTGATCGTGGCGGTGTTGTTCTACTTCACCGCCGTCACGCAGAACTACGTCACGGACAAGTCGGGCAAGCCCGACGTCAACGTCGACGTGATCGCGTTCCAGTGGAACTGGGAGTTCCAGTACCCGGACCACAAGACCGAAGAGGGCAACGTCGTCAGCACGGTCGGCACCTCGGGCGAAGTCCCGATCATGGTGCTGCCGGCCGGCAAGCGCATCCAGTTCACGCTGCGCTCGACGGACGTCATCCACTCGTTCTTCGTGCCGGAGTTCCACTTCAAGCGGGACGTCTTCCCGATGCCGGAGAAGAACAACCAGGACAACGTCTTCCAGATCGACCAGATCGACCGTCCTGGCGCGTTCGTCGGCCGTTGTGCCGAGCTCTGCGGCTCGTACCACGCGGTGATGAACTTCGAGGTCCGCGCCCTTGAGGAAGCCGACTTCGAGAAGTACATCGAGCTGCGCAAGCAGGTCAACGAGAAGACAGGCAAGCCGTACACCACGGCCGAAGCCCTCTCTCAGGTGAACTGTGACAAGTGGTGTTCGCCGCTTGCCACGACGACCACCCCGTTCAACACCGACCGGACGGCGCGCGAAGCCTCCGGTGCGGGCCAGAAGTAGGGAACGCCTCGCGATGAAGATCGAAGCTCGCGTATTCGACCTGGTGATGGCCTTCTCGTTCCTGATGGCCATCGTGTACGGCTACTGGACGCACCTGGCGACCGGCCACGTCGAGCCCACCGGCACGGTGGCGCTCGCGCTGACCGGTGGCCTGGCCCTCATCACCGGCACCTACTTCCGGTTCGTCGCCCGCCGCATCGAGGTGCGGCCGGAGGACAACCCCGACGCCGAGGTGTCCGACGGCGCCGGTGAGCTGGGCTTCTTCAGCCCCGGCTCGTACTGGCCGGTCGGGCTCGCCGCCGCGGCGGCGACCACCGGTGTGGCGCTGGCGTTCTGGCACGTGTGGCTGCTGGTGATCGCCATCGTCATGGTGCTGGTCATGGTCGGCGGTCTGGTGTTCGAGTACCACACCGGTCCCAACCACGACTGATATCCGATACATCGGATATTGCTTCGACTGAGGCCCCCTCCACAGCGGAGGGGGCCTCAGTCGTGTGTGGACGGACTGATGTCCCGTATGTGATACATCGCATATCGCACGAGAAAGGGCCCTCCCCGCCGACAGCGAGGAGGGCCCTTTCGCAGGCCTCGAACGAGTCTGTGGCGGCTACGCGGCGGCCGAGACCTTCTCGGGCGTCTTCTGGTACGCGTCGACGTACTCCTGGCCGCTCAGGTCGAGGATGCGGTAGATGATCTCGTCGGTGACGCTGCGCAGCACCGGCAGCGACTCCTCCATGCCCTCGTAGCGGCTGAAGTCGAGCGGCTCGCCGAAGCGGACCGTCACCGGGACGATCTTCGGGAACCTGCTGCCGACCGGCTGCACCTTGTCCGTGCCGATGATGCCGACGGGGATGACCGGGGCCCCGGACTCCAGCGCCATGCGGGCCACGCCCGTGCGGCCGCGGTGGAGCATGCCGTCGAGCGAGCGCGTGCCCTCCGGGTAGATGGCGAAGGCGTCACCCCGCGCGAGGATGTCGGCGGCCGTGTCGAGCGCTGCACGGGCGTCACGGCCCTTGCCGCGGTGCACCGGCACGTGGCCGAGCGAGGAGAAGAACCAGCGCGACAGCGAGCCCTTCAGACCGGTGCCCGTGAAGTACTCCGCCTTCGCGAGGAACGACACCCGGCGCGGCACGACCATCGGGATCACGACGCTGTCGATGAAGCTGAGGTGGTTGGCCGCCAGGATGACGGGGCCGTCGGTGGGGATGTTCTCCAGACCGTCCACCACCGGGCGGTAGACCAGACGGGCTGTGCGCGCGACGACGTGCTTCATCACCGGGTAGAGGAGGGCCATGACTCCAGCATTCCAGGTGGCGATTGCGACGGCGTTACCACGTGGCGCGCATCTCTGGCCCATCACTCGCTCGGACTACACCGATGCGGCGGCCGTGCGAGCAGGGTCACGCGTCGGCGACGACGCGTGACCGGAACCCGTTCAGTCAGTCGTTCGGTTACTTCTTAGAGGACGCCTTCAGAGCCTGTGAGAGCTCCACCCAGCGGCTCAGCAGCGTCGCCGCCCTGCCTGAGTCGATCGCGTCGGCCGCGCGGCTCAGTGAGGCCGTCAGGTCGGCGTGCAGGTCGTCGGAGAACCCGCCGTGCGCCGCGATGGCGCCCGCCGCGTTCACGAGCACCGCGTCCCGCACCGAACCCGTCTTGCCGGCCACGAGGTCGCGGACCACCTGGGCGTTGACCGACGAGTCGCCGCCCTTCAGGTCCTCCTCGCGCGCGGGCTTCACACCGAGCACGGACGGATCGATGGTCTCCGTGCGCACCACACCGTCCTGCGCGAGCCACGCGGACGTCGTCGTGGTCGTGGTGATCTCGTCGAGCCCGTCGTCGCCCCGCACCACCAGCGCGGTGTTGCGCCGCCGCGCGAACACGCCGGCGATCAGCGGCGCCGCCGACGCCCGCGCACAGCCGATCAGGCCGACCGTGGGCTGCGCCGGGTTCGTCAGGGGGCCGAGCAGGTTGAACGACGTGGGAATGCCGATCTCGCGTCGCACCGGGCCCGCGTGCCGGAAGCCGGGGTGGAACACCGGCGCGAAGCAGAAGCCGATGCCGAGTTCGCGCACGGTCTCCTGCACACCGCCGGCGGGCAGGTCGATCGCGACGCCCAGCGCCTCCAGCACGTCCGCCGTGCCGCACTGCGACGACGCCGCGCGGTTGCCGTGCTTGACCACGGGCACGCCCGCGGCGGCCGTGATGATCGCGGCCATCGTCGAAATGTTCACCGAACCGGAATGATCGCCGCCGGTGCCCACGATGTCGGTCGCCCGCACGTCCACCGTGAACCGGTTCGCGTGGTTGAGCATCATCGTCGCGAGGCCGTCGACCTCCTCCGGCGTCTCGCCCTTGGCGCGCAGCGCGACGACGAACGCCGCGATCTGCGCCGCGGTCGCCTCGCCGGACATCACCTGGTCCATTCCCCAGGCGGTGTCGTCAGCGGTCAGGTCGACGCCGTCGAGCAGCCGGTTGAGCAGCGAGGGCCAGGTGCGCTGGCTCATGACGGGATCAGCCCTTGACGACGGGCAAAGCCAAGCCCCGCAGCACCTCGGCCACGGTCTCGGCGGCGGCCAGCGGGTCGAGCGGGTGCACCAGCACCGCGTCCGCCTGCGACCAGGTCGCGAGCCACCTGTCGTCCTTGCGGCGCACCGCGACGACGATCGGCGGGCAGTTCGTGATCTCGTCCTTGAGCTGGCGGGACAGGCCCATGCCACCGGTCGGCTGCGCCTCGCCGTCGAGGATCAGCAGGTCGACGGTGCCGTTGTCCACCTCGTAGAGGACGTCCGCGATAGCGCCGACCTCGACGTACTCGACGCGCGCGAGGTCCGGCGCGGGACGGCGGCCGACCGCAGTGATGATCGTCTCACGCACCTCGGGCCGGTGGCTGAACACCAGGATCTTCGTGGTCTGCGTGCTCATCTCTGGATCCTCCGCTGCGACTGCCGACTGCGGTCGTGAAGAAAGTGACCAAGGTCGCCGTGATGCTATCGGGCCGGTTCGTGTGGTTTCTGCAGGGCGTCCCACCCCAGTGCGTCCCCGCCCAGTCGTTGCGCCAGCGAGGCCATCCTCGACCGCTCCTGAGCGCAGTGCAGGGCGTCCAGCTTCTGCACCCGACTGATATGCGATATATCACCGGCGGCGAGCACCCAGCCGTCGGGCGTGAGCAGCTCTCGCGCGCGTTCGACCTGGTCAACGGGGATGCGCACGTGGTGGCGGAGCACGGCGAGCTCGTCGGCGCGCCACTGCGGCGAACGGGCCAGAGCGGCCGAATCGGCCTCCGCGATGTCGAACGCCTCGACCACGACGACCAGCTCCGGATCGTCGATCGACAGCGTCGGCACCTCCCGCTGTCCGCGGAGTTGGCGCAGCATGTCCCGCAATCGGCCCAGCAAGCCCATTCGTTGATCTCCTCGCGATCACCCGCTGTGTGACCCAGCCGACCCATGATCCGCGCAGGACCCGATGGGCGGACGGAAATTCCGCAGGCAATAATGCTGCGCGTGACCACGGCAGCGCCTTCAATCGGCCAGCGCGTGCACTCGCTGAACCGCCCGAACATGGTCAGCGTCGGCACGATCGTCTGGCTGTCCAGCGAGCTCATGTTCTTCGCTGGCCTCTTCGCCATGTTCTTCACGGTGAAGGCCCAGAACGACACTGGGCATTGGCCCCCAGCGCCCACCCACCTGAACGTTCCCTACGCGGCGGTCTTCACGATCATCCTGGTCGCGTCGTCCTTCACGTGTCAGTGGGGCGTGTTCGCCGCTGAGCGGGGCGACGTGTTCGGTCTGCGTCGTTGGTACATCGTGACGTTGATCATGGGAGCGATCTTCGTCGGAGGCCAGGCGGGTGAGTACTTCACCCTCGTCGAGGAGGGCACGACGATCCCGTCGTCGGCCTACGGCACGGTCTTCTACCTCACGACCGGCTTCCACGGCTTGCACGTCATCGGCGGTCTGATCGCGTTCGTCTACCTGTTGATCCGGACGAAGCTCAGCAAGTTCACGCCGGCGCAGGCCACCTCCGCCATCGTCGTGTCGTACTACTGGCACTTCGTCGACGTCGTGTGGATCGGGCTCTTCGCCATCATCTACATCGTGCCCTGACCTGCTCCCCAGCCACGAGCTCCCGAACTGACAGCAAGGGTTGCCGCACACCATGACCACCACTACGAAACGCCCGCGCGGCGCCCGCACGAAGCTGCGCCGCCGGGTCGCCGGTCTGCTCGCGCTGGGCTTCGCCCTGCTCAGCGCAGGCATGCTGTTCGCCGCGTTCGCGCCCCAGGCGCAGACCGCTCAGGCGCAGCAGGAGGACGCTCTGGTCCGCCAGGGCGAGCAGATCTACCTGAACACCTGCGCGGGCTGCCACGGCAAGTCCCTCGAGGGCGTCAAGGACCGCGGGCCGAGCCTGATCGGCGTCGGTGACGCCGCGGTGTACTTCCAGACTTCCTCCGGCCGCATGCCCATGGCGCGGCAGGAGGCCCAGGCCATCCGCAAGCCGGCGAAGCTCACCCCCGAGCAGATCAACGCGCTGATGGCCTACATCACCGCCAACGGTGGCGAGGGCCCGAAGAAGCCCTCCGAGTCCGGCGAGGCCCTGCGCGGCGACAACCCCGCGCGCGGTGGCGAGCTCTTCCGCCTCAACTGCGCCAGCTGCCACAACTTCACGGGCCGTGGCGGCGCGCTGTCGTCCGGCAAGTTCGCGCCGGAGCTCGACGGCGTGACCGAGGACCAGATCTACACGGCGATGCTGACCGGCCCGCAGAACATGCCGAAGTTCGGCGAGCGCCAGCTCACGCCGGAAGAGAAGAAAGACATCATCGCGTACGTCAAGTCGGTCACCGACGGAAACAACAACTCCGGCGGTAACCCCCTGGGCGGGTTCGGACCCGTCTCCGAGGGATTGATCGCGTTCATCGTGGGCATCGCCGCGCTCATCGGCGTGACCCTCTGGATCGGAGCCAAGGCATGAGCGGCGACAAGCCGACCGAGCTGCCCAGCGAGGCAGAGCTCGCGGAGATGAGCCGGGACGACCTCGTCAGGCTCGGCACGAAGATGGACGGCGTCGAGCTCGTCCACTACGAGGAGAGGTTCCCGGTCCCCGGGACGCGTGCCGAGCGTCGCGCCGAGCGCGTCGTCGCGCTCTGGTTCGTGATCTCCGCGTTGTCCGGACTGGCCTTCCTCGGCGTGTTCCTGTTCTGGCCGTGGCAGTACGAGGCCCCGCACACCGACGGCCACCTGCTGCACATGCTCTACAACCCGCTGATCGGCCTGTTCCTGGGCCTGTCGGTGGTGGCGCTGGGCGTCGCCGCGCTGCTCTACACCAAGAAGTTCATCCCCGAAGAGCTCGCGGTGCAGCAGCGCCACGACGGCCCGTCGGCCGAGGTTGACCGCGCCACCCTGGTCGCGGAGCTCGCCGACGCGGGCGAGCGCAGCGGCATCGCGCGCCGCAGCCTGATCAAGCGCACCGCGGGCCTCGGCGCCGGCGTGCTGGGTCTGGGCGTCGCGGCCGTCCCGCTGGGCGCGCTCATCAAGAACCCGCACGCGGACAGCGAGACCAAGAACTCGCTGTGGCACACCGGCTGGAAGGCCGAAAAGGGCGAGAAGGTCTACCTGCGCCGCCACACCGGCAACTTCCACGAGGTCTCCCTGGTGCGTCCCGAGGACGTCGAGCCGGGCGGCTTCGAGACGGTGTTCCCGTTCCGGGAGTCCGAGCGCGAGGACGAGCACGCCCTGGTCGCGGCCCTCAAGCGGGCCGACGCGCCGGTCATGCTCATCCGCATGCGCCCGAACCAGGCGGTCACCAAGCGCGCTGGTCAGGAAGACTTCAACTACGGCGACCTCTACGCGTACTCCAAGATCTGCACGCACCTCGGATGCCCGACGTCGCTGTTCGAGCAGCAGACCGGTCTGCTGCTCTGCCCGTGCCACCAGTCGCAGTTCGACGTGTTCGAGTACGCCAAGCCGCGGTTCGGTCCGGCAACCCGTCCTCTTCCCCAGCTTCCGATCACGGTGGACGAAGACGGATACTTGGTTGCCCGCAGCGACTTCATCGAGGCTGTGGGTCCGGCGTTCTGGGAGCGTAAGTCATGAGTGCCATCACCACGCCGACGAAGCCGGCCAACGCGGCCGCGCGCGTCGCAGGGGC